>NZ_JACJSG010000013.1 GCF_014697625.1 Anabaena azotica FACHB-119 | reverse complement strand
TTGCTTGGATTTAATCACCTAATTTCTACCATGAACCAATTTAAACCTTTTTTCTCTTCTGGCTAATTTCAGTTATTTACTACTTGCTTATTTCGGAAAGTGACAGAAGAGGGTTATTTAAAGAGTTCTATTCTGTACCAGAATTTCAGAGAGAATATGTATGGCAAAAATCAAATGTGGAAAAACTACTGCAAGACATAGTATTTGAGTTATATGATGAAGAAGATTTAAAAGAAGATACAGAGTATTTTCTTGGATCAATAGTTGTTTTTAGAGATAGTGATAGAACTTATCAGTTAATAGATGGGCAGCAAAGATTAACAACTATATATTTAATATTTTGTATTATTCGTGACTGCCTAGCAGAATATAGTCAACCATCAAAAGCCTTAGAAAGTCTTATTTCTGGAGTTTCTCAGGATTTAATGACTGGTGATGATATTAATAAATATAGATTATCTCTTCAATATGATAGTGATGCTGCTGCTTTATTAGAAGCAATAGCTGATAATACAGTAAAATGGAACGAAAGAAGTAAATATGCTTCAAGTTCAGCCGAAAAAATACTTGATGCCTATGATTTAATTAAAGAATTTGTTGAAGATAGATATTTTAACAATCCTCAAGCATTAAAACAATTTTCCTCTGGCTTAGGCAATAAAATTAAACTAATTAGGATTGAAACACCAAATTTAAAAAATGCGTTAAAAGTGTTTGAAACAATCAATGACAGAGGTGTTGGCTTAACATCGATAGATTTATTGAAAAACTACCTTTTTATTAGTACATCCAGGGAAAAAAATGACAACTCCCATTGGCATAAACTTAAAACCAAATGGGATAAATTAATGAAAACATTATATAAACACAAAGAAGAACCATTAAGATTCTTACGATATTATGTTATGTCTCATTATGATGTAAGTCTTCAAAATACTTTTCCTGAAGAAGATATTTATAACTGGTTTCTTGAAGAGGGTAAAAAGTATGGCATTTTTGATAATCCCTTAAAATTTGTTGAAGAGTTAATTCATGCTTGTGAACATTATTGTTATTTTAGCCAAGCTAAAAATACTGATAGTTCCGATAATCAATATCTGAAAAATATACAAAGGCTACAGCAAAGATATAGACAGCATTTTATTCTATTACTTGCTGGAAGACACCTTAAAAAAGAATTATTTGTAAAGCTATGTCTTTACGTAGAGAATCTATTGTTTTTTTACACTATTACTCGCTCCAGCCGACGTAAAGATGTTAATATCATACGTACTTTTTCTCAGTGGAGCAAAAAGTTACGTGAGGTTCGCACTGAAGAGGAATTTATTAAATTTATAAAAGTACAATTTCTTCCAGAGTTTTTATCTATGCGAGATGATTTTGAATTAACTTTCCGTGATCTAACTGATGCAAAAGTAGCTAAGTTTAGAGTACGTTACATCCTTGCAAAAATAAACCAATATATAGATGATTTAGTCTATAGTAATTCTAAGCCATTAGATTGGTATTTAAATAAAAGCCATCACATTGAACATATATTGCCACAATCAAGTAGTACAGAGATAATAAATATTTTCGATAAGCCTAAAGATTACAAATCCTATGTGCAAAAGCTAGGAAATCTGACATTGTTAGAGAAAACTATAAATACTTCAGTGTCTGATAAACCCTATGAGCAGAAAAAGTTAGGTTATAGAGAATCACAAATTTTTACAACTCGCTCATTAGTAGAAAAACCTAATGTAGGAAATAATACTCAGTTGAATCGTGCAATTCAATTATTGGGTATTCAACAATTTGAATATTGGAACTCAGAGTCAATAGAAAAACGTCAAGAGATACTAACTCAGGTTGCTAAACGAGTTTGGGGACTTGAGGTAGGAGGAACACAGATTTGGGACTCAGAAATTGAAACTGATTATTCATGATAATCGATGCCAAGTTTAAAAAGGATTATCATCGATTCCTTGAGTTAAAGATTCCCAAGTTTCCGTTTGCTCTTGTTCATCACCTTCTTCTAACCACTCTCTGGTTAATTCTTGAAGTGCTTGATGTTGTTGATTTAAAATCTCTTGATTTTGTCTATCTAAATTTTCTTGTTGAAGATGAGTTAACAATTCTCGTCTACTAGTTACACTTTTCCGAAAAACCCTGATAATTTCCAGCAAATTTGACCAGTGTTCTTGCGGTGTTTCTTGAATCTCTTCTAATATTTCTATCAGACAACTTTCTTCACTAACCTGACTGACATCAGATTGATTAATTAAATTGGGTTGAGTCATTATTAATCATGCCCCAGGATAATTATTACATTACATTTACAGCCGCAATAGGAATATTTTCAAGCTGTGGCAAACTCAGTATATTGCCTGACATCTGGCGGCTGAAAAGCCAGCACAATATCACTAGCCGGAACACCTGAGCGCATTAACTCAGTTGCGATTCCTTCCTCAGTTCAATCTTCTTCTATATAAATCTTCTCATTTTTAATCCGGGTATAAGCAGAAACAACTTTAACTCTCTTTCCTTGTTACTAACCAATATTAAAGCATAAATTTTGGTTTCTTTCATCATCAAAGTAAAGTGAGAAATTACCACTCAGCCTAATTAGCAAATTTAGGATAATAACATTTTTTTTACTTCGATTAAAGATACCGAATCACTATCTTTTTCTTCTGTTTTTGCATTTCTTAAATCCTGTAAATCTTCCAAATCTTCTAACAATTCCTGAACTTTTAAAAACTCCTCATAAGGTAAAATAGCAAATTGCTTTTGACCATTTTTTGTTAAAAACTCAGGATGTAATTCAATCATTTTTAAAACTCCTTTTACTCATAAGCTTTACTGCGATGCTTCACCCTATATATCATGATAGTCTGTTCTTCTAATTCAAACAAAACTCGATAATCACCTACTCTCAAACGATATTCTGGCGTAAAGTTGGTTAAGCGTTTGACATCTCCCTGTAAGTCATCTTGCATCGCTTCAATTTTACTGATAATGCGTTCTCTGATATCTACAGGAAATTTCTCTAAATCTTTAATTGCTTTGGGCTTAAATTCTATTTGGTACTGCACATACTTGATTCTCTTTAAATATATTAGGGTGAGCCATCAAGACTCACCCTAGTTAAACTATACCAACAAAGCTTGCTTTTCTCTAGAAATCACCCGTTTTTCATTGCAAGAGAAATATTTTCAAGCAGTTGCAAACTCAGTATATTGCCTCACCTCTGGCGGCTGGAATGCCAATACAATATCACTAGCCGGAACACCTAAGCGCATTAACTCAGTTGCAATTCCTTCCTCAGTCCAATCTTCTTCTATATAAATATTCTCATTTTTAATCCGGGTATAAACAGAAATACCTTTAACTCTCTTGCCTTGTTTCCAACCAATATTAAACCAAAGATATTGGCTTCTTTCATCATCAAAAATTAGCTCCTCATCAATATCAATATCAGGAATTTGTGCAGATATTTTTTGGTACTCTGTGAGAATTTGCTTGATGAGATTTTGATAGTGTGTCAATCTATCCATTGCAAAACCTCCTCTTGTTCTAAATTAACAATTAATAGTGATACATGATAAGTTACTAAAATAAATTTAATAGCGACTTGTTGAAAAAACTCATTGTAAACCGTTTCACGGTTATAAATTTATATTATATTAAAAACTTATCAATTTCTTTAATAAAATATCCGAGATATTTAACAGTATTAACTAAATCAAGATATATAAATTCATAATCAAGATTATTGACTATATCTTGTACATCATTAGCATTCTTGCTATATGTCTTATTTACTAAATTATAAATAAAGTTTAAATCTTCAGAAGGGTCTAATCTTTGCTCAACATCTACCAATTGTGGATTAAAACCACAGTTTTGCTCGATGAATTGTAGAGTTAGAGAAGAATCTATTTTCAAGAAATGATTCCATTCAGATAAAAACCATGCTTCTATCTCCTTAACGGCTAAACATACTGACACTGGGATACCACCTTGTGTAAGTGGCTTTAAGTTAGATTGAATACTCTTTTCCAACTTACTAATTTCCGTAAGTAGTGTTTGTTCTAAATCTCTCAATCCTATAATTTTTGAATATCCATTATTATTTAAACTAATATATTGTTTCCTAATGTCAGATAATACATGAGAGTAACTACCGCAATCGTACAAGAGAACATAATAATTACTATCAGGACTACCCAGTTTTACGGTTTCAGTTTTACGATTTGATTTACCACCTGAAAATTTTCTAATTTCAATGCTAATTTGCTTGTATCCGACAATTTCTAGTAATAGTTTTTCAACAAATATTTGCTCTGTCTGACCTTCCACAAAAATAGCCAGCTTTTTGGGATGTTGCATTCTTTTAGTTTTTATGCAGTTTAATTATTGTATTGTTTCTATATCTTGTAAATAAAACTGACTTGTAAAAAAGTCAAAATTATTTAAACCAATAAATTTAAACTCTTCTATTTTTTCTGAATCATTGAATTTATTATGTAGCTTTACACTACCCGGTTTTCTCTCAATTACTGACCAATATTCGAGAGGAACACCGTTCATAATAAATTCATCATTAGTAGTCATAATAAGTTGAACAGAGCCTTTTGCTGCTTTTTCTATTAAAACCTGAATTATCGAAGATGAGCGTTGATAGTCTAATCCTTCTCCAATATCATCAATGACAATACAGCTTGGTTGACTAGACATTAAACAATAGTTGATTTGAATAAATAATGATAATGCTCTAAACATTCCTTGTGACATTTCGGACTGTTCTGTTACAGAAGATAATTCATCCTCTTTAACATATAGAAACTGTGGTAAATTTTCTGAATTATCAGACAAAGAAATATCAGAATTTAAAAATGATGGTATTTTTAAATTTATATCTGATATATTGTACCCAATTCTCTTCATATCTTTAATAATTGCTTGCGTAAACTCTTGATCGAATTCTTTCTGTCCAATAACAAAAATACCTACAACATAATCAGAATCTTTAAAATCAGTTTCATTTTTTATTAATTCTGTTGTTGGTAGAATTTTAATTAATGTATCTTTTCCTAATTCTGTACCAAATTCATAAAATCTTAGTGAATTTGACCATTGATAAATTTTTTCCAGAAAAGGATGTTGAATTGAGTCTCTGCGTTTGACAACAGCAAGTTCCGTTGGAGGAGCTTGGAAACGCATTTCTTGACCGAGTTCTTGAGCAAATATTTTACCTTCACCTGATTGATTTCGCTCTAAAAGAGTCTTTTCGCCTATGACTAATTTTTCTTCAATTACAAAACCTTTTTCTAATTTCAATATATATTCTGTTTTTTCTTGAGCATTATCAATGTCAAAGTATAAATGCCATTCGTCTTTTCTAGAATTAGCTTTAAGAGTGCCACTTTCTGATAATAATTGGGAAATGCGATATATTGTTCGGACAATTTTTGTCTTTCCACTAGCGTTTTTACCAACAATTAAATTAATTGTATTTAATCGAAATTCTTCTATTTCCCATTGACTAGTCCAACCTTGATTGTATATGTATTTTACTATGTCAAGTCTCATAAATTACTGACCTTTATTTTCTATAAATACATTATGTTAAATGTCGTATATAAAAGGTGAGCTAAAAAGCTCACCCTAGTTAAACTATAACAACAAAGCTTGCTCCTCTTGAGAAATCACCCGCCCTTCATCCTCAAAACCGACAATTTGATCAAAGTTTAAATACCGATACAAATTCTCAGCAAAAGGATGAATCTTATTCGCCACAATATCAAGGTATTCCTGTACTGTGGGGATGCGTCCTAACAAGGCACAAACGGCGGCTAATTCGGCGGAACCTAAATACACTCGCGCACCTTTACCCATACGGTTGTTGAAGTTGCGGGTGGAGGTGGAAAATACAGTTGTGCCATCGGCTACTCGCGCCTGATTTCCCATACATAAGCTGCATCCAGGCATTTCTGTTCTCGCGCCAGCCGCACCAAACACGCCATACACACCTTCTTCTTTTAATTGGTGTTCATCCATGCGGGTGGGTGGTGCTATCCACAGGCGAGTTTTGACTGCACCTGCACCTTCCAAAACTTTCGCTGTGGCTCGATAATGACCGATATTTGTCATACAAGAACCGACAAATACTTCTTGTACTGGGTCATTAGCAACTGCCGATAATAATTTAACATTATCGGGGTCATTGGGAGCAGCCACAATTGGTTCTTTGATTTCGTTTAAATCAATCTCAATTATTGCTGCATACTCCGCATCCGCATCGGCTTCTAATAATACGGGGTTGGCTAACCATGCTTCCATTTGGGCGATACGGCGCAAGATAGTACGGGAGTCTTGATAACCCCGTGCAATCATGTTCTTGAGTAGGGCGACGTTGGAACGCAGATATTCGGCTACTGTCTCGACACTCAGCTTAATGGTGGAACCTGCACAGGAACGTTCGGCGGTTGCGTCGGTAAGTTCAAAGGCTTGTTCAACTTTCAAGTCTGGTAAGCCTTCAATTTCCATGATGCGTCCTGAGAAGATATTTTTTTTGTTCTCCTTCTCTACTGTCAGCAAGCCTTGTTGAATGGCGACGTAAGGAATTGCGTTGACAATATCCCGTAGGGTAATTCCTGGTTGCAATTCTCCTGTGAATTTTACCAAAACTGATTCTGGCATATCCAAGGGCATGACACCCAACGCACCCGCGAAGGCTACTAACCCGGAACCGGCGGGGAAGGAAATTCCCAAGGGGAAGCGGGTATGGGAGTCGCCGCCAGTACCTACGGTATCGGGTAATAGCATCCGGTTGAGCCAAGAGTGAATAATACCATCACCTGGACGCAAGGCTACACCGCCACGGGAGGCAAAAAAGTCGGGGAGTTCGTGGTGGGTTTTGATATCTACTGGTTTGGGGTAGGCGGCGGTGTGACAGAAGCTTTGCATTACTAAGTCAGCACTGAAACCCAAACAAGCGAGTTCTTTGAGTTCGTCGCGGGTCATGGGGCCGGTGGTATCTTGGGAACCAACGGTTGTCATGATGGGTTCGCAGGATGTACCGGGACGGACACCGGGTAAACCGCAAGCTTTACCGACCATTTTTTGGGCGAGGGTGTAGCCTTTACCTGTGTCTTTTGGTTGTTGGGGACGGATGAAGACGGTGCTGGGTGGTAAACCAAGGGCTTGGCGGGTTTTGTCGGTGAGGGTACGCCCGATAAGTAGGGGAATACGTCCACCGGCGCGGACTTCATCGAGGATAGTGTCTGGTTTGAGGGTGAAGGTAGAAATGACTTCGCCGGCTTCGTTGGTAATTGTGCCTTTGTAGGGATAGATGGTAATTACCATACCGGTTTCTAGTTTGGTGACATCGCACTGGATGGGCAAAGCACCAGCATCTTCGGCTGTGTTGAAAAAGATGGGCGCGATCGCACCACCTAAAATATACCCCCCAGCGCGTTTGTTGGGAACATAAGGTATATCTTCCCCTGTATGCCACAACACTGAGTTAATCGCTGATTTCCGCGAAGAACCAGTCCCGACAACATCCCCCACATAAGCTACCGGATGTCCTTTCTTCTTCAACTCAGCAATAGTTTCCAAACTACCCGGTTGCCTTGATTCTAACATCGCTAAGGCGTGTAGAGGAATATCTGGGCGGGTGGTGGCGTGGGTGGCGGGAGATAAATCATCGGTGTTGGTTTCCCCAGGCACTTTAAAGACGGTGACGTTAATATATTCTGGTAGTTGGGGGCGAGATGTAAACCATTCCGCCTCTGCCCAGGAGTCTATAACCCGTTTGGCGTAGGGGTTGGTTTTTGCCAATTCCAAAATATCGTGGAAAGCATCATACACCAACAAGGTTTTGCTGAGGGCGGCGGCGGCGTGGGCGGCTATTGGTTCTTTTCCTTCTCCACCCATTACCAAGGGTGTTTCGGAAGAGTCAGAAACAGATACGGTGGGAAATTGCAGCAACTCAATTAAAGATTGGACGTTATAACCGCCTACCATTGTTCCTAACAACTGCACCGCCTGTATGGGTGAGATGATGGGACTTTTTACTTCCTTTTTGGCAATGGCGGTAAGAAACCCAGCTTTGACATAAGCCGCAGGATCAACACCAGGGGATATGCGATCGCGCAATAAATGTAATAATGTATCTTCTTCCCCTTTAGGTGGATTCTTCAGTAATTCACATAATTCTGAAGTTTGTTTTGCATCCAACGGTAAGGGAGGAATCCCTAGTGCTGCTCTTTCAGCAACGTGTTGACGGTATGATTCCAGCATTGTGTACTCCAAGATTGGTTTAACCTTCGTCAAATTTTATAATCACTGTCTACGTCGCAGAAGAATACCACCTGATCAGTCTTCCGTAGCAGAACTAATACAAAGTGAGATTCCTTTTTTGATTTTTTTGTCTGGCAGGGACTTATAATTATCACTGTATAGCTACTTTTGGAGTTATAGCTATTTGCTAATAATTCCTATGTTGCCCTGACTCGATTTGATTGACTACCTATTTATAAGATAAGATATTTTATTTGCCATTTGCTTCACTCAGATTTTGTATATGTCTAAAACATACACCGTTGAAATTCTGCACCAAGGTAAAACCCACACTTTACAAGTCCCTGAAGATAAAACCATCTTATCAGTTGCCGATGAGCTAGGGCTAGAATTGCCTAGTTCTTGCCACGCTGGCGTTTGTACAACTTGTGCTGCTCAAATTATTAACGGCGGCACTGTAGATCAAACCGATGGTATGGGGGTTAGCCCAGAATTACAAAAACAAGGTTACGCTTTACTTTGTGTCGCTTATCCTCGTTCTGATTTGAAAATTGAAACAGAAAAAGAAGACACAGTTTATCAATTGCAATTCGGGAAGTAATATAATTGCGGTAATTGGTAATGGTAAAAAATAATTACCTATTAGCTATTACCCGTTACCGCTTAAATCAATAAATTTAGAAAAAATATATATAACGCTTCCTAATCTGCTGAATTATAAATTTATCTGCGTGCATCTGCGTGCATCTGCGTTCAATTATTCTTGCTTCTGACTGGGGTAAAAAAAACTATATGACTGCTGATTATCCATAATAGTATTGGCATACGGCTGAAATCGGTTATTCTATATTTTACAAATCAACCGGATTGCCAGCCATGACAACTCATTTTATTAGCGCAGAAATCGACATCCAAGAAACACCCACAGAATTACAAGCAGCCATTGAAGCGGAATTGAAAAAGCAAGGTGAACCTCTGCGTTGGGCAATTACTGCTGTCGATGATGAACAGCAAAAGGCTACTGTGGAAGCTGTGGTAACTACGGGGAGTGCTGAATAAATTATGTAGAGACGTTGCATGCAACGTCTCTACATTCAAGAATAAATAGTCTTGTATCTACTCATAACTCAGCACTCATGATGCAACGTCCCTACACTGCCATCCTCATAGTACCAACTGGCGTTGGTGCGGCGATTGGGGGGTATGCAGGTGATGCTATACCCGTAGCTAGATTATTAGCACAGGTTTGCGATCGCCTGATCACCCACCCCAACGTTCTCAACGGTGCTAGCCTATACTGGAATATCCCCAACGCCTTGTATGTGGAAGGCTACGGGCTTGACAAATTTGCCGCCGGATGCTGGGGATTGCGTCCGGTACGTAATAACAAAATTGGTTTACTGTTAGATCAGGCAATCGAACCAGATTTAAAACTCCGCCACCTCCAAGCCGCCGATGCAGCGCGGGCAACATTAGGCTTAACCATCACAGATCATGTAATTACCGATGCCCCCTTGAATGTAGAATTGCGGACAGCCCCATCAGGCGCAAGCTGGGGAACAATTGGCAACCCCGACAGCTTATTACGAGGAGCGGAAACATTAATTAACAAAACAGGGGCAGAGGCGATCGCAGTTGTCGCCCGTTTCCCCGATGATATAGATGAGGAAGCAGCCCAAAACTACCGCCAAGGTAAAGGCGTAGATCCCATAGCTGGCGCAGAAGCAGTCATTAGCCATTTACTAGTCAGAAATTTCCAAATTCCTTGCGCCCATTCCCCCGCCTTCGCCCCAGAACCCCCACATCCAGATTTATCACCCCGTTCGGCGGCAGAAGAATTAGGTTATACTTTTTTACCAAGCGTACTCGTAGGCTTGAGTCGCGCCCCACAATTTATATTAGAGAAAGGATCAATTCAATCTCAGCCGAACGATATCTGGGCAGAGCAAGTAGATGCTATTATCATGCCAGCAACAGCCTGCGGTAGCAGTGCCTTACTCAGCTTAAGCAATAAGCAATGTCAAATTATCACCGTCGAGGAAAATAAAACTCAAATCCAAGTCCCACCCCAAGCGTTAAATATTAAATTCACACAAGTAAAATCTTATTTAGAAGCAGTAGGTCTTATAGTAGCCCATAAAGCAGGTATTAGTCAGTTGACAGTTGACAGTTGACAGTTATCAGTTATCAGTTATCAGTTGTCAGTTGTGCCTTTCCCCCTTCCCCTTTCCCCCTTCCCCTTTCCCCCTTCCCCAGTCCCCAAAAACACCCGTGGTTGAACAACAAAAACAAGAACCAGAAATTCCTTACTTAACACGTACCCAAGTCCTAGTAGCGATGGGTGTAACTGCTGTTTTATTATGGGCAGTTGCCAAAGTGTGGCTACGTTTTGGTAACTTTTTGTTATTTGAATGGCATTGGTATCCAAGGGATTTTGGGCTAGGGTTGGGTGTAGGCTTAATAATTACCGTTTTAAGTGGGATAGTTTATCGTTTCTGGAAACCATATCGCAGAAGTGCTGATTATTACTTAGAATTAGTGCTGAAACCTTTGGCATGGCCGGACTTAATATGGTTGGGGTTACTACCAGGATTAAGTGAAGAATTATTATTTCGTGGTGTAATGTTACCCGCTTTAGGATTAGATCATTTTGCGGTTATTGGCTCTAGTTTATGCTTTGGCATTTTACATCTTAGTGGTTCCCAACAATGGCCTTATGTAGTTTGGGCAACTGTGGTTGGGGTAATATTAGGATACAGTGCCTTGTGGAGTGGAAACTTGCTAGTGCCAATTGTGGCTCATATTGTGACAAATTTAATTTCTAGTTTTTTGTGGAAGCTGCGCCAGTCAAAAAACTAATACTGATAGGACTTACGCAACTGGCATATTTTTTCTGTAGGGTGTGTGACGCTAAGAAAATATTTGAACGTAGTCATAAGACTTGTAGCGTCACGCACCAACCACCAATTGTGACACTTGCGTAAGTCCTGACTGATTCAAAAAATACTTGCAACACATCGATTATTTGTAGGGGCGCACAGCTGTGCGCCCCTACCCATATATCTGTCGCATTCTTTTTTCAAATTGGTATAACTCGCCCATTTGGGTGAGGTTGTGATCACCCAAATGGGTCATCTAATTGTAGGAGGTTAAGGCGAAGAAAAAAGAGGATTCTATTAGATGTATAGCAAGCAAGACATAGGGCGCGGACATTGACGAATCATAAAATCTATACAGAGAAAAGCTTCTTCACCTGTCACCTATAACCTGTCCCCTGCTATAACGATTAGATGAGCGACATCTCACTCTCTTTGGTTAAAATTCATTACTCAAGATAACAACACCCTCTTTAAAAAGAGGGTTTTTATTTTTATCAAAAAATATGCGGCTCATACTATTTCAACCAATACCTGATACAGATACATGGGTAATCAAATTAGCCTGAGCCGCTAGTGCGATCGCCTGTGGTAAAATTCGGTGTTCCTGAACTTGAATTCTGGCGTGGAGTGTTTCGGCTGTATCATCTGGTAATATCGGCACAGCCGCCTGCATCAAAATAGGGCCGCTATCCACTTCTAAACGCACCAAATGCACCGTGCAGCCAGTAATTTTTACACCAGCTTTTAACGCTTGTTCTACAGCATGAATGCCTTTAAAACTAGGTAATAAACTAGGGTGAATATTAATAATTCTGTCAGGAAAAGCATCAATTAAAACTGACGTTACCACCCGCATCCAGCCTGCTAAAATTAGCCATTCCACATCATATTCCCGTAGAGTTTGGACAATTTTTTGGTCAAACACTTCCCGGTTTTTATATTCACGGTGATTTAACAAAACCGTTTCTATCCCCCTCTTAGCAGCTCTACTGGCTGCTTTAGCTGCGGGATTATTGTAAATTAAAACTTGTATTTGGGCATTAAGTTGCTTATCATCAATAGCTTGAGCAACTGCCTCAAAATTGCTACCACTACCAGAAGCCATTATCCCTAATTTCAATGGAGTACCTGCAAAAAATTTATGACTATCAATGTTGGGAGAAACAAGGCTAAAGGTAAAATCAGGGCGGAGGTTCATAAAACAATTCACAATTCAAAATTACCGGGATGTTTTAGAGACTAGAAGCTGGAAGTCAAGGGGATAGGGGACAGGTGACAGGTGAGTCCAGTCCTGTAGGCGGGTTTCCCGCGCCCTGGGAACTGGCGAACCCGGAGGGGGACAGTTTTAAAAGCTTTAAACTATCGCAGTTTTATGATTATTCCATCTCTGAATCTATCTAAACACTGCTATCAAAAAGTTTTCTCTCTCCTCCCTTTCTCCCCTAGCCTCTAACTCCTAACCTCTCTTCTTAAACTAGCCAAGAGGAAAATTATAATGCCAAAAATGTCTACTAAGTCATGGTTAGATAATGATACATTCGCCGCATGGACTTTTCTTGCCCCGGCTGTAATTTTGTTGGGTTTATTTGTCCTATGGCCTATCGCTTATTTGTTTTATCTCAGCTTTACTGCTGGTAGTTTCACTTCTACAGGCATATATTGGGTAGGGTTAAAAAACTACTGGCGATTGTTACTTAACGCTGATTTTTGGCAAGTTCTGGGTAACACCACTTATTTTACCTTAGCTTCCTTAGTTCCTAGCTTAGTTATTCCTCTGGGGTTGGCAGTTTTATTAAACCGTTCCCTAATATTACGGGGAGTGCTGCGGAGTGCTTATTTTCTCCCATCAATTATTTCTTTGGTAGCGGCTGGTTTAGGCTTTCGTTGGTTGTTTCAAACCTCTGGCCCGATAAACGCATTTTTAAATATATTTGACATCCCGCCAATTTCCTGGCTAGGAGATACATTCTGGGCAATGCCTGTAATAATTATTGTCAGTATTTGGAAACAAATCGGATTTAATATGGTGGTGTTTTTGGCGGGGTTACAAGCCATTCCTCCTAGCCGCTATGAAGCCGCAGAATTAGATGGGGCTGATGGTTGGCGACAATTTTGGCATATTACCTTACCAGGATTAAGACCTACTTTAATTTTTGCTACAGTCACCACCGCTATTTTTACATTGCGGAGTTTTGAGCAAGTTTACGTCATAACGGGTGGAGGCCCTTTAAATACAACTAACTTATTGGTTTACTACATTTACCAAGAAGCTTTCGCTCAATTTGATTTTGGTTACGCCGCCGCCGCCGCAACGGTGCTGTTAGCGCTGGCTTTGGTATTGGTGTATCTACAGTTACGTAGTTGGGAAGAAGAGTAATATTAAATACAGCTATTTGTAGGGTGGGCAATGCCCACCAAACCCATGATAAGGTGGGCATTGCCCACCCTACGTTGATTTCCAAAATATGGTGAATTTTAGATATTTATCAAACTACAAGCTACGTCACACCATGATGCCAGATGGAAAGATTCGCCATCCCCAGATAGGGATTTTTGAATGAGCTAAAATTCTCGTCGTGAAAACAGAGAAATAGCGATCGCCAATAACATCACAATATAAATCAAACCATAGCCAGCGTTACCAAACAAGGCAAATGGATCAGGTAGTGCTTGTAGACCATATACAGCATCATTTTTCAAATCTAATCGAGATAAATCTGGCAAAACCAAGTATAAAATCTGACTAATACTTTCAATTACAGGGTTACGACTCAGCCGACTAAAATCTACCAAATTTTGCGTAATATTCCCCATTAAATACACAGCAAAAGTTAAAGCGACAGCCAACAATGTGCTAGTAAATACCCCAAAGGTAATAGCCACAGCAGCCATCAAAGATAGCTGTAAACATAAAAATACGGCGGCGATTAAAATACTTGCAGTTGTATGGGGAATATTGCCAAACTGCAAAAATAGCAAATAAATCACTGTCATACTGGCAATTAAAACAGCCAGCACAGAAGATAAACCAAAAAATTTCCCTGTGATAATTTCTCCCCGACTCACAGGTTTAGCAATTAATAACAAAATAGTGCGCTTCTCTATTTCCTTATTAATCAATCCTGTACCCACAAATATAGCGATAATTAAACTGATAGCACTCATCGCCGCCAAACCGAAGTCGAGAAACATTTTATTTTGAGTGGAAGCAGCAAACTCAGGTAAAGCGCGGATAGCCACAGCCAAAGCTAAAACGTAAAAACCGATAATATAGAGGATGCGATCGCGCACTACTTCCTGAAATACATTCTTAGCAATTACAAAAGTTTTCATCATAGTCAGTTATCAGTTATCAGTTGACAGTTATCAGTTATCAGTTGACAGTTATCAGTTATCAGTTGACAGTTATCAGTTATCAGTTGACAGTTATCAGTTATCAGTTATCAGGTGATGTTCACTGTTCACTGATAACTGTTCACTGACTCCCCAGTCCCTCACTGCTGCGGTGGTACTGCACCTGAGAACAATTTACTGTTGCGATCGCATTGTATTTCTGCAACTGCGCTTTTATCCTCCGGTATTCTACTGTTTGTGGTAGTTCTTGGTGTTGCGCTTACAGGATTGATTGAACAGGATTTGCGAAGAAAGTAACCACGAGGGCTAGCAGTTGGGCCTGTCCAAATACTAAGTAAATCTAATCTATAGCCAGATTTAATGTTAAACACCCGTGGTTCCACACGCCAGAGTTCCTTCTCTTCGTACTGCGACAAATTATTATCTAATACTTGTTTACCCAATTTAGCTACATTGGTATTCGCTTCTATCAGCCATCTTTCAACTTGCGACCAAGGTTTTTCACCAATTTCTTCCTCAACTAATGGTTGCAGTCTATCTAAAATCAGCACTCCATTACGGGGAATTTTTTCTCGCTCTATTCTAGTAAGTACAAAATTACTACGTCCAAAATCTTCAGCTAATAAACTAGGATATTGCTTTAACCAATTATCCATCACAAAATAAAATTGCAGCCAGCAACTAATAATCATACAACTAGCTACTAAAACAATAATTTTTTGCCGAGCCTCTGGTTTAGGAATCCGAGTTTTAGACTCAACATCATTTCCTTCAATAAATTCGGGAATTGCTGTAATTAATGCTGATATTGTCGGCCAAAGTACAATTGTTCTAGGTGTGATTACATTTTGCTGATCACCAAAAGCAAAAACACTAACTAGAAATCCTGTAATCACTGCTCCTACTGGCATAAAAGTACCAGGGACTCGCAAAGGATCATCAGTTGTGTACCAAGCTGTACCTGCTATTAAAAACAACCAACCGCAGAGTGCAATAATATCTCTAATGTAACCAGTAGCACAATAAGACATTATCCAAGAAAAAAGACTCAAATAAATAAATGTTTGCCAAGAATAAGCCTTGGGTGGGATTAATATTTTTCTGGCTCGTTCATAAACACCTTCAAAAATATTGAAGATACCAAAAAGGTCTTTAAAGAATAAATTCACAACTTTACCTCCAGCATTTTCGTTAGAGAATTTGATAAAAAGTAATTGATTTTAACTATCTATTGTTGCGAATTAATAGAACAGCAGTGATGGCAGTGTAACTTAAAGAATTGGCAATAAGTGTTGTAGTAACTAAATTAGTATCCTGAAAATTTATTTTACTAATAAAGCGATTACTTTGGCGGGGAAATGATTGTGGTTCTTCTTTCTTTTTACCGATATCTTCACTTAAAGTGAAAACAAAAATCCGCAACAGAAAGAATTTCATTATAAATGTGGCGAAGAAAATTATGAATGTAGTGACAATAAGAATACCTTGACTATTACTAGCTCTAAGACTGTTAAAAAATATGTAGCTAATTAACTCTGCCTTTAAAGGCGCTGCTAATAAAGGCTCTATAATAAAAAATATTACCCAACCAATTACACCAGAAAAGCAATTGACGGCGATCGCATAAAAAATACTAGTCTTTTTATCAAAGTTCAGCCGCTTATGGTACACATAGCCCTCTATAGGAATAGCTATCAGTAAAAACAACAAGTTAAATAAGATTGTGCCAATCGGCCACACCCTGGGTAGATCCAAATCTTCAAACATAAACACTCACAAAAAGAGAAACTGTAGAGAGTATAGCTGTAATAATGGGGACTGGGGAAAAGGGGAAGGGGGAAGGGGAAAGGGGAAAGGGGAAAAGGGGAAAGGGAAAGGGGAAGGGGGAAAAGGGGGAAAAGGGGAAAGGGGAAAGGCACAACTGATAACTGATAACTGATAACTGACAACTGACAACTGACAACTGACAACTGACAACTGACTCCGGTAAGATAGGAAACTGCCATGATAGAGCTTTTCAACAGATGACAAGGAACGGCATCGGTATTCGCACAGCGCAAGTGCGTTCAGAACGGCTTACTGGCCAAATTCACGTATATGATGGTGTCGGTAAGGGTAAATCTCAAGCGGCTTTGGGTGTAGTTTTACGCTCGATTGGCTTGGGGATAAACACACCAAATAATTCCAATCGCGTATTATTACTGCGCTTTCTCAAAGGGCCGGAACGGGATTATGATGAAGATGGGGCGATCGCAGCTTTACAGCGTGGTTTTCCCCATTTAATCGACCAAGTACGCACCGGGAGAGCAGAATTTTTTGGCCCAGAGGAAATCACAACCTTTGACCGTGCTGAGGCGGGACGGGGTTGGGATGTGGCTAAAGGTGCGATCGCTTCTGGTTTATATTCGGTCGTAGTCTTAGATGAAATTAACCCAGTCTTAGATTTAGGATTACTTTCTGTAGATGAGGTAGTTCAGACCTTAAAATCTAAACCTCAAGAATTAGAAATCATCGCCACAGGAAGAGGTGCGCCGCAAAAGTTACTGGACATTGCCGATTTACATTCGGAAATGAAACCCATGCACCATCCCACAGCCAAAGAACTTTTGATGAATGGGATTGAAATTTACACAGGTGCAGGTAAAGGTAAATCTACAAGTGCGCTAGGTAAAGCATTACAAGCTATTGGTAGAGGAATCAACCATCCGGGGTCAACGCGGGTACTAATTATGCAGTGGCTCAAAGGTGGTAGCGGTTATACAGAAGATGCGGCGATCGCTGCCCTACGGCAATCATACCCTGAAGTTGTAGACCATCAACGCTGCGGCAGAGATGCGATCGTCTGGCGCAATTCCCGCCAAGAGTTAGACTATGTAGAAGCACAAAGAGGTTGGGAAATAGCGAAAACTGCGATCGCCTCTGGACTCTACAAAACCATCATCCTCGACGAACTCAACCCCACCGTAGACTTAGAACTACTTCCTGTAGAACCCATTGTCCAAGCCTTACTCCGCAAACCCCGCGACACCGAAATCATCATCACAGGCCGTTGCCAAAATCATCCCGCCTACTTTGACCTAGCCAGCATTCACTCTGAAGTTTACTGCCATAAACACTACGCCAATCAAGGCGTAGAACTCAAACGGGGAGTAGATTTTTAAATTGGTCAATAGTCAACAGTCAATAGTCAATAGTCAACAGTCAACCGTTATAAACTATGGACTATGGACTTTTAACTACGGACTTTTGACTATGGATAATCAACATCTGCTGGACTGGATTACAGGAGGATTGGCGCTGACGATTTTTATAGGTGGTATTTTGATGATGTTCACCACCATATTCACCACCAAAAACAAATAACTATACTTAACTTAACGTGAGTTCGATGAACCTCTCCCTCCCAACCTCCCTCTCTCTTGAAAAGTTCTGTACGCCGGAAGCCGGCGCACCCTACGGGAAGCAAGCTACAGACTTTTCGCTCCTACGAGGAGAGGGAGGAGAAACGAAAAAATCACCCTCTTACTCCCCTCTCCTTGTAGGAGAGGGGTTGGGGGAGAGGTCAAAACAACGCTGGTCGAACTCACGTTAACTTAGTTATATGGGGTATTGGCTAATCCCAATCCCCAGTCCCCAGTCCCCAGTCCCCAGTCCCCAGTCCCGAAACATAAGTTGAAAAGTCGATAAAAAACTTTAAAATAAGGATTTGGTGGAGTATCGGTGCATTATGAAAGTAGCAATTACAGGCGCAACAGGATTTGTCGGTACTCGGTTGGTACAGCGACTACACAAAGAAGGTCATCAAATCATCATCTTGACCCGCAACACTACATCAGCTCGGAGAAACTTTCCGGCTCAAACATTTCCCAATGTAGAAATTGTGGCTTATACACCCACCACATCCGGGGCGTGGCAAGATGTAATTGCTGGTTGTGATGGTGTGGTCAATTTAGCAGGAGAACCCATCGCCGAAACTCGCTGGACACCAGCACACAAAAGAGAAGTTCTCAACAGTCGTCAACTAGGTACGCAAAAAATAGTTGAAGCCATAGCAAAAGCCAATCCCAAACCTACAGTGTTAGTTAATGCTTCCGCGATTGGTTACTATGGTACAAGTGAAACAGCTACCTTTGATGAAAATAGTGCTTCAGGTCAAGATTTTCTCGCCCAAGTTTGTCAAGCTTGGGAAGCCGAAGCTCAAAAAGTGAGAGAATTAGGCGTTCGCTTAGTAATACTGCGTTTAGGTATTGTTTTAGGATTGGGTGGCGCTTTAGGAAAAATGATTACCCCTTTCAAACTCTATGCTGGGGGGCCTATAGGAAGTGGTCGTCAATGGTTTTCTTGGATTCACATTGATGATGTGGTGAATCTGATTGTACAAGCTTTAACCAACCCACAACTACAAGGCGTATATAACGCTACTGCACCAAATCCTGTACGCATGAATGATTTAAGCCAAACAATGGGTCAAGTAATGAACCGTCCTTCGTGGCTACCCGTTCCTGCTTTTGCTTTAGAGGCTCTTTTAGGAGATGGAGCGATCGTTGTTTTAGAAGGTCAGCAGGTACTTCCCAAACGTGCTTTAGAAGCGGGAATTAAATATCAATATTCTAATTTACAACCAGCACTACAAGATATTTTGAAATAGAGCTTAACTAAAAGCCTAAAATCAGTTCAAGGCAACAGACAACAGGAAACTCTTAACATGGCAAGTATGAAAGGGGATTTAAACCCCTTCCAATACATCTGATTTTTCACGGGATCTGGAAGACCTCTCTCCAAACCTCTCTCCTACAAGGAGAGAGGCTTTGATTTTTACCCCTTCCCTTGAAGGGAAGGGGGCTGGGGGGTTAGGTAGGAGCGTTAACTTTTCCACATAACGTGAAAAGTCAGCCAATACATTAGATATATGCACTGCAACTTTTCTAGTCTTATACTAAGTTGCAGTCAAAGATAGTATCTTACTCTGCGCTACTTCTCTTTCCCCTCCTCTTAGGGGCTAGGGGTGGGTTGCTCCCTTGCCTGCCAAAACAAATATCTTTAAATACAACTTGGTATTATTATGGATAGGACTTACGCAAGTGTCATCATCAAACTAAATGTAGTGTGCGTCAGCCCCAATAATTTTGTATAAATTTAAGGATTTTCCACATCTGACGCACCCTACCCCAAGTACTAGTTGTGTAAGTCCTGTATGAAATTAGATTTAAAAACATGAATATACGTTGTGAAACTCCCGCAGACTATTTAGCAATTTCCCAAGTCAACAACTTAGCATTCGGTAGAGAAAACGAAGCCCAATTAATTGCAGCAATTCGTCTTTCTGAATTTTATATTCCCGAACTATCACTAATTGCAGAAATAGATAATATTATAGTTGGGCAGATTCTTTTTAGTTATATTGAATTAGTCAGTGAAGAAAAACTAAAAGCACTTAGTTTAGCACCGATAGCTGTGCATCCTCAATTTCAAAAACAAGGAATTGGCAGCGCACTTATACAAGCAGGGTTAACAAAAGCTGAAGCCAGAGGCGAAAGTTTAGTTATAGTATTGGGCGACCCTCAATTTTATTCACGATTTGGTTTTATCCCATCAATTAACTATGGCATTGCCAGCCCCTTTCCAGTTCCCGATGAAGTTTTCATGGTCAAACCACTACAAAGCTATCAAACAAAATATCAAGGTAAAGTTATTTATCCGCCAGCCTTCCATCAAGTTTAAATATAACAGAATAGATTATTTTGTTACATAGCGAATTATCTTAATAAAACCTCTGCGCTCCCACCGAAGTTATGATCTGCGGGTTCCGCCGAACATACTTCTCTCTGCGTTTAAAAAACTCAAATTTAACCAAACTTCATATATAAAACTTTTGGATTTTGGATATAAATAATCCAAAACCCAACATTACATAATTGCAGCTAAAATCAACCCATCAAAATTACAGTATCAATGACGTGAATCACACCATTATCAGCTTCGATATCAGCCGCTAAAACCGTCGCGTTCTTCACCTCAAAACCATCAGAACAATCAATTCTAATCGTTGAACCTTCAACAGAGGTCACTGTGCCTAGTTTAGCTAAGTCCGCCTGTTTCAGCTTACCAGGAACCACATGATACTTTAAAATCCTTGTTAATTGGGGAATATTCTGCACCAAAGTTTGTATCGTTCCTGGGGGTAACTTAGCAAAAGCAGCGTCATTTGGTGCAAAGACGGTAAACGGGCCTGGACTCTTTAATGTTTCCACTAAACCAGCCGCTTGTACAGCTGTTACCAGGGTTGAGAAACCATCATTACTAACTGCGATATCAACAATATCCGCCATGTGTTATACCTCAATCTCTGCCAAGGATTTTAAATTATTAAACTGTTTTAATTTTTATCACAAAAGTTGTATAAAAATATGACTGTAGGACAATCCGCAAGTCAGCTTGTTTGTTAACGCTCCTCTATGATGATTATCGAAAAATTTTGGCAGAGAATTTATGTATGAAGGTAAGTACGCCATCTTAGGAACTGGCGCATTAGGCGGATATTATGGTGCTAAATTGCAAAAAGCTGGTTTAGATGTCCACTTTTTACTCAGGAGTGACTACGAACAAGTTAGTCAACATGGTTTAATCGTCGAGTCGAAAGACGGTGACTTTACCCTACCCCAGGTCAACGCTTATGACGATGTGGCAAAGATGCCGAAGTGTGATGTGGTAGTGGTAGCCTTGAAGACAACACAAAATCATTTGTTACCCCAGTTATTACCGCCTGTTGTGAAAGATGATGGGGTAGTTTTGGTTTTACAGAATGGGCTTGGGGTAGAAGAAGAAATTGCTGATATCGTTAATCAAGCACATATAATTGGTGGCTTGTGTTTTTTGTGTTCCAATAAAGTAGGGGCTGGACATATTCGTCACCTAGACTATGGGCAAATTACCTTGGGTGAATATGCAGATGGGTATGCAGCTACAGGTATTACAGAGAGGATGCAGCAAATAGCCGATGATTTTCAAGCGGCGGGTATCACAATGGAATTAAGCACAGACTTATTACTGGGACGCTGGAAAAAATTGATGTGGAATATCCCCTACAATGGTTTGTCTGTAGTTCTCAACGCTAGAACTGATGAGTTAATGGCAGATACTTATACTCGCAAATTGGTGGAACAATTAATGTGCGAAGTGCAAGCGGGGGCGAAAAGTATGGGGCGAACAATTGGCGATCGCTTTTTCCAAACCATGCTTGATTATACCGTGAAAATGAAGCCTTACCGCACCAGCATGAAGATAGACTATGATGAATGCCGTCCTTTGGAAGTGGAAGCAATTGTGGGCAACCCACTACGCAAAGCCCAAGCCTTGGGTGTAGACTTGCCAAAGATTAGCTGTTTATATCACCAACTCAAGTTTTTGGATGGGAGAAATAGGACAATTGACAGTTGACAGTTATCAGTTATCAGTTATCAGGTGACAGGAGTTAATAATTTATCCCCCATCTCCTCGTTCCCCTCCTGGGAGGGGTTGGGGGTGGGTTTCTCCCTCATCTCCCCCATCTCCCCCCACTCCCTCATCTCCCCAGTCCCCCAACGCTGTGGCAAAATTTATTAGAGTCCTTCCTTAGTGAAATTTCCCAGAATGACCGCAACTATTCCCAATCTTCCCAGTCTCTACGATCCTTTTACCACTGAGGCGAAGTGGCAAAAATTCTGGGAGGAACATCAAGTTTACAAAGCTGACCCAAGGGCGGGTGGTGAACCTTATTGTGTCGTAATTCCGCCGCCAAATGTGACTGGTAGTCTACACATGGGTCACGCTTTTGAGAGTGCGTTGATTGATGTGTTGGTACGCTATCACCGAATGCAGGGGCGTAATACTTTATGGCTACCGGGAACTGACCACGCTAGTATTGCAGTGCATACAATTCTCGAAAGACAACTCAAAAGCGAGGGTAAAACTCGTCAAGAGTTGGGACGGGAGGAGTTTCTTAAACGTTCTTGGCATTGGAAGGCGGAGTCAGGAGGTACAATTGTTAATCAGCTGCGACGCTTGGGTGTGTCGGTCGATTGGTCGCGGGAAAGGTTTACTCTAGATGATGGTTTATCTAGGGCTGTGGCGGAAGCTTTTGTCAGTCTCTACGATGAAGGGTTGATTTATCGTGGCGAATATTTGGTCAACTGGTGTCCCGCTACGCAGTCGGCGGTGTCTGATGTGGAGGTGGAGTCAAAAGAGGTTGATGGGTCACTTTGGCATTTCCGTTATCCCCTGAGTGATGGTTCTGGTTATGTAGAGGTGGCGACGACTCGACCGGAAACGATGCTGGGTGATACGGCGGTGGCGGTTAATCCTGATGATGATAGATATAAGCATCTGATTGGTAAAACTTTGACTCTGCCAATTATGCAACGGGAAATCCCGATAATTGGCGATGAGTTGGTTGACCCCAGTTTCGGAACGGGTTGTGTGAAGGTGACTCCCGCCCATGACCTGAATGATTTTGAAATGGGTAAGCGTCACAATCTGCCGTTTATTAACATCCTTAATAAGGATGGTACTGTGAATGCTAATGGTGGGGAGTTCGCCGGACAAGACCGTTTTGTAGCCAGAAAGAATGTAGTGTCGCACTTGGAAACTGACGGTGTGCTGGTGAAGGTGGAAGATTATAAGCATACCGTGCCTTATAGCGATCGCGGTAAAGTCCCCATCGAACCCCTACTTTCTACGCAGTGGTTTGTGAAAATTCGTCCCTTAGCAGATAAGGCGTTAGATTTTCTCGACCAAAAAAATAGCCCGGAGTTTGTTCCAGGTCGCTGGACAAAGGTTTATCGTGATTGGTTAGTCAGTCTGCGAGATTGGTGTATCTCTCGTCAGTTATGGTGGGGTCATCAAATCCCAGCTTGGTATGTGGTGAGTGAAAGCGATGGACAAATTACCGATACCACGCCTTTTGTTGTGGCGAAATCTGCCGAGGAAGCATGGGACAAAGCTAAGGCGCAATTTGGGGAGAATGTGCAGTTAGAACAAGACCCAGATGTATTAGATACTTGGTTTTCTTCGGGACTGTGGCCGTTTTCTACTTTAGGCTGGCCAGAACAAACCCCTGATTTAGCCAAATACTACCCCACCACTACCTTAGTTACAGGCTTTGACATCATCTTTTTCTGGGTAGCCAGAATGACAATGATGGCTGGGCATTTCACGGGACAAATGCCTTTCCAAACAGTTTACATCCACGGTTTGGTGCGGGATGAAAATAATAAAAAGATGTCTAAATCGGCTAACAATGGGATTGACCCACTGTTACTGATTGATAAATACGGTACTGATGCCCTACGCTATACCTTGGTGAAGGAAGTGGCGGGTGCAGGTCAAGATATCCGCTTGGAATATGACCGGAAAAAAGATGAATCAACATCGGTGGAAGCATCCCGCAACTTCGCCAATAAGTTGTGGAATGCCGCTCGGTTTGTCATGATGAATTTGGATGGACAGACACCGCAACAATTAGGTGAACCAAAGGCGACGGAATTGAGCGATCGCTGGATTATTTCCCGCTATCATCAAGTTATCCAACAAACCACCAACTACATCGATAACTACGGTTTAGGGGAAGCCGCCAAGGGAATTTACGAGTTTATCTGGGGTGATTTCTGCGACTGGTACATTGAATTAGTAAAGTCCAGATTGCAGAAGGATGCAGACCCCGCATCACGCCGGGTAGCCCAACAAACCCTCGCCTATGTATTAGAAGGGATTTTAAAGCTACTGCATCCCTTTATGCCCCATATTACCGAGGAGATTTGGCAGACTCTCACCCAACAACCCACCGACTCTACCCAAACTTTAGCATTACAACCCTACCCCCAAGCAGAAGCAAACTTCATTAATTCCCCATTGGAAGCACAGTTTGACCTGCTAATTGGCACTATCCGCACAATTCGTAACTTACGCGCCGAGGCGGAAGTGAAGCCAGGGGCTAAAATTATTACCAATTTGCAAACCGATAGTGAGTCAGAACGGCAAATTCTCACGGCTGGACAATCTTATATTCAAGATTTAGCCAAGGTAGAGACTTTGACTATTGCTGGTGGAGAACAAGCCGCAACTGTCACCGAGAAGAAACCCCAAAAAGGTTTAAAGACAATTGGCTTAATTATTGTCGCTCTTGTCTTGTTGAGGGTAGCGATCGCCGTAGGCAATACAATTAATCATGTGCCGATTTTCGGGACTTTCTTTGAAACAGTTGGTTTGGGTTATACTATTTGGTTTGTCAGCCGTACCCTATTATCCGCCCCAGCTAGACAACGTTTCTTAGCTAAGTTCTTCGCCCCACGCCCAGACAAGCATATCTCGGCGACAACACCGCAACCACAAGTAGCCGCAAAACCAGAGAAATCTATAGCTGGTGTCGTTGGAACTGTACAGGTAGTCATCCCCTTAGCTGGGGTGGTGGATATTGAAACCTTACAAGCCAAACTCAAGAAAAACATCAGCAAAGTAGAAGCCGAGGTGCAATCTCTGCAAGGAAGGTTAAGTAATCCTAAATTTGTAGATAAAGCACCCCAGGATGTGGTAAAGGCTGCAAGAGATGCTTTAGCCGAGGCGGAAAAACAATTGGAAATTTTGCGCGATCGCCTGCAAGAGTTGCAATAGGCATCGACTACATGGTTTAGCATAGTTGCACAGGGTACTGACTTTTCACGGGATCTGGAAAACCTCTCTCCTCGTAGGAGAGAGGCTTTGATTTCTCCCCCTTCCCTTGTAGGGAAGGGGGCTGGGGGGTTAGGTAGGAGCGTTAACTTTTCCACATAACGTGAAAAGTCAGGCACAGGGTAATGGGAAATATAAAATCTCATTACCCTTTAAAAACAAATTTATTCAAAAATTAAAAATTTAAAATAACTTATAAACTTAAAATCTAAAATGAAAACACAACTAATGCCATGCTATATCTAGCCCAGGTACATAAAAATGAATTTCTAGACCAGTACCAATTACGCTTATTAGCTCGTCAAGAAGCTGATTATCTTTGGACAATAATTCCAGAAGAAGCTTTCATCCTCTTGGGTAAAGGCAACACCATGAGCAAAAATTTACTAGTTTTAGTCGAGCTTTCTTCTCAGGGAGATATTGAAAAGATAGAAGATGCTAGTAGCTGGATACTAAACATCATCCAAACCTATCTTAGTACTGGTATGACCCCAGAATTGTTACAGCAAGAAGTAGAGCGAGCCGAAGAATGGCGACAAACTCTAACTCTACAAAATCAAGACTTAGCACGTCGCACTTTAGAATTAGAGGCTCGTCGTGAACAAATTCAAGCTTTAGAAGAAAGTCTTAAACGTGATAAAAATGGATGTCAAAAAGATAAAAGTGATGAAGTTTGAATTAACAAAATAGTTATATAGCAGGTGACAGGTGACAGCTTTAAAAGCTGCTTAATATAAGGTTTTGATAATTAACTTATGTCCTGACCTATGTGGCTACTGCTATAATTTAGAATTTCATTAACATCTATTATATTTACAAAATAACACTTTTTTAAATTCTAAAAATAAAATTATATTCGATAGTAGATAAGGTAGTTCAAATTGCAACTTGAAAAAAGAATGTGACAAATACCAGATGTCAGAGCGCTCTTGCCTTGCGTCCTTATGGATAATGGAGGTGTTACCCATATTTTTTGAATTAGTATTAGTTACCAATAAAGGGCTAGAATATTATCTAGACTGACTTAATTTTTCAGACTGCGATATAACTATGAATGCTTTAACAGTCAATTTGCGATCGGTCTTAGAACTGACAGATGAGCAGTTTTTCCAGCTATGTCAAGCAAACCGCGATTTAAGGTTTGAACGCACCGCCACGGGGGAGTTAATTATTATGCCACCTACAGGGGGAGAAACGGGCAACAGAAATGCGAGAATTACTCAACAAGTAATGAATTGGACTGATGCTGATGGTACTGGCATCGCTTTTGATTCCTCAACTTGTTTTAAATTGCCTAATGGTGCAGATCGTTCTCCTGATGCGGCTTGGATACAGTTGGCAAGATGGAATGCTTTAACAGAAGCAGAAAAAGAAAAGTTTCCTCCTATATGTCCTGATTTCGTGATTGAGTTACTTTCCCCAAGCGACAGTTTGAAAGTAGCTCAAGAAAAGATGAAAGAATATATAGAAAATGGTGTGCGTTTAGGTTTTTTAATTAATCGTAAGTCACGCCAAGTAATGATTTATAGGCAAGGTAAAGAGGTTGAAGTTTTAGAATCGCCTGCTACAGTCTCAGGTGAAGAAGTTCTAAATGGTTTTGTGCTGAATTTGGCAATGATTTGGTAATCTATGATAATTTACTCGTATACCTTACAACCAAAGCTTAACTAATTCGCAATCCCATAATTACTAAATCCCGTTCTACACCATCTAATTGTGCAACTTGTGGTAAATGTCCCCATTTTTGAAACCCGAAAGTTTCAAATAGCTTTAAACTAGGTTGATTGTGAGCGAAAATAAATCCTAATAAAGTTTTTAATCCTAAATTTGGGCTTTCGTGAATTGCTTTTGCTAACAATTGCTTACCTAAACCGCAGCGATGAAAAGCTGGAGCAATATAAATACTGAGTTCAGCCGTAGAAATGTAAGCTGGCCTGCCGTAAAATGATTGAAAACTCAACCATCCAGCGATTACTCCCTCTTGTTCGATTACCCAAAGGGGACGTTTAGTAGGCGATCGCGCACCAAACCAAGCCAAACGACTCTCCACAGACACTGGTTCCAAATCAGCAGTTGCGATGCGGCCAGGAACAGCAGCATTATAAATAGCTACAATCGCAGGTAAATCACTTGTAATTGCATGACGAATGGCCATGACTATCGTTTAGAAGTTAGTTTTGAGAAAATACTTACAAATAATACAGCTTTAATAGTGATAATTCTATGAATTTCACAAAATTTTTTTCTATAATATTATCAGTTCTGTACATCTGCCAATCTTTAAAAAGTTAAAATGCTACTTTTTAAAATTCGCAGTGTTTAATTATTCCTTCTCTATTTCTTCAGATAAATATACTTAATTGTCACTTTCATTAAAATACTTCCTCTCTCTATAGTTTTATATTATTAAACTTATTTTCTCTGCAAATGAAGATGTTTAGAATAACGTCTGATGTGAATTAGGAAAACATTTTATATCCAAAAAATAGCCTATGCTTGGAGCCTATGAGACTCGGTAGGGGCGGGTTAATCAAATATCATCAACAATTAACGATGATCTCGGTGAACCCGCCCCGACAAATGTCTACCCAATTACAAGATTTTTGTTCACATTAGACGTGAATATTATTTTACAGCCAGAGGTAGAGTGCAATTATATTAACTTTCATTAAAATGAAGCTAGTAATGAAAAGTTAAATTAATTTTTATGAGTGAGAATCTATCTAAAGATATCTATCATTTAGACGATAAACCAGAAACAAATACTTCTATAGAGTTAGAATTTTATCAATTTATCAATAAATTAAAAACAGGAATTTGGTTTATTGGTATTCCATCTTGGCTGTTTGGTCTTACAGATAGAAGTGTCTCTGCATTTGCTGATAGCTATTTAACTGCACAAGAAATATTGCAGCTTTTGACAACCTGCTTCTTCTTTATAAGCTGGATTTATTTAAAACCAGAACCTACATCTTCAGAAGACGCAGGCTTATTATGTGCGAATCAAACAGGTAGGTTTGAGCTAAAAAAACGGCACATGATTAGCCAAGAGTATATTTTACCCTTTCCCTACCTCTGCCAAATTTACCATCTCTTAAATCTGAAGCATTTGGAAACAATTCACAAATTTAGTTTGAATAATTTGCGAGTTTTGAGTGTGAGTGAATTTCAACCAACAAGATTTGGCGGGATAATCAAATTTAATACACTTCTAGATTCGCCTATCAACGCTTTGAGAATTTGGAGACAACCTATAGTAGAAGTAGATTTGATATTACACAGCCCTTATACGGTTGAATTAAGTATTCCTGTTTATGACAATAAAAGAATTACCGTAATATTTTATGCTTTTCCTTTAAATGAGAGAGAACACAAATTATTTATAGAAATTTATAGTGATTTAGCTTGGCCTAAGCCATTGCTGCAAGTTTTATTGCATTTTGCTTCTTGTTTAACTCTGTTTGAAGATTTACCTTATTTACGAGATTTGGCTGAAGTCAACATTGAACGTTTATTCAAATTGAGCAAATTCTCTAAACAAGCAAATATGCAGCTTTTTAAAAGATTTGTGGAACTATATGGTGCAAGTGGCGATAAAGTTAAATTGCTGGAAGGTAGTAATTCAAATTAATCGAAATTAAGAGCTAGACAAGGATAGCTAATATCATGTTCCCTTAAATACTTATCATATCACGGGGATTGGTAATTGGTAATAGCTAATTGGTAATGGTAAAAAACAATTAGCTATTTGCTATTACCCATTACCAACTAAACCAACCATATCGTAAGTAATTAACCGAACTTAATATAACCCTTAACTTTGATTTTACTATGCTCTTGCAAGTAAAGGCGCAGCAGCTAAAAGAGTTTGAGTATATGGATGTTGAGGATTGGCGAAAATTTGTTTGGTTGGGCCGAGTTCGACAATTTTACCACCGTGCATGACAGCAATGCGATCGCACAAAAACCTCGCCAACCACAAATCATGAGTAATAAACAAGTAAGTTAACTCAAACTCTGCTTTTAATTGCAACATCAAATCTAGCACTTGCGACTGCACACTAGCATCTAACATACTCACGGGTTCATCGCAGATTAACATTTTAGGACGAGTAATCAAAGCACGAGCGATCGCCACTCTTTGCTGTTGTCCCCCAGATAAATCAGATGGGTAGCGCTGATAATAAACTTCAGCTGGTGTTAAGCCGACTTTCTCCAACATCCACAAAACCTGTTCTTTCGCCTTAGCCGCATCAGCCAAATTATGTATTAATAAAGGGTCAGCAATACTTTCCCCTACCGTCATTGCTGGGTTGAGACAAGCATGGGGGTCTTGAAACACCATTTGAATTTGTCGCCGGGAAGCACGAATTTCTTGACGTGACAACCGCGTTAAATCTTGTCCTAAAAATTCAACTTTACCAGATGTTGGACGAATTAACTGTAAAATCGTTCGTGAAAGCGTACTCTTACCGCATCCAGACTCACCCACTAACCCCAAAATTTCCCCTGGGTATAATTCCAAGTTAATCCCATCTACAGCCTTAATTGTTTGGCTTTCCGCCTTGAATAATCTTTCTACAAAACTGGGTTCTATTGTGTAATATTGCTTCAGTTCCGTAATTCGTAGGATTGGGGATTGGGGATTGGGGATTGGGGATTGGGTGTTACTACTGTCCTCATCTACTGCTTGAATATGTAGGGCTGCTTGTAGGAGCGATCGCGTATATTCATGTTGGGGGTTTCTAAACACCGACTCAGTAGTACCCATTTCTACCATTTTGCCGTTATACATCACACCAATACGGCTACAATACTCAGCCACCATTGCCAAATCGTGAGAAATTAGCAACAGTGCCATATTTTCTTCACTACACAGGCGGGTCAACTCTTGTAAAATCTGAGCAGAAACCGTGACATCCAAGCTAGTCGTGGGTTCATCTGCAACGATTAACTTGGGGTTGAGGAGGAGGGCGAGAGCGATCGCTACCCTTTGGCGCATTCCTCCGCTAAACTCATGGGGGTACTGATGCCAACGACTAGCAGGAATTTTCACCTTCTCCAAAGTCGCCAGCGCCTTCTCCTTAGCTTCCTTCGCTGATAATTGGGGTGAATGCGCTTGTAAAGTTTCAATACAATGATTGCCAATTGTCATCAACGGGTCAAGGCGCGTCATCGGGTCTTGGAAAATTAATGCTACAGCCTCTCCCCGAAACTTCCGCAACTGAGGCGCAGTTAAATCAAATACTGATTCTCCCTGAAATAATACTCGTCCCTCCACCCGACTAGAAGCTGGCAATAAACGCATCGCCGCCCGTCCCAAGGTAGATTTACCACAACCAGATTCACCCACCAATCCCATCCTTTCCCCTGGCTGCAAGGTAAAAGATACATCATCAACCGCCCATCGTAGTTCTTCCCCACCACGCTGCGGATAGGCGACACGTAAATTTTCTATACAAAATAAATCTTTATTCATAATTAGTTATCAACCCAAAGCTACTAGCTGGGATATTTTTAAATTTAAGCTAGTGTATCAAATTCTTGAAAATAGCTGTTCAAGGTAATCAAAATAATGAATAGAGTCATACCACCTTACAAATGAGTATCACGCCATAATATAAGATACACAAGCGCTTATCCTTGATATGACTCAAGTTTCTCAACCTCGCCGTAGCCGTATCCTACCACCATCAGCCATAACGCCAGAAGAACTTAACCATCGCCGGGAACAAAGCGATATGCTTGCTATGCAATGTCGTGTTGTTTTTAATCGCCTACGAGAGCAGTTGATAGAGACACATTATAACTGGTTTATTGCTATTGACCCTGACAGTGAAAATTATCTAATTGATCCAACTCTTATAGGACTAAGCCAACAAATTCGTCATTCTTATAGCGATACCGATGTCAAGCTGACTATCTTTCGACTAAACGACACTGGAACCTGTGGCAGACTATGGGTGTAGGTTCATTTGGAGATAACGGTGAGTTATGGTTTGAGATCCAACTGGTTGCTGCCAATGGAGATATGTTTTCTGTCGAAGCTTTGTTTGATACTGGCTTTACGGCTGGATGGTTAGCTATTAACACCCAAGACTTGGAAGCCTTGGAGTGGTTAAGAATTGCTGCCCAAATTTCTATGACAACCGCACGCGGTGAAGGACAGTTCAATTTGTATGAAGGCAGGGTCATCATTGATGCTACTGAGTTTGTTATTCCTGTTCATGTTGGAGATGATGTTCCCGATACTTTGATGGGTTCTGCTTGGTTGGACATTATGCAACTTCTTGTTAATAAACCTCAAGGAATCTTGACTCTAGAAACTTTACAACCAAACTAACTACAACTTCTGTCTAGATAGGGGTATAGGTGCAAAACCCTTACACCCAGTCGCAACAGATAATCTTGGCGCGTGGGGACTTCCAGATAAAAAATTACCTCAATGCCCTACAGGTGCTTTCGCTCCTGCGCCGCCTTTGCCTAAGAATAATAACAGGGGTAAGGAACAAAGGAACGCCACCCCAACGACACGAAAGATATCTGCAAACGATAAAATAGCAGCTTGGGTATTCACAGTTTGCTGAAGTAAAGCTAGGGCTTGTTGTCCGGCTTTGGCTGCATCCATACCTTGAGCTTGTAATGCACCTTGCAATATATTCAGACGTTCATTTGTTGCGGGACTGTAAGGAGTTAAGTCTGTTAATAGAATTGCTTGATGAAATGCCTCGCGTTTATCTAGTAAGGTAGTAAGCAGGGCAATACCAACACTACCACCTAGTTGTCGGGTGAGGTTGTAAAATCCCGAACCTGCCGAGATATCTTGTTTAGGTAAGGGGCCAAGAGTTGCCAAACTTAAGGGTAGAAACATCAAGACTGTAAAAGCACCACGCCATACCAAAGGCCAAAATAAGTCATCGGTTCCGGTGTTGATGGTAATATTTGATAAGTCAAACATGACGGCGGCTGTACCTACACCACCGATCGCAATTAATATCCGCGCATCAATTTTAGTAGATAATTTTCCTAACATCACCATCACGATCGCTGATGCTAACGCCCCTGGTGCTAATAATAATCCTGTCTGAGTCGCTGTAAATTGTAAGATACTTTGAGCAAAAATTGGCACGGCAAATAGTGCGCCATACAAACCCATACCGACAATTGCTGATAAAAAGCTTCCCGCCGCTAAGGAACGGTGACGCAAAACTCGTAAATCAACAGCAGGATGTGCTATTTTCAACTCCCACCAAATAAACAAAACTAAACCGATGACGCTAGCAATAGCTAAACTCGTAATGAAACCGGAAGAAAACCAATCATCTTGTTCTCCTTCTTCCAACACAGTTTGCATACAGCCAACAGCGACAATTAATAACCCAATCCCTAACCAGTCTACAGCTTGATTCCTGGCTTTGTTTTTACCTTGGTCTTTGGGAAGAAATAGCCAAGCCATCCCCACAGCTAACATACCGAAGGGGATATTCACAAAGAAAATCCATCGCCAGCCTAAACCATCGACCAAAAAACCGCCCAAGGTGGGGCCTATTGCGGGGCCTGCTATTACACCTACACCAAATACAGCTTGTGCTAAACCTTGTTCCGCCGGGGGAAAGGTTTCAAACAGAATTGCTTGAGCTTTGGCGAGTAACCCACCACCACACAAACCTTGCAAAATTCGAGAAATCACCAGCGTGGGTAAATTCAACGATAAGCCACACAATACAGAGGCGATGTTGACACTCCTCGCTCTAAAGAGACGTTCGCGTTAGCGTCCCGGAGGGAGGATTCTTGCTTCATCCGTCCTCTCTAGAAATCTGAATACTAGTATTCAACTTTCTCCGTTTGGAACGTCCACAAGCTCACACGGACTGCCCGACCGCGTTTGAAAAGGTTTTTAATTTCTGCGTTTACTCCCACATTTGTACAAGATTTAGGATTTATACTACCAGGGTTCCGGATCAGGAGCAGTCCGCTTGACCTACTTCGTCTTTTATTTGTGCGCTTTACCGCTATTAGTCATACTACCACAAAAGCCGCCCTAGAAGGGCGGGGCTTTAAACCCAGTTTTTCGGTAAACCCAATCAGGGAAAAGATAAAGTAGCTTTTTTTACCAAAATAATCACCCAACCAAGCGGACAAAGGAATTAACACCACGTTGGCGATCGCATATCCAGTCACCACCCAGCCAATTTCGCTCACAGTCGCCCCTAAACTAGCCTGCATATCTGTCAGCGCCACATTGACAATACTGGTATCTATCACTTCCAAAATTGCCCCCAAGGAAGCCGCAAATGCGATCGCCCACTTTAAAGACCCCTGAACATAACCCGATGCGTTAACAGTAGATGCTTTGGTAATACTAGCCATTTTCTTACAAAATAAGAGTTCCCGTAGCCTTGGATTTATAGCAATTCGCAATTAAAAAATAATTCAACGTTCGTAGTGAGGACTTCAGTCCTCACTACGAGACGCTACGCAAACACTACGAGCTGTACATTGGTATTACAAGTATAAAGAAAAGTTAAATTATCTATACGCTACGGTAGCGTATCGTATCAAATTGGTCAAGGATAAACTAGCAAAATAAATAGTACGAAGGTATGAGGATATAGGGATATATCTTTTCAAGACCCTTACACCCCTACACCCTTACACCCTTACACCCTTACACCCCTACACCTTGTCATGAGCAAGCAGATACACAACCCATCAGGAAGACCCAGAAGCACCCAAGCAGACCAAGCAATTGTGCAAGCTACCCTAGACTTACTGGCAGAGGTAGGGTATCAAAGCATGAGTATAGAAGCGATCGCCAATCGTGCTGGCGTAGGTAAAACAACCATATATAGACGCTATACTTCCAAAGAAGAACTAGTCGCTGATGCCATTGAAAGCTTAAGAGAAGATATCCAAATACCAGACACTGGCAGTTTTTGGGGAGATATGGACATTCTCCTCGATGATATGTCCCAGAAAATATTTAGTCACTTAGGTAGACAAACCCTAGCCCTCATCATCAGCAGCGCTTCCAGCAACCCCCAATTTGCCCAACTCTACTGGACAAAATACACCAAACCCAGACGAGAAGCCTTTGCGACAGTCTTAGAACGTGCCAAAATCAGACAAGAAATTCAAGCAGATGCGGACATAGACTTAATTATCAACCTCTTAAGCGGCTCCCTCTATTACGCCCTCATTTTCCAACCGACAACAGAACCATTAGAAACCTATATGCGCCGGACGATGCAAGTTTTGATGAAGGGTGTGGGGAGTGGGGGGAGATGGGGAGAATAACAACTGTCCCCTGTCCCCTGTCCCCTATCAACTGTCACCCTTGTTGCAGTATGGCATGGCAATATTGAATTAAAGTATTAAGGCGATCGCCAATGACATTTATTCTTGTTTGTGCAGTCGCGGGTTGTCTCGCCCCTTGCAGAAACATTACATCTACCTCCAGAAGACGCAATTGTTTGCTAATTTCCGTCTTATAAGACTGGATGCGCCAATCATCCTCCATTAAAGGTGCAATTTCCTGCCCAAACAATTGCTTTAACGCAGCTAGGCGCTGACGCACTTCTACTACATCAATTTGAGTGATGATCCCCTGACGTAATTCGTCTAGTAATGTTACTAGACTCTGATATTTTTCAAGATTTAAAGACATCTAGGGTTATTTACGATAGTATTAATGTCAAGAAATTTATTTATACAATAAACCATTACAGGATATTATCAGCATCACCAGCCTCAACTGTTGTACTGAGGCTGTGTTTGCAATATACATTATTTTCAACTTATGTTTTTTTAAACCCTAAATAGACAACTACCATAGTCTCATAGGGTATCTGACATAGCTTAAACTGCCCTCACCAGGGCAACAGCATCACCATTACAGAATGCTGTTATTGCGTCCACCTCTCAACTATCCACCGATCACCTCTTCTACTGTATGAGCAGCATCGCTATTAGTTCCCCAACCGATCTTAGCCTTCCAGAATGGCTGAAGAAATGTTTGCGGGATTCATCAACACATGGCAGCAAAGCGGAAAATGACCGAATATCTAGTGATAACAATTTAATCTGTCGGGCGTTTGATTTTGCTTACCAACTTCATCAGGGACAATATCGCAAATCTGGAGAACTATATATCAGTCATCCCATCGCCGTAGCTGGCTTGCTACGCGACTTAGGGGGAAGTCCTGCTATGATAGCAGCTGGATTTCTTCATGATGTAGTCGAAGATACAGATGTGACAATTGAGGAAATAGAAGAGCGTTTTGGCCCGGAAGTGAGACAATTAGTCGAGGGTGTCACCAAGCTTTCTAAAATCAATTTCACCAGCAAAAAAGAAAGTCAAGCCGAAAACTTCCGGCGGATGTTTTTGGCGATGGCGCAAGATATCCGGGTAATTGTCGTGAAGTTAGCAGACCGTTTGCATAATATGCGAACTCTGCAATATATGTCAGAAGAAAGCCGTCGCCGTTCAGCCCAGGAAACAAGAGATATATTCGCGCCTTTAGCTAACCGTCTGGGGATCTGGCGCATTAAGTGGGAATTAGAAGATTTAGCATTTAAAAATTTAGAGCCGGAAGCGTTTAGACAAATTCAAAAGTATGTTTCGGAAAAACGCGACTCACGGGAAGAAAAACTAGCCAAGGCTACGTCCATTTTACGCGATCGCCTCCAGCAAGCCGGCATCCGATGTCTAGATATCAGTGGTCGTCCCAAGCATCTCTACAGTATTTACCAAAAGATGCAGCGACAGCAAAAAGAATTTAGTGAAATCTACGATTTAGCCGCACTGCGGATTATTGTGGAGACAAATGAGGAATGTTACCGTGCGTTAGCAGTGGTACATGATGCTTTCCGTCCTATTCCCGGCAGATTTAAAGATTACATCGGACTCCCCAAACCAAACCGTTACCAATCACTACATACAGGCGTTATTGGTTTAACTGGTCGTCCTTTGGAAGTGCAAATTCGCACAATGGAAATGCACAGAATTGCGGAATATGGTATCGCCGCCCATTGGAAGTATAAAGAAACAGGCGGTTCTAATGCCCAGTTAACCACATCCGATGAAAAGTTTACCTGGCTGCGTCAATTGTTGGAATGGCAAAGTGACCTCAAGGACGCGCAAGAATATCTCGATAGCGTTAAAGATAACTTATTTGAAGATGATGTTTATGTCTTCACTCCCAAAGGCGATGTCATTCCTTTAAGCCCCGGTTCTACCACTATAGATTTTGCCTATCATATTCACACCGAAGTCGGCAATCATTGTTCAGGAGCGCGAGTCAACGGGCGGATGGTTCCCCTATCTACTAGACTACAAAATGGGGACATTGTAGAAATTCTCACACAAAAGAATAGTCATCCTAGCTTAGATTGGCTTAACTTCGTCAGAACTTCAGCAGCGAAGTATCGCATCAAACAATGGTACAAGCGATCGCGCCGGGAAGAAAATCTGGCTCGTGGTCGAGAATTGTTAGAAAAAGAATTGGGGAAAACCGGTTTAGATAGTCTGTTGAAATCAGAAGCCATGCAGACTGTCGCCGAAAAATGTAATTATCACAGTGCAGAAGATTTACTTGCAGGTTTAGGCTATGGCGAAATCACCTTAAACCTAGTATTAAATCGCTGGCGGGAAGTTGTCAAATCCCAACAGCCAGTAGCAGATACACCGATACTCTTACCAAAAGAATCATCTGCAACCAAAGCGCCCACACCCATCACCCGCGCCACAGATTCACCAATTGTAGGTGTAGAAGGGTTAGTTTATCATTTGGCTGGCTGTTGTACACCCATCCCTGGCGAACCAATTATTGGCGTAGTCACAAGGGGTAGAGGAATTTCCATCCATCGCCAAGGGTGTAATAATTTGGAGAATGTAGAATGCGATCGCCTAGTCCCAGTCAGTTGGAACCCAGGCGCAGAAAATAGAGGTCGCCCGCAAACTTACCCAGTTAACATTCAAATTGAAGCCCTTGACCGCGTAGGAGTCTTAAAAGACATCTTATCCCGACTCAGCGACCAAGGGATTAACGTGCGTTATGCCCAAGTAAAAACAGCAGTGAATCAACCAGCATTAATGGACTTAGGTATAGATATACGCGATCGCTCACAACTAGAGCAAGTCTTCATCCAAATCAAAAAAATGAGCGACATCCTCAACATCCGTCGTGTAGGTCAAATTGATGAGTAATTGGGGAAGGGGGAAGGGGGAAAGCCTTCTGTTACCTGTCACCTGTCACCTGTCACCTGTCACCTATCACCTGACTAAGGACTAATTACACGCCATTGTAGAGACTTTGTGATTTTGATGACCTTCAACTATCGCCGTGAGTAATTCCTGTTTCAAACAAAAGCCGATGACTTGATCAATCGAGTTATTAGCCGTAGCATACTGTTTCCCAAAATTGGGAATGAAAAATATCCTCATGAACGGTTATTTTTATTATGAACAGGACTTACGCAAGTGTCACAATTGGTTGTTGGTGCGTGACGCTACAAGTCTCATGACTACGTTCAAATATTATCGCCAGTCACACACCCTACAGAAAAAATATGCCAGTTGCGTAAGTCCTAATGAATTAATCTTCATTGTGCTACTCAAGAAACGGAAATGGAAAGTTTGTAGTAAGGACTTTAGTCCTTATTACGAACCGCAATAAAAATCCCCTAAGTCTTCATCAAAGCCTCAATGAAACACTAGGGGTAAATAAATTATTTGACATTTACTGTCATCTATTGTAGATATTCGTAGATATTACCTAAGTAATTTAAATTGATTCCAGTCCAGGCATTTTACCTTGCCTTCACCCTGATGCTTCTGACTCTGGAAGATGAAAAAATTTAGTTGAATAAGTACAATGAACTATACTCCGACGTAGGTAAACGGGGCTTTTAAGAGAATTTACTGTTGCTATCTAGCACATATTAAGTAAATAGGCAAGTTCAACATTTCCTCAAAAACAGCATTAGCCCACGATGGGGCATAGCTCATCGTACTTACAAAAATGGTGATAGTTAACCATTGAGGTAGTGAATAGTTTTCTATTAACAATTAAAAATTAAAAATCAAAAAATCATGACTTTTAATTTTTAATTTCCTGTACTGTTCACTTAATTTGTAGCTTGGGCGGCTAGCATCTGCTTCAGCTGTTCTAACTTAGAAGCCCAACGGGGATCTGGACGAATAGCATCGGAATCAGAGGTGCTTGTGGTAGTGGTTGTTTCACGGTTCCCACCGCCGCGTCGAGACTTCTTAGAACTCTTGTCACGACGACTGCCTTCTTTGTTAGTGTTAGGAGCAGGATTACCACTAGAAGCATTTGCTGCTTTGGGGGCTGCTTGCTCTTCGCCTTCATCACCTTTTGTACGGGGTAAGGCTTTTTCTAACTTGATAGGCGTTTCTTTGAACAGTTGACCATTATACTTTTCGATAATTTGGTCAGCTTGTTCATCATTGTTGACTGTCAAAAACCCAAAACCACGGCATTTACCTGTTTTGCGGTCTTTGATCAGTTTAGTCGTCACAGCATCGCCCTCTGCGGCAAAAACAGCTTGCAATTCTTGACGATCTATTTCTTCTTTTGGCAAATTGCCTATGTATAGGCGCACGGACATGAACTATACCTCCAGAGTTGATTGAACATGGTGAACATGGCAAGGCAATTAATGATTGCTTGGCTTTGACTTTTATTTGTTATTGACCAAGACTGCCGTAAACCAATTTTTTACTCCAAACTGTCAACTTATACAATACAGTTTTTTGTTGGGATCAAGCTTGTTTAATCATAGAGCGTACTAACGCCCGACTACCACCTTAATTCTAAAAGTTGTAAATTTGTCATTTTACTGCTTAACTACAGTAAAAATTTTCGCCTGCCCTTGCCCGCAGAGTTGAATACCACTCCTTACATTATCACGGTATTTTCTACGTAGCTAGTTCATCATACACTTTTTTAGCCGTAGCATTAGGAAATCGTAGCATAAATGATTGGGGATTGGGGATTGGGGATTGGGGATTGGGGATTGGGGACTGGGGATTGGGGATGAGAAAACTCAGTTTTTCATCGAAACTCCAGGGTTTGAAACCCCGTCCTAGAAGGACGGCTTTTTGATATAATTGCTATGGTCAACGACCCACTGTCCGTCGATGGAGACATAAACCCTAACACCAAAGCATGCAATTTTTTGCAACGGGGAAGAAAAATCGGTAGACCGGGAAAAGAGGATGGGGCAATGGACAGTCCAACCCTTGAATCAAAATACATCAGAACTCTCTGGTGGAGATTTCGATACATATGGCGGTGGCACTCACCGTGTCAGTCTGTGGAGCGAACATAAGACCAAAACTCCTTGTGGGTGTAGGCAGTTGCTATGAAACAGAAACCTAAATCGTGAGGTTTAGGAATCGCCGCACTTTTAGGGCGGTGAGGATGTCAAAAGGAAACAAAAACCAGCCTGTGGCTGGTCGATTTGCTGCTGTGTTGGGAGGATAAAACATATAGGTTGGCGCAAGCATCCATGTAGCCATAACTAAGTTTGTTAGCTATGTAATTTTGGTTGCTTATTTATTTTTAGAAAAACGTAACATTTTTTAAATTAAATTGCAACTTTTCTTTACATTTTGGTCATTGGTCATTAGTCATTATTTCCCAATCCCCAGTCCCTACCCTACAAGGAAAATATAAGCTCCCCAAGCTTGGGCGGCGACGGCTAGAATGGTAGACCAGATGGGATGAGGGCTATGAATGGTTTTGCCGCTTTGGGTTTGGATTGTTTGCACATCTATCCAGGGTGTAGCACCTCGGCGAAACCAGCCTGTAACGATAATTTGCCTACCGATAAAATCTTGAGGATTAATTGGTTGTCCTAACCAAGAAACATGGTGGAGCTTGACTAAGCCTTTGCTGGATTGGAGAATTAAGTCTTGGGATAGAAAGTTACTCATGCCTGGACGACCTAATAATTGACCGACACACTGCACGGGAATGCTATCTATAGGCAAGCTGGGGGGATTGGTTAATAGGTAGGGTAGTTGGTGGTCGGTTTGGGTGCTGCTGGGTTTGATGTCGGGAAAGAAGAAGTTCATCCTGATGATGATACCAATGCTGAAGCAGATAAGTAAGCAGCCTGTAACGAATGATAAGTCTTCGTAAATCCACTTCAGGTTTAAAAATTTGAGTGTAAAGGCAGTTTGCCAACCTAGCCAAATCAATCCAGCAAAGACGAAACCTAGAGGTATGCCTAAAAAGGGAGCTATTTGTAATAAGAATGATTGCTGAGTGACTTGTAGTGTCTTTTCGCTGAGTGATTGCTGACTAGTTATGTGAACTTCTGGATCTATATGCCAATGTTGGGCTATGAGGCATAGTTTACGGATGCGATCGCCTATCAATGGATGAGTGTTATTAATTGTCAACCATCGGCGGTAGGGATTTACGTTATCCCACATCAACATCGATTCAAAGTTGAGTTGTCCAGCAATACTTCCCAAAGAAATGCTTTGTTGATAACCTACTGGCAACAAGATATTTAAACTTTCTATTTGACTGCTGGTCTGTTCGGCTTTTTTAATATCAGTGGCAATACCGATGCTAATTTTCAGCAATGCACGTACTAGGGCATTGGGATTACCTGTAACTTCCGCAGCTAGGCGATCGCTATGGTAAGGTCTAAGGCGTGAGTATAGTATTGCTGTACCTGTCAGCACAGACCAGAGCAGATAAACTAAACTAGAAGCGATGGTAAACGGCCAATGAAATACGCCTTGGGAAAATCTATCTGCCCATACCGCAATTTGTCGATAAAGTTGGTAAATTGGCAGGGTGACTAGCAGTACCAATGACATCAAGACAAAATCTTGGTTGGTAATTTGTCCTAGTTGTGCGGCGTAGATAGTAGCAATTTCCTCATCTGCTAGTTGTTCTAATAACCCTTGACTGACAACAATTCTGGCGTTGCGAGGTAAGTTACCGTAGGTAAAGGCTATGGGTGCAGCTATTGGTAAAATCCTTAGTTGGGGGGATGGCCAATGTTTCTGTTGACAGTAACGATGCAAGACACGGGGCGTTTCTCGGCTGTAATTCGGCAAGATATCTTTTGATAACTCTTTTTGACCATAGAAATAAGCCAGTAGCCAATCTAGTAACCAAGGCGATATAGCGATCGCTATCAACAATAGTGCCAAAATCAATTGGCTAGGGTCTCGATATAAAAACTGTAATGGTTCCAAGTATGGCAAATCAACTAAAGTTTTGTTAATGCTTGCCATGACGAACTTGATGATTTCTCGCAACACCCAATACAGGGCGATGAATGTACCTGCTGACAACAGCTTTAAGGGTATGAGGTTGGGCTTTTTTAAGGGTTGCCAGATTTTGGCGCGTTTTGCTTGTCGCCAATAAATGCCAATTTCTTTAACTTGTGTGTAACTGGAATTTAATAACTCATTGCCTATATATTTATTTTGGTAGCCTACAGATGGTACATCTGATGCGTGACGCGGCTTTGTTGTTGCTGGAGAATGATCTGCGGCTACATCATTATTTTGTGATTTTTGACTAGGTTTGCGCTTTTTTGTTAAATGTGTCAATGCCACATTAGCCCATTCTTTCACCTGGGTGTTTTGGCTTTCTGTCAGGGTTTGACACAGAGCGATCGCTTTTTTGAGTTCGCCACAGCGTGCATAAGCCATAACTAAACCTACCTTGGCTTGTAGGCTAGCATTGCTGTTACCCTGATTTGTGGCTATGGGTTCTAGTTGAGCGATCGCACTTTGATAATTTCCCTGCTTGAGGGCAGCTAAACCAGCCTCTAAAGCCGATTCAGTATGTGAAGGCATAGAAATTCTGGCACTCCATCTCTGCTAATTGATCTACGGTGATGCAACAGCGCGGTTGTATCAATTCAAAATTCAAAATTCAAAATGAATAAACCTAAGCTTGGCAAGGGTTTCTGAGTTGATTTTTGAATAATAAATTTAGTTGAACTGATTTTATAGCAGTCGAAGCATAAGTTAGGACATCATACAATTTTAAAACCTTTAATTTCAAAGGCTTTCAGCCCTGTCACCTGTCCCCTGCTATAAATGCCAGTAATTTCCAGCCTAGCAATTTCTAATTCGTAATTCGTAATTCGTAATTAATACGTTCAGTATTATTAATTTTGAATTACTCCACTGGTTGGCTAGAAAAAACTGGAGCGATCGCGCTGAGTTTTAACTCTGGATGATCTCCCTGTAACTGTTGACAGTTCCACTCGTTGCGGAACAGTAAAACTGGGCGGTTCATGCTGTCTTTGACTGTGGTGGTGTTGAAAATACGTCCCACCTTGTTCAAAGCTTCCCAACCACCTTCAACCCAACGGGCGACGCTGTAGGGTAGAAGTTCCAGAATTGTTTCTACACCATACTCGTTTTGTAAGCGAAACTGCACCACCTCGAATTGCAACTGACCCACGGCTGCCATAATGGGGTCGCGCTTGGCTTCATCAACTGAGTACATAATTTGTACTGCACCCTCTTCGCGCAATTCGGAGATGCCTTTCTGAAACTGCTTAAATTTCGAGGGGTTGGGGTTGCGTAATGTCGCAAATAGTTCTGGCGAAAAATACGGAATCCCTTCATATTCCAGCTTTTGTCCCGTGTAAATTGTATCGCCGATCGCAAAAACGCCTGGATTGTTTAAACCGATGACATCACCTGGATAAGCTACATCAATCGATTCCCGTTCTTGGGCGAAAAGTTTTTGTGGACGCGATAGGCGTACAACTTTACCAGTTCGAGCATGATTGACTGTCATATCTTTTTCAAACTTACCAGTGCAGACCCGGATAAAAGCGACGCGATCGCGATGTTTTGGATCCATATTTGCTTGGAGTTTAAATACAAACCCGGAGAACTCTGGATAGGTAGGATCTACTTCCCCAATACTACTGATGTGGACACCAGGCTTCAAGGCGTACTCCAAGAAATACTTCAGGAATAACTCTACCCCGAAGTTCGTCATGGCACTACCAAAGAACACAGGTGTCATTTTTCCTTGATGCACTAAATCTAGGTCTAGTTCCGGGCCGACACCTTCTAAAAGTTCCAGGTCGTTTTTGAGTTGGTAGTATAAATCCTGTTCTAATAGTTCTTCAATGCTGGGGTCGCCTAAGTCTACTATTGTATCACGAGCTTCCTTACTACCGTGGGCGCTACGTTCAAACAGGTGGATTTGATGCTTGTTTCTATCGAAGACACCCTTAAAGCGATCGCCCATACCTATCGGCCAGTTAACCGCGTAGGTTTGTAACCCCAATTCTTGCTCAATCTCGTCCAATAATTCCAACGGTTCCCTACCCGGACGGTCGAGTTTGTTGACAAATGTGAAAATTGGTAAACCCCGTAATTTACACACCTCAAATAACTTGCGGGTTTGCGGTTCCAAACCCTTAGCCGCGTCAATTAACATCACCGCATTATCAGCCGCCGCCAGGGTGCGATAAGTATCTTCACTAAAATCTTGGTGTCCGGGAGTGTCAAGTAAATTAATCTGGCAATTTTCGTACTCAAACTGTAATACTGTAGATGTAATGGAAATACCCCGTTGTTGTTCCATTGCCATCCAGTCCGAAGTCGCCTTACGTTGGGCGCGACGGGCTTTCACTGCACCAGCTTCGTGAATTGCACCCCCGTACAATAGTAATTTTTCCGTCAGCGTAGTTTTACCTGCGTCAGGGTGAGAGATAATAGCAAAATTGCGGCGAAGCTCAACTGCTTGGTGGAGTTCCGTCTGGATTTCAGTTGACATAAACCTAAGTTAATTTTTTTCTACTTTAGCGAGTCCTTTCATCTTAAAACAACGATGCTCATGCTAGGAAAGCATCTTCCTCTTCTTGTCTCCGTGCCTCCGTGGTTCATAAAATCAGTTTTTCACACAGAGACACAGTGAACCAGCGCTGTAGGATGGTTTCCCTCTCTTCGAGACGCTTACGCGAACCGCAGGCGACGGCTGAACCCGTTGGCGCAGCCTCTCGCAGAGAAGAGAGGCACAGAGAAATTAACAAGCTTTAATTGTGTTGAAGAAAAAGCTAAATCATCAAATCAATTGCACTTTTATCTTGGATTTTGTGGAATTATATCTACAGTCTAGATGCGCTGAAGTTGTGGGTGGAGTTCTTGTTTGGAGGAAATCAGGTAAATTTCTGACCCATACTTAATTATCACTTTTTTTTAATAAAAATTATCATAAATATCTGTCAAAAATTGAGAAGTTAAAAGTAGATAGTTGAAGATTTAGAACTTCTCCACTTTTGGGATGTCATACGGATGCCTACCAATTCAGTCAGGGCGGGTTTACTAAGATCATCATGAATCGTGGTAGATATTTGTCAACCCGCCCCTACCTAAGCAACTGACACGCGATCGCGCGGTAAAATACAAAATTGCCCCACAACTTCACGTAGAGTAGGGCAAAGGACAGTTAAGCACTTTTTGTAGTCTGTCCGACAACAACGGAGTTTCGTCAGACTTTTGTGACGCTTTGTTTTGTGTCCATTCCATTGTTATTCTTTACAAAACTTTATGTTTCCAACACATCGCCCTCGTCGTTTGCGTACTCATCCTCAATTACGCCGCATGGTACGCGAGACTGTATTGACTACCAATGACTTGATCTATCCGTTGTTTGCTATCCCAGGTGAAGGAATTGCTAATGAAGTAAAATCTATGCCTGGTGTCTACCAATTGACGGTAGATAAAATTGTGGAAGAGGCTAAGGAAGTTTACGATTTAGGCATTCCCGCAATAATTCTGTTTGGTATTCCCGCAGATAAGGATACAGATGCTACTGGTGCTTGGCATGATTGTGGTATAGTTCAGAAAGCTGCAACTGCGGTGAAAGAAGCTGTACCAGATTTGATTGTGATTGCTGATACCTGTTTGTGTGAGTATACCAGTCACGGTCATTGCGGTTATTTGCAAGTGGGTGATTTGACAGGACGAGTATTGAATGACCCCACTTTAGAATTGTTGAAGAAAACCGCCGTGTCTCAAGCCAAAGCTGGCGCGGATATTATCGCTCCTTCTGGGATGATGGATGGCTTTGTGCAAGCAATTCGTGCTGGTTTGGATGAGGCAGGATTCCCAGATACACCGATTTTGTCCTATGCTGCTAAGTATGCTTCGGCTTACTATGGGCCTTTTAGGGATGCTGCTGATTCTACACCACAATTTGGCGATCGCCGAACTTACCAAATGGACCCCGGAAACTCCCGCGAAGCCATCAAGGAAATTGAATTGGATATCGCCGAAGGCGCTGATATGTTGATGGTGAAGCCTGCTTTGGCTTACATGGACATCATTTGGCGGGTGAAGGAAGCCAGTAATTTACCTGTGGCTGCTTACAATGTGTCTGGTGAGTATTCTATGGTGAAAGCTGCGGCTTTGAATGGTTGGATTGATGAACAGCGCGTGGTGATGGAAACTCTGACTGGGTTTAAGCGTGCTGGTGCGGATTTGATTCTGACTTATCACGCTAAGGATGCGGCGCGTTGGTTGCGGTAAGGTGGGTGTTCTCACGCAAAGGCGCATTCGCCAAAGGCGTTCTCGCAGAGTAGGCGCAGAGTGTATCTTTGGTTTTTGCGTCTCGGCGTGAGATTGTTAATTTATATAGCAGGGGACAGGTGACAGGTGAGTCCATTCCTGTAGGCGGGTTTCCCGCCGTAGGGAACTGGCGAACCCGGAGGGTGACAGGTGATAGGCTGAAAAGCTGCTTAACCTATGTGGCTACTGCTATATTTACTAAATGGATAAATTAACGGAATATCGACAATATATTCAGCAGTTATTATTAGAAGAATCTCAAGGAAAGACGATTGGTGGTGATGTTGAATCACAAACAGTATTTGATTTAGCCAATGACCGTTATTTATTAATTGACTTAGGATGGAATGGACATAGGCGAATTTACAACTGCGTGCTGCATCTGGAAATTAGAGAAGGTAAAATTTGGATTCAAAGGAATCAAACAGATACAGTAATTGCCGATAAATTAATAGCCAAGGGTGTAGCAAAAGAAGATATCATTTTAGGACTACAACCCCCCTATTTTCGAGAATATACCAAATTTGGTGTCAGTTAAACAGAAAACCAAGAACATTATTACTGTACAAAAACATTCTCCTTTCCTTCTTTGTGCCTTCTCTACGAGACGCTACGCGAATGCGCCTTTGCGTGAGCCTAAAATTATTTTTGGACTAATCGAAGAGATTGTAATTTTAAATCCTTAACTTTACCTCCGCCTTGTTGCGACTTAAGACTTTGTACTTTCTGCAATAATTGTTCGGCATTTTTTGCCCATTGCGGATTCTTTTGAATATTATATAGATTTCTGGCGTAAGTCAATACCTTTGTTGCGTCGTTATATTGCTTTAACTGCATAAAAGCTAATCCTGCACCATAATAAGCATTAGGATAATTAGGATTCGCTTCGGCTGATTTTCTAAATGCTGCTAATGCTGCTTGGGAATTGCCTTGATTAAAGGCAATTACACCCAGATTATAATGAGCTTCTGGATATTTAGGATTAATTTTTACAGCTTGATTAAAAGCGTTTTGGGCTTCTGGGAATTTACCTTGTTGTAGATAACATATGCCTAAATGATAATGAGGTTCGGGGGCGTTTTTACTATATGCTGATGCTTTTTTGAAAGAGGCGATCGCACCATCCCAATTCCGTTGCAGTTGTCTCACCAACCCCAAGTTATAATGGGCAAACCCTAACTTTGGATCTAGTTCTAAAGCCCGTTGTAAATAATCATTGGCTTGTGGTAAATTATAACCTTCCAACAATGCACCGCCTAAGTTAGCATAGGCTAAAGCAAATTTGGGGTCGCTTTGGGTAGCACGATAGAATGCGTCGGCGGCTGGTTGTAATCTGCCGCTTTGTCGCAGTGCTAAACCCAGGTTATAATGTGCTGGAGCTAAGGTAGGATCTAACTGTGCGGCTTGTTGAAAAGCGGCGATCGCATCTTGAACTCTCCCGGCTTGAATATCTTGTAATCCCTGGTTTAATAAGGTTGTGGCTGTTGGTAGATTATATTGTGCCAATTTTGGCTGAACCGGGATATTTGCATTGACCTGACTGTTCACGTCATGTGGAAAAGCTAACGTTAAACCTAACCCCCCAACCCCCTTCCCTACAAGGGAAGGGGGAGAAATCAAAGCTTCTACAAGGGAAGGGGGAGAAATCAAAGCCTCTCTCCTTGTAGGAGAGAGGTTTGGAGAGAGGTCTTGCAGATACCGTGAAGTTGCGTTAACAGGTGTCAAGCTTGCGCCGAGAAATAGCAAACTCAGCAATACTTTTAAGCGATATTTATTAAATAATCTCATTGATGGGCTTCTTTAGTTAAACTCAACTGACATTAAAAGAGACGTTTTAACAAAGATTTTAGATTCTGCATGAAAGTTCGTATCGCTTAATCTTTCTTAAGGTAAATCTTACGAGAGACTACAATTTTTTTGATCATTGGTTAAAAGAAGGATAATTACAAATTAAAGAGAGGATAAAGCAATCTCTCAAATTTTGTCAGTGAACTGATAACTGTTAACTGATAACTGTTAACTGATAACTGACAAGCGTAATAAACAGGGCAATGCGGTAGATAAGCTTACCGCAAGGGAGGTTTTATGAGCGAAAAAGTCAGATTAGGTTCGCGGAATGTTGCCATTGTCGGCCCTTATTTAAGTGGAAAAACAACATTACTAGAAAGCTTATTATTTGTTACAGGAGCGATTACTCGCAAAGGCAGCGTTAAGGATAGTAACACAGTTGGGGATAGTGCGACAGAATCACGCGATCGCCACATGAGCGTAGAAATTAGTACCGCTTGCGCCGAGTATAATGATATTCGTTTTACCTTTATAGATTGCCCAGGTAGCGTTGAGTTTGCTCAAGAAACATATAATGCTTTAATGGGTGTTGATGCGGCAATTGTAGTTTGCGAACCAATACGCGATCGCGTCCTCACCCTCGCTCCTCTATTTAAATTCCTAGACGACTGGGAAATTCCCCATCTTGTCTTTGTGAATAAAATGGATCGAGCAAACATTCATGTCCTCGAAACATTACACGCCCTCAAAGCAGTTTCTAGCCGTCCATTAGTAGCGCATCAATACCCCATCATGCAAAGAGAAGTTGGAGCGGCGGCTTCCGCCGATCCAAACTTCGGAGGGGAACAACTCACCGGCTTTATCGATATGGTGAGTGAACAAGCTTATCAATATCATCCCGGCGCACCTGCTGATCCTATTCCCTTCCCAGAACATCTTAAACAAGAAGAACATACCGCCAGAGCAGAAATGCTCGAAGCTTTAGCAAATTTTGATGACCACTTATTGGAAGAACTATTAGAAGATATTGAACCACCCCAAGAAGAAATCCTCAAAGATTTAAAAATGGAATTAGGGGCTGATTTAGTAGTTCCCGTCTTCTTTGGTGTAGCTGAACAAGATTATGGTGTCAGACCTTTATTAGAAGCTTTACTGCGCGAGTCTCCCGAACCCGAAACCACAGCCGCCCGTCGCCTCAAAGGTAAAGCCAGCAATACACCCATAGCCCAAGTATTGAAAACCTTTTACACGCCCCAAGGTGGTAAACTCTCCCTAGTGCGGGTATGGCAAGGCAAATTAACCGATGGTATCGTCCTCAACGGTGTTCGCACTGGTGGTATTTATCGCCTCATGGGACAGCAGCAGCAGTCGTTAAATGAAGCCGTTGCGGGGGAAATTGTCGCCCTCAGCCGTTTAGAAGGAGTTAAAACTGGCGATACCATCTCCACCGAACGTCCGGCGCAATTAGCCAAAGCTGAACAGTTAGAACCAGTTTACGCCCTAGCTATCACCCCCGAAAAGCGCAACGATGAAGTCAAACTCAGTGGCGCTATCACCAAGTTATTAGAAGAAGACCCTTCTCTGGCTTGGGAACAGCATGGTGATACCCACGAAGTGATTTTGTGGGGACAAGGGGAAATACATTTGCAAGTCGCCCTGGATAGACTACGCCGCAAGTATAACTTGCCAATGTCTACCCATATGCCACAAGTACCTTATAAAGAAACCATCCGTAAACCAGTCACCTCAGTGCATGGACGTTACAAACATCAAAGCGGTGGACATGGACAGTTTGGTGATGTGTTCCTCGATATCAAACCCCTACCCAGGGGCGAAGGCTTCAACTTTAAGGAAACCATCGTTGGCGGTGTAGTTCCCAGACAGTACATTCCAGGTGTAGAAATGGGTGTGCGGGAATTTCTAGTACATGGGCCTTTGGGTTTCCCAGTGGTGGATGTGGCGGTGACATTAACCAACGGTTCCTATCACACCGTCGATAGTTCCGAACAAGCCTTCAAACAAGCCGCCCGTTTGGCGATGCAAACCGGGATACCCCAAGCCCAACCCACCTTATTAGAGCCAATTTTGCGGGTGGAAGTGACCACACCCAGCGAATTTACTTCTAAGGTGCTGCAATTGCTGAGTGGTAGACGGGGGCAGATTTTAGGCTACGAAGGCAGACAAGACTGGCAAGGTTGGGATAATATCACAGCTTACCTACCACAAGCTGAGATGCAGAATTTTATTGTAGAGCTGCGATCGCTCACTCTCGGCGTTGGTTCCTTCCACTGGGCTTACGACCACCTGCAAGAAGTCCCAGAAAAGCTTGCTGAAAAAGTGCTTGCTAGTAACGGTCATGGTCATAACGGTAATAGCAAGTAGTATCAGTTAACAAATGTCTCCTCTATTCAGAATTTTTGGAGTGGTAATAATATTTATCACTCCATTTTCTTTTCTGGGGACTGGGGACTGGGGACTGGGGACTGGGAATGTGAGCAGATAAAATTTATGAAGAAGCCGAAAATATAGATGCCTTGATAATTGAATTGGAGGGACAATGAAAACTGTAGAACAATTAAAAAATCGCATTCTAGAATTAGGTAAACAAGCTGCACATTTCAGTCAGCAAGCGGCTGAGATTAGTCAAACCAATCGTGAACAAAGCAAAATTTTAATGCAACAAGCGAAAGAAGCTAGTAGACGCTGCCAATTATTGATACAAGAATTAAAAAGAAACAATTTCTAGGTATACTTTAAGCTAAGAAGAGAGTATAATTCTCTTTTTATTTGCCTCTTACTGGAAAGTATATTAAGAAAAATGAAATTATACCTAAAGCTGTACCAATAGCACTAATAGCTTGCGTAATATTACTTGCATTACCTAGTATGAAATTTGCAGCCAATGTCAAGATTACAAATAAAACTGTGCCAATGATTGAAATTAGCAAAGGAGTTGTACGAATTAAAATATCTTGACAACTAGCTTGAAATATAGGCGTTTCTAATAAATTTAAATATCTATATTGCTTTCCTTCTTCTAAGTCATGAAATAATATTGTCCAAGGCTCATCATAATTTGGTTTTATTAGTAATTCAAAACTGTAAAGCTTGTCAAAATTCTCAATTAAACAGCAGGCTATTATATCTCCAATATAACTTTTACTTACTGAAGTCACATCAATTATTATATTATTTGCATTTTTCTTTTTTATTAAAGATATGTATTTTCTTAAATCAAGATACTTAATCCTATCAATATCCCATTGAATATCATCTGTTAAGAGATGAACATATTGCGCTTTTAATTTAGCTATATCGTTAATACTATAATAATTATCTAAATTAACAACCGTATCTTTTAAATTACCAGTATAATATTTATATTCCCCTCTTGCAAGATTTTTTATTAAATCATAGACATTTGTTCGTAATAAATTAAGTTGAACTTGGTTTGTTCTAGAGTCATCAATCTGAACAAATATAATATGATTTGTACCTCTTACAACGGAATGTACAATAGGATTTATATATTGATCTGGTCTATCAGTAGTTACAAAAATATATAATTTCTTCAATCTATACCTCCAAAAATGACTACACAACCTTTACCTGAAACCTTAGCTTTTCTGAGACATACTAATGCTTCTAATGAATTTGTTCCCACACCAAATGAAATTGTCTTTCCAGTAATTTGCAAAAATAAATTTGAATAATTATTTAAATTTTGTCTTATATTCTTTTCTGGTGATACCTCAAAGCATATATCATCACCAGCTACATAAACTAAAGAAGCTTCCATTTGAGCTTCAACAAGCTCTGCTATTTTTGTAATAGCATTTTCCACTTGATAAGAAAAATTTTTGGCTGCATCTAAATTGCCAGAAAGTAAATAAAGTTCAATAGCATCTCCTATATTGTCCCCATCCCCTAAACAAACAAGTGATTTATTATACAGCATTTATTTTCCTTAAAGAAACTAAATTTTAGCTATAAGAATAGTTTTATATTGGTTGTAACAATCCCAAACTCATAATACCAATTGAAGTAATTAATTATGGTAACACTTCAATTAAGACAATTAACTGTACCGCCGGGGCATAGAGTCATACTGCACAATATTAACTGGCAAGAATTTGAAGCAATTCTTACTGAACTAGGCGACCATCGTGCAACTCGGTTGGCTTACAGTCAGGGAACGTTGGAGATGAGAATGCCTTTACCTAAGCATGAGGTAGCCAAAGTCATAATTGGGGACTTGGTAAAAATTCTTCTAGAAGAGTTAGAAATTGATAGTGAATCCTTTGGTTCAACCACCTTTAAACGTGAAGATATGAATTTTGGTGTAGAACCTGATGACTCTTTCTATATTCAAAATCATGCTCAGATGATAGGTAAAGAGCGAATTGATTTAAAAGTTGATCCTCCACCTGATCTAGTTATTGAAGTTGATGTTACCTCTAAAACTCAACTTGATGCTTATGAAGCATTACAGGTTCCTGAATTATGGCGATATGAAGCAGGGAAGTTACAAATTAACGTCTTTCAAGATGATAAATATGTCGAATCTGACATTAGCCCAAATTTTCCTAACTTGCCAATTATTGAAGCAATTCCTACATTTGTTGAGCAAAGCCGCACTATAGGGAGAAGCGCAGCACTAAGGGCATTTCGTAATTGGGTAAGAGATACAAAAAACATCTGATAAGCACTTAATGTAGCGTTAGATAACAAGGTGCGTTACGGCTTCGCCTAACACACCCTACTGGCGTGGCAAGCTTAAAATGTTGCATTAATTAACCACAGAGGCACAGAGACACAGAGGTTAGAGAGGAAACTTATTGCACTATTTTAGCCTTGCCACGCTACTACTGGCATGACCGGACTAATTTTGTGCATTAGCCAACAATCTATCATCTTGTTCATCTGCGTGCATCTGCGTGCATCTGCGTTCGATTTTTCCCCATCTAATGCAACATTTTAGTCCGGTCGCGCCACTACTGGCTGTTGCCCAGATTTGTGCATCCCAAAATTGAAAATTATGAATCTCTACACCACGAATTGCTTCTAAAGTAATCAGCCGTGTAATATCAACAACATGACAAGCCGCTAAATAGGTACGCATTCTCTCTAGTGCTTCAGCAGGAGTTAACAGCAACCTACGATTACGAGTTGTCGCCATAAAAAATTATCCCATTATCTGGGTACTAATTACAGCTTTCCCAGAACGAATTAAGCGGTCAGTAATTGCGATCGCCTGTGCTTGTTTCGCTGCATCCAATGGGTCGTAAATATAAACTAGAATATTAGTATCGAGTAAAACTCTACCGTTCATAGAGGTCTGCACGCTGCCAATCTCTTCCTCCTGGTTGAACAGGTCGAGTTTTTATCTCTTCAATAAATTTCATTTCCGCTTCCCAAGCCGCGAGATTTGTTTGAGTTACAGTTATTTCGCTTAGATGTAAGTCAATTGCTTGGCGGATAATTTCTGCTTCACTGACACCCGTTTGTTGTGCGATCGCTTTTAGTAGGTTCTCTTGACGCGGCTCAATATATATTTGCTTACGAATTTTACTTGACAATGTTTCAGTAAGATAATGTATACATTACATTATACATTATTTTATCGCTTACCCTCGGCGTTGGTTCCTTCGATTGGGCTTACGACCACCTGCAAGAAGTCTCAGAAAAGCTTGCTGAAAAAGTACTTGCTAGTAACGGTCATGGTAATAACGGTAATAGCAAGTAGTATCAGTTAACAAATGTCTCCTCTATTCAGACTCTTTGAAGTGGTAATATTTATCACTCTATTTTCTTAAGGACTTACGCAACTGGCACTTGGGGTAGGGTGCGTCAGATGTGGAAAATCCTTGAATTTGTACGAAATTATTGGGGCTGACGCACCCTACAGTTAACGTGAGTTCGACCAGCGTTGTTTTGACCTCTCCCCCAACCCCTCTGTCTTGAAAAGTTCTGAACGCCGCAAGCCCGCGCACCCTACGGGTTCGCGTAGCGTCTCGTTAGAGAAGCAAGCTACAGACTTTTCGCTCCTACGAGGAGAGGGGTTGCGGGTGAGGTATTTTTTCGTTTCTCCTCCCTCTCCTACGAGGAGAGGGAGGTTGGGAGGGTGAGGTTCTTCGAACTCAGGTTACAGTTAGTTTGAGTATGACACTTGCGTAAGTCCTATTCTTTTTACAATTACCTATTACCAACTAAACCAAGCATATCGTAAGTAATTAGCCGGACTTAATATTACGATTTATCAATTTCCATAATCTCTATCTATTAAGCAATGAGAAGGAATGTTAAATAATAATGCAAAAACGGGATTTCTCTTGAATTTAGTTGAGAAATTTCCCCATTATATTTTCAATCATGAATAAATTTCAGGAGCTAATTTGGTGTTAACTTCAACCTTACTCGCTGCTGCAACCACACCCCTGGAATGGAGTCCTACAGTAGGCATTATTTTCATTATTGCCAACATCATCGCCATTATCTTTGGCAAGCTGACCATCAAGTATCCTAGTTCAGATCCAGCCTTACCTTCAGCCAAATTCTTTGGTGGTTTTGGTGTACCTGCTTTACTAGCAACTACCGCTTTCGGTCATATTTTAGGTGCAGGACTCGTTTTAGGATTGCATAATCTAGGCAGAATCTAGTTAACAAAGTCAACACAGAAAATTACTCATACTGTGGACTATTTGCTGATTCTCAATGAGGTTTATACCTTGCGCCACACCGTAATAGGCTATTACCGAAGTTAATCTTCAGGTGATTTTTGTTGTGTCTGTAACAAGCCAGAGAAGTTAATCTCTGGCTTTTTCTTATGAAGTCATGCAACTAAGTCGCACATCTATCTTTTGTGTTGGCTCTCAACTGTCAACTCACTACTGACTATTAACCATTGTCAATTGTTCGTCAGTCACTTGATTTTGACTTTCAGCAACAATTTTACGGAACAACTCACCCTCAATAGTTTCTTGTTCTGTCAATAAATCTACCAGCCTTTCCATAACTACACGGTTAGTTTCTAGCAATTGTTTGGCGGTTTGATAGCAACTATTGATGATTTCGCGGACTTGAGCATCTATCTTGGCGGCAATTTCTTCAGAATAGTCTGATTTATTCATCCAGTCGCGTCCCAAGAAGACCTCACCGCCTTGATTTTCTAAGGACAAGGGGCCTAATTCAGACATCCCAAAGCGTGTTACCATTTGCCGAGCCATTGATGTGACTTTTTGGAGGTCATCACCTGCACCTGTGGTGACTTCCGGCTTACCAAAGACAATTTCCTCAGCAGCGCGACCCCCTAAAGTAGATGTAATTCTGGCTTTGAGTTGGGAACGAGAAATTAAACCTTGTTCTTCGTTGGGGGTAAACCAAGTTAAACCTTGGGCTTGTCCTCTGGGAATGAGGGTAACTTTCTGTACTGGGTCATGGTCTTTTAATAAAGTCCCAATTAAACCATGTCCAACTTCGTGATACGCAATTAAGCGCTTACTCTTGCTGTCTACTAGGGGTGTTCCTTCCATCCCCGCCACTACTCTGTCTACCGCATCATCAATTTCTAAAATTGTAATTGCTTCTTTGCGTCTGCGGGCTGTGAGAATGGCGGCTTCGTTGAGGAGGTTGGCTAAGTCTGCACCTGTGAAGCCGGGGGTGCGGCGGGCGATCGCCTCCAATGATACGCTAGGATCAACCTTCTTATTCCGTGCATGGACTTGCAGAATTTCTAAGCGTCCTTTCAAGTCTGGTGCATCAACTATTACTTGTCTATCAAAACGACCTGGACGTAACAAGGCTGCGTCTAATACATCAGGACGGTTGGTAGCAGCGATAATAATGATGCCAGTGTTACCTTCAAAACCATCCATTTCGGTGAGTAATTGGTTGAGGGTTTGTTCTCTTTCATCGTTACCGCCACCGATACCCGCACCCCGTTGTCTCCCAACTGCGTCGATTTCATCGATAAATATTAAGCAAGGTGCATTGTCCTTAGCTTTTTTAAATAAGTCACGGACGCGGGAAGCACCTACACCGACAAACATTTCTACAAATTCCGAACCGGAAATACTGAAGAAAGGAACAGCCGCTTCCCCGGCGATCGCTTTTGCTAGTAAAGTTTTACCAGTCCCTGGAGGCCCTACCAACAGCACACCTTTAGGAATACGCGCACCCACAGCCGTAAATCTTTCTGGCTGCTTGAGGAATGTGACAACTTCTTGTAATTCTTCCTTCGCTTCTTCGATCCCCGCTACATCGTCAAACTTCACCCCAGTTTTCGCTTCCATTTGGAAACGCGCTCTCGACTTGCCAAAATTCATGGCTTGGCTAGAAGCATTAGTAGAACGGCGGAGGAATAATAGCATTAACGCTACCAGTGGCAAAATCCACATCAGGTTAATTAATAAACCTACTGCTGCTCTACTATTGGCAGAAGACACTTCACCAAAGTCAACATTTTTTTCTTTAAGCTTATTAATCAACTCGCTGTTCTGCTCCAACAACCTCACCGATATGGGTGGTGCGTCTGGCTTTTGACTTTTTAAATAGACTTTAGCTATCTGTTCGGTTTCGTCTAATTCTACCTTTTTAACTTGGTCTTGATTGACCTTTTGAATCAACTCCCCATATGACAGAGACTCGCGCTCTGGTTTCTGCGCTAGGACAGGATTACCACCAAACATTGTTGGTAACATAATCAAACTGGCTGCTAACGCACCAGTCCAAGCGACGCGCTTTGGTGATTGCCTTTTTCTCAATGCCTTGTTCCCAAAATTTTCCATAACAATTACCTTTTGTCTGCTGTCATAGGCTGAGTGCCGATTTAAGCCTATTCTTCAAGCAAAAATTGCTTTAACTGGACATCCTTTATCTAAATCTAGTGTAACTCTCATAAGAGAGAAGGAGAGTAGATATGGACTTACGCATAAAAACGAAAAATCAAGGGTTTGGGCAAGGGTGTAGGGGTATAGCGCAAAGTCTGAGCGGTTCGCGTAGCGTCTCTTAGAGAGGCTTCCTCCGAACAGAACTTTGTAACAGAGGGGTATAGGGGTGTAAATCTTTAAAACCCTTACACCCTTACACCCTTACCCCCCTACACCCTGTCTCAACAGATAACCTTGGTGCGTAAGTCCTGTAGATATTAGGTAATAGATGATCCATATATAATATTACGGTTTGAGGACTGAATACTGGATAGGGTATAGGTTACAGGTTATAGGCTACAGGTAACAAGGAATAAGAGATAAATATACACTCAATTCTGCTCAAAAATCTCATATTAAGCCCACAGTAGTTGGTATATAGATTAGGACTTACGCAATTGTCATCATCAAACTAACTGTAGGGTGCGTCAGCCCCAATAATTTCTTACATATTTAGGACTTACGCAATTGTCACAATTGGTGGTTGGTGCGTGACGCTACAAGTCTCATGACTACGTTCAAATATTTTCGCAGCTTCACACACCCTACAGAAAAAATATGCCAGTTGCGTAAGTCCTAATATTCAAGGGTTTTCCACATCTGACGCACCCTACCCCAACAGGACTTACGCATCGAAGTTTTCTGTTGAGGCAGGGTGTAAGGGTGTAAGGGTGTAAGGCTTTTAAAGATTTACACCCCTATACCCCTATACCCCCACACCCTTGCCCAAACGCTTGATTTTTCGTTTTTATGCGTAAGTCCTACCCCAAGTGCGAGTTGCGTAAGTCCTGAATAAGTCGCAGATGGGGTTACAAATTCTTTATGTATCTATATATACTAATTTAGTAGTAACTTAAAGAAGTAATTGGTTGTTTTGTTCTAGCAAATTAGCAAGGAGAACACTTTTGATATCTGGAATAAAAGCTTATCTCAACCCACAACAGCTACTAATTGAACCTTATGAAAGGTTACGCTTTATTACTCTGTATGTATTGGCAACACTGCTAGCCAATTTTGGTGCAAGATTTCTTTCTCTCAACGTCATCTCTCGTTTTTCACCCGAACCTGTTTCTCTTGTAGATGCAGCAGTTTTAGGAACTGTCTTTGGTGTAATTCTGGGAGCTTGTCAGTGGCTTGTTATACGTGAGTTTATACCAAATTTGTATTGGATTGTTGCTACAGCTACAGGATTTTGTTACTTTCAAGTGATTCTTCAATCATATCAAAATCTAGTGATTCAGCTTGTTCAATCAGGTCAGCTTCAACTTCAGTTGGTAACAGGTTTCTTACTGAGTTTAGTAGTGACATTTTTTGCTACAATCTGGCTTGGTTTATTGCAGTGGCTAATCCTCAGATACTATATCAAATCTGCTCGATGGTGGGTGCTGATTTTTCCTGCCCTATTTCTGATTTCGTTTGCTATGATTGTGCTGACGAATTCTGCACAGTTAATCTTTAGATGGAATCTCACAGTTGATTGGAACATAGTTTTTCCAGCAATATTGGGAATCAGCCAAGCAACTGCTCTATGTTTACTGAAGCGCAAAGTACAAAATAATGACCAATTCGCACCTAGCCAAGTCAATAAACTACTGATCACAACTCCTGAGATTGGAAATTTGAGAAAACTTTGGGATTTGTCTAATCGCCTTTACCACCAAATTCACAAATCCTGGGAACAAGAAACATCACTTCCTGCTCGTCTTATATATTTATTAGGTGTGACAGAAACAGGAAATATTATCATCTGCCAACCTGCTAATCAGATGGCAACTTATTATATTAGTCAAACTCCACTACCAAATTTAATCAGTAGTTTGAATGATGATGTAGAGCAATCCTACCATCAACCTCTAGCTCGGTTTTTAGTGACTTTTACGACTTTAGGAGGCTTAGAAATTCGCATCTGTAAAAGTTATAAACTTATTTGGATAACATTATCTCTGTTGGGTTTTCTCTTATTAGTTAGTACCTATCCAACTTGGCTGCATATTATTTATTTGTCAACTTAAGCCAGGGCGAATGGAATGCGCGGCTATACAAACAAAGTCCCTCCGGGACGCTACGCGAACGGGTTCGCCAGAACAAACAACTGATTCCAGCCTTACTCAGGTTCCGTAAATACAGAAAAAAGCGAGTGTAAGCACTAGTCTATGTTTTCAAAAGTAAATCTTGATGACTGTGCTACTCGCTTGGGGATATACAAGGGTTTTTGAGAAAAGCTGTACTTAATATATAGTGAGAAACCGAAAATTGGATGTTGTATAGATAACAAATCGCTATTTTTTTAAACTTTTTATAAGTAATTTTTTTAACTATGGTAGGGGACAGGTGATAGGGTACAGGTGACAGGGCTGAAAGCCTTTGAAATTGAAGGTTTTAAAATTGTATGATGTCCTAACCTATGCTTCGACTGCTATATAACCTGTGTTTTATAGTTAGGATTTACGCAAGTGTCATAATCAAACTAACTTTAGGGTGCGTCAGCCCCAATAATGTCGTACATATTCAAAGATTTTCCACATCTGACGCACCCTACAATTGTGCCAGTTGCGTAAGTTCTGATAGTTGACCTTGCTTAAACAATGTATCAGCCTAACTGAAATCTTGCACCTTCTCAATAAGCAGGTGGTGGGCAATGCCCACCCTACGAAATCATAAGGGTTTCGAGCTTTGATTTTCGCAATAAAGTAATGGTGCAAGACATAAGCCTCCCACGGGCGCGGTTAACGCTCCCGCAAAATATGAAAGAAACACAATTATTCCCTATTTTCTGGTTTCTGTAACCTGTCACCTGTAACCTGTCACCTGTGTTTCTTAGGAGCTAAACAATTTTGAATTTTGCATTAAGTTGTTGACAAATATGACAGCTTGTGGTTTTGAAATTCAAGGTATAAACTTATCAGCGAGTCTATGAACCAAGAATCCCCGCACCTTTAGGTTAACGGACTGTCAAAAATTCCAATTACGACGCAAATGAAAGAAGCCTTCTAACCAATCTTGCCAAGCCGTGTTGCTATTTAACCTTTGCTGACTGAACTCATGTGCTGTTTGCTCTATAATTTGGGAAAAACTGGGATAGACAGCAGATAAATTAGCTAAGTGTTGGACAGAAATTTTCTCAGATATGGCTAAGGCAATAAGATTAATTAAATCTGCGGCTTCTGTACCGAATATAGTCGCGCCTAAAATTTCTCCGTTGCGCCGCACCACTAATTTGCAAATACCTGTAATTTCATTCCTAAATTGTGATGCTGCTATTGATTTATAGTAATGTCGGACAACTAAAACTTCTTGCTTGTTATATTGGCGCTGTGCTTGATTTTCTGTTAAACCTACTTGCGCTATTGTGGGTGAAGATAATATTGCCCAAGGAATAGGTAGATAATCAACTTGTGACTTGGGAAAAAATAGCGCATTGTTGAGAGCAATTCTGGCTTCGTAATTAGCTATGTTGGGGAAGTCGTAACCGCCAATAACATCTCCACAAGCATAAATCCGGCGATTAGTGGTTTGTAGCTTGTCATTGACTAGCAAACGATGCTGATGCCATTTTACACCTACCTCTGCTAAATTTAAAGATTTTAGATTTGGTTGCTGTTTGGTAGCTACTAAAATCTCATCAGTCTCGATCGCTTTCTCTCCTGCTTGAATCCATTTTTTATCCTCAATTCGCATGACTTGCGTAACTAATTTCTCAGCAATAACACGCACACCATCAACTTCTAACTGTGCTTGCAGCAACTGGGCAATTTCTGGGTCAAGCTGAGGTAGAAGATGAGGAGACTTAACTACTAGAGTAACGCTACAACCCAGCCTGGCTAAAGTTTGCGAGATTTCAATGCTTTGAGGACTACCGCCAATAATTACCCAATTTTGCGGTAGCTTTGGAGAGTCAGAGACTTGCTTGTAGACTTGCTTGTATAAATACTGCCAAATATTTGCGGGTGTTAGGTAGCCAGTGGCTTGTAGTCCTTCAATTTGAGGAATTGCTGGTATGGAACCACTGGCAAGTAAATAAGTACGACCACGTAGTAAGCGCTGATTTACGGCAAATGCTAAATGAGGGGAAGTCTGAAACTGACCCGTCTCAAGAATGACATCAACTCCTTGTGCTGCTAAGTTAGCAACTGACATTTGTTCTTGGACGTTAGCAACAACACCTTGAGCAGATAACAATGCTTCTGCCCATGCTACAGATATTTGGCAGTTTTCGGAAGTCTCAGCTTGTATAGGATTAATACCAAAACTAGTTAAATCACGGAACTTGTGAGCAAAGTTAGTAACTTCACTGATGGCTTGGTGAATAATCAAGCTGTTATTTAGTTGAGGCTCCACTAATGCCACTTTAGCTTTCATTTGGGTGGCAGTTAAGGCGGCATAGCGTGCTGCCAAACTGCCGCCAATAATCACGACATCATAATCTATAGTCATTGGTCATTGGTCATTGGTCATTAGTCAACAGTCAACAGATTTTTAAGCTATGGACTATTAACTATGGTGTTGAGTGCTGTTAATAAGCGGTGGTTATCTGAGTGAGAACGGACGGCGATGCGGAAAAAGCGATCGCCTAGTTCTTTAAAGCTCAGACAATCTCGAATTAAAATCTGATACTGTTGGAGTAATTTTTGCTGTAACTGCACAGTCGATTGTTGTGTCTCCACTAGAAGGAAATTTGCCGCACTGGGATGGGGTTGTAATCCGGGGATGGAAGTTAATCCCTGAAATAGTTGTTGGCGTGCAGATGGTAGCCATTGCCAAGTTTGGGCTTGAAATTCTTCATCTTGGAGGGCTGCTATCGCCGCAGCTGCTGCTAAGGTGTTGACAGGCCAGGGATCACGCCACAACTGCCATTTGTGTAATCGGTCAGGATGTGCGATCGCATATCCTAATCTCAGTCCGGGGAGACTGTAAAATTTTGTTAGCGATCGCAACACTACTAAGTTGGGATATTCTTGCACCACCGGAATCAGGCTTTGTTCTTCATCTGGCGGCACAAAATCCATAAATGCTTCATCCACCACCACTAAAGCAAACTGAGATAACAAGGGCAAAATTGCCTCACGTGTAAATAGCTTTCCTGTTGGGTTGTGGGGATTGTTCAATAATAAAGCGTAATCAGTGCTGGGTGCTGTTAGCGGTAGCGGCGCGTTTAGCGCGTGCTGAGGAGCCACTGCGTTGGGCGGCTTTGCCGACTGAAAGCAAGTGGCGTTGCTGAGTAAATTTTGTATCCCACTCAGCACTCCTGACTCAGCACTAAGAAGGGGAAACTCCAGTACTCTTGCGTTGTACGCCGTCAAAGTTCGGTAGTAATCGCCAAATGCTGGAGTGATTAAAATTGTTGCGGCTTGAGCTAATTCCCTACCTGCCAGGGTAAGTAATTCTGCTGAACCATTGCCCGGCAGAATCCACTCTATGGGCAATTGATGGAAATTACCTAGAGCCAATCTCAGTTCACTGTAATCTGGGTCTGGATAGTGCCTAAGATTACTAATCTGTGAACTAATAGCAGCGATCGCACTTTGAGGCGGCCCCAACGGGCTGATGCTAGCAGAAAAATCCACAATCGCATCCGCAGAACAGCCAGCCACTGCTGCTGCCCAAGCTAAATTACCCCCGTGAGATGGTTGCCGCATCAAATTCCGCTTCCTAACAGTAGAACCTATGCTTTTGGGGGTGCTACTCTTTCGCGGAACAACTTACCTGCGGAGAAAGCTGGAACCTTTGTCGCTGGAATTTCCATCTTTTCGTTTGTTTTGGGGTTACGACCTTCACGGGCTTTGCGTTCCCGTGATTCAAATGAGCCAAATCCTACTAGCGTTACTTTATCGCCAGAGGAAACAGCTTCAATAATCGTTTCCAACGCTGCTGTTAAAACAGCATCAGCTTGTTTTTTAGTCACACTAGCTTTTTCAGCTACGGCATCAACTAATTCACCTTTGTTCATTTGGAACTCCTTTCATGTTGACTGGATATTCAGTACAAATGCACTTGTCGCATCTTTACTGAAATCTTTGTTTGCACGGATACAAAAGTCAGCCTTTGGGAGTATTTATACTCAAAATGGCTGTACATCCCATCGGCTCTACTTTTCAATGAATCATTCTAAGGTGTTCAAGCCAGAAGTGAACAGATGAAACCATTAATTTATATGGATTTCGGGTTTTTTTTTATTTTTGAGGTCATTGTCGCACTCAAAACCAGGGCAAAAGTAGGAAAAAATACCTAGTAATTACCCTTATAGCTAGGGTAACTTGATCAATTCAAAATTCAAAATTCAAAATTCAAAATTAACTGATATAAATCCTTAAAACCTTTACTGGTTATAGGTTTCAGTTTTAAATTAATTGCCTCATTTTCCCGCCTCAGAGTCACATTTTAGGGTACTCAATTAGTGAATATTAAGTTATGTGAAGAAAGTTAACTTTGGTGTACAGAGCAAGAGCTAGAAGGCGATCGCTTTGCCGAGTTGTAACGGAATGTTAAGTAGGGACGGTTGACAGTTGACAGTTGACAGTTGTTCTCCTCTGCTCCCCTGCTCCTCTGCTCCTCTGCTCCTCATCTCCCCCATCTCCCCCTCACAACACTGCACTGCTGAATAAACCGCCGGGGAATTTCTAGACTCGCTCCCCAGTGAAGATGAATGTAGGAGGCGTGGATATTTTTAGGTAAACCCCATCCTTCACAACCCATATTTTCAGGACAATCGTAGCGGTAAGTGTCAAATAAGGGCTGAGTGGGCGCTGCAATCAATCGTGAGCGGTGAAACTCATGACCGTAAATGTTTGTACCTGCATCTACTAACAGACTATCTTGCAAAGCCACAGCGCGACGATAGCCCAAAGTTAAACGTCCACCCATAGCCGCAGATGAGGGTAACAAGCCTACCATCTGCCAAGACTTACCCTCAAAATCAACGATTTGCTCACATAGATACATCAATCCCCCACACTCAGCAATTGTGGGCATTCCTGCTAGGATAGCTTGTTTGACAGCATGACGAGCGCTGCTGTTTTGGGCGAGTTGCTGGGCAAAAACTTCGGGGAAACCGCCACCAAAATACATTCCCTGTACACCTGATGGTAGTTTTTCCTCCGTTAATGGACTCCAAAACACCAGTTCTGCACCTAAGTTTTGCAGCAAATCAAGATTGTCTTGGTAGTAAAAATTAAAAGCGCGATCGCGGGCTACAGCAATTTTGGGGGAAGAGTTGACAATTGACAGTTGTTCTCCCCTGCTCCCCTGCTCCTTTCCCCTCCTGGGAGGGGTTAGGGGTGGGTTGCTCCCCTGCTCCCCTGCTCCTTTCCCCTCCTGGGAGGGGTTAGGGGTGGGTTGCTCCCCTGCTCCTCTTCTAGCCTCTAAAAGAGGTAATAAACTGTGCCAATCGAAACAAGTATCCCCTAAATCAGCGAGGCGATTAATTACGGCATCTAATTGTGGTAACTCGGCGGTGGGGATTAAACCTAGATGGCGGTCGGGAATTGTGATGTCATCTTGACGACGTAGGACACCGAGTATAGGTAATTGTAAGGGCTTAAGGGAATCTTTGAGGAGCGAGAGATGGCGATCGCTTCCCACACGATTTAAGACTACCCCAGCCATTTTAATCCGGGGATCTAAAGAACGATAACCGTGAGCGATCGCAGCCACAGAACCAGACAAGCGGCTACAATCAATTACCAAAACCACAGGCAAATCTAACAACCGCGCCACATGAGCCGTACTAGCAAAGTCAGTGCTGAGTAATGAGTCTGTCTCCTCTCCTCTGCTTTCCCAGTCCCCAGTCCCAACTCCATCAAACAACCCCATCACCCCCTCAACCAAAGCATATTCACTTTCTTGGCTATGACGAGTGAAGCATTGTTGAACATAAGCTTCTGAAGTTAGCACTGGGTCTAAATTGCGGCAAGCACGACCAGTTACATAACTATGAAACATGGGGTCTATATAGTCTGGGCCGACTTTGAAGGACTGGACGCTGGTGCTGCGCCGACATAAAGATGCTAAAAGAGTGAGCGTAACTGTTGTTTTGCCCACTCCGCTACGTTCCCCAGCAATAACTAAAGCCATACAAGGATAGGAGGTGTTGATTAATTGAACAGAAAATGTTGTAGTATTGATACACGGTGGACAGATATCGCCACATCCATGTGTATTCTGCCTTGTTCATCGTAATTTAAATCAACACTTTTTTGATAGCATCTAGACGTTTTGAGTCACCTACTTTGATGGCTTTAAATTCACAACTTGCTGTAAACAAATCTTTTAAATTCTGTTATGCCACGCATGAGAGATGATTTATAAAGTAAACCTTAAATTGTAGTGGCGTGGCAAGACTAAAATGTGGTGATAGATTTGGAAAGATTGAACGCAGATAAACGCAGATAAACGCAGATAAACTCTTACGAGGGAGTTTTCAACCCAAATTTTCGATAAACTGCATTGCTCACTTGGGTTTGTCTATGCTGAGGGTGATGACTATTTTTTCCTTGGTATTGTCACAAAACCATCTGGTGAAATTATTAGAGAATGTGAGGTCTTTGTATCTACAGGTGCATTAATGAAAAAATTTCCTTCATCATCAATTCCGATATCAAAGAAAGATGGCCCATTAAAAGGTGCAACATTACGTGAATTAGCTCCAGTTATCCTTATTAATCTTCCCCAAGTATTTTCTTGAGATGTAGCTGTGCCAGAGACAATTAATGGCTGAGTTGAACCTACAATATCTTTTCCAGTAACTATAGTTGAGTTGGGGTTAGTGGTATTAATTGTCGCTAATGCAGAAGGGCAAAAGATACCAACTGATACAATTGTCAATAAGGCTAATACAATTCCAATCAGTTTTGTTGTTTGCTTGGCTAAAAACTTATTCATAGTCAACCTCTTGAAAATTCTCTAGATTAGGTCTGTGTGCAAATTTCAAGTAGGCGTAGACATAACGTAGCTGATATCTACGCCATTTCATGGTCAAATTTTAGCTTAAACAAAAAGAAGCCTCTCACCTACCCGAAGGGAGGTGATGAGATGAATTTTTGGCTGACGACGAATTGACCCACAACCAATTTAATCCGCAGGATTAACAGGGCAGGGGGTCGATGAGGAGTCAGCATTTTTTATGTTTGGTAACGTGTCAATAAGCTCATCTATCACCTGAGTCATAGTTTTGTCTGTAAGTTCTGCATATTGTTTAAGCTTATTGAATCGTCTTTCTGACATTCTTAATCTTAATTGCTTGTTTTTCATTTTGGTTACACAATGGTTACACTATATGTTATAGTGCTATCAGGTCGAAAAACAAGGATAAGTTATGAAAACCTCATGCCAATACAAAATCAAGCCAACTAAAGAGCAAGCAGAAAAAATAGACAAGACATTAGAAATGCTGCGTTGTCAATACAATTATTTACTTGCTCAAAGGTTTGACTGGTATGAGCAAAATCGCTGTCCTATTGATAGATGCCCGTTAATTTGTCACTTACCTGAGTTAAAAGAACAACCCAATTACTACAACCAAAAAGCCTCTCTAGTTCAACTGAAAGTTGACAGACCTTGGTACAAAGAAATTCATTCGCAAGTATTACAGGAAGTTCCTAAAAAAGTTGAATTAGCTTTTGATAGATGGTTAAAAGGAGATAACAATGGCAAGAAATCTGGTAAACCTAGATTTAAAGGTAAAGGGCAGTACAAAACTTTCACTTATACTCAATTCAAGCAACATCACTTTGTTAACAACAAAATTACACTATCAAAGATTGGAGATGTTAAAGTAATTGTCCATCGCCCAATACCAGATGGATTTGATATTAAAACTGTATCTGTTACCAAGAAAGCAGATGGTTACTATATAACATTGAGTCTGGATGACAAAACAGTACCAACTGTTAAGCGTGATTTTAATCCTGATAATATTGTTGGTATTGATGTCGGTTTAATTGATTTTTACGTAGCTTCTGATGGCTCTCGAATTGCCGCACCTAAGCATCTACGCAAAGCTGAACGTAAATTAAAATCAGCACAGCGTAGAGTTTCAAGACGCAAGAAAGGTTCTAATCGCCGTAAAAAAGCTATTCAGAAACTAGGTAAACAGCACAAAAAAGTCGCTGATACTCGCAAAGATTTTCATTTTAAAACAGCTAAATCACTACTTGATAAGTATGATGTTGTTGCTGTTGAAAAATTAAATATCAAAGGGCTAGTTAAAACAAAACTGGCTAAAAGTATTCATGATGCTGGATGGGGGCAGTTCATAACAATACTTTCGCTCCAAAGCCGAAAATGCTGGTTTGATGGTAATAGCTGTTAAGCCAAATGGTACTAGCCAAGAATGCTCTAGCTGTAGTCACATAGTTAAAAAGCCGCTATCCCAGAGAATACACAATTGCCCTGTTTGTCATACAAGTATTTGCAGGGACTTGAACGCGGCTATAAACATAAAGAACCGTGGGACGCACGGTCTTAAAGCTCAATTAATGTCCGGATTAGGAGTCGTTGAGAAGCCCACACTCACCCTGAAAGGGGAGTGTGTGGAGTACGTCACGAACTAACATCAGTAAAAACATTGCTAGTCCATTTTGAGAAATAAGTTAACTGATACGTTGGTAGAGATGATACAGTTCTCGGCTAAATAGCTTTATCAAGTCATTTGATATATTTGTGCTTGACTTGGCTATATCGAGAGAATAATATAGTTACAAATATGTGAATGTAAGTGATTATAATCACAGCATTGATGTGATTATAATTACCAAATTTTAAAGATTTTTTCAATCTAGCTCTGTATTTTTGCTGGCCTCATCCTTCAGAGGCAGTGGGAGGCGCAGAAGGTGAGGCAGTAGTAGTTCAAAATAATTTTCCTGGCTGACTAGTAGTATACCGTCCGAGTATGGTGAGTTGGCACTACTTAGCTATGAGTTACGTCAAGTTGGTATTGAGGACTAAAGTCCTTACTACAAGCACCTTAAAGCAAATGTTCTCCGTTAAGGATTAATTTTGAGTCAGTAATGTCAATTGAATTTCCGCACCAAATTCGAGTTAACGCTTGGTTAACTAGGTTATTATCTATACCCAAATTGCTTTTTGTACGGTTGGTTAGGCGATCGCCTACGGCGGGGCGCAGGCGATCGCTTCCAGTTCTGTTTGCCCTATCATTTGCTACAGTACTGCTATTACAAAACCTCACTCCAGTAACTGCACAAATACCCCAACCACGTCAAGAAATTCGCGGGGTTTGGCTAACAAATAATGATTTTGATATCCTCAGAGATCCCGCTAAAGTTCAGGACGCTCTGACTCAATTGCGGCGCTTGAATTTCAACACTGTTTATCCTGTGGTTTGGAATGATGGTTATACCAAATATCCCAGCACCGTCACCCAACGTATGGGTATTCCTTATTTCTTCAAAGGTACGGAAGGACAAGACGTAATTGCAGACATCATTAGTCAAGCTCGTAGTCAAGGTTTACTGGCTATACCCTGGTTTGAGTTTGGGTTTATGGCTCCCTTAACTTCCGAACTAGCATCACAAAATCCTCATTGGCTGACGCAAAAGCAGGATGGAACCCAAACTTCAATTAGTGCTGCGGGTGAGGTAGCATGGCTAAATCCCTTCCACCCAGAAGTGCAGAAGTTTATCACCGACCTTGTGGTAGAAATCATCACCAAATACAACGCTGATGGGATTCAATTTGATGACCATATGAGTTTACCTGTTGATTTTGGCTATGACAAATACACCATCAACTTGTACACTCAAGAAACTGGAAACCCGCCACCGTCTAATCCTCAAGCTCAAGCTTGGGTAAGATGGCGTGCTGATAAAATCACAGCTTTTATGGTGCAACTCAACCAAGCTGTGAAACTCAGAAAACCTAATGCGATTTTTGCGCTTTCACCCAATTACTATGACTTTGCCTATAAACTTCAATTACAAGATTGGATAAATTGGGTGCGTTTGGGTGTTGTAGACGAGCTTGCAGTTCAGGTTTACCGCAATGATTTACAAAGTTTCGTTAATACAATTAGTACCCCAGAAATTATAGAAGCACAGCAAGTAATACCTACTGGCATAGGTATTATGACAGGTTTGCGAAATCGCCCCACTTCGATGCAGCTAATTCAAGCTAAAGTACAGGCGGCGAGAGAACGGGGTTTAGGTGCGGTTTTCTTCTATTACGAAAGTCTTTGGGAGTTTGGCCCAGAACCCACACCACAGCGCCAAGCTGGGTTTCAAGCATTGTTTCCTAATTCTGTTACCCGTGATACTTCCCAATTTCGACCGAGAACGCCTAGTTTTAATACTGTGTCGTTTCCCTTATATACTAGAGGTGCTTCTGCTCAAACAAATCGCGGTTATTTTCTCGATGTAATAGTAGCCAACGGTCGCTCAAGACCTGTACTTTTAGATACAGGCTCGGCAGGGTTGCGAGTTCCTAGAGAGTTTTTAGGTAATGCACCTGTGAAGAGAACAGGTCAAGTAGTTAGGCAAGTATTACGTGATGGCACTATTTTAGAAGGAGAAATAGTTTACACTAATGTCCGGTTTGGTTTGATTTCCACTGAAGAACCTGTGCCGGTGCAAGTTGTTACTAGTCGCCGATGTGTTGCTAACAAACCTAATTGTTCTGCCAAAAGTGGCAGACCGTTTTCTGGTATCATGGGTGTCAATTATTCGGAAAGGTCGCTGCCTTATAACCCGTTAAGAAAACTACCTGGAAATTTAAGTAGTGGATTTATCATTACAGGTAAGCGTGGGAATAGTAACGGGAATATAATTTTCGGTTTAACACCACAGAATAGAAGCGGTTTCAACCTAACTTCTATGACTGCACAGCCTGCAATGACTGGTGTTCCTGGTAACAGATGGGACTCTAGAGTGAATGGAGTTTGTGTGGCGATCGCTCAAACTACCATGAACAATAATTGTAATGGTAGAATGGCGGTAGATACAGGGATAAATACCAGTTTTATTGAGTTTAAATCTGCTTCCCAAATGGGTAAACTCAAACCCGGAAGACTCAGCCCACAAAATACTGTTAAGTTAGCAATTCCGCATATTTTTGAATACAGCATAGTCCCCGGAAATCGCAACGGGTTTAATTTGTGGAATGCCAATGTTTCGCCACAACTAGACCAGTCTATGGTGGTGCATAGTGGGATTGCATTTATTGATGAGTACGATGTACTTTATGACTCAGTAAATGGGCAAATTGGTTTGCGCGATCGCAATTAAATAAACGTGAGTTCGATGAACCTCTCCCTCCCAACCTCCCTCTCCTAAAAAGCGTGGGATGAGAAACGAAAAAATAACCCTCTTACTCCCCTCTCCTCGTAGGAGAGGGGTTGGGGGTGAGGTCAAAACCGCACTGGTCGAACTCACGTTAAATAAGATAATAGGTAAGTGCATGAGGTTAATGCCATAATGCACCTACCTATCTACTATAGGACTTACGCAACTGGCAGATTTTTTCTGTAGGGTGTGTGACTGGCGAAAATATTTGAACGTAGTCATGAGACTTGTAGCGTCACGCACCAACCACCAATTGTGACACTTGCGTAAGTCCTGAATTAAAGCCTCTCTCCTTGTAGGGGAGAGGTTTGGAGAGGGGTTTTTAATATCCTTTGCTCTTTTCCAAAATCCTCTAAAAACTGCGTATTTCCATCCAGAGTATTAATAATTATCGAAAGAATAATACAGCGATAATATAAATTTTCTTATAGTTTTTTATCAAATTATACCAATTGGAAAAAAAGGATAAAACCTATACCAATGTAGGGACGCACATCTGTACGCCCCTACGATAATGGATGTTTTGCAAAGATTTTTTGAGTTGGTATTACAAATAGAACACTAGTAATTTAAGAGTAAATTTTGACATTGTTATGCTCAGAGTTCAAAGCATAACAATGACACTAAATAACGATGAATGCCTTACCCTGCTTGAACAAATTCGCTGGGGTGGAAAGCCAAAGTGTCCGTATTGTGAATCAACTAAAGCAACAGCATACAAGAAAGAACGCAGATATCATTGTAACGAATGTTTTACATCGTACAGTGTAACGGTAGGTACTCTTTTTCATAAAACTCATGTAGACTTACATAAGTGGTTTGTAGCGATTCGACTTGTACTGGATTCACCAGGAGGTGTCAGTGTGCGTCAGCTTGCCAGAGAGATTGGGGTTAATAAAAATACTGCCTGTTATATGCTTGAGCGTATTCGTGAAGCGGCTACAAAAGAAGAGCTATTTTTACAATCACTACTGTTTAATCTGGACTCTAAGGAGAGATGATAATGGGATGGGATGGGCCAGTTAGTGCAATAGCTACTGTAGGAAGTACATTGCTCACTTTTATCCAGTGGAGAGAAGCAAAAAATGCAAAAGATAAAAATAAAGAACTAGAAACAGAATTAAAAGACATTAAGCTAGCATTGGAGAACAATAAGACACGTCTGCAAGAGCAAGACCTCAAGTCAGAAAGCTTTTCTAATAAAGTAAAAGAAATATTGAAATCATTAAAGAAAGAGGTTAAAGTCCTGAAAGAATCTTCTGTAGATTCACCAATTTTGAAAGAATTAGCTGAACAGCTTGAAAAAAATATAGTTTCTTTTGATAGAGATATAAAAGAGCTTAAGAATCAAGTTAACCATTGTAAGGAGGCAGGAATTTGGTTGGAAGAGCATAAGAAATTTTTATCACAAGAGGCAGGGGCTAAAGCATTAGAAGGGTTTCCTCAAGTGCGTGAGCCTGGAGGGAAAGCTGATACACAAGAAGAATTAAATAGATTTTACAGAACCATAGAAGTTTACTTGCATTGGACTGCGAACAATCTTAAAGAAGGTCAATATCTTCCTTTAGATAAATCTATTCCTTTGTTTTTGCATCGTCATGTATATATAGCAGCCTTCAGATATATAAGAGACCATATTCAAGAACTTAAACTTAATGTTCCTGACTACATTTCTAATGAAGCATTAGTAGAGTTGAGGAAGAGTCTTGATGACTTAATTAAAGAAATCTCATAATTAAGCATTGCTACAACAGTTTTATAATTATAATTTATTAGTTTCCATTAGTAAAAATGTCTTTATATTCATTTAGCAAATTTTGATTAAAAAGCTGAGATTTCTGTTCCTTATTTTTAATTAATAGTTGGTTTGCATAGGATAAATAAGTGATAGCATTGTCTAAATCACGGACTTGTTCTGTGTCTTTGGCTTCTTTTTTTATGGCATTTAAAATGTAGATTATTTGCTTCAAATTATAAGCTATACGGTCTATAGGGTACATATATATTTGATTATTTCTATTTAATAGAATAGTATTGATTTAATTTTATGAAGTCACTACCTTTAAATAGGACACTAAAATTTATCTACTTTATTCATCTTTATAAAGGTTAAAGTAAGTACGATCTAAACTAATAAGGTTTCTGCACGATCGCACTTTCCCCCCCCAACCCACATCTCAAGCTGACAAAACCCCGGCTTATCTGCATAAACCGGGGTTTGCTGAATTAGCACAACTTGCAATTAAAGATATGCAGGACTTAACTCTTCGCGCCTAACCGCAACACTTGGGCGACAACTGCCAGGCTTGCTTCAAAAAGTGACTCACGTCCCCAGCGTAGCACCTGTTGACTGAGCAAGGCTTCCGCTTTTTGTTCCGACAAGGAACTCACTTGTTGGAATAAACCCGCAGCTTGAGCGCCACCGTGGGTTTCCATCCGCATACAACCGCCGGTTTCTGAGCAGATAACTGTGCCACAGTTGGCTTTGGGGTTGGTGGAACTGAGACGCAAGGCTGTTAAATCACCAACAATATCACCGGCTTTCGCTACAGGAACCCCGGCTAACTCGGCTTCTACTTGCTTTTGGTCTTGGTTGACAAATTGAATGCGGGTGATGTCATAGTCGCCACTTTCCTTTTTATAGGACACTGGTTGCCATTGTAAGCGACTCGCCAGCCAACCCAAAAATAGTAATGCTTGGGCGGAATTGCCTTTTTCGTAATCGATGGTTACGCGGTCAATTTCACCCAAGGCGGCGCGACGGTGTGGGGGATCGTAGGCTTCGGCTGTCAACTCTTGCCATGCAGCCAGTCTCCGCCAGTTTAAGTCAGCTAAAGGTACGCCATTTTCTACCAACTCTTGCAGACTACGTAAATCGCTTTCCGACTCGTTGAAGTCGCAAGAATCGACAATGACGTTATTACAAACGGCTGCCAATCTCTTAAATAAGCTGTTGTTGGGGTCTGGTGTCGCCTTCCACCACAGGAACTTAGGTAAACCACCTATCAACAAAGCCGGGATCATGCCGCCAATTCTTTCCAAAGCCGCAGGTGTACCACTGAGGGTAATATACTCGCAGCAAATCAGGGTGCTGGATGATTGTTTTTGGATGGGGCAGTAAGCGGAAACTTGCGCTTTTACCCCTTCATCTTCACCCACAATGGGAAATAGGGCAATAATTCGGCAAGGGTTGCGGAGGGCGATTTCGTCAGCAATCCGGGGACTAGTACTATAACTATAGGAAGTATTGCCATTAGGGCTGTTGCCTGTACCGTTAGCGCCTTGACGCTTGCTGTATTCTTCCCGCAGTTTAGCTATGGTTTCGGGTGTGGCTGTACCAGTTTCGGGTAGTGCGTATTTGATTTGTACTTGTCGTAGTGCAGCGTCTGTTTGCGGCCCTAAGATGCCATCAATTGGGCCATGATAAAATCCGAGAGTAGCTAGCAGATATTGGGTTTCTTCTGGTTCGTACACTACCAAAGTAAATGTAGTTGCACGAGTAGCAGGCGGTAATGCACCATCTTCACCAGTGAGGCCGTAGCTTTGCCAAATTTTATTCAGTTCCGCTTCAATTTCGTTTAGCGAAATATCCTTTGGGGCTTGAAGTGAGTATATAGTGGGAGCTTGGGAAATCATAGCCAATATTGTTAGTTGTTAGTTGACAGTTGACAGTTGACAGTTATCAGTTATCAGTTATCAGTTATCAGTTATCAGTTATCAGTTATCAGTTATCAGTTATCAGTTATCAGTTGCTGTTGACTATGAACTAATTACCAATTACCAATTACCAATTACCAATTACCAATTACCAATTAGAGCCTGCGCCAGCGACGACCGTCTTCGTTAATCAAATCTTCTGCTTTTTGTGGTTCCCAAGTACCTGCTTCATACTTGGGAATGGTGTTGGGGTCGGCTGGTATGTCCCAAACTGAAAGCGCGGGGGTGACTACCTGCCAAGCTGCTTCTACTTCGTCGGCTCTGGTGAATAATGTTTGGTCGCCCATCATACAATCAAGGAATAGGCGATCGTAAGCGTCGGAAGTAGCTTCAATCCCAAAGGAACCATAGCTAAAATCCATATCTACGGAACGAGTGCGAAATTCTGCCCCTGGCATTTTCACGTCAAACCGCAAGGAAATACCTTCATTCGGCTGTATCCGCATTGCCAAAATGTTGGCGTTTCTTTGCTGCGCGGCGGATGGAAACATCCGTGAAGGTACATCGCGGAAGTGGATGGAAATTTCACTGACTTTTTTCGGCATCCGTTTACCTGTACGTAGGTAAAAGGGGACACCTTGCCAACGCCAGTTATCTACCAAAAACTTCATGGCTACGTAGGTAGGAGTGGAGGAATTAGGGTCAACTCCTGGTTCTTCGTGATACCCCGGTACTTGTTGACCTTTCATCCAACCAGCGCTGTATTGTCCGCGTACTGCTGAACGTGACAAGTTATGCACATCGGCTAGGCGGGTGGCTTGTAATACTTTAACTTTTTCTGTACGGATACTATCGGCATCCATTGAGTTGGGGGCTTCCATTGCTGTGAGGCAATAAAGCTGCATGAGGTGGTTCTGTAACATATCCCGCAGTGCGCCGGCTTTTTCGTAGTAACCTGCCCGGTCTTCTACGCCTACGGTTTCTGCTACGGTAATTTGTACGTGGTCAACAAAGTGACGGTTCCACAGTGGTTCAAAAATGGCATTGGCAAAGCGGAATACCAGTAAGTTTTGAACTGTTTCTTTACCCAAGTAATGGTCAATGCGGTAGACTTGGTTTTCTTTACAATATTTCTGCACGACTTTGTTGAGGCTTTGGGCTGATGCCAAGTCTCTACCAAAGGGTTTTTCAATTACTAGACGATGTTTATACTCATCATCTAGCATTCCTCCTCCCCCTAGTTGCCTGATAGCTTCAGGGAAGAAGTTAGGGGCGACGGAGAGGTAAAACATCCGGTTTCCCCTTGTACCTCTTTTCTCGTCTAATTCGCTTAATAAATGTTTCAGTTTTTGGTAGCTTTCAGGGTTGTCTATGTCCCCAGGACAGTAGAACAGACCTTGAGAGAAATCTTGCCACAGTTCTCCAAGTTCGACGTTGCTATGAGCCTCTTCCATGCCTTTTTGCATTTGTTCACGGAAGTATTCATGACTCCATTCGCGACGCGCTACGCCAACAATGGTAGTTTCTGGGGGAATGCGTCGTTCCCGCCGCAATTTGAAAAGTGCGGGGACGAGTTTGCGCCAGGTAAGATCACCAGAAGCGCCAAAGATGACTATAATTTGGGGTTCGGGCATCCCTTGCTGTTGCAGACCAACGCGCAAAGGATTTTCTAGGAGACTAACCATAACAGTTTGTGGATTTTGAGATGGAGGTTTGGGGTATTGGGTGCTGGGGATTGGGTATTGGGTATTGGGGATTGGGTATTGGGTATCGAGGATTGGGTATCGGGGATTGGGTATCGGGGATTGGGTATTGGGAAAATTCTTTCCTAATTCCCAGTCCCCAGTCCCTAGTCCCCAGTCCCCAGTCCCTAGTTCCCAGTCCCTAGTCCCTAGTCCCCAGTCCCCAGCCCCCAGTCCCTATACTGGTGACAATAGCTTGACTTTGCCCTCTAAAGAGTTCATGAGGGACTGGAATGGCTGAACGAATTTGTTAAGGCCATCAGTTAATAATTCATCCATGACGACATCAATATTTATGCTGATGTCTGGGTCTTTGAGGCTTTCAATCAATTGGTAAGCTTCTGCAACTCCTGTGTCTACTCGGTTAGCGACTTCGCAATGGTCAGCACAAGCGGTAATTGTCGCTGGCGGTAAGGTGTTAACGGTGTCGGGGCCAATTAACTCATCGACGTACATGACATCGCTGTAGTGGGGGTCTTTGGTGCTGGTGCTGGCCCATAATAATCTTTGCACTTTTGCACCTTTGGCTGCTAGGGCTTGCCAATTCTCGCTCTCAATAATTTTTTTGTACTCTTGATAAGCAATCTTGGCATTAGCGATCGCTACTTTACCTTTAACAGCCCGCAATTTTGCTTCCAAATTAATATCATCAACGCCACGCGCTAATTTGGCATCAATTTTACCGTCAATGTTGATATCAATCCGACTGAGGAAGAAGCTAGCAACGGAAGCAATTTGGCTGATATCCTCACCTTGGGCTGACCGTTTTTCTAAGCCCCGAATATATGCCCAAGCTGTGTTGATATAGCTTTGCACAGAAAATAGCAGGGTGACGTTAACGTTAATCCCATCGGCTATTACCTGTTCTACAGCTGGCAACCCGGCTTCAGTACCGGGAATTTTAATCATCACATTTTCCCGCCCAATTTCTTGATAGTAGCGGTGGGCTTCGTTAATTGTTGCTTGTGTATCATGGGCGATGGTCGGTGGGACTTCGATACTCACATAACCATCCAATTTATTCGAGGCATCATATACAGGACGCAAGATATCGCAAGCACTACGGATATCTGCAAACACTAGGGATTCATAAATTTCCTGCGTGGGTTTACCTGCACGCACACCAGCTTCAATATCAGCATCATAAATGACATTGTTGGCGATCGCTTTTTCAAAAATCGCCGGATTAGAAGTAATGCCACATATACCCTGATTTTCCACCAGATTTTTGAGTTCCCCCGATTGGATAATGTCACGGCTCAAGTTATCCATCCAGATACTTTGGCCGTACTCTTTAATTTCCAATAAATGATTAGTAGCCATAACTAAAGTTCGTTCCACTCCGTAAAAGATGTTCTAAGTGAATTTGACAAAACACATCAAAGTATTGACGGTGACTTTTGCATTTTTGCTTTGTCCATCACTTATTACATCGGCCGGCTGAGATAATCTCTAGTACATTTAGCCCAGAAGATGCTGAGTTGTCAGTTGTCAGTTGTCAGTTGTCAGTTAACAGTTAACAGTTATCAGTTATCAGTTGTCAAAAGTTACTCTCCTCTGCTCTCCTGCCTTCTGCCTCCTGCCTTCTGCCTCCTACCCCTAATGACCATTCTGAATAAAAGACTCCACCTTTGCTACATCCTCTTTGCTACCAATAATTAAAGGTGTGCGTTGGTGTAGCTTCTTCGGTACAACTTCTAAGATATCGACTAAGCCTGTAGTTGCTCGACCACCGGCTTGTTCAATTACAAAGGCGAGGGGAGCAGATTCATATAACAAGCGCAATTTGCCTTCGGGTTTCTGAATTGTCCCAGGGTAGAGAAATACACCGCCTTGTACCAAAATTCTGTGGATATCGCTCACCATTGCGCCACTGTAACGTGCGGTGTAACCTTCTGTACGGTGAACGTAGCGGATATATTCCCGCATAGATTCTTCCCATTGCCAAAAGTTACCTTCATTGACGCTATAAACAGAGCCGTGGTTGGGAATGCGGATATTCTCTTCGCTGAGGATAAATTCTCCTAAGCTGGGGTCAAGGGTAAATGAATGAACGCCTTTACCTATAGTATAAACTAGCATCGTGCTGGGGCCATAGAGGATATAACCTGCGGCAATTTGCTTACGTCCGTTACTGAGGAGGTCTTTAGCTTGGCGATCGTTATCGTCTCCTTGCTGTTGACGGATCGAAAAAATAGAACCCAAGCTGAGATTTGTATCTGTGTTTGAGGAACCATCTATGGGGTCATACAGTAAGGTATAACGACCTATGGGGCAGTTTTCGGGAATATAGTATGGTTCATCCATTTCTTCCGAAGCAAGGCGACAGACTAAGCCGCTTTGCTTAAATACCGAGATAAATACATCATTGGCGTAGACATCCATCTTTTTGACGGACTCACCTTGTACGTTCACCTCTCCAGTAAATCCGAGAACCCCTTCCATTAAACCGGCACGGCTGAGGCGACGAGCAATTAGTTTGCCAGCTAAGGCAATACGATTCATCAATGCACTCAAATCTTGTGCATCCGCCGAAAAACTCTGGAGTTGCTGGAGGACGTGACGAGATAAGGTTGTACAATCGCGATCGAGAGCTTTGTCTGTAGCGTTATTGACAGAAAAATCCAAAGATTCTGAAGCTTGAGCCATTTATATGTACTCCCTAGTGACTGGCTGGTTGTTGGGTCAGGTTGTGCATTGTGAGGCACAGTTACTGCCTCTATCTTAGAAAGCTAATTTGATAACCTGGATGTGATTTTAGATAAACTAAAGAAAGTGAAAGAAATTAGGGATTGGGGACTGGGAACTGGGAACTGGAATATCAAACCTTCTGCCCTTTAGCTTCGTACTTGTTTCGATACATGAATACTTGGCTTGTTAAAACATAGGGTTACGTCCACCAAGGGGTATATTTTATAACTTACGCCTGAAAACAAAAAATCAAGGGTTTTGGTAAGAGTGTAGCTTTTATAAACCCTTACACCCTTACACCCTTACACCCCTACACCCTTAAACAAAGTAAAGTAATGAAAATCCGACTAGTTAGGATAATTTCTTGACAAATAATAACTAGCCGGATTTACTATTTAATTTCTATTAAATTGTTGAAATATTTCTAGCAAATATCAGCCATTAGTGTATTGATAAGTAGAATACAATTTGCTAGAATTGAGAACCATTATTAATTAGTATTCTTGTTTTTTCCCCCAGCTACCTCGTCGGTCATCTTCTCGCGGTTTCGCTTTGTTGACTCTCAATTGACGACCCATCCATTCTGCGCCATCTAATTCGGTGATAGCTGCATCTTCTTGGGCATCTTCATTCATTTCAACAAAGGCAAAACCACGCATCCGACCAGTTTCACGGTCAGTAGGTAAAACAACTCTTTTAACTTCGCCGTAGTCTGCAAATACGGCTCTTAAGTCTGCTTCGGTGGCACGGTAGGAGAGATTTCCAACGTAGATAGTCATGTGGGATCACGTAATTCTTAACAAAGAGCGGCTAGTCCAGTTGTCAAGGAGTTCTAGGCGATATTCGCCTAGTCTGTTCTGGTCACAGATGGTCTATGTTGTAGAACAGCAAGGATGGTTGCTAGCATTCATTCCAACTAAACCTACTATGCGACTGAACTGAGGCATACGCTCATATGATAACTGATCATGATAATTTTCAAAGTGAGAGATTTTACAATATTTTTCAATATGAAATCAGCAAGTCTTATAGATTTGATTGATGGAAAAGAAATGTAAAAGTTACCAATTAGTACAAATGCTTTACCTGTGGTGATTAATAATTAATCCGCTACCTAGCGTCTTAATCAAAGTAATTTATCGTGAATCAACGTGAGTTAGACAAATCATTTTTTACCTCACCGCTAACGCTGCTGATAATTTAGGACAGGGAAGTGCAAACTCAATTTTTGCTAATTTTTTTAAAGCTAGTGCATCCCCTACCTGTTTTAAATACTCATACCAAGTTGCAGTCAAAGATAGTGACTTATGCAGGGAGTAGGGATATGTCTGATGATGATTTTTCCTCTCCCTCCATATTCTTGTTGAAAGCAACTTAGTATCAGTACTAGTACTTAGTGTCTATTCAATCGATATTGATTGGGGGCCACTGGATCTGCCATTACTTAAGTCAGTTACGGGAGAGGGATAACTGTTAGCGCCTAATTGCTTATCCAGCCAGCTTTTTACAGGATCATCAGCCAAGTTGAGTCTCAGCACACCAGAAACAAATCCACCTAAGAAGGATGTTGGATGTTGAACAAACTGTTTGAATATTGGTGACAATTCACTAATGAACATTTAAAAAACTCCTGAGACTGTTGCAAAAAATATTACTTCTTAATTAATTTTAACTTGCAAACTTAATGTCAATAGTCAATAGTCAATAGTCAATAGTCCATAGTCAATAGTCCATAGTCAATAGTCCATAGTCCATAGTCCACAGTCCACAGTCCATACATTCCCCTCCAGGGAGGGGCTAGGGGTGGGTTACTCCCTCATCTCCCCCCACTCCCTCATCTCCCTCATCTCCCTCATCTCCCTCATCTCCCTCATCTCCCCCAGTCCCCAGCTAATGCGATCGCCATTTCTAAAGAAAACCTAAAACTAGCCTCATAGGTTTGTTTCCTAGCCAGATAATGCAGTGATGTGATTTACAATTCAAAAATAACCAGTAATCATGGCAAATACACCCAAAATACTGGCCTTTGCTGGAAGCACACGCATAGATTCCTATAACAAAAGGTTAGTGAAAATTGCCGCAGCAGGTGCAAAAGCAGCAGGCGCAGAGGTGACTTACATTGATCTACGGAATTTACCTTTACCTTTGTATGATGAGGATTTGGAAGCGCGAGATGGTTTACCAGCTAATGCTAGAACGCTAAAAGACCTGATGATTTCTCATCAAGGATTGTTGATTGCTTCTCCAGAATACAACAGTTCGTTGACGGCAGTGTTAAAAAATGCGATTGATTGGGCTTCTCGTCCAGCGCCAAATGAGCCACCCTTGGCTGCATTTGCGGGAAAAGTGGCGGCTATCATGAGTACTTCTCCAGGTGGGCTGGGGGGATTGCGAGGTTTGGTACATTTACGGTCTATTCTGGGAAATATTAAAGTATTGGTACTTCCTGATCAGGTGGCTGTTCCTAACGCTGATCAGGTATTTAATGCTGATGGTTCGTTGAAAGACCCCAGACAGCAAGAATCTGTGGGAAACTTGGGGAGAACTGTAGCGGATATTCTATTTAAGCTCAATTGAGGTCAAGCGTAGGCGTAGCCCGCCGCAGGTATCGCCTGATTTATGTGCTGTGCTGGTGGTGCTGGGGGTGCTTGGGGTGCGATCGCTTCTCATCCGCAGTAAAATCTAGCTGTTATCCTATTGACCTGATTTTGACACTCCTCGATCTAAAGATACGAGGATTCTTGCTTCATCCGTCCTCTCTAGAAACTTGAATACGAGTATTCAAGTTTCCCCGTTTGGATACGTCCACAAACATACACGGACTGCCCGACCGCGTTTGAAAAGGTTTTTAATTTCTGACTTTACTCCCACATTTGTACAAGATTTAGGATTTATACTACCAGGGTTCCGGAGCAGGAGTCGTCCGCTTGACCTACTTCGTCTTTTTTATGTGCGCTTTACCGCTATCCGCTATACTATCACAAAAGCCGCCCTTCTAGGGCAGGGCTTTAAACCCAGTTTTTTGGTAAATTAATCCCCAAAGCTACAATTTGCTGATTCATCCAAGCTGTTGCTGTAGTTTCGTCAGTTTCTATTGCTTTTTCTACTCCTGTTTTAGCAATTTCTAGCAATTGCTGAGACTGTTCCTGAGCTTGTCGAGATGTTCTCACTTTTTGTGTAATTTCCTGACGAATACTCTCATTGGGTAATGTTACTGGAATATTCAATAAATCTTCTGTTGAAATTGTCGGATACATACTCGCTGTTGTATGTAGGTCAAGAATCTCACACACAACGGGTAATCGTAGATAAACTAGCAATACTTCAGGTTCTACCTCGATAGGTTTTAAAACAGCGAAACCAGAAGAACAGACATAATTATTTTGTGCTTTTTCAATTAATGCTGAAAGTCTTCTAATAGGTCGGACTGTTGAAGTAATCACATCATTAATTTTAACAATCCATTGAGCGCGGCTTGGTGCATCTGTCATCTCAACAACATCACTACTCGCAAATCCCTCTCCATTTAAATTTCTAATTTCAATATAGTTAAATGTCCCCTGTTTACTAGGTTGAAACTTTCTTTTAGCAAGGCTAGCAATATCTCGAATACGCAGCCCTGAGCTACGCATTATAGACATTATTTGTTGCTGTTTAGGTTGATAATATTCGGCATCTAAGCGACCAGAGGCTAGAAATGAAGCTGAAAAACTTTTCTCAGCAATGTTATCTTCAGTCAGTTGCCAATCTTGTAAGTTAAGTTTTGAAAGTAGTAAATCTTCGGCTTGTTGATAAATAATTACTGATTGATCACGAAAATTTTTAGCAATATTTATTAATGAGTTAATAAATTGTTGAAATTGCTGATTAGCTAAAAAAACCACCGTTGTCTTCAGGTCATCTAAATTTAGACCTGTTTGGATAGCACCTCTGCTCTTTCTTAGCAGTAGCTTCTTTCCATAATCACTGTTTAGGTATGCTAATAAATATTTAGAAAATATCTCATCACCATAGCGAATCACAGTATTCTTACAGCTAAAGATTGCTGGTAAAATCTCATCAGTGACAATTGAGCTATTTCCTAAAGTACCAACTACCGAAATCAGAATATCATTTTTGCATAGCTGATATTTTATTAATCTTTTGTAGTCTGGTTCCGGTATGTAAACATTGTCATCATTCTTCATAAAGAATGGCTTAACATCTCTTCCTCTGACATATCTATAAGGTGATTCCTTTTCATAGTTTTCTACGATAAATTGAGAACCAAAAGGGCCAATTAAAAAGCTAACTTTATCACCAAGTAAACAGTGTTCCTTGCTAAAAATCTTTGCCTCAAGTCGCAGAAAATCAGGACGATAGTGTTCTGAGTCAATTCTTCCAGAAAACTCTAAATTACTGAACTTAACCTCTGCTGCTTCTAGCCCATCCATTAACCGCCGATACTTCTCCTCATCAAACGGTGTAACAGATGGGCTTGGTTCAAAAAAACTTAACTTCTCCTTTTTTGCAAACTCAATAAACGCCTCAGCAATACCATCCTCCGTCACTCCCTCATGATTAAACAAATCATGGTCAACAAGCAAATGACCATGTTCATCTTGCAAAAATATCTTCTCCTTATCTTGTGACGATAACTCCTCTTCTGACTTCGACAAAACCCGTCGCCAAATTTTCTCACCAGAATTATCTTTTCCCGACTTCCGCATCGTCGCAAAAAAGATATTATAATCTTCAACTCTAGGACACAAAGCCCCCACCTTGGGGTCATCATTCCATTTCTGGACAAATAATACTGATGTCTTCGTTCCTGTATGGGGTTTAAAAGTATTTCCATGCAGCCCCACAACAGCTAAAATGCGACAGCGTTCAGCAATAAAATCTCGAATATCTTTATCTGATGAATTGTTAAACCGTCCTTGGGGTAAAACAATAGCCATTCTTCCCCCAGGCTTCAAAAAATCCAAGTTACGCTCAATAAATAAGATATCTCTGCCTACCTTCGATTGCCAAGCACCATTGGGCTTTTTTGCTAAATCATATCTATGAATAATCTGTGGTTCTTTAATATCTCCAGCAAACGGCGGGTTGGCCATCAAGATATCAAACTGAAACTCTTTATAACTATCCTTATTGCTGCGTAACTTCTTTAACCTTTTAAAACCTTCAAAATAGATATTTTGCCAATCTTCATTGCGCGTTACTTCATCCCAACTAGCGAAATCTAAAGTGTTGAGATGTAACACATTAGTTTGTCCATCACCAGCAATTAAATTTAAGGTTCTGGCTACACGTACCGCCTTTTCATCAAAATCAATAGCAAATACCCTTTCTTGAACATATTTTTCACAGCGATAAGGCTTCTCTTCCAAAGAAAATAAATTGCTGACTTTTATCCCTTCATCTTCTATTATTTGTTGCCAAACATGAAAAATAGTATGTACTGGAAAACCAGAAGAACCCGCCGCCGTATCAATCATATACTCATCCTCTTGGGGATTGAGCATTTTCACACACATATCAATTACATACCGGGGTGTAAAATATTGTCCCTTTTCACCTTTGCTACTCTGATTAATCAAATACTCGAATGCTTCATCGACTATATCTAAATTCGAGTTAAATAATTTCACATTTTCCAAGGACGATACACAAATCGAGAGGTGAGAAACAGTCAAAGCAATTTTACTATCTTCACTAAATACCCCTTCCCATTGCTTTTTAGCCCTATCAAATAAATTTTGAATCTTATTTTTAAGGGCGGTGTCGGTTTGTCCTGTATTTCTAAACTCTAATAATCGAGTATGGCGGTTATTTCCCCTTCCCGATAACCATTCATCATATAATTTGGTAAAAATGAGTTTAAATACTTCCTCAAACACATCAACTCCTGCATTAGCCAAGACTTCATCTTCCATTTCCTCAATCAAGGCTTTCAGAGATTTATTTTCGTTGACGAGTTTATCTTTTTTAATTAAGTCTGCTAAAGTAAATCTAACATTAAGAATATCTGCTAAGGTTTGGTTAGCATTGGGAATATCTGTAATATCTTCAAAGTAATTGGGATTTTTACGCTGATAGAAAGAAATTTGATCACCATTTGTCCAAATGCCAATTGGTGCGCCTGTGGCATTACAATAAGAGCGTAATTGTTCCTTACCATCTTTTAATTTGGGCTTTTTTAGTTCTACAATAATGTAGGGAAAATTCGGTCTATCTTTATCAGCAATAGCAATATCAGCTTTTTTCTTTTCTCGCCCAAATGTGACCACATACTCAACTGTAATTCTGTTGATGGGATAAAGATATCGCTGCATCAATACTTGTAAATAAAGCTGTCTCACTGCTTCTTCTGGTGTGAGTTTTATTTCTTTATTTCGCACCAAACATCTCACATAAGGTACATCCCCAGTTTTCGTTTGCTTGATAATGATAGAATTTTCTAAGTTATCAATTTCTGGGGTTGTGAATTGAGACAGTTTATAGTTAGAGTCTTTAAAAATAGCAGCAAGATTCATTAGGCTTGTGATTTTACTTTGACTAACTACCAGGAGCATTTCAGTGTCACTATTTCCTCCTGAACTGGGTCAAGAATATCAATTGAAATTGATATTCTTGAATACTTAATCTGGGGAGTCTGCGACTAAAGAAATCATTATATTTTCTTGTAGGGTGGGCATTGCCCACCAAAATCATGATACGGTGGGCAGTGCATCGGCCTACTCAATACAATACTCATATGTAAGATTAAGCTTAACTAAACACTTCAACTTCCTCAACTGCATTGATTTGGTCAAGTATTCCCCAAACTTGTTGTAATAATGGCTCTAACCCGGTACGAGTTACCGCAGAAATTAAGAAAACTGGAGCGTGAGACAGGTGATTTAATTGGGTAGCTAGTGCTTCTAAATCTACATTTTCTCTGTCAACTGCATCAATTTTATTTAAGGCTAAAATTTGCATTCGCTCTGTTAAACCGCGTCCGTAAGCTTGCAATTCCTGCTGAATTGTATTGTAGTCTCTGATGATATCATCACTAGTAGCATCAATTAGGTGTAGCAATACCCGCGTGCGTTCGATGTGGCGTAAGAAATCATGTCCTAAACCTGCACCTTCGGCTGCACCCTCAATTAGTCCGGGGATGTCGGCAAATACTGTACCATCACCTGTAGGCTTTCTCACTACACCTAAGTTTGGTATCAGGGTTGTAAATGGGTAGTCAGCAATTTTGGGACGCGCTGCGGATAAAGATGAAATTAATGTTGATTTACCTGCATTTGGTAAACCAATAATTCCTACTTCTGCTAACAGTTTCAACTCTAAACGTAGCAGTTTTCTTTCACCTGGTAATCCTGGGAGGGCGTATTCTGGGGCGCGGTTACGGTTACTTAAAAAGTGTTGATTTCCTAATCCTCCTTTACCACCTTGTGCAATGACTAGCCTTTGGTTAGGTTGAGTTAAATCACCTAATAAATCGTCTGTTTCCGCATCATAAATTACTGTGCCACAAGGAACTTCGATAATTAAATCTTTCCCGGAAGCACCAGTGCAGTTGTTGGGGCCGCCACGACCGCCATTTTCGGCTTTAAATATATGGTTATAGCGAAAGTCCAACAGGGTTTGTAGACTTTCTACAGCTACGAAAATCACGGAACCACCCCTTCCGCCATTACCACCGGAAGGGCCGCCGGCTGGTACATACTTTTCTCGCCGGAAGGCGACAATACCATCGCCACCTTTACCAGCTTCTACTTCGATTTTTGCTTGGTCGATAAATTGCATAGTTAGTCATTAGTCATTGGTCATCTGACTTTTCACGGGATCTGGAAGACCTCACTTCCATTCCTCTCTCCTACAAGGAGAGAGGCTTTGATTTCTCCCCCTTCCCTACAAGGGAAGGGGGTTGGGGGGTTAGGTCTGACGTTAGCTTTTCCACATAACGTGAAAAGTCAGATTGGTCATCAGTCATTGGTCAATGGTCAATGGTTCTTCATCACTCATGCTTGGGAGTTTGACCCATTGATAATAACGGTGCGTTACGTTATGACGATCAGCTAGGCTGGGCGCTTGCGCCATCGCACTCGCAAAAACAGATGCTTTTTTAATTGCTCTACATAACAGGTTACGTCTATATAGTCTTCTTTACCAGTGTTGAGTACCGTCTTGTGAGTAGGTAGCAGGGCAAAAAACTGATGACTATGGACTAATGACTCATGACCAATGACTAATAACTAAATATAAGCGGAAATATCCTCCTTACATTCATCCGCCAAGTAGGAGAGGGCGCGGAAGCGTAAACTTACAAGTTGTTCATATAGTGGATTGAGTTTACACAACGGCGGAATATGAACTATTTTATGTCCAAATATGGTGACATCTCTCTCGAAGGGACATTGGGCGGGAATCATTTTACACAAAAATCTGGCTACTCTGGGGTCTTGAATTTCTAACCCATCTAACCAGTCTCGCAGGGGATGTAATACGTCGTGTGAACTGACCTGACACGGGGTGAGCGGAGGAGAGTCTAATTGTTCTTTAACTGTTAAAGTTTGCCGTAGGGCTGGGAGTATGTCTTCGGGTTCACCTAATGCTTGACATAATTGGTGTAATAGTTCATCCTCTTGAGGTGAATATGTACCATCTGCGATCGCTACTATCACAGCTGTACGCAAAAAATTCTCTGCATCTGGTGTATGTTTCCCCAAAACAGCCGCTAGTTCTTCTGGTGTAATTACTGGGAGCGAATCCCATTCTATACTAGGGGCTAATTCTTCTTTGGTAATCGTGAAAATTGACTCTTTCTCCTGTTCGTCAAAATTACCATCAGCCCAAGCTATTGTTAGCAGTCCCCGCAACCAAGCGGCAATTTGTTCGCTACTGTGGGGAGATTCAACTACACTTGTCATAAACTCACACTCACTGATTCTTAACTAAAATTAAGTTAGTTTTATTACTCTACAATTGTAACAATTTGTATTTTCTAGCCGTTAAGATTTGTTTAGCATTTCTCAATTGGTAGCTTGAGGTTGTGCAAAAGTTACATCTTCATATATCCTAGCGATCGCACACCGAAAATCTACACTAGCCAAATGTATCTCATCCCCTTGTGTGTAAGGATAATTATCTATATAGCTGTCCCCACATAGGGCGCGGACATTGATGAATCATCAAATCTTGACTGCAAGGGCTTTCTCTTGCCTGTCCCCTGCTAGAAAATTCAAAATAAAAAATGGCGAGGGGTATAAGGATTTGAACCGCTTACACTCCTGCACCCTTGAACCAAAACTTTGGTTTTTAATTACTAATGGGACTGTCCTAAAAAATGCTAAATCTAAAAAACGAGTATTTTTTTAGTCATGGATTTTGCATATTTAGTTTAAAGTTTTAAAAACTCCTGGTTCCTGCTGCATGGGCAAGACAGTTAAAATATCGGTTTGAGAACAATATTTTAGGTCTTCATCACATTCAAGGCGTAACAAACGTTTGCCGTGACTGGCATGATGGAATAATCCTAATAAATTGTTTTGCCATTGTGAGTAAAGAGCGATCGCACTAATTACTTCATCATTACCAGCTAATTCTTCAGGTGGTAATTGGGATTTTTCCACAACAGCATGAGCGATCGCACCGGCACAGGCTGTATCTTCTAGGGAAAAACTACCTTCCCAACCTGAACCAACTATCCAGACTGTCTCTGGTTGCTTTTCCAGAAGATACTGCACTACGGCGGCGCGGTTAATAAAAGCGGCTGTGAGTACAGTGGCAGAGTGTTGTACCCGTTTTAAAGCACGAGTACCATTAGTAGTACTAATGAACAAACGCCGTCCCTCCACTAATTCTGGTGTGCAGTCAAGGGGAGAGTTACCCAATTCAAAACCAGAGACTTTCCCACCGCCACGCTCGCCAGCTCGGAGCCGTTTTTGGGAAGGCCATGTTTCACTAACTGCAATTAGTTCGTCTAAATCGCTGAAGACCTGTACAGCTTCACCACCAGCCGAAAGAACGGTGGCGATGGTGCTAGTGGCTCGTAAGACATCGACCGCGATCGCGCAGTCAGGAGCCTGATCTTTAGGGGTTAATTCCGGAGTATGGTATACAAATAGCTTCACGCGCGGGAAACACCTGCTTCAAATACTACTGTCGAGATTACATTCTAATGGGTGTTCTTCTCTATAATTACACCTGAGTTGAGCTTTATTTTTTATGGTTTGGCAAGAGTAATTCTTATTATGCGATCGCCCCAGGGGAAATGGCGGTAATCTGGAGGGAGATGAGGGAGATGAGGGAGATGAGGGAGATGAGGGTCAACTGATAACTGTCAACTGTCAACTGATAACTGTCAACTGTCAACTGATAACTGATAACTGATATGGCTCCTTTACCTGAATATCGTCCTAAACAAATGTCTGTAGGCCCTTTGGAGGCAGAAATTTTAAATATTGTCTGGGAATTGGGTTCAGCTACAGTCAAAGATGTTCACGATCGCATTCTGGCTGACCCTAACCGGGAGTTAGCTTATACTTCTGTGACGACGGTGTTGCGTCGCCTTACGGATAAAGGTTGGTTAGCTTGTGATAAAAAAGGGCGGGCTTTTTACTGGCGACCATTACTATCAAAGCAGCAAGCAGAGGTCATTAAAGCCCATGAACAACTACATCGCTTTTTGGCGGTGGGCAACCCTGATGTAGTGGCAGCTTTTGCTGATAGTCTGGATGAAGCAGCCAGTGAACAAATAGAAGCGATCGCTAAACGGATTCAAGCTGCACGCCAAGCCAGGGAGGGACAATAATGCACTTGCTGATGATTTTAACTGCTTTGACAGTTTCTTGGATTGTCAGAGGTTCTTGGATTAAATCCCCTGGTAATTGGGCAGCGCGGTGGCAAAGAACGTTATTTTTCTTTCTATTTCCACCATTGTTTATTTTGATGACTGCGATCGCTCTTTTGTGTATGGGGCCTCAAGGTAAAATGGGAGGTGTATACACAGGTTGGTTCAGCTACGTACTGGCCTTAACCTTTCTAGGGTATTTCTCTTTTTTGTGCGTCAAGTTGGCTATTAGTGGCTGGCGATCGCTACAATCTGCCCGTTACTGTCCTTTAATTAATGTTGAGGGTAAACAAGTCCGGCTACTCGACACAGAAGCGCTATTTGCTGGTCAAATTGGTTTTTGGCAACCTGAACTAGTAGTTAGCCAAGGATTACTACAAACATTATCCCCAAGCCATGTAGAAAGCGTTTTAGCCCACGAGCAAGGACATTTCCAATATAGGGATACATTTTGGTTTTTCTGGCTGGGTTGGGTGCGTTCTTGCACTGCTTGGCTACCAAATACAGAGGCTTTATGGTACGAACTGTTAGTGCTGCGCGAACTCCGCGCCGACAGTTACGCTGCATCCCAAGTAGATCCCTTATTGCTAGCAGAATCACTGTTATTAGTAGTTAGTAACGGTTCTGCGTTATCACAATCGGAAATATGCTGTGCAGCCTTGGGTGCAGATGCAGGCGATCGCTTGGAACAGAGAATAGAAGCCTTATTAACACCGCCAAACTATAATCAAGACAATCGGTTACAGTCTTGGCATGGTTTCATTTTGGCACTGCTGCCATTGGTGACTGTAATATTTCACACTTGATTAAAACAGGGAATAGGGTACAGGTGACAGGTTACAGATGATTTAGAAAATCTTGGCAACACATTGATTATCTGTAGGGGCGCACAGATGTGCGCCCCTCATCTACGTTTATCTGCGTTTATCTGCCTTCAATTTTTTATTATCGGCTTGTATCGGCGGTTAATATTATCATCTCATGCCACATTTTCGCCTTGACAGGCCACTAGTAATACAATCTTGTTGTTAGATAAATACAAGATATTATGCGGGTTTTTACATACGATCGCCGTTTTTTGGTTCTGATTCTTTGTATCATTGCCGTTTTAGCTGCCTGCGTGCCAGCGTTTTTAAGAAAAAGTAGTCAGCAAGCAACGCCTCACAATGTGGTGATTTTTGTGGCTGATGGATTGCGACCAGCTACGGTAAATGCCAATGATACACCGACATTGTACGAGATTCAACAGCAGGGAGTGAAGCTTGTGAATACTCACTCATTGTTTCCTACATTTACCACAGCCAATGCTTCGGCGATCGCAACTGGGCATTATCTGGGCGACACGGGCGATTTTAGCAATGTCATCAAGAGCCTGATTTGAATGTTTTGGCTTACTATACGCTTTCTGCATACACTGTTGATATTACAGCCTTAGATCAAGCTTTGGCGAGACGTTTGCCTCGTTATCCTCAATTACCTGCTACGCTTTTGGGTCGTCTTGCTGTTGATAATAAACAAAAAGGTAGGCGATTTGTGACCTAATGTTAATAGATGCTCTCAAAAAGGCGCTGAATGTTTCTACACAAGTTGCATCTCTAGCTGTGATAGTTGAAGCTTTGGATGAGGTAGCGCTCAATTTTTATTTAAAGTACAGTTTTCAACAATTTAGACAAGATTCTCTAAAGTTATATTTACCCATGAAATCTGTTCAAGAGCTTTGTCAAACTCTTGACCTATAAATCTACTTGGTTTGCTACATAAATGATGTGCTTAATTATAATTAGTTTGATATGTAGGGAATGACTTTCTAAATAATAAAGATACCATTAATAACCAGTAAAAACGAATACAATAAAACCGTATTATTTTTATGATGATATTAATTAAATTGCTTCAAAAATGTTGAATTAAAAGGAAAAATTCTTATATTAAGAATTTTATAAATAGATTTACTTTATGCTATTTAAAATTTTTGTTATTTATACGAAAATCAGATACGCTAGTATATTGACTCGTTGTTGCTGTGAATAGATATAGGGAGTGAATGATTACTAGTATCTCTGTCGTAGAACTCTTTTGTGGTGCTGGAGGGCTAACTCATGGTTTTGAGAGGGCAGGTCTTCCAGTTATCGCCGGCTATGACACTGATCCAGCTTGCAAATTCCCCTATGAACAAAATAATAAATCAAAATTTATATTAAAAGGTGTAGAAGAGGTTGATGGTTTTGAATTAGCTCGTCATTTCTTAGAATGTAGTACAAAAGTTCTGGTTGGCTGCGCTCCTTGTCAACCCTTTTCCAGCTATTCAAGACGTTATGACGATAAAGAGTCAAAGTGGAAACTGCTCCAAGATTTCGCTAGGTTGATATACGAGTGCAACCCAGAGATTGTTTCTATGGAGAATGTACTTCAATTAAAACACCATTCGGTATTTAAAGAGTTTCTTCAGACTTTAGAAAGTTTAAATTACTACGTTGAAGTTTATGAAGTTAACTGTTTAGATTATGGTATTCCCCAAGCTCGTCGAAGATTGGTATTACTTGCTTCAAAATTTCACAAGATTGAATTAATTGCATCAACCCATACTCCCAAAAATTACAAAACAGTACGGGACGCTATTTGTCATCTTGAGCCTCTTGTTAATGGGCAAGCATCAACGATAGATAGACTTCATAAATGTAGTAGACTTTCTGAGCTTAATCTTCGTCGTATTCGCTCATCAAAACCTGGAGGTACATGGCGAGATTGGTCTGAAGAGCTAGTTGCTAAATGTCATGTCAAAACTACTGGCAAAACTTATCCGGCAGTTTATGGTCGGATGGAGTGGGATAAGCCTAGCCCAACAATTACTACACAATCTTTTGGGTTTGGTAACGGTCGTTTTGGACATCCTGAACAAGATAGAGCCATTTCTTTGCGTGAAGCAGCTTTATTACAAACTTTTCCAGAAAATTATGAATTTGTAGCGCCTAATGAGCCTGTAATATTTAAACACGTAGGTCGCTTAATTGGCAATGCGGTTCCTGTAATATTAGGAGAAATCATTGCCCAAAGTATTTTGAGACATCTGGAACACATTAACTAAAGCTAACTACCAGAGGAAGAGTTGTTACTACCAACATCAAGATATTCTTCATCAGTTAAGTATTGAGTAATGTTACGCAAAATTTGCCTTAAATATCTCACCACTTTATTCTTAATTTCTACAAGTTCATCTGCACTTTTGTCTCGCCCGACTTCTGCAAATGACTTAAAGCCATGTGCAAGAAGATTTCTGTTCGTTTTAACAGTTAATAAATCTTGTCCGTCCCCAGTTTTCATATAATCAGTTAGATAAGAAAAACCGTATTCACTAGCAGTTTTTCTGATTAATCTCCCGTCTATATTTCCTGAGAATAAATCTTGCCTATCGAAACAAACAGTAATAATGTCTAAAGATATAAGTGTTATGCTTGAAAAAATCTCATCAGGATTGCGCTTCTTCAAATTTTTGAGAACAATTTTTTTCAGTTCAGGTCTCATCTGATCATAAGATACTCCTTTAGAGCGCAACTCGTCAAATATCGCTTCTATAGCATTTCTCATCGTGGCTTCTACTAAGTTATAAAGTAAAAGAAATCCACTTGCTTTTAATGTTTTTAGCAATTCAGAATCAACCATTCTGATTCTTAAATTTCCGTTTAAATCTTTCATGCTTAGTTGGGTAGATCCCTGCTCTAAACTTTTTAAGAATATAAAATATTTACTTACCTCTTTAGAGCGTTCATTAAAGTCTTCAAAGAGGGAATTAGTCATGATTTGCCAAGAAGCTGGTCGCGCACATATTCAATACGTCTAATGACTTTAGGTCTAGAATTGCTAGCATCTGAAGTAGTGTATTCTTTAAATTCTTTGGAGTCAAGCCACTTCATTGAACTTGGCTCAAGCTCACTGTTTTCTCTTAAAGCAAGTGCAACACCCACAGAAATTGCTTCAAACCGGATTCTGGGCGTTTTAACATGACCTTTTGCTTTAGTAAATCCATTAGGAAAATATCTCTCGACAAAATCCAACATTCTATGAAACTCACGCCTCATTTCGTCAAAATTGTCAGATTTCGCATTATTATGTTCTTCCAAGTAGGCGTTTAAAAAAACGTTCACGTGCTTGCCAAAATTTTCATAATTATTCAAGTAAGCAAAGAAACGTAGTACAAACTCTTCTGCTTCACGCCTGCGTTTAAGGGCATCAGAAAGAGGACATAGCTCATCAAATTTTGGTTCTTTTGCTAGTTCCTCCAGAAGATCAACAAAAGGCCCTGGAGATATACCTCTACGCTTCTCCATTTCATTCAGTTCAACACTACCTGTATTAATACGTTCAAACATATCTCTTCGCGTTTCTTCATCAGCTTTTTCTGTTAGCACAATCATCCGAAGAGAAGAACGATTAAAGCGCCTTTGCCTAGCTAGTGGTAAATCACTATATTTAAAATTGTTTAGTTTCTCTAACTTTTTTAACCCACGTAATGTTAATTCATTATTAAGAAACCTATCTAAAGTACGAATACGTTGAGTTCCATCAACTATCTCTAACCGACCTAAATCATCTTCTTCTGGTCGTAAATCTGCAACAAAAATATATGGAATAGGTAAACCGAGTAGAATAGATTCAATGAACTTTGATTGCCGAACGTCATCCCAGGCCATCTCTCTTTGATAATCTGGTACATACAACTCATTAATGTCTTCCTCTAGCCCTTCTCTATATTTTTGGACAAGGACTTCTACTGGATACTCATTTGTGTTGTAATCGACTATCTTCTGTTTTTCCCTGATTTCTGCTTCTGCTTCATCCTTTGCCTCATCATTAATTTCTGGCTCAGGTGGTAGATTTGAAGATTTTGGCATTTTTAAATATAATTTAAGATTTAATATGATGAACTAGGTTTACCTAATTATATAATTATAACTGTTGTTTAATAGACTGTGAAGCTATCTGAGTGTATTAAACTCTTCAGCAATTAAAAACAGGACTTAAACTATAGGGTAAGTCCTGTTGTCATACTAATTCACAGGAGTTAAAAAGTGCGATCGCCTACACCTTGTCGTAGTTGGTTCATCACCTACGACCTGCTTGCAGATGCAACTTTAGCTTCTACTTTTACCCCCTTCACTCCTTTGACTTCTTTGACTAATTTTTCAGCTTTTTCTATTTCTCCCTGAGAACTAGCTACACCTTTCAGGGTAATTTCACCTTGTTTATTTTCTACTACAAATTTGTTACCGGGAATGCCAGCTTGTAATTTATTGCTAACTGCGGCTTTTAAATCTCTCTCAGCTTTTGTAGTTAATATTTTCTGTTTTTCTGTCTTATCTTTAACGTTTTTTCCAGATACTGGTGTGGTGGTTTCTTTGATAGTAGATTTGATAGTTCTACCTTCAGCAGCTTCTTTTGCTGGTGCTTGAGTAGCTCCAGTATTGCTGTTAGGAGCTTCTTGACAGCCAAAACTACCAACTATCAAAAAGCCAGTCACTAATAGGGAAAATAATTTTTTCATGTTCGTCTCCGAATGCAATACTTGAGGCGATAAATTGACCTGTGTGTTAGACTGAGTAGCAAAGTGCAAAATGGTTGATGCAGGCACAAGGTAAAACTATGACATCTGACTGTTAACGCCAAATGTCAACAGCCAATACGAAAAGATGTGCAAGTTAGATGCGTGACAGCTTAACAACTTAAACTACTTGAGAAGATTCAAATCCGCAAAGTTTTTCTCAAAAGTCTCAAGTTAGTTTTAGCCACAATTATCAACTAGCAATAATTGGCATATAGCAATCGTTAGATGTTATTGAATTCTACGATATAAATCCTGATTTTAAATTAATTTTTATTAAATCAATTGCTTTTTATTTAGATAAAAAAGACGTAAATTTAGTTGTATTGCAAACTACATTAGTGCTTGTATAAAATTTCATGAAAAGATTTTTATTTAAGAGTATATTTGCATCTGTGGATACATCATTTTCAAGTAATTTTTAAATGTTGTTTTGAATTTTCACTGTTAAAAGTAAGCATTAAACAGTATCTAGCAGATTATTTGAAAATCAAATATTATACTTATAGTAAAATATGCAGTAATCAAAAAATACACGCAGACGAGAACGATTTGAGTAGGGTGTCATGGCAGATTGTTTATTTATTACCTCCCAGCAGTTTACAAAAACTTTAAACTTTAGGGGGTTGACTTTAAACATTCCAGGGGAAATTGCGCCTATCTTGTTCGGTTATACGACTGTTATTAGGGCATAAATGACTATACCCTCATAAGTAGTAGAGAAATTTTTTGTTTCCCAAGCTGCTAGTCGCTCTCGAAATAAAGGGGTGAAATTTTGTGTACGAATGGATATTGCCAAGTCTGAGTGAAGTTTTAGCCGACAGTCAAGCAACTGTGGCTGAATGCTCACCAACAAAAGCCGAGCAACAGTGGCGGATGAGTCTCGCTGCAACAGAACATCTGCTGATTAATAGTTTAGTTGCTGTTGGGTCTGAGGCGCTTCAAGGATTGGTGTTAGCCGCACCCGCACCCCTATTTAGTCAACCTATCTTAACTCAAAGCTTACAGACGATTACTTTTACAGCCAAGCCTTTTAATCCTTTGGCGTTGATGCCGTTCCAAATGCCTGGTGCGATCGCTTTCACCCAACCAGAAGCTACCCCCTGTGAGTCGGTACTGCCGTTACTACCTGCCGATCCTTTGGCATCTGAGCAATTTTGTTTAGTATTTACAGATAAATTTAGATTAGTTTTAGTTCTCGCCACACACAAAGACGGTACAAAAGCGTTTTCATTTTCCTTTGAACCAGAGATAGTTGAGCAAGCTTGGCGATCGCTTGGTGCGCGGGTAATGCTAACTAATCCTGATTTGTTCTCAGAGTTGGATGGCTTAGTACAAAAATATCCCGTCGTTGCACCTGATTACCGCACAGTAATTCAGTTTAGCCAATTTTTACTTCAAGAATTACCGGAACTGGGGACTGGGGACTGGGGACTGGGGAAAAGCAGAGGGGAAGAAATACTCAATCCTCAATGTCCAATACCTAATCCTCAATGCCAAATACTCAATCCTCCATCAGTTAAACCCGATGTAGAATTGTTGCAGGCTTTTGCTCACGAAGTCCGCACGCCTTTAACTACTATTCGCACTATGACTCGCCTGTTACTCAAGCGGCGTGATTTACCTGCGAATGTGATCAACCGCTTAGAAATTATCGATCATGAGTGTACTGAGCAAATCGATCGCATGGAGTTGTTATTTAAAGCCGCAGAATTAGAGACTTCCGCCTCTGGAAAATCTGCCCATACTCATCTAACAGCGATGGCTTTAGATCAGGTGTTACAGCAGAGTATACCACGATGGCAGCAAGCAGCAGAGCGGCGTAACTTGACTTTGGATGTAGTTTTACCCCAACAATTACCAACTGTGGTGAGCAATCCTAATATGTTGGATCGGGTACTCACTGGGTTAATGGAGAATTTTACCCGCAGTTTACCAGCCGGGAGTCATATTCAAGTACAGGTAATTCCCGCCGGGGATCAACTAAAATTACAATTATCTCCGCAAACTCTCTGCCCACATACGAATAAAACAACTGCACCAGCCACACCACCAATTCGCAAAGCTTTGGGACAATTACTCATGTTCCAGCCAGAAACAGGAACGATTAGTTTAAATATTGCGGCTACCAAACATCTATTTCAAGCGATCGGCGGTAAGCTAATTGTCCGTCAACGTCCCCAATACGGCGAAGTCTTAACTATTTTCTTACCTTTAGAAGTAAGTAATAAGCAGAATTTGAGCTTAAGGAAATGAGGGGACTGGGGGAGCAGAGGAGCAGAGGGAGATAATGATGCGGGCAGGGGGCAGGGAGCAGGGGGAGAAAGACTTTTCACCTTTTTGCACAGATGCACCGAATTACAACTAATTAGGCGGACATGATATTAGGACATAGGTAAGTCATAAAACCCTTATAATAACAAGCTTTTAAGGCTGTCACCCTCCGGGTTCGCCAGTTCCCTACGGCGGGAAACCCGCCTACAGGACTGGACTCACCTGTCCCCTGTCCCCTATCCCCTGGGATAGAATCCCTCGAAGAACTTCTCGCTCTCGACTATACGACAATACGGTTCAGATAAGAATAATTAACCGCCGATTAACGCCGATTAACGCCGATAAATCAAGATGTTTAAACAGTATTGTCACCGAATCTAGCCTTAACTGAACTGTATTGGACTATACGAGGTCAAAGCGATCAAGATTCATCACTTTGTCCCACGCTGCCACAAAGTCATGCACAAATTTTGGCTGCGAGTCCTCCGATCCGTAAACTTCAGCGATGGCTCGTAGCTGAGAGTTCGAGCCGAAAATGAGATCGACACGAGTGCCTGTCCACTTGAGTGAGCCTGTTTTGCGATCGCGACCCTCGAACACATCTTCCGCCTCTGAAATCGCCTTCCAAGCCGTGTTCAGATCGAGCAGGTTCACAAAGAAATCATTGGTCAACGTCTGTGTCCGAGCAGTGAATACGCCGTGTTTGGACGCGCCAAAGTTCGCACCCAAGACGCGCAAGCCACCTACAAGAACTGTCATCTGAGGCACTGACAAGGTTAGCAATTGTGAGCGATCAACCAGCAACTCCTCTGGCGATTCGCTGTGTTTGCCGCTAAAGAAGTTGCGGAACCCATCTGCCTTTGGCTCAAGTGGAGCAAAGGATGCTACATCCGTTTGCTCCGGCAACGCATCTGTACGTCCTGGCTGGAAGGGAACCTTGACATCGTATCCGGCGTTCTTTGCCGCTTGTTCAACACCTGCACATCCGCCCAGAACGATCAAGTCAGCGAGCGAAACCTGCTTTCCACTAGACTGCGAACTGTTAAACTCCTCTTGAATCGCCTCTAAGCTTTGCAGCACTGTTGCTAATTGAGCAGGCTGGTTGACTTCCCAATCCTTCTGAGGCGCAAGACGGATGCGCGCCCCGTTCGCTCCACCACGCATATCGGAGCCACGGAAGGTCACTGCCGATGCCCAGGCTGTCGAAACGAGTTGGGAAACAGACAGCCCCGAAGCAAGGATTTTGCCTTTGAGAGATGAGATGTCCTGCTCATCAATTAATTCATGGGTGACTGGGGGGATGGGGTCTTGCCATAAGAACTCTTCCTCTGGAACCTCTGAGCCGAGATAGCGCGATCGCGGGCCCATGTCGCGATGCGTCAGCTTGAACCAGGCACGGGCGAATGCTTCTGCGAACTCCTCCGGGTTCTGTTGGTAACGCCGCGAAATCGGCTCATAGATGGAATCCATCCTCATGGCCATGTCCGCCGTGGTCATCATGGGGGCGTGCCGTTTCGACGGATCGTGCGCGTCGGGTACTGTATCCACGCCTGCGCCGTTCTTAGGCTTCCATTGCCAAGCGCCAGCATGACTCTTCGTCAGCTCCCAGTCATATTTGAACAGGGTGTCGAGATAGCTGTTGTCCCACTGTGTCGGAGTAGGAGTCCATGCACCTTCGATACCACTGGTGATCGCATCAACGCCGACACCCGTGTTGAAACTGCTCTTCCATCCGAGTCCCTGCTCTACGATGGTAGCACCAGCAGGCTCATGACCTACGTGCGATGATTCACCCGCACCATGACATTTGCCAAAGGTATGTCCGCCGGCAACGAGCGCGACCGTTTCTTCATCGTTCATCGCCATCCGACCAAAGGTTTCACGGATATCGCGCCCTGAGCCGACCGGATCGGGCTGGCCGTTTGGCCCTTCCGGGTTGACGTAAATCAGACCCATCTGAACGGCGGCGAGGGGATTCAGCAGCAAGCGATCGTCGCTGTAACGCTCATCACCGAGCCAGGTTTTTTCAGAACCCCAGTAGATATCTTCTTCTGGCTCCCAGACATCCTCGCGCCCGCCGGCAAAACCGATCGTCTTGAAGCCCATCGACTCCAGGGCGCAGTTGCCTGCAAAGATCATGAGGTCGGCCCAGGAGATTTTCTTGCCGTATTTCTGCTTGATTGGCCAAAGCAACATCCGCGCTTTGTCGAGGTTGGCATTGTCGGGCCAACTATTGAGTGGTTCAAACCTCTGGCTACCCGATCCCGCACCGCCGCGACCGTCGCCAATACGATACGTGCCTGCACTGTGCCAAGCCATGCGGATGAAAAGCGGCCCATAATGACCGTAGTCAGCTGGCCACCAGTCCTGAGAGGTGGTCATCAGGTCGAAGATATCTTTCCTTACGGCATCTAAGTCGAGACTCTTGAACTCAAGAGCATAGTTGAACGCCTCACCCATAGGATTGGACTGGGGTGAGTGCTGGTGGAGTATGCTCAAATTCAAATAATTCGGCCACCAGTCTCGGTTTGATGTCACATGACGAGCCTTAAGTTTCTGACCTCCGCCAGTAAACGGACATCCACTTTCGCTGCTCATAATATTTCCTGCCAAATGTTGTGATGTGGATTTTTTGATGTATTGCAGGTACTCTAAACAAATAGTACATGGGCAGTTATTGGGATAATCGATGAGAAATATAATCTAAGAGAAATATAAATAACATTATGATTTGAAACAATTGGTTATATCAGTAGCCAAGCTTTGGGTATTGTTTCTACCAGATGAGTAAATGCGAAAGAATCCATCAAATTCACTGATGCTCAGAAATAAAAGTAGAGACAGCATGGACTTGGAAATGGGAACGATTGCTGAAATCTGCTAATCATTCCACTGCAACCAATCCCTACTGTGGAAACTTGATCAATAGCTTCAGGGGACTTGAGTCCTTTCCAAGTCTGCGGTGCTTCCTTCAACTATGCGATCGCTCATCTCTTTGCACCTCCAGATATGCAAACATAGCAATCACAATCCTGTTTTTCTTTGCTCACTCGAACCAAGCGATCGCCTACGGCGGGCGCTAAACTGTATTTTACACTGCTATTTTTTAGCGATCGCAAAACTTTTGTTCAATACTTAGCTAAGTAACCAGTATTTTGTATGGGATAAAAACCAGATAAACAATCACAGTATTGATATATAAACTGGTATATCATATGTAAAAAATGCCTGAGAAATTTGCAAATTTAACTAAAATAGCCCCAATGGGGGCTATTTTTTATTTCTAATTTGTCGCCAACACAATCTTTTATTTGAATAAAAAAGTTTGGCAATCAGAGCATATTTGTAAATTTATTAAACCTATTGCACGAATAGTTAGTAAATCAATAGTTTCATTTCTAAACATATTGATTCAGTACTGAATTTATCTCCTTTTCCCGTACCTTCTTGACTAGCGAAGATGAAACTGCACTTCTGTTTCTAAAATCTTGATGTCGTAGTTGCGGAAGAAATCATGACCTAGTAAACCGAACTGTGCTTTTGGTGCGATCGCTACTTCGATGTTCTTGGCTATAGCTCCACCTGCTGCTATTGATGTTATCTTACTAGTTGAAAATTCCACTTGTGTACCATCGGCAATTTGCGCCTGCATGATACCTGTGGGTTGGAGTTGGAGAGCGATCGCTAATTTCAAGGGTATGAGCGTATTATTAGCGCCTGTATCAACAATCATTTCAAAAGTTTTCTTGTTATTGAATGTGACATCAATCACCGGGGTTCTACCCAACCTGCGCTTAATAGGAACCCGAAAAACCCTTTCTTCACTCTCTTGAATTGCCTTTTTCCCACCACACATTTTTCTCAAGGAAATAGTTCTCCCTGAGCTTGTTACCATAAAACATTCACCTGGATCTTCTGCATTTACAGGGTAGGCAGCTGTTAAAGACAGTAGCATCGGTATTAACGTTATTAAGCATAACTTCAAGTTCCTATTTCTATCCCTCCCAGCGTTCTTCATAATTACCTTGTTTTTAATATTGTTCACAATAAATTTTATAGTCAAACAAACTAGATATTTTTACAAAAATCTACGATAAATTTGCCTCATTTATTCCTAATTACTCTCTTCTATAAAAATTAATAAATTCGGCAAAAAATTTTTGACTTTATACTATTTATACATATAAATATTATATATATTTACAGACAAAAAAATTAAAGATTCAATGAAGACTCAGTAAAATCACTGCCATAACAAGTTAGTAGTGGCGTGGCAAGGCTAAAATATTGCAATAGCAATCTATTATCTGCGTACCCTGCGGGTTCGCGGTAGCGTTGCGTAGCAAAGGCTGCGCCAACATCTGCGTCCATCTGCGTTCGATTTTTTCCAAATCTATTGCCGAATTTTAGCCTTGCCACGCCAGTAGGGTGCGTCAGTTTAAATATTTTTTTGCTGTAGCTAGGGTTTCTCGTAAGTAGCGCACCCCAGATTTTCGATTTTACTGAGTAATAAAATTACATCATTTTTTCTTGGTGCAAGATGTGAATTACCCCAATACCGCCTGACTGTACGCTCTCATCTCTCCATTAAGCCGAAACTGCGGGGTACAAGGAATCTCCCGTAACTGCTGCAATACGTCCTGTACTTCCTGTTGGCTCGGATGTACTGATTTTTCTTGTGGCTCGGTGTAATCATCATCACTAGAGTCTCCTGACTGAAAATTTAATGCAGCAGGGATAAAAGTTAGTGCTGGTTATGTTACGAATATTTAGCAGATTATTGCTTGCTTATATATAGGTAGTGTATGGTTCTTATGGTGATAACAGATTATTGTTACATCAAAATCTAGTTAACACTCTTCCCGCATTTCATATGAAGACACATCTGTAAACTATCAACAGATAAGGCTTTTAGGACTCTAGCCGCGTTCAATTCTATGTATAAAATCCGATATCCGACTTCTGCAAGAAATCGGAGAAATACAACTTGCAAGTCAAATATATGACACTTGCATCAGTCCTAAAAGCAATGTTAAAAGCCGTTACTAAATTTCCCAAATCTCTGGTAATTAAGTATCACTAAATCCCCAAAAGTGATATTAATTTTTACCAACAAAATCATCAGACATTTAGAATTAAATGGCGGAAATTTGGCATGGCAACAGAAAATTTGGAGTTGATATTTCATTTCGATTCAGATTATTAAGGAAAGAAAATGGCTAAAAAAATAGTACCTGTTTTAACTTCAGATTACTCCGGTGAAGGATTGGATAAGCTAAAACAAGCTGTACAAAAATTGCTGAGTGAGCGAAAAAAATATCAATTGAGGCGGGGCGATCGCGTAACTTATGAAGGCATAGAAGAATTACTCGGTGGTGATAGCGAAGCCAAACGGCAGGTAGAAGCTTGGTTTTTAGGGCCGAGAGGGGAAAATGAGGATCTTTTTTCCTCACTAATTGTAGAAGCCCTAGAAGACCACGTTCGTTGGCGGCAGGACTTCCACCCCGAAGATCCCGCAGCGATTACCGACAGCGACAAACAAGACGCGGGCTATATAGAAGCTGTCAATACCATACGTACCGAGTTTGATAAGCTTCTAGGCGATCTCAAAAAATCAGCCCCCTTCTTTAGTATGCGTTACCAAGGACACATGACTTGGGATCAAACGCTACCGGGAATGGCGGGTTACTTCGCCGCTATGCTCTACAATCAAAACAACGTAGCTCTGGAGGCTTCGCCCATCACCACAGTGCTGGAAGTGGAAGCCTGTGATGACATCTGCTGGATGTTAGGCTACAGAAAAACAAACCTCAGCGAAACAGATCCAGCCCCTTGGGGTCATCTAACCTGTGGTGGCTCGACGGCAAATATTGAGGCGCTTTGGGGGGCGCGAAATCTGAAGTTTTATCCTCTTTGTTTGCGTCAAGCCTTGAGAGACTTCAAGCCGGAAGTTGCTCTTGACATAGAGGTGACATTACCCTCTGGGACGAAAGCCAAGCTAAATGATTTGGATACTTGGCAAGTATTAAACCTGCCAGTGGATGAAGTGCTTGGTCTTTTCAACCGCCTACAAGACGAGTACCAAATTGACCCCGACGAACTCAATGCAAAGGTTTCCGAGTACTCACTGCAAAATCTCGGCTTCATCAAATTTGCCAATCTATTCTTAAAAGATAGCGATGTCAACGAACCTGTGATTTTCGTTCCTGGCTCGAAACACTACTCGCTTCCCAAAGGTGCAGCCATCCTGGGTATCGGTGCTAACAATATGCAAAGTATTCCCCTGGATATCTATGGGCGGCTGGATATAGCTAAACTAGAAGCCGCGATTGATGCTGCTATAGAAGCCAAACAGCCGATTCTCGCCGTGGTTGCAGTCATTGGTAGTACCGAGGAAGGAAACGTTGATGCGCTAAAGGAAATTTTGGATCTGCGCGATGGCAAATATCACTCCCAAGACATCGAGTTCGCCGTTCATGCTGATGCAGCTTGGGGAGGTTACTTTGCCTCACTCATCAGAGAGGCATCAGAAGATCCGGGTCTGCGGACATTGAGTGCGCCAGCTCCAGTTCTACCTATGAGTGACTTCGTTACCGCACAGTATGAAAACCTGTACCGAGCCGATACAATTACAGTTGACCCCCACAAAACAGGTTACTTACCCTATCCAGCAGGTGCGCTTTGCTATCGTAACATTGCCATGCGGAGCTTGATTGCTTTTGAGGCTCCCTACATCAACTCAGATCCCGATGCGAAACCTGAATTAATTCTTGGTACTTACGGTATCGAAGGCTCCAAACCAGGAGCCGCAGCTGCGGGTGTATACATGAGCCATGCGGCAATTCGTCCCACTAAGGAAGGATACGGTAAAATCTTGGGACGTAGCATTTATAACTGCAAAATGCTGCACTTGCGACTGTTGCAGGTGAATGAGCAGGAGGAAGACTTTATGGTTGAACCTGCGCCAATAATTCCCTATGAAGGCCCATTTGCAGAATGCAAGAGTCAAGCAGAAGCGATCGCCTTGCTGCGTCAAAAAGTTGCTAACCAAGGTCATAAAGCCATTCTCCAAGATAGCGACCCTGAGTTTTTAGAACTGTTGCGGCAAACAGGCTCAGACCTGAACATTCTCACCTACGCCTTCAACTACAAAGTTAACGGTCAATGGAACCAAAACCTAAAGGAAGTTAATGCTTTCAATAAGCTGATTTACGATCGCGTTGGTATTAAAGCGGATGTTGCGGATATCAGCGTGTATACAGTGATTGTCAGTACAACCGATTTCATTAAAAAGACATACGGGGAAGTATTCTTTGACGACTATAAACAGCGCTTGCTGCGTTTGGAAAGCCCAGTGAGCGATCCTGAAGATCAGGCGATTACGGTGTTGCGATCAGTAGTTATGGATCCGTGGATTACTGAAGATTTGAATGGTCAGCCATTTGTGAACACAGTTGTCGAGGAATTATGCAAGGTCGTCCGTGAAGTTGTGCAACAGGTACAGGAAGATCCCAGCTTAGTACAATCTCAGCCATAGTCACCTTTGTAGGACTTACGCAACTGGCAGATTTTTTCTGTAGGGTGTGTGACGCGGCGATAATATTTGAACGTAGTCATGAGACTTGTAGCGTCACGCACCAACCACCAATTGTGAAACTTGCGTAAGTCCTGCTTTGGTCTTACTGCGATAGCAGAAGTGTTGGTACTTCACGTAAGCTTACTCCGCCCTAAAAGTGCGGAGCTTTAGCCACAGATTTGAGATATCGGGAACAGAGTGAGTCATTATATTTTTTTAGCGATGTGAAAGGCTGACAAATATGAAACTTGAACAGTGCTACCGCAATATCTTTCTAAGGTTGCTTGCAAACCAGTAAACAAAGAAGTTCTCTGCTGTGAATCTAAAGCTATATACGGCGATAAAGTGCTTAACAGCGTTAAATAATCATCAATACTATAAGTGACTTCACAAGGTAGCTGTTCAGAAGCTAAATCTTGAAAGCGACCTGAATCAATAACAGCTTGTCCAAACCTTTTTACTTGTTTTTCTTGAGTTTCCCTCTGTTCATAGCGTCCCAAAGCTGGAGCCTGAGTCTGATAGACTTCATGCAACACTTGATAAACCTCATACTCTGGCTGGGGTGTCATATTCCACAGCAAAATCATATAGCGATGATCTTTTAAAGCATCAGCAGCTTTGGCGTAGCCAACCTCTGGGGAAACCCAATGAAAGGAAGTCGCTGCTAAAACAGCGTCAAATCTGCTAGGTTCTAGCGGCCATTCTTCAAATGAGCTATTGATAATCTCTACTTTTGGATAAGGTAGACAGTTTTGTTGCGCTAGCTGACTACTTTTTTGACTTGGTTCTAAACAAACCATAGAGAAGCCTAACTCTGCAAAGGCGGTAGTTGCTGTCCCAGGGCCGCATCCTACCTCTAAAATTACCGCCTCTTTTGGCAATTGCGCTAACTCTACAGCACGACTGATGAGTTGTTGAGGATAGCGCGGTCTAGTCCTGTTGTAAGCATCAGCTACATCGTTATACCAATTTTTTCTTTGTTGCGAAGTGTATTGTGTCGCTACTTCGCTATACCAGCTTTTTCTTTGTTCTAAATCTTTCATGATCTGTTTAAAAGCTAGCTTGACTACTTCTACCCCACAAAAAGCTACCTTTAATACGTAGAAATATATTTGTGGTGTATGGTTTTATCTTGCAATATTGCGCTAGAGTTTGCACTCAATTTCACTAATTTCTTTTATGATTAACTCACCTGAAGTCAGTAGTAAGGACTTTAGTCCTAAAAGAAGGTCTATATCTTGTAACAGTGTTACTATTAGAGTAGTAGCTGTTGGTAAATGCCAACTCTGTCGTAAAAATAAGAGGGGTAAAGTGGCGAACAGTCTACCAACAGTTTGGGGAATCTTTTTAGGTGACTAACTTAAGTCGCTAGTTATAGCAGTTTCCAGATAGATTAGGGCATGAAGTAATCAGAAAACTGCGATCGCCAACAGCCTTTAAAGCTGTCCCCTATCACCTGTTATCTGCTGTATCAATTCAAACAATAGTTATGGGTTATTGGTTATGGGTAATAGTTAAGAATTTTTTGTCACTTAACAATTACCAATCACCAATTACCACCAAAGGGTGTCACTATATAACTAGCAATTTAAGTTAAATATAATACATGGGACTCTGCTGGGCGCGTACTTCTCTTTCTTGGCACAAGTCTTGGAGTGTGTAACTTCTCAGAACCTCTATAGAGGCGGCGTTGGCTTTATCCCAGACTTCAAGTACTAGACTCCTTTCCAGAGTAGGAGGGGCCGAGGTTTCTTTCTCTTTACGCTCACCTTCAACTAAAGTGACAATCTCTAGTAAAGTGATTTGCCAAGGTTCACGAACTAAAACAAAGCCTCCTTTAGAGCCGCGTTGACTCTGTACCACACCTGCACGTCGCAAGTTAGTCAAGATTTGTTCTAGATAGCGTTCTGGAATGGGTTGTTTGGCAGTAATTTCACTCATAGTTAAAGGAACTTTTTTGCCGTGGTGGCTTGCCAATTCCAAGAGTGCTAATAATGCGTATTCCACTTTGGAGGAAAGATCCAAGAGGGCGTAGTTTTGGCTGTTCAACTTTATACTCTTTATACTACGGTTTAACGATTGACTTATCGCCATTTTATGTCAAGTTGGTTTTTTTTAATGCTGGAATGTGCTAACATCCAACTTATTCCGTGAATGTTCACAAGTCTATCGACTTACCGTAGATTATCCTATAAAAATCTCCAGAATTAGTCTATTTTTTTTAGAGATATGGGTCTATGGCTTGGGGAGTGAGGGGAAGGGAAGGGGGAAGGGGGAAGGGGGAAGGGGGAAAGGGGACTATGGACTATGGACTATGGACTATGGACTATGGACTGTTGACTATGGACTTTTGACAACTGACAACTGACAAAATATGCTACTTACTGATTTGCAAACTATTTATGAACGCGACCCAGCAGCGCGGAACTGGTTAGAAGTTTTGTTCTGCTATCCTGGGTTACAAGCGTTATTGTTTCATCGTTTGGCGCACTGGCTATATCAGCAGAAACTACCTTTTATACCTCGGTTTATTTCTCATATTAGTCGATTTTTGACGGGAATTGAGATTCATCCAGGTGCAGTTATTGGTACAGGAGTGTTTATTGACCACGGGATGGGGGTAGTAATTGGGGAAACTGCGATCGTCGGTGATCATGCTTTAATTTATCAAGGTGTGACTTTGGGCGGTACTGGTAAGGAAATTGGTAAGCGCCATCCGACGCTGGGTAGTCATGTGATTGTCGGGGCTGGTGCTAAGGTGCTGGGGAATATTACAATTGGCGATCGCGTCCGTATTGGTGCAGGTTCAGTAGTGCTAAGAGATGTCCCCAGTGACACTACAGTAGTGGGTATACCTGGACGGGTAATTCGAGATAACAACTCAACTACAAATGCTCTAGCTCATGGTAAAATACGTGACGTGGAAGCCGAAGTCATCCGTGCTTTATTTGAACGGGTCAAAGCGTTGGAAAAACAATTAGAGAAACTAGAAAATCCCTCCCATCATGTGTTACCGTCCTCAGATTGTGACGAGCTAACTTATAACGATAATGGCAATAACTCTGATGCTGTGATTGAAGAGTTTCTTGATGGTGCGGGAATTTGATCTATTGGTAATTGGTAATTGGTAATTGGTAATTGGTAATTGGTAATTGGTAATTGGTCAATAGTCCATAGTTATTCTCCCTCATCTCCCCCCACTCCCCCCACTCCCTCATCTCCCCCCACCCCCTCATCTCCCCCCACTCCCTCATCTCCCCCCACTCCCTCATCTCCCCAGTCCCCAGTCCCCATATATCAGCAATTGTTAACTAGAATCTCCACAAGTTCTGAGAACCTGATATAAATATACTACGGTTAGTTTATCAAGAAAGAGTATTATATATAATGGTAACTTTATACTCAAGCATCGCTACTTCTCACAGTAAAAATACTAAGCAGTATTTTACGCGAAGGGCTTTTTTACCAGAGCAACACAATAGCTTATGGAAGATTGAAGCTGGATTTGTTAGGACTTACACCTATTTAGAAAATGGGACAACTGTTGCTTTGGGACTGTGGGGGCCTGGAGATATTGTTGGGAGGAGTTTGTCAAAATTAGAACCATATCAGATGGAGTGTCTGACAAAAGTAGAAGCGACAGTCTTACCTATTAACGAATGGAATAACGCTACAGAGACTCTGCTGGCGCACATTCAACAAGCAGAGGAATTAATGGTTATTCGTAGCTACAAAAAAGTAGATACCATGCTAATTAAACTATTAGCATGGTTGTCTAAAAGGTTCGGTTCAGAAGTAGAAAAAGGACGCTTAATAGATATGCGGTTGACTCACGAAGACTTGGCTGAAATGTTAGGTTCCACAAGGGTCACAATTACTCGTATTTTGGGACAATTTGAGCAGGAGGGTTTGATTGATAGACTCTCACTACATCGCATAGTCCTGAAAGAAGAGGACATTTGGTATTATGAGATTTAAATACAGGACTTACGCAACTGGCACTTGGGGTAGGGTGCGTCAAATATGGAAAATCCTTGAATTTGTAGGAAATTATTGGGGCTGACGCACCCTACAGTTAGTTTGATTATGACAATTACGTAAGTCCTAAAATTAATAATGCCAACTATCGCCTTCTACGTTCGCCTTACCCTCAATTTTAATATCTAGGGCTTCTAGGTAAGCCAGCCCGCTAGATATTTGTTTGATTGTTCCCTGGAGGGTAAGGTCAAAATATCCTTCTCCACCTGTGTTTTCTCCTAATAAGGCTTGGGTAATGTTAACAACTAAGCCGTACATAGATATGAGTTGGGAAATTACAGGTTCTTTAAGGTAGTTTTTGGGAATATGTATTCGCACACGAATTTGGGTAATTTGATTTTTTTCATGTACTGAAGGCACAAGAGAGAACTTTGGCGGAAAGTTGTGGTTAAATTTATTTAATGCAGTCATTGGTAAATTCACAGATTTAAGATAGTAATTGTTTTTTAAATTATTTCAGCCAGATTGGTAGACCAAGTTTTTCTAAATAGGTCAAGCTGGAGTAGATTTGTTTGGTTTTTCCCCATAAATCTAGGTCAAACCAGCCATCATTTTTTTGATTTGGTTGCAGTGTGGCACTGATAATATTTACAGTGAGATGATAACGAGAAACTAGCTGAGAAATAATAGGTTTTTCGTAGTAGTTTTGTAAAATACATAGTTGCAGGCTTAGTCGTTGGGTTTCTTGTTGAGAAGTCTGTTGAGGGAATTTTTCTTGCCAATGAGTAGATTCTAGAGGTATGTTTTCGTTACTAGTGTTGGGAAAGGGGTGAGAGTTTTGGTTTAATTGGATATGGTTGGCGATCGCAACTTGCACCATCACCCCTAACCCTTGCAAATACGATAAGCCATTAGTTACTTGTTGGGGTTTTCCCAAAAGATCCAAATCAAACCAGCCTTCACCATCGCTTCCCGATACTAAAGAAGCAGCTTTGATGTTCACCGTTAACCCATAACGCGAAACCAAACGGGAAATTACAGGTTGTCTGTGATACAACTGTGGTACAAGAATACGGCTATGGACTGGCGCAGGTTTAACTGACTGTCTAGAGGACATAGCGTTAAATCATTCAAGGTTGGCAATTCACAAATCAAGCGTATGAAGCAATCTCATTGGATACAGCTAATTAGCCCAAATTGATTGACATATCACCAGGGTATCTTAGTTTTAATAAACTACGAATTACCTATCGACTTACTGTATTTACTCCTATGTAAAGGAGATTGCCATAAAAAAGCTGAAAAAACAACAGGTAAATTCACTTAAATAATAAATATATAGTGAATTTTATACATACACCCATAGATTTAGGGAGTAAAGGGTAGAGCATAGCGGAAAGATATGCTGATCCTGTATTGTAAATAGCAGTTCATAGATGACTGTTTTTTAAGTGCAAAAGATGATTTAATAAAACACTTGTAAATACATTTATAACTACATACAAATGAAAAAAACTTTTACGTATACCACAGCATTATTATCTACTTGCACTTTGCTACTGACCGCTTGTGGCGGTGCAAATAACACCACAACAAATCCCACAAATAACGCTCAAAATAGCACAAATACTACAACTGTTGCGACAACGGGTAATAATAACTCTATTCCCATTGGTATCGCTGTAGCGCAAACTAGTAATGTCGCCTTATTGGGACAAGAACAAGTAGCTGGGGCTAAAATTGCTGAAAAGTATTTTAACGATAAAGGTGGAGTTAACGGGACTCCTATTAAGTTAGTTTTTCAAGATACGGCTGGTGATGAAGCTGGAACGATTAACGCTTTTCAAACTCTCATAAATAAAGATAGAGTTGTAGGTATTGTGGGGCCTACTTTATCTCAGCAAGCCTTTAGCGCCGATCCAATTGCTGAAAGGGCGAAAGTACCAGTAGTAGGGCCATCAAATACAGCCAAAGGTATTCCAGAGATTGGTGATTATATAGCGCGTGTTTCCGCACCTGTTTCTGTGGTTGCACCTAACTCAGTCAAAGCTGCACTTAAGCAAAATCCTAATATTAAAAATGTGGCAGTTTTCTTTGCTCAAAATGATGCTTTTAGTAAATCAGAAACGGAAATATTTCAACAAACAGTGAAGGAACAAGGGCTAAATTTAGTAACAGTACAAAAGTTTCAAACTACTGATACTGACTTTCAATCTCAAGCTACTAATGCGATTAATTTAAAACCTGATTTAGTAATTATTTCTGGGTTGGCAGCCGATGGGGGAAATTTAGTCAGACAGTTGCGAGAATTGGGTTATAAGGGTTTAATAATTGGTGGAAATGGGCTAAATACATCAAATTTATTTCCAGTTTGTAAAGCATTTTGTGATGGCGTATTAATAGCGCAAGCTTACAGTCCAGAATATCCGGGTGAAATTAACAAGGCATTTCGTCAAGCCTATGTTGACCAGTATAAGAAAGAACCACCCCAATTTAGCGCCCAAGCGTTTGCGGCTGTACAAGTTTATGTGGAAGCCCTGAAAGCTTTAGATAGTAAAAACAAAGTTAATAAGGTACAGTTACCAGAGTTACGCACTCAATTGAACCAACAGTTGTTAACAGGTAAATATAATACTCCACTGGGAGAAATTAGTTTTACACCTGTAGGTGAAATTGTCCAACAAAACTTCTATGTAGCGCAAATTAAAATGGAAAAGGATGGTAGTCAGGGTAAGTTTACGTTTTTGAAGTAGGAACTGTTAACAGTTATCAGTTATCAGTTGTCAGGTTATGTTCACTTTTGACTGTTGACTGTTGACTGTTGACTATGGACTAATGACTAATGACTATTGACTATTGACTAATTAAATGGAGCTATTTTTACAACAATTATTGAATGGGTTGTCTATTGGCAGCGTTTATGCCATTTTTGCGTTAGGTTACACTTTGATTTATTCCATTTTGGGAATTATTAACTTAGCGCATGGGGCAATTTTTACGGTGGGGGCATATTTTACTTATGCACTCATGGGTGGTACTTTTGGCTTTAATGGTTTGTTGGCTAATGCTAGTCTACCGATTAAATTACCATTTGCTGTTGCTCTAATTTTTGGCAGTGGTTTAGCGGGTTTGCTGGGAGTTGCAATGGAAAGAATTGCTTTTCAACCTTTGCGTCAAAAAGGTTCAGATCCCTTGCTAACTGTGGTTTCTAGCTTAGGGGTAGCAGTGGTAATTGTGAACCTAATTCAATATTTAGTAGGTGCAGAAAGTTACACGTTTCCTGCTAATACTTTTGGTAATTTACCACCTGCAATTAACTTTGGCACACCGGAAAGACCAATTCCTATTCGGAGTGTGCAGGTAGTGATTTTTACTGTATCAGTGGTAATTGTAGCTATTCTGACTTATTTTATTAATCGCACTAAATACGGTAAGGCAATACAGGCGATCGCAGAAGATGCAGCCACTGCTAGTTTATTAGGTATCAATAGCGATCGCTTTATTGTTTTAACTTTCTTCATCAGCAGCTTCCTCGCTGGCTTGGCGGGTACTTTAGTCGCCTCTAGCGTCAGTATTGCTGGCCCCTATTTCGGTATTGGCTTCGGTTTGCGGGGTTTAGCTGTCATTGTTTTGGGTGGCTTGGGTAGCATTCCCGGCGCAGTCTTGGGGGGTTTACTCATCGGTATAGTCGAGGCGCTGGTTCCCTCCGACTATTCTGGGTACAAAGATGCTGTAGCTTTTGGTATTTTGTTTATCATGCTATTAGTTAGACCCCAAGGTTTACTCGGTCGTCGGTTTATTCAAAAAGTGTAGGCTATCAAACCATGACAGCAATGACAAAACCAAAATTAACCTTTAATCAGTTTCTGGAACAATGTCCAGAAGAAGGTTTTTATGAGTTAGTAAATGGGGAAATTGTTGAATTGATTTCAACCAGAAATCATGAAGATGTCGCTGACTCTATACTGTTTGCTTTTAAATCTGAAATAAGACGAATAAATCTAAACTATGTAGTAAAAAATACCCCAGTTATTAAAACTAAAACTGCTGATGGTATTGAACAAGGACGCAAACCTGATGTGAGTGTCATAGATAGGGATGTATGGCTTGCTGATCGTTCAGCTTATGCGGCGCTTGCAGAACCAATTCAGTTAGCTGTAGAAGTGACATCAACTAATTGGGAAGATGATTACATCGATAAGTTGGATGAGTACGAAAGATTAGGTATTCCTGAATATTGGATTGTTGATTACTTAGGAATTGGCGATAGAAAATATTTAGGCACAACGGAAGAACCAATTGTATTTATCCATTTACTAAATAACAATGGTAAATATGAACGCACATCTTTTCAAGGTTCTGATCGCATTATATCCAGAACTTTCCTGGAACTAACGCTGACAGCAGAGCAGGTGTTAACAGCTTAAAAATTTCTAAGCAATTAAATATGTCTGAATTTTTCTCTACTTATGGTTCACTAATCGTCTCTATGGTACTAGGGGCGTTATTAGGACTGTCGCTTTACTTACCGTTAATGGCTGGGCAATTGTCTTTAGCTAGCCCCGGATTTTATGCTTTAGGTGGTTATATTGGGGCGATTTTATCAACTAAAGTTTTTACATCAAGCAGTAATTTATTTCCGATTCATTTATTAATATTGGAGATGTTAATTGCTGCAATACTATCCGGTTTGTTGGGGGTGGCTGTAGGGATTCCGGCTTTACGGTTGCGGGGAATATATTTAGCGATCGCCACTATCGCTTTTGTCGAAGTCCTACGGGTTCTCTCCCTCAATTTAGATATTACAGGCGGTGCTGTGGGAATTTTTGGTATTCCTCAACCCTTCGCCACACCAATTGAATATTTATGGATTGCTTTACCATTGCTATTAATTAGTATGGTGCTATTTTATCGGTTAGAACGGGTAAGAGTTGGTAGGGCGTTTACTGCCATCCGCGAAGATGAATTAGCTGCTGGGGCGATGGGAATTAACCCCACTTACTACAAGGTTTTAGCATTTACTTTAGGGGCAATTCTAGCTGGGATTGTGGGAGTAATTAGCGCCCACTTTCTTAATACTTGGAATGCAAGACAAGGTACATTTGATGCGAGTATTATCTACCTAACTTTTGTGTTAATTGGTGGTTCTAGAACTTTCTTAGGTTCCGTTGTTGGTGGTATGGTATTTACAGCTTTACCAGAAATTTTACGCGGACTGGCTGATACAGGTGGTTTACCAGCTTGGTTGGCGCAATTTCTGCGAGATGGCAGGTTAATTATTTTTGGGTTGTTGATAGTAATAGGTACTATTTTCTTCCCGCAAGGGTTGGTGACTCCAGATATTTTTAAATTAGGTAAGTCTAAAAATAAATGATACCAATTCTGAAAAGTCAGCGAAGTACCAAAAACAAAAAATCGTTGAAAGCCTAAATTATTTGAATTTTGAATTTTGAATTTTGAATTGGTATGATTCTAGATAAAAGTAAAGTTATTTTAGAAGCAAAGTCACTCACTCGCCGCTTTGGTGGTTTGGTAGCGGTGAATAATGTATCTTTTAGCGTTAATCAACATGAAATTTTTGGGCTGATAGGGCCGAATGGTGCGGGGAAAACCACACTGTTTAATTTAATTACAGCTTTGATTCCGCCTTCTAGTGGCGAGTTAATATATCAAGGTCAGGCGATCGCTCAACTACGTCCCCATCAAATTGCTAGTTTGGGGATTGCCCGGACATTTCAAAATATTCGTCTGTTTGGGGAATTATCGGCACTGGAAAATGTGATAATTGCCCGTCATTTACATACTAAAAGTACCTTAGTTACTGGTGTGTTAGGATTACCACCAGCACCTCAAGAAGAATCTCAAAGTAGACAGAAAGCTTTAGAATTATTGGAGATGGTGGGATTAAGCGATCGCGCCGAAGAGAAATCCCGAAATTTTGCCTATGGTGATCAGCGTCGCTTAGAAATTGCCCGTGCTTTAGCGCTACAACCACGTATATTACTACTAGATGAACCTGCGGCGGGGATGAATCCTAATGAGAAGCAGCAATTGAGTGAGTTTATTCGTGATTTGCGCGATCGCTTCAATTTAACCATCATTTTAATTGAGCATCACGTCCCCTTAGTTATGGGTTTATGTGACAGGATTGCAGTTTTAGATTTTGGGCAATTAATCGCCTTGGGTGAACCTTCTGTGGTAAGGAATAACCCGGCTGTGATTGAAGCTTATTTAGGCAATGAGTGATTAATTATAAGATTGTAGGAACTCGTCTAATGAGTTGACAGCGATCGCATTATCCATTAGGTTTTCTAATTTCTCAACACTCTCACCCTCAAGCCTTGCTACTAACTCTTGAGGAATTTCCCCAAAGCGCCTTTGTAACAGCCTGATCAATTGGCGTTGCATACCCTGCTGTAGTCCTTGCTGTAGTCCTTGCTGTAGTCCTTGCTGTAGTCCCTCGTGTAGCCCAATCTTCGCACCTTCAGCCAGGATTTCTTGATACCAAGGCGATTCTCGCAATACTGCCATATCCCACCTCATAATTTGCTGTACTAGACGACTCTCTAACACAAAGCTAGCAAAAAATGCCAGCAATGATTCTAACTGGTTTAATTGTGGATCTGCTCGTAGTAGTTGTAATGCACGTTGGACAAGTGCTGTTTCACCGCCTCCTCGTAAAATAGGGACAAACGGGAGTAAAGACGGGAGTGGTTGCTGGAATACTATCTCCGCGTCTACTTCCCACAAATTGATAACCCGGTAATCTTGAATAGCACGCAAGCCCAAAAATTCCTGTTCGTAACTATTGACAACAGTTACAGTTGATGGTGGTGGTAAAATGTTGATGAGGACAGGGTAAGTTGGGAACTTATACCGTTCTTGCGCTAAGGCTGCATAGGCTCTCATGCGTAACGGCATATCTACTGTTTGACACTCCCCTGCCTAACCAAGTTTCGCTTTCGCTCACTTGCTTAAAAAGGCAGGGGATTCTTGGTTCAATGAGTCCACTTAGCGCCCGATTCCTTGCGGTATCTTGTGCCAGAGGTGGTTCTCTCCCCAAGCGTTAACTTTTGGTCTGCCCGACCATAGTTGCACAGTGTGCAATATTTGTTTGGTAGAGAAGCGATTAATCGCTTCTGTACAATGCTGTTCGTCTAGTACCTGTAAATCTTTTACCTACTTCCAGGTGATACTAGAACTACGAAGTAGAACCAGCAAGATTCATTTGTCAAGGTTCAGCTTCTGCGTATTAGGCAGCAATAGGGTTTTTTCAGTGGTTGATTACCCTTCCACAACCATATTCTACCAAAAGCCGTCCTATAAGGACGGGGTTTTCAACCCAAATTTTCGATAACGTAACTGTAATTCGTTGAGTACGAGAAAATCGCCGAGGGTGGGGCTGTATGCTTTGACGAGAACATCTGTTTCCCGGCTTATCCATTGGAACTCAGAACCGAGAATTTCCTTGGCTATGACTTCAGGACGTTGTGTCACCCATTGCACCCATTCATTAGGCGCTAGGCTGATTAGTCGTTTGCTACCGCTATCTGCTGCTTTTGCCACAAGACATTTAATACCAATTCTCGTAATTAATCATACATCAGGACTTACGCATCAAAATTGTCTTTTGAGGCAGGGTGTAAGGGTATTAAAACAAAAATATTCACCCCTACACCCCTACACCCCTACACCCTTGCCCTTTGTCATAAGTCTTTGGGATTGAGGTATGTTAGATGTTTGAGTATTAAGATTTATGGATTTAAACCGCCGATGAACGCCGATGAACGCCGATATGAGGATGGACAGGATTTTACAATTTTAGATGTTCAGGAGCTTGATGTTAATTATGGTGGTATTCAAGCTCTGAAGAAGATTAATTTAATTATTAAAAGGGGTGAGGTTGTTACTTTAATCGGTGCTAATGGTGCGGGGAAGAGTACGACACTCAGGGCTATATCTAAGTTAGTTAATCCTAAAAATGGGCAGATTATTTATAGTGGAAGGAATATTACTCGCCGTTTACCCCATGAAGTGGTGCAGCTTGGTATCGCCCATTGTCCAGAAGGGCGGCGGGTATTGGCAAGGCAAACTGTTTTAGATAATTTACTTTTGGGTGCTTATATTCGCTCGAATCAAGCAGAGATTAAAGCTGATATTCAACAACAGTTTGAGTTATTTCCTAGATTGGCACAAAGGCAAAATCAACTAGCAGGAACTCTCAGTGGTGGTGAACAACAAATGTTGGCGATCGCTCGTGCTTTAATGAGTAGACCACAGCTATTATTATTGGATGAGCCTAGTTTGGGTTTAGCCCCGGCAATTGTCAGGGAAATCTTCGCAATTATTGAAAATCTCCGCGCTACTGGTGTAACTATTTTATTAGTTGAACAAAACGCTAATTTAGCTCTACAAATTGCTGATAGAGGATATGTTTTAGAAGCCGGTTCTATTACTTTATCGGGTGCAGCATCAAATTTAATTAATGATGAACGGGTGAAAAAAGCTTATTTGGGTTAATCATTTTATTATTGGAAATAATCAGTTAAAAAACATCCACTTTGCACATTTAAATTAAACTTAACTCTTGTGAGGTGGGCATCTTGCCCGCCCTAGTTACCCAAATTAAATTTTGAATAGCTTATGGCATTACCTACCACACCTCGGACATGGTGGGCAGTGCAGGGAGCCACCTACTTATTGAGAAGGTGCAAGATATGAATTAAAAAACTTGAAATCAACAAGCAAGAAATCTCTAGCTTTTGAGTTCTGTCGGAGATTTGATTACTAACAAATGTATAAGTTTTTATGAATAAAATATTTTGCAGTTTAATAATTATTGCAACTTAAATTCATCAAACTTAACCACATCAGCATCTGGCTTACGAGTGTCAAAGAAATAACTGCTAACCTGACCTGTGCCTGTATCAAAAATACTAAAAACCGTAATATCATTACTGGCAATGTAGGGTGCTGGCTTGCCATCTTCTCCTAACAAAGGACTAATTGTGGGTACAACTGGTTCTAAGCCATTCGGGTCGCCAAGGGCTGTATATTCTTCTCGATAACCTGTTGGTACTTCTCGCTTTCTCTCACCCCAAGCAGCGCCATAGGAATTACCAACATTAGAGGTTTCGAGAAAGTGCATCCCTCTGGAACTAACAAAACGATTCCATAAATGGGAATGACCATAAAATACCAGTTGTACTTTAGCAGCTTCTAATAAAGGCATGACATCACGAATAATATAGTCTGCATCTTTGGGATATTCGTAACGCAAGGCTTGAATATTGCCAGCATCATCACGTTCAATTATTTGTACAGGATCGGTGTAAGCAGGGACAATATTATCACCCAAGGTATGAGGCGGGTGATGAAACATGACAACCTTATATTTAGCTTGTTGGAATTCTGAGCTATTCAGTTCTTTTTCTAACCAGTTGTATTGTGTACTACCTTTAGCAATTGGCTCATAAATTAACTGACCATAACCCCAATTTTCGGGATTATTCAAGTCTTTTGCTGCTTCTTGATATCTGCCTTGATACTCGTTAGATATGTTGGGTTTACGCCACATATTAGTAATGTACAATACTACTAACCGCACATCCCCAAAACTGACCGCATAATATTTCTTTCCCCCTGGTTGGCTTTGGGGTAAGGTGAAAATTTCTTCGTAAGTAATTGTATTAAATGAGTTATCTATTAAAGATTTACCGCTATATAATCTTTGAGCAGCAGCACGAGGGAAAGTATCATTAAATTCATCATCTAAACTTCCTGTCCTCGCGTACCTTCCCATCACTTCATGATTACCAATACAGGTAAACATTGGCGCGTGTTGAATAATTTCCCCACCCTTATAGGTTACTTTCACACCATTATGTTCCATTTGGTAGTTAGCGCGACCTTGTAACCCTGGAAAAAATGCACCACCCCGATTATCATCAAACCATTCTGAGGCACGGTCAGGAACATTAGCTAAATCACCAGCAAACCAAACTGCGTCCACCCTTCCCACAGTTTCCACCACCTTTTGCAGATTTGCGGATGTCATTGGTTTTAATTGATGGTCGGAAGTGAGGAGAATTTTTTGTGCTGTCCCTGGTTTGGGAGTGGGTGCAAGGGTGAAAATATTGCTACTAATACTCTCGCCATCTTCCCGCACACTCGTCACTCGATAATTAACCCGCACCCCAGGAGTTAACCCCGTTACCTCCGCTTCATGTCGCCAGATAGGTCGCTGTACTGGTTGTTGATAGACTTGTCCGTTTTTGGTTTGATTTCCTACCCTGGAATTTTGGTCTTCTCTAGTGCGCCTGAGTTTAGTAGTGCTTGCAGATACAGTTTGCTGTAAATCTTCGCCATAGGTAACGCTATGTTTTGTACCAGCAAACTCAGTAAACCAAACTACTCGCACAGAGTTTTGGCTTGGTAGCTGCAAAAATGGGTCGGTCAACAGTTGGGGTACGGATGTCATTGTGGTTTGTCCAAATGAACGCACACTTATCAGAGTAAGGCATAGGGAAAACAGAATGACATATATAAGCAAGCGGTTTCTGGGTGGAAACATAATGCTGTTGGTGAAGACACAGATATTTTATCGTGAGGCGATCGCACATCCTTGTCTTATATCTTGCACCGTTACCTTCCACTTAAAAATGAAAGATTTCGTAGGGTGGACAGTGCATCGGCACCTGCTTATTGATAAGGTGCAAGATGTCAGTTATATAATCTCATCCATACCAGTATTGAAAATCCTGGTGTCCTCTGCTATGATTTCTCAAAATATAGTAAAAAATATTACATAATGGATAACGAAGATTCACTAATTGACGAACCCGTAATTATTGTAGAGTTCGCGCCTGCTGCGGGGATGAGAGGTGTGAGTGTGACTCCTACAGATATAGCCGAAGCATCAGCGAAAGCCTTGGATAAAGCCATGCTAACTATCCGACAAATGGCAAAAAAGACAATGGACACAATCGATACATTATCTAACAAGCCCTCAGAAGTGGAATTAGAATTTGGTATCAAGTTAAATACCGAAGCAGGAGCGATAATTGCCAAAACGGCGGGAGAAGCCAGCCTCAAGGTAAAGTTACTCTGGGAGCGTAAAGATTCCAATAATGGCTCAGATTCAAACTCTGCCTAAATTTACTGTACAGATTCGTAACGCCGATAACGTAATCGTTGGCACAGGTTTCGTAGTTTCCCATACAGGAGAGATTGTCACCTGTTATCATGTGGTACGGGATGCAGGCGGACAAGTCGCTGAGGGAGTGGAAGTGAACGTCTACTTCCCAAAAGCGAGAAAGCAGGAACAGAAAACACACACAGCTACAGTTAAAGCTTGTTTTTTAGAACATGATGATGATGTGGTTGTGCTGCAACTGGACACGACTAGATTACCAGATGGGATAGAACCGGCTATTTTGGGGATAGCTGAAAGTTCTGCGGGTCATAAATTTAAGAGCTTTGGCTATCGACGATTGCAAAATTACCAAGGACTTCCGGCGGAAGGTAAGATAGTAGACTTTGCCGAGTCTCCAGGCGATCGCATTTTGCATAGCGATCCTGTAATGTTGAGTAGCCAGCATATCGATAGTGGAATGAGTGGTTCCGCCGTTCTGGATATCGAGCGTAACTTAGTAGTCGGTGTAATTGCCGAAACTTGGGACTCTGGCGGAAGTGAAAAAGACCGAGACACCAGTTTTGCCGTTGATTGTCGAGTCCTGACTTTTGACCCCATGTGTTTACAATTAGCAGATGCAGCACCTACACCCCAGCCTACAATCAACTCAAACCCTACAGGAGAACTACCAGTGTCTCAACCGGGGATAGTCCTGAACCTGAATAATGCACCAGCACCGCTAGAAGAATGGGTAGGTAGAGTAGATTTTCTCCAAACACTCAATCAGGACTGGGTTGATCCGAACTGTTCAATTGTGGGACTCATCGGTTTTGGAGGCGAAGGTAAAAGTTCCCTCACCCGTCGCTGGCTGGAAAATTTGCTGCAAGATTCATCACTACCACAACCTACTGGTGTGTTTTGGTGGGGTTTTTATGAAAAGGCTAGTGTAGACGAATTTTTTGAGGCGGCGCTAAGGTTTCTCAATGACAAAATTGACCCTCGCCTATTGACCTCAACTACTATTAAAGTCCAAGTCATCTTAGCAATGCTCAATAGTGGACGCTATCTCTTTATCTTGGATGGGTTGGAAGTGCTGCAACAGCAAGAGGGAGATGATTACGGCGAGTTAAAAAGCGTCGATTTGCGGGAGTTTCTGCGCGAGTTTGCGGCTAGGAGACATGAATCATTTTGTTTAATTAACAGCCGTGCGCCACTGCTAGATTTGATTGACTTCACCACTCACACCCATCGAGATGTAGAACAGTTAACAGTCGATGAGGGAAGAGAATTATTGAAAAAATTAGGAGTTAAGGGTACAGATGCTCAGTTAAACCGAGTTGTGCAGCAGTGGGATGGTTACGCTTTAGTTTTGAGTCTGTTGGGGTCTTATCTGGTAGATAATTACGGTGGCGAGATTGAACATATCGCCGAAATTCCAGCACCAACGGCTGAGGAACCACGATATGAGCGAGTGCGGCGCGTGTTGCGGCGCTATGACGAAAACCTCACAGCAGCAGAACAGGAGTTAATGCGGGGGTTGAGTGCTTTTCGTCTACCAATACCAGAGTTAGCATTACAGCAGGTATTTCCACAGTTTGAGGCTGCTGTGTCAACTTCCGCTCCATCAGAACAGACACAGCCATTAAATAGCGACTCCTTGCTGATGATGGTGCAGCGATTGGTAAACTATCGGATTTTGCGGCACAATCAGCAAGAAAATTATTACATTATTCATCCTCTAATCCGCGCTCACTATTTGGAGATACTGCACCATGAGCGTGAGGAAGCAGAGGTAGTTCATCAGCGAATTGCAGATTATTATATTGATAAGGCTGGGGAGACATTAGAAAATCCAACCTTGGATGATTTAGCACCATTTATTGAAGCTGTGCATCACCTGTGCCAAGCGGGGAATTATGATCAGGCGGCTCTGATCTGTAAAAAGCATATTTACCAGGACGCTCATCGTGTACTTATCAATAAACTTGGAGCTTGGGAAAACGACCTAACCCTCATGCTGGGATTTTTCCCTAATGGTGACACATCTCAAGAACCACAGGTAAGCAATTCTAATAGTAAAAGTTTTATCCTCAATGAAGTTGGTTTGTGCTTAACATATTTGGGGCGTATGGAGGAAGCACCTACTTTCTACGAACGTCATAATACGATCACTCTTAGCAGGGAAGACTGGGAAAACGCCAGCATCGGCTACCGAAACCTAGCAGAGCTATACGCCTATCTCGGCAAGCTTACAGCTAGTGCTGATGCTGCTAGGGAAGCATTGAATCTTGCTCATCGCGCTGAAAGTAAGATAGATAAGTGCAATTCATTGCCCTATGTGGGATGGGCTACCTACCTGCAAGGTGATGGTGAGACAGCAAGTGCAGCCTTTCAACAGGCAGAGGCATTGGAACGGGAAATTGACTCGGCAAAGCTTTATTTATACAGCTTACGGGGTATCATGCACGCTGATTACCTGCGGCGACTAGGAAGTGGAGACTATGCAAGGCAGGTGACAGAGGCAAACTTAGAGATTTGTCAACGCAATAACTGGCTCAGTAGTATCAGCAGTTGTCACCGTGTGTTAGGCGACTTAGATGCGGATGTCGGGCAACACGAAAATGCCCGCAAACATTATAACGAAGCCCTCAAAATTGCCTGTAAGATTTCTAAGCGACCCGTCCTAATTCAAGCACTACTATCACGGGGACGTTGGGCGGCGCGACGGGGTGAAGTTGCGGCGGCGCGTAGTGATTTAGAAGAAGCGCTGAATTATGCCTGTGCTGGTGGTTATCGCATCTATGAAGCTGATATCCGCGTCGCCTTGGCTTGGATGCAGCTAGCAAACCACAATTACCCAGCAGCAAAAGCAGAGGCAGAAAAAGCACTCTTTATGAGTGAGGAAACGGGTTATCATTGGGGTCGCGTTGATGCGGGTGAATTTTTGCAAACTTTAGAGCAAAACTTATAGAATTTGTGCTGTTGTTCAATATAGTTAGCTAACAACACAATAATAGCGTGGCAAGCTTAAAATGTTGCATTAATTAACCACAAAGGCACAGAGACACAGAGGTTAGAGAGGAAACTTATTGCACTATTTTAGCCTTGCCACGCTAATAATGACTTGTCTAGACTAAAATGTGGCAATAGATTGGGATAAAATCGAACGCAGATAAACGCAGATGAACGCAGATGATAGATTGCTAATGCACTATTTTAGCTGTGTCAGTCCAATAACGTCGTAATTCATCCTAAATAGACGTGAGTTCGATGAACCTCTCCCTCCCAACCTCCCTCTCCTCGTAGGAGAGGGAGGAGAAACGAAAAAATCACCGTCTTACTCCCCTCTCCTCGTAGGAGAGGGGTTGGGGGTGAGGTCAAAACCGCACTGGTTGAACTCACGTTAAATACAGAAATTATCACAAAAATAACCTCTGGGCTGGACACCGCAGAGGAGATTAGCAAAGACATCTAATTGTGGACTAGTCTATATACAAATTTATCTCTTTAATCACTTATCTCTCCTCCCTCTGGAGTAGCAGATAAAGTTAAGTTTATTAGTAGTTAGCAGGACAAAGATGGGATTACGGGTGTTAGATTAAGCCAGACGAATCTAGGCGATCGCCTATTTTTTCAATCCTTAAATTATCATTAAAACTAACAAAAATCATCAATCCATGTAGTGCGATTATTGCCTACCGAATTATGGTTTTGCTGGGCAATGCAGCGCCCTACTTAATTTACATTGCCTGCATACAATTACCAATAAAAGTAAATTCATATATAAAGATTACCTTAATGTAAGCCTTTTTCAAGAGAGAGGTACAATAAGGAGAGATGCCAATGGCTAATGCCTTGGTTGACCATGACAGCAAACTATTACCCGCCCAGTTGCTGCACTTTATGGCCAGTTAATGTGCCGTAGTGGTAGAAAATGAGCAGCATATTTATGGGATGAGGGGATATCTCGTAAAACTTTGTCCTGAAAAGAGTTTAATACTCTGAGTCTTTCAACTTTGGACTTTACACAATTAGACCAATTTGAGTGTAGTTCAAGTGACTAAATATCATTTATTGTTTTGCTGATCAATCAGTACAGATGGTCAATTGTCTATTGCCTCAAAAGCTTCGCTAAATTTAAAAATCCAGAGGAATCAATGATCAACCCTAGTTTCACGAAAGGAAAGAATTCATATCACCACCAAGCGGAAGAACCGAATTTATCGGCAAAAATACAAATAAAAAATGGTAACAAAAGTGAAGTTTCTAGGCAGCGAGAACCCAGAAATGATGTATCTATTACCAGTGACTCAAACCGTGGTCGAGTCGCTATTTTTATTGATGGTGGGAACCTATTTAATGCCGCTTTACAACTCGGTATTGAAATCGATTACCTCAAATTACTTTGTCGTTTAACTGCGGGTTCTAGATTATTAAGGGCATTTTTCTACACAGGGGTTGATATATCTCGACCAACTCCTACACGCCAACGCAGTAATGAAAAACAACAAGGTTTTCTGTTTTGGATGCGTCGCAATGGTTATCGTGTTGTTACCAAAGAACTCCAACCTACAGATAACAACAAAAAACCCAATTTAAATGTAGAAATTGCGGTAGATATGATTACTCTAGCGCCTTACTACGACACGGCTGTTTTAGTTAGTGGTGATGGAGATTTAGCTTATGCAGTCAATGCAGTTACCAGCACAGGAGTGCGTGTAGAAGTCGTCAGTCTGCGAACCATGACTAATGACTGTTTAATTGATGTTGCTGACTGTTTTATTGACCTCGATAGCATTAAACAATATATCCAAAAGGATTCTCATTTAGGATATGGCTATCGGACGCTATCTAATTCCAATATGTAGGATTTAAAGGTTGAATATTTAATATAGTTATTAGAGGATACAGCATATTTTGGGTAAATGAAGTACAAGCGTAAAACCCAAAACCATGTAGAGACGTTACATGTAACGTCTCTACAGTATTTCACTAATAGCGAAACTGCTGTATTTCTTAACTATTAAATATTCACCTTATCCTTCCTAATCCTTCTTAAAAAAGGGAGGGAAAGATTTAAATTCCCCTAAAAAATGGCAGGCAAATGTGATTTACTAGTCTTAATTACAACCGATATTTTTTTTCATTCATCCTCTAAAAAACCCATTATCAATAATATTTGAGATGCGCTGACTATGGGTCTTTATATCGGTAAACATCATTCTTGGTAATCCTGCGATTTTTAATTAATATATAGTCATTTTTGTCTTTACTATAAGCGATTATGCCGATAAAATCTCTTGGCAAATCTTCCTGCCATTTCCAAACTTTCCTTAATAAAACGCCTTTTTGATTAAAAAAATACCAGTAACCATTACTATCTATTAAAATAATATCTTCATTTTGTTTAAATAAAAATGCAGGACTACCTGTGCCTGGGTCTCCGTACAAAGTTATTTGTTGTACTTGTTTTTGATGATTTTGAATTATCAGCAATTTCTCATGATCAACCAAAAAAGGGTGTTGATTAATTACATTTATATAAAATGCCAATCCATTTTTTAACTTATAAATTTCGCCAGCATCTACAGTTAACATAGGAAATAAATAAACAAAGGTAAAAATTGATATTTGCCATGCTATTTTGAATAAATTCATACTCTTAATTTGGGTTGTTTACCTTGACAAAATTGCTTTGTTATGAGATTTAATACAATCTAATACGCTTCATTTAAGGCTAAAATGCCAGAGTTGCGGTAATACCTCCATTTAATTTGTTCTGATAATGACTTCGTAAATTCAAATGATGAGTAATGACATAAATTACCTGACCATGCTGAAGAAGATACTCTCCATCAGTCGCTAGCACAAGGGGCTATTATCTTGAAACTTAAAATATATATCTGGTTCACCACAACTACAAAAGTAAGTGTTAAATTAATTCCTATCAGAACTCTTGCTAGTTGCTGTAGTCAACTTTACAACTTAGAACTAAATCTGCGTATCTGACATCGAGATGAATATATTAATTGTTGAAGATGAATCAGAAATTGCTCAGTTAATCCAACATTCTTTAGAGAAAGAGGGATTTTCCTGTCGCATTAGCCGCGATGGTATTACTGCGTTAAAAATGTTTCAGGAACAACCACCAGATTTAATCATCCTAGATTTGATGATTCCTGGGCTGGATGGGTTGGAAGTTTGCGCCCGCATTCGCCAGAAACCAGGCGCAAAAGACCCTTATATATTGATGCTGACGGCTAAGAGTGAGGAAATAGACCGGGTGATAGGCTTGTCTACTGGCGCTGATGACTACATGGCTAAACCCTTTAGTCCTAGAGAGTTAGTAGCGAGAGTGCGGGCGCTACTGCGGCGGAGTCTGCGCCAAGGTGGACAGACTCAAGTAAATCGCACTCAACACTTCATAGTAGACTTAGACCAACGGACAGCTAGTCGTCAAGTAAATTCTCAACCACCAGAAGCTTTAGATTTAACAACTCTTGAATTTAATTTGCTAAGTACTTTTGTGAGTAATCCTGGGCGAGTTTGGAACCGTACCCAGCTAATTGATAAACTTTGGGGAGATAATTTTTTTGGTGATGAACGTGTTGTGGATACTCATGTGGCTAGGCTAAGAAAAAAGATTGAGCCTGATCCTGCTAACCCCACTTTTATTAAAACTGTAGTCGGGGTTGGTTATAAATTTGAAGATTCACCCATAGTATGAGCAAAAATAACAAGGGTTGGCGCTGGACAACATCTTTACCTTTAGCATCCCGCTTGTTTTTTTCTCATTTAGTGGTGATGATTGTTGGGTTGATGAGTCTAGTTATTATTAGTAAAGTCTCTTCTCCCCGCTTCTTTGTCCTGCATTTAGAAAGATTAGAAAGTGAAGGAATAAATTTAATTAATATTCGTGCTGATTTAGTACAAGGATTTGAGACTGCTTGGCGGACTAGCACTATTTGGTCAGTGTTAGTAGGTAGTACGGCGGCGGGAGGTTTGAGTTATTGGGTATCTCAAAGGATTATGCAGCGCTTAACTGAGATGGAACAAATTACTCAACAGTTTGCGGCTGGTCATTTAGAAGCAAGATTACCTATGTCGGATATTCCCGAACTTAATCGCTTGGGTACGAGTTTTAATCGCATGGCTGCTAGTTTGGAAGGTGTGGAAGCAAGGCGACGGGAATTGATAGGAGATATGACTCATGAACTACGCACACCGCTAACAGTGGTACGTGGTTATTTAGAAGAACTCGCCGATGGTGAGATTCAGCCATCGCCGGAAATTTATCGCAGATTAGCGCAAGAAACTAGGCGTTTAGAACGTTTGGTGAACGATTTACAAGAGTTATCTAAAGCGGAAGCTGGTTATTTGCCAATTAGAATTCAACCAGTAAATTTATATCCTTTATTAGAGTCTTTAGTTGAAAGATTTAGTGACCAATTGTTAGAAGATGGGCCAGTATTACTGGCGGAATTTTCCCCGCAGATTCCCCTGGTATTAGCAGATATCGATCGCACAGAACAAATATTAGTCAACCTTATTGGTAACGCCATCCGTTATACTGCCAAGGGTTCAATTAGTATCCGTACATGGCCAGAAAACCGCCAACTCTGGATTGCTGTAATTGATACAGGTATAGGCATTGCTGCGGAGGATTTACCCCATGTGTTTGAGCGCTTTTGGCGGGCAGATCAATCACGCGATCGCAATTCTGGAGGCACAGGTATCGGATTAACTATTACTAAGCACCTAGTAGAATTACAAGGTGGAGAAATTCAGGTAGACAGCGAACTGGGAATTGGTAGTACATTTCGCTTTTGCTTGCCGTTAGCATAATATAGCAGGGGACAGGTAACAGGTGACAGGTAACAGAGTTAAAAATAAAGATGATTGAGAAAATGTTTGGCGGCTCCTCATACATACCTTGCTTTGCTGAAGGTAGGGACTTTCGCGTTACGTTAAAAAACAACATTTTGAGATAGTTGGTAATGGGAAAACAGCCGATAACCCATTACCAACCAAACCAACTTGAGATTACAGTTTGACTTGCTGTAGGTGATTCCGAGGATTGTAACTGCGAATAGCCCTGATTTTCTCATAGTATTCTCGCTCTTGTTGGCTCATATCTTTGGGTGGAACAATAGCCACCTTCACCAACTGATCACCCCGTCCACCCTTGGCAGGCCAGCCTTTACCGCGTAAACGGAGAGATTGACCAGAACGCACTCCCGCAGGGAGTTTGACATTAACTGAACCATCGGGTGTAGGTACATCGATTGAAGCGCCCAAGGCTGCCTCATCTGGAGTAATAGGAACTTCGCAAACTAGATTATCACCTTCAATTTGGAAGAACGAGTGCGGCTGAAATTCTACTTTTAAATATAGGTCGCCGCGTTGTTGAGTCATAGGGTTAAATTGACCTTTACCCCTTACCCGTAAGCGATTACCTGGTTTCGCGCCAGCCGGAATCCGCACATCAATAGTTTCATTGCCTAAACTAAAACGCTTTTGCACACCTGCAAAAGCCTCAGCAAAAGTTAAGCTGATAGACGCTTCTGTGTCTTGGCTACCACCTGCTGTCCCTACATCTTGAAACCCGAAGTCATTAAAGCCGCCAAAGCCGCCCCCTGGTCTACCGCCGGAAGTGCGGTAAGAGTAACTTTGCCGCCCACCACGAGGCGCACCACCACCAAAGCGTCCTAGCAACTCATTGATGAACTCATCAAAGTTGCCGTATTGGCTGAAGTCAACGCCACCCATATCGACACCAACGCCACCCCCTGGGAAGCCTTCGCCAACTTGTCGCCAATATTGCCCATATTGGTCATATTTCTTGCGTTTGTCGGCATCTGATAAAACTTCGTAAGCTTCGTTTACTTCTTTAAAACTTGCTTCCGCCTGCTTATTACCCGGATTTACATCAGGGTGATATTTGCGGGCTAGCTTACGAAAGGCTTGTTTAATTTCCTCTGGAGTGGCAGTCTTACTAACTCCTAAAATTGCGTAATAGTCTTTGAAGTCGGTTGCAGCCATCTACCAGCCTCCTGTAAAAATTTCTTTAAGTTTTTGTCTAATATTGAAGTTGAAAATTTGCCAGGTATGTTGCCCTGACTTTTCACGGGATCTGGAAGACCTCTCTCCAAACCTCTCTCCTACAAGGAGAGAGGCTTTGATTTCTCCCCCTTCCCTTGTAGGGAAGGGGGCTGGGGGGTTAGGTCTAGCGTTAGCTTTTCCACATGACGTGAAAAGTCAGGTATGTTGCCAAGCAATAAATATTCTGACTTTAAATTAACAAATAATGAAGAAAATCAAGTATGGTTCCCGCTCATTGGGCCGGGGAAATTTCCGTACTTGGGGACTGGGGACTGGGGAGTGGGGGGAGATGAGGGAGTGGGGGGAGAGATTATGTATCTGTGTTCCCACTTTGTCTCAAGCTAAAGCTACTTCTCCCTCATCCCCCTCATCCCCCTCATTCCCCTCATCCTCCTCATCCCCTACAATCAACTATCTGATCTAACCCATCTTCCAAACCGGGGGGTTCGTCGCGCAGTTGGCGGTGCATTCGTAGGATTACTTCTTCGGGGACTTGGCGTGGGCGTTTTTTGTTACGTGCTAGGCACAACCAGACGGGTGTTCTGACCCAAATTCCTATGATGTGGGTGAAGCCTAAGTTACGGGCTAGGGTGATGAGTTCGCGGCGATGCTGGCGTTGGGCGTTGGTGGCATCAAAAAGAACTATTTTTTCAGTAATAATACTTTGCTGGAATTGTCGTTCTATTTCTTGCCAAATCAGCAGCCATGACCCTTGAATGGCTTCTGAGCCAAATAATTGCCCCCTGATGGCATCTGTAGAAACCAGCTGCATCTGGGGGCATTGTGATACTAATTGTTTTGCTAAAGTTGACTTACCACTACCAGGAAGGCCAATTAGCAAAATTAGTTTAGTCATTGGTCATTAGTCCTTAGTCATTAGTCCAAATTTGAAAACCTGTTGACTGTTGACTGTTGACTGTTGACTAAATAATTGTTCCATCTGGGATGACTGCGTTTTTGAGGACTACAACAATGCCACTGCGGATATAAAATCCTTGGCTTTCGCGGTCGGCTTCTTGCACGTTGTCTTTGTTGATGATTTTGACATCGTGACCGATGCGGGCATTTTTATCTATGATCGCACGGCGGATGATTGTGTCTGGGCCGATGCCTACGGGGACTTCTCCTTTTTCTATGCCGCCTTGACGTTCTACGGAAGCTTGGTAGAAGTCAGCGCCCATGAGTAGGGATTCTTCGATGATGCTGCCGCTTTCAATCCGCGATCGCACTCCTAACACTGAGTGTTGAATGCGACAATTTTTGAGTATGCAGCCTTCACCAATAATTGACTCTGTGACTTGGCAATCTAATAGTTTTGTCGGTGGTAGGTAACGTGCGCGGGTATAAATTGGCGCTTCTTCATCATAGAAGCTAAAGGGCGGTAAGGGCTGCTGAGTCAAAGCTAAATTGGCGTTGTAAAAAGCTTCGATTGTCCCGATATCTTCCCAGTAGTCATCAAATAAATAAGCTTGAACGTTGTGATCCTTTGCGGCATCAGGAATAATTTCTTTGCCGAAATCTGTACGTTCTACAGCTTCTTTCAAGAGTTTGAACAAAACATCTTTTTTAAAGACGTAAATGCCCATTGAGGCGATGTAAGGCTGTGTTGCTGCCTGTTCTGGAGTTAAGCCTAAAATGGTGGTGTCTACACGCATTTGGGCTAGGGCTTCGCCTTTGGGTTTTTCGCTGAAATCAATCACTCGCCCAGAGCTATCGATTTTCATTAAACCAAAATCTGAGGCGCGGCGATCGTCGATGGGAATTACGGAAAGTGTAATATCCGCATTGGTTTCGCGATGGCGCTGGATAAATAGGCGATAATCCATCCGGTAGAGGTGATCACCGGATAGAATTAAAATATCCTCAACGTCCCACTCTTGCAGCATCCACAAATACTGACGCACAGCATCGGCTGTACCTTGGAACCAGTTGGGGTTTTCTGGTGTTTGCTGGGCGGCCAGCACTTCTACAAACCCCTCGCTGAAACCACTGAAGTTGTAGGTACGGGCAATGTGGCGATTGAGAGAAGCTGAGTTAAACTGTGTTAAAACGTAGATTTTAAAAATTTCCGAGTTTATGCAGTTACTGACAGGAATATCTATTAGACGGTACTTCCCTGCCACTGGTACTGCGGGTTTAGCACGGAGTTTGGTGAGTGGGTAAAGGCGAGTACCCGCACCACCACCAAGAATAATTGCTAAGACTTTTTTCACAAGATTTCTCCCGACTGCCTTTCGACTCCCACCTACAGTTTAGGACTGTCTGTAGCAGCTGTTGACACTCCCCGAAATAGAATTTCGGGGATTCTTGCCTCACAGGGAGATCCAAAATGCCCCAAGGAATAATCCAGAAAGCAACATCTCAGATTACTTTACCCTCCGCAAGCATACACCGGCTGCCCGACGGCGAAAAATACTTTGCCACCCATTTCGAGACAGGTTCCTCCCTTTCGGCGAGACTCTGCCTGTGTTGTGGACAATTCGATTATACCACCATCACGGCCGAATAAATTCGGTGAGGCCGTGCTAACAATCGCGCTTGCGTCGGAAAGCAACTGTCTCACCCAAAGGGTCATTCGCGCTTTACCCCCACCTCAAGGGCTGATGAGACACAAAACTTATTGGTTTTGTGCCTCATACTTGGGGGCTTTACGCATCACGACTCGTAAGGGGGGGCAATGAGAATCTTGGATGAATTTTCAAGAACCTTACCGACGATGTATAGTGCAGCCATTGATATAAGCACAATTTATACAGTGTCGATTTTAGACATTAGATATATTAATAAAAATAGTCTTAAGTACGGAAAAATCGGTGTTACTGATTATTTAGAATGCGTAATTTTTGCGATCGCCTGAACAAATTCATCTAAGCTTGTGTCCGTAATTTGTAGTTCGTAGTAAGGACTTTAGTCCTGATAGTTCTCAGCACTAATTAGCACTAAAGTGCTTACTACAAACCCATTTAGGGTGAAATTTACCCGTAGGTTTACTCTGCTAAAGATTTACCAGTCTTAGATAGCAGCTTACCTAATCTTTGCAGAGGGCCTTTAAAACCTCTCTTGGCTTCTTGTCCTACCGCAGTTGTTTGTTCACCTAGTTTTTCTAGGATATGGCTAATGTCGGACGCTTTAGCTGTTTTGCGGTTTAAAACCTGCTTCAATTCCTTCAGTCCGTTAGCAATTTCCTGTAGATTTTCCGCATCTGAATTGTGCAGCAACTTATACCATTTATCGATAGAGCCTACTGCTACACCTGTATCAAGTTGCTCTAAATCTTCTTCCAGGGTTTCTATAACAGCATCGATTTCTTCAATCTCTTGATGCTCTTCCGCTTTACCTAAAGAGTTGCCAACTTTTGTTAATTGTTTACCTAATTTCCTCACAGGCGTTCTGATGTCTTTCTCAGCATCAGATGCAAAGTTAGCTGTTTGCTCACCAATTTCTATTAGGACTTCGCTAATTTCATGTCCTGTAGCTTTGTTGCTTTTTAGGTGTTGTTTGAGTTGCTTTAATTGATTAGCAATCTCTTTGATTTCTGGCTCTTTAGCCTTATGCAGCAAGTTGTACCATTCATCAATTAAGCCATTAGCATCTTCACTAGATAGGGTAGATAAATCCCCATTAAGTGCAGATTGTAATGTTTCTAGTTTTTGACTCCAATCATCATTACCTTTTGCATCTGCACCATTTTTTTGAGATGCTTTTGTGCTGGTCTTTTCTTGATTCCCTGCACTACGCTTGCTTTGATCTTCTGCTCTGGTTGCCATAAATGAGATTAGCTTCATAAAAGTATACGTATCAGTGTAAAAAGCTAATTCTGTAATTCCCTCGTTCTTAAGTACAGGATCAGACACTAGATATTTGAATCATTTGACAGAGGAATTTATGGGTAGTGGGGAGTAAGTGTTTCAGTGAACAGTTATCAGTGGACAGTGAAAATAACCTGATAACTGATCAGGACTTACGCACCAAGGTTATCTGTTGAGACAGGGTGTAGGGGGGTAAGGGTGTAAGGGTGTAAGGGTTTTAAAGATTTACACCCCTATACCCCTATACCCCTATACCCTTGCCCAAACCCTTGATTTTTCGTTTTTATGCGTAAGTCCTACTGATAACTGATAACTGATAACTGTCAAGTTGAATACTTGCCGTTAATTTCTATATAACCTTCTGTCAAGTCGCAACCCCAGACGGTGGCGATCGCTTCACCGATGTTGAGGCTAACATGAATATTGACTTTCTCTTGGGACATGATCTGTTTTAGCTTTTGCAAATCTTCGGTTTGGAAGGTATTGGGATATACTTGCACGTCATCAAATCTAATTACTACCTGGTCTTGATTAATGTCGCGCTCATCTTCACATTTTCCTATGGCCATTGCTACTCTTCCCCAGTTGGGGTCTGCACCATAGACCGCAGTTTTCACTAATGGGGAGTTGACGATCGCTTTCGCAACTCGTTTAGCTTGGGTATAATTGGCGGCTGAGTCTACTGTCACCTCAATTACTTTCGTAGCACCTTCGCCGTCACGGGCAATTTTTAATACTAAATCATGGGCTATTTCTGCTAATGCACGGGCGAATTCGGCTTCGGGGACTTCACCGGCTAAACCATTCGCTAAAATTACGGCACTGTCACTCGTAGAAGTGTCGCTATCTATACTTAAACAGTTGAATGTTTTATCTATGGTAGACCGAAAAACTTTCCGCAATGTATTTGCCGGAATTGCCGCATCGGTAAAGAAAAAGGCTAGCATGGTCGCCATATTCGGTTCAATCATACCGACACCTTTAGCAATACCTACCACCTTGGCATTACCAACTTGTCTGGCTGCGATTTTAGCTACGGTGTCTGTAGTCATGATACCACGTGCCGCTAAGTCGAAATCGGCAGGGGTCAATTTTTTCCCCATCCCTATTAAGCCAGCGCGGATTTTTTCCATTGGGTAACGTCTACCGATAACTCCAGTGGAGGCGATCGCCAAATTTGCGGCGGCAATCCCAGTTTCTTGTGCGACTAGTTGTATAATCTCTTGAGCATCAGCCAGACCAACAGCACCATTGGCAACGTTGGCATTTTTGGAAATGACGATAATGCCTTGTGCTTGACCATCTTGTAAATTTTGGCGGCTAATTGTCACGCTAGGGCCAGCGAACAAGCTTTGAGTGAATACGCCATCAGCAACGCAAGGGACTTGCGATCGCAAAAATACGAAATCCTCGGTAGCATCGCGGATACCTAAATTAGTAATAAATGTACTAAACCCTTGAGGCGTGGAAGATGCAGTTAGTGACATTTTTATTTATGAAAACTAGGGACGAGTGAGTAAATAATACCAGTCCCATCCCCAATGCTTTATTTTTTAAGCAAAATAAAATTTCTGAGAGAGGCTCAAGCCCTTATGAGATATAATATACTGCACTTTTATTAGCTCAAAAGACTGATGAGCCGTGTTTAGAATGAATGAAATAGCAAGCAGCTGATTCTACACACAGAGCTACAGAGGAACGCAATGCTGATTTTTGAGGAGCATTTTCAAAATAATCACTGTAGCTGGGTAACACGGGATAGTGCCGAGTGCAGCCTTTGCATGGAAGTGAGTCATTATGTATTTGACCATAAACGTGCGGGTGATACATATTGGCTATCGTGGAACTCAGCCGAGTTCTTTTATGAGAGAACTAACTTTCATATTCATGTGGTGCTGGAAAAAGCTGCTGGTGTGGAGGATCACGGTTTTGGTTTTGTGTGGGGACTGTCAGATGTTAGCAATTTCTTTGAGTTCGTAATTGCTGGAAATGGTCACTATCGTATTGCGGAAGTTAAAGCAGGTAATTTTATTAATTACACAGATTGGAAACGGTGCGATCGCATTCATCGCAGTGACGGAGTTAATCTATTAGAAATTACCCGTGTGGGAGATACTGTTGAGTTCTATATTAATAGCAATTTGGTAGACAAGTTTCCCGCCGACAAGGTAATGGATGTACCAGGGAAAAATTTTGGTTTCGTCATTCATGACAAAATTAAAATGAGAGTCCACAGCTTGATGATCAGCGCTCCTGATACAGAAACAGAACCTGTTGATATTCATCATGATACTCGTGATGCTAAACCGGAAATTAGAGCTGCTTTTGTTGAGCATGACCCCCCAGAAAAAGATACCTTGGAGGCAGTATTTGCTGATTTAAAGGCATTAGTTGGGCATGAACAAACCAAACGTCAACTGTTCTCATTGGCAAATTACTTAAAAGTGCAAACCGAACGGCGAGTGCGAAAGCTCAAAACAGTAGATACTTCACTTCACCTGATGCTGTACGGCCCTCCAGGTACAGGTAAGACAACCATCGCCCGTTTAGTGGGACGTTTGTATAAACAATTGGGATTTTTTCCACGGGGACACGTTGTGGAAACCGATCGCGCCGGCATTATTGGCGGTTATATTGGACAAACTGCCCTGCGTGTGGAAAGTGCTGTACAGCAAGCGTTGGGTGGTGTATTGTTCATTGATGAAGCCCACGCCTTAGCGCCGGAAGATACACCCAACGACTTTGGCAAAGAAGCATTGCAGATATTAATTAAGCGGATGGAAGATTACCGCGATCGCCTGGCTGTAGTTGTCGCCGGTTACACTGATGAGATGGATCGCTTATTAGAGTTAAACCCAGGGTTAAAATCACGTTTAAATCGCTTATTTTATCTCGACCACTATACCCCCAATGAATTGTTAGCGATTTTCAAGAAATTCTGTCATGACAACGGTTATATTTTAGACCCCTCCGCCATTATTGTATTGCAAGCCACCTTTGAAGTTGCCTACGCCAAACGTGACAAGAGTTTTGGTAATGGACGTTTTGCCAGGGCGCTGTTTGAGCGTAGCATTGAACAACAAGCTAACCGTATTGTCAACCATCTACGAGAGTTGGATGATTATCAGATTAACTTAATTATTGCGGAGGATTTGTCTTTTATGTAGGGGCTGGGAAGATGGTATAATAGCTATCATTACCAATGTTCTATAACCAATCCATCCACATAACTAAAATCTGAATCATCGGTCACAAGCACCCAACCATGCTCCAGACAATGGGCTGCAATCCAAACATCATTCATCGGAATTGGTCGTCCTTTGCTCTTTAAAGCCGAACGGGTCTGAGCATAGATAAGTGCTGTTTTCTTTTCCACAGGCACAACCGTACAAACTTCGATAAACTCTAAATATCGAGGAAGGTTTTTCAACGGTCGAGTCGAGTTTTCAGCCCCAAACAATAACTCTCCCACTACTACCACCGACAAAAATATGTCTGGTAACGCTAACACCCTGGAAACAACATCAGGATCACCATTCAAAAAACGGATGGCGACAGAAGTATCTAATGCAATCTCACCACTCATTTAAATCAACTTGACGACAATCAGCTTGAATTGCTTGCTGTAAATCAGCCGCCTCATCATCACTCAAGATACCAGCAAATTTCGCTAGAGGATGATGACTATGTGTTTTCTTTACCCGATGCAAAAAATCTAACATTACTTCAACTAACTCATCTGGAACCTCTGCAAGTTCTTGGATAAGCTGCTCGCGGCTAGTCATACATTTGCCCTCTTCAGCAAAGTTTATCCTCTCAAATATTATAACGACTTACGCAAGTGTCATAATCAAACTAACTGTAGGGTGCGTCTGACTTTTCACGGGATCTGGAAGACCTCTCTCCTACAAGGAGAGAGGCTTTGATTTCTCCCCCTTCCCTTGTAGGGAAGGGGGCTGGGGGGTTAGGTCTGACACACCTTACCCCTGAAGATTTGGCAGCAGCTTTTTAGCTTTTAGCAACGAGCTGCTTATATAAAAATGATGTATCACCTAATGAACCATCGGGAAAATAAGCATAGTTGGGAATTTTACCCACCAAAACATAGCCAAGAGAAAGATACAGCCGCTCGGCAATACTATCTGTCATAGTATCCAGTGTGAGTAATGTCCTACCTTGCCTAAGAGCAACTTCTTCTAGGCGTTGCATCAGGCTTCGTGCAATTCCCTGTCCCCTAGCTTGGCGATGTACAAGTAGTTTAGCAACATCAGCTCGGTGTGATTGATTTGGTGGTGTAGTCAGACTCAGTTGAACTGTCCCGACTGCTCGACCTTCGACAAGTGCCACTAGGAGAATTTTATCTCCTTGGGCGACAGCAGAAAGAATAGTTTGCCAATATGCGATCGCTTCTGTCACAGTAAAAGGCATCATAAAGCTAACGGATGACCCACTGGTAACAGCATCAACCAAAATCTCACTGAGTTCTGATATACGAGATGTAGCTTCAACTGCATCGATTTCGACAATCTGATAGTTGGATGCCATATCTAACCCAAAAATAACTGATATGCTGGATTTTGACTTTCATCCCAATAACGATAACCAAGGGTATCAAGAAATGCTTGCCATTCTTCCATCTCTTGGGGTGGAACCTGCATTCCGACAACAATACGCCCGTAGTCTGAACCGTTGTTGCGGTAGTGGAACATACTAATATTCCAGTTGGGACTCATGGAGGCGACGAATTTCATCAACGCACCTGGACGTTCGGGGAACTCAAACCGATATAGTAATTCATTGTGGGCTAGGGGAGAATGTCCACCTACCATGTGCCGTAAGTGTAGTTTTGTGAGTTCATCATCGGTTAAATCTAGGGTTTCAAAACCGCAGTCTTCAAAAGTCTGCACCATTTTAACTCTATCGGCACGGTTTTGAATCTGCATACCAATGAAAATATGGGCGATCTTTTCATCGGCGATGCGATAGTTAAACTCTGTTAAGTTGCGTCTACCAATACATTCGCAAAACTGCCGCAGACTACCGGGAGTTTCAGGAATTGTGACTGCAAAGATGGCTTCACGCTGTTCACCAAATTCTGCTCGTTCGGCGACAAAGCGCAGACGGTCAAAGTTCATGTTAGCACCGCAGGCTACAGCAATTAGGGTTTGTCCTGCGATTTGCTCACGTTCTGCATAGGCTTTAGCGCCAGCGATCGCCAACGCCCCCGCCGGTTCTAAAATAGAACGGGTATCCTCAAACACATCCTTAATCGCCGCACAGGTATCATCTGTATCCACCAATATAATTTCGTCTACATATTCTTGACACAAGCGGAAAGTTTCTTCTCCCACTTCCCGCACTGCTACGCCATCGGCAAATAATCCTACCTGTGATAAGCGTACTCGATACCCAGCCTTCAACGATTGGTGCATGGCATCAGCATCAACAGGCTCAACCCCAATAATTTTAATCTCTGGTCGTAAGCGTTTGACATAAGCGGCAATTCCGGCAATCAAACCCCCGCCACCAATAGCAACGAAAATTGCATGGATAGGTTGCTGACATTGGCGGAGAATTTCCATCCCAATAGTTCCCTGTCCCGCAATGACATAAGGATCATCAAAGGGGTGGATAAATGTTAAGCCTTTTTCCGCCTCTAATTGCCGCGCATAGGCATAGGCATCATCATAGGTATCCCCATGCAGTACTACCTCCCCACCTCTGGCTTTAACAGCATTTACCTTCACTTGGGGAGTGGTAACAGGCATGACAATAATTGCCCTAGTTCCTAGCTGCTTTGCACCTAGCGCCACACCTTGGGCATGGTTCCCCGCAGATGCAGCAATTACACCCTGTGCAAGTAAATCTGGCGGTAGGTTTGCCATCTTGTTATAAGCACCCCGTAGTTTAAAGGAAAACACAGACTGCATATCTTCACGTTTCAGCAGCAGTTTGTTATTCAGCCTGTGAGAAAGGTTGGGGGCATACTCCAGAGGCGATTCCTGGGCAACATCATATACACGAGCAGTCAGGATTTGTACTAGGTAGTCGCAAAGCATGGGTAGATGGAATGTGCAAGGGCTGGATCATGATTAATTTTACGTTAAGTTTGTCCCGATACTTTGGCTGTTTTCGCGATCGCTCCCATACTTTTGAGAATTTACACAACTGGCACAATTGTAGGGTGCGTCAGATGTGGAAAATCCTTGAATATGTACGAAATTATTGGGGCTGACGCACCTACTGGTTCCAATACTTGTTTATTCGCCCTACTGGCGTGACCGGACTAAAATGTGGCAATAGGTTTAAATAAAAAACCGCCGATGAACGCCGATGAACGCCGATGAAACGGATTTTTTATTACACTATTTTAACCTAGACACGCCACTACTGGCTTGTCTAGGCTAAAATGTGGCAATAGATTTGAAAAAATTGAACGCAGATAAACGCAGATGCACGCAGATGATAGATTTTTGGCTAATGCACTATTTTAGTTTAGACAAGCTACTAGCGTGTCAAGAATAAATTTGTGCATTAGCAAACTCTTGTGGGATGGGCATCTTGCCCGTCCAGTGCAGGCAAGATGCCTACACCACAAGAAAATTTTTGCAACCTTTTAGCCTAGACAAGCTACTACAATGGTAAACGAAACAGAGGGCGCAATTTCACACCAGTTGCCGTTCCTAACAAAGCACAAATAATCCAAACCCAACCATGCAGGCTAGTGGAAGCTATACCACTGAAAAAGGCACTGACATTACAGCCAAAAGCGGTAAAAGCGCCATAACCCATGATTAATCCACCAATCACTGTGGCAATAACTTTGGCTGGGGTAATATGAGTTTGTGGTGTCAGTTTCCCAGCTAGGGCGGCTGCTAATAATGCACCTAAGATAATGCCCAGATTCATCACGGAAGTGACATCGGCAAACACACTATTTGCTAATGCTGTATCCCCATCCCAAAACTGACTTGTGGCGGGATTCCACCCCAAAAATGTAGCAATTTTAGCTGTCCACAGCGCAAACCCCCAGGTAATTCGCCAAGGTTCTCCAGAAATTAGCAGGGTTAACCAATTGAGTACAGCTAGGGCTATAGCGCCTGTAAATAATGACCAAGGCCCAAGGAAAAATCTAGAGTAAGTTGATGAGGGAAGTGCTGTTGCTGGGTGATTTTTTTGACTCCACAACCAAAGCAACCCCGCTAACAATAAAAATATTCCTAACTGTAAAACTACTGCACCTGTCCAACCTAGAGTTTCACCTAAGACTATAGGTTCAGTGGTTGGTAAACCAGCCCAAAGATGTCTGGTTAAACTAGCCCAAAATGCACCCAAACAGAATGTAACAAGGGTGATGAGCATGGTGTAACTACCACCACCAATAGTGTAGAGTGTACCGCAACCACAAGCTCCGCCTAATTGCATTCCGATGCCAAAGATAAATGCGCCGATCGCTCCTGATATTCCCACAGGTGCGATTGCTCCTGCAACTTCTTGACCGAAAACCTTACCAGCAGCTAACACTGGCGCAAATAATACAGTAGCGATCGCCAACATCACCAACTGAGCATATATCCCTTGCACATCTCTATTCACTACCAGCTTACGGTAAGCAGAAGCAAAGCCAAAACTAGAATGATAAAGGCTCACACCCAACAAACCGCCGATGATAAATAATATACTTTGTTTCCAGCTATATTCACTTAATAATACTACTCCGGTGGCAAAAATAGCTAATGCGATCGCCACCACTAATTTTTGTGGGCGGGGCGGTAACAAGCGAGATTCAGACGGATATATATTCTCAACGCCACTATTCATAAAACAATTCAAAATTAGTTTGGCCGGATATAAGTAGCACCGACTAAATAAGTCAAGGTTTGTAGTAAGGACTTTAGTCCGCAAAAAAGGACTAAATTCCACCAACGTATTTAAGTACGGGCGGGTTTAACGAACATATCTGTTTTTAACATGAATTACTCAATGAACCCGCCCCTAAAACTGATAACTGATAACTGATAACTGTTAAGCTCTAGAACGGTCTTTATCTTGCTCTGCTGGTTGACCGTCTTTACTACGTCTACAAGCCACTAAATTGTCCTGATTTGTATTTGCAGCCTGACTAGCTTGGATTGTATCTACTACACCGAAACTAGTTAGTAAAACAGCAAAAAATAGCATTGCGAATTTCATCATCTTCATCCTCTAGATTGAAAAGAACACTTCCAAATATATACAGCCAAATAAATTATTCTGGACTTTAATATCAATTTCGGCTAATTACTTATAATATGGTTGTTTTGGTCGGTAATGGGTAATAGTTAATAGGTAATTGTTTTGAGCCATTACCGATTACCGATTACCCATTACCAGCCCCCAATATATGATAAGTATTTAAGCGAACTTGATATAAGCTCTCATTGAAAAGTATTTCGCACTCTTATCGCTTCCCCATACTGATTTTCATTGCCACCTAGCTTACCTGTTCTGGGCCAGTAGCAACAGGTAAATCTGAGTGACTACTGTATTCTGTCCAAGAACCTTCATAAACCCGAACTTTGGGATAGCCTAGCAGATGCTTTAAGACTACATATTGCAGAGTTGCTTCTCTTCCTGTGCTGCAAGTAACAATAATGTCATCAGCCGGAGTAATTTTTTTAGCAGCTAAAATTTGCTTGATTTCCTCTAAAGATTTAAGTTTGTGAGGATTTTGAGCATCTGTAAAAGTAGGCCAGGGAATATTTCTTGCACCAGGAATATGTCCATTCCGTACCCAAAGATTTTCCTTTCCTTGGAATAAATCTGCGGGTCTAGGGTCGATAAATGTCACGCCTTTTTTACCAATCAGTTTTCTGACTTCATTTAATGAGACACGCACAGCAGGATTATCTCTAACTGTAAACCTACTTATTTTGTACTTGGGAAACTCCTTAGTTACCTTTTGGGATGCAGCTTCATAACCTTTATAGCCACCATCCAATACAGCTATGTCCTTCACTCCAGAACGTTCTAGCAAATAAGCTACCATTGTTGCCCCTAAAACATCTCTGCCATCGGAGTAAACAAGAACACGGCTATTATTTGTGACTCCTGAATTAGCAAATATTTGTCCTAATTTTTGATTTTCCCAATACTGTACAGGTAAACCTTCCCTGGGGCCACGAAAGGCCGTATCAGCAATATTGACTGCTCCAGGTAGGTGTCCATCTATATAGTCGAGAGGTAAATTTCGGACATCTAAAATCCTCAGATTTGCATCTTTGGCATTCTCTGCTACCCAATTAGGCGATACAAATTGAATCTTACTATTAGATGCAGATCCCCAAGTTGGCAAATGTAGCCAGGGAGTAATTAACAAATAAGCAAAAATTGCTACTCCTAAAGCAAATAGTTTATTTTTTTTAAACTTTGCCCAGAGAAATTTCCTCGTTTTCATCATTGTTTTAGTTGTCCACATATTCCTACTGCAACTTGCCAAATTTAAGTTACATCAAATTTACTGTAAATTGAGCGGTAAACAGTATTTTGTATTTATGTATATAAGCATTCCATATACACAAACCGATGACAAGTGCTACAAATGCGAATTTTATAAGTATCTTATATTTTATATATAGATATATAAAAGAATTACTTATGTAAATAGCAAGACTTTCTTTTACCGGAAAGTGACGAAGAGGGGTATAGCAGGAAGCAGAAGGTAAAGTTTCATATTACTATTCCTACTATTCAGGCTTTGAAAATGTCCTAATACCAATTTGAAAAAACAATACGACAGATACTAGGGTAAGGGCGCACAGCTAGCTGTGCGCCCCTAAAGTTCAGTGTTGCAAAGATTTTAGGACTTACGCATGAAAACGAAAAATCAAGGGTTTGGACAAGGGTATAGGGGTATAGGGGTGTAGGGGGGTAAGCCTTCAAAACCTACACCCTTACACCCTTACACCCTTACACCCAGTCTTAACAGATAACATTGGTGCGTAAGTCCTGGATTTTTTGAGTTGGTGTCACCTATGTGGCGACGGCTATATACCAACCGAAAACAAAAGCGCGACAGCTATCTAACTATACGCGCACTGCATACTAAAAATATTTACAAGTTCGGAAGCAAAAAGCCCATCGGCTTTTAGCCGTGGGAGTGTCAAGTGGTTGATTTATCTATTGCGTCTACTTGCTGTGTTCTGTGCAAATGAGTGTAAACTTTAACTAACAATTCCTCAATATCAAAGGGTTTGCAGACAAAATCATCAGCACCAACTTCTACATAATTATCGCTGAGTTTTTCTTTCGTCGCTAGTAATATTATGGGTACGTTGTGTGCATGACTCCGTAAATTGTGGCAAATTTCCCAATGCGACAAAGTAGGCATCATCCAATCTAAAATTATCAAGTCTAGCCGCAATTTCTGCGTTGCTATCATTGCAGTCAGTTCATCGTAGGCGACGCTAACCTCATACCCTTGATAGTTGAGTTCCAATTCTAAAAATCGGGCTAATTTGACTTCATCTTCAATCACCAAGATGTGCGTCATGATAGAACAAAAGTAATAGGGTAGAAGTAACCATTATGACATAGTGCTACTGCAAGCATTGAGACTGCCTACAGTGGGTATAAGTCTGTTATTATTCAACTGTAATATAAATGCGGTTAATTAATTCTAGGTTAACTGATGATACTTTTGCTTCAGCAACATCTGTAAATTATGTCAATAATTAATTTTGAGTCCTAAGTACTGCTAGGGTGGCGGAGGTAGAAGTCTGTGATGAGTCAACTATCTTTATCGCTAATTTCTAACTTTCAGTCTCAAGCCTACTGATATTTAGCAATAAGCTGTCACATCTTCGCCGCATTCATCAGCAAGATAGCACAGTGCTTTGAAACGTAAGCCAACTACTTCTTCGTAGAAGGGGTTTAATTTGCACATTGGGGGGATATGAAACAATATGCGACCAAATAGTTTAACATCTCTTTCAAAAGGACATTGAGCAGGGATGGCTTTACATAATAAGTGAGCTTGTTGAGGGCTATGGATTTCGATTCCTTCTAACCATCTGCGAATGGGATAGAGTAAGTCTTTGTGAGAGTGAACTTGAGTTATAGTTATCATAATCAATCACCTTGTTTTGAGTCTTTGAGCCTCTATAAGTACATACGGTGGCACTATCGGTTTTTATGCAGGAATTATTTGTGATTCCAGTTCGTTTTCAGCTAACTGATATATCTAATAACACTGTTACCTACAAAGGCCAATGCGGGGATTACGGAATGTGCGATCGCACATTTTCATCGTTATCCCCGTGCTTTCCGCTTGTACTCGAATCTCGGTTCGTGACCGCAACTTTTACACTCCCCTACCCTCTGGGTTGCTTAAAGGCGCGTCAGATGATTATGACTGTATGAGCAAATTTTTTGTCTGCTTAGTTCTTCTGAAAGCTTCCAAAAGACTGCTCATCAATTTGGGTGACATTATCCCAGTTAATAGAATTTTAATTAGTAATTTATAAGTTTCTATATCTTTTAACGTGTCTGGCTTGTAACGAATAGAATTCCACCAATTGCCCAGGACATATTTAATATCAACTTTAGGATTAAGATTAAGACTGTCTAGATATAACTGTACATTATATCTGTATATGTTTGATAAACTATGGTTTTTCAGGTGTTGTAATTCTAATGGTGCTAGTTTTATTGCTCTATCTAAAACAGTAATAGAACATTCTCTAATTATTTTTAATTTAAAAGACTTTGATGTTGCAGAACGGCGATAAAAAATTTGGTGCTTCGGTACTACGACAAAATGCCATTTATAAGCCAAGCGCAACCAATAATCCCAATCGTCACCTGATTTCAATGTCACATCAAACCCTCCTACAGATTCTATCGCTTCTCTTCTGATTAAGGGATTAGAGCCGCAAGTAACGAAACTCTTTAATAACATCTCACCGTAAACTTTATCTTCATAATTATGTTCAATAGTTCTTAGTAGCTCTCCTTCTCCATTGATGACGTAAGTCCAACTATAGGCAACACCAGCTTCTGGATGCGCTTGCAAAGCCGCCAATTGTAGTTCTAGTTTGTCAGGTGTCCACAAATCGTCAGCATCTAGAAAGCTGATATAATCTCCTGTAGCATAAGCAATTCCCCGATTACGAGCGCTAGAAGCTCCACCGTTTTCATAGGAAAAGATTTTCAGGCGATCGTCCTTAATATTTTGCAAAATCTCTAATGTTTTATCAGTTGAACCATCATTAACTACTATGATTTCAAAATCTGAAAAGGTTTGTTTTATAACTGAATTGATAGTTTCTAGAATTGTTTTTTCAGCATTATAAGCTGGAATAATTACAGATATACTAGGCATATTTATTTTTGACCTCCAAAAGATACCTTAATATTTTTCATTTAAATCTAATCACTAGCTAATTGATAACTTTTTATCCATAGAAAGATAATTTCACTAAAGATTTATCCAGCAATAATCAGGGTTGCATTATTACTGAACTTGTAGATTGTTTAGATGACTTTCTTTTTCTGATATACTTCAATAACTGGTTCATCAATTTTGGAGAAATGATGATTGTGAGTAAAATTTTAATAATTAACTTATATGTATATATATTTTTCAAAACTTGGGGTCTGTTTTTAATAAAGTTCCACAAGTTATCTATTACAAAACGAATATCAACCTGGTAATTTTGATTTAAGCTACCTATATACAACTCCACCATATATTTATATATATTAGATAAACTTTCATTTTTCAGATATTGTAATTCTGGTGGAGCTAATTTCATTGCCTTATCTAAAGCGTCCAAAGTAGTTTTTCTCATCTTTTGCAGTTTGAAAGAATTAGATGATGTAGAACGACGATAGAGAATTTGATATTTTGGTACTACAACAAACTGCCATTTGTTTGCTAAACGCAACCAATAATCCCAATCTTCACTGCCTGTCAGGTTTTTATCAAAATCTCCCACAGAATTTATGGCTGCTCTCTTAATTAGAGGATTTGAGCCGCTTGTTAAAAAATTTGCTTTTAACAAATCAGCATAAACATTACCTGCATACACAGGAGCAAAAGGTTCTAATGGTTCTCCTGTTTCATTGATTGAATAAGTCCAACTATAGGCAACACCAGCCTCTGGATGAGCTTGCAAAGCAGATAATTGTAATTCTAGTTTGTCAGATGTCCACAAGTCATCGGCATCAAGAAAGCTAATAAACTCCCCAGTTGCATGGGTAATTCCGCGATTGCGAGCGCCAGAAACTCCACTATTTTCATAAGAAAATACTTTTAGACGATTGTCTTTAATAGTTTGCAAAACCTCTAGTGTTTTGTCTTCTGAGCCATCATTAATAACTATGATTTCCCAGTTAGAAAATGTTTGCAAAATAACTGAATTGATTGTTTCTAAAATTGTCTTTTCAGCATTATATGCAGGAATGACGACAGATATTGTAGTCATATTTTTATTAGCTCCTGACAGATTGGTATGAATTTAATTAACTGTAATGACTATTCTGTTGTGCTATAATCTCTACGGTTAAATAAAATACCTAAATTTTACTTAATAAGCTATTATGCTTAGAAAAAACATATCGGTAACTCCAGAAAACAGACAAAGGTACATAGATTATATGAACTACTAAAATACCAGCAGCCACCCCAATTATACCCCACTGTACTGTTAATAAGACTGTGGCAGCAAACAATACAGTGAATATGACATTAAGATATAAGTTAATATCTGTTTTATCTACAGCAGTTAGTAAAAGAGAATTAGCCCAACCGAAGACTCTGAGTATTACTGATAAACAGATAATAATTAGAATCGGTACAGCAGAAGTCCATTTTTGACCGAAAATAATCGGAACGTATATTGGGGCTAATATAGACTGAATCAATATCAGTGGAATCACAAATGAAATCACTTTTCTGATACTATTGATATATCTTTTCTTAAATTCTAGCCAATCTTCTCTAACAGCACATATATAAGGATACAAAGCAGACATAAATGTATTAATTACATTCATGCTAATACCAGAACCTCCATTGAAAGCAAAAAAGTAAATACCTAACTGTTCTGCACCAAGAAATTTTCCAACAATTAAATAATCTAAATTATTTCTTAACTTATTAAGAAATTCTACTAAAAGCATATTTCTACCAAAGTTGAAAACTTCCCGCCAGTTATCAAGGGAAAATTTCGTCGGAGGTCGCCAAGGATTATTCATCCAGGTGATAATTACCCAGACTGGAGTTGACAAAATTATAGGTAAAACTACAGCCCAAACTCCCATACCTAAAAGAGCGAAAACAACTGTAATAACATTGCCTACAAATGCTTGCACAGCATTACATATTGCTGTGATTTTCAGGTGATTATTTCGTTCAATCAGGGCGGAGTTGACCATAAAAACAGGGTATATCAGATATACACCTGCTAAAACACATATAGGTAAAACTAGCTGTGGATTACCATAAAATTGGGCAACGGGCAAAGCTATAATACATTGAAAAAAGAAAACAGAAACGCACAAAATCAAATTGATCCAAAAAGAGGTGTTACATATTGTTTCCACATCTTTTTCATCTGCTTGAATAATCTTTGCGCCAATACCACCTCTGAGGGTAAAAACATTAGCAAATTCAAAGATGGTATATATAAGAGCCATTGCTCCATAATCTTGGGAGCTAAACATTCGAGCTAGCGTTACTGTTGTTCCTAAGCGGAAAATGCGATTTACTAGCTCTGCTGTGCCTAACCAACCAACATTGCGAATAAATTGACCCGATAACAGTTGTTTGACTCTTTTAATTAGCATTAGCACAGAGTTTAGATGATGAGATGAAACAATTAGATAAACAACAGTTATTAGCTAGATTAAGCACCACTTAAAATCAATTTACGCAAGTTGCGTACTAGCGATCGCAAGTTATCATAGCCATGAGAACCCAACAACTGCATCATCAAAATTGCTACACTCAAGCGTAAAAAATAATCGGTAAAAACAAGTTGTGGATAATGTAGAAGAGCTTGGCGACGATATTTTATGGCTTCTTTGTAATCTTTCTCATCCATACAAGTCCAAGCTGTATAAAGATTTATCCAGCCGTAGCTACGATTTCGCAAGTATAATAATTCTGTTGGTACAGACTCGAAAGTTTTCTCAAAAACGCGGCGGATATTTTTCAGCATTTTGGGGCGATTTTTACTCATACTTTGCGAGTGTCGGCGGTAAAGTGTGAGTGGTTCTTTGACAACCGCAAAGTGATAATGCGCTGCTAATCTAATCCACATATCGCGGTCTTCTGAACTGGTTAATTCTGTGTCAAATAAACCTACTTTGTCAAAACAAATCCGGCGCACCATCGCTGAACTACCGTTAGATATTTTGTCATTAACAACCATTTGTTCCCAGACATAGCCTTCGACATCAGAAGCTACTATGACACCTGTAGGTTTACCAGTTTCATCAGTCCAAGCTGTCCATGTATAAACTAAACCAGCTTGGGGATTATTATCTAAACATTTGACTTGCTTTTCTAGTTTACTTGGCAGCCATAAATCATCAGCATCGATAAAGGCTATATATTCTCCCGATGAGTTATTGATACCAGTGTTACGCGCTCCTGATAGTCCCTTATTTTCTTGAGAAATTACTCGCACTCTTGGGTCGGTAATTTGTGTAGTCCATTCAAGAATATTGTCTGAACTGCCATCATTAATTATTAATACTTCAAAGTCGGTAAATGTTTGTTGCAAGACGCTCTCCACGGTGGCGGGGAGATATTTCATGGCGTTGTAGGAGGGGATGACCACTGATACTTTTGGCATAGGTTTTTGGTGTTTTTTAAACGCAGAGGAACCTGGAGGTTTTAAGGGATGAAAGCGAGAATATTTCTGCGTAGGGTGCGGCTAATGTTTCTCACTCCATCTAAGGCGGAGGAGCCGAAGAAGCGGGTAACAAGGATGGCGAATTGTTGGGAGAGTCCTGATTTGGAATAGATAACTTTGGGGTCGTTGATGTAAGCTTGTTGGCGATAGTAAATGGCTTGTTCGTAGTTGCTGTTATCTAGGGATCTCCAGGCTAAGTATAAGTAGACTAAGGCGTAGGCGCGTTGTTTGAGGTTTTGTAATTCTGGGGGAACTGATTTGAAGGTTTTTTCGATGACGGCTTGGTTTTCTCGAAATACGCGATCGCAGTTTTTCGACATACTGCTACGATGTTGACGATACAGAGTCAACGGTTCTTTAATTAAGGCAAAATTGTATCGAGATGCAATGCGCGTCCACATATCCCAATCGGAGGAACCACCCATTTCTGGATCAAACAAACCTAATTCTTGAAAACAAATTTTGCGGACTAGAGGCGAACTACCACAAACAACAGTAGGACATTGAATAATTTGTTGCCAAACGTTACCCTCGGCGTTGGTTTTGATAACTGTTCCTGTAGATACTCCATCCTCATCAATTAACATTACCCAAGTATCTACTAAGCCGACTTCGGGATTTTTATCTAAGCAACTTACTTGTTTTTCTAATTTGCTTGGTTCCCATAGGTCATCAGCATCTAAGAAGGCAATATATTCACCTTGTGCTTGAATCACACCTGTATTGTGTGCGCCAGTTAAACCTTGATTTTCTTGTGTAATCAGGCGGATTCTATTATCTGTGAGATGGGAAACCCAATCAACAATATTATCAGAACTGCCATCATTAATTATTAACACTTCAAAGTCGGTAAATGTTTGTTGGTAAACGGTTTCCAGCGTAGTTGGTAGATAAGCCATTGCATTATAAGCTGGAATCACTATGGAAACTTTTGGCATAAGGTTTGTGTTGAATTTAATTAAGGATGTTTTTGACGACTGTAAATAGTTTCTAAAATCAAATCACGATAGCTTAAGGCGATATTTTCCCAACTGAAACGTAAAGCATTTTCCCTAGCGCGAACTTGCCAATCTTGAGTTAAAATCTCTCCTAAAGCAGCAGCATAAATATCTGGATTAGTCACATCACAAAGTCTGCCAGCATCACCCACAATTTGCCGACGCATTGCATCATCGGTAGCAACTACGGGTAAACCGCTAGCCATTGCTTCTACATAAGCCAGTCCAAAAGGCTCATCGATTGAAGGTAAGGTAAATACATCAGCACTGCGGTAAACTTCAGGCATTTGTTCATAAGGTAAACTTTGAATTTGAAAACGTTGCTTCCCTAGTAACTCATCACCCTTAGCTTGAAAGTAATCACGGTCAATACCATCGCCGCATAATAGTAAACTAGCTTGGGGTAAACGTGCTACTGCCTGCATAGCCAATTCAATGCGTTTATGACTATTCCGCTTGAGCGAAGCGACACAAAGAACAATGGGTTTTGGTAAACCGAAATCGAGGCGATTTCCTAACGGGGTAAATTTATTTGTATCTACACCATTAGGAATGATGGTCACTTGTTGTTTAGGTTGGAAATTGCGAACAAATTCTACTGTTTCTTCTGAAAAAACTACTAGTTGATCAGGATGAAACCGCAGGTTACGTCTTAATGATTTACCTCCCCCCATTAATCCAATGTGTTCAGTATAAAGTATGGGTGTACCTTTGATAGCTCTCACAAAAGCCGCCATTGCTAACCCACCATAATCATTACAGGGAAATATCAAATCGGCAGGTTTAGCTAATAGATGAATAGCACAAGGTAAAAAATTTGTGAGGTGTTCAATTACTATTTCTGGATGACTAGCAAACTTATGCACTAGTCCAGATAAAAGCGGATGACGGACAATGTTAAAAGCGTGAGTACGTGAGATACCACCAGACAAGGAGGAGAAAGAACCACAGTCAGCACCACTCAAAAGTTCTACATCAAAGTAGGAATTGAGATATCTGGCTAATTCTATGGCAAATATTTCTGAACCACCGCTCCAATTTACTCCCGCACTAGGATGTACCAACACAACTCGATAACGCTTATGAGTTGATGATGCTAAATAGTTGTTAGTATCAATTACTTGCTGTATCATTGTTTAATTTCAATAGGCTTTATTGACTAATTAAAGTATCGGCAGCTACCCTAGAAGATGTTTTAAATGTCATTGATTGTGGCTGGAAACACTGAGAAATTTCTCCTGATATTCTTTAGCAGGTAAAACTTTTCTAGGTTCTACTGCAAAAAGTTAATTTCGAGAGGTTTCTGATTATTCAATACATTAATCATGACTTTTAAAACATCATTTAGTCTTGACAATTACATTTCCTCTTTCAATCTCAGGGAAAAATTTAACTGTATAATCCTGAACACAGAGAACCAATAAGTTATTTTGCTGCACCTATGGAGTAAAGAAATAGTTTACTGCGAGTTTTAAATGTGTTGTAAATCAGTAGTGGAAATAAAATCCCCGCTAAAGAGACAATTAAAAAGTATAAAATCGGATTCGGTAAGTTAGCCGTCCTCAATAATAGAACTTTTGTGATACCTGTAAAGTAACCATGAAATAAATATATAGCCATACTAGCTGTACCACAATATTGCAAATATTCGGTGATTTTCTGCCATAATTCACCTTTTTCACTGCTACTTCTGTCTACATAGTTAATTAACTGAATAGACAGCAAATATAAAAACATAAATCCTACTGTGCCATTGATTAATCTTAAATAATCAACGCTGGCATCTTTAGGTAAAAGAGATTCACAAGCTATTAATATAGATAGAAATAAGCATTGTGTCAGAACTTGATTTACAATATGAGAATTTTTACAAAATATAGTTTCTATTTTCCATAAATATCTATTTATAAAAATACCAAAAGCATAGAATATATTCCAAAAGAAATAATCTTGAATGCTTTTATTATTTGCCAAAACACTAATAATAAATAAAGCTACTGATAAAATTAAATAAGATTCTACTGAACGCCAATTTTTGAAATATATAAAACTCAGTAGAGTTGAAAATATTAAAACGTGTAAAAACCAAAATATTTCGTAGGGATAAATTACGGAATTAATTATATCAAAGATAGAAAATGTCCTTGATTTAGCTAAAGATTGAAAGATAAAATATAGGGGACACCAAACAAGTAGGGGTACAAGTAACTTCTGAAATTTAGATGTAAAGAATTTTTGATAAGTAAGATTTTTATTGCTAAAAGCAGCAAAAGCAATTCCAGAGGCAATAAAAAAAGTAGGCATATGGAATGTATTTATTAAATCACATATCCAACCGAGCAAGGAAAGATTAGAATTATATATTTGACGCATTCCATAGCTGATATTGTATCCAATCACATGACCAACAACTACAAGGATAATTGCTATACCTCTGATCAAGTATAAGTATTTTGACAATTGCTTTTTAAAATACTGATGATTGTCAATAGTATGTTCTGTCATATTACCTCCTTTGGTGATAGGAAAATCATTATTATTTGTATTAAGCGCTAAAAAGATTTTTAGATATAACTTTTATTTTCATCAGTCTTGCGACTATAAGCCAGCTAGTCAAGAAGCCAACAGCAGATATGAGTAACATAGTTATTACTGGAGGTAACATCTTGATATTGGGTATGATTTTTACCAAAAGATTAATGTAGATTAAGAGAATTAAATAATGTATGAGATATATGCCAAAAGAAGATATGCCTAAATTCTCTATGTAAGGTGATTTTGGTATTTTATTGGATAGAGCAATTCCACATATCAGGAGAGAGAATGCTGTACCTAATTCGTATAGGGATTGGGGAAAATAAGTAATTTGGTATAAATTTAATAGCCATAATGCCGTTATGATTAAGGCTAGGCTCAATAAGGATATTGCATGATTTATATTTAGATGTTTCGTGAGTTTTTTGATGCGTGGATGATTGATAACCATAGCTAGTAATGTATAAGGTAGACATTTAATTAGCCAGGCGATCGCTACAAACAATAATCGCCAAATTTGATGATCATAGTTGGGAAATATGGGGTTTTCTATACTTTTAAAAGCTATAGAGCAAGCATTTGTAACTGCTAAACAATTTACGCCAAAGTCAGTATAGAATTTAAAATCATTTCCCGAATATATCTGCAATTCGTAGAAAACAATACTAATTATGGATAAAACAAGGAGCGTTTTTAATTTAATCTGGCGACTCACTAATATTTCTGCCAAGATGATTAAAAAGCTACCTGTAAATAGCATTGGTAAGAAATATAAATGAATAGAAGCGCCACCAAGAAACAGCAGCAGAACTGGGTCTTGAAATAAATCCTTGAGATTTCCCGACTCACTCAAAGTTTTGAGTATACGTAGGCATAAATAAATCAAGCTCCATAAAAAATACGGAATTAATAATCTTTGTGACCTTGATTTAAATAAACTAACTACAGAAGTCTTTTGCTCTGTTGTATATAATTTTTGCGTCATTAAATAAAATGACGAAGCCAAAAAGAAAGGTACAGCAAATCGACTGATTTCGATAACTGCATTTGTCAAATTATTTGTAGGTAATCCAGAATAAATCATGAGAGTACCAACATGAATTAAAACGACAGCATAAGCTGATATACCTCTAAACAAGTCAATTCCTACTAGCCTTTGCTTATTCTGTCGTTGATTTAAAGATTGCAGCATTTCTCAAGAATCCTTATAGCTACCGACCCAATTTTGATTGATACTAAGCTGATGTTTTCGCTAAATTTGGGTTCCAGTATTCATCACCCCAGCCTGCGATCGCCACTAGAGTCCACCAATAGAAAAAGAATGTAGTAGCATCAACAATATTACTAGCCAGCATACTCACAGCGTTAGCCACATATAAGGCTACCAACAGCAAACACAAATTACGCCGAGCGTAGTTGAACTGAGAATTTCTCAGTAAACTGACTAGATGCCATAATTGCACAAATAAAAAACACAGAAACCCTATCAACCCTACAATTCCTTGCTCTACAAGAAAGCGGAGATAATCGTTGTGGGCTTCATAGCCACCCCCTGTTTCTAAGTCGCGTATACCCAGAAAGCGACTTGTATCTAGACCGTAACCCAATATCGGAAATTGATTCCAAGCATTGATTAAATAAGTCCAGTGAGCAATCCGCCAATTAAAGCTATTACCATCTCCATAGGACAAAATAATTGACCTAGATACGTCAATGTTGGGGTTCAATAAAGGCGTGTCATAAATTTCTGTGAGTCGTTGTTGTCCAAATTCTGTACTCCCAAACATCCACAAAAATGCACAACAAAACAGTGCTACGCCAATCACTCTCACTGGGGTAATTTTTGCCGAGTTGATAAACAATATCAGCAAGAAAACTGCTATTACTCCTGTAAAGTAACCAGTTCTCACAAATACAAAGGACACCAACCCTAATAAAAGCAACCAAGGTAAACGTTTGCTGGAAATACTTAACTTCCACCAAACTAAAGCGATAAACATCGTTAGGAAGATACCTAACCCGTTGGGAAAACCTAAAGTTCCTGAAACACTACTCCCAGCTTTCCCCTGGGCTGTTAACAAAGGCGGTAACATTGATTCTGGTATAAATATTTGCAGCAGTGCAATACTAATGGGAGCCACCAAAGACAACAGCAACAGAGAAATTATCTTTTCCGGTGGTACACTGTCTTTGAGCTGCATTACCAACAGGTAGACCATCAACCAAGAAAAGTAACGCATCCATACCCGCACACCATTCATCAAGAAAGAAGCATCCATCCCCAAACCACCCAAGGGTAAAAGAATTATCCATAGGCTTTGGAAGATGACCCACACCGCGAAAAACCACCAAAATTTATCTGTTTTGACAGCTTTACCCGTGAGTAGCGCCACCAATACATAAAGTATTGTTAAACCATTGAGAGCGATCGCAAATGCGGCTGGTATTTGTAGAGAGGAAAACAGGTCTAAAGAGCTACGCAGGATTAATAAACCAATAACTGCTTGCTCAAAACTGGCAAAAAACCATATCAGTCCAGCTACCGCTACTATAGCCACGAATAGCAACACCGGACTGACACCAACCGCAAACCCAGCTAAAATACCAACTGCTAGACCAACTAAGCCTAGCCACAAGTTGAGATGAAAAGACCTACTGGCGGTTTTGTTTAGCATCTTTCTTAGTTCGACCTCGAATTATCAGTCGAATTTCTTCTACCACTTCCCAACGCGGTTAAACGGCGCAGAGTTTTCGGTAATAGGGAGGGATATTCCTCTGAGGGGTAGCGGTAGTATTTTTCCGTCCCGCTTGTCATACCATTGACGACTACACCTAAAATCGGGATGCGGTTTTGGTTAAGTTCTGATACCGCACGTTGTAATACCTCCTTGAGGGTGAAACCAGGTCTTGTAGTCAGGATGACACCATCACTCATTTGACTCAAAGTGGAGGCATCAGCACAAGCGCTGAGGGGAGGTGTGTCAATAATTACTAAATCGTAATATTCTGCTGCTTGCGCCACCAAGGCTTTCATGGCTGGGGATTCTAATATTTGCGATGGTCTTCCCCGTAATTCACCGCAAGTCAAAACCGAGAGATTTTCCACGGCTGTTGACTGCACCGCACTTAATAAAGGTCTTGTACCATCAATTACGTCGGTAATTCCTGGTTTAGGAGCTAGATTAAATAGCGTGTGTTGTGAAGGTTTACGCAAATCAGCATCAATAATTAACGTCCGCCGAGATAACATAGCGGAAACTGCTGCTAAATGGGAAACAATGACTGACTTCCCTTCCCCAGAAAGCGGACTGCTGACAACTATAACTTGCAAATTGTCAACATTGCGGAACTCTAAATTCTTCAACAGCATTCGGTAAGGTTCAACCAAACCTAAATCATCAAGAAACTGTTCCGCCGGCTCTAAACTCAGTTTGGTAGCGGGGAGACGTGGTAAAACTCCCAACAATGGTAGTTGTAGTAACTCCTCGGCTTCGGAAGCATCGCGCAGAGTGTTGTCCATCAGTTCTAGTACTAACACCAAGCCTACAGCTAAGATGCTGCCAAAGAACCCAGCTAGGACAAGCACAACGATACGCTTAGGCGATGAAGGTAACTCTGGTGCGACAGCCGTTTCCAGAATGCGGATATTACTAACTTTCTGCGCTTCAGCAATCTGTGCTTCTTCCAGTTTACTTTGGAGAAACTTGACTGATTCGGCGGCTTCTTCCCGTTGGCGGGTGAGGACAGTTAAGGGTTGCTGTTGAATGGGGATGAGTGCCAAACGTCGCTGGATATTAGCTCTCATTTGGCGGATAGCATTCAGCCTGTTTTCTACGGCTAAACGTGTGATGTCATTGGTGATTAATTCAGAGATCAGGTTTTGGCTGATTTGGTCATTAGCTAAATTCTGAAAATTAGCCGTTTGATTGTTAGAAGATACCCTAGCCATTTGCTGGGCATACAAAGCTCTGATTTCATCTCTTTGCTGCACTAGATCGAGAACGGTGGGATGTTCTTCTCGAAATTTAGTCCGCGCTTCGATGAGCTTGGTTTCTATATCAGTTAGCTTGTTGCGTAGGACTTTGAGTTGTTCGTCTTGACCTTCTCTGACAGAGGCATACGCTGTGGTGATGTTTTTCGCATCTGTCACTTGGCGTAAAGATGCGTCACGCGATCGCGCTTCTTGCAGTTGTGCGGCTAAGGTACGCTCTTGATTCTCCAAGTCTGCCAAACTAGTTACTAAGCTTCTGGTCTGGTCATCCGCCGCTACCACACCACTTTGCTGTCTGTATCTGGTTTCTGCTAATTCGGCTTGTTGGAGACGTTGACGTGCTTGGGGGACTTTTTGGGCTAAAAACTCTCTGACCTTAGTCGCCTCGGAACTAATGGTTTTGATACTCTCCTCAACCATTGCCTCAGAGAGAGCATTTACAACCTCAGCCGCTTGTTGTGGATCTTCACTTTGATATCGCAACTCTAGGATATTAGTCGCTGGAACAATCACCACCTTCAACTTTGATTTAATATCCGCAGGTGTTAATTCCTTTTCGGTTGAATTACCTTTTTGGGGCTTGAGTTTACTAATTGCCTGTTGCAATACTGTTTGTGACTTCAACAATTCCGCTTGGTCTGCCAAAGGGTTGCGTCCCACACCTGAAGAATTTATCTGAGTTAAGTCACGACCTAACTCAGATACACTAGCCTTTTTATCATCCAACATCAATCTTGCTGATGTTTCATACAACTGTGGTGTCACCTTCAAATAGGCGAATGACGCTCCTATAACAGCAGCAAAGACAGTAATAGCTGGAAAGCCTCTGCGTCCCAAGACTGCTAGTAAGGTTGAAATGCCTTTTCCCATTACACGTATCCTAGTTTCTTCCAGAAACAATAGTCATTGGTTATTAGTTCATAGTCCAGTAGGGGCGGGTTCAGCCAGAAATTCATGGGGAAAATAAATATGTCAATTAAACCCGCCCCTACAACAGTCAACAGCCCATAGTCATGAGTTTTTCTCCTTCACGCCACACTCCGCACCCATCTATTTTTTGCTTCCCGCCCTAGCTAAACTAATCTCTTCAGGCTGCAATGTCCCTAGCGGTTGAGGCGAGGTCAACAGGGTTTGATACAGCTTTAAGTTTTCCGCAGTGATATGTTCCCAACTGTAATTTACTTGAATATTTCTTTGGGCATTCTTTGCCATGCTTGCTATTTGTTGGGGGTGATGAATTGCCCAATCTAAGGAACTAACTAAGGAGTCTACATCACCAGATGTAAATAATGTTCCCATACCGCCATTAATCAACTGTTGGTGTGGCAGAATATCACTGGCTACCACTGGTACACCTTCCTGCATTGCCTCCAACATTGCTAATGGCAAACCTTCTAAATCAGAGGGTAAAACAAACATTCCTGCGCCGCGCACAATTTCCCACAGACGCGGGCCACGTAGTTCACCAGCAAAAATAATATTGGGGTTATTTGCGACCTTTTCTAATAATTGAGCGGTGTATGATTGAGTATCACTAACACCGCCAGCCAAAACTAATTTCCATCCAGATGGTTGTAATTTGGAGAAGGCTTCAATGAGTAAATCGGGACGTTTTTCGGGAACGATCCGCCCGACGAATACCATATAACGTCCCTGTTCTAAACCCAGTGTTTTACCATATGTAAATTTGGGGTCTGATTCACCGTAGCTAGCGGGAGCATTGGGAATATAAACTGTCTCCCGTCCATAAGTTTGGGCAAAGTAGCTTTTGAGTGCATCAGAGACAACTACTATACCGTGGGCAAACCGGACTGCGGCTTTTTCACCAGTTTGAATCAGGCGAGTGGAAAAGCTACCCCATTTAGCACGTTGCCAATCTAATCCCTGACAAGTGACAACAATTTTAGCTGAGTTGGCAATTCTGGGTAAGAAGGTGAATAGCGAGGGGCCAAGAGCATGAAAGTGGACGATATCATATCTTTCTGCTGTGGCGGCGATCGCACCTAATGCAGAGGTGACGAAGGCATCTGCACCTTTGACATCCATCCCAGGTAAGGAAATTACTCGCACCCCTTGAAAATCATCATTCCCCAGCCAACGAGTATCCGTATATGAAGACCTGGCATATAAGTCTACACTGTGACCTTGTGCAACTATCCTGGGATAGACTTCTGCACAGTAATGCTCGATGCCACCTTGTTTAGGGGGAAGACCTTTAGCTCCAATTACAGCAATTTTCATAGTCATGTTGTTGGTTGTTTTACAAGGAAACACACTATCCGTAGCAGTTGGATCAGCCTCTGCTACTTCGTCAGCCAATGACTGAGAACTCTTTTAAAGCCCAGCGACTTAACATATCACCGTAAACATCTCTCACGACAGTACGCGCCGCAAAGGGTTGTGCAGTGCGTACACAGGCTTCACTGGGATAATCTTGTGGGTGCAATAGTATCCGACGTAAAGCATCAGCTATACATTCGGGTGTCCTTTCCTCACATACAATACCACTATCAGGATTAAGTAATTTGGGAGTTTCACCACATTTGGTTGTGACTACTGGCGTACCACTAGCCAGTGCTTCTAGTACCACCAGAGGTAAACCTTCATAAGCACTGCTGAGAACAAAGGCACTACTCAACCGATGTAACCTAGCCAATTCTTGTTGTTTTAATGCTCCTAGCATTGTCACCCGACTGGACAATCCTAATTGTTCAATTTCCAGGCGTACTGGTGTCGCTAATTCTCCATCACCTGCTATCAAAAGGTGTGTGTGGGGTTGGTTTAAAGCAGCAAAAGCACGTATCAATAATACCGGGTCTTTTTGGGGATGTAGTCTGCCCGCAAAGAGAATAAAACTTGTTTCTTCCTCCAGTCCCATCTGCACAGCCAGTTCGCGCCGGTTAGCTTCCCGTTGTGACTGACTCCCAGAGTAGAAGACCTCATTATCAAAAGAGTTTTTAATAAATGCTACACGGTCTTGCAATTGGGGGTAACGTTGCCGATAAAACTGTGCAGCATCACTATTGCAAGATAGAATCTGACTAAACTGACGTATCAATATGTTCTCTAACGCAAAGTAAGCAGCCGGAAATCTACGCCACAATATTGCCTTACGGTCAGCCACAGTTGCCATCTGTGTGTGAATATCATTATGGATAAAGATGGTCTTTTCTCCCTGCCAGTTCATCGCTGCCAAACTAGGCTCAAGTCGATGAAAGTGAAGAAAATCTGAAGACAGGGAACGTCCTAACAACGCTGCCGTATATTTAACTGTAGTAGGGATTAAACCTCGCACATTATCGTCTTCTATCTTCAGAATTGGTAAAAAACTTATCTCCCTACCTGCAAATTCTGCTTCTTGCCATTTACCAAGAGTCTGACTAGAATCACTGGCTGTTCCCACAAGCCGCACTTCAAATTCACCGGGAGCATACTTAATAAATGTATTGATTAATGTCTGAATTCCTCCAATAGAAGTGTGCCAGGGATTGTACTGATAGAAAATCGTTAGAACTGGTTTACGCATTACTCACACCCTAAGCGAATCTATAGACACGCAAATTTGAGTTAAGTCAATTAGGGAAACTACTGTAAAATAGTTATTAAAAATTTATACTATTTTACTTAGAAACACACAGGTATATGGTAGTATCTCTAGGTTTAAAAGTCACTTAATCAATCATCACTTTACAAAAGTTTTACATTTTTGAGAGTATATAGAGTTATTAAGAACTTATATCCGGTTAGGTTAAAAACTTATCATCAAGACCCCAAGGGAAACCCCCCCAAGGAAGGCAAGGAATGAGTAGGAAAGAGGGTTTGCCAACTTTTGCACCGATGTCCTTATAATTACTAATTAACGAGACTTGATATTAGACAAGACACAATTCTCATTCATTAACTTAAATCAACTTCATCATAACTTTATCAAACTTTATGTATTGGCTTGGACATGGGGGGAAGGGGGAAGGGGGAAAGGGGAAGGGGGAAAGGGGAAAGGGGGAAAGGGTCAACTGTCAACTGTCAACTGTCAACTGACAACTGACAACTGTCACCTATCACCTATCACCTGTCAACTGACTAATTCCCCATCGCCACCCCAGCCAAATAGCCTGTTGTCCAGGCGCTTTGGAAGTTAAATCCACCTGTAACGCCGTCAATATCTAAAATCTCTCCGGCAAAATAGAGGTTGGGGACTAGTTTACTTTCCATCGTTTTGAAGTCAATTTCTTTGAGATTGACACCGCCACAGGTAACAAATTCTTCTTTAAAAACTCCTTTACCATTTATTAAATATTTTCCCTGTGTGAGTTCTTGAACTAGCAAATTTAAAGTTTTATTCGATAATCCTGCCCAACGGTCATCTGTGGTAATACCGACACGGGCAATGATATATTGCCAAAGACGATGTGGTAAATCAACGCCGCGATGTAATGCGATCGCCCGCTTTGCCCATTCATTTTTTACTGCTAAAATATTTTCTCGTACTTGTTCTTGGGTAAAATCGGGCAACCAATTAACTAATAAAGTTGCTTGATAATGACTGTCATACAGCAATCTTGCACCCCAAGCGGAAAGTTTGAGAACAGCCGGGCCACTCATTCCCCAATGGGTAATTAACAATGGCCCTAGTTGTTCCAGTGGCGGTTTATCGCCAACGCATAACCGTAAGCGCACAGGGTTAACGCTAATACCAGCTAACCCCCGCAACTTGGCTTCAGGAATATTAAAAGTAAATAATGATGGGACTGGCGCTTCGATATGATGTCCTAATTCCTGGGCTAGTTGATAGCCGATGCGACTGCTACCTGTAGCTAATAATAGGCGATCGCACTTTATTATCTCTCCCGACTTGCAGAAAATCTCAAACTGATTGCCTGTATGCTTAATTGAGACAACAGCCGTTCCCGTTTGTATTTCCACGCCCTCAGCTTTGGCTGCATTCATCAAACAGTTGACGATGGTTTCGGAACTATCTGTGATGGGAAACATCCGCCCATCAGCTTCCTTTTTCAACGGCACACCTTGAGCTGCAAACCAAGATACAGTATCCTTAGCTTGGAAGCGAGCAAAAGCACCCCTCAGTGCTTTCCCACCTCTAGGATAATAGCGGACTAACTCATTAGCGTCAAAACAGGCATGAGTTACATTACAACGTCCACCACCTGAAATACTCACTTTCGCCAGAGTTTGACGACTAGCTTCAATTAACGTGACTGCTGCTTGTGAGTTGACTCTAGCACAAGCGATCGCCCCAAAAAAACCCGCGGCCCCGCCGCCAACAACTACAATTTTCGCAGGTAGCAATTTTCTAACTTTCTTTTCTAGATCACTTACTTTCTAGGCTAGCAGTCAAATGGGGCTTAGGGGTTAGAGTGTGTTTTCCAGCTACTTAAATTTTGTAACTATAAATCAAGGTTTGTAGTCAGGACTTTAGTCCTTTTTGGAGGACTAAAGTCCTCACTACGAACTCATTTGATTTATTTTCAACGGCTTACTTAAGAATCTGCTGGTTCAAATAAATCTTTTGTCGCACCGCAGACGGGACATACCCAATCCTCTGGAATATCTTCAAAAGGTGTACCCGCAGGTATATCATTATCTGGGTCGCCTACTTCTGGATCATATTCGTAGCCGCATACTGTACATATATGAGTCGCCATAGTTGTCACCCCGGATGATTGCTGGCATGGTTTTAGTATAGGACTTACGCATAAAAACGAAAAATCAAGGGGTTAGGCAAGGGTGTAGGGGTATAGGGGTATAGGGGTGTAAATCTTTAAAACCCTTACACCCTTACACCCTTACCCCCCTACACCCTGTCTCAACAGATAACCTTGGTGCGTAAGTCCTGTAGTATATGGCAGGCTAGGGATTAGGAGCTAGCCTGTCAATTAGTGTCAACTTATACTATTTTAAATTTTTTTAGCCGTTATACTCATTTTTAGGTTCTACCTGGGAAATCTGAAGTGGCAAAGCCACTTCTTTTTATGGGTGCAAGTTGCCTAACGGAGAAAAGTAAAAAGTAATTTGAGGACGCTTTTTACTTTTTATCTTTCTTTAGTCGTTGGTCAATTCGTCTCTCCATTTAGTCTGATTTTCCTTGATTTCTGTATCAGGCGATCGCGCTAATAGCCAAGTCTTCCAAGTTAAAGGTTTTTGTCGCTCCACATGATTAATCAACTGCATAATTGATTGATCAACTTTGATAGGAGTTTTTAAATTAAACTGCATATTCTGCAAAACTTTTACATCTTTATTTAGCAATTCCTGCATCACCGAATTACTCAGCCACAACATAAAACGGGTAGATAACCAACCAGAGAAACCTTTGCGTTTTTTGGTCAAGAAAATAGTTTGGATTTCTACTTGTTCCTTTTCGTTGAGACGTGCAGCAAACATAAAATAGCAACGTCGTAAATCTGTTCCTACAGTTAATGTGAATGTACTCCCATACCAATAGCAAAGGCTATAAATAGGGTTCTTATATAAAGGACGAAATATTTTTTTAATTAGTAAATCATGGTTCTGTCGCCTATACTTACTAAAAATAATGGCATTGGGATTTAATTCTTGCTTCTCAAAGCCAATATCTAAAGCTGGAACTCTTTGGAAATACTGAGTATCAATAGCACTGAGCATCATGATATGAGGATGACAATTCATCACTAATTGAGAACCTAGAAAACTTTCATATTCCTGAAATTCTAACTCTGGGACAAAGGGTAGAGGTTGCTGTGGAGTTTCGCCAGTCCAAATCCAAATTAGTCCATACTTCTCCACCGTCGGCCAGGTTTTTAACTTCAAAGGCAGGGGTTGTTCTAAACAGGGAATTTCTACACATACACCAATAGCATTAAATTTCCAGTGATGCAAAGCACAGCGCAATTCATTACCTTCAACTGTACCTTCCCCAAGATGAGCGCCCATATGTGGACAGTAAGCATCACAAATCACTACCTGTTTATCTTGTCCACGATAAATTACTAATTTTCTCCCTAAAAGCGTGATAGGTTTGACTTCACCTATTCCTAAATCATTACATGGTATCACCCAATACCAACCCTCAATAAAACTTTTACAATTATTAAAAATTTTCGGTTTATGAGGAACTTTATTATCTTGAAAGCCTGCATCCATTTTATATATTTATCGCTATGAAGCATTTGCTTTACAAATAACATAAGCCAGTGATGAAAACAGTTATTTTAGGTACTAGCAATAGCAATTGGCAATAATCTGTGGATAGGCTTATACTAATTCTCTGTGAAGATGCACCGAATCAATAATGTAGAGAGGTTGCATATAACGTCTCTATTGATATCTTGCATCTGCGAGTGGAAGAGGGTGGCGATGCACTCCCCACCCTACGTAATTTGTAATTAATATATACTGTAAAAATATTGAGGTAGCAATTCCCAAGATTTAAATTTGTGGCTCAAACAATAATACCTATTCTCCTTAGATATTATGTGCTTGTTATTGAGAGATAATTCTCTAATTTTATATAAAAATGCAGGTAAAGTGGGCATTAAGTAGGTGTACACAATTATTTATAAGACGCATTTCGACTACGCTCAATGCTCGTTAACTGTATGAGAAGAGGGTTGAGCGCAGTCGAAACCCGGCGATCTCAAGTTAGGTTTAATTTAGTCCTTCTACTTAACCACCCTAGAAATACTTGATGGTCAGGTTTTGGGTAAATGAGACTATCTTCCCATCGCTTTTAACCAAAGAATTTATCTGATAGTATTAGTTCCAACTGATTGATAAAATATCTAAGTAAAATTTATCGTGGGAAAAAATTAGGATTTAACAGGAAAAGGTAAGCATTTACCGGGGTTTGCTATAATAAAAATGGAGAAGACGTAAAATATCTCCAATTTTTTCGATTATCCTAGCTACGGCATTCTTCTGCAACTTGATTATGTCTAAGGATAATAAAGTCATCTACAATTAGTAAGGTGACAATGTAAAGTTATTGTTGTAAGAGAAGGTAAGTTTGACCAAACCACAAGGTATAGTATCAGCCATGCCCGACGACAAGCGAATCCGGTTTTTTTTCGTAATGCTAATGTGATTGATTTAATAGGAATCCCTTATGGAACCAGGGTTAAGATTATTAATTCAGCTAGTCCTAGAATTTGCTCCTGTATTTGTACATATAATCAACAAGAGAGGTGAAGCAGCTTTAACTGCCACAAAAGAGCAATTACCCACTTTAATCGAAGGATTCCTTGAAACTGTCAATACTTTTAATGAACAAAACTCTGAAAAAATCAATGAACAAGAAAGATGGCAACAGCAATTGGCCGCATATCAACGGGAAACCCAAACGCAAATAGCTAACCAACAGAGGGATACAGCGTTAAAGTTACCAGAAGTTAATAAAATACTCGATAGTTGGCCGTTAAGACTATATCCGTCACAAATTCTAGAATCCCATCATAGTTATGCACGTAAACCCCTGAAGGTTTTCATCGCCCCCCCAAAAATTCAGTTTGATCAGTTCGATAATAAATTAGAATCTGCTGCTGACATTGAGTTAATGCTGGCAGAAGGTTTACGGAATTTTATTAATAAAAATTACTCTCTTCATAGCTTGACTAGACCTGTAGAATTTTTGGCTGGTGCTTGGGATAGTAAGAGATTTCATAGTGAATCGAGTATTAAGGCTTTGTTTGGAATGTTAAAAACAGAGCCAATATTAATTTTAGAGTCGGAAAATGATGGAGATTATCTAAATTTTCGCATTGCTTATTGGGGTCTGGGACAGGGAACATACTATTATAAAACAATATCTCGCTTATCTTATAAAGAGATTATTCAGAACTCAGCTAAGAAGCGGGCTTTAGATTGGAAGCAAATTAGAGATGAATTGCAACAAATAGGTGTAGATGCAGCAGAAATTAATCAGTTGGGTCAAGATAATGTTTATAATTTGGCAATTTTAGAGAAAGCGGAAAAGTGGCAAGCCCAAGGTATTGATATTACAAAATTAGCTTTACAGTATCGAGTTAATCAGCATGATATTGAACAACTATGCCAAGTATTAACTACTTGTCATTGTTTAGTTGCGGCTTGGGTAGCGGATATTTACCATTTAGTTCATCATGATGTATCACCGCTACTACCAGAGTTACTGCCAAGTTTGCTCAAAGATGCTATTGATGTACAATCACTAAAAGCAATTACCACGAGTTATAAGCAAGTTTATGCAGCTTTAGAAAAAGAGCGACTTCACTGGATACCAGAGTTGTCTGTGCAGTTAGCCCAGAGTTTATCTCACCTACCGGACAGTTCTTGGGCGCAAACGGAGGTTGACTACTCTATCAGCACATGGTTAGAACTGCGTCAGGTTTCACTACAGCAGTTCACCCATCCTTTAGAGGCGATGCAGTCAGCCATCAAGATAGAGGATGAAGAATATATTCAAAAACTCAGGCAATATTTTACGGTAATTAACGATCGCCACAGTTTACAATTACTAGACAAAATAGTTGATGCGATCGCCACCCTCAAATACAAACGTAGTTTAGAATCTCCCAACTTAACCAAAACCATCACCGGACATTCCGGGAAAGTTACCTCCATCGCCATCAGTCCCGATGGTGAAGTTTTAGTTAGTGGCTGTACCGAACAAGCCGTGAATATTTGGAATTTTCCTACAGGTAAACTCATCCGCACCCTGACAGGAAATTTAGGAGAAGTTTCATCCGTCGCCATCAGTCCCGACGGTAATTTTTTAGCTGTGGGTAGCGGCGTACATCCCAGAAGTAACGTCAAAGTTTGGCACTTAAAAACAGGTAAACTCCTGCATACCCTCTTAGGACATCAAAAACCAGTCAACGTAGTAGTGATCAGCCCAGATGGACAACTTCTTGCCAGTGGAAGTAATAAAATTAAAATCTGGAACTTGCAAAAAGGCGATCGCATTTGCACACTTTGGCATTCCTCAGCCGTTCACGCCGTAGCCATCAGCCCCGATGGTACAATCCTTGCCAGTGGTAGTTCCGACAACAAAATCAGACTATGGAACCCCCTGACAGGCGACCCATTACGCACCCTCAACAGACATGATGGAGAAGTAAAAGCGATCGCCATCAGCCCAGATGGACAATTTTTATTCAGTGGTAGTGCTGATACTACCATTAAAATTTGGCATTTAATCACAGGTCAAATTCTGCATACATTAACTGGACACACAGCCGATGTCACATCCCTAGCGACCAGTCCCAACGGACAAATTTTATTCAGTGGTAGCGCCGACACCACCATCAAAATTTGGCGCATTTCCACAGGCGAACTACTACACACCCTCACAGGACATACAGCCACAGTCAATTCCGTAGCCGTCAGCCCAGATAATAATTTTCTCGCCAGTGGTAGCGCTGATCAAACTATTAAAATTTGGGGGATAGATAAGATTTAGGGGACTGGGGACTGGGGACAGAGGAAGTAGAGGAGAAAAACTGATAACTGATAACTGATAACTGATAACTGAAAATCCCTCCCTTCCTCCCTCAGACATCAACTATAAGGATGAAGCTTTTACTCTCATGCTCCGCTTCAATGGAACTGCATTGAGTAAAACCATCCTATGAAAACAGATCCAGGTATTACTATAAATACTAATCCGCCCAAAAGTGAACCACAAAAAAATAGATGGCGCACCATGGGCATCTTTTTATTTTTAATCTTTATAATTAGTTTCTTTGCCTACAGATTAGAAATTGTTTTAGGCAAAACCCCCAGCTTAGACAAAACATTTACACCTGTAACCCAAGCCGCACCACAAGAAATTGGTTCCTATGATATCTTGGGTTACGCCATTAATAAAGCAGAAGCAACAAAATTACTGCAAACTGAAGAGGGACGCAAACAACTATCACCAGAAAATGGTGCATTTGCTGTTACTCAAGAAACATTAAAATTAGGGCGAGATGCTTTCTACTCAGACACATTTGGGAATGAAATCTTCCAAACTGATGTAGTAGGGGCGCTGAATGGGCCGATTAATTTGCTCACTGTGGGAGCGGCGATCGCAAAATTAGGTGGTAAGCACACAACCAATTTGCAAATCCCCCTCAACGAAGACGTGACAATAGGCGATCGCACATTCAAAGCCGGCTTTACTACGCAAGAACAAACAGACCTAATTAACTTCCTCCTCAGCTTAGATGATCAGCCAGAGGTTTTACCCAATGTAGGGGACAGGTGACAGGTGACAGGTGACAGGTGACAGTTGACAGTTATCAGTTGTTATTCTTCCCCATCTCCCCCATCTCCCTATTCCCCTCCAGGGAGGGGTTAGGGGTGGGTTACTCCCTCATCTCCCCCCAGTTCCCAGTCCCCAGTCCCCAGCCCCTACTTCAACATGGAAAGAGAAATTCAAGACTCAGATGGCATTACATGGACTTGTCTGCAAGCATTTTCCGGTCTTTCTGATATTGCAGAAGCGCAAGAAGCAGCCCAAGTTAAAGGCGAAGACAATACTTATTGGGTTGTATGTACTCCCAGTGGCGGCGCACAGTCTGTACGGCTAAAGCTAAAAGGCGAATGGTACAAAGAATACTCTGACGAAGAGTTATTACAAGAAATCAAAACACAACAGTAGTAATACCAGACAAAAATGTTTTTTTGCAACTGACAACTGACAACTAAGCATTATGACAAACACAGTAATTATCACTGGCGCATCACAAGGAATTGGTAGAGCTACAGCATTATTATTTGCTCGTCACCAGTATGAAGTGGTGTTGGCAGCGCGTCAAGCTGACCGTTTAGAAGCGACAGCCGCCGAAATTAGGGAACTGGGACAAGAAGCGATCGCCATTCCCACCGATGTGACAGATCCGCTACAAGTTCAGGATATGATCCAAAAGGCGATCGCACATTTTGGTCGCGTAGATGTTTTAATTAATAATGCCGGCATCTTTTGCTTAGGCCCTGTAGAAGCCTTCAGTTTAGATGATTGGCATAAAATCATCGATACCAATTTATGGGGTTACATCCATACAATTAACGCTATTCTCCCCTATTTTTTAGAACGTGGTCAAGGAACCATTGTTAACGTTAGTTCCATCGGTGGAATAGAACCCATTCCTTACCATGTCCCCTACACAGCTAGCAAATACGCCGTCACTGGCTTAACCAGATCCCTCCACGCAGAGTTAGCACCAAAAAACATTCACGTGGGCGGTGTTTATCCCAGCTTCATCAGTACCCAACTTATGGAAAGAGCAATTTTTCGCGGTGGAAGTGAGGAAACAGCCCAAGCGCGGACAGAATTAGTAGGTAAAGCCATTCAAACGCCTGTATTGGAAAAACCCGAAGATGTAGCCAAATCAATTTGGACTGTAGTTAAAGATAAACGTCCTGATGTAGTTGTTGGTTCAGCCAACTTTTGGAAAGCCGCTTATCAATTAACTCCTAGCTTGATGCAGACACTCGTCCGTCGTGTTTTTGGACTGGAAGAACGCAGCAAATAATGTCAGGACTTACGCACCAAGGTTATCTGTTGAGACAGGGTGTAGGGGGGTAAGGGTGTAGGGGGGTAAGGGTTTTAAAGATTTACACCCCTATACCCCTCTCTTACAAAGTTCTGATCGGAGGAAGCCTCCGCTCAGACTTTGCGCTATACCCCTACACCCTTGCCCAAACCCTTGATTTTTCGTTTTTATGCGTAAGTCCTAAAAATATAGCAGTTGAGACAGAGATGAGGACATAGAGTAATTAAGGGTTTAATCGCTGTTCGCTGTTCCCTGTCCCCTGCTATACCTTAAGATACTTCTACTGGTGTTGGGAAATTAGCGGTAGGATGATTACGAGCGATCGCTGCCTGCATGAAGCCTGTAAATAAAGGATGGGGTGTGCTAGGACGCGATTGAAATTCTGGGTGGAATTGGCAAGAGATGAAGAATGGATGATGGGGATATTCCACAATTTCCACTAAGCGTCCATCGGGTGATGTGCCACTAATCACATAGCCAGAATCTAGCAACAACTGGCGATAATTGTTGTTAAACTCATACCGATGGCGATGTCGTTCTTCCACAACTTCTGCTTGGTAAAGTTTGGCCGCTAAGGTATTGGGTAGAATGTGGCATGGATATACGCCTAAGCGCATCGTTCCACCTAAATCTACAACATCTTGTTGGTCAGGTAACAGGTTAATAACTGGATACTGGGTAGATGGATCAAATTCGGCACTATTAGCACCTGTTAACCCACCGACGTTTCTCGCCCATTCAATGACGGAACATTGCATTCCTAAGCATAAACCCAAGAAGGGAATTTGGCGATCGCGGGCGTATTTAATCGCCGCAATTTTGCCATCCACCCCACGAGTCCCAAAACCTCCAGGTACAACTATGCCATCTACACCCGCCAGATAATTTTCTGCTGGTTGGTTTTCTAAATCTTCGGAGTTTACCCAGCGTAAGCTTAAATTACCCTGAGTAGTAATTGCCGCATGACGTAACGCCTCAACTACCGATAAATACGCATCACTCAATCTGACGTATTTCCCAACAATAGCGATTTCTACGTTATGCTTAGGACTGTACAACCCTTGCACCATAGCTTGCCATTTGGCTAGATTTGGTTGGCGTTGTTCCATTTGCAACAAATCTAGTGCTTGTTCTGCGAGTCCTTCCTTTTCTAGAATTAAGGGGACTTCGTAGATACTTCTAGCATCTTGGGCGGTGATCACACATTCTACAGGGACATCGCAAAATTCCGACAATTTTTGCTTTAGTCCTCTAGGGATGGGGCGATCGCTCCGACATACTAAAATATCTGGTTGAATGCCAATGGATCTAAGTTCCTTCACTGAATGTTGTGTCGGCTTAGTTTTCATTTCCCCCGCCGAGGCAATATGCGGCAGAAGCGTAACGTGCATATACAGCACATTCTGCCGTCCCACCTCTTTGCGTAGCTGGCGTATAGCTTCCAAAAATGGCAGGGATTCAATATCGCCCACCGTACCACCAATTTCTGTAATAACTACAGAAGGATTTGTCTTTTTAGCTACTGACAAAATCCGTTCTTTAATTTCATTGGTAATATGGGGAATTACCTGTACTGTGCCGCCATTGTAGTCACCACGACGTTCACGCATGATTACAGCTTGGTAAATAGAACCAGTAGTAACGCTGTTGAGTCGTGACATCGAAGTATCGGTGAAGCGTTCGTAATGTCCCAAGTCTAAATCGGTTTCTGCACCATCCTCGGTCACAAACACTTCGCCGTGCTGAAAGGGACTCATTGTACCCGGATCGATATTAATATAAGGGTCGAGTTTGAGAATCGACACCGAATAATCTCGTGATTTGAGTAAACGGCCCAGACTTGCTGCTACAATGCCTTTGCCAATACTGGAAACGACACCTCCAGTTACAAAGATAAACTTAGTCATAGTAGTTTGTATTTTTATCAACTGCTAACAATACCTTTCAAAAGACATCCCGTCATTGTGCCACAGTCACATAGTCAATACGCTTCTGTGATAAACCTGTGAAAAAGTTCCTCGTACCAGTAATCTTAAATTTCCTCGTCACCTCCTCCGTTGCTTTGGCTTCCTCACCTCTCAAAGTTGTTTATCCCCCGACAAACCACCAGACTAGTGCAGAAAAAATCTTTTTTATTGGCACAGCACCACCAAATGGGCAAGTTCTCATTAATGGTAAGCCAATTAATCGTAGTCGCTCAGGTCATTTTGCACCCAGTTTTCCCCTACAGTTAGGAGAGAACATTTTTACTATCACTCACCAAGGTCAAAAGCTGGAAATTAAGGTGACAAGGGTGAGTAATCAACCGGAGATACCCCAGGGTTTAGCTTTTGCTAAAGGTTCTCTGACACCAGCAGCCGACATCGCCAGACTACCAGGAGAACTAGTTTGTTTTAGTGCGGTTGCATCCCCTAACGCTAGTGTATCTGTGAAACTGGCTAATCAAACTGTCGCACTCTTACCCCAACCACAACAAGCACAACTACCAACTAATTTGGCAGCCTTGACAGGGCAGAATCAACCCACTACCCAGTCTAGCGTGGGAACTTACCAAGGTTGCACTACATTGTTACAGCCTGGCTCTTCCGTAAATGGGCTAGTTGTCTCAGATGCAGGTAAGGAGATAGAGTTGGGGCAACCTCAGTTTCAACTGACAATCAATGGTAAGACAATAACTCAACCAGGAACTGGCAAAATTACAATTCTCTCACCCGCGCAGTTACCAGTTGCTGAGGTGGTAGCAGACGCAGGCGTTGCACGAACTGGCCCTAGTACCGATTTCTCTCGACTTACACCATTACCCAAAGGAACACGCGCCACTGTCACAGGTAAAGAGGGTGAATGGTTCCGTCTAGATTATGGTGCTTGGATTAATAGTCAGGAAACTCGCATTCTCCCAGGATCTGTTCCGCCACGGACATTTATTCGCAGTGTCGGATATCGAAGAGTCCCAGGTGCAACCGAGATGCGTTTCCCACTACAAACCCCTGTACCTGTGAGTGTGGAACAAGGGGAAAAAACTTTCACCCTCACACTCTACAACACCAATGCCCAAACAGATATTATTCGCCTGGATGATGACCCTTTAATTTCTCGTCTAGATTGGCAGCAGACAGCTTCAGGAGAGGTAAAATACACCTTCAACCTCAAAAAAGCTCAACAGTGGGGATATAAGCTGAGATACGATGGTACGACCCTGGTGTTAGCTTTACGCCATGCGCCTGATATCAAGCAAAATCGGCGAAAGCCCTTATCTGGTATCAAGATTCTACTCGATCCTGGTCACGGTGGCAAAGAATCTGGTGCATCTGGGCCGAATGGATATTTGGAAAAGGACGTAAATCTGGCGGTTTCTCGGTTATTGCGTGAGGAATTGCTGAAGTTGGGGGCAAATGTGGTGATGACGAGGGAGGATGATAGGGATGTCTCCTTACCTGAGCGTCAAGCAATTATCAATCGAGAAGAACCAGCAATTTCCATTTCCATCCATTACAATTCTCTACCAGATAACGGTGATGCGGAAAACACTAAGGGAGTTGGTACATTTTGGTACAATACCCAAGCTCATAGCCTCGCCGTCTTCATGCACAATTATCTGGTAGGTAAACTCGGTAGACCTTCCTACGGTGTCTTTTGGAATAACCTAGCTTTGACACGTCCAGCCACCGCCCCCTCGGTATTATTAGAGTTGGGTTTTATGAGTAATCCTAATGAGTTTGAGTGGGTGACAGATACCCAGGAGCAGAAGAAGTTAGCTAAGGCTTTAGGTGAAGGGATAACTCAGTGGTTTAAATCTGTTAAGTAAAAGCACGAAGGAGGACAAAGGTGAGCAGGAGAAAGGAATCACTAAACTCATAACAAATGATTCTGACTCCTCACTTTGAATCCTTACGTAATTAATACTCAAACTTTGTGTTGAAGGTAAATGCGATCGCAATTTCCGCTCAATCTTTAATAAATGTACTTTTTTATACAATAATTATTTGAGAAAACATTACTAATATTTTATTTTTTCCTCTCAATGAAGTTTAAATATACTGCTTTTTTAAAAGTTAATAGTATTTACATAAGATGTGGTTCACTATACACTTATATAAAGTTAAAAAACCCTCAGTAAAATTAATTAAGTGTGTCTGACTGAACAGTTAACTATAAAAAACAGCAACCTAGCCTTGAAAATAAAGTTAATAAATGTCTTTTAAATTTTAACCCTGTAATTAAAAGCGGAACACAACATGAGCCAAAACGCCAGTAGTCAAAACAAAAAGAAGTTTAATTTTACTAAATGGGGTTTTATGATAGGAACTCCAATTGCTATTGCTGGAACTATCGCTACTGTTGTAACAGTTCCAGAATTTAGATGTTCTGTAGGTCTCAAATCAGAAGCTTGTGTAGTTCCAAAAGCAATAGTAGAACTCATTACACAAAAAGAAACAGGTGAAGCTTTAGATGGAGTTAAAATTCAGTTTATTTCTCAAGGAGCGCCTGAAGTCCAATATACTGATAATAATGGTTATGCTAAAGTTATACTTCCTAGTAAGGGGGATGTTTATGTCAACTTGAGTAAACAAAATTATCCACCTCAGAACTTCACTATTAACTTAGAAAACGAACAAACCAGAACTAGAATTATAAAATTTCAACAATCAGGCAAACCTGATGTCCAACCAATTTCTTCAACTCCTTCTAGTGCTGCAACTCTCTCTGTTTCAAAACCACCGCAGGCTACTTCTACGCCTTTAGTTTCTGCAAATAATATTAATGGTTCGCCCGAGGAAGCAAATAAAAATCTGGAAACTTTAGTCAAAACTAAGAAATGCTCAAATTGTTATCTAGTTGGTGTTGATTTAGGTTTTGCAAACCTAGAACGGGCTGATTTAACAGGCGCAAATCTCAGAGGCGCTCGTGGTTGTCCTCGTCTCAATGGTGCAAATCTCAGTGGTGCAGACCTGCGTGGTTTTAGTATTTGTGGAGCTAACCAGTTAGACTTACAGGGAGCTAACTTACGTAATGTAAACCTGAAAGGCGCGAATTTATACGCTGCTAACCTGCGTGGTGCTGATTTGAGTGGTACTAACTTATCTGATGTTAACTTGGACAAAGCAGACTTGGCTGGGGCTATTTTGCCAGATGATGCTAAACCTTCTAATTAACGTGAGTTCGACGCAACCTAACGCCAACCCTTCCCTTGTAAGGAAGGGGCTAAAAATCTACAGCTTAGTCTAAAAATAAGGTTTTTATTGGCTCAAGCCCTCACTACGAACTTATATTTATTAAGTCCTTCTACTTAGTTCAAGAAAAATTTGCTTGTGATGGGGTCTTGTTTGAGGGATTGAAAGAAATCTTTCAAAGTCATGAACTTGCCATTTAAGGTGAACTTAGGAGTGCCATTTTGAGAAACAATTCTCACTTCACCGTCTTGGATCTGAATCTTATTCTTAATGCTTTCCCATAAAGTATCGAAGCTTTCATCATCTCGGCAACCATTAACTTCAAGGAAATTTTGACGCACTTCAGTTTTAAGCGATCGCGCTTCTGCTGCTTGTATGCGCGTCTCAAAATGCTTAACCACATCTTGATAACTACTCTCTCTCAAGATTTTGTTTTCCAGCCGAACTTGCTCTAACTCAGTTTTTATGGCTTGCAGTTGTGAAATTAAAGCTGCTGATCTCTGATATTCAAGTTTTAAAGCTTCCTTGGCAGCAGCTAATAAGGCTTGATAATCTAGTGGCTTTTCAGTTTGATTTTTTTCAGATTCCATATTTATCTCGTGATTGTACTCACCAGTCGGCAGTGGACTCATCCGCGTCTGTGATTGCCCAGCGTCCCTTGTCTTTTGTAGACTGCTAGTTTCTTCCTACTTGCTTCACTCTTGATTTTTTATTTTCCCAACCGTAAATTCTTACAGAAATAAGGCAATGAATTGGGCATCGTTGCAATATCTAAAGCAACATAATTTATAAGCGAGTATGTCTTTCTATAATAACTGTCACTACTGTTAATAACTTCTACTAAAAGAAAGGGTTTTATATTAAATCTGTCTTTTATCAGATCAAAAAAATACTTAGTATTAAAATATTTGAAATAAAAGCAAAATTTAAGTATTTGCTCATCCTAAATAGATAGTTATCCTTAAATAAAAAAATTAGTAAAAAATAACTGCTATGATATGAATACACAACGGCAATAACGATACACATCATCAGAAACATATCTGGGATTTTCTAGCAGTTATTTGGCTATCTGTGCAAAGTTAAATTAAGCTTAGAATAGCTGATTTTAGAGGAATCAGCCATAATAATTTTCTCATCTAAATTGTAGTTTATCTAAGTGTGCTATTTAATTTACCTTTAGCATTCTCATAGGGTAAGCCGAAAATATTTGCTTTTTTTAGGAGTATATTAATGAGCTTGATCATAAAGTCGATTCTTGGTGCAGATAGCGAAGCTCGCTATTTCACCCCTGGAGAACTTGAGCCAATTAAAAACTTTATTAAGAGTGGCGATCGCCGTCTACGCCTTGTTCAGGTTTTAAATGAAAACCGGGAGCGTATTGTTAAACAATCTGCAAACCAACTGTTTCAAAAACGCCCAGATATTGTCTCCCCTGGGGGCAATGCTTACGGGCAGGAAATGACTGCAACTTGCCTACGAGATATGGATTACTATCTACGGTTGATTACTTACAGTATTGTAGCTGGTGATTCTACTCCTCTTCAGGAGATTGGAATTATTGGCGCTCGTGAAATGTACAGGTCTCTTGGCACTCCGATCGCAGCTGTTTCTGAAAGTGTCCGTGCAATGAAGAATGTTGCTATATCTATGATATCAGTAGAAGATACTAACGAATTAAGCGGTTACTTTGACTATTTAATTGCTGGACTTCAGTAGGGTAATAACCATACTTGACCGCTTAAGGCGAAGCTATCCGCAGTGTTTGACATCTACGAAATATTGAACAAGGTAGAACTACATCACAGTATAACAATGTTTATTACTACAATGGAGATTGCTAATGTCTAAGGAAAAAAACGGCAACCGAGAAGTCAAAAAACCAAAGAAAGATCCTAAAAAAAAGAAGGAGAAGAAAGACCCTAATAGATATGATGGGTCAACTTAGTATCTTCAGCAATTTTAAATTTTTCCTTATGGAAATCCTATAAGGAAATTTTCTAAAAGAATCAATTTCAATTTAAATAGAGTGTATTTTTTTCTATCAAGGAGCTAATAAATATAAATGGATAAACCAATCCTAGAAAAAGATGGAACTAAATCTGATTTTGAAAATACTATACAGTGGTATGTGGCAGTACATTCTCACCCTTTAAATAAAAGGAATTATTCTTACGCGATCGCTATCGATAACGTATTAGAGCGCAACCCATTTCCTATTGCTGACTTTGATTCATGCTTGTTTGGTTGTTATGAATCAGCGCATCAAGCACTGAATGCCGCAGTTGAGGAAGCAAATAAGAAAGTTGTACCGCCAAAAATATTACATAACAGGTGATTGACTTAACCCCAGGCTGTATGAAATTCTGAAACATTTGATGGACTAATAAAACTTTTAACCTCCACCGCTATTTTTCTACCTTCTTGTTCTGCGGCTAACAGTTGTTCTGCTGCTAAATCAATTTCAAAATCTACATCATCTACATTAATTTCATAAGGATCAGCCGTAATCTTCCAGCCGTCTTTCTCTAAAGCCTTCCTGACTATATTATCCTAAAAATTAGGCTATCTAATACTAAAAAATTGATGCGCCACTACTGGCTATAGCTATGAGACTACAGCAAAATCTGTGTACTGTCTCATTTTAGGCTCATGGAAGGCTAAAACAATGTCTTCTTTGGGAACACCAGCACGAACCAAATCAGTTGCAATACCGTCTTCAGTCCAATCTTCTTCGATCCAGAACTTATTATCACGAATCCGCACATAGACAGTTATACCAGAAATGCGATCGCCATTTTGCCAACCAAGATTCATCCAAATGTAATGAGCCTTGGACTCGTCTACAATTAAAAACGTCTCAATACCTGAATTGGGATTAACCTTGCACAGTTCTACATACTCAGTCAAAATCTGCTTAATTATTTTAGGATACTCAGTTAATTTATCCATTGTGTAATCTCCTCTGCCTCTATATCTACAACAATAATGGGAAGTTGATGTTTCCTGAGAATGAGTTGAATTACATCCTGAGTGAAAAAGTTATTATAGGCAACTTTGCTGACAGAAATATACAACTTACGGTCTGGTGCTGTTTCTTCTAAAAGATAACGGTAAATGTCATATTGACCGATAATCCATGCAGCGCAAGCCCCTGGCTTTTAGACATGGGGTAAGCGATGGCGCGATTTTAATCGCCGTCAAGTATTCTTTTGGTTTTGAATATACTCCTTAACTGCCTCTAGTGGCGCGCCTCCCAC
>NZ_JACJSG010000122.1 GCF_014697625.1 Anabaena azotica FACHB-119 | reverse complement strand
GTTAGACTGCTGGGTAGAACCTAGCCAGAACCTTGAAAACTGCATAGAAACGCGATTGTATAGCAGGCAGACACAGACATCTAGTAGATGGAAGTGAATGCAGTGGTGAACACCAATGTATTGTGGTCAAGCTAATAAGAGCTAATGGTGGATACCTTGGCACACAGAGGCGAAGAAGGACGTGGTTACCGACGAAATACTCCGGGGAGTTGGAAGCAAACCCTGATCCGGAGGTGTCCGAATGGGGCAACCCTAGATACAGCCTGTTGAATATATAGACAGGTATGAGCCAACCCAGCGAACTGAAACATCTTAGTAGCTGGAGGAAAAGAAATCAATAGAGATTCCCCAAGTAGTGGTGAGCGAAAGGGGACTAGCCTAAACCAAAGGGTTTACCTTTTGGGGTAGTGGGACAGCGACATCGAATCTGGCGGTTAGACGAAGCAGCGAAATACTGCACCAAAGAAAGTGAAAGTCTTGTAGTCGAAAACTTAAAGATAGTAGCTGAATCCCGAGTAGCATGGGGCACGAGGAATCCCATGTGAATCAGCGAGGACCATCTCGTAAGGCTAAATACTACTGTGTGACCGATAGAGAACAAGTACCGCGAGGGAAAGGTGAAAAGAACCCCGCAAGGGGAGTGAAATAGAACATGAAACCGTTAGCTTACAAGCAGTGGGAGTCCGATTAAACGGATGACCGCGTGCCTGTTGAAGAATGAGCCGGCGACTTATAGGCACTGGTAGGTTAAAGCGAGAATGCTGGAGCCAAAGGGAAACCGAGTCTGAAAAGGGCGGTAATCAGTGTTTATAGACCCGAACCCTGGTGATCTAACCATGACCAGGATGAAGCTTGGGTAACACCAAGTGGAGGTCCGAACCGACCGATGTTGAAAAATCGGCGGATGAGTTGTGGTTAGGGGTGAAATGCCAATCGAACCAGGAGCTAGCTGGTTCTCCCCGAAATGTGTTGAGGCGCAGCGGTTGTGAATATAGTCGGGGGGTAAAGCACTGTTTCGGTGCGGGCTGGGAGACCGGTACCAAATCGAGACAAACTCAGAATACCCGATGGACACACAGCCAGTGAGACGGTGGGGGATAAGCTTCATCGTCAAGAGGGAAACAGCCCAGACCACCAGCTAAGGTCCCCAAATCATCGCTAAGTGATAAAGGAGGTGAGACTGCACAGACAACTAGGAGGTTTGCCTAGAAGCAGCCACCCTTGAAAGAGTGCGTAATAGCTCACTAGTCAAGCGGTCTTGCGCCGAAAATGAACGGGGCTAAGCGATGTACCGAAGCTGTGGGATTAATTAAAAATTAATCGGTAGGGGAGCGTTCCGTAGTAGGTAGAAGCAGTAGCGGCGAGCAGCTGTGGACGAGACGGAAGTGAGAATGTCGGCTTGAGTAGCGCAAACATTGGTGAGAATCCAATGCCCCGAAACCCTAAGGGTTCCAGAGCCAGGTTCGTCCACTCTGGGTTAGTCGGGACCTAAGGCGAGGCTGAAAAGCGTAGTCGATGGACACAGGGTCAACAATCCCTGACTAGTATACGGGAGCATTGCTAGGGACGCATGAAAGATAGCTACACCCTGATTGGTTTGGGAGACGGTTACGACCGTCGCGTAGTGATTCGCTAGTGCCAAGAAAAGCTAGTAATGTGATGAACGTATGTTACCCGTACCCGAAACCGACACAGGTAGGGAGGTTGAGAATACCAAGGGGCGCGAGATAACTCTCTCTAAGGAACTCGGCAAAATGGCCCCGTAACTTCGGAAGAAGGGGTGCCCAAGAAATTGGGTCGCAGTGAAGAGATCCAGGCGACTGTTTACCAAAAACACAGGTCTCCGCGAACTCGCAAGAGGAAGTATGGGGGCTGACGCCTGCCCAGTGCCGGAAGGTTAAGGAAGTTGGTCAGTGGTAACATGAAGCTGACGACCGAAGCCCCGGTGAACGGCGGCCGTAACTATAACGGTCCTAAGGTAGCGAAATTCCTTGTCGGGTAAGTTCCGACCCGCACGAAAGGCGTAACGATCTGGATGGTGTCTCAGAGAGAGACTCGGCGAAATAGGAATGTCTGTGAAGATACGGACTGCCTGCACCTGGACAGAAAGACCCTATGAAGCTTTACTGTAGCCTGGAATTGTGTCCGGGCTTCGCTTGCGCAGGATAGGTGGGAAGCGATGAAGTATTCCTTGTGGGGAATATGGAGCTAACGGTGAGATACCACTCTGGCGAAGCTAGGATTCTAACTTGTGTCCGTCATCCGGATGAAGGACAGTTTCAGGTGGGCAGTTTGACTGGGGCGGTCGCCTCCTAAAAGGTAACGGAGGCGCGCAAAGGTTCCCTCAGCACGCTTGGAAACCGTGCGGCGAGTGTAAAGGCATAAAGGGAGCTTGACTGCAAGACCGACAAGTCGAGCAGGTACGAAAGTAGGCCTTAGTGATCCGACGGCGCAGCGTGGAATGGCCGTCGCTCAACGGATAAAAGTTACTCTAGGGATAACAGGCTGATCTCCCCCAAGAGTCCACATCGACGGGGAGGTTTGGCACCTCGATGTCGGCTCATCGCAACCTGGGGCGGAAGTACGTCCCAAGGGTTGGGCTGTTCGCCCATTAAAGCGGTACGTGAGCTGGGTTCAGAACGTCGTGAGACAGTTCGGTCCATATCCGGTGCAGGCGTAAGAGCATTGAGAGGAGCCTTCCTTAGTACGAGAGGACCGGGAAGGACGCACCGCTGGTGTACCAGTTATTGTACCCGCAGTAGACGCTGGGTAGCCATGTGCGGAGCGGATAACCGCTGAAAGCATCTAAGTGGGAAGCCCACCTCAAGATGATTGCTCTCACTACGTCAAGTAGGTAAGGTCACCTGTAGAACACAGGTTCTTAGGCGGTAGGTGGAAGTGCAGTAATGTATGTAGCCGAGCCGTGCTAACAGACCGAGGGCTTGACCTCAAATACAGTTAACAGTTAACAATTGACAGTTGACAGTTGACAATTTGGTGAATATCGCGTTTCTGGCAGTCTTCAGGGTTTCTGAATGGGTGAACTTTTATTTGATAACTGATAACTGTTCACTGTTCACTGTTTTTCCTGGTGCCTATGGTGCATTGGTCCCACTCTGAACCCATCCCGAACTCAGTTGTGAAACTCTGCTACGGCTACGATAGTTTAGGGGTTGCCCTACGCCACAATCGCTCGGTGCCAGGTT
>NZ_JACJSG010000120.1 GCF_014697625.1 Anabaena azotica FACHB-119 | reverse complement strand
AACATGGAGGCATGGCTGCGGGGGTGGTTTCTTTCATGAGCTTTTTTTAACGTGAAACCTATGCTAGTTAAACATTATACCCCTTTTTGCTCTCTAGTTTTGTTTAAGTCCCGCTACAGGGACTTTACCCAGTCAATAGCTTGTGCTACCACCTTGTGCTATACCCCGCGATCATGTCTCTGGACTATGTTTTGTGGTTACGTACTCTAATTAACTGATTGCAAACTCTTGATTGCGTTCTGGTGCAGGCGGTTTGCTGTTCCTTTGCCCTTACCTTTAATATAAAGTAAGACTTTAAAATTTTCAAGTCTTGTTTAATAAATAAAAGTTTGACTATAAGAATAGCAAGTGCTACTTTATAGATATAAATGTAAAACCGAGGGTTAAATAAAGGAGGTGGTTTAGTGTGAGTTCATGCTTGATGAAGGTTGAGAAACGTATTCAGAAAGAAATCCCCGGTTTAGGAGAAATGATCCGACGTGCCAGAAAAATTGATAGACGCACACTGGCAGAATTAGCAGATTTAGCTGGAATGAGTGTTCCTAACTGGTACTCAATAGAGAATGAAGAGATGAAAGTATTGCCTTTAACAACTTTGAGAAGAATAGAAGCCGCTTTAGGCGTTAGTTTCAATGTGGCTTTTGATGATAACGATGTAGATGAGGCTGAGGAGGAAAAACAGTAATTTCTCAATCAAATGCCTTAGAAACATCATAAATGATAGCGATCGCCCACCGTCCAAAGTCAGCGATCGCCGCAACTACGCCACCACTTAAGGAAAGGTATAGCCATGTCTAGCTTACCATTTGAAAAACTGCTTCAAGACAACCCCGAATTATTCACCCCAGAGGGCTTATCTGCGCTGCTGGTCGATTGTCTGCACTTCAAATACGCCCAGCACCACAAATTCACCTACCCGTCATTGCTGCGAGACAAAAGCATTTACCCCGACCTTGCCCAAGCGGGTAACATTGACTTACAGACCGAAAAAATCATCCGTCGCTTCAAGTCCAACCCAGCAAATTGGCGGATAGAAGGCTGCTTAACAGAACAAGAAGCCTTTGATTTTTTATTCCTGTTCCGCAAAATCTGCGACAACATCCACGCAATACAGCAAGACATGAGCATTTCTGGAGTTAGCCAGCGCCATGTGGCTTTCCGCGATCGCCTATTCTCCCACCCGGTAGCTGATGATCAGCTGTTGCTGATGGAAAGCGATCGCGCTTCACTTCAAAATGCTGTTCCAGGGGTGGTTGAGTATTTTCTTGAGTTGGTGGAAATACCCCAGGCGTACAACCTGTTCTCAGTTGGCCAGGACGAGCGGAAGATTCCTACCACCGCCCTAGCAGTGCGAGAGGCAGCAGCCCAGACTTGCCGCGCTGAAATCTACGCCGAAAGTCACCAGTGGGTGCGAACTGGCGATAACTACTGGGAGGGGCAACACGCCTACCGGATTGACCCCGACGAAATCCATTTGTGCTTACATCTCGACTGGGAGGAAAACCTGTTTATCTTTTTCGACGCGCATCATCCAGATCCCCGGCGATGGCCTTGGGGAGTAGCTGGTGGGTGATACCACTATATTTCAAATTGGAGCAAAGTACATGAGGAAACCAGTATTCAAGTATCAGTTATTGTTGCGATCGCTTACCAGTTCTTTGTTTAACAATGTCAATAAACTCTTCGGAACTAACTGTAGTTCCTTGGCTTTGAATACGTAACACTGCTTCATGTACTGCGTCTTCATCAGAGCGATGCGACAGTATGTATTCTTGCAGTTCTTGCTGTGACATCTGCGAAAAGTTTGGTTTGCTCATAAATACCTTACCTGACCATTGGGGCGTATTAAAACTTGTAGCCCATCACCAGCCAAAATGTACACCTCTGCTGTTCTTCTGTCTAATCGGATTAGATGTACAGACAGAAACATATTTGTTAATTCGCTACAAACCCTGTAGCTTTCTCTCAATTGTAAGGAGCGTGGGTTCCATTACTTGTGAGGTAATTACTCTATGTTACACATTACAGCTTTTTCCCTAATTAGTGCGATCGCCCTTCACTGGAAATACTTAGTAGCTCTTAGCGCCAAAGCTTTTGATTACAAGAAACTCGCCCGAATTAATTAAGAGAAATTCGGACGACTGCTAGTATTCATAAACTAAGCATCTTACTACAACAATTCGATTATTGTACACCAAGCTTAAATTTGTTGTTCGAGATTAACTTAGGGATTTGTAATTCTTCATCCCGCTTGACCAAAACAATTCGCAATTGCGCTCTTGCATATCAGCGACCGAATTATCAAACGATAATCATGAAAATCACATTCACCCAAGCCCTAACACTTCTCCAACTGCAAACGCCATTCACAATGGTGGATCTCAAGAAAGCCTATCGCGCTGCTGCACTTGTCCATCACCCAG
>NZ_JACJSG010000012.1 GCF_014697625.1 Anabaena azotica FACHB-119 | reverse complement strand
AGCTTTCAAGGGCAGGTTTTTTACACTTCGACCCAAAAACACTGATTTTAGGGTGTAGGGGTATAAGGGTGTAGGGGTGTAGGGGTAGATGAAAGTCTGATAATTTACTGAATCTTATAGTCCTCACTGATTACTTTATGAAAAACCTGCCCTTAAGAGAGATGAGGGAGTGGGGGGAGAATGATAACTGACAACTGATAACTGATAACTGACAACTGATAACTGATAACTGATAACTGATAACTGATAACTGATAACTGTCAACTAACCAATAAGTACCGGATTCGGCTAAACTTAAACTTGGTTTATTGCGTTTTATGTAGGCATGGAAATCGGACAAAAGGTTAAGGTGTTTCGTTTGCGCGATCGCGTTTCTGCCGCAGTTGCTAAAAAACTCGGCGCGATTGGTACTATCGAAGGTTACAAGGTTACTGATGGTGCAGGTGTTGGTGTAGTAGTCAAATTTGACGATAATACTTCCACTTGGTTTTTTGAGGATGAAATCAAGCCAGTTTAATTGAAGGAACTCTAGGTAGAAGCTTGGACTATTTGCCTAGTGTTAAGTTGGAGTTGAATAGACCTGCGGTAATTGGAAACAAAATCATGGCCCTAATATTGACATTTTTGGGCAAAAGTGGTATTGCTCGGACAAAAATAGCGATCGCCGCAGCCAAGTCATTGGCAAGTCAAGGCAAGCGGGTACTTCTAGCAGGATCGGCAGAACCAGTATTGCCGCTCCTGTTAGATCAAACCCTAACCCCTGACCCTCAGCAAATTGCCCCAAATTTAGAAGTTGTCCAGTTTCAATCTTCTATACTCCTAGAGCGTAACTGGGAAGAAGTAAAAAAACTTGAGGCGCAATATCTCCGCACCCCAATTATCAAAGAGGTGTATGGGGAAGAGTTGGTAGTATTACCAGGAATGGATAACGCCCTGGCCTTGAATGCGATTCGTGAATATGATGCCAGTGGTAAATATGATGCGATCGTCTACGATGGTGCGGGTGATGCTTCTACCTTGCGGATGTTGGGTTTACCAGAATCTTTAAGCTGGTATGTGCGACGTTTTCGCCAATTATTTGTCAACTCCGACTTAGGTAAAACAATTACTGAATCACCATTGATTCAGCCATTAATTAGCAGCTTCTTCAATTTCAACTGGACAGCAGATAACTTTGCTCAACCCACCAATCAAGTTAATAATTTGTTAGATAAAGGCAGAGAAGCACTTGCAGACCCTAAGCGGGTTGCGGCCTTCTTAGTCACCACAGCAGACCCCTTAGAAGTAGCGAGTGTGCGTTATATATGGGGAAGCGCTCAACAAGTTGGCTTAACTATTGGTGGTGTTATCCAGGTATCTTCCCAGACAGATGCTAACCTGGCACAAGAATTTACACCCTTACCAGTGACAGTTGTACCCGATGCTAGCAAAGATAACTGGCAACCTTTAATAGATGCCCTACCCAACTTTGCCCAGCAAGCAGTACAAGCATCAGCCCCCATCACTATCGACATCCACAACCGCCAAGTACGCCTATTCTTGCCGGGATTTGATAAAAAGCAAGTCAAACTCACCCAAGTCGGGCCAGAAGTCACAGTAGAAGCAGGCGACCAACGGCGGAATATTGCCCTACCCCCAGCATTGAGTGGTAGACCTGTTACTGGAGCAAAATTCCAAAATAATTATTTGATAATTTCTTTTTAGGTAATGGGTAATGGGTAATAGGTAAAGTACCAATTACCAATTACCAATTACCAATTACCAATTACCAATTACCAACTATAGATAAATATTTATGAATGAATCATCTCCCGTTACTCCTGATTCTAATCAGTCTGAAGCAGTTGTGAATGCTGGCGATCGCAGTGCGAAAACTCGGCAGTTACTAGGTATGAAAGGCGCTGCACCAGGGGAAACTTCAATTTGGAAAATCCGCCTGCAATTAATGAAGCCAATTACTTGGATACCTCTGATTTGGGGCGTTGTATGTGGTGCGGCTTCTTCTGGTAACTATACTTGGTCGTTAGAAAATGTCTTGAAAGCAGCAGCTTGTATGTTGTTGTCTGGGCCACTGTTGACGGGTTACACTCAAACCCTGAACGATTTCTACGATCGCGAAATTGATGCCATCAATGAACCCTACCGTCCCATCCCATCGGGGGCAATTTCTGTACCCCAGGTAGTCACCCAAATTATCGCCCTATTTCTCGCTGGGGTGGCTTTAGCATTTGTACTAGACTTATGGGCAGGTCACGACTTCCCCAACGTGACAGTATTAGCATTGTTTGGTTCCTTTATCGCCTTTATTTATTCTGCGCCTCCACTCAAACTCAAGCAAAACGGCTGGTTAGGTAACTACGCTTTAGGTGCTAGTTACATTGCTTTACCTTGGTGGGCTGGTCATGCTTTATTTGGTCAACTCAACTGGAAAATTATCGTTATCACCTTAATTTACAGTTTGGCAGGTTTGGGTATTGCCATTGTCAACGACTTTAAGAGTGTAGAAGGCGATCGCCAACTTGGACTACAATCTCTACCTGTAATGTTTGGTATTGACAAAGCCGCTTGGATATGCGTTATCATGATCGACTTATTCCAAGCATTCATAGCCGCTTATCTCGTCAGTATTCATGAGAACCTGTACGCCGCTATCTTGGCATTGTTAATTATCCCCCAAATCACCTTCCAAGATATGTACTTCTTACGCGACCCCTTAAAAAATGATGTAAAATACCAAGCCAGCGCTCAACCATTCCTAGTATTAGGAATGCTAGTTGCCGGTTTAGCCTTGGGTCATGCAGGAGTCAGTTGACAGTTAACAGTTGACAGTTGACAGTTAACAGTTAACAGTTATCAGTTATCAGTTGTCAGTTGTCAGTGGTTAAAGGCTTCTTCCCTTTCCCCTTTCCCCCAGTCCCCAGTCCCCAAAATTTATACCTCTAAAGTCAGAGGATAAGATCACGGAGTTAGGAGTTAAGATACTTCTAACTCTTGATTTTTCTTAGGAATTGCTGTGTTGGAATTGATAATTTTTGTCATTAAGGTGATTCAGGCATTTATAGTGCCAATTTGCTTTGTCACTGCTTGGTCTGTAATTTTTATGGTTATTTGGAGTCTTTGGACTGCAACTAGAGACAGTGTGAAAACAGCCAAACAAATGCACCAAATACCCTGTTCTGGCTGCCAATTTTTTACAGATGACTATCGCCTAAAATGTACTGTACACCCATCAATTGCCAACACAGAACAAGCAATTAACTGTATGGATTATCAAGCGAATACTAATCCTTATTTGTATTAGGGACTGGGGACTGGGGACTGGGGAGATGAGGGAGATGAGGGAGATGAGGGAGATGAGGGAGAATAACAACTGACTAATGACTAATGATTAATGACTAATGACTAATGACTAATGACTAATGACTAATATCCAACAATACTTTTAACACACCTCGGACTTGGGCTGCCTGGAAAGCAGAAAGTCCTTGGCTGAGGGGGTAGTGGGCGTGAATTAGAGGTTCTACGTCAACTTTTGCTGTGGCTAATAACTCTAGTGCGGGAGGGAAGGGTCCGCAACGGGAACCGATGAGGGTGATTTCATCTACTACCAAGGAAGAAGCATCTAGACTGAGGTTGCCAGCATAGGTACTTTTCAAGACTAGAGTACCACGGGGGCGGAGAGCTTGACGGGCGATCGCAAATCCTTCTGGATTGCCAGTACATTCAACTACAATATCAAAAGACCTTTATTTAACAGCATCAACTAAACCAGTTTGAATACCCCTGGCTTTTAAAAGTGCGAGTTTTTCTGGATGACGACCGATAACTAATAGTTCACAACCAGTTAAAGCTAGTGTCTGTGCTACTAATTGTCCTAGTTTGCCATCTCCCACTACTAGCAGGCGATCGTCGCTACTTAATATTACCTGTTGCTGAATTTCCAGTGCAGATGCTAAAGGTTCAGTAAAAGTTGCAGCGTCTGTCGGTACATTTTCCGGTACAGGATGTAAATTTTGTACTGGTAAACAGAGATACTCAGCAAATGCCCCATGACGGTTAACTATACCCAAAACTGTGCGGTTTTCACAGTGAGTCCGCTAAATTAGGACATGAAAAATCATCAAACATCAAAAATAAAAGCCTTTTCAGCTTGTCCCCTGTTTCTGTTCCCTGCAAGATTACAACTAGCCCAGCAAGCGCCATCTCAATTTTCTGGATCAAGTAAGGTGGTAAATTTCTCACCCGCCTTGTTTAACCAAATTATTAAATCATTAGAGTGAACCGCAACTTCACTTCCTAAAGTTTTGATATAGAGAAGTCCATCGCTAATAATTAAATCTCGAATAGGATACCAAGAATTTCGGTAACGTATTAGCAAATCTAAAGGAATTCCGAGTTGTAAGGTATTTTTGCGATACTTCCACCAAGCACGCCATAAATGAACTGATTTCATACAGTGCATTTGATAGCCTTTAGGAATTTCACAGTATTGATATTTGTAACAATTACGACTATCTATTTCTCCTGTAAGAATATAGTTATAGTTCGCTAGTGCTTCATTGATCAATTCCCAATAGGATGAAGTTGCCTTAACTGAAAACTCTAGGGGTATATGCGTCAGTTGTGCGGTAGCAATCACTCCTTCGCTTTTAGCTATAACTTGATTAATTTTATAATCCGTATGAGCTTGTAAATTGGTGTTAGCCAGCAAAATCTCTTGCTTTTGGATGGATTGAGCTACAAACTCTCGTAACAATTCTAAATTAGATAACATTGCTCGTTTATACTTAAAGCACCATTTTTCTTTTAGGTCGTAATCAATTGTAAGTTAGCAATTATAAAAAAACCATAAATTATGCGACAATTTGCCAAAATTATGTTTTAATCTCTTTTAAAGAAATTGCTATAGCAGTCCTAAATCACAAGTGACTAACAAGATCCCCGACTTCTTAAAGAAGTCGGGAATCTGAAGCTCACTAATTTTCACAAATCAAATAGATTGCTATATAGGCTTTACCTTGAATTTTTGGAAATATATAGTCATCCTATTTGAATTAAAAAAAATTTCCGTACCTGTAGGGTGGGCAGTGCAGCCCCGTATCATCGTTTTAGTGGGTAATGCTACATATGTTTCAAAAATCAAGTAGGAATCTTATATCTAGAGTAGATATTGCCCACATGGTCATGGTTTCGATGGTCAATATCCACCCTAAATCTAGCTGATATGTTTACAGGAATTAAATGGGATTTTTATCGGTATAAATACATTGATGTACAAGATTTATGTTCTTAACTATTGGTAATTTTTAGTCAATCATATGAATGTTATAGAAATATTATTAATTAATTAGAACTTACGCAAGTGTGATAACTGATATTTTGCACCTTCTCAATAAGCAGGTGGCTCCCTGCACTCCCCACCCTACGAAACAATTAGTAACTGTAGGGTGCGTCAGCGCTAGTAATTTCTTACACATCAAGGGATTTTCTTGCTATGTCCCTATACTCTGACACCCTTGCCAAAACCCTAGATTTTTCGTTTTCATGCGTAAATCCTAAGAAATTTTACTTTTATACCCAGAACAGGTTCATGTCTGTAGCCTAAGAGCTATGCTGAAGAATATTAGCTACATCAATAAGAGACATAAAGCTACATGAGTTTAGCTGTCATTAAATTTTCTTCCGAAGAGTGCGGTATCTGCCACAAAATGTCCTTCTATGACCAGAAAGTGGCAGAAGAACTGGGTCTGCAATTTATCGATGTTAAAATGCAGGATACAGCGACTTATCGTCAGTATCGCAAGATATTACTGACGCAATATCCTGATAAATCTGAAATGGGATGGCCGACTTATATTATCTGTGAATCTCCCGAAGGAGAATTTAATATCATTGGTGAAGTGAAAGGGGGACATCCCAAAGGGGAGTTTAGAACTCGCTTACAGCAGGTGCTTGATTCTAAGACTACTGTTTGACTCAGCACTTATCACTCATCACCGAGTACCTCATAAGATTTTACCTCTAGGACAGGGCCAATCATGGCAATAGTCATGATATCTTCGCGTACCTGTCCTTTGACTTTGGCTTTTTGTCCAGCTTTGAGTAATTCCTTGTCTACGCCTTTGAGAATTTCGTAGGTAACGCCATCATCTGAGACTAAAGCCCAAGCGCCCATACCAAGATTACGTCGTTCGATTGTGCCTGTGACTGTGATACTCATAATAATTGGGGATGAGGGAGTGGGGGGAGATGGGGGAGTGGGGGGAGATGGGGGAGATGAGGGAGTGGGGGGAGATGAGGGAGTGGGGGGAGATGAGGAAGATATCCTTCCTAATACCCAGTCCCCAATACCCAGTCCCCAATAACCAGTCCCCTTTATGCTGTTTTATCTTCGTTTTTTAATGCTAAACGAGCGATCGCATAACAGAGTAGAGCGTTGATAATCAGATATACACGGGCTATGTTACCACTACCTAAGCCCCAAACTGTTGGGTCTAAAACTGCACTGACGCTTAAGCAAGCAGCTACACCTAGAGTTGAACCAATGGCGAACCATTTCCAGCTAGGATGACCTAGTAACAATGCTATTAACCCAATAGGAATTAGCACGCTGGCAAAGATGGGGTTTAAAGCATCTGTTCCCTGTATGGCGTTACCTAATTCGGGAATGGAACTACCTAAAACTCGGAAAGGCCACTGGGGTAAGTCAAAGATATAAAAACCTTTGAGGAAGAATAACCCGGAACTACCGAAAATTAAGCCACTGGATAATGACCAACTCCAAGGGAAGGGTAAGTAAACCCGTAAAAACCAAGCTAGCAGGTAGGAACCAACTACCATAAGTATCTTTGGTATGAGGGCTACTGCACCGCCATCAAACCAAAAACGGGGGTTGAGATAGCCGTTATCCCGCAACCAACGGAAGAAGTCTTGGAAATTGATGGTTCCTTGGGCGGCTAGTTTGACTGCGGCTTCGGCGTTGAGTTGTCCCGCACCATAGTAGTTTAAGCTATCTTCTTTAATTTGTCGGGCAGACTGTTGCAGGACTTGTAAAATGGCATCTGGTTCTTTAATACCACTGGCTTTGATTAAAGCAGCTACACCAGCAACATGGGGTGCAGCCATGCTGGTTCCTTGCAGTCCCAGGAATACAGCTTCGCCTTCATCGTTGATGGTTTCTTGCAAAATTGCACCAGCATCAGTTCCACCAGGAGCAGCAATATCAACGCCTGCACCAAAGTTAGAATAGGGTGCTTTTTCGCCGTCGGGGCCAAAGGCGGAAACGCCGATAACATGGGGATAACGGGCTGGATAGGAGGCGGAGTTGTCGTTTTCATTCCCAGCCGCCGCGATGATGGTGACACCTTTGTTATGGGCGTAGTTGATAGCGTCTTTAAGTAACTGGCTTTCACCGCCACCACCTAAACTCATGTTGATGACATCTGCGCCTTTGTCAGCAGCAAATTTGATCGCTTCGGCAATATCCGCAACGGTTCCGCCACCATAAGCACTCAGCACTTTTAGGGGCATGATGCTGGCTTCGTAAGCAACACCAGCTACACCGTATTTATTATTAGTGGCTTGGGCGACTGTACCCGCGACGTGTGTACCATGTCCGTTGTCGTCTGTGGCTTCTTCTTTATCGTTGACAAAATCGTAACCTGGGACGAATTTGGTTTCTTGTAAGTCGCGGACTTTGGTAACACCTGAGTCGATGACGGCGACAGTTATACCACTACCTTTGGTTTGACTCCAAGCGCCTTCTACGCCAATTTTGTGGAGGTTCCACTGTTTGCTGTAGTATTCGTCATTGGGGCCAGTTAAGGAGGGGGTAAACTCTTTGTCTTCTTGGCGGCTTAACATTTCGCCCAACCAAATGGGTTTAGCTGGGGGGATCAGTTTGTAGACGTAATTCGGTTCAATGATTTCTGTGGCTTTAGCAAAGGCAGATTTTTGGAGCGCTTTGAGTCGCTGGCGATCGCCTTTGATAATATAAACATGATCCTTTTGTGAGAATTTATTATCTAATTGGGGTGTAACGTTGTATTGTTGAGCGATCGCTTGTAAGTCTTGTTTGATGACATCGGCTGGAATATCTTCACGGAAATCTAGCAAAATTGTGTCAAATTCGCCTTTTGCTGCTAGTCCTTGGGTATTCAGGAAAACAAATACAGCAGATACCAAGCCAATGACAAACAAGCACAATAATATAAGTTTTCTCATATCAACTCATCACGCTTTCTGCCAGGTTGCTCACTAAGATAACCTATATACGCCTCTGATTGCTCGACTTTGCAATCTACTTAAATGTTTTTAGTTAATTCTTTCACTTAGGACTTTTGAAGCAATGGAACGTGGTCTGTTTTGGTTGCCACTGTTAATCATATTTTTCTGGTTGGCTTGGCAAGGTTCAAAGGAATATCAGAAGGTTGAAGCCTATCGTATTTGGGCAGAGCAATTTGACCGAGCCAAGTATGATATTTATGCTGTCTTGGGTCAAAAGGGCAACAATATCTCTTGGGGTAAACCTACATCAAAAGGGCCGATGCAAGTGCAAACTTTTTCTTTACTTGATGTTCAGGATATTCAACTTGTAGTTAACAATGAAGTAGTAAATCTGGAAACACTACCCCAAAAAGGTCGTTCTATTGCACTCAAGTTTAATTTTGCTGAGTCTGGTAGTTCCGTGTTAGTTCCCTTTACGGAAATTCCTTTAGCAGCAGAATGGTGTAAGTTTTTGCAAGGAACTTTACAAAAATTAGCAGAAGAACAAAATTAGTAATTATTATTAAGGACTTATACAATGATAGGACTTACCCAACTGGCACAATAGTCTGGACTGGTAAGCTAAAATGTGGTAGTAAATTTGGAAAAATTGAACGCAGATAAACGCAGATAAACGCAGATGATTAAGATGTTAGATTGTTAGCTAACGCACAAATTTAGTCTAGACAAGCCAGTAGTGGACTGGCAAGGCTAAAATGTTGCATTATTCCTTTCTTGTAGTGCGGGCATCTTGCCCGTTCGGTGCGGGCAAGATGCCCGCACTACAAGATTTATTTTTATTGCACTACTTTAGCCTTGCCAGTCCAGTAGGGTGTGTTAGGCGCATATTTTCAGATGTTTTTTCACGAAAAGTTCTTGTATGCGCCTAACGCACCTTGTGCTGTGGCAATGTGTTAGGCTATCTACTGGCTTTTTGAGGACTAAAGTCCTCTCTACGAACTTAAACTAATTCACACTTTGTAGGCTTGGACAGCAGAATTTAGCGCCCACTTAACTATTGTACTGGTTCTGCCTTGACGATTACTCAATAATTCCCGTTCTGATTTACTGGCAAAAGTCCAGGTTTTTGAGAAGGTATCTGGATCTTTATAGTTAGGTGCATCTGCACTTGTCCAGTCGTCGTTAAAAGCGTAGTATTTCCAAGGTTCGGCAAATTTTGGGTCTTGTCGATTAATATTATTAAAGTTGGGCTTCCAGTTTGACAATGCCATAAATTCAAAGTTGTCAAATTCTGTGGCATTGCCTTGATGGTAAACTCTGTTAGCGTGTGCTGGTACTCCCATATCTTCAATCATGTGCAGCATCACACCTAAGAGGAAATAAGCTTGCTGTTTGTTGCCTTGGCGGTAGGCTTTGAGGCTATCTTGCCACCAACCTTGAATATCATTACATCCTTCGTTTGTACCTTTATGTTCTATCCGTTTAGCATTGAGATTAATGCCATATTTTGTTCCTGAAACTTTTAGCTCATGCAGTTCTGTATTTGCGCCTTCGATAATTTGGTTTCGATATTGCTGTACTTCAGGAGCTTTAAGTTGATCTAGCGCCCATTCAGTTATGTAACTATGGGTAGGATGGGTGGGGTTTATTGATGAGTCACTATCCCAAGCCCAAGCTGAGGGAACCCACAAGGTCATATTCACGACTAGCAATAATATATAAGCAAAAAACATCGCTAGGCGGTTGCTGTTATTCTGAAAAAACTTTGTTAACATTTCCTTGTTTTTTTCTGTTAGTCAGATAGCATAACAAGAAAATTTTTCAAATTCCGTTTTCATATATAAATGTTACTAAATTTAATTTAATTGATTTTTCTAAATATTTTTTAAAGAAAATTGATAATTATTCGGAAAAATCATCTGGCGAATCATCTGGCGATCGCGTAGTTAATATCAATGATTAATTAATAGCAATTAAATATAATTGCCTGATGATTTATGCAGAAAATTCTTTTAGGTTGTGGCATGATTTTATTTATTAATGCTTGTAATTCCAACAATGCTAGCACTTCTCAAGCAGTAAATAGCATTAATCCTCAAACAGCAAACTGTCCTCAATCTCAGGTTTTACCTTTAACTGTTCCAAGCAAAAACGAAATCTTTGATAGATTTGACTTCCACATTCGGAATATCGTAGCAGATGCAGATACAGTTAAGTTTCAGACTTTAAAACAGGATTTTATTTTCTGTCGCGCTAACAATAGTTGGACAGTTAAATCAGGAACTTTACCCAAGGAGTTACAACCACAAAGCAATTACGCCGCCTTTGCCCAAGAAACAGTAAATCCCAAGTTCAAAAAGATTGATTTTCAAGGTCAAACTTATCAATATCGAGTTGTCAGGCAACCACAATTTACTTTGGGAGATAACAATAATATATCTAGACCTGATGTAGCAAACCCTGCTAAGGATAAAATTGTTTTTGAATTAATTACTTCTAATGGTAAAGACCCCCAACAAAAAACTTTATATACCTTAAAAGATTTACAAGATGTTGCTGTCAAAGCAGGCTATTCTGTCATAGGTACTCAGTTAGGATTTCCGCAAATTACATCTGCTTTCGTTAATAATGACCGCCTCTGGTGGTCAGTGGCTTTTGAACAAGGCGAAGGCAACAACGGCATAGCTACTATCATTAGTTATGACCCAAAAACAGATAAATTTAGCCTCATTCAACCCCAAGCACTTAGCTTTATTCAAATTACTGATTTAACTATTACTGGCGACGTTAATAATCCTACTTTCTGGATGGGTACTAATATAAGTGGTGAAGGAAATCTCTATATTCCGGCAAAGGGACTAGTTGCTTATCGACTAAATTCCCAAAATCCGAATACAGGTTCTTTAACTGCTTACACCGTACATAACAGCCCTATGGTAGGTGCAATTCCCGACAAACTTAGATTAGAAAATGATCAGTTGTGGGTCAGTACAGCCAACGGTGTATGTCATGTCAAATGGGAAACTGCTGATAATGCCGATAGTTGGAATTGTTGGCGATTTGCGGCGATCGCTAAACTACCACAGAAACTACCAATTTACAGCGCCTCAACTAATAAAACACCAGCCGCATCTTTATCTGGTGGGGATAATGTAGAGGTTTTATGGTGGAGTCCCGTCAACTACCAGACTCAAAAGGGACGCTATGAGGTGAGATATCCCCAAGGTTTTACGGTGGAGTTAGAGGAGGGTGTAAAAGCTTATGAGTTTCCCCGTAGTTTACCACCTGGAAAGCCTGCGGTTTATTGGGCGGGTTTTGAATGGCATTGGAGTGGAAACCGCTTTGTACGAGCCTTAGATGAAGTATCCCTAAATTTATCTGGTGGCGGGCCGAGGGGTCTAGGTTCTGGTCAACTGCGACCAGATGCGCCGATTAATTGGAATACTATGCGTGGTGATTTAGAATTACTTAATTTGTCGGCAAAATCTACCAATGTAAAATATTATTCTGCTTGGGTAGATGATGCTAAAATCAAGCCTTATCTGACGGTTATACCTCAAGAAAGACCCCAAAATCCTCAACCTAATCCTTTGGCAAAATAGGGGTATGGGGGAAAACTAGAGTCTAAATTTTTGCCTAACACCCTCACACCCTTATACTTTTCACCTTATGAATACTGAAACATTATCCAGGGTTCCTGTTGCATTAACCATAGCTGGTTCTGATAGTGGTGGTGGCGCAGGTATTCAAGCTGATTTACGCACCTTTGCCTTTCATTGTGTCCACGGTACTAGTGCTATAACCTGCGTGACCGCACAAAATACGCTGGGGGTAACTAGAGTTGATGCTATCCCGCCAGAGGCAGTTGCAGCCCAAATACAAGCCGTGGTTGAAGATATAGGTGTACAAGCGGCAAAAACGGGAATGTTACTCAACCAAGAGATTATTGCCACTGTTGCCCAGCAGGTAGAGGCTTTAGGTATAAATAATTTAGTGGTTGACCCGGTAATGGTTTCACGGACTGGGGCGCAATTAATTGATGATGATGCAGTGAAGACTCTGCGCGAACAATTGATTCCCAAGGCGGCTATGATTACACCTAATAAGTATGAGGCTCAGATTTTGAGTGGTTTTCCTATAAATACCTTAGATGATATGAGGGCAGCTGCTCAAGTAATCCATCGTAATTTAAAAGCAAAGGCGGTGTTAGTTAAGGGTGGCGGGTTGCAGGGAAACGTTCGTGGTGTTGATATTTGGTTTGATGGACAAAATCTAGAAACCCTAACAACTCAGCAGGTAGATACCAAAAATACTCATGGTACTGGCTGTACTTTATCAGCTGCGATCGCCTCCAATCTAGCCAAAGGTCAAGACCTCCTCCCAGCCGTAAAACAAGCCAAGCAGTACGTTACCACCGCTTTAACTTACTCCCTCAATATTGGTCAAGGACAAGGCCCGGTAGGTCATTTTTTTTCCTTACTGAATTAGGGGAGTGGGGAGGTGGGGAAGTGGGGGGAGGGGGGGGAGATGGGGAAGTCTCACAAGTGTAGGTTTTTAATCTAGCAGTGAGTAAGGACTCTAAAACTAACGAGAAAATCGCTGTTTCATTCACCCCTACACCCCTATACCCTTACACCCCTACACCCTAAAACCAAAGTTTTTGGAACACCAATAAAAAACCTACACCTGTCAGGATGGGGAAGTGGGGGGAGATGAGGGAGTAACCCACCCCTAACCCCTCCCAGGAGGGGAAAAAGTGGTAACTGTCAACTGTCAACTGTCAACTGACCGATAAGTAAATTTAGATATCTTTGCACTCCGAGCATTTTTCTATTATTCTTGGGCTAGTTTCAGAGCAGATAATGTTTTGCTACTATTTCTGATACTCTTATTAATTTATTTTTGATACCAAATAACTAATGCGGACAACTACAGGTTCTGTTAACAGTAATCAGCCTAAACCAAACTCACAAGCTCATCCTTCCTCTGTACCTTTGTACGTATATCGGGAATTGGCTGTGGAATTAAAAGCAACACAAGACAAGTTAGATGCCCTGATGGCAAAAAATCAACAGCTAGTGCAAGAGAATCAAATGCTGCGACATGAAATTAGTCAGGTCGTGCAGTCTTTTTTACACCTGCAAAAGGTGGTAGATTATCGGGTTCCTGGTTCTCACCCTGAGATGAAACATCCTAGCGATTCTCAGTTTACAGAACCAAGTCCCCAAACTGGGCGATCGCCTATGGCGGGGCGTAGCCCATCGCGTCAGCCTGTAGTTCCCCAACCACCAAGCAGCAAGAACCGTCATGCTAATTTTTCTATTCCTTTTGGGGAAGTAATTACTCCTGCACCAGAAGCAGTCTTGATTGAGAAGCAGAAAGTGGATTATTATCCTTCTCCTAGCTCAAAAGCACAGACTCAAAAATTTAAAGGTTTGTGGTTAGTCATCTGTATTATATTAATTTTGTTGAGTGCCTTTGGTGCTGGATATTTAATTGTCCGCCCCCTATTTGAACACCAACGTCGCTAGTTTTTTTATAAAAAGTTCACCATGTCTTCTAGTATGCAACTTACGGCATAGCTTGATTTTCTAAAGTAGAAGGACAAGCATCAGCACAAGAAAATTCAACAAGTTGATATGGGTTGGGTGTTAATTTGTCACTCGCTAGTAATTTACCTGCGATAAACCAATAAACCCTAGTAATCAACCGACAATAGTTCACTTTTCTGGACATGGCTCTATTCGTGATAGGTTAGTCTTAGAAGTTGAAATAAGTCTAGTAAATGTAGGGTGCGTCAGTCCCAATAATTTCGTACAGATTCAAGGATTTTCTACATCTGACGCACCTTACCCCAAGTGCCAGTTGCGTAAGTCATGGGTAAAAGATGAGGTAATGCGATCGCACTCTTGTTGGTGCAAAATGCGCCATCTCAGCATATTATAATTTTTCAACTTATGTAAATATTATTTGCGACCTGCGAGGGAACAAGCCTTAACGCTACCAGAATCTAGCCTTATACCGATTCAAAAAATATTTGCCACAAATTGATTATCTGTAGGAGCGCACAGATGTGCGTTCCCACCCACATATCCGTCGCATTCTTTTTTTAAATTGGTATTACATTACTTGACTTTATCTTAGCTTTACTTAGTGGTGTTCTGGCGCTGTTAGTCATAAATTCTCAAAAAACGCTCAAAAATGAATGCTTAATAATTAAAAATATCGATATAAAGGCATTAGATAACGTTATGTGTCAACTGCTGGGGATGAATTGCAATGTGCCAACTGACATCTGTTTTTCCTTTGAAGGATTTTCCGCACGAGGAGGAAAAACAGATCATCACAGTGATGGTTGGGGGATTGCTTTCTTTGAAGGAAAGGGATGTCGTATATTTTTAGATGCTAAACCCTCTATTGATTCTCCTGTAGCGGATTTGGTGCGATGTTATCCTATCCACTCTACCCATGTAATCGCCCATATTCGCAAGGCTACACAAGGTGAAATCGCCTTGGAAAACTGTCATCCTTTTCGCCGAGAATTATGGGGGAGATATTGGGTATTTGCCCACAATGGTAATTTGCCCGATTTTCAGCCAAAAACCCAAGGTTTTTATAAGGCAGTGGGTGATACTGACAGTGAAAAAGCGTTATGTGTAATCTTGGAAAGGCTACGACAAACTTTTCCTGAAGGTAAACCCCCTTTAGAAAAACTGTACCCAGTGCTGCAAAAGGTTACGCAAGAATTAGCAGCAATCGGTGTTTTCAACTACTTACTCTCAGACGGAGAACATTTTTTTACCCATTGCTCAACTAATCTCAGCTACATAGTGCGTCAAGCCCCCTTTGCTGCTGCACATTTGATTGATCAGGATATGACTGTAGATTTTAGTGAATTGACAACACCAAGCGATCGCGTGGCTGTGATTGCGACTACACCCCTGACAGATAACGAAGTTTGGACAAAAATTCAACCAGGAGAGCTTTTAGTCTTTCAAGATGGTTTACCCTTGAAACTTTGAGCGAAACGGGAGTTGTGATTCCTAACGATTCAGGCGACGAAACTCAGCAGGCGTTTGACGCATGGGTTTATCGGGGTTCCAAATGCCTTTTCCCATGATTCTCGCCCATTGTTGGGCGCGTTCTAGAAGTTGATCGTATTTCTGGTTGGGCGATCGCAAGACAAACAAAGCATAACCTTGTTTGACTATTTGTTCATTCAATAACTTGCCATCTTTCCACACATAAGCCAAAGTCCGACCTATTGTATCCTTGGCTTCCACGTCAAACTCCAGCATCACTGGTTTGTCCAAATCACCTATCAACTGTTCTAAAAAGTCTTTGGACTGCATTCCCCAAGGACGTTGGCGTAAATCTGGCGCATCTACACCAATTAACCGCACTTGAGAAATTAAATTTGGTTGTTCAGCCATCCCCACCACTTCCAGAGTCTGTCCACTCACTACCCGCGCCACCTTAACTTGAGTTTGCGTTATGGCGGGGTTTCTGGCTTGACAACTCACTAGCAGCATGACGCAGGCGAGGAGGACGAGTTTTTGCACCCAGGTAGGGGAGTAGGGAGTGGGGGAAAGGGGAAGGGGGAAAAACTTTCTCCTCTGCTCCTCTGCTCCCCTGCTCCTCTGCTCCCTCATCTCCCTCACCTTGCTTTTATTCTTCATCTAACGGTAAACCCGCTTTCACTTTTCCTTTGGCAAAATAGCGCCCAAACTGAAGTTCGTAAACTTCATCTTCGTCTTGGGTTTCTACTTCCAAGTCAGACCGGGCGTAACTGACGCATAACAAAGCATAACCTTGGCGACGCAGTTCTGGGGATAATCCCACCGCTTCCGGTTGATAGATTTCTCCCGATAACACCCTGACAGCACAAGTGGTACAAGCCCCATTTCGACAAGAAAATGGCAATTCCACCCCTTGCTGTTCAGCCGTGTGCAGGATGTAACGGTCATCTGGTACTTGTAGGGTGTACTCTTTGCCAGTGGCGCGATCGCGTACTTTAATTGTGTGTGTCTCGGACATCTTGATTCGGGATTTTAATTTGGACTTTCAGATGGCTCTAAAAAATTTCTTCCTTTATCATTGCACTTTTTAGAGTTTTAGCCTACAATGGTGAATCGTGACATCTGGAGAGATGGCCGAGTGGTTGAAGGCGCAGCACTGGAAATGCTGTAATGCGGCAACGTATTCCAGGGTTCGAATCCCTGTCTCTCCGTTTATACTATATTCTATAGGCATCTCAGCCATTGAGCATTTCAACCAGTTGGTATAGTTCCTGGTTGAATTAAGATTAATTATTTAATATTAATTGAAATATTGGCAAAACTAATTTAGTCAAAATATTGAGCCTAACTCTTCTACAAACTTCATAATCATCAACCCATCATCACGAGTTAAGGGCTGAGGAAATTTTTCATTGGGCGATTGTCTCAAAGTACTCAAAGCAGCACAATTTTAAATCTTGAACTGTTAAAAGTATTAATCACAACGTGAAATAATATTTTTAAAACTTTAATTAATAGTAGCTAGTCATATTTAACAATACTTATAGCTATGATTTCAGAGCTAAGTACTTTTCAAATAAGCTCTAAATTTTATTACGAAAAACTAGGATAATACCAATTTGAAAAAAGAATGCGACAGATATGTGGGTAGGGGCGCACTGATGTGTTGCAAATATTTTTTGAATCGGTATAATTTATATATTTTGTAATTATTATAAATAATAAATAAAATATATTTTTATTTATTAAATTATTTGTTGATGACTTCTATAAATACCTTGTAGTCTGTAGGTTTGAAGACGATAGCTATCATCCTCTAGTGAAGTTCAAAAAGGAAATAAAAATGTGTGTGTTGATACAATACTTTTCAAATAACTGTTATATGCTTTTTAAGCCCTTTACTTTTACCCTAATTGCGGAAATTTCCGCTTAATCAACACCAGAGTGTTGGGAATTATGCTTAACTAAGAGCAATTTGAGCTGGTAAAAAGCAAGGATTGTGAAGTGAGCTAGATTTTTTCCTCCGCCCTGGTGGTTTATTTATTTGGGTAAACTACAGGTTGACAGTTTTTGAGGTAAGAAGCAGGGGAAGCAGAGGAAAAAATTATGACTCAGCACTCAGCACTTTTAAGCTAGATAACCGAAAAGTCAACCACTCACATTACAATCTAGGTTGAGACTTACAATTTTTATAGTTTTGTCGCCCTGTGCTTACCTCCGTGTTACAGACTATTAATACACTCAAGCAACCTACTAGTGAGGCTTGGATAGAACAAGCGATCGCTAACTTAGATATCATATTGCTGGATCACTCACATTGCGAACGCAAAGCGGCTGGTGTGGCGTTAAATTTTATGTTTCGCTACCCATCTAATACCAAAATGGTGCGAGAATTAACTGCGATCGCCCGTGAAGAATTAGAACATTTTGAATTGGTAAATCAGTGGCTAGAACGCCGCAATATACCTCTAGCTCCCTTACCACCGCCTCCCTACGGCGCGGGTTTAAAAGCGGCTGTACGTCCCAATGAACCCGAACGCTTTTTAGATTCGTTACTGGTGACTGGTTTAATTGAAGCGCGGAGTCATGAACGCTTAGGGTTATTAGCTATCCACTGTCCTGAACCAGAACTAGCTAAGTTTTATAAAGGTTTGATGGCATCGGAAGCGCGACACTTCGGCACATACTGGGTTTTAGCAGCTACTTATTTTGACCGAGAAATTGTTAGTCAAAGGCTCGATGAATTAGCTATTGTGGAAAGTGAGTTACTAGAAAATTTACACCCAGAACCGAGAATTCATAGTTAGTATAATTATTCATAAATATGCTGATACAGTTAACACATATCAGGTTGCTTGTTTCTAATTACACAGAATGCTTTGTGTTCTACCGGGATGCGCTAGGATTTGCGATCGATTGGGGTGATGAAAATAGCGGTTATGCTGAGTTACACACTGGTGACTCTATCAAATTAGCTTTGTTTAAAAAAGAGTTAATGGCGGAAGCCGTTCCCAGTGCTTATCAACCCTCAGCAATTGAATGTCACAACAAAGTAGCCTTAGTGTTTGCAGTAGATAATGTAGATGAGTTTTATTATCATCTCAAAGATTATCATGCGATCGTTGTCACCCAACCTCTAGACCGTCCAGAATGGGGACTGAGGACAGCACATTTCCGCGACCCTGATGGGAATTTGATTGAAATATTTAGCAATATGAGTAGTGTAAATTAACATCAGCTACTGATTACTAATTAAAAACAGTAATGGGTAATGGATAAGCCTTTATTTTTAAATATAACCACTTATTCATTATCAACTCTAGTTAAATCTGTTTTTGAAAAAATTTACCACAGAATTCTCTTAAGTTTGCCAAGTTGGTTCAAAATTAGCTATTGCATTTACTGCTCTCTCCAAGCTGCGAGAATGAGCCTTTGCAAGTTCAGCCTGCCAGTGTTCATGGACAAATTGAATAAGCCGCCCATTATAATCCTTACCAACTTTTGCCGTACTATTTTTAGCAGGCACAATTGCATCGCGTAAGTCTCGCTTTTTTGATTTTTTTGTCAACTCAATTAGCAATTCCTTGGGATTAGGTATTGAGTCTGCATCATCAGGAATTAAGTTTATTGAAATACCAAGATATTGTGCAAATGCCTCTCGATGTGCCAAAAGCCAAGCCTCAACTTCTGTCACTGCAACTCGAAAAATTAAATTAGGATGTTTTGGATGAGATAACCATTCTGTAATTAAAGCTAATGGACAGTCATTTTTGTCTAAGTCTGTTAATACTAAATAAGGTAAGCCTTTCGCAGCATGATTTATGCCTGGAAGATTCTTTTTCAGATAACCATAACCTCCGCGTTTTAGGCAAGTTCCTACAGAGAATGGGCGTTGAGACTGCCTGAGAATTTCTTTTAACACTGCCTCACTTAAATCATCCTCAACTGCCAAATTAATGGGAATATCAGTCATCTAAGTAAACTCAATTGGTCAATTTGTGCAGGAGTTGTATGAGGTAAAGCGGCATCAGCAACAGTCAGCCCTCCCTCAAGAAGACTACTAATCTCTTGAATTGAGGCAGCTACTTCAACCTTCGTGCCTTCAGAAGTTGGTGTCAACAGCAAAACTTCTTCACCCCCAATACCTGCGTCTGATAGTAATTCGGCACTGTGGGTACTAAGCATAACTTGGCGTTTTTTCGGCTTCTGTAAACGATAAATTAAAGCAGGTAATTTAGCAACAATTCCAGCGTTTAAAGACAATTCTGGTTCTTCCAATAGGAGAAGAGCGTCACTTTCAAGAAGAGACCAAAGTAAACCAATTAAACGTAATGTTCCATCTGAAAACTGATCCTCTCTTTGTTTGCCCGCTCCGGGCCTCCAATGTTCATAAACAGCTTCTAAATGAGGAATGCCCATTTCATCTTTAACATCAGTTAACTGCTTTAACTGAGGAACTGCAATTCGCAAAGCGTCTTCAATTTTTTTTAAGCGAGAGCGGCGAGTTTTTTCTGAGGTCTTCATCACTCGCTCTAAAAAATTTCTGCCGAAAGGGTCGCCTTGAAGCCCTGGGCCACTAAAGGCTTCGGGATATCGTAATAATTGAGGTACTAAATGAAGGTATAAGGTTGATTCGAGAAACTTGGAAATTTCTCTAAACTCTGCATTTGCGTTAATTTGCTCTAAATAAGTTTGGGTTAAACGTAAACTATCCTTTTCATCTTCAGGGTCGGGACGATTAATTAACTGTTTACCATCTTTCCACACTCTCTCATAGGAAAGAATAGGTTCATTTTTTCCACCTTTCTTTTGTTTAATCCCAATACTATATTTCCAAGTAGGTGTTTGTAGTTCGTTTTCTGATAATTCCACTTCTATCTCAACGTCAGGATATCGTCTCGCATATAGACACCTGATTTTAGATAAACCCCCTCGGTCTCTGACTGCTTTTTGTAATCCACCTCCATCCTTTACTAAGTCTCGTAAAAACCTAAAAGCGTCCAAAAAATTTGACTTACCAGAGGCGTTTGGCCCTACTATAAAAACTCGCTCTCTTAAATTTACCTCTACTGCTCGAAAGTTTCTCCAGTTCTTTAAACTTATGTGAGAAATAATCATTACTCAAAACTTTTAATATTCTTTTCCCTAGTATTAGATTAGCATTGCCAAATCTTAATTAGGCTAGCTGAATCAAGTATTATCATTTAGTAAACAGTACCTATTAAACTCGCTATGTGCCTCACCAACAAAAACCACACCAAGCGCGTAGGCATCGCCTCTATCATCACAACTCCAAGCAATGTTGACTTGCATAGGTAAAATCCATGCGGTGAGGGGGCGAGGTGAGCTAAAATCAACAGGAGAAGCTATATGCTGGGTAAATTGGGGAATAAATCCAGAAGACTTTTCTGTACAAACCTGACCCACAAACGGTAATGAACAGCTATTATCAAGACTTTTTAATTCGTAACTGGCAAAAAAGCGATCGCACTAAAGCCGCCGCAGTCATCAGTTACGTGTTATCAGAATATGGTCTAGGTTGGGAACCTAAAGGCGCTGACCGCGATGTGTTAGAAGTAGAGGAATGTTACTTAGCCACAGGCGGCGAGTTTTGGGTAATTGAACACCAAAGCCAAATCGTAGGTACGGGGGCATACTATCCCATCAATCGCGGGGAAAAGGCTGTAGAAATCAGGAAAATGTATCTTTTACCCAGCGTCAGGGGTTTAGGTTTGGGGAAATATTTGTTACAACAGTTAGAAGATGCGATCGCCTCTCGTGGTTTTCAGCAAATTTGGATTGAAACTGCCAGCGTTTTGGTAGAAGCAGTCAAGTTGTATGAAAATCACGGCTACCAAGCAGCCACGGGTGTAGAAACTCCACGTTGCGATCGCGTTTATGTCAAATTCCTCAAAAAAGATTAACTCTTAACCCCTGTACCCAGTCCCCTTCCCCCATGCCCACATGGAATCAACCCTTTAAAAGTCTACTTGACCTATTTTTACAAGCCAACTGCCCTCTGTGTCAAAGACCTACATCTAGTGACCTTTGTCTCAACTGCACCAGACAATTACAAAAATGCCAACAAAAACACCCTGATGCTTTGTGGCAACAGCCAATACCTGTGTTTGGCTGGGGCGTATATGGTGGTATACTCAAACGAGCGATCGCGGTGATGAAGTACGAAAATCAACCGCAAATTGCCCGTCCTTTGGGACAATTTCTAGGGGAAGCTTGGTTGTTACATTCTCTTCATCAAACAACACAAATTGTAGTTGTACCGATCCCCCTCCACAGCAGCAAGCAAAAACAACGAGGTTACAATCAAGCGGCATTAATTGCCCAGAGCTTTTGCCAAACAACTGGATTAAAATTAAAACAAAATGGTTTGGCAAGAGTGCGTGAGACGACAGCGCAGTTTGGTTTATCGGTATTTGAACGAGAAAGTAACTTGACCCAAGCTTTTGCTATTGGGCAAGATTTTCGTAACAGAAACCAGAAAACCCCAGTATTGTTAGTAGATGATATTTACACTACTGGTGCTACTGCTAAATCTGCCGTACAAACACTCCGTCAACATGAAATCAACGTCTTGGGGTTAGTTGCTGTTGCTGCTACTGTTAAAGATAGCTACATCAAAAATTAACAAGCAAGCAATCCTGAGAAATTTATAATTAAGCAAACTACCCAGTGTTTGTGGGAACATCACTTACATGATCAGTAAATCTTTAACGCAGAAATTCCCGAAAATAATTATACTTCCTGTTACGTTAATGGCGATCGCCATCAGTACAACAGCAGCATTTGCTCAAAGTAAGTTGTATAGTCCGATTTTTTTGACTGATTTGAAAGAAATTTCTGATTCACTTTCGGATAAAGATATTCCCACAGGACAGGGTGGATTTGCCCGCGATTATGCGGTGAAATTAAATAAGGGTGATAATCTAGCGGTTGATTTATCTTCGGAAAGTTTTGACAGTATCATCACACTACTAGGCCCGGATGGCTCAACAGTAGCAGAAAATGATGATGGGCCTGATGGCACTAGTAATTCTTTACTGTTTACCCGCATCAACGAAACAGGGACTTTTATTATTCGTGTTCGGTCTTTTGGTGAAACGGGAGTTGGGCCTTTTAAACTGAAGGTGACAAAACTGCAACCAATGAAATAAATACTAATTCATCTAGCAGGAGTTTGTAGTGGCGTGTCTAGACTAAAATAATGCAATAAGTTTCCTCTCTAATACCGATTCAAAAAATCTTTGCCACACATCAATGATCTGTAGGGGCGCACAGCTGTGCGCCCCTACCACATACAGCAGTTTCGCTATTCGTAAAATACTGTAGAGATTGACATATAACGTCTCTACATGGTTTTGTGTTTGACACTTGTACCTCATTTACCCAAAATATGCTGTATCTGTTGCGTTCTTTTTTCAAATTGGTATAACCTCTGTGTCTTTGTGCCTCTGTGGTTAACCAATGCAACATTTTAGCCTTAACAAGCCACTAATGTGTCTAACCTAAAATAGTGGATTAACCAACAATCTATCATCTTACTCATCTGCGTTTGTCTGCGTTTATCTGCGTTCGATTTTTTCCTAATCTATTGCCACATTTTAGATTAGACAAGCACCCGACAATTTAAGGTTTACTTTATAAATCATCTTTTATTTCCAAAATTCAGGATGAAAAATTGACAGTAAATGTGGCAGCAAAAAAGCCCAAACACTAATGTTTGAGCCAATATTAATAATTATTACCTGTCGCTAATTTTTAATTCAAACCTAGTCTTTTTAATAACGGTTACGGAAGTTGTTATTACCTCTATTACCGCCAAAGGAACCTCTAGAACCGCCTTTGTCTTCTCTGGGTTTAGCCTTATTCACTTTTAGGTCACGTCCCATCCACTCAGCACCATCAAGTGCTTCAATGGCTGCTGTTTCTTCCGCATCATTACTCATTTCCACGAAACCAAAGCCGCGTACCCGGCCTGTTTCACGGTCTACAGGTAGCTGAACCCGTTTTACAGAACCATATTCTGCAAATACAGCATTCAAGCTCTCTTCTGTAACGTCGTAAGAAAGATTACCTACATAAATGGACATACTTTGTCTCCAAAATCGTAAGAGTGTAGAGATTTAGACTTCGGAGAAATGTCTGTAAATACCACAAGGAAAAGCCTGTCAATACTAAAAACAAACGTGGTCTGCCGAATTAATTCTCACCTACTAGTATGGCACAGCAAATACCAATCCGGTAATGATTTGCAACAAATATTTTAAATTATTTCCAAAACTACACGATTATTCAAAGGTTGGAGTGGACGAGCGTTGGGAGGGAACCTCTGACTAAATTGATCTATTTGTGCGCGAGAGGCTTCGATAGGCGTTTCTATGACGCACCAGAGGACGTTTTCCGAACAGGGTGGGGTTGTCAGAGAGCCGGAATAGACTAAAAATGTCTGTTGTGTTGGTAAAAATTGGGAAGCATCAATATTGATATCCTCGATTCTTGTTTCTACTCCAGGCTCTTGAGGTATAGCATCCCAGATAGTTTGCAGTGTCGGGTTAAAATTTCCTGTTTGTAAAAAAACAGCCATCACAGCTAGATCGCCGTTTTGACTGCGATGAACTAAATGCAGTTCCATATCATATATCTTGCCGTTCAGTCGGTGTTCGCTGAAGTGATGAAAGTGGAACTGAAGTAACTCAAAGTTTTGCTGTCCATACTTGAGGTAACTTCCAGCTTGATAGTTGACTTGAATAGTTTTGCCGTTATTTATCAGGTGTAATGCTGTTGGCTGATAGTTGATGCTCAACAAGTCCTGACTGATGGCATTCACATCTGTAATCTGTAAGTCAATGGGTGTTTGTTGTTTTCCTAGTTGACAAAGCTGAAAGTCAGGGGAAAGTTCACCCCAATGTTCCGGCCCGGCTTTGCCAATGTATCCCCAACTTACCGATGTCGCTCTCGCTGGGGAAGTGACACAGTTGGAGAATGAGGTTCCTAAGATACTCATACCCAACAATTTCAGTAGTTGCCTTCTCGGCACAGCGTTACTCATTTGATAGTGAGGGAAACTTACTATATTTTATACTAAACGCTGCAAACGACTGAGCCGTTCTGCATAACTTCTCATCACATTCAGCGCAAACATCGGTGTTTCTTGCACAGCAAATAAGAACCTTTTCTCGTCTATATATGCTAATTGACAATCAGTTTTAGCGATCGCTGTATAACTCCTTTTATCTACACCTACTAGTACTCCAGTACCAAATATTCCTCCGGCTTCGATTGTTTCTACAACCTTCCCATTGATCAACAAATCTACTGTGCCTTCAACGATCCCGTACATATCATCGCCTGGCTGTCCTTCTTCAAAGATGACTTGTCCGGCTGAGAATACTTGAGGATTGGGTTGCTTTTGGAAGATAGCAAGGGTAAGTACAGGATTTAACATTAGCAATAACCTAGATTTTTTATAGCTCCAGCCTTTGCACAGGCAACCTAGAGCAGGAAAAATTATACTATAGGAATGCAAGTCTGATTATTGAATTTATTTACCGAAAAACTGGGTTTAAAGCCCCGCCCTTCTAGGGCGGCTTTTGTGGTAGTATAACTAATAGCGGTAAAGCGCACAAATAAAAGACGAAGTAGGTCAAGCGGACTGCTCCTGATCCGGAAAGACAGGTAGTATAAATCCGCGCATCTTGTACCGCCACTTGCTTTATGCCGGGGAACCCGTCCAACGCAGTGGCTGACAAATGTGGGAGTAAACGCAGAAATTAAAAACCTTTTCAAACGCGGTCGGGCAGTCCGTGTGAGCTTGTGGACGTATCCAAACGGAGAAAGTTGAATACTAGTATTCAGATTTCTAGAGAGGACGGATGAAGCAAGAATCCTCCCTCCGGGACGCTAACGCGAACGTCTCTTTAGAGCGAGGAGTGTCAATTAGGCAGGAACAGGCAATAGTCAATATCAAGTAGGTTATTTTATGTTTGTGATTCCTGGTAAGGTGTAGGTAGTTCACTTAAAAGTCTGAAACCTATGCAGCAAAAGAATGTTTCATCTTGTTGCTACTGTCTTGCCATTATGACACGCATTTCGGCTTCACGGTCGTGAATCAAATCTCCACTCACATCCACTATCACGCTATGAATCTTGCCCGTAAACTTGAAGGGTGGTTCATAATCGGGTGTGACAGGCGCACCAGGGGCAATCCCACAGGTAACACCACTGGTCAGACCTAGTGCTAAGGGAGTAGTTACAGGGACATTCGCTTGTCCTACTAATTTCCCATCGATATAAAGTAGGGCGTGACCAGGAGATCCTTTCCCCTTGGCTAAATCTGGCTGACCAGTCACTTTAAACTCAAAACGTAACTTGTGCCGACCCTCCGAGATTAATGACTCAGACTCGACATGGTAGAGCGATCGCCCTACATAATTATGAACCCAGTGTAGTTTAGCATCTTTGACATAAAAGGAGTAGCCACTATCATTACCGCCGTGAGCAAGTAATACTCCTTGTGCGCCACCTCCATTAATTTCTACATCTGCTGTAATACTGTGGGAACGATTGAGCAACTTGACAGCACAATTGGCTGGTATTGGCTGAGTATCAGGATAGTAAGTATAGCGGCTACGATTGACAGCAATCTGAGGACGTTCTTGAGCCAATCGTTGTACACCCCTTCCATCCACAGGTAACACATTATATTTACCCGCCTCTACATACCAAGTGGCAATCATCTCAATCAACTTGGGGCGGTTGTCTGTAGCAATGTTGTGATTTTCGGCAAAATCCTGAGCAACGTGATACAGTTCCCAATGATGAGTATCTAACTCTGTCAAAGTTTCTGCCGAGATGGGCGCACCAAAAAATTGATCTGCTTCTGTAAATGAGGGGCCAGGCCAAGGACAAACAGCCCGCCAGCCATCATGGTAAAGCGAACGATGTCCCATCATCTCAAAATATTGCGTCAGGTGTTTAGTCGGTGCATCACTATCATTAAAAGTATGGGCAAAGCTGACACCTTCAATAGGAGATTGGGTGACACCCCTAATGGTTGTTGGTGGTTCGATTTTTAATAATTCAAGTACCGTTGGTACTAGGTCAATGGCGTGGGCATACTGAGTACGGATTTCACCTTTTGCCTTGATACCTTGAGTCCAATGGACTATCAAGGGGTCGCTAATTCCACCCCGATAAGTTTCCCGTTTCCAGCGCCGAAAAGGCGTATTTCCTGCCCAAGTCCAGCCCCAAGCATAATGGTTGAAGGTTTCTGGGCTACCTAGTTTATCCAATGCTTTGAGGTTTTCTTCTAAAGACTCTGGCACATTGTTAAAAAATAGATTTTCATTAACTGAACCAGTCGGCCCACCTTCAGAACTTGCCCCATTGTCTGAGATGACCATAATTAGAGTATTATCGAACTCACCAATAGTTTTGAGGAAATCGAGTAAGCGACCGATGTGATAGTCAGTATGGGTTAAAAAGCCAGCAAAGACTTCCATCATCCGGGCATAAAGCCGTTTTTCTGCTGTTGAGAGAGAATCCCAGTATGCAACATCGGGGTCATGGCGCGATAATTCTGTGTTAGCGCTGACAATGCCCATTTGCTGCTGACGAGCAAAAACCTTTTCCCTGTAAGCTTCCCAACCATCATCAAATTGTCCGGCGTAGGCATCAGCCCATTCTTTCGGCACATGATGAGGGGCGTGCATGGCCCCAGGACAGAAATACATGAAAAAGGGTTTATTGGGGGCAACCTGCTTGGCATCAGCAATAAAGCTAATTGCTTTGTCTATTAAGTCTGCGGTCAAATGATAGCCTTGTGCGGGGGTCTTTTCTGGCTGAACGGTGTGGTTATCGTAAACCAAATCTGGATAATACTGGTGAGTTTCTCCGCCGAGAAAACCATAAAAACGTTCAAAACCACGACCGAGAGGCCAACGGTCATAGGGGCCAGCCGCAGATATTTGGTCGGCGGGGGTTAAATGCCATTTGCCGATCGCATAGGTGTTATAGCCTTTGTTTAGTAATATCTCTGAGAGAAACCCATTCTCAAAAGGAATATTCCCATTGCTACCGGGATAACCAGTAGACCCTTCTGTAATGCAGGCCATAGCGTTGGAATGGTGATTGCGCCCAGTGAGAAGGCAAGAGCGGGTGGGTGAACACAAGGCCGTCGTGTGTAAATTGTTATAGCGCAAGCCATTGGCAGCTAGTGCGTCTAGGTTGGGTGTGTTGATGGGACTGCCGTAACACCCAAATTGCCCAAAGCCTGTATCATCAAAGACGATAAATATCACGTTTGGTAAGCCTTCTTTTGCCCGCAAAGGTTCTGGCCAAGCCGGACTGGAGTCATCAACCGTCCGTCCTATCACACCAGGGAAAGTGTTTCCGGGTTTGTATTCACGCAGAGACATAAATCTGACCTCTTGAGAATATTTAATTGTTAACAAAAAGCCCGAAATTCTATATCCTCTTTAGGAGGGGTTATTTCTTGATACTCCACTCTGTAAAGCTATTTATGAGAATATTTTGCGAGATTTGCGATTCCTACGGAGAGCTTCGCTATCGCACTAATCACGCTTAATAGGATATATTTTGTGATGTCGATCGTACCAAACTATGAAAAAGTGATGTTGGACTCTAACTCCCCAAATTCTTCTGCTTGTACCCAATCGTAATCTAAACAGGACTTCAAATTGTGAGATTATTTCAATATCTTGCCAACGTTGTTGAGCTTCTTCACAGATAGAATTTAGATGTTGGTACTTATTGAGATTTTTTCTTTGATTTGATGCACCGTTATATGTTTGTGTTTCAACTTCTTGCCATGAATTTTTATCTAAAGCCTGAAAATGAGGTTCTATAATTTTTGAATATTCTTCTTCTTCCCATTTCCTTGCTTCGCCCCAACTCCATACTCCTTCCAAATCAGCTTCTGATACACACCATGAAAAATAATGGTTTTTATAATCATCAGCATTAACGCTTCTTGGTATTTTCCTTAAGTCAGGTTTTTCTGTAGCCCGAACTAACTTACTTGACACTTCAACGTTTTGTGCCAATCTAACTTTTTTTTCTTGTTCTTTTAATTTTTTCTCATTTTGTCGCTTAATTCGCTCTTCTTTTTTACTCATCTTATTCTGGTTCATTCCAAATTCCAGAATGATATTCAAAAATTGCATCTCTAGTTATTTCATTATTACAGATTGCCATAGCCGGTAAATCACCTCTTGCATTTATCCAAGGATCTTCTTGGTGATTAATGTCACTAAGTTGCTGTGCTGTATAATCCCCATAAAAATCTAAGACCTTATCTATATTCTCTTTTTCGCTATCTGTAAGCGCATTGCTATTCCCTTCAGTAAAAGATTCCTTATTGACCTTAAACTTACCTTTATGAACGTTATACAAATCTCGAACTACTGCTCCATTAGCCCAAGCCTCAATTCTTTCTTCAAACAACTCAGATTCGTTCCAGACTAAATTCCATGCTTGACTATAATAGACAAGCTTTTGAAGTTTCATTGCTGTAATTTCACCCTTTTTTTCAAGGATATAACGAGCAACATCAAATACTGTAGCCATATTAGTTCCTCAAAAAATTACTATTATCGTTGATAATAAAATTAAATTTCGACTTTATATAAGCTCTATACAAGTTATATTAAAGCCTACCACTTGGATAAGTCTATTATAACTGTGAATCATAATATCAACTTGATAGTACAAAAATACCATAAATTACTAAGATATGTCAAGCCCCATCGGTCGCACGATTTTCATAACAATTCCCCAGCCGAGTTATCCTAGCTGTTGTAATTGGATTATTTATTATCACCCTATTCACAACTTAAGTAGGTAGACCATTACATTGCCCTTAGTAACGTAAGTTGCTATATATTTTAAATCTTTAAAAATTCATTGCCCGAATTACTACACCAATAAAACTAACTAAACCAATTACAAGTTAAGCCACGCCGATAATTTCCGCACTGTGAGAGGTTTCGTAGGTATAGCGATTATTTTGAATTGGTTTAAATAACTTACGGTGTTCTCTCAATCCTAAAACCATTCCCAACATTCCCGTAACAATAAAAGACAGTCCCACAATTACCGAAAATCTGACTGGGTTGAGATGATGACTAATGCGAGTATTTTCAATCGCTCTCACAATGGTGGAAATACCAAAGCCAAAACCAATTAAGGAAAGACAGGTACGTATCCACGCCATTAATGTGCGGTCTGCTGCTGCCCGACTGCGGTATTTAGCTAGTTCGGTACGATCTGCTGCTAAATCATTGGTAGAAAGCTGCTTAGGCATTTCTGAGTTGACGGATGGCTGACTCATAACGGGTTTTGTGCTAATCTGCGCTTATTCCAGATGGAGTAAGGAATACAGATACAGGTTCCCACAATTAAGTAAGCCACTAGCGTTGGTATCACCTGCTGCTCTACATGATTCAAAATAGCAATAAACAAAGCTAAACCAAAATTGCGAGCAACACAGAAAATCGCCAAGGTAGAACGGCTATCATCATCAAGTCTGCCGAAAGCGTGTCCAATTCCTAGAGAGGCAATTACCATAATGGCGATCGCTTCGAGTGGTAATACCCAAAGCTTGTACAACAATGGTAGTCCGAAGATGCACGCCAAAATAACCAGCGCTAAAAAGAGACTATCAGCTATCAAAGTTAAGGGTTGGGCTATTTTTTGAGCAAATGTAGGCGCGAACTTGTTGATGAAAAGACCGAGACTCACAGGCAATATTTGCACCATTATCACTTGTCGGGCAACATCTAAAATTGCCACTTTTTGCGAAATATCTGCAAATAAGATGGCAAAAATCGCCAAGGTAGAGGGAGTCACAAAAACCGCAAGTATGGCTAGGGTAAGCTGAAGACTTGCTGCATAACCTAAGCTACCCCCAGCAATTTGCGATCGCTTTGTGCTTAGAGGCGCACCTGGAGCAGCTGCTAATAAAGCTAATCCTATCGTCACTTCCGGCGGTAAGTGAAAAAATTTCATCAGCACAATCACCGCTAGAGGAACAAGCAGCGACACGGCTAGAAGCGCACGCAATACTAAGGCAGGTTTTCGCCAGAAGGAGAAGATATCCTCAACAGAGAGTTTGCTCCCTAGTGCTAACATCAGAAAAAAAATAGTGACTGTAACGAGCATCAGAATTAGAGGATTGTGCATAGCTGTTAAATGGTTGATGCTGGGGTTGGTCAAAAATAGTTGGTAGTCACTATTGAATTTGTTTTTTAGCTGACCGGAAGAGGTAGGGGAAAAAGGAGCTTCTGAGCGGGGGGAGTAAGCCCTGTCCTTTGAGGACACTTATACGGGGCCTGACTTTTCACGGCATCTAGAAGACCTCTCTCCAAACCTCTCTCCTACAAGGAGAGAGGCTTTGATTTCTCCCCCTTCCCTGTCTTTGCTACGCAACGCTACCGCGAACGACAGGCTGCGCGAACGTAGGGAAGGGGGCTGGGGGGTTAGGTCTGACGTTGACTTTTCCACATAACGTGAAAAGTTAGATACGGGGCGGAGTTCAAGCTTCGTCCCGGTCTTCCCCTCTGCCCCCTCCCTGCCCCTTTTCCTCTTGCTGACGATCGCACTTAATGACTGATTAACTCGCGTCTGTTTCAATAATTTATTTAGTAAAGATTTCAGTTCATCTACTGATAGGAATAGCCTTGGGAATTTGATATCAATAATGAGAGTTTAATTTAGACATTAATCGGGGGAATCTGTGACCAATGGCTTGGCACACACAGTTACTCACAGTAGCGATGGGCTTACGCCTCATGCCCAGGTGATAACAGAATGTAGTTAACTTATTTTGTGTATACAAATATTTTTGTACTAGTAGAAAACCATAAGATGAGCAACTGCCATGAGGTAGCACTGGCGCTGTGTGGCATTGCCCAGAAATTGATGACGTTTGAGTAGCATCCATGCAAGAACTTACGTTAAGCCCAGAAAGCAGACACAGCAAACCTTCTAGCACCCGTAAAACAATAGACCTCTTGCAAAAGTCCCAAATACATGGGAAAAGTAGGTGAGAGTTGGGTAGTATTTATGACATACGAACAAGTAAAGAGCCTAAAGCCAGAAGACTTTAAACGCTTGTGTGGTGTACGCCTGGAGACTTTTAAGCAGATGCTAGAGATAGTGCGATCGCAAAAGGAAAAAAACAAAAAACACGACGACCTGGGAAACTCTGCTTGGAAGACCAATTGTTGATGACATTGGAATATGGGAGAGAATATCGCACATACTTTCATATTGGGCAATCTTGGGGAGTAAACGAGTCTACTGCTTACCGAATTATCCGAAAAATAGAAGATACACTGATTAAAATGAGCTAATCAAAGAGCCGTTTTTAATAGTTCCCGCATTGAATGAGCTTGAGCATGGTTGGGAAAGATCATTAAAAAATCATCCAAATCACGAATTGCTTCTCGGAGAATGTATTTTGGAATGTTCTTAGAAATAACTTCACGGTAAAATTTTTCTGATTGTTCAGTGTTACCAGCCGCTACATAGTAGATAGCTAAATTGACACCGTTACGAAAATCGTTAGCCTTTTGAGGATTGCTTTGATAGGCTTTTCGAGCAAGCTGGATAGCAGTAGCCAGATCAGTTTTGCTTTTATCTATTTTTCCTAAAGCCTGATAAGCTAAACCACGATTGTAAATAATCCAGTCACTTTGAGGGCTAAGTTTTAGAGCATAATTGAAATCTGCAAGGGCTTGATCATAGCGCCCCATCATGCTGTAAGTTTCGCCTCTATTAGCAATCGCCCAAGTAAATTTAGGGTCAAGTTTAATGACAAGATTTAAGTCGGCTAAGGCTTCATTATAGCGCCCCATCATGCGGTAAGTTTCGCCTCTGCTAGCAATTGCCCAAGCTAAGTTCTGGTTAACAATGGCAAAATTTAAGTCAGATAAGGCTTCATCATAGCGCCCAATCAAGTGGTAAGTTACTCCTCTGTTAGCAATTGCCCAAGTAAATTTAGGGTCAAGTTTAATGGCAAGATTTAAGTCAGATAAGGCATCATCATAGCGCCCCATCATGCGGTAAGTTTCGCCTCTATTAGCAATTGCAAGAGCAGATTTAGGGTCAAGTTTAATGGCAAAATTTAAGTCGGCTAAGGCTTGATCATTGCGTTTCATCATGCGGTAAGTTTCGCCTCGCCGACTAATTAACCAAGGATTTTTAGGGTCAAACTTAATAGCTTGATTAAAGTTGGCTAAAGCTTTATCATAGCTTTCCTTCCTGTGGTATATTTCGCCTAGTTGTCCAAAAAGAAAGGCCTGCTTGGGGTCGAGTTTAATAGCTCGCTGAAGATCATCGATGGCTTCCTCATAACGTTCCATGTTGCTATGTGTTTGACCTCGAACAGCAAAAGCAAATGGGTTTTTAGGGTTACGTTTTATGGCAAGGTAAAGAATATCTAAAGCCTCTGTATAGCGTCCTTCTTGTTGGAGGATATTTGCATTATTAATAAGTCCCATATATTTGAGATTTTCTTCAGCTTTCCGCACCGCATCTTCTTTTTGCCGAACTTCAATTTGGGTTTGCTGCTGTTGTTTTCTAGCTATTGTGGCTTGTTGGTGAGCTTGACGGTGTTCTTGCTCTGCAACTTTCGCTTGTTTACCTTGATGTATGGCCTCTAGTGTTGCTCCTGTTGCTAAAACAAGGGAACAGGCTAAAACAGCCAAACCTAGCTGAGTGTGACGTTTTGCTTTTTGGTTAGTAACCTGAATATTAGCTTTAGCTTGCTCTAAATCTGTATTCGCCTGTTGAATTTGAGCTTCAGCAATTTGCTTGGCTGTCTCTGTTTGCTTTAATTCCGCTTCAGCAATTTGTTTGGCTGCTTCAGTTTGTTTTAATTCTGCTTCCGCCTGGAGGCGTTGCTCTCGCTCTTCTTCTAGTTTTGTGATTAACTCTTTAATCTTGGGTTCTTGTTGATGACGAATAAATGTCACCAGATAATCATGTACTAATTGATAACGGTCTGCTGGGCTTTCTTTGAGCAAAAATACTAATCCAGATTCCACAAAAATTCTTAATACTAAATCTAGTTTACTGGGTTCTGCTGCTAACTCGGTGGCTAACTCTGTTAAATCCTTTTCTAATTCTGCACGGGTTTTAAGCGGGCGAGTATTGTTTTCAGATGTTAGCAAATACAAGATGAGTGCAGCCACTTTTTTATTCTCCAGTCCGCAGTCTGCTACCACATCTTCTAAATAGCGTTCCGCCAAAACCTCTTTTGGATTCGGCCCCCACTCTCGGTATTGTGACAGTGTTGTAATATTATCTGTTTGCAGTTGATCGCCCACAATTTGCAACTCAATTGGGCGAACTTCTCCAACGTCACGCGCTAGTTCACTGACTAACTCATCCACTAATTCTGGTTCTAAATCAAAGTGAGCGCGTTCGGTTAAGCTGAGGATAATTGATTTTGCTTCCTCTGGCAAGAAGTTACCCACATAGTAGAGAATTTGTTTGTCAAGAATATTATTATTGATGACATCTAAATTCAATTTACGCGAACCCCGCAGCAAAAGGTGCAGATAATCTTCTCGCAAAGATACTAAAACTTTAACAAAAGGTTGATTAAGAGAGTTACGGAAAAACTCAAAAAATCGCTCATGCTCGCTGCGATCGCATACAAAGAAAAATTCTTCAAATTGATCAAAAATTAAGACTGTCAGTAAATTATGCTGCTCATTTTGGCGTAACTGTTCTAAAATTTCTTCTAAAAAATCGCTGTCGCTAGTAAGTGAGGTTTCAATACCTGCTTTTGTCAAAGCATTACCTAACTCTGTGTTTAACTCTTGCACCCAGTTGGTGTAAAACCTGGTGGAAACTGGCAAAACATCATGAGTTCCGATTGTCTTGTATGCCAAGGTAGGCATTAAACCTGCTTCGAGCATTGAACTCTTACCTACTCCTGACTGTCCATAAACCACAGTTAGTTTATACTGCGTACTAGCTACCCGTTCAACTAAATCATCGACAGCCTTATCTCTACCAAAGGATTCAATTTCTTGCTTGATGAGTGCTTCTCTTTCAGTTTGGGTGAATCCAGGCTGGTTCTCTGGGATAGGTTTTAGCCTACCTGCACCAACGAAAGCACGAAGCCGATACTGTTGCTGTACCGAGCGACTTTCTTTTTTAATGCGGAAAGCTTGCAGATATTGCTTTTGCTCAAAGTACAGCGTTCTTAAAGTATTCAAAATGTGGATGTAGAGCAGTGGATTATCTTGAATACCAAGGTTTCTCGCTTTTTCTAAGTTGACTATTGCTTCCAGATTCTGCCCCAAATTTTGCTGTGCTTCTGCCAACAATAACAGATAGAGACTTTGATTTCGTTGTTGTTTAAAGGTAACTTGATTAGCTATTTCTAGGGCAGTCTGTGCAAATTTTTGAGTATCTGTCCACTGTGACTTTGCCAGCGCCACTTCCGCTAAAAATCCATAGGCTCTGGCTAATTGTATTGAATGGTCATATTTTGTTTGCAATTCTAAAGAATACTGGGCTAAATTTTGTAAGTCATCCCAAGCTTCTAGGTTTTTCAGGACTTCCCCAAGTTTGTTAATGAATTTGGCAACTAAATCTTTTCGTTCTCCTTGCTCAAAACATTCAATTCCTTTCTGGAAGTAGTGCCTAGCCTCAGTCCAACAGAAACATTTTTTAGTACCGTATTCTTCTGCTAAACCAGAAAAGCACAGTCCAATATGAAATAGCAAAATTCCTTGTCGTTCTAACTGATTAGTCTGCTGCCAAAAATCTAAGCTTTTTTGATAATACTTTATGGCGGGTTCAATTCGATTGCGGAGATAGTCATTTCGTCCCAGATACAAGTCAACACCAGCTTGTAACTCTGGGTCAATAACTTGCTCACGACATTGTAACTCTTGCCAAGCAATCAATGTTTCTTGACGATAACCAGGGCTAAAAATTGGTTCTGATGTTAAAAATTGTTCTGCACCAAGCTCGAATAGTTTAGCGAATAAATTATTAACTCGCTGCTTTAATTCTGCGATTAATGTATCAGTGGCGATCGCAAAATCAGTTGTGGTTGTCCAACTCTCAAAATCAGGTGCTAATCGAATCAGCTTTTCTACTATCTCGTCTGTTACCCACAACACTAAGGGGAAATGGAAATTTTTCCGAAACTCTTCCCGTACATGATTAGCAGAAATGAGTACTTGTTCAATATCACGTACTGATTCCAAACCAAGCACCATTAAAGCTTGTGGCTGTTCTTCTCTTAACTCCTCGCGGATTGTTGTATAAAGTGTTCTCGCAGATTCCTGTAATTTAATTACCCGAATATTAATAGCACAAATGGCTTGCAAACGCTCTACTAATTCTGCTCGTAAGTGAGCATAGTTACAGTGAGCTAAAATGAGTGAAAATTGCCCAGTAGATGCTTCAATCGTCCATGCCAGTCTTGTTAATGCCCGTTCATTGTAGATGGCAACATCCTTCGGGCGATAGGAGTTAGTCATAGCTGAAACTCCTTCGCTTCTATCAAAATTGGATTAACATCAAACCAAGGATCTACTTGGTCATAATATTCATAAATCAATCGTCCCCGAATTAAAGTTTGATAGCTACTAACATCAATAACCTTCTTGTATTGGTGTACTTGTCGCAATAGCTCCCATTTGTCATCAGAAATACCCAGGGTACGATTATTACGTTCTATCCTAATTACTTGTTCAAGAACCTCACGAGAAAGGGGTAATATCATTTCCAGTTGAATACATTCATTGAGGAACCGCAGCACATTTCTGACATGACCACCGCTAACCCGACACAGGCGATCTAATGTTTCAGGACTATCAAAAATTTCTGTGATTTTCTGAAGACGCTGCTCAGGTTCAAAATAAGGAAACGCTCTAGCTAAAATCATTTGTCGCAGTAACGCCATACCTTGTTTGTGTTCTGTGCCATCGCGCCACTTTACAGGTACCATCGGTAAAACTTTAGGATCTACCAGAAAGCGTTGGGTCAAAATTCCATAGTCAGTCGAAAAACGTAACCCTAAAGGAATGGTGTATACCAAGTGACAGTGCAATCTGCGTAATTGTTCTCCACGGTCTATAAATAAATACTCAGGTTGAGGACGACCCCACGCTTTTGGCGAAGGAGTGATACGGTCTAGGTTATCAACAATTACCACTAGTCCCTTTTTGCCGTGGTGTTTTAATGTTTTAATTGCAGGTTCCAACAGTTCTTGGTTAATAGCATCAATAATGCTATTAGTTTGCGGTTCTAAAAAACTTCTTAATTTATCACGCGCTCTAGGACTTGCTTTAACTTGGGCAGTAATTTGAGCCATTCCTACAGACAATGCACCCCCAACTGCGACCTCAGAAACATCAAAGGAAAGGAGGTTTAAAATGTCTTGAATTTCTCGAAATAGGTTTTCAAAGTAACCAGAATGGAGAGAAATGTCACTATTTTCCAAATTTGCGCTCACTCTGCGGGCAATAACTAGTAATATATCTCCAATATCAACATCATCTATATCCAAATCTTGATCTGACTCAAAATAAACAACGTAGAATCCTTCTTGTTCTAGCTCGGCTTTTAGTCTTAACAGTTCTGTAGATTTACCACAGCCAATATGCCCTGTAAATAATTCACAGGTAGGTTCATTAGGCGAAAATAATGCAATTTTGTTTTTTAATTTTTCAATAATACGACCACCACGTACAGAAGAAAAGTCAATATAATAACTTCTGTCTTCCCTCCTTTCCACAGCCAGAGGTTTAGCGGGGTTGGTTTCTCGAAATAACTGAACTGTATCTAACATTGGTACAGCCTCCAAATATGGCTGATAAATACAACAATCCATAGTTAGCGTAAATATCAGGAAATATTGTTTTACTCTTTAAATCCCTATTTTATAAAAGAAAAATTTATTTGATTCACAAAAGATTAAAGATGATACTTATCTTCAAAATATTAGGTAAAGAATGTGAGAAAGTTGTGAAGGTGAATCACCAACTATTGATTAACTAATTAGTTAAAACAGATGGCTGATAAAGGTCATATCTGTAATTAGTTATACTATATGTCTCTGATGTAAAATCACAGAAAATACGACAGAGAATATTTAAAACTGAGAAAAATATAGAAAAATTACGACAAAACATATTACTGATAACTACTGGCTTGACGGTTGAACATGAGAGAGTACTGTCCACCTAATCCCATTAGTTCATCGTGTGTTCCGACTTCAATAATTCTGCCTTTTTCCATTACAACAATACGGTCTGCTAACCTAGCTAAAGCTAAACGATGGCTAACGACAATAGCAATCCGATTAGAGGCAATATTGCGGAAAATATTGTAAATTTCATGCTCTGTTTTTGGATCAAGAGCAGCTGTAGGCTCGTCAAAAATTAATAGTTCTGAAGAAGATATTCGCATTAAAGCACGAGCGATCGCAATCCTCTGCCACTGACCTCCTGATAAATCAACGCCTGTTTCTAACTGTTTACCCAACAGCGTTTCTAGTCCTTGTGCTAAATACTCAACTTCCTTGGCCATGCCTGCTTGATTAATAGCATCTCTAATGGCAGTATCATCATGCAAGGAAGGTAAGTATCCAAAGCCCACATTTTCACGTAATGTAGTTGGAAATCGAGCGTAATCTTGCATCACTACAGTAATGCGTGAATAGATTTCATTCAAATCTAAACTACGCAAGTCTCGACCATTCCACAGAATTTCACCACTTGTAGGATAATATAAGCAACAAAGTAATTTTGCAAGTGTAGTCTTACCTGCACCATTTTCTCCAACCAGTGCAATCATTTCATTTGGTTGAATTGTTAGATTAATGTTATCAATAATTTGTTTGTTATTTCCCAAATAAGAAAAAGATACATTCTTAATATGTATACCCATTAAATTTTTATTAACTGTTTTTTTTAATGTATTTAGATTAAATTTATTATTTTTAATAAATTGAGGTTGTAGGTCTAATAGTTGGAAGATTGGAGTAGTACTGAGAACTGTATTATATAAATCTGAGCCACTGCTAATAAGTAAATATAAACTTTGACGCAATTGTAAAATTAATCCAGTATAGAGTGCTAAATCACCTAATGTATATACACCCCGTAATACTTCTATTACTATATAAACAAAAGGTAATGCTACCCCTGCTCCACTAAATGTTGACCAGAAAAATACAATAGCAGTACCTTTTTGCCGCACTTGCTCCATTTTTATAAACATTCGCTTGAAAAGACTTTGCCACCGCTCCAATAGTAAATTTTGTAAATGAAATAATCGCAACTCTTTTGCATAACTATCACCCATTAATACGTCCTTATACAAGTTCATTTCACGATTAATACTAGCTTGAGTGTTTTCGACCTCCCAACATTGTTTTCGATACTTTAATTCTACATAAATTGCAGGAATTAAAGAAGCGAGTAAAATTAATGGTATCCACCAAGTAATTGACCAAGATAATAAAATGCTAGGAATCAATATGAAAATACCATTTAACGTAGTAATCATAATAAACGATAGTTGCTCTAGCTTTTGCACTCCTTTTTCAGCTAATTGAACTATGTTTAAAAGTTCAGGATTTTCAAATAATGCTATATTTTCATAATTGGCAACTTTATGGAAAACACGCCCTTGAACAAAACCTTGAACACGGTCACGTAGTGAGGTAAATATAAAACTAACAATTGTGTTGATTGAATCACTGAATAGATTGAGTAGTACTACTCCTCCAATAGTCCAAAGTAAAAGCGGTTTCTGAAAAATTAGAGCAATTGGGTTTGCTGCCGCTCCTCTTGCTAAAAGATTAGAAATTTCATTAATAATAATTTTGTTAAACAAAAGAACTAATGGTGGAAAAGCACTGCTAGCCAAAGTTAGTAAGGTGATATTACGTAATTCCTTTGGTGCTGCCTGGAATAACATCAATACACTACGTTTAAAAGCTTGAAATAAACTTAAATAAAGTGGTGACATTTCTAGAAAATCAATCAGTAATTATTTCTCAAATAAGTGCGATTCTAGTAATCTTATATCGCTTAATATAGTTCGATATATTCATGCTAACTTACTAAAGTTACTGCGATTTACAAACCCAAAATATTCCCATTTTTTGTGGAATGGGCATCTTGTATGTTTTGAATATATGGTGGGATGTCTGTCTAAACCTCCCCACAGATGTAGATAATTTATTTCTGATAAAATCCCATCCTCAAATCAGATCACAAGTATAATCAAATAAAAAAATATTAGCTCCATCTAAGGAAAGATATTATTAATCTAACTATAGACCAATTAAAATAATATCTTTCTTTATTAAAAGAAGGTAAGAACTAGAAAGTAGTTCCAAAGCTTTATCAGAAAAAATGTATAAGCATCAGAATTATTTTAATAGTAGTAATGAGCTTGTTGCGTGAATTGAATTCTGATGAAGCATCTGTAATTCAGTGGTGAATTATTACCATTTTTTATGAAAGGAGAAAGACATGACTAATAGCAATTTCCTTCCTGATAACGATTTAGCAAATCCTGTTGAGTCAGAAACCGAGGTGAACAGATCCATATCCGACACAAAGCGGGAATATCGTAAGCCTGCGGTGCGTGACTTGAGATCATTAGACATGGTTCAAGATACTTACGTATCAGGTTCTTGGGATGGTGGCTACGCCAGACGTTATTAAGACTGAGAGTTTTAAAGAGCATCAGGACTTACGCAAGTGTCACAATTGATGGTTGGTGCGTGACGCTACTAGTCTCATTACCATCTTCAAATATTTTCGCCAGTCACACACCCTACAGAAAAAATATACCAGTTGCGTAAGTCCTAAGCATTTAGATAATGCTTGCTTAGTCACCTCAAAAAACGCAAAAATTTCCAGATAGTATTGTCATTAAACCCATAGTGGAAATTGGTTGTGATTTTTTGAGTCCATAGGAAAGAAAACCTAACTCAAAGCGGCACTGCATAAACTAGCGTGCCGCTATGTTTAATTAGTTGCTTGCTTAACAAAAGATATACTGTCTTCAAAACACCATTAGAAAGATGATGGTACAATCGCCAGCGCTCCAGAGACAGTCACGCATTTTGACAGGTGGAAATGGTTCAATCTGTCTCAATGAAGACGTAATTTTTTTCATCAGTCCCGATTACGGAACAGTGTTGGATTTTGATCGAGGTCGGTTTTTTGGATTAGATACTATCGGCTCAAAAATGCTGGCTCTTACCCTCGAATACGGAACGAACACTGCAATAACACACCTGACGGGCGAATATAATGCACCTGCAAAGCAAATTGAGCAGGACTTAGAGGCTCTCTTGAAACAGTTGCACAAGAAGCACTTAATTAGCTCAACTTCTTTGGCACAAAGCTCTGGCTTCCACGCTTTCCTGCTCACCATAGTCAACTGGACTGAATGGTTGCAGAATTTGCTATTTTTGATACCCTTGCGGTTGATAACTAAGATTAACAGGTTAGCACTTGGATCTAAACAACCGAGTCGTTTTCAGGTGAGTATTCTTCTCACCTTGGCATGGTTCAGTCTAAGATTGCTAGGCTGGAAGCGCAGCCTGATTATATTCAAGCAACAACCCGACCATCCAAAAAAACAAGTTGTGGCAAATTCTATGGAAATTATTGTTGCAGTGGATCATGTTGTTCGCGCGATCGCTGCCCGCAAGCTATTATTTCCTGTAACGTGCAAGGAACGCGCCCTTGTGGGCTATTACCTTTTGCAAGCTGTTTATGACTATTCACCAACACTGGTTGTGGGGATTAATTGTTATCCTTTCCGAGGACACGCTTGGGTTGAGTGTGCAGATAGGGTATTAACAGATGATGTTGATCACTGTGAGCAATTTACTCCCGTAGCACGGTACAACTAAAACTACTGAGACAGTTGGCAGTGCATAGTTTTACGACTTCTTCTCATGGGGCAGAGAATCAAAACTACGCTTAATGCGGGTAAATATGTGAACTAATTTACACAGAAGGATATAAATGTGCGAGCAGGATTTAATGTCATTCTCAGCAATAGTGGAGAAGTTGAATACCACTTGTTTGATCCCGGCAGGAGCAGTCGTCATAGTGAGCCATTAGTTTCCCACGCCAAAAATGAGCAAGAAAGTTTGGCTGTTGTCTTGATGGGACAACTCCATTATCGAGAAGAACTTAATATGCTACTTTCCCATAAACGGGATGTGAGAAACCTGACAGATGCGGAGTTAATTCTGGAACTGTTCTGCTGTGAAGGCACATATGGGCTACAAAGATTGCAAGGCGAATTTTCCCTTGTACTTTGGGAACTTTCTCAACAATGCCTAGTGGTAATGCGTGATCCGATGGGGCATTGGCCGTTGTATTGGGTATGCGTCAACAAAATTATCCGCGTCAGTACCAGTCTGCTGTCCCTGGGTTCCCAGATATCGGGAATTTCTCCCAATCTGGATTTTCTTGCTGCTCACTTGATGGCACCCTGTCATCGAAATGAAATGCCGCTTGAACAGACAGCACTGGAGCCTTGCCAACGTATCCGCCCCGGAACCATGCAGAAGTTGTATTCCAATGGTGCGATCGAGTTGCTGTGGGAATGGGATTGGTTAAAACAAGCCCCCGATCTCAAGGGCATCACTTTACCAGAAGCAGCCGAGGCTATGACGCAACGATTGCGAGCTGCCATCGAACAGCGATCGCATCGTGGGACGATCGCTGCACACCTTTCTGGCGGTATGGATAGCTCCGCCGTGGTTTGTCTGGCACGCGACTTGTTTGAGAGTGAGGAGTCCGTAAAATGGCTGCATACTCTATCGATAGACTATCAATTACCAAGCTTGGTTGGTGAAAGACGATATATCGACATGATTGTGAACCAAGGTGGGCCGATTAAGCCACACTTTATCCACGTTGACACCATATTAGATTTTGAGTGGTTTCAAGATGACCTTCCCTTCCACGATGAACCCTTTGCCTTTCTCCACCAGATATCTTTTTGGAAGTTGTTGAATGACGCAGCCTACAATCTTGGCGCGAGTACAATTCTGACGGGTTTCGGCGAGGAGCTTGTCTTTGAAGGTAATCAGTTTTATCTGGCAGATTTTATTTTCCGTCGCCAATGGTTGCGTGCGCTTCATGAAGCCCGTCGCTGGGCTGAGGCGCTCAATGCGAGCCTTTGGTCAATTTTGTGGGAGTATGCCTTGGAGCCTGTTTTACCCCTTCATCTTCGTGCGGGAATTGACATATTGCTGCGGCGAAACTGGGGCAAATGGCCAGATAATTTGGGCAAATATTCCATTCCGCCGTGGCTGAAACCAACTTTTGCTGACGCTTACGACTTGCCAAGCAAGAGTCAGCAGATGATCAAGCAGTTATTTTCTTACCCACTGGAACACCGCTATATTCCGACTGTGTTGCAAGGGTGCGCGGGCGATTGGGTATCATGGTTTCTAGCAGCACCTTTGGGGATGACCAACTCTCAACCTTTTCTTGACCCCCGTTTGTTAACTTTTGGTCTGGCTCTTCCTCTTGAGCTACGTGAAAACCCCTCAATGAAGCGACCTGTATTCCAGATGGCTATGCAAGGCATCCTTCCTGAACCCATCCGCACCAGAAAGTACAAATGCGATTACAATGAACGCTACTGGGCAGGTTTGAATCAAAACCTAGCAAGCCTAGAAGACATGATTCATCGATCGCAAATTGACGAGTTAGGTATCTTTGATAAAGAAATGCTCCTCCGGGTACTAAGAGATCATGCTGTTGGCATTGGTGGTGTTACGGCCACTAATCGCATTTCTAACTCTTTGGCTGTCATCGCCTGGTACGATCAGCTAGATAGAGGCTTGCATATGCGGCTAAAACCTGAAGAAACCTATCACCTCGGACAACCTTTAGGATTTTGACAATCTCCGCTATAAGTGCGGAGATTCTTCATTCATAGACCCAACTTGCTCACACAAGATTTCAAAGAGCATGAGTAGAGGTCGAATCTCCTGTTCGCCCTTGGCGTTCCCGAAGGGTAGCGTTCGGATCATAGATCCAGGTTCCTACCTGACCCGTAGTACCCAAGGCTAGTTTCAGAATGTTGATCGCTGCGTTCCAATCTCTATCCATCACAAATCCGCATTTACAAACATGAGTTCTTGTAGATAGAGTTTTTTTGACTACTGCGCCACAATTAGTGGGACTTAAACATTTTTGAGGCAGAAACAAGCCTCAAACTCTTACAGTACAAGAAAAATACACAAAAGGCTCAAAAATGCTTGAAACCCAGATATATCAAGAAACTAGGCAAATCGATGTCAAAGTCTTTCTGTATATACATTTGAGGTGTTTTCTAGCTAGTTTTTTGCCTAAGTCCCGTTAGGTCTAATTCTGAGTTCCATGAATATAGTTATAGAAAAACAACATGAGGCACTCGTGAAGAAAATGAGTATGAATTAAAGTTCAGTATTTATGACGTGTTAACTTTAATAAGTATCAAATAAAAAGTTTTGTGGCAATTTGGCAGTTTTAAAGTTTGAAACACTGTTATTTTTTATATATGCAAGGAGTGTAGCAGAAGTTAGCCTAATCTAACGGTCAGGTTAATTTCTGCGCCTTTACTAATAGATATTGAGTGATAGGTAATAGGTAACAGGGAATTGGTTCAAAATCTGTTTTATGTCATGGTTTGATGATGAATTTATGTCCTAATTTATCTAATTAATTGACATTTGTTTTTTACAGGACTTACGTAACTGGCACTTGGGGTAGGGTGCGTCAGATGTAGAAAATCCTTTATGTACGAAATTATTGTGGCTGACGCACCCTACAGTTAGTTTGATGATGATTTATTTTTCCCAGTCCCCATTCCCCTTATTGCGGATCGCAGCGAATCTCAATCATCAAGCCATCGGGGTCGTAGAAGTATACACCTCTACCAGTAGGACGAGTGACAGGGCCATGAGCGATCGCCATCTCATTTTCCTGCAATACTGCCAGCGCCAGCTCAAATAAACGAGGATCAATATCAAACGCTAAATGGTATGCTCTGGTAAAACTCTGCTCTGGGTCTGGATTTGGCGGTGTTAAATCAGGTGTCCAAAATAAGTCGAGAATTGTCCCGTCAGGCGTGACAAAGTTGGCTACTTTACCTGCGGTGACGAGTTCCACCAAAGTAGCTGGTACTTCATCACCTGTGAGTTCATGTAGTCCTAAAATATTACCGTAAAAATGCCGGGAAGCCTGCATATCTTTAACATTCAGGGCTATGTGATGCACTTTACGCAGATTACCCGGTATCAACACACTGTTCAGGGAATGGGGGGTAGTTACCATAGCAGCAGAAATTTCCCTATAAAGATGGAAGTCTAACTCTATTTTTAGATTTTATGATCCATGATCAAAAACAATCATGGCTTTTGATTATTCTTTAGACTTCAAGAATATCGATTTTCGTCAGCATCCTGAACTGTATCTTGTTGGTAAAGGCGAACAGGGTGTACTTTTAGTTGAGCCATATAAATCAGAGATTCTCCCTTATTGGCGCTTCAAAACTCCTGAGATTGCTAGGGAATCAAGTCAAAAAATTTACGAAATGTTTATCGATTATTTAGAGCAGGATGATTTTATTGGTGCAGATATGGCGCGGAAGTTTCTGCAAATGGGCTACACGCGATCGCGCCGTTATGCTAATCATAAAAGTGGCAGAAAATATCAGCCAGATGCCAATAATTCTCATGATAAAAAAGAGATTCTGCCCTACGATGTAGACCCGATTAAAGCTGAGTCGGCAGCTATATTTAAAACTAAGTGGATAGCAGCAAAAACTAATGATAAATATTTGCAACTGTTAGCCAAGCATAAGCAGATGTACGAAAAAGATTAGCAGATCCTGCCAGCTAAATATTTATTAAAATATAGAACTCATCCTTGATTTTTAATATATAAGTAGGATGGGTATTGTCCAGATGATTATAGTTGTCTTGGGCTACAGGTAACTTATATCTTGCACCAAGCCTTAACGACTGGAAGTCGTGGCTACACAAGCCAAGTCCCTCCGGGTTCGCCAGTTCCCTACGGTGGGAAACCCGCCTACAGGACTGGTCTCACCGCCTGCGCGGACTAACGATAAATCAAGGTTTTCCAGCCTGCGTAGGCAGGCTTTGTTTGTGTAGCCTCGATGTTAATCGTTAGGTGCAAGATGTCAGGTAATAAAATTAATAAATAGCTAACAACGTTTAACAAAATTCAGAGTGGGATTTTCTTTACTATTTAAAGAATTCGGATAAATTTTAATTTAAGTGAATGAAAAAATTAATAGATAAACAAGAACCAGAACATCCAGTTAATTTACTGGGAGTAGATTTTGATATCGTGGCGATCGCCGCTTCGGCGGGTGGACTCAAAGCCATATCTCAAATTCTGGCGCATTTACCTGCTACCTTTCCCTGTGCAATCGTCATAGTTCAGCATCTTGACCCGCGACATCCTTCTTTGATGGCAGATATTCTCAGCCGATACACCTTGTTACTAGTGAAACAGGCACAACAAGGAGATAGGCTAAAGCCTGGAAGAGTATATATTGCCCCACCAGACCATCATTTATTAGTTAATCTTGATGGCACTGTTTGCTTAACGCAATCACAGTTAGTACATTTTCTGCGTCCATCTGCGGACTTATTGTTTGACTCAGTAGCCGCTAGTTATAAAGAACGAGCGATCGCCGTTGTGTTAACTGGAGCGGGGAATGATGGAGCGATGGGAGTTCAGGCAATCAAGCAAATGGGTGGTATGGTCATTGCACAAGATCAGGCAACTTCGGAATTTTTTGGTATGCCTAAAGCAGCGATCGCCACAGGGATGGTAGATATGATCTTACCTTTGCCAGAAATCGCCTCTGCCTTGATCACCTTAATCAAACAAGTAGCAACTTAAGTATGATCTCTGCATCAATCTCAACGTTTCCCTAAATTCACTGAATTTGCATATATTTTGTATATATATTTTGCTGTAAACTTTCTGCAAATCTCACTGTGAGTATTTATTATCAGTTAAAGTTTGCAGGCTAAAAACTTTACATAGACTTTGCTTGAATGTAATAAAATGTCAAAACATAACCCCGCCCTAACAAAACGCTATTTTCAGGGTTCCCACATCGTCATTCATGAACAATAACAACGAAGAGCTAGCATTTGAAGAACTTTTGGAATTTCTCAGGCGATCGCGGGGCTTTGATTTCACAGGCTATAAGCGTTCGAGTCTCATGCGGCGAGTACGCAGACAAATGTCTAGTCAGCAAATTGAAACTTTTAGTGACTACCTAGATTACTTGCAAGTTCACCCAGAGGAATTTGCCCCCCTATTTAATACAATCTTAATTAATGTAACTGCTTTTTTTCGAGATGCTAGTGCCTGGAAATATCTGCAAACAGAAACTATCCCGCGCCTGCTCAATGGTAAATCAGAAAAAGCCTACATCCGGGTTTGGAGTGCAGGATGTGCTTCTGGTGAAGAAGCTTACACCTTGGCGATGGTTTTCGCTGAAGTCATGGGAGTAGAAAAATTCCGTCAGCGAGTCAGAATTTATGCTACTGACGTAGATGAAGAAGCCCTAGAACAAGCCCGTCACGCCATTTATACTGAAAAGAAACTCCAGCCCATCTCAAGAGAACTGCGAGAGAAATACTTTGAATCAATGGGCGATCGCTACGTTTTCCGCCCCGACTTGCGCCGACAGGTAATTTTTGGTCGTCACGACTTGGTACAGGATGCGCCAATTTCCCGTCTTGACCTGCTGGTATGTCGCAATACCCTGATGTATTTTAATAGTGAAACCCAGGCAAAAATTTTAGATCGGTTTCGGTTTGCCCTCAATGACACAGGTGTTTTATTTTTGGGCAAAGCAGAAATGTTGCTGACCCACACAAACCTGTTTACAGCCATCAGTTTGCAACAACGCATCTTTCACCGAGTCCCCAAAAACAACCGTCGTGAGCGCTTTTTTCCCTATCCGCAAATGCTTGAGGATGAAACAGGCATTTATTTAACCCAGGACTTACGCTTGCGAGAAGCAGCTTTTGATGCGCTTCCCTTTGCTCAGTTAGTTGTGGACTATCAAGGAAATTTAATGCTGGCAAATGAGCAAGCTAGAGCTATGTTTAATATTAATATCCTAGATCAAGGTTGCCCTTTGCAAGATTTAGAAATCTCCTATCGTCCGCTAGAGTTGCGCTCTCCCATTGAGCAAGCTTACCGAGAGCGCACCCCGATTTTAGTGACAGATGTGATTCGTAATCTTCGAGATGAACAAGTCCAATATTTAGACGTGTATATAGTCCCCCTAGAAGACAGCGATCGCGAAATTATAGGTGTAAGTATCACCTTTAATGACATGACCCGTTGTCAAGACCTGCAAGCAGTTCTCCAGCAAACTAATCAAGAACTAGAAACTGCCAATGAAGAACTCCAGTCTAGCAACGAGGAGCTAGAAACCACCAACGAAGAACTCCAATCTACCAACGAAGAACTAGAAACCACTAACGAAGAACTTCAGTCGGCAAATGAAGAATTAGAGACCATCAACGAAGAACTCCACTCTACCAACGAAGAATTACAAACTATTAATGAAGATTTACGCCAGCGTACCAACGACCTCAACCAAGCCAACGCTTTTTTAAATTCTATCTTGGCTAGCTTGCAGGCTGGAGTGATGGTCGTTGACCGCCAATTTAATATTCTCAGTTGGAATGAAGAAGCAGAAAACCTTTGGGGACTACGCCGTGAGGAAGTCCAGAACCAATCACTGTTTAGTCTCGATATTGGCTTACCAGTGGAGCGATTGCGTGAGCCAATCCGCAACTGTCTAGCAGGAGTGACACAGCGCCAGGAAATGGTGATCGAGGCGATTAACCGCCGAGGACGCAAGATTCAATGTCATATTAGTTACAATCCCCTGCTCGGCTTTGACCGGGAAAGAACCGGAGTAATCTTATTGATGAAAGAGAGCCAAGCCGATGACCCCTAAAGATTTACACTTAGATCAACAAATCATATCTGCTCAAGAGCGTTTAGCACAGATTCAGCAACAAGCGAATGCTCCATCTAGCATTAATAAAGACTTGCTCTCATTAGCGATCGCCGAACTCTCCACAGCCTTGGAGGAGTTGAGTGTTATGGCGGAGGAATTGCACCAGCAAAACGAGGAATTGCTGGGTACTCATCAAATGTTGGAATTAGAACGCCAACGCTATCAAGATTTATTCAACTTTGCTCCAGATGCCTATATGGTGACTGATGACCAGGGAGTTATCTTAGAAGCCAACCATGCAGCGCAAAACTTGCTGAATATTCGCCATGATTACATGGTAGGTAAACCTCTAATTTTGTTTGTGGACTCTGGAGATCATGGAATTATTTACGAACAATTGGAAAAACTGCAAAAATTGCTGATTGAGGGGGGAAAAAATTTCCCCCCCTCAACCAGTCAGCAAAAAAAGACCTACCGGACAGTCAGGCTCTTATTCCAAGAAATAGAAGTGTTTTTAAAACCAAGACAAAAACAACTATTACCCACTGCTATTTCTTTAGCGGCAGAATGTGACCACCAGGGATTAATTCGTCTGTACTGGTTATTCCGCGATCTCAGCGATGTTTTCGACGAGCTTCGCTTACGCAAACAAGCCGAGGAGCAGCTCAAAGCATCAGAAGCACAGTATCGCCTGCTGTTTGAAAATCATCCTCAGCCTATGTGGATTTTCGACCCCCAAACCCTGGCTTTTGTAGCTGTCAATCAAGCGGCGATCGCGCACTATGGCTACTCCCAATCAGAATTTTTAGCCATGACTCTTGTTGATATTCTCGCTCCTGAAGAAATTCCTGTTTTTGAAGAAAAAATAGAGCAGTATCGTTCCCAAGAATTACCCCTTAACTATTACGGAGAATGCCAACACCGCAGGCGGGATGGAAGCATCATTGATGTTGAAATTACCAGCACCCGCATTACTTGGGCGGGAAAAATTGCTTATTTTGTGACGATCAAAGATGTGAGCGCTCTCAAACAAACGCAACAGAAAATTCGTGAACAAGCAGCCTTAATTGATGTGGCTACCGATGCGATTTTCGTTCGGGATTTGCAAAATCATATTATCTTTTGGAGCCGAGGGGCTGAGAGTTTATACGGTTGGACAGCAGAGGAAACTTTAGGGACAATAGCCCATGAAATCTTTCAAAGAGAATTATTATCCCAACTGGAAATAGGTTTACAGGCTACTCTCGAAGATGGTTCTTGGCAAGGTGAGTTAGAGCAAATTACCAAAACTGGTAGAGAAATTACCGTTGCTAGTCGGTGGACATTGGTACAAAATCTCTTCGGACATCCCCAATCAATTCTTGTGGTTAACACCGATATCACCGAGAAAAAACAACTAGAGCAACAATTTTACCGCGCTCAACGCTTGGAGAGTGTAGGAACTCTCGCCAGTGGTATTGCACATGACCTCAACAACGTCTTTGCTCCCATCTTGATGATTGCCCAATTACTGCCTTTAAAATGTAAAAATGTTGATGCAAGGACTCAAGCACTGTTTCAAACACTAGAAACCAGTTCTCAACGTGGAGCCAACTTAATTAAACAAATTCTCACCTTTACTCGTGGCACAGAAGGTCAACATATACTTTTACAACCCGAACATTTACTCAAAGAATTAGTTACAGTCATTAAGCAAACATTTCCTAAATCAATTGAAATTATTAGCAATATCCCTAAAGGCAAACTATGGACGGTACAAGCTGATCCTACCCAACTCGAACAGGTGTTCATGAATTTGGCAGTCAATGCCCGTGATGCTATGCCTAATGGTGGTAAACTCACCATCACAGCCGAAAATCGGATGATTGACACCACATACTCTCGAAAGCACATTGAGGCTCATGCAGGGGGCTACGTCGTTGTGACCGTATCGGATACAGGGATGGGAATTGCGCCAGAATTTTTAGAACGCATCTTTGATCCCTTTTTTACCACTAAAGAAATCGGTAAAGGTACAGGGTTAGGCTTGTCAACAGTTTTAGGTATTGTCAAAAACCACTGTGGTTTTGTAGAGGTCTCAACTCAGTTAGGTAAAGGGACACAATTTCAGGTCTTTTTGCCCAGAGGAGAAGGTGCAGCAACCCAGACAATTACAAAAGCTGAATTACTTCGAGGTAATGGTGAGTCGATTTTAGTGGTAGATGATGAAGTATCAGTTCAACAAACCATTCAAACAACCTTAGAAAATTATAATTACAAAATCCTGGTAGCTAATGATGGCATTGAGGCACTCACTCTTTATATCCAATATGAACAAGAAATTAATGCCGTCTTGCTAGATATGTTTATGCCCAATATGGATGGATTAATCACTATTCGTACCTTGCACAGCCTCAACCCCAACGTGAAAATTATTGCTACTAGTGGCTTACCCGCCAACGAGCAAGATGCTATTGTTGCTGGGGCAGAAACTTTTTTATCTAAACCATACACAGCAAAGGATTTATTAGAGATTTTAGCGCAAGTGTTAGCGACCAGTAAATAAAACATTTGGCGGCGATCGCCACTTTTCAAAAGTAAAAATAATAATTTAGTTGTCAATAAATCTTTGAATAATTTTACAGATCAAGCTATGGCGGTAAGAATGCGATCGCGCAATTTCCTATTGGCAACACTAGCCACAAAAAAATTAGCAGCAGATGCTACGGGTTGTTCTCGTAATGGCAAATAAGCAGATTTAAATCCGCCATAGCCTTTCAACACCTAGCCCCCAATTCATTGACAAATTTTTGGCAAATGTATAGTGACGGCAGTCACATGGGAATACTAAATAATAAACATAATATAGTTAAATTCAAGTATAATGTCAGTATTAATAGGCACGGAATATTGTATCCCAGGCTATCGTATTACCGAACAAATCTATATAAGTAGCAAAACTCTGGTGTATCGTGCCATTAAGCAACGAACCCAAGAATCAGTCATCATCAAAATAATGCGGACTGAATATCCTACTTTCGCAGAAATTGGTCAGTTTCGTAATCAGTACAACATCACTAAAAATCTTCACCTGTCTGGTATTGTCAAACCCCTAAGCTTAGAGAGTTACTACAACAGCTATGCTTTGGTGATGGAAGACTTTGATGGCATATCTTTAAAAGACTGGCAACAAAAAAATTACAAAGACAAACATAAACAAATTTCTCTGGATGAGTTCTTTCATATTGCTATTGGAATTACAGCCATTCTTGATGAACTACATCGTGAGCGGATAATTCACAAAGATATTAAGCCCGCTAATATTCTTATCAACCCTACTACGGGTGAAATTAAAATCATAGACTTTAGTCTGGCGACTATTTTACCTAGAGAAATTCAATCTTTCCTAAATCCCAATGTTTTAGAAGGTACTCTAGCTTATATTTCTCCTGAACAAACAGGCAGAATGAATCGAGGTATTGACTATCGTTCTGATTTTTATTCTTTAGGTATCACCTTCTTTGAATTACTGACAGGTTTGTTGCCTTTTACCAGCAGTGAACCTATGGAGTTAGTTTACTGCCACATAGCTAAAGAACCGCCCAGAGTCAGTCATATTAATCCTCACGTTCCCCTAATTTTATCTAATATTATCAACAAGCTCATAGCCAAAAATGCTGAAGACCGCTATCAGAGTTCTCAAGGAATAAAACATGACTTGGAAATTTGCCGCAGTCAGTGGCAAACAACTGGCAATATAGCCTGCTTTGAGTTAGGACAGCGAGATATTTCCCAAAATTTTGTGATTCCTGAAAAATTGTATGGTCGCCAAAAGGAAATAGAAACTCTCCTAACTATATTTGGGCGAGTCGCAATTGGCAAAACTGAGATGCTTTTAGTTTCAGGTGCTTCTGGTATCGGCAAAACTGCTGTAATTAAAGAAGTTCATAAGCGGATTTTACGCCAAAGTAATTACTTTATTAAAGGCAAATTTGATCAGTTTCAACGTGATATACCTTTGTCCGCATTACTACAAGCATTACGAGATTTAATTAGACAAATACTATCAGAGAATGATGCCCAAATTCAACATTGGAAAAACAAAATATTAACGGCATTAGATACTCAAGGTTACATCCTCACAGAAGTAATTCCTGAACTAGAAAAGATTATTGGTGAACAGACTCCTGTTGCTGAGTTTACTGGTAGTACTTGTCAAAATCGCTTCAATAAGCTTTTACTGAAATTCATTCGTGTCTTTACTAATAAAGAACATCCTTTAGTCATTTTTTTAGATGATTTGCAATGGGCAGATGTAGCTTCTCTCAACTTCATTCAGCTATTAATTAGTCAAAGCGTAATTAAAAAAAATAATAATATTAATGATGGACTACTGTTAGTTGGCGCGTATCGGGATCATGAGGTTTCACCCACACATCCATTGTCTTTGACCATTAAAAAAATTAACGAAGTTAATATCAAGGTCAATATTATTAATTTATTACCTTTAACGCGAAATGATTTGAATCAATTAGTTGCTGATACTCTTCGTTGTAGTCATGAAGTCACCTTAACCCTAACTCAAATCATCTTTACTGAAACTAAAGGAAATCCCTTTTTTGTAACCCAGTTTCTCAAATCTCTTTATGAAAATGAATTAATTAGATTAAATTCAGAAGCTGGATACTGGGAATATGATGCGGAGAAAATACAAAATTTAACTTTTACTGATGATGTTGTAGAATTTATAGCAGAGCAAATCAAAAATTTGCCTTCAGTGACTCAAGAAGTATTAAAAATTGCGGCTTGTATTGGTAATGAGTTTGATTTAAAAACTTTGGCGATCGTTTACAAAAATTCTATATTAAGTACAGCCTATTGCTTAAGGATGGCATTACTAGAAGGGCTGATTATCTTTCAAGGTAGTTACTATAATATAATACCCGAAATAGATATTCATGAAAATATAGGTCTTACCCATCTGCCAACAAACGAACTACCAAATAATTATCAGTTCACTAAGTATAAGTTTGTGCATGACAGAATACAGCAAGCAGCTTACTCTCTCATCTCGGAAACAAACAAAAAATCTCTTCATTTAGAAATTGGCAGATTACTTTATAATAACATTCCACTTGCCGAACGGGAAGAAAAGATATTTGAACTGGTTAATCAGTTTAATGTTGCCATAGAATTAATTACTGATCAAGAACAATGTAATGAATTAGCAGAAATGAATCTGGCTGCTGGACGTAAAGCTTTAGCATCAGCAGCTTATTCAACTGCTATTAAATACTTAATCACTGGTATTGAACTTTTACAACCTAATTGTTGGAATTCTCAATATGAGCTTACCCTAGCTTTACATGAAACTGCCGCAGAAGCTGCGTATCTCAGTGGCAATTTTCAGCAGATGAGGGAATTAGTAGAAATAGTTTTAATACGAGCTAAATCGCTAATACATAAACTTAAAGTCTATGAAATTAAAATAGAAGCATATAAAGCACAAGGTTATAGTTTTGATGCCATTAGAATAGGGATAGAAGTATTAAATTTACTGGATTTAGCGTTTACAGCACAACCCTCTCAGGCAGATATTGAAGTTGAATTACAACAAGTACAGTTAGCTTTAGCCGGAAAAGAGATTGAAAGTTTAGTTAATTTACCTCATCTTACCAACGACAAAAAATTAATATGGATGAGAATACTAGGGCGACTTTTACCTATTAGTTATGCTAGTAATCCTCTGCTATTTTCTTTTATAGCTCTTAAACAAGTTAATTTATCACTTGTCTGTGGAAATTGTGATGTATCATCTCTGGCATATGCAGTTTATGCAGTGATTTGTTGGAATCTATTTGCTGATTACTCTTCTTGTTATCGCTTAGGTCAGGTAGCTTTAAACTTATTAGATATCTTTAATCCCAGAGGACTAGTTTGCATCACAACTTTTGTTGTAAATAATTTTACAATACATTGGCAGCAACACCTCAAAAAAACCTTAAATTCTTTAACAACCGCTTACTCAGTAGGTTTAGAGACTGGAGATTTAGAGCAAGCTGCTTACGCCATATATATGAACTCTGAGCATTCCTTTTTCTTAGGAAATAACCTAACAGAACTAGAGAAGGAAATGAATAATTATTCTGACAAAATTAGCCAATTGAAACAGGAAATACCATTACAGCTACACACAATTAACTGGCAAACAGTATTAAATCTATTGAGTGTAGAAGGTTCATGTTATTTACAGGGTATAGCATATAATGAAGAAAATATGCTGCCTCTTTTGCATGGCATAGGAAATAAAGTTGTAATATTTTATATATATTTGCAAAAACTATTTCTCTGCTATTTATTGGGAAATTATGCCCAGGCTTGGGAAAATGCTACTTGTGCAGAGGAGTATTTAAATACAGCACCAGCAAAATTTGTGGTGACAATTTTCAATTTTTATAGCTCTTTATCTGCCTTAGCTTTGTGTTTAGATAAGGATAAAAATGAGCAACATAATATTCTAAAATATGTCATAAAGAATCAACAAAGAATGAAAAAATGGGCAGAAAATGCCCCTATGAATTTTTTACATAAATATTATTTAGTAGAAGCAGAGCTAAATCGAGTAATTGGTAATAATGTAGATGCTATGGAATTGTACGATCGCGCCATAGCTTTAGCTCAAGAATATGGATATCTTCAAGAGGAAGCTTTAGCCAATGAACTCGCTGCTAAATTTTATTTGCAATGGGGTAAACATAAGTTTGCCCAAACTTATGTAATTGATGCTTACCACTGTTATCTTTGTTGGGGTGCATTAGCTAAGATTCAAGACTTAAAAACACGTTATCCCCAATTTTTAACTACTGTTAGTAAAGCAAGATTGCAGGAGCAAAGCCAGTCTCAATCTAATAATACTAATACTGATGTTGATAGTGATCCCACTCTCACGACTACTCAAAGTGTGATTAGCGCTCGTAGCACCAGCATCGGCAATATACTAGATTTGTCGGCTGTGATCAAAGCTTCACAAGTTCTATCGGGAGAAATTGAACTCCAACAGCTTATTTCTAAGCTCATTGAATTAGTCATGGAAAATACTGGCGCTTCAAAGTGTGTTCTGCTTTTAAAAGAAGATAATACCTTAAACGTTACCGCAGTTAGCAATAACTCGACATTTACAGCTAACCATACAGAGTTTTCATCAATTCCATTCGAGTCTAGTCAGGATGTGCCGATAAATGTTATTAACTATGTCAAACGAACTCAAGAAATATTAGTTATTGAGCATACAGAATTTACCAATATGTTCGCTACAGATAGTTATTTAAGATGGAGAAATCCGAAGAGCATTTTATGCCTTCCCATGATTAAACAAAATAAGTTATTGGGAATTGTGTATTTAGAAAATAATTTAATTATAGGAGCATTTACACGCGATCGCTTGGAAATTCTCAAACTTTTAATTACACAAGCTGCAATCTCGTTAGAGAATGCTATGCTCTATAAAAAGTTAGCCACAGCTAAAGAAAAACTAGAAGACTCTAATCATACATTAGAAGAAAAAGTAGCTATTAGAACCGCAGAAATTAACCAAAAGAATTCTAGTTTGCAAGCTGCTCTTGAAGAGTTGAAATTAACTCAAGCTAAATTAGTCCAAAGTGAAAAAATGTCGTCTCTAGGGCAAATGGTAGCGGGAATAGCCCACGAAATTAACAATCCCATCAACTTTATCCATGCCAATCTTCACTACACTAGCACCTATATCGAAAACTTATTAGATTTAATTAAGATATATCAGCAGGAGTATTCTATTGCTAATCCTAAAATTATAGAGAAGTCACAAGAAATTGATTTGAATTTTATTATTGATGATTTACCAAAAATTCTCAGTTCTATGAAACTTGGCAGTACAAGAATCCGCAACATAGTTCTGAGTCTACGTAACTTTTCTCGTTTGGATGAAGCCGAAATGAAACCAGTTGATATTCATGAAGGCATTGATAATACTTTGCTACTTTTGCAACATCGAATTAAGAAAATTGGTAGTAGCAATAAACGATTGTGTGAGCAAGTAAAACCTGAAATTGAAATTATTAAAGACTATGGAAAATTACTTCCAGTCACTTGTTATGCTAGTCAACTTAATCAAGTATTCATGAATATATTGACCAACGCAATTGACGCTTTAGAACATTCAAACTTTAAAGATAATGAACGAATGCACAGACCGCAAATTCGTATTAATACTGCATTAATAAACTCTAATACCATAAGAATCTCTATATCTGATAATGGTTGTGGGATGACAGAAGAAACACAACAGAAAATTTTTGATCTATTTTTTACTACTAAGCCAATCGGTAGTGGTACAGGATTAGGTCTATCTATTAGTTATCAAATAGTAGTGGAAAAACATAAAGGTAAATTAATTTGTAATTCTACTCCTGAAGAGGGAACAGAATTCATTATAGATATACCATTACAATATCTATAAAATGAAAAAGCCTGGATTATCTTGCCAAAAACCAAGGTTAAATATTCAATATATTCTGCTATTTTCTTTATAAGCTTATGCTGCTAATATTACTTTGTTTAGTTTATGTGCTTTAAAATAAAATTTAACTGTTTTATTGTATAATATACAACTGGAATTGTTAAAGATAAAATATTTATAGCAGGGGACAGGTTACAGGGGACAGGGTTAAAAGCCTTTGAAAGTAAAGGTTTGAAGATTGAATGATGTCCTAATCTATAGGGCGACTGCTATATCTTGACTTGATATATAAGTAATAATACTAATTATTTATTATTTTTTTAACAATTCTAGCTAATATAACTAATAGAGTATTCACTTGATTGAGGCTTTAAAGGAATACATTCTCTTCGGTAGATACTTAAATGCCTTAACTTACAGGTAACCAAATCTTAATCAAAGCTAATCTACTTCTGTTTGCTAAAAGTTTATTTATTCATGCGAATCTATATATAAAACCAGAGATGGAAGCAGATAAACATAAGTAAATTTAATAATGATTTAAGTTTATCTGTGACTTCGGAGGCTAACTTATGTGCATAACTGCGATATTACAGAGGTTGTAGCGGTGTAGTCCGTTGATAGACCTTAAATTTGTTTGTCTATAGTCTTTTACTATATTTGTAGTTGAAAATTTTTCATCTAAGTTAGGGCTTACGCATAAAAACGAATGGAGTATGGGACTGTATGTATTCAAATCCTTACACCCTGCTAACTTAGGGAATGTCGTTGTGTAAGTCTTGAAAGTTCCAGAATTTCCATCTCAGCTATTTCTACAACAAAACTGTGTTTAATGGCTAAACAAACTATTTCCACAAAACATCTCGGCAGACGGTTGATGGACTGGTTGCTAGAAGAAGACAGAAGCAAGAAAGAAGGCCCTTACCGTAAGGAAGAAGCACATCGCAAGCATCCCTGGTGGCAGGTAATGTGTTTAACTGGTGTAGATTATTTTTCTACCCTTGGTTATCAACCAGGTATTGCAGCATTAGCAGCAGGCGCTCTTTCTCCCATAGCTACCTTGATTTTAGTTTTACTAACACTTTTTGGTGCATTGCCAATTTATCGCCGCATTGCTGGTAAAAGTTTTAATGGTGAAGGTTCTATTGCCATGTTGGAGCATTTGCTTTCTTGGTGGCAAGGGAAATTACTTGTATTATGTCTACTCGGTTTTGTGGCGACGGACTTCATCATTACAATTACTCTATCGGCTGCTGACGCTACCGCCCACATCATCGAAAATCCTCTCACGCCAAATATATTCGATAATCAAAGTATTGCTATTACCCTGATATTAGTATCGTTATTAGGGGCAGTTTTTTTGAGGGGTTTTCGAGAAGCAATTGGTATTGCAGTGGTTTTGGTCAGCGTTTATCTGCTGCTAAATTTAATTGTCATTGGCGTGGGGTCGTATCAAATTCTCATTAATCCATCAACGATCGCCAATTGGCAAGCAGCAGTTTTTGCCCGTCACTCCAATATTTTTACCATCCTTGGTGTATCTATCTTGCTATTTCCCCGGTTAGCACTGGGTTTATCAGGTTTTGAAACTGGTGTCACCGTTATGCCTTTGGTTCAAGGTAGTAGCGAAGATACTCCAGATCACCCTAGAGGACGCATTCGTAATACTCGTAAGCTACTGGCGGCGGCGGCTTTAATTATGAGTTTCTTCTTACTCACCAGCAGCTTTATTACCACCTTGCTGATACCAGTTTCAGAATTTGCCACAGGTGGTAAAGCCAACGGACGCGCCCTAGCTTATCTGGCTCATCTATATTTAGGTAACAGCTTTGGCACAATTTATGACCTCAGCACCATTTCTATTCTGTGGTTTGCTGGTGCATCGGCAATGGCAGGACTACTAAATATTGTGCCTCGCTACCTGCCACGTTATGGTATGGCTCCCAGTTGGGCATTAGCCGCCAGACCTTTAGTGTTGGTATATACAGCGATCGCCTTTGTAGTTACCATTATCTTCCGAGCAGATGTCGAAGCCCAAGGAGGAGCTTACGCTACAGGTGTCTTAGTGTTAATCACTTCCGCCGCCTTTGCCGTCACCCTCTCCGCCCACCGTCAGCGCTCCACAAAAGGCAGATTTATCTTTGGTATGATCACGATTGTATTTATATATACAACTATTGTCAATATCATCGAAAGACCAGAAGGTATTAGAATTGCTGGGTTCTTCATCGGTACAATTATTATTACCTCCTTAGTGTCCCGCGTTTGGCGGTCAACTGAGTTACGGGTAGAACAAATCGAAATTGACGAACTCGCGCACCAATTCCTTGCCGAAGAAAGCCAAGGAGCAATTCGCCTCATTGCTAATCGATTGAGTGAGGGCAATGAACAAGAGTATTGTGCTAAAGAGAAAGAAGTACGCGATGACAACCATATTCCGCCAACAGATCCCATTCTCTTTTTAGAAATCATCGTCTCCGATGCTTCAGACTTCGCTGAAGTTATCAAAGTCAAAGGCGTACAAGTGGGAGATTACCGCATCCTCCGCGCTGAGAGTGCAGCCGTACCGAATGCGATCGCCGCTTTACTTCTATATATACGTGATCAAACCGGGAAAATCCCTCATGCTTACTTCGGCTGGGTAGAAGGAAACCCCATCCAATACTTGCTGCGTTTTATCCTGTTTGGTGAAGGTGATATCGCCGTAGTTACCCGCGAAGTCCTGCGCCGGGCAGAGAAGAACCCCCAAAGGCGACCTGCTATTCATGTGGGAGGGTAGACAGTTGACAGTTGACAGTTGTCAGTTGTCAGTTGACAGGTTGTTTTCACTACCCACTCACACATTTACTGGCTTTAAAATTCTTGGGAACCGTCTCCTAGTGAGTAACCGTCATAGGCGGAAAGGAAAACTTAGGAGTAATGGTTCATGAGTTTCTATAGCTAGGACATTTGGAGAGTAACGCATTCCCCACGGATAAATCCGGGGGCTTTTAGTAGCCCTGAGAAATAGCGGTTGGATTCCTGTTCAGGTTTCGCAATACTATCCCCCGAACCTCTGGGCGCGGTTACGATTAAAGAGGATGTACTCATCCCCACGCCCCAAAAACACATTGTTTTGCCCATTAGCAAGCAATATGTTTCTACCCTATCAAGACTACGCGACAGTCTTTATGTCTACTGGCTGAAGCCGTTTCTATGGGGTTGCACAGTGCCTTGCTCATTTCGACACAGGGTTATTATCTCATGAAACACAAGTATTTTGAACAGCGATTAAAATCACCTGCGCCTTACCCCCATACATGAATGTAGGGGCTTCCACGGCGCGATGTATCTGGTGATGAGTGCTGGGAGATTCTTAATTTTGAATGCGCGAATTTTGAATGCGCGAATTTTGAATTGATTACTCCCCCGTATGCTTACCCTTTTCATTCTGGTAAAACGTGGTTAACAATGGGTTGAACATAATTTTAGGGATTCAACCTTATGCCGAGAACGCCGAGTGAATACGCCGTACACCTGATGTTGGAAAGTGGTCATCGTGAGGAAGTCCGGTTTCCCACGATTCAGGATTTCCAAAAATGGTATAGTGGGGAGCTTGTACCCAAATGTGGTTCTAGTGATTTTATTAGCGTACCAATCAAGAATATTCAGGGAGAGTATATGGTGGTGCGCCCATCCCGGATTGTGGCAATTCGGGTAGAACCTGTGTTTAGTTCTAGTGTTGAAAGATTCAACTGAATGATGAGAAAAACCCTTGCTTTGGTTTCCTTGAGTCTGGGAATTGCTTGTGTAAGTCCGATCGCAGTAGCTCAGGTGATTAATGTTCCGTCACCAGTCCCTAGCAAACCTGTACTACGCTCATTGGGAACAAGTCAGCCACTCGCACTTGTACAAGTTGGCAATAATTGTGTTACCCAAAATCCTTGTTTGGGTTTTGATGAGCAACTTTTTGGTATTGGTAGACCAAGTGACCGCCAAGCGCTACTAGCGTCAATTGATAACAGTCTGCGTTATTTAACAACTAATACCGCTAAACGAATCTATCAAAATTATCCCGTCAAAGGAATTACCCTCACTCGTGTCAGGCGGAGTTTGTTGCGTTTCCGCCAACTAGTTGTCAACTCTAGAACTCCCGCCGAACTGCAAGCTGCTGTGCGACGAGAGTTTGCTTTTTACCAGTCTGTAGGTAACGATGGCAAGGGTACTGTCAAGTTTACCTCCTACTACCAGCCAGTTTATCAAGCTAGCCGTGTGAGGACATCTATATATAAGTATCCTGTTTATCGATTACCTTCTAATTTCAGCAAGTGGCCGAAACCACACCCCACAAGGCTGCAACTAGAAGGGGAAGACGGTTTACAAGGGGATAAAGGTCTGTTGCGTGGTTATGAATTGTTCTGGTTTAGCGATCGCCTAGATGCCTACATGGTGCAAATTCAAGGTTCTGCCCAAATTAAGTTAGCTGATGGCGGCCAAACTGCGATCGGCTACGGCGGCGGAACCGATTATCCCTGGACTAGTATCGGGCGAGAACTGGCAAAAGACGGCAAACTGCCCTTATCGGGAATGACGCTACCAAAAATGATCAGTTACTTCCGCCAACAACCAGAGGAACTGAACGTTTATCTGCCACGTTGGGAAAGATTTGTCTTCTTCCAAGAAACAGGTAGTAGACCAGCTACTGGTAGTATTAATGTACCAGTGACGGCAGAACGTTCCATTGCCACCGATAAATCTTTAATGCCTCCAGGCGCACTAGCGCTGATTCATACTTCCATTCCCTTCCCCTCGGATAGTGGCAGCATGGAGTATCGCACCGTCAGCCGCTATGTTTTAGATCAAGATACAGGTAACGCCATCAAAGGCCCAGGCAGAGTAGATTACTTCATGGGAACCGGCAAACAAGCAGGCGATCGCGCAGGCGTTACTGGCGGCCCTGGTTCACTATATTATTTGCTGCTGAGGAGATAATCAGTTATCAGTTAACAGTTAACAGTTAACAGTTAACAGTTATCAGGTGATATTCACTGTTCACTGATAACTGTTAACTGACACTCCCTACTCCCCAGTCCCAAATTTCCCACATTCAAATAGATGTAACCCCAACTGCCCTGAAAGTTCTTCGCAAACTTTCACACCCCGCACGCTGTTACCTCTAATATCTAAAGGTGGAGAAAATACAGCAATGCCCATCTTATTGGGGACAACTGCTAAAATTCCGCCACAAACGCCGCTTTTGGCAGGAATCCCCACTTTATAAGCCCACTCGCCCGCAAAGTTGTACATCCCACAGGTGTACATGACGCTGAGGATATCTTTTATATATCTACTATTTACTGCTTGTTCTCCTGTGATTGGGTTTACGCCCCGGTTCGCTAAGGTAGCCGCCATCACTGCTAAGTCATGGCAATTCACCATCACAGCACATTGTTGAAAATATAGGTCTAAGGCTTCTTCTATATTTTTATCTATCATGCCAAAGTTGAGCATGAGGTGCGCCATTGCTCGGTTACGGTGTCCGGTGCTGCGTTCGGAAGTAAATACGGAAATGTCCACGAATACGTCATGGCCGATATAGCGGCGAAACATTTCCAGTACGCGATTGAGGCGTTCTGTTGCTCCCGCCCCTTTGATTAAACTAGTAGTGGCGATCGCACCAGCATTTACCATCGGGTTATAAGGTCGCTTCGATTGCTCATCCAAAATAATCGCATTAAAAGCGTCCCCTGTTGGTTCTACACCAACCCTGGTTAACACATAATCTCGTCCGTGGTCTTCCAAAGCCAGTCCGTAAGCAAAAACTTTAGAAATTGACTGAATAGTAAAAAGTTGTTGATAATCTCCTACCTGATAAACCTGACCGTCTACCGTAACGATGGAAATACTAAATAGATCCGGGTCAACTTTGGCTAGTTCTGGTATGTAGTTTGCTACTATCCCTTCCTTTAATGACTTGTATTTAGAATGCAAATCATTAATCACCGTTAACAGGGGGGAGGGTAGTATTTCCAAATCTCCTTGATTTACTTTATTGGTCATCAGCTAATAGCTTGCTCTCGAAAATTGAATTTTATTAAGTAATTTGGGGTTTTTCAACAACTGTTATTTTTTATACATTTGTTGGTCGGGTTACTCAAACTAACCCCTTATTCCCCATTATCTCACTATGCAATTCTGTTTTTAAATTAAAACAAAATAGCTACAAAACTAGGAAGTTTTTTTTACTTAGCTTTACTGCCTTTGGTTGTCACCCATATCACGTTTTTTTACAAATTTAAAAGTAGGAATACATATCCATGTATCATAAAAAATCAATGGTAGTAAATACTCACTTGTATATTTTTCCAAAATTTTCGCCTCTGTAACCATTGACATATCTTGGTTATAGGCTAATATGAAGTAAGTATAAAATAAATTAATGACATCAAGTTAGATAGAAAATAATGTAGTATAAGAAATTACTATTTTTTTATTAAAAATATTAATAAGCATTAAAAAATACATCAAATATTAGAAGTATTACTTAAAATTTAGATGAATTAAAAGGTGATTTCCTATCAGGAAATTATGAAGTTTTATAAAAAAAATCCTAGTAGATCGAAAAAAACGCTACATAGGCAAAATCCGCGTTTGAACAAGGTTTCACCCTTGTTCACAGAAACAAAATTTGTTTAAAGGGTCGATCTCTACGCTAAAACCCTGATCCCCAACTCCAGAAGTTCGTGTTAGTCTGTTGCAGTTACAAACCAAGAAAGTGAAAGCGGAACGAGTTTGCATTTTTAGGAGTTGCCACTAAAAAGTGAACCAAACTCTTAGGAGTCGCCACTACAAAGTGAATCAAACTCTGATGAGTTAAAAAACTGCTGTTCTACAGTCGCTTTAAAATCGGACGCATGAATCAAAGACATTTGTGGACTATTGTCGCCCTCTCTGTAACTGTTCTGGGTACGCCCGCAGTCGGTCGGACTCAAACTACTAAAACCACAGCACCAGATGCACAAATTTTAGCTAGTGATGTAGTCAAGGTAGGAGAGTTTCAATCAAGAGAAGGCAAAACAACCTCGGATGCTGTGATCACAAGCATTCATCCTCACAACATTGGAGGTCGTAGGGCGGCAACCCTATTTATCCGCCAAATTCCAGTTCTCACATTTTTGAGTTCTAAGCCAGTTGCCAGTGCAGAAACTAAAATCGGTGCAATTGGAAGTGCTGAGGGTACGGAGTTGTACAAATCGAATACAGAAAACTCAGTTCAAGTGGCGAGTATCGGGAATTTAGCGGATGCCAGAAACCAGAACCGTTCATTGAATGATGATCCAGTTAAGAAAGCTAGTTTAGTAGCAGCAAGAATCAACCAGCTAATTAGGGATAACGTTAAAGCTGACAAAATTACCGTCAGTTGGAAAGGACAAGACCCCTCCGCAGTTGCCTCCCAATCTCAAAAGAGAAATTCTTCCAGTCAACAACAATCAGACCGCTACACCATCAAAGTCAACAATCAAGAATTGGTGGAAATCAATCAAAATACCAGACTAGCAGACTCCACCAATAATCTGGCTAACGATGCGTTGCAAGCTACCAACCGTCTACGCAGACTTATAGGCAATGCTTCGCCTCTGACAGAAGTTGCTAATTTACCGAGGCGATCGCCAAAGTCATCAAACCCCATAGCAAATATACCACAGCAAATTGCTAGCACTATCAAACTTACCTTCCAAGGCATAGCTTCCTTCTACGGTCATGGAGATGGCTTCGCTGGTAAACCCACAGCCACAGGTGAGAGATATAATCCCAATGGGCTGACAGCTGCCCACCGTAGTCTACCTTTTGGTACAAGAGTTCGTGTTACCAACACCCGCAATGGTCGTTCGGTGGTAGTGCGAATCAACGACCGAGGGCCATTTATTCGGGGTAGGGTGATTGATTTATCCACAGGTGCAGCCAGGATGCTAGGCATGATTGGCAGTGGTATTGCACCAGTAAGGATTGAAGTTTTGGGAAGATAGGGACTAGGGACTGAGGACTGGGGACTAGGGAATAAAATCAGAACTCAGACAAAAGTAATAAGAATAAGAAAAGAATATATCCAATCCCCAATCCCCAATCCCCAATCCCCAATCCATATTCCACAGAAAGAGCAAAGGTTTCTCCTTTTCCCCTTTGCCCAACCCCCAATTCCTCTAGTTCATTCATCTCTTGCCCCTAATTCAGATATAAACTAACGGGGAAGAGGCTCAATAAAGAACTAGGGGTATTTTTTTGTGCGCCTGTTGACAACAGTTGCGGCTTTACGCTGCTATTTAATTAAACGTCGCTGGGAAAGTCAGGTAACAGTATTAGAAGAACAGATACTTGATGGCATGACCAGTTGGTATCAAACGGCTATTGGTCTGGTTCCCACAATGGGTAATTTGCATCAAGGGCATTTAAGCTTGATTGAACGGGCGCGGCAAGAAAACTCGACTGTGATTGTGAGTATTTTTATCAATCCTCTGCAATTTGGCCCTAATGAGGATTATGGACGTTATCCCCGCACTTTAGAACAAGACCGACAATTGTGCGAACAAGCTGGAGTTGATGCAATTTTTGCACCTTCTCCGGACGAATTGGGAATACCGCAGAAAAATATACAAGAGTCTCAGGTTACACAAGTGATCCCTCCATCTGCTATGATATCTGGCTTGTGTGGTCGTTCTCGGTTAGGTCACTTTCAGGGTGTAGCGACGATTGTGACCAAGCTTTTAAACTTGGTACAACCTGATCGAGCCTATTTCGGTCAGAAAGATGGTCAGCAGTTGGCGGTGATTAAACGGCTGGTTGCTGATTTAAATTTGCCTGTAGAAATTGTTGCTTGTGCGACTGTGCGAGAAGCTTCTGGTTTGGCCTGTAGTTCTCGTAACCAGTATTTAACTGCCCAGGAAAAACAGCAAGCAGCTGTATTGTATCGCGGTTTGTTGCAAGCTGAGGCTGCTTTTAAGGCTGGTGTTCGCGATCGCAGTAGGTTGCTAGAAGTGGTACAGCAGGAATTAGCACAGGTTAGTAGTGTTTTAGTTGAATATATTGAATTAGTTGATCCGACTACGTTAATGCCATTAAATAAAATTCAGGAGGAAGGAATGCTCGCGATCGCAGCTCGTCTTGGTGCTACCCGTTTGATTGATAATACCATCATGAGCGATCGCCAACCTATCATCGCTATTGATGGGCCTGCCGGTGCGGGAAAATCCACCGTCGCCCGTCAAGTGGCAACTCAGCTAGGTCTAGTTTATTTAGATACGGGAGCTATGTACCGTGCTGTCACTTGGTTAGTGCTACAACAGGGTATTGCCATTGACGATGATTGTGCGATCGCTGAATTAGCCAACAAGTGCAAAATAGAATTGACTCCTAGCCAAGATATCAAATTCCCGGTGCGGGTGTGGATTAATGATACTGATGTTACCCAGGCTATTCGCTCAATTGAGGTGACTTCTCAAGTATCGGCGATCGCGGCTCAAGCTGCTGTACGTCAAGCACTAGTCAAACAACAGCAAAACTGGGGTAAACGCGGTGGACTAGTAGCCGAAGGTAGAGATATTGGTACTCATGTATTTCCTGACGCTGAAGTGAAAATCTTTTTAACTGCTTCAGTAGGTGAACGCGCTCGTCGCCGCCAGCAGGACTTTAAAACCCAAGGTCAACCAGAGGTAAGCCTAGAACAACTGGAAAAAGACATCGCTGAACGTGATTGGAAAGATAGCACTCGTAAAGTTTCCCCCCTGAAGAAAGCCGTAGATGCTATTGAACTGCAAACAGATGGACTCAGCATCTCAGAAGTTACCTCAAAAATTGTTGACTACTATCAACAACGCTTGTCTCAATGGTAATTACCGCACATGGTCGTTAATAGGGGCGGGTTTATAGATATTCTCATCTATGATTGGTATCTTCATAAACCCGCCCCTACTAATCAATGGCTGTCTCTCCTGAAATGTCATGCAAAAAACTTTACAATCAGCTATATTTAGAACATAAGAAACGTATTGAATATTTTAGATTCTTTGATATAAAATTCATCTACCTTTAGATATATTTTTGTTTATGAAATCCTACTATTAAAGGCATAAGTTAAGAAAATTAGGAGATAGCTGAATAAGTTCAATGCGTAAGTCCGATGAATAAAACGATGAACTTAAATATTTAAAAACTCGGATACCAAATATACTTTCCCCCTTTATTGATATAGCCCATCTTGTCACCAATCGATACACTCGCAATGCCTTGAGAAAAACCTCCAACACGATCAAACTGTGGAGTGATGACAAGCTTTCCAGCTTTATTAATATAGCCCCACTTCTTACCAATTCTTACCGCCGCAAGTTCATCTATAAAAATTCCTGCTTCATCAAATTGAGGTTTAATTACAATTTGTCCTAATGTGTTAATATACTCCCACTTGTTGCCAATACGTACAACTGCCCATTCATCAAAAAAATTCTCAACACTATCAAATTGTGCTGGAATTACTAGCTTTCCATTTTTGTTAATAAAGCCAAACTTATAGCTAATTGCTAAACCATCCTTGTAGGCAGAAGGGACTCCAACAGATGTCAAACCATTGAGGAAAAATGGGCTAGTAAAAATAAATTCTTTATCTGAGATAATTAGCTTCCCTGTTTTGTCGATAAATCCATACTGACTGTTAATTCTTACAAGCGCCAGTTCCTCGGAAAAATCAAAAGCTTCTTCAAACTGAGGATTTATTACCATTTTTCCGGTCTTGTCTATATAGCCCCAAAAACCAATAGTAGTTTGAACCCGTGCTAGCCCTTTTGAGAAACTGTTAGCATAATCAAATTGCGGAGGAATAACTATCTTACCACTTGCGTTAATATAGCCCCACTTTCCACCAATTGATACAGCAGCTAGTCCTTCAAAGAAGTTTTTAAGTTCATCAAATTGTGGTCTGATAACAAGCTTTCCATTATGGTCTATAGCTCCCCACTTACTTTGAACTTTTACCCGTGAAATCCCTTCAAAAAAAGGATTGGCATCATCAAATTGTGGGCTAAAAATTAGCTTTCCCTCAGTATTAATAAAACCCCACTTGCCTTTAATTCTAACAGCAGCTAGTTCTTGTTCATCAAAGTCTTCAGCAAAACTAAATTGGGGTTGAATTACAACCTTACCAGCCTCATTAATATATCCCATCTTGCCATTTTGAGAGACAAGAAGTAACCTTTGTGCTTGTTGTTTTGGTTTTAGCGATGCACTGGATGACATAACTGCCTCTTGGGAACTGCTTGAGCCAATGGTGGGTGTTTGGCAGCTACTGGTTATCAAACTCAAAATAGTAAAAATTATACAGAAGCTACTAGCTTGCTTCATCAGACTCATCCGCAAATAAAAAATGCTTACTGTAACAGGGTTTGAAAAAGTTGAATACAACAGGCGATCGCAGCACGGTCTAAGGCTAGACCCTGGCGGATGGAGAAATTGAAGATGGCGGGGTTACTCAAGGAAAACCCAGGCTTAGATTTTCTCATGGAGTGCTGGAACGATGACCCCGCCTTGCAGATTGTAATTACGAGGTTGGTCAGGAAGTGTCCGCAGTGGGGTTATGTCGTTGTGGATGGGGAGTTGGTGAAGTGGGAGAGAGGGTAATGCAGTGCGGCAATACGAAAGCGTTCGTCGCAGACGTTGGCGCAGCCATCGCTGCCTGAGTCTGTAGATAAATCAGTACAACCGAGTCATCAAGAGATTCAGGAGGTATTGCAGCAGTTACTCGAAATTCCCTGTACTCCTCAGTTCCGGTTAAACGGGGAGATTCAACGCACTGTTCGGCGGTACTGGGTGGAATGGCACTAAGAAAAGCTCTAAGCTATGTATAATAAGGGCTACAGCTTTAATGCCTACTTCCGCAGTTATGGCATCGGTAGCGGCGATGGCGTAACCGCCCGCCTAGAGGGCGATCGCAGATGGGGAAACGATGTAGGTTGCCCAAAAATTCCTGTTGGTAGAAAAAGCTTATTCGTCCGTGAAATACTTTGATGAGAACGAGCAAGCACACACGATAACTACTATGACATTATGAGTACAAATCCTCAAGGATAAATGAGCGTCAGGGTTTGGGGCTAACTTTTAAAGAATTACTGCCAGAATCAGCAATTAACCAAGCAATATCTAAGTTAAAAATCAAATACAAAAAGCGATTATTTGACCCAGTAGTAACCTTATGGGCATTTTTTTATCTTTACAAGGTACTCGCCATCATTTACTAAATTTTATTCCCAAATTAGAGCCTGCTAACTCTAAAAAATGTTACAGTTTTTTTTAGTTGCTTTGCCTACACCTTGGACTAAGCAATTGTGAAAATATAAAAAAAGTAAATTCATAAAATAATTTAATGAGAGTTGTAAATGTTACCTTCTGGGCTTACTTATCTTCCTAACTATATTTCACAACAAGAACATGATTATTTAATATCTGTTATTGATCAGCAACCTTGGTTAAGTGATTTAAAACGAAGAGTGCAACACTATGGCTATCGCTATAACTACACAAAACGGTCAGTAGATTTAAGTATGTATATAGGAGAATTACCTGATTGGGGTCAAAAACTAGGACAACGACTTCTCAATGATAAATGGTTCACAAACATACCTGATCAACTCATTGTCAATGAATACCAACCAGGACAAGGCATTTCAGCACATATTGATTGTGTACCTTGCTTTGGTTCTACAATTACCTCTTTAAGCCTTGGCTCAAGTTGTGTGATGGATTTTATTAATTCTCAAACTGGTGAAGTCGTTTCTCTTCTACTGGAACCCTGTAGCTTATTAATAATGTCTAATGAGTCTCGTTATAAATGGCAACATGGCATTAAGCCCCGTAAAAGCGATATTTATAAGGGAGAAAAGCGAGTGCGAAAACGTAGAGTTTCACTAACTTTTCGGATAATGATATTGAACTAATATAGCATTCACGTATCTTGTTAAGTAGATTTTTCTATAAGCCGTCCATTAGTATTAACAAAGTGTTCTAATAATTCCAAAAAGTTATTGCAATAGTAATGATAGGGTTCAGAGTCAAAGCAACGGTAAACTCCCCATATACGTTTTCCTGTGGCTTCAAAACCAAAGCCAAGACCTTGCATTTTATCAGGACGAGGATTATTCAAGTCTCGAACAAGAGCAATTGAACAAAAGGTAAGAACTCCGTCTGAAGAAATAGCTTCCCCAGGATCATACAAAAGATGTGTTGAAATTTCGTTAGAGATACCAAAAACATCTAGGGATAGAAGATCTGTCTGTTGCGAATAACTCAATCCTCCATAACATTCCAAAAATTCGGTGTAATAAGTATCTTTTTGAATAAAAGGATAAAGCTTATACACTTCTTCAAGAATAGGTTGCAATGTAATGTTAGCTGCAATAGGATGTTTTGGCCCATAGTCTGTGTAAAGCTCCCCCATTGTCCTTAAGCAATCAATCAAAGAATGAATATTATGTTGTTTCATGATTAAATGCTCCTAACTTGACTTCGTGAAAGTCAGCGTGACACCTTTTTGTGTTCCCTTTGCAGATTTATCCTCATGAGTTTCTCTATGCTCATAACCAGGAAACTTATCTGCATCGAAATCCATAGCGTTTTCCCATTTTAATCCAGCTTCTTTAGCAGAAGCCTCTAAATGAAATCTAGAAAGCCAATATTGTTTAGATGTAACAAAAATTTTTCCCCCTTTGCTGAGGGCCTTAGATGCGCTTTGCATGAACTTCGCAAGCATTTCTCGATTTCGTGCAGATGCTGTAGGTCTGTCTCCTTCAACAAAGGGATAATTGAAAACAATAAATTGAAATTCAGGAGGAGGGCCTCCTATATTTGGATCGATATTCTGAGCATCTACCCCGTGGAAAATTTGAGCACCTTGAGACTCTACAGTTTGCATATTTCCTTTAGCTGCTTGATATTTCTTTTTTATTTCATCTCCAGATTCATATGAAGTCGCTACAATTCCTTGACCACCAATGTTTTGAGCTAAAGATTTAGCGAAGCTGAAGTTAGCTTCACCTAATAGCAGAATTTTTTGCCCTGTACCACGAGTAAGGTTTTCAAGAGAGAATGTTCCGACTGTCTCATAGGGATTAATTTGAACTCCGATCTCAATTAGTTTTTCCTTTTTACTTAGAAGAACCTTTTGAACGCCTGTCTGGCTTGCTATAACTTTTCCAAGTTGGTCAAGGCTTGTGGTATTCTCCACAACACTTTGTTGAATTCCCGGTAGAGTAAGCTGTCCAACAGATTTATTATATTTTGCGTCCTTATGCTCGGTAAGAATTTTTTTTGTTTCCTGTTTAGGATTTCCCTTACCATCATGAAGCTCAACATTATTTGGAGTACTGGCAAGCTGTTGGGCTAAATTGGATGATACTTTCTGTAAAGAAAAAGGTTTTGGTATGACAAGAGATTTGGGAACATCGACCTCAGCAAACTGGGATTCCTTATCCTTATCCTTCCCAAACCCAAACTTATCCCTAACCTTATTATCAAATTTGTCAAATTTATCCTTAACAGATTGTTTCTTGCCTTCAACCCAATTCTTACCAGCCTCCTTCTTATCCTCAACCCATTGCTTACCAGCTTTATATTTTTCCTTCGCTGAGTCTTTAACGGTGTGGAATTTCTTACCAGCCTTACTATTGTTAAACTTGTTACCAATTTTCTTAAAAGCCTTCGCACCCTTGTCAATGATCCAATCAACAGCCTTTTCGACTGGACGGCGCAGTTTTTGGAAAATAGCCTGAACTCTGCCTGCAATACCACCCAAGCCCAAAAGACTTGCTAGGAAACTAATGACAACAGGCAGTGACTTCGCTAACGCACTCTCAATTGCCTTGGCAGCAGCACCGATAGAACCAGAAGCGATCGCCACAATTGCATCAAGTATTGTACTAATTAAATCAGCAATCTGCTGGGCGCGTTCCATGAAAAAGCTGATAATTTGATAAATTGCTTTGGCAGCTTTGACAAATGCGGAAGCGGGAGTCAACAGACTCAGCACCCACTCTATACCTGCAAAAACCACTCTTTCAATGACAAAATTCTTAAGCGGTTCGATTACCAAAGTATTAAGGTCGCCCATTTGGTCTTTAAGATACTGCCAAATACCACCTACTCCTTGGCTGACTAAGATTTTGAATATATCAAAACTTTGTTCAAGATGACTGACCTTTTTCTCGCCTAATCGCTTGACAGCCTGCGCCCGGATTATCTCATAAGTAAATCCTAAAACCTGAGTTACCAAGCTAAAAATACCTTTGGAGTCAAAATTCTCAGGCATTTGAATCCCAGCCCCAGCCAAAGTACCAGTCAGCCAGCCGATTAAACCTTGCTGGAGGTACTTAGCAATGTTCTTCATAAAGCCCTGGAAGCCTTGCTTGAGTGCCTGAATCAAATTCCCCAAGAAACCAATCGGGTCTTGAAGGATTTTGTCAACTGCACCAGCGACTCGTCCCAGAACCTCCATCAGCATTTTTGCTAGGTCAGTGATAGTCTTAACCACTCCGGCAACAGCATCCGCAGCCTTTTGAATTAATCCGCCATTTGCTGCTTTCAACTCATCAATACGGGCATCAACGGCTTGGAGATTTTCTTGATATTTCTGGGTTAGGGTTTCAATTAGTTCATCTTGTTTATTGTTGACACTTTGTTCTAAGTCATCAAATTTCCCTTGTATATCTGTTGCTGCTTCTTGACCTACTGCTTTTAAGTTTTGTGGCAGTTGATTAACATAGGTTTGAATTTCCTGTTTACCAGTGGCAATTTCGGCTTTAGCTTGCGTGAGTCCTTTACCAATAATGCTCACAACTTGGTCTATTACGCCATCCATCTTTTGGATGTAAAACTGACGACCTTCTTGATAAAAAGCGTTGACTTCCGAGGGCAGACCGAGAAATTGGTCGGCTACCCATTGACCTTTTCCGGTAATCCCACCATAACGCTGATCTTTATAAGCTTTCATGCGTTGGTCAACGTAATCCTCGAAAGCTTTCTTCGCCTCGACTGCACCAGCATCAAATGTTTGCATGACTTGAGCATCCAAGTCAGAAAGCGCTTTATCTACCTGAATTTTAGTTTTTTCATAAATCTTGTTAATATCACCAGCGATTTTCGCTCGTGTCTGCTCATCCTTCCCCTTAGCTCCTACCTGTTTATCTGTTACTTGATTGAATGTCTGAGTGCGGATACTGTGCATCCCTTGTAGATGGTTTTGGGCTGTAGCTTCCGCAGTAGCTTGAGCATTAGTTAGTATGCCTTGTTCTTGCTGACGATATTTTTGGGGTGATTCTACAGCATTTGTTTGCGCTTCTTGTTTGGCTGCTAGTGCTTGTTGGAACTGAGGTTCGTTAGATTTTGTTAACTGTTCCTCAGTAATTTTGGCTTTAGCCAATTGCTGGTCGAGCTTTTTACTGTCATTTTGCAGTGGTGTTTCCACTTCACCTCGACCTTTCGATTTAGGTGTGGCTTTATTTGCACCAATTTTTGAAGGTGCTACCCCTGGTTGAGATGCGGAGAGTGGGGTTACTTGTTTTGGTTCAATACCACTGGTATCTGGTGCTTGTTTTGTTTTCTGCTCTAGTTGACCTTGAGAATTTTGTTTTTCTTGTTTGACCTGAGCGCTCAAATCGTTCTTAACTGAGCCTAGTTGATTATTATTTTTAAACTCGTCTGCTTCTTTGAGATTTTTAGGAGCCGTGTCAGCGATGCGCTGCATCAGTTTGGCTTTAAAGGCTGACGTATCAAATGTTGGAGTTGGGGTTTGTCCCATTTCTTCTACTTGATTGGCTTGTGCCTTGCTTGGGACTTCATTGGCTGGAGATTCGGCTGCCGCTTGCGCTTGGACAGCTTTAGTATGCGCTGGTGCGTGTTGTTTGTGTTCAAGGGCAACTTGTTTAGCTGTGTTGACTACTGCCACAAATTCTGGGTCAGCTTTAGCAGAAGCTGGAGATTTTTCACTATCGCCTGTTTCGGTTTGTGATAATTCACCTGTAGCGCCATCTGCGTTTATTGGCAACCCTGCACTTTTCTGAGGGGAAGCGATCGCTTGTGTAGAAGAATTAGCATTAACTGATTGTACCTGCTTTAGTTGATTATCCTGAGCCTGTTTGTTTTTCCCTGACTGATTTTGAAAAGTGTTTGCGACTACATCATCTTTTTTGGTCGGGGGTGGATCTGTTGTCCCATTACCTATATCTGTTGGTGGTGCAGACGGAGTTTGATGCTTTTGTGTTGTAGTCTGCTTCTGTTTTTCTCTATCTTCTGTATCTGTTTTTACTTCTGCTGTGTCTGTATTATTTGTTGTGTCTGCCTGCTCTGCGTTTTGTGAACTTTCCCGCGTTTGAAGGGCTTGCCCAGACTCGGCAGTTTCTTTTGTGTGGATTTTGTTTTCTTTCGGTGCTGAGTGTAGAACTTTAGGTTGTACTACACCCCCACTCTGCTGAACAACGTGCGTCAACTCATGGGCTAACAATTCCTTGCCTACATTACTCCCAGGCGAGTATTCACCCTGACGGAAGAAAATATCCTGCTCCGTGGTAAACGCACGAGCTTGTATTGATTTATTTAATTTATCTGAAGTAGCATCAGTATGTATACGGACACCCCCGAAATCAGCCCCAAACGCCTGTTCCATCGGTTCTCTGATGCTGTCTGCCAAAGGCTGTCCACCACCCCTTGCCCTTTGTATCCCCGCTTCCACATCGACTGATGCCGCCATACCACCGTCAGCTACTCTCTGCACCATCGGCTTCATCTGTAATTCTTCATCAACGGACAATTCCTGACGCTGAATATTGTCTACTGACTTGGTTTGCAATTGTTCTTCTTCAGTTTCAACCTCTCGTTGAACTTGCTGATTTGATTGCTGATGAATCCGTTGCACTACCTGACGTGCAGTATCGTCTGCTTCTTGCTCATACTTGTCCCCTGGTTGCCCGATGGTCAGCTTGGCTTGTACTGGGGATGATGAATCGGGTCTTCTAATGGCAATGCGCTCAATGTTATTCCCATACTTAGCTGCATTATTGCATCTTGCCAGCAATAATTCGTGCATCTTGGCTTGCAGCAGTGTTAGGCGTTCTTGTCCTTCGGGTGTAATAGTGCCATGCTTGGCCTGTATCTCCAGCCTTGTCGCTTCCATCTTTTGTTCGGCAAAGGCGGCATCTTCCATTTGCCTCTGTATGCTGATGTTTTGCACTTGGATACCAAACGGTCTAGACGCAAATTGTGATGGTGCTTGAGGTGTTTGGGAATTACTGAAGGTGGAGCTTGGTTGAGAATGAGCTTTTTGCAAAGGCATATTTCACCCTGTCTTTGTCACTGTTCGATTCTACTTAACAGCACAATTGTTAAACCCCGTATAAATACTTAGTTTCCCCTGCTCAAGAGTTGCGGGAAGCAAATGTTCGATGTACAGTCTTTTAACACAGTACCAAAGAACAATCCACCTCACTGATAATTGATCAAAGCTTACTCAATTGCAGCAATGTCAACCTTCTCAATCTCCAACCCAGGCGGAAATCAATTAAAATTTTGTGACCGATTGGAAGATACTATCGGTACAAAATGCTGTCAAATCAATCACAAGAATAGTATCAACTACTTGGCGTAAAAGATAGCCTTTTAGTCAAGTGGTTAATAATCTGTAAACTGCTGCTTACTCTGCTATTTGCTTGTACTTAGTTGCTCAAGTTGATACGAGTATTCTTTGTAGCCGGAAAGACACTGCTGCAATGTGCGGTGGACTATGGCTTGTATTTTTGCGATCGCTCCAGGGTTGGCAACATCTGCTAACGATCGCCTACTTCTGACTTGACCACTTTTTAGCCAGTAGAGCATTTGCAATCTTTCCTTGCTGCTTCCTTGTGTCGCATATTTAACTGCTTTTCCAATTCTTCTTCGCTTTCTTGAATCTCGACTTACAATCTCCGACCCATCACGTTTCTACCAAATGCTCCCTTGCTGATAATTTAGCGTAGCTTCATACAGAAATGGTATGAATTTAAGAAACTAAACATTGGTTAATCCATCACTGGAAAAACAAATACCTATACTGTTCATCAATAAGCTTCATCTCAACAGTTTCTTGTTAACCCTTACATAAAAAGTATTAGCTGTTTTTATTTATAATCTTTAATTAGCTAGATTTTGACTTATGAAAAAAAACTATTTTGTCTGAATCTTCACTTTGGTAGTAGAATGACGATGTTAAGTTTTATATCCCAGCAAGACAGATATAAAACTACCTAGCACAAACCTGTAATTCCCAGGCTGCTCAATAGCCTTTGCATGGAAACTGGTAAAGAGAGGACTTCACAAAATGGCATTTGTACAGGAACCACTACCCTACGATTTTAATGCTCTAGAGCCATATGGCATGAAAGGTGAGACTTTCGAGTATCACTATGGCAAACATCACAAAGCCTACGTAGATAACTTGAACAAGCTAGTCGATGGTACAGAACTGGCTGATAAATCCTTAGAAGAAGTCATCAAAACCTCCTTTAGAGATTCCTCCAAAGCGGGGATTTTCAACAACGCTGCTCAAGTGTGGAACCACACCTTCTTCTGGAACTCTCTCAAACCATCAGGCGGTGGCGCACCTACAGGTGAACTCGCAGACAAGATTAACCAAGACTTTGGTAGCTTTGACAAATTCAAAGAAGAATTTTCCAACGCTGCTGCTACTCAATTTGGTAGCGGCTGGGCTTGGCTAATTGATGATGGTGGTACACTCAAAGTCATTAAAACCCCAAACGCCGAAAATCCTTTGGCTTACGGACAAAAAGCACTTCTAACTCTGGATGTGTGGGAACACGCCTATTACATCGACTTCAAAAACGCTCGTCCAGCCTTTATCAAGAATTACCTAGATCAATTGGTTAACTGGGATTTTGCTGCTGGAAATTACGCTAAAGCTTAATTATCGGTGAGATGATGGCTTTTGCTGAATCTCTAAAGCAAAATAATTGATTGATTTTCCAACAAAACAAGCAGCCACGATTAAGTCGTGGCTGTTTTGCTCTTTATTTAGGTGCGTGGGGGGATGAGGGGGATGAGCGAGCATAACTATGGACTGTTGACTATGGACTAATGACTAATAAAAAATTACCTCACCTATCATCAGAAAAATAGGTAGAAACCCCGTCCTAAAAGGACGGCTTTACAGGGAATGTGGTAAAATGTGAAGCATGGAAAAAGTCTACCGCTACCGTTTTTACCCTTCCTCCGAGCAAGAACAAATATTGCGCCGGACAATTGGTTGCGTGCGGTTGGTTTTTAACCGAGCGTTGGCAGCGAGAACGGAAGCTTGGTACGAGAGGCAGGAGCGAGTAGATTACGCCCAAACCTCGACTATGTTGACGCAGTGGAAAAAACTTGAAGACCTCAAGTTTTTGAATGAGGTAAGCTGTGTGCCACTGCAGCAAGGATTGAGGCATCTGCAAACCGCGTTTACCAACTTCTTTGCGGGTAGGAGTAGATACCCCAACTTTAAAAAGAAACGTAGTGGAGGTAGCGCAGAGTTTACCAAGTCTGCTTTTCGGTGGAAGGATGGACAGGTCTACTTGGCGAAGTCTTCCGAACAATTGGCTATTAAATGGTCTAGACAACTTCCAACCGGATGTGAACCTAACACTATCACAGTTAGGCTTGAGCCTTCTGGACGCTGGTTTGTCAGTTTGAGAATTAATGATCCAACTGACGAAACTTTGCCGCCCATTGATAGTGCTGTTGGACTGGATGTTGGGGTGAGTAGCCTTGTTACCCTAAGTACGAGTGAAAAGATTGCTAACCCCAAAGCGTTTGATAAACACTATCAAAAGTTGAGAAAAGCGCAAAAGTCTTTGAGTTGTAAACAGAAAGCCTCTCGAAATCGAGATAAAGCGAGACTCAAAGTAGCTCAAATTCAAGCTAAAATTTCCGATTCCCGACTAGACCATTTGCACAAACTGACCACTCGACTGATTCGTGAAAACCAAACGATAGTAGTTGAGGACTTGGCAGTTAAGAACATGGTCAAAAATCCCAAACTTGCCCGTGCCATAAGTGATGCTGCATGGGGCGAATTAGTGAGGCAACTGGAGTATAAAGCCAAGTGGTACGGTCGAACCTTGGTCAAGATTGACCGTTGGTTTCCCAGTTCTAAACGCTGTAGTAACTGCGGTCACATTGTTGAAAAATTGCCGTTGAATGTCAGGGAGTGGGATTGTCCCAACTGCGGGACGCACCACGACAGGGATATCAACGCAGCTAAGAATATTTTGGCGGTGGGACACACCGTTACCGTCTGTGGAGCGAACATAAGACCTGATAGACATTTTGCTAAAGGGCAGTTGCGAAAAACCAGCAATGGAAAGAAACAGAAACCTAAATCGTGAGGTTTAGGTTTCACTGCACTTTTAGGGCGGTGAGGATGTCAAAAGAAGTAGTTGAACAATCATCATAAAAAATACATGGATAGCAAAGAATTAGCACAATACATGGAATCAACCAATAGCATCGCCAAGCCGTGGCTACTGGTGCAACTACGCTTGAAAAAATTACAGGAAAATCGAGATATCATTCCAGAGGATGTCTATGCTAGGGAATTAGCTGATATTCACGAAGATTTGATGAATTTAGGCGAATGGTGGCGTGGTATTGAAGATGAGGTTTTTTAATTTTGAAGTCTTAGAAACAGCATTTTGATTTTTGCCGTTTTGTAATAGTAATCTGTCGTGTCACAGTTGCAATATTCATGTGTTTGTAGTGAGCGCCCCACAAGGGGGAAGTCAAAAGTCAAAAGTCAAAAGTCAAAAGTATTAAACCCCCTCGCCACGAATAAAACAAACACATTTTTCTTGTTTAGCTAAAAGCCTTGCTATATAAAGGTTATAAAATGTGTTAGTTAGGAGTGCTTTAGTTCCTCTATATTTGAAGCTCTAAAGCACTCACTACAAACCAAATAAATTGTGAAGATTATAAAATTTATGTTTTTTTTGCTACAAATATAAATGTTGCTTTATGGCTTAATAATTGGCTATTTCCTGATAAAAGTTATTATTTACCTAAATATTTGCTTAAGTAATAAAACAGAAATATAGCAATATTTGTTACTACTCCTTATGAATGTGATTGAAAATACTCATGACCAGAACCATTGAGATTTGCTAACGTAGTCTTAACATATTGCAAAATTTCAATTGATTTACTAGAGGAATTAACTATTAGCACTAATCGTAAGTGCTAGTTATGTCTCTTTTATAGGTATGGTGTGCTGGTCTGTCAGAATTCGAGTATTTTTATTTAGAGGGGGTTATGGTTATCAATTTTGCCCGGACATCTGCTTCCACCGAACTATTAAAGCAAGTATTTCAGACAATTGATGCTCAAAGTTGTCCGAAGTTATTTAATTTTCATATGCACACAGTTTATTCGGATGGCAAATTACAGCCTAATGTGTTGTTAGAGCAGGCGATCGCTATCGGACTACAGGGCTTTGCTATCACTGACCATCATACGATAGGGGGGTATGAAGCAGGACTTGCTTGGTTAGAAAATTGGAGATGGAATAATCCTGGTGTAGCAACTCCTCATCTATGGAGTGGTGTAGAAATTAACGCCAACCTGTTAGATATAGAAGTGCATATTTTGGCTTATGCGTTCCAAACAGAACATTCTCGGATCAAACCCTATCTGCAAAGAAAGCCGGCTACAGATAGAGAATATCAAGCGGGTAATGTAATTGATGCTATTCATGCAGCTGGAGGAATAGCAGTATTAGCACACCCTGCACGTTATCGGCGATCGCACTTTGATTTAATTCCGGCTGCTGTAGAATACGGGATTGATGGTGTAGAGACATTCTACGCCTACAACAACCCCAACCCTTGGAAGCCAAGCGTAATTGAATCAGAACAAGTACAAAACCTAGCCCAAGAGTACGGACTTTACAATACTTGCGGTACTGATACCCACGGCTTAAACCTACTCCAACGCTTGTAAAATTGCTTTTAACCTGTGCATAACTCCTGGTTTACCAACCAGGGGATATTCTTGTGAGGAAGTAGTGAGGATGTGCTTTGACTGCGCGGTAATCGAGCGTTCGCGGAGCGTCTCGTAGAGAAGTCGAGATTCACCAACTGGGTGATATAACTTGCTTCTCGTAGGGTGGGAGCAGGGAAGCAGGGGAGAAAAACTAATGACTAATGACTAATGACTAATAACTGATATTAAAGATTTAGTTAAATGTGTATAGATGATAACTTTTGAGAATATTCGTCATCCGTCTTAGGGCAGAATAGATGTGGCAATTCTGCTTTTCATTGCTGAACTTGAGTAATTGGCAATGAAAAACAGTAAGAATACCTGAAAGGCAAGCAAAAAATGATATTCTGTAGCCACAGCCTGGAAGATACTAGGGACTTGAGCCTGCAATTAGACTCTAAGTTAGAAGAATTACCTGGGTGGGATGTTGAGGTGGAAATAGATGTTCCGGGTAATAAATTAATTAGTCTTTTTGAAAGTGAACCTTTATTACCTGGAATTATTTTGACTGATAAACGGCAGTTTGTCGGGATGATTTCCAGACAGAAATTTTTTGAATTTATGAGTCGCCCCTACAGTTTTGGGTTGTTTTCGATGCGACCTATTCAAAGCCTTTATAGTTTTCTTCAGCCAGAAGTGTTTATATATGCTGCAAATATGCTGATTACAGAAGCAACTCAGGCAGCATTGCAGCGATCGCCTCAATATGTCTATGAACCTATTTTATTCAAAAGCGCATCAGGAAAATATAAAATAGTTGATTTTCATCAGTTACTTCTAGCTAACTCCCAAATTCATGCTCTAACTTTAACAAGACTACAGCAGGTAGAAAAAAAATCTCGCATAGCTGAAGCTGGATTTCGTGATCTGCAAAATAACTATACCCAACTATTGCAAAATGAAAAAATGGCGGCGTTAGGTCAGCTAGTTGCAGGTATTGCACATGAAGTTAACAATCCCATCAACTTTATTGCTGGTAATCTCTTCCATGCTATCGACTACAGCCAGCAATTGCTACAGCTGATTAATTTATATCAGCATCACTATCCCCATCCAGTAGCAGAGATTAAAACTGCGATCGCCGAAAGTGAACTAGACTTTATTAGCAGCGATTTACCTACATTACTCAATTCTATGCAGAGTGGTTGCGATCGCATTACCCAAATTGTTCGCTCCTTGCGGAATTTCTCTCGTTTAGATGAGTCTGAGAGAAAACCCGTTGATATTCATGAAGGGATTGATAGTACTTTGGTAATTTTACAAAGTCGGCTCAAGAACCAAAAAACTCAGCACAATATTAGTGTTATTAAAGAATATGGCAACCTGCCTCTAGTTAATTGCTACGCTGGGTTGCTTAATCAAGTATTTATGAATCTCCTCAGTAATGCTATTGATGCTTTGGAAGATTCAACATTCCATAATGAAACAAATAGAAATCCGCAAATTACCATTCGGACGAAAGTTACAGATGATCAGCAAGTAATCATTGGTATTGCTGATAATGGAATGGGGATTCCAGAAGATGTAAAAAGGCGAATGTTTGACCCATTCTTTACCACTAAACCTGTAGGTAAAGGTACTGGATTAGGGTTGTCTATCTGCTATCAGATTATTACAGAAAAACACCGTGGGCAAATTAATTGTATCTCTACTTTAGGGCAAGGATCTGAGTTTATTATTAACATCCCCCTTTGAAGCTAAAACAGAACTTACGCAACTGGCATTTGGGGTAGGGTGCGTCAGTAAATATTAAGTAGGGTGTGTTACGGCTATGTAAGGATTTGAGCGTTGGCGAAACGAGGAATTAGCCGTAACGCACCAGCAAATACGGTGCGTTAAGCGCTGCTTTAACGCACTACTGGCGTGTCTAGGCTAAAATGTGGCAATAGATTGGGAAAAAATCGAACGCAGATAAACGCAGATGAACGCAGATGAACAAGATGATAGATTTTTAGCTATTGCACTAAATTAGCTGAAACAGTCCACTACTGGACTGTCTAGACTAAATTTGTGCATTAGCAAACTCTTGTGGGATGGGCATCTTGCCCGTCCAGTGCAGGCAAGATGCCTACACCACAAGAAAATTTTTTGCAACCTTTTAGCCTAGACAGTCCACTACAGTTAGTTTGACTATAACTGGCGATCGCTTTGTCGATTCACTATAGTAAAGGAATGTTAAATATTTACTGTGGCATCTTGACAATCTCCAGCTTATATTTATTTAACAGCGTAAATCCTCGTAAATAGCCGTAGGATAGGGAAATACCGATAAAACAAAGGTAAATTTGTTGTTAAAAAACAAAACAGGGATTGCAACATAGAAGGATTCTGTCTTAATCTGGAAAAGCAACGAGCTAGTTTCTTGAACTGGCTTCACAGCCTTGGCGCTGTAACGATAACATCTCTAGCACAACACCTGTAGCCTAAAACGATGAAAGCATCTGCTAAGTTCGACTTTGAGGACGAGAAATTTAATGCACCCCCTTCTCAAGTCATCCCTTGGTGTCAGATGATTAATCCTCGGTATGGCACAGATGGGATTCAACACCACGGTTTAGCAATTAAGTTAGATAACGCTCAAGCTGTTGGTTTCCAGCCTGATGACAATTGGCAACAGGTGGAACATGAGTTTAGCTCTGGTATAGAAACAGTATTTATTACCTCTACTCCCCGAATAGTGATAGTGCGGCGGGGGCCTTTGTCTGTTAAAGATAGGGAAACGGGTATTAAATTAGGAACGCTGAAAGAAAATTATGATGCGTTTCTGGCAGACAAACTCAAATTTAAAACCTTTACACGTTACTTGGTTTTCTTAGTAGGTGAAAACAAAAAGTTTTTACATGAATCACCCCTACAATTAACCCTCAATGGTGCAGCCGGGGCGAGTTTTAGTAAAACATACTGTGAATATCAACAAGGCAGGGTGACAAGTGGATTTGTGGCGGAACTGGAAAGAGCTTACGCTTTATACCGCAAGCAACCAATAACGCCAAAAGGCCCATTATTTCATGCTCATGGCATTTTCTGCCCAATGATTGAATGCGAAGAAAGAGGAATCGAACCAAATACAGTTTTAGTAGCTTCAACTGTAGATTTTGAACATCCCAATGTGGGTAATTTGACAAGCTATTTAATCGCTTCTGATGCACCAGAATCAGCAATTATTTGTAAAGCTTTTGAAGATTACAAAGAGTTTGGCAAGGAACCAGTAAGAACAGAAACACCGAAAATGGCAATGGCTGGGGTTTCTAGTTCTTACATTTATCCTGATGAGGATGATTTTAGTTATCCGCCTTATTAAATCAGTTATCAGTTATCAGTTAACAACATAATCTGATAACTGTTCACTAATTCAGTTTGCCTTCTGTCTGTTTAATATTCTCTAATTTGCAAACCTGCTTTGACTAAATCAAAATTTTCGGGAAAATGAGTGTTGCGATCGCAATCAGCTTTTTCTAATTTCGTCCCTTGTAGGTTAGCTTGGCGGAGATTTGCGGACATTAATAAAGCGCCTCGCAAATCGGCATCTTGCAAGTCAGCCTGACTAAGATCGGCAAAGCTTAAGTCAGTTCCTCGAAGATTTGCACCTTTGAGGTTAGCTGTACTTAAATCAGCATAGCTGAGATCAGCGCCCTTGAGGTTCGCATCTTGTAAATTAGCATCACCCAATTCGGCACGGCTAAAATCACGCCTTCCCGCATTGTACATCTCGATGAGTTTAGCTACTGTGCTAACTGGCTGTTGATAATTGACTTCAGACATAAAACAGCCTCACAGATTTTCTTTTTGGTATACGGTTTTGTTAAAACACATAAGTTCATCATAGAACAGATGTAAAATACTGGCAGATACAACATCCGTCTTGATTGTCTTTCGTATTGGTAATTATTTGCAAGTATTGTTACTTATATAATAAGATTTTTATAAAAAATTAATACATAATATGTATATAAGGAGATGGCGTATTAAATCAGACTAAAACAACTGACCAACGCAGCTAATCAAATGATTCCTAACTATCAGCCTCGATTAAATAACAAATATAAACTATTGTTGATAGGTTTGATAATCATTGCCCTAATAATTTTGACGCGACAATTTAATATTCAGGCACTCTTACAAACATTAATTTTGTGGGTGCAAGGTCTTGGCGCTTTAGGGCCTATTGTTTACATAATTATTTACAACCTAGCAACCTTGTTATTTATTCCAGGTTCTCTACTCACCCTGAAAGGTGGTTGCTTATTTGGTGTATTCTGGGGTTCAGCTTATGTGTTGATAGCGGCTATCGTAGGCGCTACATTAGCTTTTTTGATTGGGCGCTATCTATCCCGAAATTGGGTGTTGCAGCAAATAGAAAAATATCCAAAATTTAAAGCTATTGATCAAGCTGTAGCTAAGGAAGGATGGAAAATTGTGCTGTTGACTCGGCTTTCTCCTGTATTTCCTTTCAACTTGTTAAATTATGCTTTTGGTGTGACGCAAATATCTTTAAAAGATTATATGTTAGGTTCTTTGGGAATTGTGCCGGGAACTATCATGTATGTTTATATCGGTTCTCTGGCGGGAAATTTAGCTCTGACTAACACCAATCATCAACCAGTCACGCCAGAAACGCAAATGTGGCAATGGATAATGCAGGGATTGGGATTAATAGCAACTGTGGGTGTGACTGTGTATATCACCAAAATTGCTCAAAAGGCTTTAAATCAAAGTGTGGAAAATAGAAGGTGATGAAAAATAAGTTTTTTGGATTATTTAGTTTAACATTCGTGCTAGCGATTGCCTTCCTCATCAACCCCGCACCAGCATCAGCCAATTCCCTTGCTGTTAACCCCCAAGATGTTTTACGTGATGCGCTGCAATGGATTGATGGATTGGGCAGCGTGGGAGCGATCGCTTTTATGGCACTATATATTATTGCGACAGTTGCCTTTTTACCAGGGTCAATCCTCACTTTAGGGGCTGGTGTTGTCTTTGGTGTAGTTTGGGGTTCTGTTTACGTTTTTGTCGGTGCAACTGTTGGCGCTACATCTGCATTTTTGGTAGGACGGTATTTAGCTAGAAGTTGGGTAGCTGAAAAAATTGCTGACAACAAAAAATTTGCAGCTATAGATCAAGCCGTTAGTAGAGAAGGCTTAAAAATTGTTTTATTAACAAGACTGTCGCCGATATTTCCTTTCAATCTATTAAATTACGCCTTGGGAATTACCGGAGTTTCCCTAAGAGATTATATTCTTGGTTCTGTGGGCATGATTCCCGGAACCATCATGTACGTTTATATCGGTTCTTTAGCTGGAAATCTAGCAATGGTTGGTACAGCACAACCAAGCAACCCCACCCTACAATGGGCAATTCGCATTCTTGGTTTTATCGCTACTGTGGCTGTAACAGTGTATGTTACTCGTATTGCTCAGAAAGCTTTAGAAGAAGTATTGTAAGTATAATTAACCGCCGATAAACGCCGATAAAAAGAATTTTTTATCGAAACATTTTAGTAGGCCGATGCACTGCCCACCAAAGCCATGATATGGTGGGCAGTGCATCGGCCTACAGATACTACACCCCTACACCCATTCAAATACTTAACACTCGATTTCTACCAGCAGCCTTGGCTTGGTTGAGAACCGCATCAGCAGCTTGGTAAAGTGCTTCTAATGTTTTGCCATTTTGAGGATATGCGACAACTGCGGCACTGAAGGTAGCGTGAAAAGTCTGATTATTAGTATCGATAAATTCGATTTCTCGGAATTTTTTCAGTACTTCTACTAACCGCCTGACTGCTTCCGGTTTGGTCATACCCGCCATACCTATGACAAACTCTGTACCTCCCCAGCGCCCGACTACATCCTGGCTATGAAAGGTCTGTCTTAACAGTTCTCCCAATCTGGATAAGACGCGATCGCCTTCTAAATGACCATAGGTATAATTAATTTGCTTCAAATCATCCAGTTCTACAATAGCAAAGCTCAGAGGCTGTTTGTGAGCATCACTCCACTCAATAGACTTATTTAATTCCTGGGTAGATTTGCGGCGATTTGCTACAAATGTTAATGTATCAATTTCTGCTAGACTTCTTAACCAACCTGTGCGTTCTAGGCGGTTGAGAATCCGCGCTAATAGTTCTGGTTCGATAATTGGCTTATTGATATAATCATCAGCACCTGCGGCAAATATTTGATGTCTAGTGGCGGTATCGTTGTGAGTAGTGAGAAATAAGATTGGTATACTAGTCCACTGGGGTTCTTTTCGAGTAATTTGGCATAATTCTATACCACTAGTTTCTGGCATTTCCATATCTATAATTAACAGTTCTGGTTCTGCTAGTTGCATGACCTCTAAAAACCGTCGGGGATTATCCAGGGTATAAACCTTAATTCCCCAAGGACTAAGTAAAGCTTGGAGTGCAGTTAATATTTGCGGGTCATCGTCTACAATCATCACCCTTGCTTCTGTGGCACGAGATTGTTGTAGTATTTGGTTGACCGTTTCTAGGACTTGAGATGGAGTTACAGGTTTTTGTAAAATACCTCTGCCACCTAAATGAGCAACTTTCACTCGGTCGAGTAAACTGTCTTGGGCAGTAAAGACAACAACAGGTACAGGAGGAGTACAGTTACTTAATTCTGCTAATAAATTTAGGGAATTATCAGGATTATTAGCGGTGGAAAGGTCGATTAGGACAAAATTTGGCCGATTTTTTGCTATCAATTGTTGAGATGCGATCGCATCTGGCGCAGTTTCCACCCTCAACCCCTGATTTTGGCTTTCCTTGACTAATTCTTGAACAAATTTCTGGTCTTGATCAATAATTAACAATAGTGGGCGATCGTCTGCTTGTGGTTCAACTGGTAATAATTCTGATTTAGACCCAGATTTCAAATTTTGTAGTTCTTGGCGTAATGCTCCCACCACTTGCCCTAAATGCTTCTTAGCAGCAGGTTTTAGCGTCTTACCATTATCTAACAACGATTCAATTTCTTGAGCTAGGCGCGAACCCTCATCAGAACCAAACATTCCCAAAGAGCCAGCTAACTTGTGAGCTTCTAGCTTGGCTTTTGACCGTAATTCCTCATTAGCTTTATTTTGTAGCAGCTTAGTAGAAGCTTGCTCAATTACCGCTACTCGTTCCTCTATTTTCTCTACCACTTCCCCCCAAACTCTTGTCACCCCAGTTTCCACTCGATTAGCTACAGAACCATCAGGGGCAACTTTTTCTGTAATTGATTCCTCTTTCTCGACTACCTGCGCTGGCTTGAGGCGATACCCAATCCCATAAACCGTATCAATTGGGTCTTCTTTCACTCCTGATGCTTTCAGCTTTTGCCGCAATCCTTTAATGTGGGATCTAACGGTATCTTCCGTAGGCGGTTCTTCAAATGACCACAAATGGTCTATTAAAGCACTACAGCTAAAAATCCGGTGACTGTTACGCAAAAACAGTTCTAGCAAGCCGTATTCTTTAGGCGTTAAATGCAAGAGTTTTCCGTCACAAGTGACTTCGCAAGTGCTGGGGTCAAGTTGTAGGTTATTCCACTCCAACAGAGGCGGTAAAGCTGAACCACCCCGACGCAATAAAGCGCGAATTCTTGCTAATAACTCTTGAAAATCAAAAGGTTTAGCTACATAATCATCTGCCCCTGCATCCAAACCTGTTACTTTGGTAGTGCTGGTGTCTTGGGAAGTTAACAGGAGAATGGGTGTTTGATCACCACCAGCGCGTAACCGACGACAGAAGCTAATTCCATCCAGCTTAGGCAGGATTAAATCTAGCAAAATCAAGTCGTATGTATATAACTCCGCTAAATCCCAGCCTTCTTGTCCATCCTTGGCGAAATCAACAGTATAATGCTGACTTGTTAATGATTTAACAAGCAATTCGCCCATCAGTTCGTCATCTTCTACCAATAAGATTCTCATGGCGGCAGATAACCGCAATCAATATTTATTAATTGCGAAAAATAAACTAATGAATATTTAAGCTTTTGTAAATTTACAGTCTAAGACTAGCGTATCTTAAAGCAGTCAATCTGCGTAACTTGTAAATATAAACATTTAACCGATTCTGATAACCAGTGCTAATATTTCACCATTTGTAATATTTGTTACAAATTAAATTTATTATCCAAATCATTCAAGGTGGACATTAAACTATCACTAAACGTAATTTAATAGTCAGATTCTTAAACTGAAAGGGGAAGGGGGAAAGGGGAAGGGGGAAAGGGGAAGGGGGAAAGGGGAAGGGGGAAAGGGTAAAAGGGAAAGACTGTCACCTCTGCACCTCTGCTCCCCTGCTCCCCTGCTCCCCTACTCCTCTGCACCCCTACTCCTCTGCTCCCCTGCACCTCTGCTCCCCTGCTCCCCCCAGTGCCTAACTATGCAAGCCAACTCTTCTAGCTCACCTCAGACTACTTCTGCTAATCGCAATTCCCAATCAAGTAGATTATTAATACCACGTTCCCAACGTCGGGGGTTTTTTGTGCAATTTACCTTGATGACTATCATGGGTTGGGTTGTGGGTGGTGTTGCGAGCATTGCTTTAGAAAAAATTATCTGGGACAACTGGACATATGCCATTGCCTCTGCGCCACAAACATGGGCTTTTTGGGTGAAATTTGGGAGTAATGTTTTGTTTGCTGTAGTTTTTGCTGCCGATCAAGCTCTAATTATCCGTCGCTATGTTTCGGGACGCTTATGGCTGCTTGCTACCAGCATCGGTTGGTTAATTGCTTACTATGTGGCTGCTGCTTGGAACAGTTATCTTTCATCTATTGCCACATCTCTTAATGAAAATTTAACTGTAGAGTTGACCTACATTTTGAGTTTTTTGTCAACGTTTGCCTACATTTTTTCGGGAATTTGGTTGGGATTATTTCAATGGCTAGTTCTACGGCGCTATATAACTAAATGCTGGTGGTGGTGTTTTTTCCCTTCGGTGTCTTTCCTCTGTATCAGCTTGTTAGTTTGGCTGCTTTCTTTAGGACAAAATTTATTCCCCGAAGCTTACCGAACTCCTGTATTGTATTGGAGCCAACAGGGATTTACGGCTATTATTCTAGGAATTATCCCGGCAATTGGCTTATGTAGTTTAAAAAGAAACTTACAGCGCAAAGCTGGAATTAGCTCCCCCTAAGTGGCTATTGGCTTAATCTAGGATTCAGGTTGCATAGACAATGAACAAGGATAAAATCTCACAAAACCAAATCACACCGCCCGTTGCAGAACAACAGCCTCAAGTTTTAGAATTGCATGGCGATCGCCGCGTGGATAATTACTTTTGGATGCGTGATCTAGATAACCCAAAAGTAGTTGAATATTTGGAGGCAGAAAATTTATATACAAAAGCGATGATGCAGCATACGGAAGAGTTGCAAAGCAAGCTCTACGATGAAATGCTATCGCGCATTAAAGAAACTGATTTATCAGTACCTTACCGTAAAGATAATTATTATTATTATTCTCGCACAGAAGCCGGAAAAGCCTATCGCATTTATTGCCGCAAACAAGGTGATTTAGATGCAAGCGAAGAAATACTTTTAGATGAAAATGAATTAGCCGCAGGACATGATTTTTTTGAATTAGGTACATTGGCTATTAGTCCTAATCATCAAATCCTAGCTTATTCTTATGATACTAGTGGTTCTGAGCAATATACACTTTTATTTCTGGACTTAAATACTTATGAGTTATATCCAGAAAGCATTGCTGAAACTTCTTATTCCTTTTGTTGGTGTAATGATAATAAAACTTGTTTCTATACCAAAATTGATGAAGCAAATCGTCCTTATCAACTGTATAAACACAGTTTAGGAACATCACCAGAAAAAGATGAATTAGTTTACCATGAAGCTGATAATGCTTATGCTTTAGCTGTAGGGAAAACTCGCAGTCAAGCATATATATTGATGAGTCTGCAAAGCAGTATCACTACAGAATTTCACTATTTAGATGCTAACAATCCTCATAGTGATTTTCAGATAATTTATCCACGGGAATCAGGAATAGAATATGATGTTGAGCATCATAGTGATGACTTTTATATAGTCACTAATCAAGAGGCTACTAACTTTAAGTTGGTGAAAACTCCCATAGCTGCACCATCTAAGGAAAACTGGCAAACTGTCATACCCCACCGTGAAGATGTGCTGTTATCAGGAGTCAGTTTGTTTACTAATCACTTAGTCATCTATGAAAGAAAGGATGGCTTAGAAACTGCCAGAGTGCGAGACTTATCTACAGGTAGTGAAAGTAATATTATCTTCCCGGAACCGACTTATCAATTTTCTGAAGGGAGTAACCCAGAATTTAATACTAATATCCTGCGGTTTAACTACAATTCTTTAATTACACCGCCCTCAGTTTTTGATTATGATATGGATACCCATGAGCGGGAGTTGAAAAAACAGACTGAGGTTTTGGGAAACTACGATCAAAATCAATATCAAAGTGAGTGGTTACTAGCTACTGCTGAAGATGGGACACAAATTCCCATATCAATTGTTTACAAAAGGGGGATTGAGAAAGATGGAAGAAATCCTTTACTTTTGACAGGGTATGGAGCCTATGGAGTATCTTATCCAGCATCATTTTCATCAGCTAGATTAGCATTATTAGATAGGGGAATAGTCTGTGCGATCGCCCATATTCGCGGCGGGGAAGAAATGGGGCGTAAATGGTATGAAGATGGCAAATTTTTACAGAAAAAAAATACCTTTACAGATTTTATCGCCAGTGCCGAGTATTTAATTAAAGAAGGTTGGACAGCAAGCGATCGCCTAGCTATTACTGGCGGTAGTGCTGGCGGTTTATTGATGGGTGCGGTGATCAACCTGCGTCCTGAATTATTTAAGGTGGTAGTTGCAGATGTCCCATTTGTGGATGTGGTGACAACAATTTTGGATACATCTTTACCCCTATCAGCAATGGAATGGGAAGAATGGGGCAATCCTAATGATAAAGTATATTATGACTATATGAAATCCTACTCACCCTATGATAACGTCGAGGCGAAAGATTATCCCCACTTGTTAATTACTGCTGGCTTAAATGATTCTCGTGTTAAATATTGGGAACCCGCTAAATGGACAGCAAAATTGCGACAACTGAAAACAGATAATAATATTTTGTTGCTAAAAACCAATATGGACGCAGGACACAGTGGCGCATCTGGACGTTATGAAAGCCTACGCGAACTCGCTTTTGAGTATGCTTTTATTTTGGATCGTTTGGGTTTAGTCTAGTTGACAGTTATCAGTTATCAGTTGTCAGTTATCAGTTATCAGTTGACAGTTGACAGTTGTCAGTTGTCAGTTGATAGTTGACTATTGACTATTGACTATTGACTAATGACCAAAAGAATGGGATACAAGCCTCGTCCTTTGAGGACGGCTTTTCTTGATTCCTAATGTACTCCTTCAAGATATCTAAAGGCGCACCCCCTATGGACACAGCAAAATAACTGGGACTCCATAAAGCTTATTTGTGGGGTTTTTTGTATCCAGCCTGTCCATAGCGACGACTGGAAACGCCTTTCAATGCGTTAACGATTTGAGAGATAGACAATTTAGGCGGATATTCAATAAGTGCATGAACATGGTTATCCTCACCGTTAAATTCAATTATTTCAAAATCCATCTTTTTAGCTACCTCCCTAAAAGTTTTTTCAACGAGTTCAATGCTCTCCTTTGTAAATACAGACCTGCGGTATTTGGTAACGCAGACCAAATGAATTTTTAAATCTGTAACGCTATGTATTTCTCTACGAAACTGGCTTGTCACTTCTTGTAGAGCAATGTACAATACTCCTACAGACCAAATATACATTGTCCATGAAAGCTAGATATCAATTCCGTTTTTACCCAACAGACCAACAGCAACAGCTTTTAGCTCAGTTGTTTGGCTGTGTGCGCGTAGTTTGGAATGATGCACTGGCTATTTGCAAACAGTCTCTTGAACTGCCAAGTAACAACGACTTACAAAAGTTGGTGATTACGCAAGCTAAAAAGACTGAGGAGCGTTCATGGTTGTCTAATGTCTCCAATATCCCTTTGCAGCAGTCTGTAGCTGATTTAGGGGTTGCTTACAAAAATTTTTTTGATTCACTCAAGGGTAAAAGAAAAGGTACGGCAGTCGCTACAACGGGGGGAACCCCCGCAACGCGCTGCCTCAAAAAAGTAGGTACACCTAAGTTTAAAAAGAAGATAGGGAGGCAATCAGCGCGATTCAGAATTGGTGGATTCTCAATCAAAGGAGATGAGGTATATTTAGCCAAAATTGGTAATGTTAAGCCTATTTGGTCAAGGTATCTGTCATCTGCACCAAGTAGCGTAACCGTTATTAAAGACTGTGCAAATCGCTATTTTCTCAGTTTTGTTGTAGAGATAGAACCTATTCAATCCGATGCCAAAAACCAAAGCATTGGTATTGATTTAGGTATTAAAACTTTCGCGGTGATGAGCAACGGCGACAAAGCATTTAGCGCTGATTATTCAAAGAAAGACCGCAAAATTCGCCAACTACAACGCAAGTTAGCGAGACAGCAAAAAGGTTCAAAACGTCGTGAACGTACCCGGATAAGAATCGCCAAGCAACACAATCAAATCGCAGATACCCGTAAAGATTTCCTGCACAAACTATCTACCAAAATAGTTAGCGAGAACCAAACTATTGTTTTGGAAGATTTGAATGTGTCAGGGATGGTTAAAAATCGCAAGTTAGCAAGAGTGATTAGCCTGCAAGGTTGGCGAGAATTTCGGGTATTTTGTGAGGCTAAATCTGAGAAACTTAACCGAGATTTCAGAGTAGTTAACAGATGGGAACCCACAAGCCAAACTTGTTCTTGCTGTGGGTATCGATGGGGCAAGATTGATCTGTCTGTTCGCTCAGTTCTTTGCCTGAATTGTGGTGCGGAACACGATAGAGACGAGAACGCATCCCGAAATATAGAAATGGTCGGCATGGGGCATCGGCACGACCTTAAACGGACGGAGAGCGACCGTAAGACTACTTCGGTAGCAAGTTGCTGTGAACTGTCAAGAATCACCGACGTTCTACGTCGGTGAGTATGTCAAGTGCAGAAATAACTGCTTGCTCTAACGTTATCAAAACTAAACGCGCTTGTTCTAAAAATACTTTTCCCGCCGCAGTTAAGCGCAATGGTCGCTTATTACGCTCAAACAGTTGCAGTCTTAATTCTGCTTCTAATGCTTGAATTTGTTGGCTTAGAGGTGGTTGAGCAATATTTAGGCGTTCTGCTGCACGACTAAAATTGAGTTCTTCTGCTACAGCAATAAAGTATCGTAAATGTCGAATTTCAATCATCCTAGTCTAACTATACTTTTTACATATAATTCTATTAACTAAATCTGTATTGCACATAGCAACAATATTAGCTATTGTGCTAATACGCTATTAATTTAATAGCATAAATTCTGATTTTTTACGGGATATGGAAAACACATTTACAAACCTCTACCTGACACCGAGAGAGGCTTTAACACCAATTCTCTATGAAGTTGCAACGAGTAAATAATGTAGAGACGTTGCAGGCAACGTCTCTACATTGCTTGAAAATTCAGCATAAATAATCTAGTCAAAAGAATATATGCTACAAAAAAATCTCAACTCAGGAGTCATCTATGAAGAAAGTTAATCGTGTTGCTATTGTTGGCGGAACTCATGGAAATGAATTTACAGGCGCATTCATTGTCAAAAAGTTTGAGCAGTTTCCTAATTTAATTAAAAGAAGCAGCTATGAAACTTTAACTATATTAGGTAATCCTAAAGCTTTTTATGTAGGTAGACGCTACATTGAGAAAGATTTAAACCGATGCTTTTTACAAGAAAACTTGCAAAATGTTACTCTTGCTAGTTATGAAGATATCCGAGCGAAAGAGATAACTAAAATTTTAAAAGAAGATAGCCAAACAAAAGTAGATGTAATTATCGATTTGCACAGTACAACTGCCAATATGGGCTTGAGTATTATTTTAGGTAATCAGCATCCATTTTTATTAAAATTAGCTGCCTATTTAAGTGCAGTTAATCCTTTAGTAAATGTCTGTTATACTACACCAGAAAAAGGCAGTAACTTTCTTCGCTCTCTGAATGAATTGGGTTTTGTCATTGAGGTAGGTGCTGTAGCTCAAGGCGTGTTGAATGCCGACTTATTTCAAAAAACTGAGCAACTAATTCACACAATTTTAGATTATTTAGAAAAACATAATCAAGGTGATATACCCGAAACTAATTACCCATTAACTCTATATAAATCGATAGGTACTGTAGATTATCCCAGAAACGAAAACGGTGAGATTCAGGCAATGATTCACCCTGATATTCAATTTCGAGATTATCAGCCACTAAATCCTGGTGATCCGTTATTTCTAACATTAGATGGTAAAGCGATCGCCTACAAAGGCGCATCCACAGTTTACCCAATTTTCATTAACGAAGCCGCCTATTACGAAAAAGGAATTGCCATGCTATTCACCGAAAAGCAAATCATCACAGATGTAGGGGTGTAGGGGTTTAAGGGTGTAGGGGTGTAGGGGTGTAGGGGTTTAGGGGTTTAGGGATAATTGAAAGAATCATTCTTTCACTTCTGCCTTCTGCCTTCTGCCTCCTGCCTTCTGCCTTCTGCCTCCTGCCTTCTGCCTTCTGCCTTCTGCCTCCTGCCTTCTGCCTTCTGCCTCCTGCCTCCTGCCTCCTGCCTCCTGCCTCCTGCCTCCTGCCTCCTGCCTCCTGCCTCTTGCCTTTATGGAAGCGCCTTCCGCAATAACTGAGGAATCAAAGAAGGACGTTCAGCTACAGGAACTTCTGCGGCTTCAAAAGCGGTAATTTTGCTTTGGGCTGTGCCAAAATTAGGGGGACGACCAACAACAGTGGCTAAAGTCCCCGTTTGTCGCCAAGTTTTTCCAGGTGGCGCTTCCCTCCCAGCGATATAGGCTATCACGGGTTTATCAATTGCTTCCGCAATGTACCGCGCGGCTGCTTCTTCACTACCTCCTCCTGGTTGTCCCACCAAAACGATCGCCTCAGTGGTATCATCCTCATCAAGAATTTGCAGCCATTGCAAAAATGATGAACCAACGATCGCATCACTGCCAATACTTACACTAATCGATTGTCCCAAACCAGCTTGAGTTAATTCTCTCGCCACTTCATAAGTCAGGGTACTGCTACGGCTGACAATTCCTACTACACCAGGTGTATAAAATTCACTGGGCTGAGTACCCAAGAGAATTTTACCAGGGACGATAATCCCCGGACTGTTGGGGCCGACTACCAGAGTTTCGCAGGCTTCCGCCTTGCGGAGTAATTCCACCATATCTAAAGGCGGCACACCAGCAGAAATAATGATAATCTGACTGATGTGAGAGGCGATCGCTTCTAAGGCTGCATCCAGTACTTGGTAGGGGTGTACACAAATAATCGTCGTGTCAATATTGCCAAATTGCCCTACCACTTCCTCCACCAAATCAAACACTGGCAAATCGTAAAGTTCCTGTCCCCCGCATCCAGGCTGAACACCAGCAACTAAATTTGTACCATAAGCTTTCATCTGGGCAATATGACTTGCGGAAATAAATTCACCGAAGCCTTGAATTATCACTTTACTATCTGGGGTTAAGTTCATAGGGGGGACTGGGGACTGGGGACTGGGGAAGCGGAGGAGCAGAGGAGCAGAGGAGAAAATGATTACTCAAGACTCCCACTTTCTTTTCCCCTCTTGGGAGGGGTTAGGGGTGGGTTACTCCCCATTTAGCTTTAAGAAACTTTTTTCTGAACTGGTGATTTAGTTAAACGGACTGCGGCGGCTACGGCTTCGTCTAAGTCTTCTAGTAATATCAAGCCATCTTCATGAGTTTTTAGGGCAGTTAAAATATCCCTAGCTGCATTCAGTTCGGAACCGGCTAGACGGACGACTAAGTGCGGTGAGTGATGATGGCTGCGTTTGCTACCGTTGGACTTGGTGAGTAAGGGCTGATCACCTTTATTTTGGATGATAAATTGGGCGATCGCTTGTGCTGCTTCTTCTGGTTGGGGAACACTACCTAGTAAATTAATTAATATTACCTGAGTATTATTTTCAACTAAAGTATTGAGTCCTTTGATTAGGCGATCGTAAAATTTGGTTGGTGCAGCATCGGTAATTGTGGCGTGGCGTAAGTTGAGAGAAATTCCCGGTTTACCGCCGCTACTCACCACTAAATCATAGGTTGCCATGATGGAACCAGTACCATTACCTAAAATGCCGATTTTACCTTGCTTATCTAAACTATTCAATTCACCCAAACGCCCATTAGTTTTGTTTCTGTAGTCATGACGGTTGACTGTTTTTGTTGCCATTGCGGCTATTTCTGGATGTCTACCAATAGAACGTTCGTTGACTCTGACTTTACCATTGAGCGCCATCACTTCACCCGCCTGGTTGACACCCAAGGGATTAATTTCTACTAAGTCCAGGTCTTTCTGTACAAATAACTGGTACATTTTTTCTAATACCGTGCTGACAGACTGCATCAGTGTACCTTGCAGACCCATTTTTAAAGCTAGTCTGCGGGCATAGAAAGGGGAAAATTCTTGTTCAACAACCACATACTGCATTTTTTGATCAGCTAATTCTAAATCAATATTTGCTTCTGTGGAACCTAACAGCACCGGACGACATACAGCAGTATCTAAAACTACAGCTAAATAAAATTCTTGCTGGGCATCATACTTAGATTCTGCTAGTAAAACTTCTGGTAACTGACCCCAGATTGAGAGATTAAAGATATTTTGAGCAGCTGCGATCGCATCAATAGTAGTTTCTACCATTCTCACCCCGCCAGCCTTCTCCCGTTCCCCCGCATGGACTTGAGATTTCAGCACAATCGGATAGTGAATTTTCAGGCGTTTTAAATCTGTAGGATGGTCAATTCTTTGCGATGGCAATACAGGAATGCCTATTTCTCCAAACCATTCTTTAACTTGATACTCTAATAAATCCATTGTTAATGCACCTTTTATTTACACTTCCTAATAATTTTTATGGTGCTATTTCCCATTTTTTAAACGCACCCTGATTACATAATTAACCTTTAACTCGCTAACAAAATCGATTTTTTACCTATCAATTTTATCGAATTTCCTCTATAGAGCAAATTAATTTCTCCAAATCTCATCTGAAGTTTCTGTTTTTTGGAAATAATTCATCCTATCAGTAAATATACAGTAGAGGCTAGAGGTAGGAACGTGTTTTTCAACTCTAAAAGTAGATTGCTTTAAGCCTAGCGCTACCCAACAAAGCCTCGCCAACCTTGGTTTGAGGAACGAAACCCAACCTACATCAAGGTCTAATTTGGGCTAGGAAAACCAGCCCAGCCTGCCATCTCTCACCTCTAGCCCCTTTTCTCCACAGCCAAAAAATCTATTATTCCCATTTATTAAATTGTAATTTCTACTACAAACGAAATTATAAAATTTAATTACAAGATTCTGAACCACCAATACTAATAATCATTTTGGATTATTTTTCTTTTGGTGAAAACTCAGAAGTTGTGTTAAAAAGTTGGTCTATCAGATTTTACGGTTATGGTTGGTTACACTGTGCATCTGTATTCAACGAACGAACAACTTCCTTTTTCTCCCACGGTTACAAAACATCATATAGAAGACCAGCAGGAACGGTCTATGACAGTAGCAGTCCAGCAGGAAGACTTACAGCTATTAAGCCGAACTTTGCAAGAACAATTTCTCGCCGAAGTTCCCTCTGGCGAGTTTTTCCAGATTAAGTGCGCTGTCAATAAGGATGAGCTAATGATATTGGCTCAACATCCAGTTGGTGTCAAAGCTGATACACAACAGATTTTTGCAGTCCTTGAGGAAGCACTGCAATCATTACCACCTTATCGTGACCAGACAGTCCAATGTTTTCTGCGAATGGCGGGTGAAAAACTGCCTTATGCTAAACGTTCCCTGATGATGAAGGGACATGGACTGTGGGAAAACCCGGTCATTAATGATGAAAAACAGGAAGATGTGCCACATAAAGCAACATCTTCTTCCGCATTGGTATTTCCGCCAAATGATTTACCTCCAACTGATGCGGTTGCAGATGAAGAGGAAGTATTTGATCCCTTGGCGGGGACACCAGATTTATTAACAACTCCGCCTCAGCGTCCAGTGAAACCAATTCTCTTAGGCGCTTTGATAGGAATTACTCTATTGGGTGGTGCTGGTGGTTACTTAATCACTCGTCCTTGTGTGATGTCTATGTGTCAGGAGTTGGAAGCGGCGCAACAACTCAACAGTCAGTTTCCACAATTAATTAGTCGTGCTGGATCAGAAAATGAACTGACAACAGTACAACAACAGCTAGAAACAACCAGTGCAGCATTAGCCGCAATTCCTGGTTGGTCATCCTATCACCAAGAAGCGGAAGAACTCAAAACTAACCTGTCTGGACAGTCAGTCAGAATTAACCAAGTCATTAAAGCTTTACAGGCGGCTTCTGCTGCTGAGGCAAAAATGCAAACACCCGCTTCTAGCCAAGGCGAATTACAAGCTAGACAACAAATGTGGCGACAAGCGATCATGCCGTTGGAAGCTATCAGCCCTAATAATGATTTATATAGACTGGTACAGCCCAGATTGGTGAGATATCGGATTCAGCTACAAAATATTAATCAGCAAATACTGGCTCAAGAAAAATGGGTGAGAAAATTAGCAGATGCTAAGGGTGTAGCGAGTGTAGCTAATAAGTGGGAAGCAACAGCCAAAACTTTACAGGATTGGCAGAAGGTACAGTCTACTTGGCAAGTAGTAGTCAATGCTTTGATTTTGATTCCGCCATCGAGTCCAGCATCTGGTGAAGCACAACAACTTTTACTAGAATATAAACCCAAACTGGCAAGAGCGCGCGATCGCGTCACCATCGAAGAATTAGCAGCCAAAAGCTATCAACAACTTCTCAGTATAGCCAACCAAGCTAAAGCCTACGAACAAAAACAAGAATGGCAAGCAGCCGTTATCTATTGGCAGCAAGCTGTACAGACCGCTAAACAAATTTCTAACAATAGCTTGTATTACAATCAAGCTCAGAGTTTAATTGCCCCATACTCAGCCTCTCTCCAGCAAGCACAAGAAAAACTCCAATTAAATAACAGTTGGCAACAAACCCGTGTTGATTTAAACAAAACTTGTAATAGTGAAATCAGGATTTGTACCTTTACCGTAGACGATAAAGGAATCATAGTCAAAATTACGCCTGAATATGAACAAGTACTACAAAATGGTACTTCCCAAACCAATAATCAGGGTTCAGATTCTACGGTTGATGTGGCTAATCATTGGCAAAGTTTACAACAAGCTTTAACAATCATTAGCCAAAATGCTAACTTACCTTTGTTTATTTACAATGCTCAAGACCAAGTAATTTATACACAAACGCCTGAAGGTTAGGGATTGGGTGTGTCAGTTAACAGTTATCAGTTATCAGTGAACAGTTAACATTTCTACCGAGGGTTTTATTTATAGCAGGGGACAAGTGATAGGGGACTCTTGACAGGTTTAAAACCTGCTTACTATGAAGATTCTGTGATTCTTCAATGTTCTAATCTATGTGGCTACTGCTATATATTCCAATAAATGTTAAGGAGGTGGGGGTGGTTCGTCGTCACCCGGAGTTTCGGGTTTTGGAGTTTCGGGTTTTGGAGTTTCGGGTTGGGGAGTCTCTGGTTTTGGAGTTTCGGGTTGGGGAGTTGGATTAACGCCTTGATTACCATTACCACGATCTTCACCTGGATTACCAATTCCTAAGTTATTATTGGGATTGTTACTGACACTACCTACATTATTTGTTGATATTGGTCTTTGTGCATTATTAAATAGAATTTCGCCTGTTTCTATTAAAGAATTAACCAGTGAGTCGTCTGGTGTTGAATCTACTTGGTCAAAGTTCCCATCTGTGACGCTGGAGGAATTGGTCGTTAAGTCAAGAAAAGCTGGGTTTTCTGTGACTCCTTGACCTGTAACTGGTGACTGTGTGGCTAAAGCGGCGATAATTTCTGCTTGTACACTGGCGATCGCCGGATCAACTATTGCTGACGTATTTTGTTTAGTTAAATCTAATCCCTCAGTCAGCTCACTTGTTTCATAAAAATTGCGTAGGTCAAAATCGTATAAACCTTGGAATTGACCTTTAACTATAACTAACAGTTGACCTGCTTGTAATGGTTGAGTTTGTGATGCGTCTTTATTAGCAACTGCAATACCACTATTTGTCAATGCGCCAACAATTGTTGTATCTGTTTTTTGGTCATAACGGACGAATAATGCAGAGCCACGAATGGCGGCTGTTGCGCTTGGTGTTTGGATGCGTGTTTGTCCTCTTCCAGGTGGAATTAGCAGTAATACTGTTCCATTAGACAATTTGAAATTTCGCGTCTTCGGCATAAATCGGAATACTGCTTGTTCACCAACCCGCGCCAAAGAACCATCGTTAAAACGCAAATCTGCCAAAGAAGCTCGACCAGTTGCTAGCCCATCCCCAGGAATGATTGCATCTGCTGGCCTTGCTGGACGCTTATTATTAGAAGCTCTTTGAATCAACTGCACGAAATTACGAAGACTCTGAATTTCCGCACGAGTTAAAGGCACATTAGCATTTACTTGCGGTGACGATAATATCATCAACCCATACAATCCAATAGATAATAATGGCAGTAGATGGAGACGCATAGAAGATATATAAAAATTGGGCTGTAATTAAGGCAAAAAAATCTCAATATTACAATTGTAATTTTGTCAAAGTTATGCTTTATTTTACGTTGACTGGAAGTAAAAATTGTTTGAAATTTTATCTATTTAATATTTCATAAAAATGTCCACTTTAAGTATAATATGAAAATTCGTATTTAATCCACCTATCAGGATGTATCTTCAAGGCTGGAAAAAATTTTTATTGACGGTTTTAGTATCCTCCAGTAGTGCCAGCATTTATTGCATCGCTGTAAATGCGGCATTGGTTCAACAGTCAGATAGATTGAAATGTCGCTATGAGTTGGGTCAGAAAGAAATAATTTTTGTTAACTCAGAGAATAATTATCAAATCTGCCAATCTAATCAGATAAAAGTTGATATTTCTCAAGTGTCACAAGACCCTGTTTTTAACATGGTATCTACACAACAGATGCCGTTAAATATCGCCAAAGCAAAACTATTAACTGGTCAAGCTATTGATGAAAGTAACTTCACATCCATTGACAATCCCAGAATTAGCCAAGTAAATAACGAACCTCCACAGTTAGAAGGACAACCAAGCGACCTGTCTCCCCCTGACCAAAAACCGATAGAGCAGTTGTTAGAACCTCCAATAAATTACAACCAAAGACTAGAGAGACTCAGGCGCAGATTACAGAAAACAACACAGCCAGATTCACAAGCCCAAAGCCGCCCCGAACTGGGATTGCGGATACGAGCAAGAGTATTACCACCACCAATTGAACAACCACCGCTACCACCTGTAGAGCAACCTGTACCTGAGTTTAAACCTATAGGTTCTCTGCAAGCTTACGTAGGATATTTTCAGAGTGATAACATTTTTTCATCTGATATTTCACCTACAAATGATGGTTTGTTTTTTTATGGGCTGAGGCTAGCTTCAGCATATTTCCCTATAGGAGCGAAAACTTATATAAATGCTTCGATTGATGGTAATTTGATTCGCTATGTAGATCAATCAAAATTTAATTACAATCAACTACTATTTAATGTAGGGATTTATCAACAGTTATCTAAACGGATGTATGGTGAAATTGGCTGGACTAATCAACAGTTATTTTATGCAAGAAATAGTGAATTTTTTCAAGCAGGCGATCGCTTCCTCAATGAGAACTCTTTATATTTGTCGCTAGGAAGAAGAGACACCCTCACCGACAAACTAATGTTTGATAGTTTCTACGAATTTAATTGGAAGCTATCCGACCCAGAAAATCGTAGCCGGATAGTGAATTCTTTATGGCTATCTTTAAGTTACTACCTACAAAAACCCCTACAGGTTGGGTTAAACTACCAGTTATACCTATCCGACTTTTCCGCACGCGATCGCCAAGACCAATATCATCGTTTATATGGAAGCATAATTTACCGCTTATCCAATTCTACTAGTCTAAATTTCCAGACTGGCTACAGTTTCGGCGACTCCACAGCGAGAAACATTGACTTTGAAAGCTGGTTTTTAAACATCAGCTACAACTTAAAAATAGGAGAGTTTTAAAATTAGTCAATAGTCAATAGTCAGTAGACCTCTTGCACGAATAGTGGAACAATCAGAATATATAAACTTCACGAGTTAATCTTTAGTTAATCTTTTGCGTTCTTCTTTGCGCCTCTGCGTCTTTGCGTGAGCTTTTCAATAGTATTGTCAGCAACACCAAAGTATTTATGCAAGAGGTCTAATAGTCAACAGTCGCAACCTCAAGATTTAGGTTTGAAACTAAGGACTAAGGACTAAGGACTAAGGACTAAGGACTAATAACTAATCCAATCACTCCAACTACCTGCATAAAGTTTACCTGTATGAATACCTGCTAATTCTAAGGAGAGTAAATTCACACAGGCTGTGACACCAGAGCCACAATAAACTAAAATTTCTTCAGATGTAACGATATTTTGCCATCTTTGACTATGTTCGGTTGGGGGAATTAAGTAACCAGTGGTATCGGTCACTTCCAGCCAAGGATAATTAACTGCGCCGGGAATATGACCAGCGATTTTATCAATTGGCTCTCGTTCACCTCGGTAGCGATCGCTCTCTCTCGAATCTACCAAAACCACTGTCGGTAAATCTTTACGATTTTTTACATCTGCAATATCTACTAACATTTGTGGCTGTAGTTGCGGGACAAAGTTAGCTGTTTTAAATTCAGGAATAATATCAGTAATAGGATAACCTGCTTGTTGCCACCCTCTAAAGCCTCCATCTAGCACAGCTACTTGTTCGTGTCCCAAATAACGTAGTAACCACCAAAGACGAGATGCAAAAGCAAAGCGAGAGTCGTCATAAGCCACAACCAAAGTTTTCTGGAACTCTACCCCCATAGCTGTTAACTTTTTAGCTAGGTCATCAGGGTTAGGTAAAGGATGTCTCCCACCATGTTCACCCACAGGACTAGAAAGATCCAAGTTTAAATCTAAATAATAAGCACCTTGTATATGACTTGCTTTGTACTGTTGTTGTCCTAGTTGTGGATCAGCTAGAGAAAAGCGACAATCGACAATGACGACTTGCGAATCTTGAAGGTGTTGTAAAAGCCAATTTGGCGAAACTACAAATTGCATATCAGTTATAAAAATTAAAAATTATTTATCTGCATATAACTTATGTCTAACTCTGAATTTGTCCCACAAGCCACTGCTGATGGTTCCTTTACCTTTTTCTCCCAACAATTTAACGAGGCTTTTCACAGCCATTTTGGAGCCAAGCAGGAAAGTTTCTTTAAGTTTGTTGTTCCTACTCAACTAGAAATAGCTGCTCACAAACCGATTTTGCGGTTATTAGATATTTGTTATGGTCTAGGATACAATACAGCCGCCGCTTTAGAAACAATTTGGCGAATAAATCCTCATTGTTATATCGAATTAATTGGTTTAGAATTGAATCCATCTGTACCGCAAGCAGCTATTGAACATAAATTATTTGACAATTGGAATTATGAAGACATAGATATTTTGACCAAATTGGCTTTTGAGCAACAGGTGCAAACAGAACGCCTCAAAGCAAAACTTTTAATTGGTGATGCGAGGAACTCTATTATTAAAGTACATCAGTCAGGTTTTCAAGCTGATGCTATTTTTTTAGACCCCTTTTCACCGCCTCATTGTCCCCAGTTGTGGACTGTTGAATTTATTCAACAGGTAGTGCTGTGTTTACACATAGATGGTTTGTTAGCAACTTATTCTTGTGCGGCGGCTGTGCGTACAGCAATTTTAACAGCCGGACTACAAATAGGTTCAACTCCACCAGTGGGTAGGCGATCGCCTGGTACTGTCGCCGCACATCCTCAAAGTTCTTTCCATACCCACTCAGCACTTCCGCCTCTATCTCTAGCTGAGATGGAACATTTACTAACTCGTGCAGCCATTCCTTACCGCGATCCGCTACTGAATGACGAGGCTCCGGCGATCGTGCAGCGCCGACAACAAGAACAGCAAGCGAGTTCATTAGAGCCTACATCTCGTTGGCGCAAACGCTGTATAGATAGTTTAACTCAGTAATATTACTTACAATGAATGCTGTTATAAATATTTACTTACGTCTAACTGGATAATTTTATAGTAACTATATATTTTCTTAAGCGATTTCAAGTATATATAATTAAATTTCTCAAGCAAATGTACTTTTCTATACAAAAAATCTTAAATATTGCAGTTGGATGATGATGTACTGAAATTATAGAAAAAGCTGAAAACTTATTAGATGTAGACTAAATAAAAGGCTAAAAAGTTAAACTTGCCAAACTAGATGATAGATTAAATGCTTATGATTTTATTAAAGCATTATCATGTGAGAAAATCTCAGTGAAAAGCCTGATTGAACATTGGCAATAATTTAGCATACTGAAGTAATCATCAATAAATGATATGGGGACATTATTTTATATGAAATTACTACATTCTCATCGCACAGAAAATTTTTACGTATAAACTGAAATAGTCAGCTTGAGAAAGCACATAAAGCTTGTGAACAATCAGTTGAATATGAACAACTACTCAGATTGGTTTAAAGTCAGACAATATATTTTTAAATTATTGGGGTACTTCTGTGATTAAAAGGAGTGGCGAGAATACAGGCTCTACTGAACATAACGTTAGTGGGTCAGACCACCCAAACAAAATAGATGCTATTGGTTCAAATCAGGTTCTGCAATTAAACAACAATAAAGATATTACCTTGTTGGGTTTATCTAAAGACGAGTTGTTGGTAACAGAAAGCAAAAAAGCGATCGCTTGGCTGAAACCTGGGATGAATTATATTTACGACTCTTTAATTTCTGGAACTATACAAGCCCAAATCTCTCAAGTGAACGGCTTTGATGCAGAATCACCGAAAATTTTAGTAGTAGATGATCATAGCGTTAGCCGGATGACTGCCGTTACCCTTTTGGGTATGGAAGGCTATACAGTAATTGAAGCTGACGGTGGGACTGCGGCTATAGAAATGGTGAGACAACAACAGCCCGATCTCATATTATTAGATGTGATGATGCCAGAAATGGATGGGTTTGAAGTATGTCGATTACTTAAGCAAGACGAACACACTCGACTAATTCCTATAATTTTTATTACAGCCTTAAATGATAGGCGATCGCGCATCCGTGGTATTGAAGTAGGAGCAGACGATTTCTTAACTAAACCATTTGACCGAGTGGAATTAGTAGCGCGTGTCAAATCTTTAGTCAAACAGAAGCTTCTCAATGAAGATTTAGACCACGCAGCACAAGTACTATTTTCCATAGCTAGTGCTATTGAAAGTCGCGATCCCAATACTGGTGATCATTGCGATCGCTTAGTTAGGGTAGGAAAAGCCTTTGGTGAGTATCTCAATCTCTCACGTTACCAAATTCGGAATTTGATGTGGGGTGGATATCTTCACGATATCGGTAAAATAGGGATTCCTGATGCTGTGCTACTGAAAAAAGGCAAACTTACCCCTGATGAGTGGGAAATTATGAAGCAACACGTTTTAATTGGGGAAAAAATCTGCCAACCTCTACGGAGTATGCAGGGTGTAATACCCATTATTCGCCATCATCACGAACGTTGGGATGGTTCAGGTTATCCTGATGGACTCAAAGGAGAGGAAATTCCCTACCTCGCCCAAGTATTCCAAATTATTGATATCTATGACGCATTAAGTAGCGAACGTCCTTACAAAAAATCTTTTTCCGCAGAAGAAGCATTGTCCATCATGTTTGAGGAAACAAAATCAGGCTGGCGTAACCCCCAATTGATGAAACAGTTTGCCGAGTTTCAACTTTTGCGTCAACAACAGATGGAAAGTGATGGTGTCAGTTAACAGTTAACAGTTACAGCATATTTTGGGTAAATGAGGTACAAGCGTAAAACCCAAAACCATGTAGAGACGTTACATGTCAATCTCTACAGTATTTCACGAATAGCGAAACTGCTGTAACATCACCTGACAACTGATAACTGTTGACTGTTAACTGATTAAGTCTCCCTACTCCTCCTCAATAGCTGCTATGATTTGAGCCTACAAAGGTAACAAGCGCAACAGCGCTATTCACTGAAAGCTAATAGCTAATTATGGTAGTCGTAGCAATACTAGCAGCAGGACGCGGCACAAGAATGAAATCGGACTTACCCAAAGTTTTACACTCTTTGGGTGGGCGCTCAATAGTCGAAAGAGTTATTAACAGTGTAGAACCGCTTTCACCTTCACGACGGGTTGTCATTGTCGGGTATCAGGCTGAACAAGTTAAAGCAGGTCTCCAGTTTCCTAATTTGGAGTTTGTGGAACAGACTGTGCAGTTAGGAACAGGTCACGCTATCCAACAATTACTCCCACACCTTGAAGGCTACACTGGAGATTTGCTAGTACTTAATGGGGATGTGCCACTGTTACGCACTCAAACCTTAGAAAAGCTATTACAAACGCACCAAACAAATGAAAATGCTGCCACTATCTTGACAGCCCACTTACCTGATCCTAAAGGTTATGGTCGGGTTTTTTGTAACGGTAACAATATTGTGCAGCAAATTGTTGAGGACAAAGATTGTTCTCCCGCCCAAAAGCAAAATCACCGTATTAACGCTGGCATTTATTGCTTTCGTTGGCAAAATTTGGCACAAGTCCTACCTCATTTGCAGGCGAACAACGCGCAAAAGGAATATTACCTAACAGATGCTGTGACCCAAGTTGGTCAGGTGATGGCGGTAGATGTGGAAGATGATCAAGAGATATTAGGTATTAACGATCGCCTACAATTAGCTACAGCCTACGATATCTTGCAAAGGCGAGTCAAAGAACAATGGATGATCGCCGGGGTGACGCTTATAGACCCTAATAGTATCACAATTGATGACACCGTAGAATTGCAACCGGATGTAATTATTGAACCGCAAACTCACCTCCGGGGCAATACAGTAATTAAAACCGGCAGTCGCATCGGGCCGGGCAGTCTAATAGAAAATAGTCAGTTGGGCGCAAATGTTACAGTCCAGTATTCAGTAGTGACTGATAGTATTATCCAAGATGGCACGAGAATCGGCCCCTATGCCCATTTACGCGGTCATGCCCAAGTAGGTAATAATTGCCGCATCGGTAATTTTGTAGAGTTGAAAAATACCGAATTAGGCGATCGCACCAACGTTGCTCATCTATCCTATTTAGGTGACACCACTGCGGGAACCCAGGTAAATGTGGGCGCAGGAACAATTACCGCCAATTACGACGGCGTGAAAAAACATCGGACTAAAATCGGCGATCGCACTAAAACCGGTTCCAACAGCGTCTTAGTTGCCCCAGTTACTTTAGGCGATGATGTCTATGTAGCAGCCGGTTCCACTGTTACAGAAGATGTTCCCAATGATTCCCTAGTCATTGCCCGGACTCGTCAGGTAGTGAAACCAGGATGGCGGAGAAAGAGTGCGGAATCTTGAGGGAGATGGGGGAGTGGGGGGAGATGGGGGAGAGGGGGGAGATGAGGGAGATGGGGGAAACCCACCCCTAACCCCTCCCAGGAGGGGAACAGGGAGATGAGGGAGATGAGTAGACAAGAAGAAGCCTTCCCATTCCCCCTTTCCCATTCCCCATTCCCCCTTCCCCATTCCCCATTCCCCATTCCCCCTTCCCCAATCCCTAACTCACACAACCCACCTGCGTACCCACAGGCAGTTCTAATGTATCGCCAATCTTCTCGCCGTCATGGAAGGCGGCGAGGATGACATCGCAGGTTTTACCCCAGGCGATCGCACCGCTTGCATCTAAGGCGATCGCACCAAAATCTCTTTTGTTTTCGTGTGCTTCCGCAAATGAGCGCTTCATGGACTCTTGCAGGGATAATCCATCTGTGACACGAATCACAATCCTTGGTGCTAGGCTCTCATCAATAATATCTTCACCGATACCAGTGCAACTGACGGCGGCATGATTAGTAGCATAATTACCCGCAGGCATAGCAGAATCACTGACTCGCCCAATGCGTTCAAAGCCCTTACCGCCTGTAGAAGTACCAGCAGCTAACTTACCATAAGTATCTAAAGCTACTACGCCGATTGTACCGCGTCCAGCATTACTTGTTTCTAGTAATTCTGGTTCTGCTATCACCCCAGCCATCGTGCTTTTAAAATTATCTTGCCGTTCTTGTATCCATTCTTGTAACCGCAACTCAGTCAAGGCATTGTAGCTAGGAATCTGCATTTCCCTGGCTAATTCCGCCGCGCCATAATCTGACAGTACTCGGTCTGGGGAAGTTTGTAAAAATTGTGCTAAATCAATCGGATTTTTTACCCGTGAAATATTAATTACACCACTAAAGCGCCCTAATGCACCATCCATGATAGAAGCACTCATGCGGATTTGACCATCAGATTGCAGCACCGAACCAGTACCAGCATTGAAGCGGGGTTCATCTTCCAACAGTTGACAACCCCTCACCACTGCAACGGAAGCATTCACACCTGACAATAATAGAGCGTAGACTTCTTCTACCACAGCGTGAAGCGTTTGGCGCACTGCCTCCAATCCGCCTTTACCGTGGAGAGAACTACCTGCTCCCCCATGAATAATTAATTTTGGTTGCACCTGTGACCTCATTTATACCCTGCATTATTTTTGAATATTGGCTGTGTCAGTCAACTGTTAACTGTTAACTGTCAACTGTCAACTGATTTAGTCCCCGGTTTTAGCCTCAGAACGACGACGGCGACAACGTTCTGAACAATATTTAACTTCGTCCCAACAATCTTCCCATTTTTTCCGCCATGTAAAGGGACGTTGACATACCGGACAGATTTTTGTAGGCAGGTCAGATTTAGAACGAGCGCGTCCCATAGAGATACCGTACTGAATAAAGTTAGATTTCTAAGAACGATTGAAGATAATATAACCAGATTGCTAAAAAGGAAAGATACGCTCATTGAACAATTATATTTTGTATTCTCCTGTGGATTGGTATTGGGGTTCTAGTTCACATGAATATTAGCATGGGTGATTAATTCCAGATTTGATTTATGGCAGTAGCCACATAGGTTAGGACAAGGATGAATCATAGAATCTTTATGACAAGCGGCTTTTCAGCCTATCACCCTCCGGGTATGCCTTCGGCACGCCAAGGGCGAACGCCAGTTCCCAGGTCGCGGGAAACCCGCCTTCCCTACGGGACGCTACGCGAACAGGACTGGACTCACCTGTCCCCTGTCACCTGTCCCCTGCTATAAGTTTTGCATTTCACCGCTTCATCTCTCTTGACACTCCCCGAATTAGAAATTCGGGGATTCTTGCTTCACGGGGATTCCAACGAATTTACCCGCGCTAACGCGCCGCTACGCGAACAGCAAGCATCTTGACCGTATGCCCTACGGCTGCAAGCCCCCTTTGGAGAACTACTTGCGCGGCTGCCACATCTCTATCAGTGGTATATCCGCAATTTGAGCAAACATGAGTACGTTCTGATAACTCTTTCTTACCTGTCTCAACACCGCAACTAGGGCAAATTTGGCTAGTTTTACGGCTATCTACTTTTTGGAAATAAACACCACGCTTAAAGCAGGTCTGTTCTAAGATATTAAAGAATTGACCAAACCCTGCATCTAAGCAATGCTTCCCTAACATCCCACGAGATAGCCCGACTAAGTTCAAATCTTCAACAAATACCATTCCGGCATCATTACAGATTTGGTGAGACAGTTTAGAGTGCCAGTCCTTACGACAGTTGACAACGTACTCATGCAGTTTCGCCACCTTCTTTTGGGCTTTGTGCCAATTTTTTGAACCTAGTCGCTTTCTGGAAACACGCTGTTGCAGCAATTTAAGCTTGCGTTCGGCATCTACAAAAAACCTTGGGCGCTTGACAGTTAGCCCGTTAGAAGTAGCAATAAAGCTTGTTAACCCTACATCAATTCCCACGCCTTCCCCATGTGGTGTTGATGATGGTACAGACACATCCCATTGAACTGTTAGCATCACGTACCATCCAGAAACACGCTTGACCACACGGGCTTGCTTGACTACGCCACCATTAGGTATCTCCCTTGATTGTCGGAATTTAACCCATCCAATCACGGGCAAATTAACCATTCCTGGCTTCAGCCTTTCACCTTGCATCTGTGGGAAAACACTCATACCGCATCCGTCCCGATTTTTTGAATCGGGGGAAACCGTGATTTCTCTCCCACATAGCCACAAATGCAACTTCTAGACGCTTTAATGTTTGCTGCAAAACTTGAGACTGTACTTTTTTAAGCTCAGGAAACTCTTTTTTGGCAGCAGTTAACGCTTTGCACTGGCTGGCGTAGGTTGGGCGAGGTGTGTCGGCAGGGATAATATATTCGTGCTTAAGTGAGCAAGCGTTGATCTGACAACTACGTGATAAGTACCAGTCCTTGCGTTCAGCCAGTGCATAGTTATAAACACGGCGATTAATTTCTAGCCAGTCTTCAAATATCTGGCTTTGTGCATGGGTTGGCTTTAACTTAAATTCGTATGTCAGGTTAAACACTTGTTCATCACCTCCTTTAATATTATAAATCGTATTTATGCTTTGTAAGCATTACGGACAAATAAATTTGTCCTGTTCGCTTATATCCCCCGATTAAAAATACGGGGGCTTTACGCATCACGACTCGTAAAATGGCTGACGCAAACACCTAAGCTTGTACTTAGGTTTAAATAATTGTGTCAGATAAATTAACTAGTGTTTTCCTCGATTACATCAGTAATCAAACGCAAATTTTCTGTATTAAAAAATAATTATGATAAAAATCTCTAAAATCTCTTATTTTCACCAAACTTTTGATTGACAAAGCTTATAAATCTATGTTACTCAAGATTAGTTAGTAAAGTTACTGAAATATAAAATTTAATTGTAATAAATATTGCAATACAAAATTATTACTTGAGCAATGGGATCACAGAAAATCAACCACTGCCACCTATACCGATGTATTTTCCAAAACGAAGTAATAAAAGTATTAAGTAAAATTCAAATTTTCTTCCATAACAAACTAGTCAAGGCGTGCTAAGTTTTAAATTCATCTTAATTCCGTTCGCGGTTTGCCCCATGCCTCTGCTAGATTTACAGCCACAACACTTGGAAGAATTAGTCAAGAGTAGTGGTATAGGATTACACTTAGTAAAGCTTAACTTTAGTTCTCTGCAAGGCATAAGCGCCTATGAGCATCTATTGATTTCCGAACAGTTACCCCGTACCAATACAGGTATGGTGAGAAGTGGTTGGCTAGAGCGATATAGTCATGTGACTGCGGGGGGTTGGTGGTGTTCTGGGTTAGATCCTCTCAACAATTGGCAACCTATGGAATGGGGATGCTTTAAGCCAAACCAACCGCGAACAAATCAAAATGGTAAGTCTATCAAATATGAACATCCCCCCAGCACAGCAACGCGGATATTTTGTCTGCGGGTAACGTGGGAGATATGGCAGCAAGTCTGCCAGCGTTACAATTACCCTATGCCTGAAGATGTGACTATAAATGCTCAAGGTGAGGCGGAAGGCTTTTGGCAATGGGTGATGGAACGTAATATACCCGTGATTATTTGCGAAGGAGCCAAGAAAGCGGCCACATTATTATCTCAAGGATATGTGGCGATCGCAATTCCTGGGATTACCAGTGGCTACAGAGTTGTCAAAGATAAATTTGGTAAAGTCGTCAGTCGTCAGCTAATTCCTGACTTAGCCGCCTTTGCAATGACAAAGCGCCCATTTTATATCTGTTTTGATTATGAAACTCAACCGAGAAAAATAGCTGCTGTTAGTAATGCGATCGCCCAACTTGGTTGTTTATTTCAAGCTAAAAAATGCCCTGTAAAAGTTATCGAACTGCCAGGTTCCGAGAAAGGTGTAGATGAGTTAATAGTTGCTAAAGGCGTAAATAGTTTTGATAAAGTTTATCGCCAAAGCGTAGATTTAGAAATTTATCTAGCACAAATCAAACCCCACACCGAATTAACCATTCCACCTGCAATTACAGTTAATCGTCCATATTTAGGAGAAATAGCTTTTCCCACCTCTGGATTAATTGGGGTCAAATCAGCAAAAGGTACAGGAAAAACCACGGCATTACAAGCAGTTGTACATCAAGCAAAAACAATCAATAGACCAGTATTATTAATTACTCATAGAATCCAATTAGGACGTTTCTTGTGTGAAAAGATTGGCATTCAATGGGGATTAAATAATCCAGAGTCCCTCAGAAAAAATAGTGATTTGATAGATAACATCAACAATCAATCTTTAGGTTTATGCGTTGATTCTATTTGGAAACTACACCCAGAACAATGGCGAGGTGCAATCATCATCTTAGATGAAGTTGAGCAGTCATTGTGGCATCTCCTCAACAGTAATACCTGTAAACACAAGCGCGTCAAAATTCTCAGATTATTTCAGCAATTAATTTCTCTAGTTTTATCCACAGGTGGTTTAGTAATTGCCCAAGATGCCGATTTATCAGATGTATCATTAGAATACTTGCAGAGTTTATCAGGTTGTAAAATCACACCTTGGGTGGTAGTAAATCAATGGAAACCACAGCGAGGTTGGGAAGTAACCTTTTATGATTCTCCTAATCCAATTCCCTTAATTCAGCAATTAGAATTGGATTTACTAGCAGGACGTAAATGTTATGTAACAACTGATAGCCGCTCTGGACGTTACAGTTGCGAAACAATCGAACGTTATCTTAAAGAACGTTTAGAAAAATTGCGGTATGAGTTCCCTAAAACCTTAGTAGTTAATAGTCATACAACCAGCACTCCCGGTCATGCAGCCGTTGATTTTGTTGCAGCCATTAACCAGAAAATCACTGGATATAATACCGTCTTTGTCACTCCTAGTTTAGGCACAGGTATTAGTATTGATGTACAACATTTTGATCGAGTGTATGGTATCTTTCAAGGAGTTATTCCTGATTCAGAAGCAAGACAAGCACTAGCTAGAGTTAGAGATAGTGTACCTCGAATTGTCTGGTGTGCCAAGCGAGGAATCGGCTTAATTGGTAGTGGTAGTACAAATTATCGTTTACTATCTGATTGGTATCAAGAAAATCAAAAAGAAAACCTAGCTTTGCTGAGTCCCTTACATAAAATAGATGTAGATTTACCCTTAGTTTATGACCCTATTCACTTGCGAACATGGGCTAAATTATCTGCAAGAGTAAATGCTTCTATTCGTCTTTATCGCCAATCTATGGAAGAGGGACTAACTAATGACGGGCATCAAATTCGCTTGCGGAGTAAAGCAGTTCATAATAACATTATTAGAGATTTACGCTTGGCATTCCTAGCGACTGAACCAAGTGATTTAAAAGAACGGCAAAGGTTAGTTCTAGAAATTGTCAAAGTCCAAAAAGATTGGTTAGAAAAACGCCAAAAAGGTAAAGAAATTAAGCGGCAAATCAAGAAGATTAAGCAGCAAAATCAACTAACATTAGCAACTAACGTAGCTAATGCTAAGGAGATTGATTATTTAGAATATGAGCATCTGTCAGCCAAACATTCTCTAACAGATGACGAACGCAATCAAATTCAAAAATACAATCTTCGACAAAGATATGGTGTGTTAGTAACTCCCCAGCTAAAATTGCGGGATGACCAAGGATATTACACTCAATTATTAATCCATTACTATCTGACTCATGAAAGTGAATACTTTCAAATTAGAGACCAACAGGAATGGCATCAACAATTATCTTGGGGAAATGGTAAAGTTTTCTTGCCGGATTTAAAGACCTATACTTTAAAAGTTGAGGCAATGAGAGCTTTAGGAATGCAACAGTTCCTAGAAACAGAGCGAGAATTTAATGAAAATGATTCTGATTTAATCTGGCTAAAAGATGTTGTCTTCCAACATAGTAAACAAATTAAAAGAGTGCTAGGTATTGATTTTATTCGCTTTCAGGAAAAAATTACAGCTATCAAAGTTTTGAGCCGTCTGTTAAGTTTGTTGGGATTGAAATTAAAAAAAGTCAATGATGTTTATCAAATCGATTCAGCAATACTTGCTGATGGTAGACAAGAAATATTTCATGTTTGGCAGCAAAGAGATGAATTGATATTAAGTAATCTGCAAAAGATGGGATATGAAATAAATAACTTAGTTGTCAACCAAAAGCCACAAAAGACAGCATTAGATTCTGGAATCTCTGCTTTAGTTTCTCTTTTTTAGGTTTAAATTAGTTTCCCCAGGACTTACGCAAGTGTCACAATTGGTGTTTGGTGCGTGACGCTACAAGTCTCATGACTACGTTCAAATATTATCGCCAGTCACACACCCTACAGACTTACGCATACTGGTAATAAGTTTGTCCTTAATGTTCTTAAAGAAGGCAATCATTTGGGGTTGATGAAACACTTCCTCAAACCCTTCGTCCCAGGACAAGATAGATTTGCTGATGTAGCCACAGAACAAGCCGAAAACGGCAGTCCTGTACTGAAAGATGCCCTTGCTTATTTGGAATGTTCAGTTAAAAATCGGATGGAGTCAGGCGACCACTGGTTAGTTTACGCCACTGTAGAGAACGGTAAAGTCTTAAATCAGGATGGTGTAACAGCAGTCCATCATCGCAAATCAGGCAATCATTATTAATGATAGGGGACAGGTTACAGGTGACAGAGGCTTTTATTTGCGAGTCAAAAATTGTTGAAATCTTGTAACATCCAGTTTGATAGACCTCTCCCCAACCCCTCTCCGACGCGGAGAGGGGCTTCAATATAGGACTCACACTTGATTTTTGAAATCGTAGGGTGGGCATTGCCCACCAAAACCATGAACCGGTGGGCAATGCCCACCCTACAGACTAGATGATTACCAAAATAATTGTTAGGCTCACGCAAAGGCGCAAAGACGCAAACAAGGAAATTTATAGGTATTTTCCGAGTGGAAAGCGAATAGAGTGGCTCTAGAATTTGTGACTACTTTACGATCTCAATTTAATGGTGTTATACTAATTCTAGATTTGAGATAAGGTACAAAAATTTAGTTACTAAATTTTTAGTGACTAAAAAACCTAAAGAAGATTATCACTCCTCTTTAGGTAGATTTATAATTGATTGAGATTTCTATCTCAGCATAGTGATTAATGTGATCACTGACTTTAAAATAGAATCGACGTTACTAGTCATAGTGGAAAGGCAATAGCAAATAACTGCCACCATGACTAGCATAGCGAAAGCAAAAAGTAAGTGCTTAAGCACTTTTTCCTCCCTTTTATTTAATTATGGATATTAGCCTATTTGAAAAAATCAAATAGGCTATCTGCGTATATATTTTAGCATAAGCATAGTAGATTTTTAATTACTGTTTTTACTTAAAAGCTGACTTGGCTCAATCCAGAGCCATTATTTTTTTATTTGAATAACGATCGCTTTACCCAATACGCTGCACTAATTCGCCAATAAGAAAAGATACAACCCTGATCAAAAAATAACATCAACACTGAACAATTATACAGGCGTTAGGCTAACCGCAGGAGCTTAGTAACCTAATTACAACCAATAGCCGCAGCGCCGCTCATGGTGATCAAATCACCTGTGAAAACAGCCACATATTTAAAAGGTGATGAACCAGTACAACTCATAGAAGTTTTGTTAGGACGGCGAGGAAACGCCCAAGAATCTGCTAGCACCGTTAAAGTTGTGTTTGTACTATTCCATGACAAACCAAGAACTGACAAAGAGTTACTTGTGCCATCACTAGTCTTTCTACCAGATAAAAAAGTCGCGTAGCTAACATTACCATTTGTAGGATCAATCCTGGCGATTATCGCTACTTTTGCACCGCCACCGCTACCATAGGTAGGCATCCAACGACCATTGCTATAACGCCGGAAATCGTTTCCAGTCTGGGTTCCTGTAGAAGTGAAAACACCATAGAGAACATTTCCCCCATCCCACAGCAAGCCATAACCTGTACCATCATCGTTTGTTGTTTCGTAATCACTACGACACCAAGTTCTGACACCGTTATCAAAACGAATGATACGCGGGTCTTTATTTATGGATGATACTTGCTGATAACCGATGTAGATACTTGTCGTTCCCCTCACTACTCTTGGGCCATTCTTAGCCCTGATAGTTGCCTCACTGTCATTACAGGTGAATGTGACAGAGGAACCAAAAGATGACTGAGTGGTAACTTGAGCAGTAGCCGAAGACATCGCTAAATTAGATGCGAATACTGCTGCTAAAGACAGACAAGCGAGATGTTTTGGCAATTGGCGAGATTTAATCATTGAACCTATCCGAGTTATTTTCAAGAAACTATTTAAAAGTCAGAAGCCACAGATAGGTAGATGCACAGTATGTCACCCCAAGCTATTGTGAATCTTGCTTTACTGGGTGTCAAAAATAACTTAACACATATTTTATAAAAAGCAAGTTTTTTTGATGATTATCTTTATTGCTTCTATATTTAAGCTTTTTAAAATGCTTATACATTAAGATTATACGTATTTATACTATGAGTATTTTTGCTATTAAAAGTATATTTACGAATGTAATTGGGATTTTATTTTCTAGTGCTTCTACCTTTTCAGGATCATCTCGATTGACATAACTAGAGAGTATGCGGTAGGATTGTATGCTGTTCCAAGATTTATCCAGCTAAACTAGGCTAGAGTTTTATCAATAACATTCGTCGCTGATATTCTCTAAAAAACGCTTAGTGGCAATTTTTTGTTGTTTATAAACGAGGTGAACATGGCAAAGCGCCGTAACCCGAAAAAAGAAAAGGCGCTACGGAACCAGGCATACGCCAGAAAGTTTCGTAAACGGACTACAACAGGAAGAATGCAAAGAAGGTTCCAACAAAGAACTCCCAAGAATGAGGAAGATGAAGGAGCAGCAGCAATTGATGCTGAATAATTTGTCTGTTTAAAATTTGATTCTTGGATTGTTTTAGTTTTTAGGGTGTACATCTGTACACCCTAATTTTTTAGTCATTGGTCATTGGTCATTGGTCATTGGTCATTGGTCATTGGTCATTGGTCATTGGTCATCGGTCATTAGTCATTTGTCATTAGTCATTAGTTATTCTCCTCTGCTGGGTTCCCCTCCAGGGAGGGGCTAGGGGTGGGTTACTCCTCTACTCCCTAATTTCCTCACGCGCAGCAATTAATGCTTTACTGACTTGCTCAAAACCAGTCCCACCGTAACTATTACGGGCGGCTACAACTTGACGGGGGGAGATGGCTTTATATATGTCGGCGGCAAATGCTGGATGTATTTGTTGCCATTCTTCTAATGTCAAATCTTTTAAAAGTTTGCCAGCAGCAATACTGGTTTTTACGACTTTCCCCACGATATTATAAGCTTCCCGGAAAGGAACGCCTCTAGCTGCGAGATAATCTGCGACATCGGTGGCGTTAGAAAAGTCTTCTGTAACTGCTTCATTTAGGCGCTGAGTCCGAAATTCTAGTCCTTCCCGTAGCAAAATTGTCATTGCTTCCAGACAAGCTTTAACTGTATTAACGCTGTCGAATATACCTTCTTTATCTTCTTGTAGGTCTTTGTTATATGCTAGGGGTAAGCCTTTCATAATTACCAGCATTGCTTGCAGATGACCAAACACACGCCCAGTTTTTCCCCTGACTAATTCCGGTACATCGGGGTTTTTCTTTTGGGGCATGATGCTGGAACCTGTGGCACAGCTATCTTTGAGGGTGACAAAACGAAATTCTTCTGATGCCCAAAGAATAATTTCCTCACTCAGACGACTGAGGTGAACCATAATCAAGCTAGCAGCACACAAAAATTCGATCGCAAAATCGCGATCGCTCACTCCATCCAAGCTATTATCATAAATTCGCTCAAATTGCAATAGTTCTGCTGTGTAATGGCGGTCAATGGGAAAAGTTGTCCCCGCCAAAGCACCACAACCCAAGGGCGAAATATTCACACGGCGACACACATCACCTAACCGTTCCCAATCTCGTTGTGCCATGTGGAAATAAGCTAACAGATGATGGGCTAAACTCAGGGGTTGGGCGCGTTGTAGGTGTGTGTAACCAGGGATGAGGGTTTCTAGGTTTTGTTCGGCTATGTCTAATAAGACACCTTGAAATTGCCGTAACTGGCTTTTAATTTGTTGGATTTGGTCGCGTAGGTAAAGCCGAGTATCTGTACCAACTTGGTCATTACGCGATCGCGCCGTATGGAGTTTTTTCCCAACATCACCGACAATTTCTGTCAACCGTCGTTCCACTGCAAAGTGAACATCTTCAGCATCAATACCCGGTTGAAAATTGCCTTGGCGGTATTCTTGGCGAATTTGTTCTAAACCTGCAACTAGCTGCTTTCCTTCTGTCGGTGAAATAATCCCCGTATGCGCCAACATTTGAGCATGGGCTTGAGAACCTGTAATGTCGTATTCGATTAATTCTATGTCAAAACCTATACTAGCATTAAAACTGGCGATCGCTGGATGTAGTGCAGATTCAAATCGCTGACTCCAAGTTTGTTTTTCGGTCATAAGTACGAGGGGATTGGGAAAAGGTTAAAGGGGAAAGGGGAAAAGGAGTAATGTTCTATCCTTTTCCCTTTTCCCTCTACTCCCTACCATTGTCAACCGTACTTGGTAAGGTTACGGAACATATAACCAACAAATAAACCAATCAGAAGCGCCCAAATTTGACCTGTTTGCACGAAATGGTTCCAAGTCTTCTGCATCTGACCGATAAAGTTAGGATTGGTGATGTTTTGTGCCAGTAAAGGAAAATCACCAAAAATCTTAAATGTTAAATCGTTAAAGTAGTGCATCTTCAGTAATTAAGGTAAAGTTTAGAGATTAGAGATTGAAGGCTAGGGAAATTACCCAGTCCCCAATCCCTCATTACCTTGATGTCATAACTCAAGATTCTCCCGATGACATCCGCAATTTCTCGGCAGTACGTAAAATTTGCCCAGCTAACACGGCTGCACCAAAACCGTTATCTATATTGACTACTCCCACACCCGCAGCACAAGAGTTCAGCATTGTCAATAGAGGTGCTAAACCGCCAAAACTAGCGCCATAACCCACACTGGTAGGTACAGCAATTACCGGACAATTAGCCAAGCCAGCAACGACGCTGGGTAAAGCGCCTTCCATCCCAGCGACAACAATCAATACTGATGCTGATTCAATCAGATGACGGTTACTCAGCAAGCGGTGAATCCCCGCAACCCCCACATCCCAAAGACGCAGCACACGAAAACCTGACAGTTCGGCGGTGACTGCGGCTTCTTCCGCCACGGGTAAGTCAGCAGTACCAGCAGAAAGAATGCCGATAACTCCCTCAAACTGTGGTGCGATGGTAGGGGGAGTAATAGCACAAATTCGCGCCATTTCGTAGTAGCGTAAATCTCTAATTTTTGGCTGTAAGATGTTGTAAACGCTTGGTTCAATGCGGGTAGCCATGACTACCGGGTTGCGTTGGCGCATTACCTCCATAATTCGCGCAATTTGTTCTGATGTTTTACCCAGTCCCCAAATCACTTCGGGGAAACCGGTTCGCAGATGACGGTGATGGTCAATTTTGGCAAACTCATCCACAGATTCATAGGCTAAATCTTTGAGAGAATCTAACGCCTTATCTGGGGTAACTTTACCATTGGCGACAGCTTCGAGGAGCGATCGCAAAGCTTCAGGTTGAGTCACAGTAATTTAGGATAATGGGTAATGGGTAATGGGTAATGGGTAATGGGTAACAGTTTTTGCTACTTACCTATTACCTATTACCAATTACCTATTTAACTATTTTGATTTCATACAGGTTCCAGAATGCGCCGCCTAGTGCGGAGAAGCGAATGTTCTCAAAGCGATCGCGCACTGCTGATAAAGCATATTGATTCACCAAGTAAATAAAGGGTAAATTCTCCTGGGTAATTTTTTGGGTTTCCGCGTAAATTGCTTTCCGTTTGCTTTCGTCTAACTCTCTAGCGGCTTGAATATACAATTCACCAATTCTGGCTTCCCAAGGTGCTACTTCCCAGCCTTCAATCGGCTTTTGTCCTGCTTGGGGTTTCTGGTTAAACATATGTAACCCGCCTTCAGGGTTCCAGACGTTAGCACCATCATTCGGTTCTAAACCACCAGTGAAACCCAGCATGGAAGCTTCCCAATCTAGAGTATTAGCGAGCTTATCTGTGTAAGTATTCCATGCCAAGGGAGTAAAATCTACCTGCATCCCGATTTTGCTCAAGTCTTGTTTAATTTGTGAACCTATTGCTTCCCGAATTTTGTTACCAGCATTCGTCAGCAAGGTAAAACGGACTCGATTCCCTTCGGAATCTAACAACTGATTTTGAGCATTATACTTAAAACCAGCCTTTAATAGTAATTGCTTGGCTTTTTCGAGGTTGTAATCGTAAACCTTTAACCCTTCCTTGGGTGAAAGATAATAAGGACTTTGGACAGAAATGGGTGAATCTTGCGGTTGACCTAAACCACGATAGATATTGTTAATCATCGTTTGGCGATCGATTGCATAAGCTACCGCTTGGCGAAATTCCACTGTATTAAACCAACGGGACTTCACCGGATCTACTAGTGGTTTGCCGTTTCTGCTACCCTTATTTAAATTGAATAATACAAATGTTGTACCAGTAGCTGGCCCACCATTATATATTTTGAAATTCCCTTGCTTTTCTTGTACTTTTAACAAAGAAAAGTAATCTGGTGAAACAGCAATACTATCCAAACCGCCGGAACGAAATTGTAATAAAGAAGTATCTGTAGATTCAACGATTTGCCATACTAATTTTTCAATATAAGGTTGAGCTTCACCCTTTGGCCCTTTGCGCCAATAGTACGGGTTACGTCGAAATACTACACGTTCACTCGTATCATAACGCTCTATTTTGTACAACCCATTCACGATAATTTGCTCTGGTGGCGTATCTACGCCCCATTTTTGGAGAAATTTGGGTTTACCCTCAGCATCTTTTGTTGTTACTGATTCTCGCAGTGCATGAGCTGGTAAAATTGCAGCGCCAGTCACACTACGTAAAAAAGGCGCAAACGGTTCGGGAATTGCAAACTCAACCCGACGATTATCAACTTTTCTCACAGTAGGCAATTTCCTACTTTCACCAATCCTCATAATATCTCTGATATCTGTAGGAATGGCTGGGTTCAAGTAAATGTCATTATAAGTAAAGACTACATCATCTACTGTTAATGGTTGCCCATCAGACCACTTTAATCCCTCACGGAGAGTGAAAACAATCTTTAATTTATCATCGGAAATTTCCCAAGATTCAGCTAAGGCTGGATCGACTCCACCAGTATCATAGTTTTCAGTAATTAATCCTTCATAAATCAAACCAAAAACATTAGGTACTTCTGAGCTTAGAGGGTAGTTAAAGGTTTTAGGATCACTAAGAATACTAGTTACTAATTGGGGTATTTGTGCCGCCGAACTTCTAAAATTAGATGGGTTACAAGCCGCCAATGTAACGGCTGTGAATGCAGCTAGAATTATCAGTATCCAAAAACGTTTAGCAATAGTAAACACTTTATTATGGAATTGCATAATTTTGACAATAAATTCAACTGTTTTGAGACTGTAGCCACCCCAGAAAATCTTGGGTGCGAGTAAAATATTTACTTATTCCTGCATTACGCAAAGCCTCTTGTACCTTTGGCTTATCAAAATCTTTTGTATTACCGCTTAAGAAAACCTTAATTCCTTGCGTATCTGACTTCGCATGGTTAAGAATACATTGTAGAATCAAGTTATCCATTAAGTCATTTTGAATTAATAATTTTTCTGAATCAGAGTCTGAATCTGAACCAATCAAAGTTTTTTCTGTAAGATCAGCAAGTATTGCACTATTCATATTTATTATTTCTGCTTTATCAATTAGACTAATTATTACCTGCTTAAGCCGAAAAGTAATGTCATCAAGAATTTTGTTATTAAAAATAATTGTTTGTTGTAAATATTGCATCAAATTTTGAGCGTTAGGAGAATTTATATCTCGAAAGGCTTTGTTATATTGAATATTTAGTTCTCGGTTAAATTCCTGGCGGTTTTGTCTTTCTTTCTCAAACGTAGACAGAGCTTCTATAAAACAAATATCAGGTATTACTATCTTTAATGATGGGTTATAGTTATTCAATATAATATTAAATGAATCTCGTCCGTGAGCTATAGCCATCAAAAAATTTGTTTCAACGTAAAGCGTTATCATTCAGATTTACCTGAGAATGAGTAGTTCCTTCTTCAATTAGTTGTAACAAACATATAGCTTGTAATTTATGCCATTCAGGTGGCTTTTCTGATTTCCAATGGTGAGCCAAATCTCTAAGCCATGCTTCTACGAGCGTTTCTAAATAAAAAGCTGATATTCGGTTATTATTGCTCAATTTACTAAACTCTTGATCATAATTACTCAGGACATCATCAGTTTTTAAATAAATCAGAGGCTCGGAAAATTTATCTATATTCCATTTCCAAATTATCATCTTGTCTAAATCAACAAATAAAATAAAAGGCTCATTCGCTAAATTATAAGGACTGTTGTTTCTACGATTTTGCAAATAATGTTTTATTGGTAAAATAGATTTTTCAATATTTTGCCAATCTTGCGATTTTTTACTTTTTACCTCAACCAACAAAACGATCTTCTCGTCTTTACTCAAAACAACGATATCAGGAACATAATCAACGGGTTGGATGCTTCCAGTTTCCATTGTCCTACTACTCCTAATAATTTTCTATTTTTTGCCAGATTAACTACTCATTTACATCTATCATAGTCATTCAAAAAATATTACTTCATCCTAATCAGAAGTTACCAGCAAGGCGACAGCATAAGCACAGATACCTTCCTCCCTTCCGACTGGCCCTAGTTTCTCGTTTGTAGTGGCTTTGATACCAATTTGATTGGGTTCTACTTGCAAAACATGGGCTAGTTTGTCACGCATGGTTTTAATGTGTGGTTTCAATTTGGGACGTTCGGCGACTACCACCGAGTCAATGTTACCTATGCGCCAACCTTGAGTGAGAATTAACTCGTTGACTTGGCTTAACAAAACTAAACTATCTGCGCCAGCCCATTGGGGATCTGTGGGGGGGAAATAATGACCAATATCGCCCAGAGATAAAGCGCCCAACATAGCATCCATAATGGCGTGAGTGAGTACATCGGCATCACTATGTCCCAATAAACCGAGTTCATGGGGAATGTTAACACCGCCTAAAATCAAAGCGCGATCGCTCACTAATTTGTGAATATCGTAACCGTTACCAATTCTGATGTTCATAGTCAGTTGTCAGTTATCAGTTATCAGTTATCAACAGTCTATAGAAATGGACAAAGGCTTTCACCTTTCCCCTTTCCCCCTTCCCCTTTCCCCCTCATCTCCCTCATCTCCCTCATCTCCCTCATCTCCTCCACCTTTCTTCTGTTGTTGCCATTTTGCCAACAAATCGGGGCGGCGATCGCTTGTTCTTTGGATCTGCTGTTCATATCGCCATTTGGCGATCGCCGCATGATTTCCCGATAACAAGACATCAGGGACTTTCCAGCCGCGAAAGTCGGCGGGGCGGGTATATTGGGGATAATCCAATAACCCCTCCTCAAAACTTTCGGCTGTGAGGGATTCGGTTTTGGCGACAGTTCCCGGTAGCAGCCGCACTACACCGTTAATCAGCGCCATAGCCGGGATTTCTCCACCTGTGAGGATAAAATCGCCTAAAGATACCTCACGGGTGACTAGATGCAGCACTCGCTCATCTACTCCCTCGTAATGCCCACAAATTACTACTAATTGGTCATAATTGCTAGCCAATTCTCGTAAGAGGGGCTGATTAATCGTTTGCCCTTGGGGACTCATCAAAATCACTTCTCGGCGCTGTAGAATCGGTAACGACTCTACTGCACTAAAAATTGGCTCTGGCTTCATCAGCATCCCTACACCGCCGCCGTAGGGTTCATCATCTACCTTGCGATGTTTATCTGTGGTGAAATCTCTGGGATTCACCAAATTTACTTGGGCAATTTGTTTAGCGAGGGCTTTACCTAGTAGACCGGAACTTAAAACTGAGGTAAAACAGTCAGGAAAAAGTGTAACTATATCAAAGCGCACAGTAATTCGTATTCGAGAACACTAATCTTAAATATGAATGGCTATCAAACACAAGATGCTTCCACAGGGTAAAACTACAGATAGGCTTTCACAATAGTATCTAAAACTACTAGAATTATTGCTTTTTCTGGGGAGTGAAAGTTTTTCTAATTACTTAATTTATGTTTAAATATTGTCACAACTACCATTTGAATAAATAATTTAACCAGGTTAACAACTTACAGGATGCGTCGAGCCAGCCTCAGAAAATGTGTGTAATGACCTGCTCATTTCTAGCCCAGATGGGAAAACTAATTCCTAGCGCCAGAGGGGAACCTGAACCCCAAGCACTATTAAGCCAGTCTGGAACAAGTGGACAGGTGAAAAACAAGGCGCTGGCTTTGAGGAGGAGGCACTTACCAATCATGAGGCTTTATGGCATCTGTGGCAGTGTCTTCAGCAAAAAAGTAAAGTGCGAACATCATCAGGCTGCAAAACCTTGTTAAATTCACACGCCATTCGCCACAAGCCAGGAAACCTGTCCAAGGCGATGGCTTCTGAAGTTGTTGACAGGAGAAACACAATGCCGCAACTACAAGCTAAATCGCTGGAAATGAGGACACCCCAAGCAACTAAAACCGCCGTTCTGGTAATCGGAGGCGCAGAAGATAAAGTTCACGGACGCGAAATCCTGAGAACTTTTTTTGGCAGGTCTGGTGCAAACAAAGCCTATATTACAATTATTCCATCTGCCTCCCGCGAGCCTGCGATCATCGGTGGTCGTTACATTCGCATTTTTGAAGAAATGGGTGCTGAAAAGGTCGAGATTTTAGACATCCGGGAACGGGAGCAGTGCGAATCCCCCCAAGTGAGAGCATCCCTCGAAGCCTGTAGTGGTGTGTTTCTCACAGGAGGAGACCAACTGCGTCTGTGTGGTGTATTATCTGATACGCCAGTGATGGATATTATCCGGCAGCGAGTCAGAGGCGGACAACTTACCCTGGCAGGCACAAGTGCCGGGGCGGCGGTGATGGGGCATCACATGATTGCTGGTGGCGGTAGTGGCGAAACGCCCAACCGTTCCCTAGTGGACATGGCGACAGGTTTGGGGTTAATCCCGGAAGTGATTGTTGACCAACATTTCCACAATCGCAATCGCATGGGTCGTCTGATTAGTGCGATCGCCGCTCATCCTGATCGCTTAGGCATTGGCATTGATGAAGATACTTGTGCTGTGTTTGAGCGCGATGGTTGGCTGCAAGTATTAGGCAAAGGCAGTGTCACCATTGTCGATCCTACCGAACTCACCCACACCAACGAACCCCACGTTGGCGCAACCGAACCTTTAACGGTGCATAACTTACGCCTGCATATCCTCAGCTACGGCGATCGCTTTCACCTGTACCAAAGGACTGTATTGCCTGCCGTACATCGCATCTCCAGCTGACCGAATAGAGTAACTGAGGTTAGACTGAATTGACCATTTATTAATTCCTTGCTGTAGAAAAAATCAGAGGAATACTATGTAAATAGAAAAAACTGTTCACCATGAACAGTTTAGCGGTCAATTCCAGTTAGAAACTAGAATTTTGGTTCCGAATCTCCATCTACCTATTCCCATGAGAATCCTCAAGATCCAGACCTTACGCGGCCCAAACTACTGGAGCATTCGACGCCACAAACTAATCGTCATGCGCCTCGATTTAGAGAACCTTGCCGAGACGCAATCAAGTGAAATCCCCGGATTTTATGAAGGATTGGTAGAGGCGCTGCCGAGTCTGGAGGGTCATTATTGCTCGCCTGGCTGTCATGGTGGTTTTTTGATGAGAGTGCGAGAAGGCACTATGATGGGTCATATCGTGGAACACGTAGCCCTAGAACTCCAAGAACTAGCGGGAATGCAAGTCGGCTTTGGTCGTACCCGCGAAACTGCCACACCCGGAGTTTATCAGGTAGTGATCGAGTATCTAAACGAGGAAGCGGGACGCTATGCTGGACGAGCAGCTGTGAGGTTGTGCCAAAGCATCGTCGATCGCGGTCGTTACCCCAAGGCAGAGCTAGAGCAAGACATACAAGACCTGAAAGACTTATGGCGTGATGCTTCCCTTGGCCCTTCCACAGAAGCAATAGTCAAAGAAGCAGAAAAACGCGGTATCCCTTGGATGCAGTTAAGCGCCCGCTTTTTGATTCAACTCGGCTATGGTGTAAATCAGAAGCGGATGCAGGCCACAATGTCCGATAAAACAGGCATTTTAGGCGTAGAACTAGCCTGCGACAAAGAAGCCACCAAGCGCGTTTTAGCGGCGACTGGTGTACCAGTCCCCAAGGGTACAGTGATTAATTTCCTCGATGACTTGGAAGAAGCCATCGAATACGTTGGTGGTTATCCCATCGTGATTAAGCCCCTAGATGGTAATCACGGACGGGGCATTACCATTGATATTAGAAGCTGGGAAGAAGCCGAAGCCGCTTACGAAGCAGCTAGACAGGTTTCCCGGTCAATTATTGTTGAGCGATATTACGTTGGGCGCGACCACAGAGTGCTAGTGGTAGATGGTAAAGTAGTGGCCGTTGCCGAACGTGTACCTGCTCATGTCGTTGGTAATGGTAGATCCACCATCGCCGAACTCATCGAGGAAACAAACCTTGACCCAAATCGCGGCGACGGACATGATAAAGTCCTCACCAAGATAGAACTAGACCGTACTAGCTATCAACTACTCGAAAGACAAGGTTACACCCTCAACAGCGTGCCACCCAAAGGCACGATTTGTTATTTAAAGGCAACAGCTAACCTGAGTACAGGCGGTACGGCTGTAGACAGGACAGACGAAATTCACCCGGAAAACCTCTGGATAGCCCAAAGGGTAGTCAAAATTATCGGTTTGGACATAGCAGGTTTGGATGTGGTGACTACCGATATTAGCCGCCCCCTACGGGAAACCGATGGCGTAATTGTGGAAGTCAACGCCGCCCCTGGCTTTAGAATGCACGTAGCCCCCAGCCAAGGCATTCCCCGCAATGTCGCCGGTGCAGTCATGGATATGCTGTTCCCCAATGAACAGTCCGGCCGCATCCCCGTTCTCAGTGTTACTGGGACTAATGGGAAGACCACCACTACCCGCTTGTTAGCTCATATTTACAAGCAGACAGGTAAAGTTGTCGGTTATACAACAACCGATGGCACATATATCGGTGAATACTTAGTAGAAGCTGGAGATAACACCGGGCCGCAAAGCGCTCACCTAATTTTGCAAGACCCTACAGTAGAGGTTGCAGTATTAGAAACAGCCCGTGGCGGTATCCTCCGCTCAGGCTTAGGCTTTGAAGCGGCAAATGTGGGTGTAGTGTTAAATGTGGCTGCTGACCACTTAGGTATCGGGGACATCGACACCATCGACCAGTTAGCCAACCTCAAGAGTGTGGTGGCAGAAGCAGTATATCCTGATGGCTACGCCGTCCTCAATGCTGACGATCGCCGCGTCGCCGCAATGGCAGAAAAAACCAAAGCCAACATTGCCTACTTCACCATGAACCCCAGTTCGGAATTAGTGCAGAAGCACGTCCAAAAGGGCGGAGTGGCGGCTGTGTATGAAAATGGCTACCTGTCCATCGTTAAAGGCGACTGGACACACCGCATCGAAAGGGCAGAGAATATTCCCTTAACAATGGGTGGACGCGCCCCATTCATGATAGCTAACGCTTTAGCAGCTAGTTTGGCAGCATTCGTGCAGAATGTCACCATTGAACAAATTCGCGCAGGCTTAAAAACCTTCCGCGCTTCCGTCAGCCAAACCCCAGGACGGATGAACTTATTTAATTTGGGTAACTACCACGCCTTAGTAGATTATGCCCATAACCCAGCCAGTTATGAAGCTGTGGGTGCATTTGTGCGGAACTGGACTACAGGACAACGTATTGGCGTAATTGGCGGGCCTGGCGATCGCCGTGACGAAGATTTTGTCACCTTGGGCAAACTCTCAGCCGAAATCTTTGATTATATCATCGTCAAAGAAGACGACGACACCAGAGGCAGACCCAGGGGATCGGCTGCTGAGTTGATTATCAAAGGCATCACCCAAGTTAAACCAGATGCGCGTTTTGAGTCAATTCTCGATGAAACCCAAGCAATTAATAAAGGCTTGGATATGGCTCCCGCTAACGGATTGGTGGTCATTCTACCAGAAAGTGTGAGCCGTGCTATTAAGTTAATTAAACTGCGCGGTTTAGTCAAAGAGGAGATACAGCAACAAAATTCCTCCACAACCGTTATAGATAACCAAAATGGTGTAGCATCTTCATCAGTAATTAATACTTTGCTGTAGTCGATAGTAGAGATGCGGTAATTCCCATCTCCACTATTGACCGTTGCTGATATGCCAATTTGAGAACTATTATTTTTCTTGTTCCTCCGGGTTGGTATCCTCACTAGGATTTTTCAGTTCCTCCTTAAACCCTCTCAGGGTTTTACCTAGTGCGCTTCCCAGTTCGGGAATTTTTTTCGGGCCGAAAATCACCACCGCCACGACGACAATTATCGCTACTTCTGGCCATCCAAGTCCAAACAACATACACAGTTCCTCGAAATCATTCTTAACTAACTATAGTTAACCACTGCTACAAGCTGATAAAATCAATTCAATCAATTAGAAACAACACCCTCAACAAAAGCGTCAACAGGCTGATAGACTATATTGTGCTGATATTAGAAAAACAGTAAGTATATTTAGTTAGCAGCAAATGCACAAATATGCACTCTGATAAGATAAAATGCGCGAATAACTCGCTTGTGGTGTGCGGTGGTCTGGGAATATGGCTATTTTAATTAAAAAAAATCCCAACTGGTTGCCAGTAAGACGCTACTGGGAACTGCTGCTTGTTTTAGTGATGCGGAATCTGAAAGTACGCTATCGGGGTTCCATATTAGGAGTTTATTGGTCTTTACTAAACCCGCTCATTATGACGGGACTTTACAGTGCTATTTTTGGGGCTGCATTTGCTTCGTATTACAGCAATTCTATCCTAAACTATATATCGGCAGCCTTTACGGGTTTGGTAGTGATGAATTTTTTCTCATCCTCCACATCTCAAGCTTTGTCTAGTGTAGTGGGAAATGGAGCTTTGTTAAATAAGATCCGCTTGCCTGTAAGCGTATTTCCTGTATCAATGGTTGCTGCAAATATATTTCAGTTTGCCGTTGGAGCATTCCCTCTATTGTCGGTAATTACTTTAATTAATTCTAAGAGTATAGGAAATGTGCTGGCACTGGTTTTTCCATTTCTAGCTTTAGTTTTAGTTTCTACTGGTATCAGTTTATTAGTCAGTGCGCTTTATGTTTTTTTTAGAGATTTACCTTACTTCTATGAATTAATTGTATTTGTAATTTGGATTAGTAGCCCAATATTTTATCCAGCAGCGATTGTGCCACCTCAAATAAAAGTTTTTTTAGCATTCAACCCATTATCACCAATTATAGAAAGTTTCCGGCAAATTACGCTTTCGGGTAATTTAGCAGATTTAAATTTAATTTGGGGAGCTTTTCTCAGTGGCATAATTATTTTGTCATTGGGATGGGCTTGTTTTCAAATGTGGCGACATCAATTTATGGATTTGCTGTAGATGGAAGTAATACGTTTGGATAATGTTTCGCTGTGGCGACGAACGCAAGAAGAGTTTTCTTATGATCTCAAAAGAACGCTCCTATCTGTTGTAGAGGGAAAGTATCGCAAACCTTTAAAAAAATTAGTATTAGATCAAATAAATTTAGTCATAGAAAAAGGTGAAAAAATAGGTATTATTGGTGCAAACGGCTCAGGCAAATCAACTCTATTAAAAATAATTTCAGGTATTCTGCAACCAACTACTGGAACAGTCAGAGTTAAAGGACAAATTGCACCATTGATTGAACTTGGAGCTGGATTTGATCCAGAAATTTCTGTGCTAGACAATATTATGCTTTATGGAGTTTTGCTGGGATTTTCTAGGTTAGAGATGAAAGAAAGAGCTTATGCAATTTTAGAATTTGCAGAATTACAGGATTATCAATTAGTCCCAGTGAAAGGTTTATCATCAGGGATGATAGCAAGATTAGGCTTTGCAATTGCTACAGATATTCAGCCAGATATTTTAATTTTAGATGAAGTTTTATCGGTCGGAGATGAAAGTTTCAAAAACAAATGTAAGCAAAGAATTGATAAACTCTGGGATGATAATGCTACAGTTTTAGTAGTTTCTCATGATTTAAAATTTGTGCAGCAATCTTGTGCAAAGGGTATTTGGCTAGATAAAGGAAAATTAAGATTTATAGGCAATGCAAATGAAACAGTAGAGTGTTACTTAAAAGGATTAGCATTATAAGCATATTTAAACCGAATCATGATTATTTGATGTTCATAAATACTACTAATTGAACAAAGACAATAGTTTAAATTCACAATAATCAAATAAACAATGAAAATATTAATTAACTGTATCAACCTTTTAAGTGATTCACAAGGATCTGGTGGTGCTGGTAAATACGTTTATTCTTTAGTATCAGGATTAGCCAAGATATCAGATGTCAGAGTCCTTGTACAACCTCATAACTTCCTTCGTTTTCAGAAAATTAGAGGCATACAAGTAATTCCTCTTGTCGATAATAATAGCAGAGCTATCCATGACAATATGTCTTGGGGCGATGTTTATTTATGCCCGCTTAATGAGTTAGTTCCAAATTATATCGATTCCAGGATTCCAGTTGTTTCTTGCATTTTGGATTTACAGCATGAAAAATATCCTCAGTTTTTCAAGGGTGGTATTTATGATGCAAGAAGAAGTTACTATGGCTATGCTATATCAAGGTCAGATGCAGTTATTACTATATCAAATCACGAAAAAGAACTAATTCAAAAAGTTTACGGTAAGCAAGAAGTTTATGTCACTTATCTAGCTGGTTACTTAGCCTCTGAATTTGATCTAGATTTTTTACAATCCAATATAGCCAATGAGTTTAATATTCCAGAAAACCCCTATCTTATTTATCCAGCCATACCCTGGCGACATAAAAACCATTACCGCTTAATAGAAGCTCTTTGGATATTAAAACGTGAATATCATCAATTAAGCAATATCAAGTTAATTTTGACTGGCTCGCAAAAGCATAATTTAAACTCATCACATTTTTTAGACAAAATTATTAATGACTTAGATATGCAAGATTCCGTAGATATCAGAGGCTTTATTAGCGATGCGGAACTAGCTATCTTAATAAAAAAAGCTAAGTTAATGGTTTTTCCTTCACTGTATGAGGGGTTTGGTATTCCAATTGTTGATGCCATGAATTTTGGCACTCCAGTTTTGACGACATCTTTATCATCTATTCCTGAGATTTGCCAAGACGCAGTTGCTTATTTGCAAGATCCTTTTAACAGCAAACTAATAGCCCATGATATGGCAAAGTTGCTGATGGACGAGGATAAGCTTTTGCATTTATCTAACTTAGGCTTAAAGCAGGGGCATCAATACTCATTGCAAAAGACAGCAAATGATACGTTAAAAATATTGACTGAAGTAGTCAATAAATATCGTTCATCAGGATGTATGAACTTTGTAACTGCCAAATCTGCCGAACAATACAACAGAAACAAAATACAAAGATTAACTTTGTTAATAAATTTTATATCACAAGATAATTTAATACACCTAGAAAAAGAGGAACATTTAGATATTTTTTACCAATCATTAAAAAAATATATACCTTTTTGCAATATTATTAATATTTTGCCATTTGAGACTAAATTTAAAAATCATGATTATAAGTTTGACAGGGCTTATAATGTATATTCAACCAAAGAAAATACATCGCACTATCTTAATGTTTTTAGTTATATTATAGATTCTTTAGTTGAGACTGACTATTTGATGTACTGTCCCTATGGTATCAAACTGGATAACCTAGATATTTCTCAGGCAATAACAACACTCGATATTTGTAGTGATTTAGCAGCAGTATCCTTCAATAATAAGATGAAATATCCTAAAGTAGTGCATCCTTTTGAGGGTAAAAAGCTATTAAATCAGTTTAAGTTATGGAAAACAAAACCATTAGATTTTTTTAAACTTAAACTCTTGAGAGTAAGTATGCAAAACGAACATGAAAACTTGTCAACTTTAAAATTTCTTAGTTATTTCTTAGGCAATTTAAGATATTTAGATTTTCCTGTAAGGGATAGATAGTCAGAAACATCCAATTATTGTTTAATATAGGCTTAAAACAAAGTAGATTCATGTATCCAAAAGTATGCGCGGTTATACCAACTCGTAACAGGAAAGACATCACTCTAAGATTTTTAGAGTCTTTTTCCAAACAATCTTATATTAATTTAGATACAGTCATTGTAGATGCCAATTCTACAGATGGTACGCAAGATGCAGTTGTAAGAAAATTTCCTAAAATAACTCTAATTAATGTTGATGATAATAGTTACTGGACAGCTTCAACAAATAGGGGTGTAGAGTTGGCCTTACGAAAAGGCTACGATTTTATCTTAACTATCAATGATGATAGTAATATTGATACTGATTATGTAGCTAATTTAGTTCAACTGTCAGTAAAAAATAATATACTAATACTAGGTAGTCGGATAGATTATATGCTTAAACCAGGTTTGATCTGGTCTTTAGGCGCATATTCACAGTGGGGTTCTAGAGAAATTTTACAGTTGTCTTATCATACACAGTGGGCAGACAATCTACCCAGTAGAATAAGAGAGAAAGATTTTATCGATGTAGATTCTCTGCCAGGTAACGGAGTTTTAATTCATCGGAGTGTATTTGAACAAATAGGAATATATGATGAGTTTTGGCTGCCTCACTATCATTCTGATTCTGAGTTTATAATGAGAGCTATAAAAAAGGGTATACCTGCCTATTGCGCTGTTAATGTTGTAGTTTATAACGACTGCCCAGTCGAAGAGACGGAAATAAAAATTACTACGCTTAGACAATTATTTTATACCTATTTTAAGAAAAAATCTCATTTGTTCTTTGTACCTATTTTTTATTTAGTTTTAATGTATTGCCCTTTTGGTAAGAAATTATTAACTCTAATGTATGTATATTTGACACCTATAATTATTCCCTTTAAAGACAAATTATTGTTAATAACAGAAAAAATTCAAAAAGCTAGGCGACTGTTGCTGAAATTGAGCCTTATTTTTATAAGTTGGCTTATAAATTTACGTTTTAGAAATGAATAAAAAAGCCCTTATCACTGGTGTAACTGGACAAGATGGCTCGTATCTTGCGGAACTTCTCATAGACAAAGGCTATCAAGTCTTTGGTTTAGTACGTCGTTCTAGTACTAGCAATTTAGAACGCATTAGCCATCTATTTGATCATATCCAAATCCTCTGTGGTGATCTGCTTGATCAATCTTCGTTGATGGATGTGATAACAGACTCTCAACCTGATGAAATATATAATCTTGCTTCTCAAAGCTATGTTCCTCTGTCTTGGACACAGCCTGCATTAACAGCAGAATACACAGCTTTAGGTGTATCACGTTTATTAGAATCTATCCGTCGCTGCAAATCAGATGCTAAATTTTATCAAGCTTCTAGCAGTGAAGTGTTTGGTCAACCCGAAGAATCACCTCAAACCGAACGTACCGCCTTTCGTCCCCGTAACCCCTACGGTGTTGCTAAAGCTTACGCCCACTGGATGACTGTTAACTATAGACAAAAGTATAACCTTTATTCGTGCTGTGGAATTACCTATACTCACGAATCCCCACGACGTGGTACAGAATTTGTATTTCGCAAAATTACCCACGCAGCTGCCCAAATTAAACTGGGTTTGGCAAATGAACTGAAATTAGGCAACCTAGATGCCCGCCGTGATTGGTGCTATGCCAAAGATGCTGTGTATGCTATGTGGTTGATGTTGCAGCAAGAAAAAGCCGACGACTATATCATTGCTAGCGGTGAGACTCATTCTGTTAAAGAACTAGTTGAGTGTGCCTTTAATTGTGTTGGTTTAGACTGGCAAGATTATGTCTCAGTTGACTATGCTTTTTATCGTCCAGATGAATCGGTGCAGTTAGTTGGTTCCATTGATAAAATTAAGACTGAGTTAGGTTGGCAACCTGAATATTCCTTTAAACAATTGGTGGAATTGATGGTTGATTATGATCTAAAAAAATTAACGAATAACAGAGCTTAAAAATTACTAATGCTGAGAATTGTAGTAGATGCCACTCCAGTAGAGCCAAAACCAAGTGGAGTTGGCTTTTATGTTGCTAATTTAATAGATGAGCTAGATAAATTACAAACAGTAGAAAATTTTCAATTAGGTGTAGTGTATCAGCCAGGGTTAAAAAATTGGCTTAAGCGTGACTTTAGTTTTCCTGAAAATCTGAAAAGATATACTAAAAATTTTTTAATGCCTTTACCTGTAAGAATCTCAGATTTATTAATAAATTTAGAGTTTAAACCTAGTTTGTCATACTTTGAAAAATATTTTGGCACACCAAACGTATTACATGGGACAAATTACTCTGTTTATCCCTGCAATAACAGTCTAAAGGTAATGAATATCTATGATTTAACTTTTATTAAATATCCTAATTATACAGACTCTGTAGTAAAAACCTATACCAAAAAAGTCAAGCGTTGCTTAAAGTGGACAGATTTAATTTTAACTATTTCCGAAAGCTCTAAAAGAGACATCATTGAATACTTACAAGTAGAACCAAAAAAAGTTTATGTCACACCTTTAGCTAGCCGCTACCGTCCTAATTTTTTGTCTAAAGATATTGCAAATGATTTAGAAAAAAAAATAAATTACGACTTTTCTAAACCTTACTTACTGTTTGTAAGTACTATAGAACCCAGAAAGAATATTATTAGTATAATTGCTGCTTTTGATTTCTTAAAGAAAAATTATAAAATTGAACATCAATTAGTGCTAATCGGTAAAAAAGGTTGGAGTTACGAATCCATATTTGCAACAATTGAAAATTCTCCTTGGAAAAGTGAAATTCATCATCTTGATTACTTATCTGATGAATTAGTGGCACTATTTTATTCAAAGGCTGATGTTTTTGTTTATCCATCTCACTATGAAGGGTTCGGTTTACCTGTATTGGAAGCTATGACTTTAGGCGCACCAGTTATTACATCTAATACTTCATCCATTCCTGAAGTTACAGGAGATGCAGCCATACTCATTGATCCAGATGAACCTGTTCAATTAGCAGAAGCAATATTGAAAGTCATTAGTGATTTTCAATTGAGGCAAGATTTAATTACTAAAGGTAGAGAAAGAGCAAAATTATTTTCTTGGGAAAGAACAGCAAAAGAAACCCTAAATGCTTATAAAAGCTTATTTTAGTTAAAATGGTATATAATGCTCATTCTGATAGATTAATTGTTAATTTATCTATACTTTTATCTCAACCAACTGGGATAAGTAACTATGCTCAAAATATTTTTCCTTATTTAAAATATCTTAACCCTATCTTATTAACAGCTAACGATTACTCTGAGTTTAACTGCTATTCTTTACCAGATAATTTAACGCCTGCTCATGGGACAAAAGGGCATTTTCACCGCTTAGTGTGGACGCAATTTCAACTACCACAAATTTATCATCAACTGCACGCCCAACTTTTATTTTCACCCTTACCAGAAGCACCTCTATATAGCAACTGTCGTTTTGTTGTCATGTCGCATGACTTGATACCTTTGCGCTTTCCTAAACGCTTCTCAGCGTTGACACCATACCATCGCTACTACGTCCCGCAAGTGCTGAAGCAGGCGCAACACGTTATCTGTAACTCTCAAGCTACAGCCGATGATATCATTAACTTTTACCAAATTCCGGCAAGTAAAATAACGCCGATTCCTTTAGCACACGATCGCCATCACTTCCGCTATCTTAATCTACCAACTCGCAACTACTTTCTCTACATCGGTAGGCAAGACCCTTATAAAAATTTACAGCGCCTCATCACAGCTTTTGCTGCGTTACCAAACAAAGATTATGAACTATGGCTAGCAGGCCCGACTGACAGACGTTATACCCCGCTTCTGCAAGCGCAGGTTGAGGAATTGGGAATAACTCATCGCGTGAAGTTTCTCAACTACGTGGATTATAGCGAATTACCGACAATTATTAATGGTGCGATCGCACTTGTTTTCCCCAGTCTTTGGGAAGGCTTTGGTTTCCCCGTCTTAGAAGCAATGGCTTGCGGTACACCTGTCATTACCTCTAACCTATCTTCCTTACCTGAAGTCGCTGGTGACGCAGCTATCCTCATCAACCCCTACAACACAGCAGAAATTACCGATGCAATGCAGCAGTTAGCTACGGATGTAGAATTGCGATCGCAGCTTTCCATCAAAGGTATAGCTAGAGCTAATCAATTTAGTTGGGAAAAAACTGGACAAGCCACTGTTGAAGTTTTATCTCGCTTTTTATAAATGCTAGGCTAAATTTAACTTGGCAAATACTCAATTAGTCCTATGATTGTACAAACCTCTCCCCGCTTATATTCTATTGAAGAATACTTAGAACATGAAGAAACTGCTGAGTGCCGTAGTGAATACAGTGATGGGGAAATCATACCAATGACTGGCGGTTCAATTAATCATAACCGGATCATCCGCAATCTTAGTCGGCTGTTAGAATTAGGTTTACAAGAACAACCTTATGAGGTTTTTCTTAGCGATTTACGCCTTTGGATTTCACGTTACCGAGAATATACATATCCAGATATTCTCATCATTCAAGGCGAACCCATCTTTCAAGAAAAGCGTAGTGACACTGTAATAAATCCGAGTATTATTTTTGAAGTCCTTTCTAAATCTACAAGTAGTAGAGATAGAGGTGATAAATTTACTTATTATCGTTCTATTCCCGAATTTCAAGAATACATATTAATTGACCAATATCAAATCCATATCGAACAGTTTAGCAAAACTCCTGAAGGAAATTGGTTATTTAAAGAATCCGACGATGAAGCAGGTATTTTAACTTTAGTTTCTGCTAACTGCCAAATTGCTCACCGCCAGATTTATGAACGTGTCAACTTTGAAAATCAAGCAGAGTCCTAATATGAACACAACAATAGAACTACCAAGCGGCAAAATATTAAACGTTACTCGTTTTATTGCTCTGCTTCCAGTCAGCAGCAATCAAGAGAGTAACTATCATCTGATATTAGAAGGGTATCCTTATCCTATCGAATTAGAATTTTCAGATGCTCAAGTTTTGAAAAGCAAGCTGGAATTAGACAACAATCATCATGTTCAGCATAATCAAGCAGGGTGGGATCAAGAAGCACAAATACGCAAGAATCAACGTGCTATGAAAATTTTAGCAGAACTTATTGAAGAACGTCGAAATATGTCTGATACTGAATCATTAGAGCGACAACAATTTTTTGAACAATTCAAGAAAAATATTGATGCTGATAGACCTCCAGGGCAAAAATTATACTCAGACTCATGATAGTTTTTATTGACTCAGGCGTGCTAGGACTCCTCACTAATCCTTACAAAATCGGTGAGGCTGGTGAATGTGACGAATGGCTTTACAGTTTACTTTCTCGTGGAATTTATATTTGTTCTTCTGAATTGTGTGATTATGAAATTAGAAGAAATTTAGTTTTAACAGCCCAACAACAAGGCAAACTCACTGGTATGAGAAACTTAGACAAACTTCGAGAAGTTGTTTCTTTCCTACCTATCACTTCAGAGTTATTAAAAAAAGCAGCAGAGTTTTGGGCTTCTGCTCGTAGACAAGGTATTCCTACAGCAGATAACAAAAGCTTAGATATTGACATGATTATTTGTAGCCATTGGCAAATGCTACAAGAAGAATTTCCTGGTCGTTATGTGGTAATTGCAACTACCAATGTCAAGCATTTAAGCCGCTTTACCGAAGCTAAAACTTGGCAAGAAATTCAACTAAACTAAGTAGGTAGATACAATTATTTAGAAGACGCATTTCGACTGCGCTCAATGCTCGTTAACCTGATTAGAAGAGGGTTGAGTTTCGACTACGCGGTAATCAAGTTTCGGCTACGCTCAACTTCCGCGTAGTCGAAACCCGGCGATATCAAGTTATGTTTAATTTAGTCCTTCTACTTAACAATGAGGAAGCTAAGAAGTATTTAGCTCATAGCAGGGGACAGGTGACAGAGTTAAAAGTCTTTTGCTGTCTAAGTTGTTTCATTTCCTCATGTCCTAACTGTCTTGACTATTGCTATATACAGCAGTTTCGCTATTGGTGAAATACTGTAGAGACGTTACATGTAACGTCTCTACATGGTTTTGGGTTTTACGCTTGTACCTCATTTACCCAAAATATGCTGTATCTTTTCGTGTTAGCTGTTGACTGTTAACAGTTAACAGTCAACAAAGCTATATTTATAGGCTTCAAAATTCAAAATTGTTTTTTTGAATTTTGAATGCGCGAATTTTGAATTGTTATGGAGTTCCCACCGCACCAGAGTAGACTAAACCCCGTTGCAAATCCATAGTCAAAATTGCCCCATCACGTATAACTTGGGTGGCTTTCTTCACTCCCACAATTACCGGGACACCAAGGCGTAAACCAATTACGGCTGCATGACTGGTTAAACTTTCATCCTCTGTAATAATTCCCCCAGCTTTGCGAATTGCTTCAACAAAATCTGCGCCAGTGCGGGGTGCAACTAAAATATCACCAGAGTTAAAGTTACTCACATCTAAACCCTTGTGAGCTACCCTAGCACAACCGCTTACCAAACCTTGCCCTAAGCCAATTCCTTGACCAAGCACGGCTGTTACTACTTCCACCTTAATTAAATCTGTAGAGCCGGATACCCCTTGCAACGTTCCCGCCGTCATCACTACCAAATCGCCCTCAAATAGCAATTTATGCTCCTGAGCGACGTTAATCGCCGCTTGGAAGGTTTGACCAGCAGAAGGTAATTCTAACACCAACAAAGGTTTTACACCCCATACCATTTGTAGCTGTCGGGCTACGTTGACGTGGGGTGTAACTGCTAAGATTGGTGTTTGGGGACGGAACTTGGAAACGTTGCGTGCTGTCGCCCCTGTTTGTGTCAGAGTCATAATTGCGGCTGCACCCAACTGTTCGGCAATTTGCCCTACAGCTTGGCTGATGGCGTTGGGAATGGAACGGCGGTTATCGCGCAGTTGTCTTAATTTGGTTGCAGTATATTCTTCCTGCTCGATGCGTTCGGCAATTCTGGCCATTGTCGCCACTGCTTCCACTGGGTAGTTACCTACAGCCGTTTCGTTGGAAAGCATCACCGCATCTGTACCATCGATAATGGCGTTGGCTACGTCGGAAACTTCCGCGCGGGTAGGACGGGGGTTGCTCACCATGCTATCCAACATTTGGGTAGCGGTGATAATGGGAATCCCCAAGCGGTTGGCTGTAGCAATTAAGCGTTTTTGGAGTACGGGGACATCTTCTGCTGGTAGTTCTACCCCTAAGTCGCCTCTAGCTACCATTACGCCATCACATAAAGCAAGAACGGCTTCCATCTGTTCAATCGCTTCATGCTTCTCAATTTTGGCAACTACTGGCACTTGTTTACCAGTGCTAGAAATTAACTCTTTAATTTCGATAATATCTTGGGGGTTACGGACAAAGGATAGTGCTACCCAATCAACACCTTGATCTAGACCGAACATCAAATCCTCGCGGTCTTTGTCGGTCATGGCTTTAATTGAGAGGTAAACGCCGGGGAAGTTGACACCTTTGTTGTTAGATAACTTACCCGCCACAGTCACCCGACAATGCAAATCTCCTTTGTCGCGGTTGATATCTTCCACGAGCATTTCTACGCGACCATCATCAAGGAGGATTTTTGCGCCTACGGGGACTTCTTCCGCTAAATACTCATAAGTGACGCAGCTAATTTCTTGAGTACCGACAACGGGGCGATTTGTCAAGGTGAAGCGATCGCCTTTTGCTAAAACTATAGACCCGTTTTCAAACTTACCCAAGCGAATTTTTGGCCCTTGCAAGTCTTGGAGAATTGCCACTGGCTGATTTAGTTCAAAAGCAGTTTGCCGAATTAGGCGGATACTACGCTGGTGGTCGGCATGGGTTCCGTGGGAAAAGTTGAGTCGCAACGTTGTTGCACCCGCTTCAATAATTGCCTTGAGCATTTCTGGGCTACTAGTGGCGGGGCCTATTGTAGCGACAATTTTTGTCCGGCGTACAGAATCTCTTAATTGCATAGGGGCTGATTCTAGGGAGCTATCTAGTGAGTCATAGTAAATTAAGGGGCTTTTAGTTTTGCGTCACTGCTATATCTGTGACTCAAACCATCCGAAATGTTATGGAACTATCAGACAGAGTAGATATCGTACACCAATCTGGGTTCCATCCTACCTTAGTGAGAGTTTCTTACATCAAAATTATTCGTTAAGCGGATAGCACACCCTACTTATCAGCTGAGTTTTTGGTCTTGTCTGGAATCATAGCGCTATTCATCTGCTCATCAGCATAGATAGTAGATAAAAATTGCTATACAAAACCTTACAAAAATTTATTTTCCCCTAATATTTGTCGTATATTCGTAATGTTTGATCAAAAAGGAGACAGTAATGCTCACATTGGAGGCACAGCAGCCACTGAAAGTCCCACCCAAGGAATTTTTAGCGCCTCCTGGTGATTTTAACCCCACGATGCTGTTATTTTTGGCATCGGTGGTGATGTTGGTGTTATCTAATTTCGGTTACTGGGTTTGGGAATGGCCCCATTGGTTGTGCTTTAGCGTTAATACTCTGGCTTTACATTGTGCGGGTACTGTCATTCATGATGCTTGCCATCAATCTGCTCACCGCGATCGCCTAATTAATGCCATGCTAGGACATGGTAGCGCTCTCATATTAGCTTTTGCGTTTCCCGTATTTACAAGGGTGCATTTGCAACACCACGCCCATGTCAACCACCCCAAAGACGACCCCGATCATTACGTCTCTACAGGCGGGCCACTATGGTTAATTGCTGTGCGATTTTTATACCATGAGGTATTTTTCTTTCAACGCCGACTCTGGAAGAAATATGAGTTACTAGAGTGGTTTATCAGTCGGTTAATAGTTGTCACAATTGTTTACATTGCCGTTCAGCATCACTTTTTAGGTTACATCCTCAACTTTTGGTTTATCCCTGCATTTATAGTTGGGATCATGTTGGGGCTATTCTTTGATTATCTGCCTCATCGACCTTTTGCGGAGCGCGATCGCTGGAAAAATGCCCGTGTCTACCCCGGAAAGCTACTGAACATTTTAATCATGGGTCAGAATTATCACCTAATTCATCATTTATGGCCTTCCATTCCCTGGTATAACTATCAGCCTGCATACTATAAGATGAAGCCACTTCTAGATGAAAAAGGTTGTTATCAAACATCGGGATTGTTGCAGAAAAAAGACTTTTTTGAATTTGTTTACGACATCTTTTTAGGCATTAGATTTCATAAGCACGAATAATATTATGTCCGCTTAAACACTTATCATATTGTGAGGTTTGGTAATTGGTAATTGGTAATTGGTAATTGTTTTCTCCCATTACCAATTCGCTATTACCCATTACCAACTATACTTATTAGGCAATCTGAAGAGTCATAGGTTCAGGAATAGATTCGCCTTCTGCTTCCCACGCTTCCAAGTACATTTCAATTACTTCTTCACCGTTATGTATTGCTTCTTCACGAGTTTTACCATGAGTGCAAGGCATAATTACGCGATCGCTAAACTCAGGAATTGTGATTAGAAATAATTTGTCTTCCTCAGACCATTGAATAATCATGCTGTATTTACTCATCTATTCTTTGTCTTAGGTTGCTTCTGACCTTTTCTATTGTGCAGCACCAATTTTCTGAGCAACGATATAAACGTGCTTTTCTGGATATTGGTCATACTCCAGATGACGACAAGTGCAATTATGCTCAGATAAAATCCGCAAAAAAGCATCAACCCCTAAAGTGCTGTAATCAAAATCCTGACCTTGAAATGCGCCCGAAATTTCGCCGTATGTATGTCCACCACCACAGGTAAACACAAACACTCCGCCGGGTTCTAACGCATCGCATAGCTTTCTTGTCACAGGTTCCTGCATATTTAGCGGCAAATGAAAAGTGCTATCCCAAGCAGAAATTAGGCTATAAAGTTTTGGAGGAATCCAATCACAGATGTCTTCCCTGTAAAATGTCACTTCTGGATGCAGTTGCTTGGCAAGATTTATCATATCTTTTGATATATCAAGCCCTTCAGCCAGAAATCCATGTTGAGATAAAACATTAATAAAACGTCCAGTACTTCCACAGCCTATATCAATAGCTGAGTTTCGCCCAGAAGTAAATTTAATAGCCCGCTCTAATTGTGCAATCCCGTATGATGAATTTTTATGTTCAGTCTGCCACCATTTGGCAATTTGATCATATCGGGCGGCTGTATCTTTTGGATTCATAGTCCGATATAAATTCTTTATTCATAGATAGCTGCACCAGCCAAAACATCCCCAACTAGGCTGTTCAGCATCAATTTGGATATGATTGTGTTCATAAAACTTATGAACATTTTGAATGTATGTAGCTAGAGCTTCAAAATAAAATTTTAAGGTTACGTTTTCCCAGTTACCGGAGTTAGCAACCAAATCTTCTTGCAATGCTTTGACGTATTGAGCCAGTTCCTCTCGTGAAGATACTATCTCTCGTTCCATACAAAATAACAAACCTAAATTGGCGGTAATATTATACCTTGGTAATTTATGTCTTAGTGATTGAAAGAATTTACGTCCCTAGCTTAAACTTTTGACTCTATAACTGAGTGTGATGCTTGTAGCGCCTGGGGGAAACTCCAATCAGGACGTAATTTTGTAGCTTCCCGGAGGTAAATATGATAAACAGGAACCGAGGCGGGGAGGTAGGCGTGGATGAGAAAGCGGATGCAGCGCTTTAAACTACCTTCAACGTGCATTTGCTGTACATCTAGCATAGCTACATTATCCCAACCTGGGCGGGGTCTAGCGATCGCCGCCGGAAAAATCGCATCTAAATCTCGCGTGACTGAAAATGTCACACTAATCATGTCCTCTGGTTGGAGTTGGTTTCGCCCTTCAAGTTCGTCAAGCAGTTCTGTTACCGCCTCCCGCATCGCTTCCACTGTATTTTCAGAAACGGTTGTTGCTCCACGAATAGCACGCAATCGCCACTCCACGCCCAAATCCTCCTTAGGTGATCATTACTTAATAGTCATTAGTCAACAGCCACAAGTCAATAATTTATATTTATTTTTGATTGTCTTTTTTATCTCCCTTGATTACGGTCTATATAACCATAGTGGCAAACCACTGGTAGACATTTCAAATTCCAGCCAGTCCATACTTGCACCTAGTTTTGAGGAACCCTGACGACTTCCGCTCAAAACTCGGCTCAATAAAGGTTTTCGCTCTTCTAGGGTGTAGAAAGGTGTTTTTTCCGGGTCAAGTCCTACTAATTCTGCTGTCCAGCGACGCGCTTCTTCTTCGGTTCCCAATCGGTCTACAACTCCTAATTCTAAAGCTTGCTGTCCAGTAAAAATCCGTCCATCAGCGAAACTTTTAACTTTTTCTACTGTTAATGACCTCGCTTGGGCTACTGTTTCCACAAATTGCTGGTAACTAGTATCAATTAACTCTTGCAGAATATTTTGTTCTGGTTCGGTTAATTCCCGGTCGAATGCCAATATATCCTTGTAAGGCCCAGATTTGATGACTTTGAAGGAAACACCGATTTTATCTAACAGCCGTTCTAAGTTGTTTCCCCGCAAAATTACACCAATGCTACCTGTAATAGTTCCAGGGTTAGCCATGATGTGTTCTGCTCCCATACCGATGTAAACACCGCCAGAAGCCGAAATATTGCCAAAACTAGCCACAATCTTGACTTTTTCCCGTAACCGCTTCAAGGCACTATAAATTTCTTGGGAATCTCCTACTGTACCGCCAGGGCTGTCGATGCGTAGTAGTAAGGCGGGAAACTTTTTCTCTTCCACAGTTTTTAAAGCTTCTAGCACCCGCTTGCGAGTTGCACTGGCGATCGCACCTGTAATTTCAATGCGAGCAATTTGTTTACGAAACTTTGACTTAAAAGGCCAAACCATGAGCAAATAAAAATCCTAGTAATAATCTAAATATAATTTGTCTGGTGGTCAGATGTCTTAACTCTGTTCTGTTAAAACAGCCATCAGCCATGATCCCATCCCAAATTTTAACGATTTTTTTATGCCTTGTGTGGGTATTTCTTTGCTATTGTTATCCCACGAGCAGCATATTTCAGCAATATAGAGAGGGTTAAAAACTTACAAAATTACAATTCAATTTCTGATATCTCGTCACTTTACGCTTAACTTCAACTAGTTTAGGGCTTACGCAACTGGCATATTTTTTCTGTAGGGTGTGTGAGGAGCGATAATATTTGAATGTAGTCATGAGACTTGTAGCGTCACGCACCAACCACCAATTGAGACACTTGCGTAATTCCTGTAGTTAATAAATAATTTTGTGCCGTTTAGATATCAATATTGTCTTACTTACTTCTAAAGGATTTGATAATTGAATGGTAACTACATAACACCTTGGGCAAATTTCTCGCAAACATAACTCCCAACCCCTTTTCTACAAAGGGAATGCGAGCAAGAATTAAAAGTTTTCCTGACAGCTTAAAGCTTTAGAGAGGGGTTATATAACTATTTTTGTAGCGATGATTTATAGTAGCTACGTTTGCATGAGCGTAAATCCGAGATTCCTCATTTTTCTTGTAGCTAATTTAGTTGTTTAGTTTCTTATAAAAAGAATTAATAGTAATTGACTAATATAAATATTTGTTAAACTACCAGCACAAAATATTTCTGAGGCGTGGAATTAATAGTTAAATTTACCTTCATCTGCCTTGAGGATTTAGGAATCTAACCTTAAAATTTGATAGCGGTAGTAAACATAGGTATCGAAAAGCGCACCGACAAAACTACAAGTCAAGCTAATCACTAAAATGCCGTGCAAAGCAGAACCACTACCAAAAATGCTGAGGAAGTTAAAGATGGCATTAGCGATCGCCGTTAGGTAGCCACCTAAAAGGGGAACATAGCCGCCCAAAGATAAAAACAGGAGTACAGCACCGATTAAGCATAAAGGCGCGGCAAAGCTAAAAATAATAGTCAGCACCAAGGATCGAAGAAAATTGGTAAAAATATTCATCTCACGTCAGCTCCGAGAGTAAAGTGAAAAATAGCCGAACAGCTACTGTCTTCTTTCTACAATACGTGCGATCGCTCCTGAACAGACAAGTTGTCAAAAATCTTAAGTTTTCATTAAAATAAACCGTTACCTGTAACACAAGTGCTGTAGGTGCAAAATAAAATAAGCAACTCTAAAACCCTTGTTAAATAAAGCTTATACTTTAGCCTGTCGAGACATTACCATATTTAACGTGTTTATGCAAAGCAATATATCCTGAGAACGTCGTTAAGCAAAGTTAATATTTCTCGCAAAATGAAAAAACCGTTGACTGTTGACTGTTGACCATTGACTGTTGACTATGGACTAATGACCCTCACGGGTTCGCCAGTTCCCTACGGCGGGAAACCCGCCTACAGGACTGGACTCACTAATGACTAATCACAAATGACCACATCCAAATCCGGCTTAGGAACATGGAGTCAGCGATTGCTGGCGGCGACATTTCTAGGTGGACAAGCCATAGTTCACCTACTCAGGGGTAAAATTCACTGGCGTAACACTACAGAACAAATGGCAGCAGTAGGGCCAGATTCGTTATTCATTGCCCTGTTAACAGCAGTTTTTGTAGGAGCAGTGTTTACTATTCAAGTAGCACGAGAATTTATTAACTTTGGCGCGGGGAATCTCGTCGGTGGAGTATTAGCCGTAGCATTAACGCGCGAATTATCACCTGTGCTGACAGCCGTAATCTTGGCGGGACGTGTTGGTTCTGCCTTCGCCGCAGAAATCGGCACTATGCGCGTGACAGAACAAATTGATGCCATGCTGATGTTGAGAACCGACCCAATTGACTACCTAGTGATTCCCCGTCTACTGGCTTGTTTTATCATGCTGCCGATTTTAACTCTATTATCCTTAATCACCGGCATGGCAGGAGGATTATTCATTGCCATAAATCTGTATGGAATCGCCGACACAGTATTTTTAGATTCTGCCCGTAATTTGTTAGGTGGCTGGGATATTTGTAGCGCCATGATTAAAGCTGGCTGTTTTGGAGTCTTAATCGCCATCATTGGTTGTAGCTGGGGTTTAACCACTACAGGCGGAGCCAAAGGCGTAGGACAATCAACTACAACTGCCGTTGTTACAGCCTTACTAATTATCTTCATTAGCAACTTTTTCTTATCCTGGGTAATGTTTCAAGGAACTGGTAGCGCATTTCAGCAAGGGATATAGGGTTGGGGACTGGGGAGAGATGGGGGGAAAGGGGAAAGGGGAAAGGGGAAAGGAAGAAGCCTTTAACCTCTGTCAACTGATAACTGATAACTGATAACTGATAACTGACAACTGACAAACTCCTAAAATAAGAAAAGTGTCTACTAAAACAGGATGGGAAACTGTGACCAGTTCAATTGCGCCTAACTCCGCAGCAACTGTGGAACTTAAACCTAGTTACAATATCCCTGTAGTATTGGTAATAGTGGCTATTCCACTACTTTTGGTACAGCCTTGGGTGGGAATTGTGTTTGCCCTTTTGGGTTTATTTCTTTTATTTCAAACAGTCAGCTTGCGCGTGCAATTTACCGCCACCGACTTTGACCTCTACAGAGGTGACAAACTCATTCGCCGCTTTCCCTACCAAGAATGGCAAAACTGGCGCATTTTCTGGGATAGAGTTCCCATATTGTTCTATTTTAAAGAAGTTAACAGCATCCACTTCCTGCCAATTTTATTTGACCCCAAAGCCCTCAAAGCTTGCTTAGAGGAGCGCTGTCCACGTATTTAAAGAGATGGGGGAGATGAGGGAGTGGGGGAGCAGAGGAGCAACCCACCCCTAACCCCTCCCAGGAGGGGAAAGGAGCAGAGGAGCAGAGGAGCAGGGGAGCAGAGGAGCAAAGGTGACAGTCTTTCCCTTTTCCCCTTTCCCCTTTCCCCCTTCCCCTTTACCCTTTCCCCAATCCCCACAGTATATTTTTTAAAGGCATATTATTCGTATCTTAGGAATTGCACTATAGTTTATGAACCCAGACGAATCTCAAACTCCAGAACCGATTGATGAGTGGTTGGAACAAATACAACCAGAAAATCCTCAGATGGAAAATTCAGAAAGCTTATCTGGAGAGACAGTTGGGGAAATGACAGGACAAACTCCATCGGTTGAGCCACAATTAGTCTCTCATGAAGAATTGCCATCTACAGACGATGTAACGGTGGAATCAACGGATGATGTTGTTCAGCAGCTAGAAGTAGAAACTACAGCACTGGGTTCAGAATTAGCCTCAGAATCATCAAATAATTCACTATACACACAAGCAGAACAACGCATTGCCGAACTGCAACGGAAAGAAGCAGCGTTGAAAGAAGAAATAGCCAAGCTGCAAGCTGCATATAAAATTCTTCAAGGACAAATCAGCGACAGTCAAACCGCTTTGGGAAGAATTGTTCAAGAGTCCATAGCACAACTAGAACAACGCAAACAAGCACTGCAAATTTCTATAGAACAGCTAGAACGCCGTCAAGAACGTATCCGCAATGAGATGCGGACTACATTTGCTGGTGCATCTCAAGATTTAGCAATTCGGGTACAAGGTTTTAAAGATTATCTAGCAGGTAGCTTACAAGATTTGGCAGCCGCAGCCGAACAACTACAATTAGTCCCAGCCGTTGTTGAAAGGGAAAGACCACCAGTTAAGGAAACTAAACTCGCCGAACCCGAAGCAGGTACACCACAATTTGCTCAACAGCAGTTTCAAGATACAACTAAGCAAATTCGGCGTTTAATTGACCAATATCGGAATAAACCAGATTATTATGGCCCGCCTTGGCAACTGCGCCGCACCTTTGAACCAGTCCACGCCGAACGAGTCGCCAATTGGTTTTTCAACCAAGGGGGACGGGGTGCTTTGCGGACGATGGGTAGCCGCTTGCAAAATATTTTGATTGCCTCGGCGGCAATTTCGATATTACATAAGTTGTATGGCGATCGCGTCCGTACCCTAGTTTTAGCCAATACACCAGAACGTCTAGGTGAATGGCGTAGGGGTTTACAAGACTGTCTTGGTATCGGTCGTCCAGATTTTGGCCCAGATAGAGGGGTTGTATTATTTGAAGCGCCTGATGCTTTAGCACAAAAAGCAGACCGTCTAGTCAAAGCAAATCAATTGCCCTTAATTCTCATTGATGATTCCGAAGATCAAATCAGTTTAGCATTACTACAGTTTCCTCTATGGTTAGCCTTCGCCCCCGACCCCAAAGCCATGAGAAACTATGATGATGATTTTTAAATTAGTCATTAGTCAACAGTCCATAGTCCATAGTCCAGAGTAAGGGGAAAGGCTTCTCCCTTTTCCCCTTTTTTTACCCCAGGGTGGTTTCATACAATCAGAGAAAAAAGATTATTGTGTTTCAAAGCCTCTCCCCCCGTGGGGGAGAGGTTTGGATAGGGGTCAAAATCTCTGCTACAAAACGAAAAATCAGGACTTATAAATTTTTCTTTTTTCGTATGAAACCACCCTGCTTTTCCCCTTTTCTTACCCCAATCCCTGCTATATTAGTCGCGTCTGAATAAACCAAATACGGGACTGAGAATTACGCCGAACACAAAACCCCCAATGTGCGCCCAGTAAGCAACTCCCCCTGTTTCTATACTCATATTGGCGGCGGCTTGTAGACTGACAAGACCAGATATGACATTTTGGATAAAGAAAATACCAATAATCACTAATGCCGGAACGCTAATTGTAGTAACAAAGAAACCTAAGAAAAGTAGAGTTTTTACCCTAGCTTGAGGAAAACGAATCAAATACGCACCCAGAACGCCGGAAATTGCACCACTAGCCCCTAAAGAAGGGATAGTAGAATACATACCAATAAACCACTGACACAACGCAGCTAAAGCACCACAGACTAAATAGAAAATCAAATATTTGAAATGTCCTAAGCGTTCTTCAATATTGTTGCCAAAAACCCAAAGAAACACCATATTTGAAATCAAGTGCCACCAACCACCATGTAAGAACTGCGATGTAAATAACGTTGTCCATTCAACATTTAAATTAGTGGTTAACTCTCTGGGTATTACTGCATACTGACTAAGAAACAGATTTAACTGTGCATTAGATAAACTCACTTCATGAAGAAAAACTAAAACGTTCATCCCAATTATCCCGTAAGTAAAATACGGGGTGGTTCTTGTCGGATTTTCGTCGTAGAGGGGAAACACTGGTGTTTTTCCTAATCATTGATAATTGCAATATAGCTTGAATGGCTTGCTGTTGTTTATCTAGGTAATTAGACTTATAATTCTCATTGAGGCGAGGGGCTAGAGATTAGGCTGGCTACGCCACTACAGTTTTTTTGTAGCCTTTTAGTCTTGACAAGCTAATAGTATTGTGAATCATATATTTGAGAAATACTAGAAAAATCCCAGTGATTTCTGAAAAAATCTTATACTGATAGGACTTACGCAACTGGCACAATGCGATCGCCAATTGCTAGTACATAGGTATTAGTTTAATCTGATTCCGAAAGCCTTGTATTCGTCAGGACTTACGCAAGTGTCACAATTGGTGGTTGGTGCGTGACGCTACAAGTCTCATGACTACGTTCAAATATTATCGCTCCTCACACACCCTACAGAAAAAATATGCCAGTTGCGTAAGTCCTATTAACCTGCGGAGGTGGTCACTGAAGCTCAGTAGATGCGGTTTCTAACCGCCCATTTCACGTTAAGTGGACACCAATGCACAGCTATGCGCCCATACCCACATATCTGTCGCATTCTTTTTTCAAATTGGTATTACTTTCTGCTGTCACCTATCCTCAGAAGGTTCTGACTCGTAACTAAAAAGTCCTTGTCCTACTTCCCCTGTCACCAGTCACCTGTCCCCTATCATTAATAATGATTGCCTGATTTGCGATGATGGACGGCTGTTACACCATCCTGATTTAAGACTTTGCCATTCTCTACAGTGGCGTAAACTAGCCAGTGGTCGCCTGACTCCATCCGATTTTTAACTGAACATTCCAAATAAGCAAGGGCATCTTTCAGTACAGGACTGCCGTTTTCGGCTTCTTCTGTGGCTACATCAGCAAATCTATCTTGTCCTGGGCCGAAGGGTTTGAGGAAGTGTTTCATCAACCCCAAATGATTGCCTTCTTTAAGAACATTAAGAACAAACTTATTACCAGTATGCGTAAGTTTTTCTACTGCCCTATCTTTGGCTACGGCGATGGTTAAGCCGGGGGGATTAAAGCTGGCTTGAGCTACCCAAGAGGCTAACATGGCGCTGGATATTTCGCCTTGCTTGGCGGTGACTACACACAATGAACCGACGATTCGCCCTACTGCTTGCTCTACGTTGGTGGCTGGTAGACTTTGCGATCGCACTCGCTTCGCTTTCTTCAAAGCTTGGGCAAAGTCGGTTCCGGCTTCCTCACACAATTGTAAGGTGACTTCGTTGGGTTTGAATTTCACCCGAATGGGTTCAAAGCCAAACCGATAACCTGCATCTTTGAGCTTACCTTCAATTAAATCAACGGCTTCGCCACTCCAGCCAAAGGAACCAAACACACCAGCTAATTTATTATTGGTGGCGGTTGACAAAACTATCCCTAAAGCTGTTTGTACTGGTGTGGGTGCATGACCGCCCAAGGTAGGCGAACCGATGACAAAGCCAGCCGATTTCTCAACGGCGGCGCGAATTTCTTCAGGGTCGGCAAATTCACAGTTAATTGATTCTACGGCAACACCCGCCTTAGTGATACCACGAGCGATCGCCTGAGCTAAGGTGGCTGTATTTCCATAAGCTGAAGCATAAATTAACGCAACTGTCAAGTCCGCAGATGTTTGTTGTTGACTCCACTCCCGGTAGGCGTGGGTGAGTTCCACTAAGCCGTAACGTACTAAGGGGCCGTGTCCGGTGGCGTAAAGTCTTGCGGGGAAATCAGCCAGTTTTTCTAAAGCTGTATCGACTTGCCGGGCATGGGGAGCCATCAAGCAATCATAATAGTAACGGCGGTCTTCGTTGATTGCTTCCCAACCTTCATCAAATACTTGGTCGCCGCAAATATGCGCCCCGAATAGCTTATCTGTGTAGAGAATTTCGGTTTGGGGGTCGTAGGTACACAACTCGTCAGCGTAGCGGGGGTTGGGTGTGGGGATGAATTGTAAATTATGCCCTTTACCTAAATCGAGGGTTTCATCACCCCGCATAATCAGAATGGGTAAATCTGGCTTTTCTAACGCCCCGCGTAAATTAATCGCCCCTGGGTTGGAACAGACGAAGGTAATTTGCGGTGCTATTTCCAGCAAAGCTTTTAAGGTGGCGGCTCGGTTGGGGTTAATATGACCGAGAATCACATAATCAATAGTGGTGACATCGAGTCTTTTGTGCAACGCATCGAGATAGATTTGTGTGAAGGTTTCCCCAGGCGGGTCAATTAGGGCTAGTTTATCACCTTGGATGAGGTAGGAGTTAGCCGTTGTTCCCTTGGCTAGGGCATATTCTATTTCAAATCTCAATCTTGTCCAACTGCGCGATCGCAGTACGGTTGTATCTGTACCAATAGGTAGAACTTGAACGTCACGGGGTTTGTTTTGTGGCTGCATAATTTATTTATTTTGAAAGTATTTTCTGATAAATTCATCGCTGGATTTAAACCATTGCCATAGTGTAGGCATCCACACTTGTAGTAAATGAGTAGCTATTTATAATTAAAGCTTAGTTTGTTTGAGTATATTTTCAGCGTTGATGATGAATGAGATAGATGTTTATTAATTCTCAATATCTGAATTTGGATTTGAGAGAGCGATCGCCTCAGATAACGCTGTTACAATAAAGCCATACTTGATGCCGTATTCATTCTATGACCATCGCTCAAGAAATCAATCCGCAAACAACCGTCGGCCAGGATGTTATATTTCCTCCTAGTGACCTATACAGTGATGAACCACCCTGGGAAAGCGATTTACACCTCAGACAAATCATCTTACTGTTAACTTGCTTAAAATGGCTGTGGCGCGAGAGAAATGATTTCTATGCGGCGGGAAACTTGACTATCTACTACAGTCCCCATCAACTCAAATCAGAGTATTTCCGAGGCCCAGACTTTTTCGTAGTGCTAGGATGTGAACGTAAAACCAGAAAAAGTTGGGTGGTATGGGAAGAACATGGCAAATATCCCAATGTCATCGTTGAAATTTTGTCTGACTCCACAGCTGATACAGACAAAAATTTAAAGAAAACGATTTATCAAGACACCTTCCGCACACCGGATTATTTTTGGTTTGACCCTTATACTTTAGAATTAGCTGGGTTTCATTTATTAGATGGTGAATATCAACCTCTGCAAGCAAATGAATATGGGCATTTGTGGAGTCAACAATTAGGATTATATCTCGGTGTGCATGAGGGATTATTGCGTTATTTTACACCAGAGCATCAACTCGTACCGACGCTGGAAGAAATGGCACAACAAGCAGAACGTCTGGCGGCAAAACTGCGGGAGTTGAATATCGATCCAGATACAGTATAAGTATTTTAGGCAAGCTATTGAGTAAACTTAGTTTGTAGTTTAGGGAGCGATCGCCTATTATTGCTGATGAGCTTCAACTTGAATCAATGGTGGCTCACTCTGCATCTATCCCTTGCCAAAGTTGAGAGACAGGTACAGTATTTCCATTCATCGCATCATACCAACCTTGACGAAAACTTTCTTTTGCTGACTCGAAAAGTTCCTCATCCTCTTCATTCTCTTCTGTAATGAGGACAATGACTCGGACGCGACTGTGTTTTGCTGTGGTTAACGGTTCATCTAAGGAAAGTTGACCAAGTTCATTAACAGTTCCTTGAACCTCAATTGCTTTCATTGGTGTAAATCTGAGTTTACCTTTAATAGTATAGAGTTTATAACCATCTGACTTTTCACGGTATCTGGAAAACCCCTCTCCAAACCTCTCCCCTACAAGGAGAGAGGCTTTGATTTCTCCCCCTTCCCTAGTAGGGAAGGGGGCTGGGGGGTTAGGTCTGAAGTTAGCTTTTCCACATGACGTGAAAAGTCAGATAACCATACATCACGAAGCCACAACCATGCAAAATCTCACCAGAATTACCCGTAATTCAGAGGTGATGGGCGGTAAACCCTGCATTCGGGGAATGCGCGTTACTGTTGGTACTATAGTCGGTTTAATGGCATCTGGACATAGCAACAGCGATATTCTCAAAGCGTATCCTTATCTGGAAGAAGCTGATATTTATGAGGCACTTGCCTATGCTGCGTGGCGAGTTGAAGTTTGTTAGTACACAGCACAAATACAATTAACTACAACCTAACCATTCTAAAATTTCATCAACTGATTGCTTGGGTGTAAAGATTTTGAGGGTTTTGTAGTTTGGTATGGGGTCGCTAATAAAACAGATTTTACCCTCAAATTTGCTGATGGCGTTGAGAAACGCATGGCTGTATGTCGCCTCACTTTTAGTATTAGTTGCGCCTGGGTGAAATAATAAAACCACCCGCCTATCAGTTTCTAGTAATTCCCAATAGGTTTGGAGTTCCGTCATTGTTTTCGGCGTACCATCTGGACATTTAGGACAGCCAGCTTTGACAATTGCAGTGTAAATTTTACTGGCTGGGTTATCTGGTTCGATGAATTTACTAGTGTCGATAGAGATTAAATGAATGTTTTGGCTAAGTTGAGGGTGATTGTTAATTGCAGCTTGCAAGCGTTGGGGTAAGTCAAGATGATTAAGACTGGTTTGTTCATTATTTCCTTGATGCCAAGCTAGGTAGAAATCGGGATAAGGCATATTCTGAGAACATTTCCAGATGACATCGTAGTTATACTCAAATTGCAGATAATCTTTTAAACCTGTGACAGCTAAAGACCGATGCTGATTGTTTTGTATAACTTTCCCTAAGCTATCTGCTGCCTGCCTATGGGTGAAATGATCTACATCAGATGATTGCAGCAGTTGCATCAAGGCGGCGATCGCATCTTGATTATTTGTGCCGATTTCCCCTAAGCTATCTGCTGCCTGCCAACGGATGTAGTCATCTACATCAGGTGATTGTAGCAGTTGCATCAATTCGGCGATCGCTTTTTCATTACCTGGGTTGAATTCCCCTAAGCTTACTGCTGCCTGCCAACGGGTGTAGTTATCCAGATTTTGTGATTGCAGCAGTTGCATCAATTCTGCGCTCGCTTTTTCATTACCTGGGTTGATTTTTCCTAAGCTTACTGCTGCCAGCATACGGGTAAAGTGACCCACATCAGGTGATTGCAGCAGTTGCACTAATTCGGCGATCGCTTTTTCATTACCTGTGCCGATTGTCACTAAGCTAAATGCTGCCTGCTCACGGGTGTCTTCATCTATATCAGGTGATTGCAGTAATTGCACCAATTTGGCGATCGCTTTTTCATTACCTGTGCCGATTTCTCCCAAGCTTACTGCTGCCTGCCTACGGGTATAGTTATCCAGATTTTGTGATTGCAGCAGTTGCACCAATTCGGCGATCGCTTTTTCATTACCTGGGTGGATTTCCCCTAAGCTAAATGCTGCCTGCCTACGGGTGTCCTCATCCACATCAGGTGATTGCAGCAATTGCACCAAAGCAGCGATCGCATCTTCATTGCCTGTGCCGATTTTCCCTAAGCTTTCTACTGCCTGCCTACGGGTGGAGTAACCCACATCAGGTGATTACAGCAGTTGCACCAAAGCAGCGATCGCTTTTTCATTACCTATGCCGATTTTCCCTAAGATAAATGCTGCCTGCCTACGAGTGGAGTAACCCAAATCAGGTGATTGCAGCAGTTGCACCAAGGCGGCGATCGCTTTTTCATTACCTATGCCGATTTTCCCTAAGCTTTCTGCTGCCTGCCTACGGGTGTTGTTATCCAGATTTTGTGATTGCAGCAGTTGCACCAAGGCGGCGATCGCTTTTTCATTACCTATGCCGATTTTCCCTAAGCTTTCTGATGCCTGCCTACGGGTGGAGTAACCCACATCAGTTGATTGCAGCAGTTGTACTAAAGCAGCGATCGCTTTTTCATTACCTATGCCGATTGTCACTAAACTATCTGCTGCCTGCCTGCGCGTGTCCTCATCCACATCAGGTGATTGCAGCAGTTGTACTAAAGCAGCGATCGCATCTTGATTACCTGGGTCGATATTCTCTAAGCCATCTGCTGCCAGCCTACGGGTGAAGCCATCCACATCAGGTGATTGCAACAGTTGCACCAATTCGGCGATCGCTTTTTCATTACCTGGGTTGATTTTCCCTAAGCTAAATGCTACCCGCCAACGGGTGTAGTTACCCACATCAGGTGATCGCAGCAGTTGCTCCAAAGCGGCGATCGCTTTTTCATTACCTATGCCGATTTTCCCTAAGCTATCTGCTGCCTGCCTACGGGTGTTGTTATCCAGATTTTGTGATTGCAGCAGTTGTACTAAAGCAGCGATCGCTTTTGTCCTTTTCGTCTGTAGCAGTGTTGATATAGCTTCATATTTAATTGCATCAAGAAATTGCACCCATTTATGTCTTTCTGGTGAATAACCAAAGCCCCACTTAACAATTTGCGCTACTATTTCATTTGCTTGAGTACAATCTTTCAACTCGGCAATTCCCACCGCCGCTAAAAAATAGGCTTGATATTCATAAAAACCTTTATCTACATTTTCTTCATCCCATTCACCACATCCATCTTTAAAATTGACCAAAGCATTAATAAAATCTTGCTGCTGCTGTCTTAGATTTTCTTGTCTTAGTCCTAACCATAGCAAAATCACCTCTTTCCATTGTGGTTGAAAAATGCGGTAAGTTCCTTGAATTGGGTTGTTAGGAACATGATTGAGAAAATCATCCCAGTCCTTAACATTTAAAGCTGCAAAATATTCTTGAAAGTTAGGATGAAAGAAAGCATAAACTTCCTCATCATCAGTTTCAGCTAATCTATCTACTACATTTAACCAACCGACCTCACAAGCCAATTCAAATAATTTTTCTCCCATTTTTTGACGTGCCAAACTCCTCGGTAAGCGAAACCTGGCGCTGCTGTTAATCCCTGCAAAAGCTAATTTGCTTAAAGCTCGGTGTAATTTATCCTTTAAATCATCAGACTTCCACAACCGAGGAAATAACTCTGATTTCCATTCATAAAAATAACGGGTAAACCTCTGATAAAGTGCTGCTTTCGTTTCTGGTAATTCTCCCTGCTTATCCAAATAGAATGTCTGACACAACAGCGACAAGCGCAGAGGATTTGTTACCAATTTACGAATATTTTCATGTTGAGGTGCTTGTAATTTTATGCTTAAATTCTTTCCTTTTTTTATTAATTTTTCTTTTAGGTTCTCTTCTTTTTCTCTATCACTAGCACACTGAAACCACTGTTGAATAAATTCATCAATTTGTTCTGGTTTGAACTCTTGAGTTTTATAAGTATCAAATCCACTGAGTGTATCTTTAACTTGAGCATCCCAAACATTTAAGCGACAAGTTAAAACCACTCGCGCCTGTCTCAAAGATGCAGTCAGTTCTCGATTAATTTTGGCTAAGGCTTCTACAGGTGAATTTTCACCCATTTCATCCACACCATCTAACAGTAGCCAAACTCCTTTTTTAGCAAAACACTCAATTAATTGACGTTCAATTTCTGGCGTGACGACAACCCCAGATTTAACTAATCTCATGGCTTCAGTCAGCCATTGCTTAAGTAAATATTCCTCAATAGTTTTTCCCTGTAAATCGGCGAGAGAAATACAGATGGGTAAATATTGGGTGTTGTCTTGAACATAGGAAGCAATTGTACTTAATAAAGTGGTCTTACCTGCCCCTGGTTCACCGATGATAGCAATATGTTTATGATTTGCGCTGGGCTGTTGTGTAGTTACTTCTTTTAGAAATGCTTTATGTTCATAGGTTTTGACAATGACTTCTTGGCTTAACTCAAAGACTTGCTCCCTGTCTCGCTGTTCATCTTGTTGTCGGCGTTGCTGCTGTTTGCGTTCCACCAGTCCCAAGGCAACATAAACGTTAACTTCAAAACCTCGTTCTGTCGCTTTGCGTCTGAGTTTTGCTGCGGCTTGCTGACTGTTCAGCATGGCGGTGCAAACTTCACGCCAGTTAATTTGTGTAGGTTCTAACTCAATATCATTACTTAGCGCATTCCACACATCAACACCAACAATTTCCTCTGGGGTCAAGTCCAGAACAGCAGCAATTAACTCGATAGCTTCTGAGCCAATTTTGTATCCCCATTTTGGGTTAAATAGCCTTTTAACCTGATCAAGAGTTACTTTTGCTTCTTTTCGGATGTTTTCATAAGTAAAACGTTTCTCACGCTTTTTTGCTTGGAGTTTTTCCAAGCCTTCCTTACTAGCAAAAAAACCTTTAGGTCTACGTGGCTGATTCATCAGTGCGGTTGTGTTGCGTAGCCATATTCTACACCGAGTGAATGGAATTTACGGTAACACAGACGATATTTAGTCCGCGACGGCGGACTTTGTTGGTATAGCCGCAATTTCTAATCTTCGGCGTTCTTCTGTTTAGCCAGTTGTAAAAAAATTTTAGGGTGCAGATTCATACTCGCATTTATCTGCATTGACTAGCTTCTAGTTAGCGATGGGGTGAAATGGATATTTTTGGAATCATTAACACGCAGGGAGATTTAACGATGTCCACGCAGCCATCTAAAAAACTGTCTATTCCATCCATTAGAAAATTTCTCTCGATAAAAAACAAAGCGAGAAAAATGATTGCTTTGTTGTTAGTTCTACAAACTCTACTGTTAGGTGTACAAGCTAAAAACCTCATTCAGCAAGGAGACTCAGCTATTGAGGTGATGATTTGGCTGATTAATCAATGTTTTCCTGTGCTGCAACGGGCTAAAAGTTTGGAGGATGAGGAAGGAAAGGCTGATAAATAACGCTGTGTGCTAATTTCTCTCAAACCTAACCCCCAAGCCCTTTCCTACAAGGGAAGGGGAGCAATTAATGTAGGACGTTGTATGTAATGTCTCTACATTAGCAGGGGACAGGTTTGGAGTTAATGCCCAATGTAATAGCGATCGCGCTTGGCGTTTGTCTAGTCAATTGTACTCAACGAATCTTTACGCCTGAATTTAGGTGAGATAGGGTGCGATCGCCATGACTCATCAAGGGTATATCTTATCTGTATTTCTCCACAGATTCCACAGCAACATTGAGTTGTTGTGCAATATTTTCTACACTCATCCCAATTTTCAGTAACAGTGGAACGATAACTGGTAACAGTTCAGCTTCCCGTTGTTCTCGACCTTGTTCTAGACCTTGTTCTAGACCTTCTTCTCGACCCTCAGCTTTGGCTTCTTGATATACTCTGGTTTGCTCTAAAGTTATTCCTAGCATGGCTTCCACTTCCTCTCTACTCAAAGACGAAAATTTGTAAACAGCAATTGTCGTAATAATCTCGATGATTTCGTTTTTCGGCAGTGCGCCTATTTCTTCTAATTTTACCCGTTGAATTAGTTGCTTTGCTTGCTCTGCCATTACCTTATCTGAGGCAATTGTCAACTGTATTAAATTAATACCTATTGGCAGAGTATTGGAATCACCTAATTCATCCAAATAAATGCGCTGCACTTGTTCACTACTGAAAAACATTCGATGAGTTCTTGTATCACTTGGCTCTAAACTCCGTGAGGGAAATATCACTACACAGTACCAATCATCGTATTGAGATTGATTGCGGTACAAATATGTTAGCGACTCAGTAAAAAAGCGATGATAAAGACTTTCATCTTTCTGGAATTGAACTTCGGCAAAATAGATAACTCTAGCTGTTGCGTCTTCTGGTGGTAAAAAAACACCATCAATCCTAAAGGCGGTTTCTTTTACCTCGACTGATTCAAATCGATAGTTTTGCGCCTGTGCGGGGCGGTTATCAATGAGTTCAAATATTAAGGCTGGAAATCGCTTGAAAATTTGGTAATAAATAGAGTCACGTTTCACAAAAATATCGCCATATTATGTCCGTTTAAACACTTATCATATAGTGGGGGTTGGTAATTGGTAATTGCTAATTGGTAATCGTAGAAAGCAATTTTATGGAGAAATGGTATCATTTATTGGAAAAGACGTTGCACTGCAACGTCTTTTTAACAGTGATTCTCGCTCTGTTCACCAAAGCGATAGGATATTTTAGGGATTTCCAGATAAAAAAATATCCAAAATGTAGGGTGCGTCAGTACGAGAAATCCTGGCTACTCCAAGAAAATATTTGTACTGACGCACCCTATTCACTGTTGACTGCGCTCCCCAAGCGGGAGAAACCCACCCCTAACCCCTCCCAGGAGGGGAACAGGAAGCAGAGGAGAACAACTGATAACTGTCAACTGTCAACGGTCAACTGACTAATAATGGTTTCCGACTTTGCGGTGGTGAACGGCTGTGAGGGCTTCGGGTTTGGAGACTCTGCCGGCGTAGACAGTGCTGTATACTGCCCAGTGGTCGCCGCAGTCCATCCGACTTTGGACTTCGCATTCTATGTAGGCTAAAGCGTCGCTGAGGATGGGTGCGCCGTTTTCGCCGGTTTGGGTTTTGACTCCTTCAAAACGGTCTGCACCTGGGGCAAATCGTTTGAGGAAGTGGCGCATGAGTTGGTGGTAATTGCCTTCTTCTAATACGTTGAGAACGAAGCGATCGCCTACTTGCATTAATGATTCAATTGCTCTATCCTTAGCTACGGCAATGGAAAATCCTAGAGGTTTAAAGCTGGCTTGGGCTACCCAGGAGGCTAACATGGCGCTGGAAACGTCGCCTTTTTTGGCTGTGATGATATATAAGCCACCAGTCAATCTACCCAGGGCTTTGTCTAAATCAGCACCTAATGATTTCATGGCTTTGATGCTGCGATCGCGTGTTACCCATTGCCCTAAGTCTGTACCCGCTTCTTCACAGAGTTTGTAGGTATTTTCCGTTGGTGTCTGTTTGAGGCGAATCTCTGGAAACACCGTGGTCAAACCCAAGTTGCGGAATTTGCTTAACAATGGGTCTATTGGTTCATCATCGCCGCCACCGCTTTCAAATATACCTATACCTTGTTTTTCGTTGGCAGACCCTAAAATGGTGCTGAAGGCGGCTTGAATACTAGCCGCACCAGAGGCTGGCGGAACCCCAATTACTAGTCCAGAACAACGTCCCACTAGTTCGCGTAATTCCTGTAAATCTACGCCTGAACCCAAGTCTACTACCTCTACACCCACACCTGTTTTAGTGATACCATTGACGATCGCTTGGGCTAGGCGATCGCTATATCCATATTCAGATACGTAAAATATACCGATGCTGGTTTCTGCCTTGGTTTGGTTTTGACTCCAACTCCGGTAACGTCCAGTTAATTCCTCAACGTTATGGTAAAGTAAGGGGCCGTGACCAGTGGCTATCATTTTCACGCTTGGTAATTCTCCCATGCGTTTGAGGGCAGATAGTACCGACCGCGCATTCGGCCCCATCAAGCATTCATAGTAATAGTGGAAGTCAGCCTCGATGGTTTTTAAGTCTTCGTCGAAGGTGCTGTCGGAACAGTAGTGCATTCCGAAAGCGTCGCAGGTGTAGAGGGTTTGGGTTTTGTGGTCGAAGCTAAAGATGGTGTCCGGCCAGTGTAAGTTGGGGGCGATGACAAACTCGATTTCGTGACCGTTGCCTAAATCTAAGCGATCGCCATTTTTCACAATCTTCCGCTTAAATGGCTGGTGTACCAAATCTTCTAGAAACTGAATTGCTACTTTTGAGGCTACCACGGTGATATCTGGAGCCATCTGTAACAAATCTTTAACTAAGCCACTATGGTCTGGCTCGGTGTGGCTGACTATCAAATAATCTATATCTGTGGGATTGATTAGCCCTGTCAGGGTATCAAAATAAAGTTTACGAAACTTTTCATGGGACGTATCAACTAGGGCTATCTGCTCACCGCGTATGAGAAAAGAGTTATAGGTAGTGCCGTTTTGCAGACCAAACTCGATATCAAAGCGATCGCGATCCCAATCTAGAGAGCGAATTGCTGTAGTATCTTGAGCAATTTCCGCAGTCTGTATGGTCAGCCGTTTTTCAGTTTTATCAGTGATTGCTACCATAACTTTCTCCTTAACACAATGAGTATTTATTCCTCTAGTCTTATTCTGACACGGAATATTTGTTAATTTTTATTAAAAAACCTATAGATAAGTTAAAAAGTATAAAAGAGTGAAATCACAGCATTATTCAGAACAGACAGAAGGTACATGGCTAGCCTTAGAAATCGGTAATTCTCGGCTACATTGGGCATTATTCCACGGCAAGTCCCTTAATTGTACGTGGGATACAGAATATCTACCTGAATCTGTTATACAGCAATTGGGGGACTGGGGGGCAGAGGAGCAGAGGGGCAGAGGAGCAGAGGAGCAGAGGAGCAGAGGAAGCAGTATTTATCCTTTCCCCTTTCCCCTTTCCCCCTTCCCCTTTCCCCTCCTCCTCGCTTCGGTAGTTCCTCAGCAAACTGCAATTTGGCAAAGTTACCCTAATGTGCGGGTAATTACTTTAGAGGATATACCGCTTAACAATATATATCCGACTTTGGGAATTGACCGGGCTTTGGCTTTGTGGGGGGCGGGGATGAGTTGGGGCTTCCCGATGTTGGTCATTGATGCGGGAACTGCACTTACTTTCACTGCTGCGGATGGGGATAAAAATTTGGTGGGTGGGGCTATTTTGCCGGGGATGGGTTTACAGTTGGCGAGTTTGGGGCAAAAAACTGGACAGTTACCACAGTTAGAAGTTGAGGAAATTCAATTACCACCACGGTTTGCACTGAATACGCCACAGGCAATGCAAAGTGGGGTGATTTATACTTTATTAGCGGGAATTAAGGATTTTATTGACGAGTGGTGGCGTTTATTTCCTGATGGCAAGGTGGCGATGAAAGGAGGCGATCGCAATTTACTATTAAGCTATCTGCAAGAATTATATCCCGCGATCGCCTCACGTTTAATCGTCGAACCAAACCTAATTTTTTGGGGGATGCAAAAAATATCTATGAGTAGATAACCACCAATTACCAATTACCCATTACCTATTACCAATAAAATCCTTAACCTCCCCAGTTACAAGTCCCACACAGGATTGTGGTAAATTACTTTCGGCATGGGCAATGATTTTCAAATTGGCTCTGGGAATCAGTTTACTATAAGCTTGGCTTCTAGCTAAAGCATCCGGGGTATCTTTACCACCTTGTAAAATCAAAACTGGAATCTCTAGTTTCAGCAAACTGTTGTTTAATAATTCGGCTTCGATTTCTGGTTGCTTACGTTGAAAGAGTAATTGAGAAGCTGTAGGATGTTGTAGTAGTATTTGGCGTGTTTGCCAATCTTGGTCTATCTTTTTATCTAACTTAAACAGCTTAGTTAAAAAACGTAGCGATCGCAGTATCTTAAAAAATATTGGTGGACGCTTTATCAATTGCCGCATCTTTTGGCAATTTTGTTCTTGTCCTTCTATGTTGACACCTTCTGGCGCTAACAAAATTAATCCCTCAACTTGTTCTGGATACTTTAACGCATAAGTAGCCGCAACCCAACCCCCAAGGGAATGTCCTAATAGATATACCTTTTCTAACTTCAAGGCTTGGCAAAATTCAGCTATACATTTTACTTGTAAATCAATGGAATAATGAATATTAGGTTTTTCTGATTCTCCAAAACCTAATAAGTCTGGCGCAAAACAATGAAAGTTTGGTGAAAGCGACTCCATCACCTCCACCCATTGGCTACCTTCATTCCTAGCGCCGTGTAACAAAACTATCGGTAGTCCTTCGCCGGCTTCACGCCAGAATAATAGCCCTTGAGATAATTTTCTCCGGGCGTTACGTAAGTGAGTATTCATTTTTGCTGTATTAATTTACTTTAAGTAAATTTAAGGTTTTTCACCAGAACATGTAGATAAAACTATGAAGTCCCAATTCTAACCCAAAATTTCACTTATAGCAGGTGATAGGTGATAGGGGACAGGTGATAGGTGACAGGTGATAGGCGCTACATCGCTGCTTGTGATAAAAATTTTCTGATTCATCAATGCCCTAAACTATGCGGCTACTGCTATATTTCTAAGCTAAAGTAGTCAAGCCATTTAAGTAGTCTTGTAGTTGTCGATAATGGTCATGAGACATCGGCCCTTGAGGTAGAGAATGGGGAGGAAAAGCTTGAATTTCTAGAACTTCGGCGGTATCGATAATTTCCATTGTTCCCTGTACCTCAGCCTCAACCACAACACATATAGAATGTATTCTAGGGTCGCGGTCTGGTGCAGAGTAAACACCTACCAAGCGTCTAATTTTTGTCAATTCTAGTCCAGTTTCCTCTAATAACTCACGGCGGACTGTAGTAGGTATATCTTCTCCCCAATCTACCATACCTCCAGGTAATGCCCAAAGACCATCGTCACGCCGACGAATCAGCACAATTCTACCATCTGATAGAAGCGGGATGATACTAGTTCCTGTGACTGGGTGACGAAAGATAATACCCAGTACAGTTTGTCCAATACGCCACAGGCTACGTGTGGTTTGGAGCGGTGATTTAAAAAAAGCTGTAACGTTCAAATCTAAAATTATCTATGGTTGAGTTTTTTAATTTTCTACCACTGACACATCTCAACTAAGTAAATAGTTGAATCTCGCATTATAATATATTATGCGAAATATGTTAGTGGTTATTGAATATATTTTAACTATATTCATATCGAATATCAACTTTTCCGGTTACTTATACATAAATTTATTTGTATTTGACTATACATAAAACCTATTTAAGAAAAGTAGTATTAGGCGATCGCAATTAATCAAAATCAAAGTACCCCAGAGCCACAAACTTGTATTTTTCTGTTTTTTGTATGATCAAATAGGCGGGATTGTCTATTCTAGAATCTGGGACAGATTAATTAGTAACGGCTGATTTTGCTGTTCCTATCGTTTGATGGTGCTGCTGCGACCTAATATTATGAGGAAAATATAAAAATCGTATAGTCATAATCAAACTAAATGTAGGGTGCGTCAGCCCCAATAATTTCGTAAACATTCAAGGATTTTCCACATCTGACGCACCCTACCCCAAGTGCAAGTTGCGTAAGTCCTGATTATGAGGAAAATATAAAAATCGTATAGAAAAAAGCATACATCGTATATGTGATGTATTCAGAAAAAATATTAAATTTCAGGATAATGTGATGCAAACAAATTGGAAAATCGGCTCTTTATTTGGCATTCCCCTATTTTTAGACCCTCTGTGGTTTGTGATTTTGGGTTTAGCAACACTGAATTTTGGCGTGGCTTACCAAGAATGGGGCGCTGCTTGGGCTTGGAGTGCTGGGATAGTTATGGCGTTGCTGCTATTTGCTTCGGTACTACTGCACGAATTAGGTCATAGTTTAGCAGCGCGATCGCAAGGAATTAAAGTTAACTCTATTACTCTATTCCTATTTGGTGGTATTGCTGCCATTGAGGAAGAATCTAAAACTCCTCTGAAAGCCTTTCAAGTAGCTATAGCTGGGCCTTTGGTCAGTATCGGCTTATTTTTGTTGCTGAGAATAGCAAGTACTGTAATTCCCGATACTAGCCCAGTCAGTGTCATGGTTGATGATTTGGCACGTATTAATTTAGTTGTCGCCCTATTTAACTTAATTCCCGGCTTACCTCTAGATGGGGGACAGGTATTGAAAGCTGCACTTTGGAAAATTACCGGGGATAGGTTTGTGGCGGTACATTGGGCGGCTAAGGCGGGGCAAATTTTAGGTTTTATTGCGATCGCTTTAGGATTTGCTGTAGATTTCTTTACTAGAGAGTTAGTTACAGGCTTGTGGATAGCTTTGTTAGGTTGGTTTGCCATCCGTAACGCCAACAACTACGACCGCATCACCACATTACAAGAAACCTTACTCAAAGTCACAGCCGCCGATGCGATGACTCGTGATTTTCGGGTCATTGATGCTGACCAAACCTTACGTTCCTTTGCTGATGCGTACTTATTAGCAGCGACTACCCCAGAAGTTTATTTTGCTGCGTCCGATGGACGTTATCGCGGTATGGTCGCCATTGAGGACTTACGCTTGGTGGAAAGAAGCGCATGGGAAACCCAAACTTTGCACAGCATCGCCCATCCTTTGACAGAAATTCCTTCCGTGACAGAATCAACTGCGATCGCACAAGTCATCAAAAAGTTAGAAAATGAACAGTTACCTCGTATTACTGTACTTACCCCTGCTGGTGCTGTGGCTGGGTTAATCGACCGGGGTGATATTGTCAAGGCATTGGCACAAAAATTAAGCTTACGAATTACTGACGCGGAAATTAAACACATCAAACAAGAAGGTAGTTATCCGCCTGGATTACAGTTAGGAGTAATTGCCAAATCAATTGATTAGTCATTGGTCATTGGTCATTAGTCCACAGTGAGATAGTACGTTTATGTCGCCTTGCGTCGCCAAGCAACTACCGAAGCCTTAATCAAGTTTTTTGGACAAAGGACAAAAAACATACTGTAGTAATGGTGTAGAAATGTATAGAATCTTGTAAAGATATAAATTAAAATCTTTTAAGATGCAAACATTTCCCACTCCTTCCTCAATGCAGCTGTCTTTATCACCAACCCAATGTCAGCCTTTGAAGATTATCGCACTGGGGGATAGTTTAGTATATGGCTTCGGCGACCCAGAAAAAGGGGGCTGGGTCGAGCAATTGCGGCGCTGGTGGATGTTACCCGATAGCTCAGGTCATGTCCTGTACAATTTGGGAGTAAGAGGCGATCGCACCCAGCAGGTAGCACAAAGGTTAGAGGTAGAATTTCGTCATCGTGGCGAATTGCGAAATCGTGTCCCCGACTTAATCATCCTATCTGTAGGAGTCAATGATTCAGCCCGGTTAGCCCGTCCCAATGGACGTAATCATACAGATTTCGCCTTGTTTGAATCGGAAATCGCCGCTTTACTAGACCAAGCGCAGCAACTTTGCCCTGTATTATTTGTGGGTATGGTTCCAGTAGATGAAGCCAAGATGCCTTTTCTCGATTGCTTCTATTTTAATCATACCGATCAATATCGCTACAAAGAAGCAACTCGCATCGCTTGTAATCAAAGGCAAATTCCCTATTTAGATATTTTCGACCAATGGATGGCACGGGGCGACGCTTGGCGCAACAAACGTTTAAGCGAAGATGGACTACATCCTAACACCTTGGGTTATCAGTCCTTATTGGAAGATGTAATTCATTGGGAACCCCTAGCAGCCTATCACACTCGACCAGATTATCAGTTGGTTTGACTATTGACTAATGACTATTGACTATTAACTAATCGCATATCATAGGGTGAGTTTTGGGAATTTCTTCATGACCAACAACCACCCGAAGATAGAGAAATTTCTGGGAGTGATAGCGATCGCTACTTTTTTGGTAGCTGGTTCTGTTACTGTAGTTATGCTTTTGGGGTTTCGTAAGCAGCAACCTGTAACAGCTAGACAAGATTTACCAGTTGCAAGTAATCAGGTACAGCAGCCAGCCAAGCCTCCATCAGATAATCTTAACTTTACCGTGCCAGCCCAATATCAAGGGAAGACAGTTTATCAGGCACAATTGAATAGTAATGAAAAAGCCAACGTTACTAGTGGACAAAAAGTCATCGCTCTCACTTTTGATGATGGGCCTTGGCAGAAAACCACGCCAGAAATTTTGGATATTCTTCAACAAAATCAGATAAAAGCGACCTTCTTTTGGGTGGGACAAGCTTTACCGAAAAACTGGGTTTAAAGCCCCGCCCTTCTAGGGCGGCTTTTGTGGTAGTATAACTGATAGCGGTAAAGCGCACAAATAAAAGACGAAGTAGGTCAAGCGGACTGCTCCTGATCCGGAACCCTGGTAGTATAAATCCTAAATCTTGTACAAATGTGGGAGTAAACACAGAAATTAAAAACCTTTTCAAACGCGGTCGGGCAGTCCGTGTGAGCTTGTGGACGTATCCAAACGGAGAAATTTGAATACTGGTATTCAGATTTCTAGAGAGGACGGATGAAGCAAGAATCCTCGTCTCTTTAGAGCGAGGAGTGTCAAAAGCCAATCCCGACATCGCTAAACGAGTTGTAGCTGAAGGTCATGCTATAGGTAATCATACTTGGCATCATTGGTATAGGCGCATGGATGAAGCCACAGCCAAAAGTGAAATTGAACGGACATCTGACCTGATTTACAAAACTACAGGTGTGAAAACTCAATTATTCCGTCCCCCTGGAGGAGTTTTAAATAATGGTTTAGCCAGATATGCTAAAAGCCAAAAAAATGCTGTAGTCATGTGGTCTTTAACTTCCGCCGATACTGATCCCCGCGCTAAACCTGAAGTATTTGTGAAAAATGTCGTCAAAGGCCCAAAACCGGGTTATATAGTTTTGATGCACGATGGCGGAGGCGATCGCAAAAGAACGGTACAAGCCTTACCACAAATCATTAGTGGACTGAAACAGCAAGGTTACAAATTCGTCACAGTTCCTGAATTATTAGAAATGAAGCCTAATTAACCTGTGTAGACTATCACAGAGATTTTTGTGTAAAGTCAATATTAATAGTAGTGGCGTGACCGGACTAAAATGTGGCAATAGATTTGGAAAAATTGAACGCAGATAAACGCAGATGAACGCAGATGAGTAGGGGCGCACAGCTAGCTGTGCGCCCCTACAGATAATGGATGTGTTGCGAAGATTTTTTGAATTGGTATAAGATTTTAGGTTGTTGGCTAATGTACAAGTTTAGCCTTGCCACGCTAGGCAGTTAATATTACCATTCACTTGTAATTATTATGACTCCAACTTTATTTGGTCGTTGGCAAACTAGACTGTTATTACTTGCTACTGTTGGTGTATTAGTATCTTTGCCTTTTGCGATGGGTTTAATTGGCCCTGGTGCTAATTCAGTTTATTTTTGGATACTAGCTTATGTTGCTATCTTTGGTTTAGGATGGGATATTCTTTATAATCATCTACAAAAATTTCGTTGGGATCGCGATTGGCCAGCAGTTTATCAACTAATAGCAGGTATTGGGGAATTAATATTTGTTTTTTGTGGAGCTAAACTTTTTGGATTCTTACCATTACCTATACCTAAAGAAGAACTATCAATAGGTGCTTTTATAATGCACTACAGTGTAGTTTGGTTAGCAGTTTTTATTGCTTCCCAAAGCATTATGCGAATCATTTTTCCTCGTTGGCGGTTCCGAGGCGGAGAATGGTTGTAATATAGTAGGGAACAAGGGATAGGTTACAGGGATTGAATTAAATTTTTTGATGTATTTAAAAAGATTTATTACGATAAATACTAATATATTGACCATGAATATTCACAAAATATGGTACTACATAAGTGAGCATGGCAGAAATCCAGCGATCGCGTCCCATTTTCCCAGTTAATAAAGCGTGACCATGATTAATCATAAATAAAATAGAGCCAACAACAACGGCAACTTTTAATGCAGTTGGTACAAGTGTCGGGTCAATTAGGCTGGCAAAATATCCTTTAAAAAAATTAACTTTTTTTCCCATAAGTAATTGAGTGCTAAGGAAGAATAAGCAAAAACTATCGACTAATAGACTTCTTGCATAAATCTTTTTTTGTCTCACGCAAAGGCGCAAAGACGCAAAGAAAAGAACGCTAAGAACGACTTTTGCAAGAGGTCTAATGACTAATGACCAACTAAAGAATTTGTGATAAGAACTTGCGAGTGCGTTCTTCTTGAGGTTTGGTGAAAAAGTTGTCGGGGGTGGCTGACTCGACTAAGTTACCACTATCCATTAAAACTACTCGATCAGCGACTTCACGGGCAAATCCGACTTCATGGGTAACGACTACCATTGTCATCCCATCGCGGGCTAGACTTCGCATTACGTCTAAAACTTCTCTTACCATCTCTGGGTCTAAGGCAGAAGTCGGTTCATCGAATAACATAATTTTAGGCTGCATTGCTAACGCACGAGCGATCGCAACTCGCTGTTGCTGTCCCCCAGATAACTGTCCGGGGTATTTGTTTGCTTGTTCTAAAATTCCTACCCTTTCCAACAACTGCATTGCTAACTCTTCGGCTTTTGCTTTTTTCCAGCGCCGTACCCAAATTGGAGCTAAAGTAATATTTTGTAGAACTGTTAAATGGGGAAATAAATTAAATTGTTGAAATACCATTCCCACTTCTCGGCGAATTGCTTCAATATTTCGCAAGTCGTGGCCGAGGGTGATACCATCAATAGTAATTTTACCTTGCTGATACTCTTCTAAAGCATTAAAAGTCCGAATAAATGTTGATTTTCCTGAACCAGAAGGCCCCATCAACACAACCACTTCCCCACGATACACCGTTAAACTCACACCTTGCAACACATGGAATTTGCCATACCATTTATGCACATCTTCAGCAATAATTATCGGTGTTTGTTCTCTCATAAATTTTATTTTTTGTTGACTATTAACTATTGACTATTGACTATTGACTACTGACTATTGACTATTGACTATTGACTGTTGACTATTGACTATTGACTAATTATTTAATTGCTTTTCTAAACGTCGAGAAGCTAAAGACATTGAGTAACAAAATAACCAGTAAATCAAACCAATAAATAAATATACTTCTGGATAACGACCAATAAATTGAGGCTGTGCCAAAATGGAACGGGCAATACCTGTAAGTTCCACTAAACCCACAAGAGATAATAAAGAAGTATCTTTAAATAGTCCGATAAACTGCCCGACAATTGCCGGAATTACTGCTCGTAAAGCTTGGGGTAAAATGATTAAAAGAACTACGAAAAATGTATTTAATCCTAATGCTTTTGCTGCTTCCACTTGTCCACGGGAAACAGACTGAAGCCCGCCGCGTACATTTTCCGCCATGTAAGCTGCACTAAATAGTACCAAACCAGCGATCGCTCTTAACACTCTGTCTAAACGGACATCCGCAGAGAATAACAAAGGTAACATCACCTGGGCGAGAAATAAAATCCCAATTAGGGGAACACCGCGAATAATTTCAATATAAAGAATAGAAAACCAACGTACTACAGGCAAATTGCTATTCCTTCCTAAAGCGAGTAAAACCCCAAGAGGAAAGGACAAAATAATGCTAATTGCTGCCATAAATAAGGTGAGTAGCAAACCATTCCACAAAGTGCTGGAAACAGGACGCAAACCAAACCCACCACCAATTAACCACAAAATAACGGGGAATGATAATAACCAGATTAAGGAAAGCCAAGGCGCGACTAATTTTGTCAACCCTGTTAACTTTTGCTTACCTAAAAAGACAACTGTAGTTAGAGCCGTTAAAGTAGAAGCGATCGCCAAAACAACCCAAACACGCCAATATTCAGTCGGCGGAAATCTCCCAACTAAAAACAAACGTAAATTTACTTGCACAACTGCCCATTGTGCTTTAGTAATTGCCCAAATTACAACCCCTTGCAAAAGCCAAAACAACAAAACCAAGCAGATAACTGTCAACAAACTGTTATACCAAGTATTAAACAGGTTTTTACGTAGCCAAGTTAATTTAGTCATTAGTCAATAGTCCATAGTCAATAGTCCATAGTCAATAGTCCATAGTTTTTCTTCCTCATCTCCCCCCACTCCCTCATCTCCCTCATCTCCCCCCACTTCCCTTTTCCCCTCCTGGGAGGGGCTAGGGGTGGGTTTCTCCCCACTCCCCGACCTCCCTTTTCCCCTCCTGGGAGGGGCTAGGGGTGGGTTTCTCCCCAGTCCCTCACCTCTCCTTAATCTGCACAGCACGGTTAAAAGCATTCATGATGAGGGAGATAGTTAAACTGAGGCTGAGATAGGTGAGCATAAGTAGTAACATAACTTCTACGGCTCTACCAGTTTGATTAAAGGTAGTGGAAGCGACAAAGTATATATCAGGATAGCCGATCGCGATCGCTAAACTAGAGTTTTTTGTTAAGTTTAAATACTGGCTGGTGAGTGGGGGAATAATCACACGCAAAGCTTGGGGTAAAATAACCAGACGCATGATTAGGCTTGGTTTTAATCCGAGCGATCGCCCTGCTTCCCATTGTCCCTTAGATACTGACGCAATACCACCCCGAACAATCTCTGCGATGAAAGCGCCAGTGTAAAAAGTCAAACCCAACAGTAAAGCAGAAAACTCTGGCGATAAGGTAAACCAAGGTAGTTTTATGCCATTTTGACTCAGCCCGATAACTCCCCAAAGCGAAATTTGATTATCAGCCTTGGGAAAACTGAGAAAAACAGCAAAGTACCAAAATAGCAACTGTAAAAGTAAAGGTGTATTCCGAAAAATTTCTACATAAACCAGCGCAATATTCCGCACCAACCAGTTATCGGATAATCTAGCAACCCCAGCTAATAAACCGACAATTGTTGTCAGAATAATTCCTGTGATTGCTACTCGCAAAGCATTGATTAATCCCACCAACAAAGCCAGAGTATAAGTGTCTGTTGGTTTATAAGCAATTAGCGTTTCACCGATGTCAAAAGATGCTTGCTGCTGGAGAAACTCAAAACCAAATTGAATCCCTAATCGCTGCAAATTGCGGTTGAGATTACCTAAAAGTATCACTACCACAAATGCAATGAAAAATAAAGCAATCAATTGTCCAGCAATATACCAAAAGCGATTATCACGCCATAAAGGGGGTTTGTCATTAGTCAAGTCGCTTCGCTCCAATTCAAAATTCAAAATTACAATTCCCATAAATAAATTTAGTAGGGTGGGCAATGCCCACCACCCGCTTATTGAGAAGGCGCAAGATATGAAATAGTTAATAGTTATCCCTCTCATCCCTCACTGTACGACAGGGTGAGACTTCTTGCACGAATAATTTAAAAATCAGAATACAAAGCTTCCATAGTTATTCTTTTGCGTCTTCTCTACGAGACGCTACGCGAATGCGCCTTTGCGTGAACTTTTAAAAAATATTTACAGCAACACCAAAGCATTTATGCAAGAGGTTTATTTCCTTAACCTCCAAAGCTTTCCAACCTAATGATTTTCCCTAACCAATCCCGAAAGCTGTGATGATATAACTTATATTCTATTTTCTTACCAATGCGTGTTTCTTGCAAAAATTCTAACCAATTTTCGAGAATTTCCGCTACATCATAGACATCAGCATTGATAGCTTCGCTCATAGCTAATGTAGAAATTGGTTGAATTTCCGCAGCAGTCAAAAGCCGCAACAAATCTACAGCAATATCAGATAAACCCTCACCCTGCATCTTTTGCCAATGTTGTTGATAATATGCTTCTAAATCTGGGGGAAGGCTATCAAAGTTTTTAGGTTGAGAGTAAAAATCATCTGCTATAGCTTTGATAATTTGCTGCACATACATAAAATTATCTTCATTTTCCCCGATGAGTTGTGACCTCTCCCCCAACCCCTCCCCTATAAGGGGAGGGGAGCAATTTTGATTTTCATCTTTCACAAAATCAACTAATTCCTCTTCCTCCCCTTCCCTAGTAGGGAAGGGGGGTAGGGGGGTTAGGTCTCTTCCAATATAAGCTTGAATATCTTGCCTATTTTCCACTGAATAATCTGATAAATCGAGGACTTGTGATGGCGCTTCAATTAATAAACCAGCATGAGATTTTTTATAAGGACGACGCGAGAAAATAAAATAAACTTGATTAGGTAAATAGCGGGGGAGATAGAATAAATTAGTGGCTACTGGTTGACTGTGAATGTCAATAGCATCTAAAGCATCAATAATAATGATTAACTTTTCATCAGGTGCTAATTTATCGCTGATTTGTTGCAGCAAAAGTGAGAATAACCAACTTCCCTCATTCGCATTTGCAAATATTATTTTCCTCTTCTCTTGTGGGGCTGGTTGGGGTGGGGTCTGAGCGAAATTATCTAATCTTAAACTTAACTGTGTACAAATATCTGGGAAAAATACCTCGGCTCGATGTTTACCCGCAATTTGGGCATTGTAATAAATAGTCTGGGGATTTTGTTTTACATATTGGGCGAGAATGGCACTTTTACCACTACCCGGTACACCAACAATGGTGAAGTAACCCTTTTGGTAACGGTGGAGAAAATCATCAATAGCCGTGAAGACAAAATCACGACCGACAAAATTTTCGCTCTTTTGGAGAATAATAGACTGCAATTCTGGGGAGGAGAAAGACCTTCCTTGCAGACGCAGAAAATGTAATCTGCCTGATTCTTCTCCTGCTACGATTGTCACTCCATCAGCAGCAACCGTACAGCAAGTTATAGGGCTTTCTCCGGTGAAAGTCGCTATTTCTGCACCTGTAACTAGATCCCAGATTTTGATTGTGTTGTCATCAAAACCAGAAATCACAGTTTTGCCATCGGGAGCGATCGCTACTGTTCTCACCCTGGCACTATGACTTATCAGGGTGAACTTTTCCCTGCCTGTAGCTAGATCCCAGATTTTGATTGTCTTGTCCTCAGAACTAGAAATCACCGTTTTGCTATCGGCAGTCATCGCCACTGCACTCACTGAGCGACTATGACCAGTCAGGGTGAACTTTTCCCTGCCTGTATTTACATCCCAGATTTTGATTGTCTTGTCCCAAGAACCAGAAATCACCGTTTTGCCATCGGCAGTCATCGCCACTGCATTCACTGAGTCACTATGACCAGTCAGGGTGAACTTTTTGCTGCCTGTAGCTAGATCCCAGATTTTGATTGTCTTGTCATTAGAACCAGAAATCAGCGTTTTGCCATTGGCAGTCATCGCCACTGCACTCACCGAGCCACTATGTCCTCTCAGGGTGAACTTTTCCCTGCCTGTAGCTACATCCCAAATTTTGATTGTCTTGTCATTAGAACCAGAAATCAGCGTTTTGCCATCGGCAGTCATCGCTACTGCTCTCACTCTGGCACTATGACTTATCAGGGTGAACTTTTCCCTGCCTGTAGCTACATCCCAGATTTTGATTGTCTTGTCCTCAGAACTAGAAATCACCGTTTTGCTATCGGCAGTCATCGCCACTGCACTCACTGAGCGACTATGACCAGTCAGGGTGAACTTTTCCCTGCCTGTATTTACATCCCAGATTTTGATTGTCTTGTCCCAAGAACCAGAAATCAGCGTTTTGCCATCGCCAGTCATCGCCACTCCATCCACCGAGGCACTATGACCAGTCAGGGTGAACTTTTCCTTGCCTGTAGATACATCCCAGATTTTGATTGTCTTGTCCTCAGAACCAGAAATCAGCGTTTTGCCATCGCCAGTCATCGCCACTGCATTCACCGGGCTAATATGACCAGTCAGGGTGAACTTTTCCTTGCCTGTAGCTACATCCCAGATTTTGATTGTCTTGTCCCAAGAACCAGAAATCAGCGTTTTGCCATCGGCAGTCATCGCCACTGCATTCACCGAGTAACTATGACCTGTCAGAGTGAACTTTTCCCTAGCTGTAGCTACATCCCAGATTTTGATTGTCTTGTCTCCAGAACCAGAAATCAGCGTTTTGCCATCGGCAGTAATTGCCACTGCACTTACCCAGCCACTATGACCAGTCAGGGTGAACTTTTCCCTGCCTGTAGCTACATCCCAGATTTTGATTGTCTTGTCCTCAGAACCAGAAATCAGCGTTTTGCCATCGCCAGTCATCGCCACTGCTCTCACCGAGTTACTATGACCAGTCAGGGTGAACTTTTCCTTGCCTGTAGCTACATCCCAGATTTTGATTGTCTTGTCTTCAGAACCAGAAATCAGCGTTTTGCCATCGCCAGTCATCGCCACTGCTCTCACCGAGTTACTATGACCAGTCAGGGTGAACTTTTCCCTGCCTGTAGCTACATCCCAGATTTTGATTGTCTTGTCATTAGAACCAGAAATCAGCGTTTTGCCATCGGCAGTAATTGCCACTGCATTCACCCAGGTACTATGACCAGTCAGGGTGCGAATTAATCCCCCAGCACCAGGGGGAGTTAGACTACCTATCAAACTGTGTAAATTCGTCTTATCATCTGCTGATATTTGTTCAATTAACTGCTTAATTTCTGGTTCATCAAAATATGCCAATCTTGCTGATAATTGCCCGTTTAGTTGCTTTGGATCTGTAGATATAATGTGTCCTGATATCAACAAAGTATCGGGAATTAACTTTAAAAATTTAACAGTTTCAGCATATTTTGAATCGCTGCATACTTCAGGCTGATCTAATAAATCATAATCTTCCAAGAGTGCGTTTAACCCAAATAGAGGATGATTAAACTTAGCTTCGATAAAGTAAAAGTTAGCCAACAACTTAAACAGTTCATTAATTTGTCTACCTTTTAGCAATAATCGAGGAAGCTCACTTAATAAACGTTCTTTTTCTTCCGGTGACTTTTCAGCAAACCAGGTGGGAAAATTGCTCATAGCTCTAGCCCTTCTATCATATTCCTAGCAACTTCCGCACTGATTTCAGTTAAACTTACCCCCGCAGCTTGGACAATATCTTGACGCTGTAAAAAGTCTCGAAAACTTTCATGATAAAACCGATACCGAGGCGGTTGATAAATTTCCTGTTTCTGTAAAAACTGCGCCCAATCTTTCAAAACCTCTTCTACTGTTAAATTATTTTGCTTAGAATATTTAGCAATCAATTCACGGGATACGGCACTACTCAAGGCACACATCACATAAATGATTTTAATTTTATTTCTTGGTAAGGGCTTGTTAGTCATTCCCATTAATCGCCAGTGACTATTATAATATCCCTGCAAACCCACAGGTAATTCATCTAGCGGCTTAACATTATAAAAACCTTCGGCTATGGCTGGTAAAACGCACCGTAGATACATAAAGTTATTTTCACTTTTAGCAGATATAGTTTCCACAAAGCCATTTTTAGATAGGTTATTTTGCTTTTGTATCCACTGCTGCAAGCCATCTTGATACTCACCTGAATTTAGCAATTGCCAAATATATTCTTTTACATCATCATTACTATTTTGTTCATATTTCCTTAAATCTAACTCCTGATAGGGAACGCTAGGCGAAATATTTAATCTTTGCTCTGCTGGTGTATAGGGTCTTCTGGTCAGGATAAAGTAGACTTTCTCTGGTAAAATCATCGGTAAATATAACAGATTACCGTTTCCATCTTGGTCAACTTCATCGAGGGCATCAACAACAATTACTAAACTTTCCCCGGCAGATAGTTGTTTATTAGCTTTGATTAATAAGGCAGATAAATCAGCATCAGCCACATCTGATAATTGCCAACGTTGTGTTAATTGCTGACGAATTAGTTTCAAAAACACATCTGGGCTATTTTTACCATCTGCACGAATATTAAAAAAGCAAATGGTTCCTGGGTTCTTTACTACATAATGGGCGGCAATGGCACTTTTACCCATGCCTGCATCACCAATGATTTGGAAATAACCACTCTTGTTATTCTTGATAAACTCCTCAATGGCAGCAAAAACAAATCCTCTGCCGCAAAATATCTGGGTTTTATCTTTAATTAATATTTCAAATTCTGGCGGTATTAGTTGTGGATACCAATCTTTTGCATTAACTATATCTGTTGGTTTAATATTTAAAACTTCAGCAATCTTTTCTACTCTCCATCTTTCAACGCCATTCGGACATTCTTTAGTTCCCAAGAGACGTTTAACCGTGTCTTCGCTAACATTGGCTTTTTCAGCTAGGCCTTTCTGAGTTAAACTTAATGCTTCATATGCTTTTCTGAGGTTATCTTTTCCTTCAGGACTAGAATTAACAGTATCCGATGGACGCATAGATAAAACTTTTTGATGAATTTAAATATTCATAAAATATAGCAAAAGGCTATTTTGCTGCATAGGGCAGTTAGGTTAAATTACATTGCCCTATCTGCCCTAAAACACAGGGCAAATAATAGATATAAGATAACCTATATGCTCTTTCAGTTGAATTTTTGTCCTCATAAGATACGAACATACAAGTTGCAAAACTTAACTCAAAATCAGAGGACTCAATTCTATGAAATTAAACTTATTTGCCAAAAGTCAACCCCAATCTCTGGATGTACCACCAGAGACGAAACAAAAAATCATTGATGAATTAATCCGTCAAGCACAACTCACCTGTAACCTAGCTGTAGGTGTTACCGCCGCATCAGCAATGATGACTTTATTAGGTGTGGGTTTATTATATTTAGACAAAATTCCCGCAGCCAGCCTGACCGCAGGCGCAGGAATTATGGCAAGTATTGGTAGTGTGCAGTTTGCTAGAGAGGCGAGAGAAGAATTAAAACAAATATTAGAGTAAATCTTAAATTGTAGTGGCGTGGCAAGCTTAAAATGTTGCATTAATTAACCACAGAGGCACAGAGACACAGAGGTTAGAGAGGAAACTTATTGCACTATTTTAGCCTTGCCACGCTAGTAGTGG
>NZ_JACJSG010000119.1 GCF_014697625.1 Anabaena azotica FACHB-119 | reverse complement strand
ACATAGTGCGATCGCACTCTCTTCAGGATGCGTTTAATTCTGAACAGAGTGCGATGCCTTACGGCGGCAAGCTACGCCTACGGAATATAAGGCGATATTTGTGGATACTCAGTTTCAAATGGATCAACACCTGCTGCATCCATCGGGCAAATTGCTTCGGGGGGTTCTTCTACATCAACCGTCTGTTCCGGTGGCAGTGACAATTCAAACTCAACACCCTTGAATCTCAACCACGCCAAACAAACGGCTAACGCTACTGACTTTGGTATCCCCTTCTCCCCAGTAACCGCCATTCCTGAATGAATCCCATCCGAGGTAAGAGGCTTAATACCACAACTTACCATCGTTGGGCTTATTGTTATTTGGGTGACAAGTTTTTGGCGATCGCACTCCGGCAGAACAAACGCTTCCACATTCCAAATTTCGCAACAGAAATCTGGGGCAATTCCGAACTCTTCAAACCAACGCTCTGTTCTGTCTTCTTCAATGTCTGGCGGATAGTAAAACTCAAGTTCGTCATCGTGTTGAAATTCTCCTTGATCAATTAGATATATGCCTATTTCCCAACCCAATGACTCAGCTACTAGTTTATTTAGTTGTTCGTAGTTCGTGATTTTCATTTTTTAACCCAATCTTTCTTTATCAAACTGACCAATAAAATCGCCTTTCAACTAAAAGCTTACGCTCCCTGATAGACCAGAGTGTAAGCCTCTATAAAAGCGGTCTTTAATTGTCAGATACTTTTGGGAAAAATTTATAACCCTTAGACGTTTTTACCACCTCAATATCATCAGTTTGTTTTGCGGTTCTAATTACAGTTCCATTGACTACGCCTAGCTGTTGGCGCAATTCTTCGGTGGTTATCCCTGGAGATTGTGAAACAATGGACTTCAATTTTTCTTTGTCTAAGCTGGACATAAAATATCAGAGCATTTTCCCTTTTTTCTACATTATAAGAATAGTGTGTAAGCTTATACTTACACACTCCTAAATCTACGCCGCTAACTCTTCACCACCCCCAAACAGCATCTCGCGCTGCTCTGGCGTAAGCTGACCTATCGGGATATCCAACAGATCAGCATACTTGCACTCGTCTAGCGGTTGTTCTTGCAAGGTCTGAACGTAGTAAGTTTGACTATCGCTCTCGACAAACTCCACCATCCGTCTGTCCCCGTAGTAGATGCCATCGTCGAGTAATTCTAACCCCACGTACTCGCAGCACTGGGCAATGTTAGACAGTATTTCTTTCTGTGTACTCATAACTAACACCTAACTGTATTTCCATGTGCTTAGGCGTAGCAGTTCTACACCGTCGCTAACTGCCTCACCCCTAACTTCGCTAAGGCATCTTTCACACTACTGGCGTACTGGTCAATACCTCGTTCTCTACGCCTGTACGTCCATAAGTTACTGAACCGATGGAACCCGATTATCCCCAGGAAATCACGACCTTGATAGACTTTTGTGGAGAAGAACAAATAGTCTACTTCTCCATAGTTCAACCCTTGTTCTTTACAGGCTTGTTTTAGCTCGGCTTCAAGTTCTTGGTTGCGTCTGTGGAGGTTTTCTTGCGCTTCTAGAGAAAGCTTCTCTTCAGCTACTCTTGCAGCAAACCAATTCCGGTCGAATGGTAGCCAACCGCCGTTGGTCAGTTGCACCCACACCGTGATTCCGCAATCAATCCAGATGGTTTTGATTTGCTCTGGATGGCGCTGGATTATGGTGGCGATGATTATGCGATCGCTCTCGGTTAACGGACTTTGTTGCTTGTTTACTGTTGCGTATGTCATTATGGAAATCTCCATTTACTTGGATAAAAGGCGATCGCAAGGTTTTCCAGACGCTGCGATCGCCTTTGTTTTTACTGACTACGTTGTGGGGAGCCACAGCGCAATCACTCGGTTTTGGCGTAGCCGTTTCTATATCAGTTAATGCAAGCAGCAGTAGTTTAAGGGCGACCACAATGGATGCGATCGCGCCTTGCGAAGCTTATCCTTTTTTGCCGAGATGAAGGTTTACTTCGATGCGCTTGGTTTCTTCAAACATATCGAAATATTCTTCAATTGATGCGCTTTGGATTTGCTCAAAAGACTGAATGGGATGGTGGAATGTATTGGTGTGCGAAGCGTTGTATTCTTTCTTGTAACCAGCAACTACACTGTATTTCATTTGCTTTACCTACTTGTTCAAGTATTTTTTCTACGTTGTGGGGAGCCACAGCGCACTCACTTCCGTTTTGGCGTAGCCGTTTTAATATCAGTCACAAGCAGCAGTAGTTTTAAGGGCGACCACAATGAATGCGATCGCCTTTTAGCAGCACAAGGCTGTAGAGAGGATTAGTCCTCTGTGCAACCTGTATTTGTGTTCAAAAAGCGATCGCCACTAAGGAGCAGCGATCGCTTTTGTCTTGATTTGGCAGCAGTTTTGTTAATGTCCTTATGATTGCTCCTACCGGGACTTAAACAAAAATTAAGCCCAAATAAAGCCCAAACTAGCTTTGTAAGCAGCAAACACGTCACGGTTGAGAGTCAACCAATCAAAAAATCGATAAGACATAGCTGTTCT
>NZ_JACJSG010000118.1 GCF_014697625.1 Anabaena azotica FACHB-119 | reverse complement strand
TATCAGTTATCAGTTATCAGTTATCAGTTATCAGTTATCAGTTATCAGTTATCAGTTATCAGTTATCAGTTATCAGTTATCAGTTATCAGTTATCAGTTATCAGTTATCAGTTGCTCCTTCCCCCTTTCCCCCTTCCCCTTTACCTAAGTACCTTAAGTTAAAGCTTCTGTATTTTTCACGGGCTAGCTTTAACACTTATGTATGATTAATTGGATGAATACCTTAGAGGAATCTCCGCCTTATCGTCGCCCTCCCCAATTCCACCTATGGAACCTTTATCATCAGCTCTGGCGCTAGAACAAACTTCTCAAGTTCTTGGCAAGGAACCAATTGTTCCCTTCGTAATTCTACTGGTAGTCCTCTTAGTTGTACCGATTCTATTTGAAAGATTGAGATTACCCGCAATAGTGGGTTTAGTCCTCGCTGGGTTAGTATTAGGGCCATCGGGTTGGAACCTGATTCATACAGAATCACCGATGATTAGCCTGCTGTCAAATATTGGCTTAGTTTATTTGATGTTTGTCGCAGGTTTAGAAGTGGACTGGAAATTGTGGCGGCGGCAAAAAGGACGCGCGTTTGGGTATGGTGGGTTGAGTTTTGCTGTGCCATTGTTGACAGGGGTTTTAGTAGGGCGGATTTTTAACTTTGGCTGGAATACTTCGGTATTAGTCGGCTCGTTACTTGGTTCTTATACGCTGTTAGCTTACCCCATTATCAATCATTTAGGTATCATCAGTAACCGAGCAGTCACAACTACGATTGGTGCTACAGTTTTCACTGATATTAGCTCACTATTAATACTGGCTATTTGCGTCCTCGCTTTTGAAAAGGGAGTATCTAATTTATCTGAAATATTTCCCTTATTAGGTTGGTTAATTACTGTCTCCGTTGTCATCTTGCTGGGATTTGATTGGCTGGGTAAAGAGTTTTTTCGCCGTTCAGGAGACGACGAGGGCAAAAAATTTTTATTTGTATTACTGACAGTGTTCCTGGCAGTTGTAGTAGCTCAATTTATCGGTATTGAGAAAATTTTCGGGGCATTTTTAGCAGGTTTAGCAGTCAATGAAGCTATTGGTGAAGGGCCTGTTAAAGAAAAAATAGTTTTTGTTGGTAGTGTTTTATTTATACCGATTTTTTTTATTAACCTGGGCTTACTGATTGATGTGCCGGGTTTGATTCATCATCTTTTTATTCTCAAGTTAACTGGCTTAATTGTAGTTGGCTTGATTTCTAGTAAATTTGTTGCGGCTTGGTTAGCCAAGTTTTTCTATGGTTATAGTTGGCAGGAAATGTTAACTATATGGTCGCTATCTATACCCCAGGTAAGTACAACATTAGCGGCAGCTTTTGTAGGATATCAAGCTGGTTTACTATCAGGAGCAGTTTTAACTAGTATCGTTTTCTTGATGCTGGTGACTGCAATTGTGGGGCCGTTGCTGACTGGTCGTACAGCCGTAGCTTTAACTACCGCATCAGTTACAGAACCAGTCACCCCATTGCCTGAGCAACAAGTACAGGAAATCCACAATAGTGATTATACTATCGTTGTCCCTGTTTATAATCCCCACACTCAACAAAATTTAGTGGAGATGGCGGCGTTATTAGCTAGTCAGGCTCAAGGGCGAATTGTCCCATTAGCGATCGCCACATCTGCGGCGCACATGGATGCACCCCAATTAGAAATTTCCCTGCAAAGAAGTGAACGCTTACTAGCAAGAGCTACAGCCCACAGTCAGGCTTTGGGTGTGGAAGCATCAGCCCTGTTGCGAATTGATGATGCTTTTGCACCGGGAATTAGTAGAGCCGCCCGCGAACAAAAAGCCAACTTGATTGTCATGGGTTGGGGGAAACGGACGGGGTTAAGAGCGCGGTTATTTGGCAATGTAATTGATAATGTGCTGTGGTCATCCCATTGTCCTGTGGCGGTGACACGTCTGGTAGAATCACCTAAGAAAATTCAACGCATTTTAGTACCAGTAGAAAATTTAGTCACACCTACACTACAGCCTGTGCAGTTTGCTCAGATGTTAGCAGAAGCAAATCAAGCCCAAGTGACAGTGTTGAACGTGTGCGATCGCCGCACGAGTTCGAGTAAAATTGCCGCTAGGCGATCGCAACTTGCCTTGCTAGTATCTAAATTAGCTTTGCCCACTTCGCCGGAAATTCAAATTATTGCCCATGAAAATGCGGCTCAAGCCATTTTGCAAGCAGCAAGATTATATGACTTAGTAGTTTTACCCTTTATCCGTAATCGTACTAGTCCAGGGGGTTTAGCCTTAAGTGATGTTACCACCCAACTAGCCAGCCAACTCACCTGTTCTATCGTCATGTTAGGCGAACCCCAGAGCGTGCAAACACCCACCGTTACGTCGGGAGTGTCGAATAGTACGGCGGCGGTGTGAGGGACTGGGGAGATGGGGGAGATGAGGGAGATGGGGGAGATGGGGGAGACTGACAGGTGTAGGTTTTTTATTGGTGTTCCAAAAACCTTGGTTTGGGGTGTAAGGGTGTAAGGGTGTAGGGGTGTAGGGGTGAATAAAACAATGATTTTCTCGTTAGTTTTAGAGTCCTTACTCACT
>NZ_JACJSG010000117.1 GCF_014697625.1 Anabaena azotica FACHB-119 | reverse complement strand
TAATATTTGAGCAGGAGCCACCAACTTGCCCCCTGAAGTCCTTATAGTTGGGGAAAATATTTAAACTAAACTGTTTAGTTTGCCCCTGGTGACAGCTTCGCCAGCTCTCCCCCAATTAGGGGTTGATGTTTCGGAGCGATCTAGTGCCAGCATGATGATTGCCCACTATTTGGTAAATGCACAAAAACGGTCGGAGATGCCATTTAGCCAAAGTGAACACTGATGCTGATCATGAGGTTAGACCAAAAATGTGTCAGCATTGTAATTAGCTCACTTTGTAGTCAACGGATTGAGCAGGCGATCGCATTGCTTTGGACGGCGGCGATCGCTTTTACTACGCGACAGATAGAGAAACTTCAGATTGATTATCTGTTGAGCGTAGTTTCCTGCTTCGGCTAGATTTTTCTTGTTCAGTTTCAGCAGGGATTTCAGCAGGAATTGGCGTTATAGGATCTTTGGTGTAACTGATCAAATCTGTAGGAGTAATTTCACCTGTTAAATCTTGCGCTAGATAATTTAGTGCATTACATAGCTTATTGAGCGATTCACCATCGATTCGCGGCATAGTTTTCGCTTTTCGCAAGTTAGCTATCGAGTTATGGCTGACCCCCATAGTTTTTGCAAGGTCGCCTGCTCTAATGTCATACCTTGCCATAACTTCTTTTAATGTCCACCTAATCAAAGTCTGCATCACAAAATCAACTCCTTTAGCTTACTTCTATCCAGACTATACCACAAATATCAGTTGTGTACTGAATAATATCAGCTTAAAGCTGAAATATCTCAGCTTAGACTATTGACTGTGGAGAAATTTCAGAGTAGACTTGTAATTACAAGGGGTAGAGAAATAAAAACTCATTTCTCTACAACGCACAGACAACCTGCTTTCTGCACTAAATATTCACTAATTCAGAATTATTGCTACTGAAATAATTAAACAATGTATAGCTACGCCAAATCTGTGTGAGTGCGTTGTGGCTCCCCCACAACTTTGTCCGTAAAAAAAACAAAGGCGACCGCTCTGCCTGGAAAACTTTGCGATCGCCTTTTACCCTTTAGTAAGGATCTTAATTATGACTGATATCGCACCTAGACAGCAACCCGTCAGCGAACAAGTTTTAGCCCAAGCTGAACTCAACCAACACATCACCAACCAAGCCCAAGCTGTAGCACCCGAAATAGCAACAGTAGAAATCCACTCGCACCACTTTGAAATGTACGCGGGTAATCAGTTAATTGCATACATCACCTACGATAACGCCGAGTTCATCACGCAACGCTGGGTTGTCATGGTACGGGGCATAGAACAATTCCGCCACAACACCATCGCCCGATGCCTGCGTTACGTCGAATGGCATCACAAAGACGGTTCACTTCCCACGCCACTACCTGCACCAATCGAATATCCCGAAGTTCCCAGGGTTGCAGAAATCTCCTTCCATGATCAAGAACTAATCGTTGATGGTGAACTCATCGCCAGTATTGAGTACGACCACGACAACTATCAAGATTTGTACTGGCGAGTACTGGTCAATAACGTTGAGATTTACCGCAACACCACCCCCGCCAGATGCCATAGCTACGTCAAGCAAGCGTACCAGCAAGGTATGTTACCTGTGCAGGAGCCATTTGAGGAAGAAGAGTTTTCCCTTCTGCACCCTGCCCCCTCCAGCGAAAACCGAATTATGGTGCATATCTTCAACGAGTGCCAAAAGTACGGCTTGGACATTCTCGACGATGGCATATACCATAACGACCTCAAGGTGGGTCAAGTCGGATGCACCAATGGGAACTGGTGGGTAATCCTTGGTTGTTCCGGTAAAGCGCAGTATTCTAACTCGGTGTTTGATGCTGTCAGAGCGCTTGTACCCGTGTCCGAGTCAGGCGATGCAGAACTAGACGACTGTGAGCATTTGCTAGACCTGCCCTTTGAGATGTTAACCGCCCAAGACTGGCAGAGGCTTCTGGAGTATGAGCCAGTACCAGAACTAATTGCAGCGTAATCCAGAACCCAGGAGTCAGAAGTCAGAAATCAGAATTATTCTGACTCCTGACTCCTGACTCCTTTTCAATCATTCACCAATCACAAATATGGAACCCACAATATCAATTCCCCAGCACTGGAAATATCCCCGTTACATCCCTGGACAACGCACCGAACAGGGCGAAATAATCGGTATGAAGTACTACGCCCAGGATACTTATCTTGGCAAACAGTACGGTGAGGGTTGGCGATATGTCATGCTGCCTGACAAGAATCAGGAGGACGAAGAACATCAACTAGAAGACAAGGTAAAACTACTCACCCCAGAGCAATTAAAAACCAAACTCCACGCAGAGATTGACTACTACTCACGCCAGATTGAACACATGAAGTCCCTGCTAGGAGCAATCCCTGCAACTGTGGCGACGGCTGAATCTACTGTTCATAACGAAGCGCCCAGCCAACCACAAAAGAAATCTTGGGAATCTCCACCTACATTAGAGTCATTTATTGATGCGGCACAAGTCATTCTTAAACAGATTAGTCAACACCCGGATTATCTAGCACTTGACTATCAGCCTGATCTAACTGTGGGTGATGCTCAAACTGCATTGTCTTACCTCAAGGATGAGTTAGACACCAATCAACAATCTGATAC
>NZ_JACJSG010000116.1 GCF_014697625.1 Anabaena azotica FACHB-119 | reverse complement strand
GCTCTGCACGTCAATTATCCGTCTTTCCAGCCCTAGAGTGATTAGCGATCGCCTGTTTATTCATGATTTTCCTTAATACATTGTTTGTCTAATTTGTCAATGCGTAACTCCTAGAAGAAATGATGGTAGTGAGTATTTTGATGGTGGACTTGAGCCTGATGAAAAGGGTACTGCCATTGTCAGTACCCTTGGTGGAGAACAAGAAATGTTGACTGTTAACGAGCCTGGGCTATACCGCCTCATCTTCAAATCCCGTAAACCCGTTGCCAAACGTTTCCAACGCTGGGTATTTCACGAAGTCCTTCCATCGTTGCGGCGTACAGGGAGATACGAAATACCCCAGACTACTCCACAACACAGTAACAAACCCACCCTTGATGAATTGGTGAATTTTGGTCAAAAGGTTCTAGCTGGTACAAGATTAAGTCCAGAATTACAGACAATCACTGTTGTTCGCGGTATACAAGCTTTATACCCAGAAATTGCACCGATGGCCCTTGAGTTAGTCGGGGCAATTGGTGAAACTGTTGCTACAAGCACTCGTCATGTCTCACCAACTGTTATTGGTGAAATATACGCCCAACGTAATGGTTTACCTAAGCCAATCAAGGCTCACATCGTCAATAAAGTTTTAGAATCGGCGGGTTTGCAATATAAGGAAGTCGAAGTTAAGACTAATTCCCAAGGTAAGCAAAGTCACAAGAATATTTGGCATCTGACTGAAGCGGGTTTACAGTGGGGTACTGTTGTACCGGATAAAGCGCGTACTCACGACAAAATCATTGAACACGTTCGTTGGTTGCCCCAGGTTTTGGACGTAATTGATTTAAGCATCCAAGAGCAATCAAAAGTAATTCCCTTACACTCAGGGAGCCATCATCATGTTACCGTCTAAATTTGTTGAAGAAGCCGGATTTCCTATCCCTTGGCAAGAACGAGACTTACAAAAATATATCAGCGATCGCCTCACAGCAAGAGGATTCACAACACGCTTAGAAGCACCAGCTAACGGTGGTAGAGCCGATATTGTTACCAACTGGCAAGGTGGGGCGATTATCGAGTGTAAGAAATATCTCGACCGCAACAGTATTTTTCAGGCGGTTGGGCAACTTAACCTTTATGGGTTGAACAACACTCACAAACTGATTGTCATGGGTTTCCTGACCCCTGATGCCCGTGAACAACCATCGGCGCTCAAGACTGCCTCAATGGTTGAGCAGGATAAACGTGTACAAATAGTTTTCCTAAATATTGAGGAAGAATGGTTGCCTGGGGCTAAGTTCCGAATCGGGTTTGGGAATTTTTACTTGTTTAATTTTCGTCTACCTCAACTGCCAAATTTTCAAGACTGGCATTGGTGGTTTAATTTCGTCAAGGCTCATCCTTTAATTTTGATTCTTGCTGGCTCTTTCTTCTTAGGAATATTACCAGATATTAAAAAAATTACCTTTACTACTCTTGGTAATAACTTAGAACAAAAAGCTCTTGAATCAGTACACCAAGAATAATTCTACTACTTAAAGTTTTATTGGTAATAGGAGAACAATCAAATATGCAACTACTCGAAATCGTCAAACCTGAAAGCGCCGCCACTGAAGATACTCGACCTTTCCAACGGGTATCAATAGTCCGGCGCAAGCCAGTCGATTGGGACGAGTGCGAGCGCGGGGGGTATCGGAATCTCGGACAGGCTGAAGAAGGGTTTTCCCGGTTTATATCGGATGAAAAGGGTACTGACAATGACAGTATCCTTGATGGCAAACAAAAAATGCTGACTGTAACAAAGTAAGGAGTTTGTTGCAACATGATTAACCCCACTATTGAGTTTATTTTGCAAAATGGGAATAACCACTTTTACGTAGAAAGTGAAGAAAAACCTGTTGTAGAAGTGGCTGAAGCTTCCAGGTACTCAACGTTTAATGAAGCTTCTAGCCATATCAAGGCGTTTCATAAACAAAACGATGCGGTAGAAGTTTTTGTTAGACCAGTTCAACTAACTATTGAATTACTAGATTAATAAGGAATCTGCAATGAGATGTATCAGTACCGGGCGCTTGTCCGGTATTCTTTTTAAGAGGTAAATTATGTCTGATAATATTAAACTTAAAGCTGTCCCCCAAAGATATAGAAGTAGCCGCGTCCAGGCTTACGAAGTCTATGGCGGTTACGAGATAATTATCATTTGCTACCCTATAGAACCAGAGGGTGAAGACCGCTACTTTTTCTACATTCAAAATGGTCAATCAGAAGTTGTCGGTGACAATTCTAAAGGCTATGGTGAAAGATGTAGTGAGGATGCGCTGTATCAAGCCAAGGAATATATTGATATATTAAATATCCCAGTTTAGTTATCAATATGAACACAATTTATACTCATCCAGGTGAGTCAGAGAATACAAAAACTGAAGGGGCGATCGCATGATAATGAAAGGCAAAATACTAAAAGATATCGAATGTGAAAATACAGGAAAAATATTATTTCGGCAGGGTCAAATAGTCGAGTGTGGCTATCATACGGATATGGGAAAAATCTCAGACGAAAAGACCGATTTTATCTGTGCGCGACAGTGGTTGCTGGTGGTAGAACAACCACGTTGTATAGCAGAGGTAGATTTTCTGACATCAGAGGATGTATTGGTGCTAGATGAAGTTGTTTGAGGCACTGATCGCATGAGCGAAACCGAATTTTCTCTGTCTGAACTAATCATCTACTACTGGCAGCGACTATCGTTAATTACTGACCAGCACCATAGGGCCAACCCAAGTATCAAAGAATTTGCCGAAGTCTCACGCTGCCCCCAAAAGTGGAAAGCTTTTGACATAGCAGTGGAACTGCATCGGAACGGGTCTAAGCCCTGGGTTGGGTAGGGGAAAGTGCGATCGCCAACTACATCCATACAATCACATCTATGGGGAAGTTTTTGGACGAAACTGGTTTGATTAAGTTCAGGAAAAAACAAAAAAGTAACCACAAGTTTGCATTCTTTATTATTTGATAAAATTAAAATTACTAGATTAAACTTTGCAATTAATAGTTATATATACAATACAGAAATTATTAAATTATTCAACCATCGTTAGTTAGTTGTTTTATAACTTTTTTTATGGTGAGATAAAGTCAGGTCTAAATAATATATTTATTTTCCAATACCTTAGCCAATTTACGAGGGTTCAACGCCTGTGGAAACGGGATGAATACGTCCCAGGCAAGTAAGCTTGGCAAAAATTTGCGCTAATAAAATAGGCTCAGGCTTTTGA
>NZ_JACJSG010000115.1 GCF_014697625.1 Anabaena azotica FACHB-119 | reverse complement strand
ATAATCAAACCAATAGTTTGATTCAATAGTCCATATTTTATGAAACTATGAATGAACAAACTACCTGCCAAACCCCCAAATATTAACCAACGTAAAACGTTATCATTGAGGCGGAAATTTGATTTCATAAACTGTTACCTTGTGTTAAGTTATCAGAATTGTTGCCTAAACCAATTAATTTATTGACTAATTCTTGAGAGACGGATGACTTATTAGCCGCAGTAGTCAGGTCATCACCTGACTGTAAATACCCGATTAACGTTTGCAACCGTTTGTGTAGCTCATCTTGGTAATTCATTTGTCCATTTTTGATAGCGATCGCAATCCCGCCTCTAATTTGATTGATTGTTTGTTGTGTTTTGATTAGTGAAGATTGAGGCTTTTGAGGCAAAGGGGTTTGTGCTACACTCACTTCCCCACTTGTAATCACTACCTGACTATATTTAGGAGTGCCATTACTAGTTGCAAGTCGAAAACTGTAAGTCTTGCGATCGCCAGAAGCTGATTGTGTGACGACTGTAAGCAATGTGCTAGATGTTTGCGGTAAGCCTGGGATGTTGACTTTCTTTATCCGACGCAGATGAATTAGCCCCGCACCGGGATTAGAACAACTTTGGTCAAGCCCCTCTAAACAACCATCTGTGTCAACTAGAATTTGTGAGGGGTCGTCTAACCAAACTTTTTTGATAGTTTCCCCAGTTTCATAGAATGAAAGCACGACACCGTGACCATTCCAGACGTTGATAGTTTGTAGCTTGGCAGTTGTACCACTAGCTTGTGACTGCCTGATGGTACGCACGACTGGGGCGGCAATGGTGGTAAGGGGAGTTGCCGCGAGTGCGATCGCCAATGGAATACCAATCAGTAACTTTTTCATGGCAACTCCAGACTGCGATTAACTGTAACTGTGACCTTAGTCCCCGCCGAGATATACCAACTATTGGGACGAGCCATAATTTCTTGACTAGCGCGTTGATTGCGCTGGTTCATATTTTGGCTAACTTGACCGAAAAACCCCTCCATCAATGCACCAGTTATATTACGGCGGTTGCCACTGGTGCGTGTGCGGGTTCTGCCATCGTCATCCTCCCACTCCTCTTCGGTGTCGGGTTGGTTGATAATCTCGCCAACCTTGCCTAACCCTGACACAAGGCCGCCAAACACATCATTACGTGCAATTTCTCCGCCTCTGTCTTGGAATTTCTTGGCGATTAAGGGTTTTCCTCCCTCTCCAGTAATAGAAATCGCACCAGCCGATATTGGGTACTCGGTATTATCCTTGATTATCGCCCGGACGTGAGCGATCGCTCCTCCGCCACCATCTACCGAAACTAATTCCACTGCTAATGAAGTCCCCGCCTGTATTGCCACTTGCCCATAGTTATCCGGTAAATCTTGAGTTAGTTGGATGACAGACCTATTGCTATTAGCCCCTTGTGTTTTAGCAGCAGTATCTTGCTGAACTAAGGGTGTAACAATCACACCCGTAGCATATGTTCCCACCGTTAAATAACGAGTTTGTTTACCTTGAAGTATTTGGCTTTCCTGTGGTAAATAGTTACTGGCTAATAAACTAACCGATTTGTTAGATTTAGGAACCACTTGCCACCGGGGGCGGATTTTTTCAATAGAGTCGTTTGACCAGAGGGGTGTCGTTTGTTCAACAGGATCATTATTATTTATATCTGTAGGCTCATCCGCACGACTTTGATTTTGAGACGGTAAGAGCGTAGATTGGTCGCTAGTTTCGGCATAGGCAATTTTCCCGTAAGAACCGATGCTGCGGAGTTTGTTGATTTGAAGGAAGGGATCTACTTGCGTGACTGTTCGGTTAGATATAGAGGGTCTTGGAGAAAAACTCATGCGCGTTGGTGGCTCACTCCGGTAGGTTCTAATTGGTTGCTCACTCCGACGAGGTGTAGAACGTGGTTGTCGATTTTGAACAGTCCTTGGCGCTCCCCGTGGGGATGGTGGAGTGGACGGTACGACTTTTTCAGTTTTGGATACTGGTACTGCCGTAGGTTGCTCTTTATTATTAATTCGCCCTAATTCTCGTTCTTGATCAGATAGAGCCAGTTTTGCACGAGCATCGCCATCACCTTCCTCAGTTTGCTGTGCTTGTTCATCAGTAGCAGTAATAGTTTCCCCTGGCTTTTGAGCAATTTTTTGGGGTGGTGAAGGATTAAATACGCCATTTAGTAGTAAAAAAATCCCCAAAAAACCTACCCCAAAAGGTACAGCAATTATCAATAACCGTGACCAAGGGGAAGTCACAAAATTGTGCTTAGTAGGGACTAATAAACTTTCTGGTTCTAGCTGTTTGTCTGGGTGTTTTTTGTCGTCATCCCCTAGAGAAAGCAGTTTATCTACAGTTGATACTTTACCGTTATTTTCACTCATTTTCTTCTCCCTAAGTTCAAATCTACAATCTCTGTAATTTCTAATCCGGCGCGACGGGCGGAATAAATCTTCTTAGCTAAATCAGTAGTATTAGCGGGGGTATATTCTGGATTAGAAATTGATGAAACTGTAACTGTTTTATTAAAAGTGATTCCTGTGCCTGCGTTATCTGCACGGTCAAAAGTTACGAGTGTCCCAATAAAATCTATCTCCCATTTACCTTCTCTAATCTTGCGTGGATTAGAAATAAATCTAGGAATTAAAGATACTTGAGCATCACCATTAAATACACTCGTGGGAGTAATTGATGCTAGCTTTTTCAAAAATGCGGCTCTAAATCCACCATTTTCACTTAAAGCGAATGCAGCATCATAAGCTCTACTCGTAACCCTACTATTAGATTTATTATTAAGTCTTCCTACTTCTATCCCTGTATCTTGTTTAGTGATGGGTTCGCCTTTTTCATTGAAACCTTGTGTCAAACCATCCCAGTTGAACATTTTAATAAATGTGTCTGACACAAACTTTTTGATTACTTCATCAGACCGTTGCTTAGGGTCAACGGCTCTAGCTGTAATTGTCTCGCCTGATGATAGTTGTATTAAGGCCAATTGTTTTTTATTTAGTACCGAAATCGCTCCATAATTGAGGAATTGTAACAACAAAGATATAAAAGCCATTGAGAACCCAGCTAGAGAAATTAGCCCAACTCTTGTTGTGACATATTTGTTGTAACTGAGTAATTGTAATGGTTCTTTTTTGGAATGGGGTTTATTCTTATGATTTAGCATTTTTAATTAGGTATTGCGAATTGATTTGACAAACCTTCATTTTTTAGCACCTTTAGTGACAACAGTTTTAGCAATCCCAATAGCAATTCCAGTGTAAGTTTCCCTCGCTTTATTAATTTGAGTAAGCACAGCAATTCCGCCACCAGCAGCTAAACCTGTAGCTAGGAATGGAGCGAAAATGCCAATAGTAAACAGGAAGAACATCGGCTGATAACTTTTAGAATCAGCTACTAATTGTCCGGCGAAACCGACAATGATATTGAAGCAGAGTTTGCCAAAGCCGACGGTAAAATATCCAACCAACCAAGTATAAATAGATTTAGCACCGTAGGGCAGCAAAGAACCACCAACCGCTACTGGCCCAAGTAGTGCCGTTACCAGCATTGTTAATTCAATGCCCCATTGATATGCTCCATTCATGCCGACTAGAATGATAGTAATAATGTCTGTGATTGCCGACCCAACGAAGGCATTAATAGGAGCCAAAACTACATCCATTGGTGATGCTTTTTTCGCTATAGCATCCTTATAAGCGTCAATAGTACCGTTGATAGAATCAATAAACCAAGCAAACACCCCATCATTTTTTTTGAATTTATCTGGATATTTTTTGGTTAAATCTGATTTCGCTT
>NZ_JACJSG010000114.1 GCF_014697625.1 Anabaena azotica FACHB-119 | reverse complement strand
ATAATCAAACCAATAGTTTGATTCAATAGTCCATATTTTATGAAACTATGAATGAACAAACTACCTGCCAAACCCCCAAATATTAACCAACGTAAAACGTTATCATTGAGGCGTAAATTAGATTTCATAAACTGTTACCTTGTGTTAAATTATCGCGCATAGGAGTCAGGAGTCAGGAGTCAGGAGTCAGAATGAGCGCATGAATTGAAGTCTGATAAATCCCCAATTAATTGATTCTGACTCCTTAATTCTGACTTCTGACTTCTTCTTCAACAGAGCTTAAACCAATTAATTTGTTGACTAACTCTTGAGAGACAGATGACTTATTAGCAGCAGTAGGAATATCGTCACCTGACTGTAAATAACCGATTAGCGTTTGCAACCGTTTATGCAATTCATCTTGGTAATTCATTTGTCCATTTTTGATGGCGATCGCAATCCCGCCTCTAATTTGATTGATTGTTTGTTGTGTTTTGATTAGTGAAGATTGAGGCTTTTGAGGTAAAGGGGTTTGTGCTACAGTCACTTCCCCACTCGTAATCACTACCTGACTATATTTAGGAGTGCCATTACTTGTTGCAAGTCGAAAACTGTAAGTCTTGCGATCGCCTGATTGTGATTGTGTGACGACTGTTAATAAAGTTGTCGATGTTTGCGGTAGTCCTGGTATATTGACTCTCTTTATCCTTCGTAGATGAATTAGCCCCGCACCGGGATTAGAACAACTTTGGTCAAGACCAGATAAGCAACCATCTGTATCAATCAGGATTTGTGAGGGGTCATCTAACCAAACTTTTTTGATTGTTTCACCAATTTCATAAAACGAAATTGCTACCCCGTGACCATTCCATACATTAATAGTTTGAAGTTTGGCACTAGTTCCGCTCGCTTGTGATTGCTGGATAGTGCGGACTACAGGTGCAGCAATTGTGGACAGTGGAGTTGTGGCGATCGCGATGGCTGAAAGCCCAGCGTAGCTGATCGCTAGAGTGCCGCTTGTAATTGTGTTAATTAAGTTCATGGCAACTCCAACGAACGATTAACTGTAATGGTCACTTTAGTCCCCGCAGAGATATACCAACTATTGGGACGAGCCATAATTTCTTGACTAGCGCGTTGATTGCGCTGGTTCATATTTTGGCTGACCTGCCCAAAAAAGCCTTCCATCAATGCACCAGTGATACTGCGTCGGTTGCCACTGGTACGTCGTCTGGTTCTGCCATCGTCATCCTCCCATTCTTCCTCCGTGTCGGGTTGGTTAATGATTTGGCCAACCTTCCCCAGCCCAGACACAACACCTCCAAACACATCATTGCCTGCAATCTCTCCACCTCTGTCCTGAAATTTCTTGGCGATTAAGGGTTTTCCCCCTTCCCCAGTCATGGAAATTGCACCAGCCGATACTGGGTACTCGGTATTGTCCTTAACAATGCTGCGGACGTGAGCGATCGCTCCTCCGCCACCATCTACCGAAACTAATTCCACTGCCAATGAAGTCCCTTTGGATATTGCCACTTGCCCATAGTTATCCGGTAAATCTTGAGTTAGTTGGATGACAGACCTAGTGTTATTAGGGGTTGATGTTTGTTGCCCTGAATTGCTAGGAGTGGCTTGAACCAATGGCGTAACAACCACAGCACTAGCAAAAGTACCAACAGTCAGGTAACGAGTTTGTTTACCCTGGATAATTTGCCTTTCTTGGTCTAAATATTTACCCGACTTAGCAATAGTCTCCACTTGCCACCGGGGGCGGATTTTTTCAATAGAGTCGTTTGACCAGAGGGGTGTGGTTTGCTCAACAGGATCATTACCTACATTCTCCTCATCAGTTTGTTCAGGTTGATTGGGTTGATTTAGGGAAGGGTCTAATGAAGTGGTACTAGTTTCGGCATAGGCGATTTTGCCGTAAGAACCGACCGCACGAAGTTTGTTGATTTGTTCAAAAGGATCTACTGGCGTGACTGTTCGGTTAGATATGGAGGGTCTTGGAGAAAAACTCGTGCGCCTTGGTGGCTCACTTCGGTAGGTTCTAATTGGTTGCTCTCTCCGACGAGGTGTAGAACGTGGTTGTGTATTAACAGTCCGTGGCGCACTTCGTGGCGACGGTGGAGTGGATGGTACGACTTTTTCGGTGTTTGAAACTGGTACTGGTGCAGGTTTATCTTTGTTAATTCGACCTAATTCTCGCTCTTGATCAGATAGAGCCAGTTTTGCACGAGCATCGCCGTCTCCCTCCTCATCAATTTGTTGTTGTTGTTCTGTGGTAGTTGCTTGTTCCTGTTTTTGAGCAATCTTTTGAGGTGGTGAAGGATTAAATACACCATTTAGTAGTAAAAAAATCCCCAAAAAACCTACCCCAAAAGGGACAGCAATTATCAATAACCGTGACCAAGGAGAAGTCACAAATGTGTGCTTAGTAGGTACTAATAAACTTTCTGGTTCTAGCTGTTTGTCTGGGTGTTTTTTGTCGTCATCCCCCAGAGAAAGCAGTTTATCTACAGTTGATACTTTACCGTTATTTTCACTCATTTTCTTCTCCCCAAGTTCAAATCTACAATCTCTGTAATTTCTAATCCGGCGCGACGGGCGGAATAAATCTTCTTAGCTAACTCAGTAGTATTAGCGGGGGTATATTCTGGATTAGAAATTGAGACTAGTGTAATCGTTTTATTAAAAGTGATTCCCTTACCTGAGTTATCTGCACGGTCAAAAGTTACGAGTGTCCCAATAAAATCTATCTCCCATTTACCTTCTCTAATCTTGCGTGGATTAGAAATAAATCTAGGAATTAAAGATACCTGAGCATCACCATTAAATACACTCGTGGGAGTAATTGATGCTAGCTTTTTCAGGAATGCTGCCCTAAATCCACCATTTTCACTCAAAGCGAATGCAGCATCATAAGCTTTAGTCGTTACTCGACTATTCGATTTATTATTAATTCTTCCTACTTCTATCCCAGTATCTTGTTTCGTGATGGGTTCGCCTTTTTCATTGAAACCTTGTGTCAAACCATCCCAGTTGAACATTTTAATAAATGTGTCTGACACAAACTTTTTGATTACTTCATCAGACCGTTGCTTAGGGTCTACGGCTCTAGCTGTAATTGTCTCACCTGATGATAGTTGTATTAAGGCCAATTGTTTTTTATTTAGTACCGAAATCGCTCCATAATTGAGGAATTGTAACAACAAAGATATAAAAGCCATTGAGAACCCAGCTAGAGAAATTATTCCTACTCTAGTTGTTACATATTTGTTGTAGCTAAGGAGCTGCAATGGCTCCTTCTTGGGTTGAGTCTTATTTTTGTGATTTAGCATTTTAAATTAGGGGTGTAGGGTGTAAGGGTTCTTTATTTAGCCATTTTTTTAGTTACTAAAGTTTTAGTAATATCGAGAGCAATGCCACCATAAAATTGTGCGGCTTTATTAATTTGAGTGAGGACAGCAATTCCGCCACCCGCCGCTAATCCTGTACTCAAAAAAGGAGCGAAAATGCCAATAGTAAACAGGAAGAACATCGGCTGGTAAGTTTTAGAATCAGCCACTAATTGTCCGGCGAAACCGACAATGATATTGAAGCAGAGTTTGCCAAACCCAACACTGAAATATCCAACCAACCAAGTATAAATAGATTTAGCTCCGTAGGGCAGCAAAGACCCACCTACAGCTAGTGGCCCAAGCAATGCGGTCATTAACATTGTTAATTCAATTCCCCACTGATACGCCCCATTCATGCCGACTAGAATGATAGTAATAATGTCTGTGATTGCCGACCCGACGAAGGCATTAATGGGAGCCAAAACTACATCCATTGGTGATGCTTTTTTCTTTAGAGCATCCTTATAAGCGTCAATAGTACCGTTGATAGAATCAATAAACCAAGCAAACACCCCATCATTTTTTTTGAATTTATCTGGATATTTTTTGGTTAAATCTGATTTCGCTT
>NZ_JACJSG010000113.1 GCF_014697625.1 Anabaena azotica FACHB-119 | reverse complement strand
GTGGGAGGCGCGCCACTAGAGGCAGTTAAGGAGTATATTCAAAACCAAAAGAATACTTGACGGCGATTAAAATCGCGCCATCGCTTACCCCATGTCTAAAAGCCAGGGGCTTGCGCTGCATGGATTATCGGTCATTCTCAAATGGTTAGCAAATCAATTCTCTGTGGGAGTCAATTACCCAGAAAGTGAGGTAAATGCGATTCTCAAGAATTATCATCCTGACTGCGCTACTCTGCGGCGGGAGTTAATAGACAACAAATTAATGCAACGCTCACAGGGGATTTATCGGCGAATAGCAGAGACATAGGGCAATATAGTTGAGATTGCAATGATTGTACTTACGTATAATGTGAACTGAGCCTTGAGGGTTAACTAATTTAATGGTAGCCGCGCAACAAAATCTTTAAGAAATCTTAATTTTTCCTATAGATTGGTTAATCAAAAAATAATTAATCACATAAGAATGTTTATTACTGAAGAGGCGCACAGCCCAGCGCCTCTTCACGCACGTCTTAATCTAAAGGCATTTTTAATGTACATAAGGGGTTTTACTTAAGTAACTTCTCGTAATATACTGTGAAATAAGTACAAATATGCACAGGATAATTTTTATTTATGACAAATCCCAGTTGTTCACTATGGATTTTTGTAGCGCGTCCAGATACAACTTTTCTTTTACACACAATTCCTCATTTAGTAAAAGTGAATAATTACCCTTTTGAGGAGGTAGTTCTAGCAGTTGACACAGCACCATTGATGGGAGATAAGGTAACTCGTCCTTTTATCGGTACAATGCAAGAATTGCGTGAGTGTACAGAAAAGTTATTGCAAGCCGGTGTTGTGGATCGTGTGGTCGATATAAATTACGCTGCCGATTATCATAAGCAAGTTTATAAGAAACATTTCGGTACCCCAATTCGCTTTACTCATAACTATAAAGGTTATCCAATTTTAGGGTCTATTTTTAGTATCGAAGAATGTAAGAGCGACTATATATTACACTTCGATAGTGATATGTTGATGTATCAAAAGCCTAATCATAATTGGATTGCCGAAGCCGTTAAATTAATGGAAGAAAATCCACAAATGATGTTTGTTAGACCACTAGCCGGCCCACCAACAAATAAGAAAAAGACAGAGCCTTATGATGTTTTTAAAACCTTTGGCAGTAGAGTTTATTTAATAAATCGCAAGCGTTTTGATAAGTTTCTTCCCATGCCTGTGCTTTGGCGTGACTACAAGACAACATGGATAAATAGCTTACCTACCCCTATAAAAACTGCTCTCAGTAATCTTACTGGTAAAGGTAAGTTAGATTCCTGGGAAATCATGGTAACTCTTCAACTACAACAGACAGATTATTTTCGGGCAAATTTAACTAATCCTGCTGCATGGACACTACACCCTAAAGATAGAAGTCCGGCATTTCTTGCAGCCTTACCAAACATTATTGCCAGAATCGAAGCTGGAGATTTCCCTGCACAACAAGCCGGTGAGTATGATTTGATTCCTGAAGCTTGGTACTATAGTAGATTGCCCGTTGACGCACAACTCCAGTTAAAGTAACTAGGTGGACACAATTACAGAACTTACGCAAGTGTCACAATTGGTGGTTGGTGCGTGACGCTACAAGTCTCATGACTAGGTTCAAATATTTTCGCTCCTCACACACCCTACAAAAAAAATATGCCAGTTGCGTAAGTCCTAAATTATTTAGAAGACGCATTTCGACTACTTCTCTACATTCCCTACGGGACGCTATGCGAAGGCGTAGCTTGCTTCCACGGAGTGGTACGACTACGAGGTGATTTCTTTTTAGCGATCGCTCGTTTGGGTGGTTTTCTTGGCCGAAAATCCGATGGTTTGCCCGGTTGGCAGACCTTATGGCGAGGCTGGTTGCGATTACAGGATATGTGTTGGGCTGCTGATCTTATCACCCAATCAGTTTAAAAGATGTTGGTAACGCACTGCCTCCCCTTGTTAAGGGGGATTTAGGGGATCTACTAGTCTTGAATACAACACGAAAAACTTTTCAGACATCCTCTAATAATTTCGTGAATCTTACACTCCTCACTTATTACTTTATTAAAGACCTGCCCTTAAGAAGGATAGGGAGGCAGGGGAGTAAGGGAGAATAACTAATGACAATGACTAATGACTAATGACTAATGACTAAAAATTTTCTACCACAGGTGAGAATCGTAAATAGACAAGTATTTGTAACGATCGCACCTGAAGGTATTAAGGGGAAATCATGCAAATTCAAACACCAGACTGGGTGAAACAAGCTGTATTCTACCAAATCTTTCCAGACCGCTTTGCCAGAAGCAAACAGCCCCGCAAGCGTCTGTTACGTGATGCACGCTGGGAAGACTGGGACGCAATGCCCACACTGCAAGGTTACAAAGGTGGTGATTTATGGGGCATTATGGAGCAGTTGGACTACATTCAAGATTTGGGCATAGATGCCATCTACTTTACACCCATCTTTCAATCTGCCAGCAATCACCGATATCATACCCACGACTATTATCAAGTAGATCCAATGCTGGGTGGTAATCAAGCCTTTAAAGAACTACTAGACGCAGCCCACGAGCGGGATATTAAAGTTGTCCTCGATGGAGTATTTAACCATTCCAGCCGAGGATTTTTCTTTTTCCACGACGTTTTAGAAAATGGCCCTCATTCTCCTTGGGTAAATTGGTTCAAAATCCAAGGCTGGCCTCTCTCACCCTATAATGGGGAGTTTCCGGCGAACTATGTAGGCTGGGCAGATAATCGCGCTTTGCCTGTGTTTAACCACGATAATCCAGAAGTGCGGGAATATATCATGGAAATTGCCGAATATTGGATTAAATTCGGCATAGATGGCTGGCGATTGGATGTACCATTTGAAATTACTACTCCTGGCTTTTGGCAAGAATTTCGCGATCGCGTCAAAGCCATCAACCCCGAAGCTTATATTGTGGGGGAAGTGTGGGGAGACTCCCGCAAGTGGCTAGATGGGACACAATTTGACGGCGTAATGAACTATTTATTTGCCGGGCCGACAATTGCCTTTACCGCAGGCGATCGCGTAGTCTTAGAACAAGTCCAAAGCCGCGACTATCAACCCTATCCACCCCTATTCGCCGCCGAATACGCCGCCAAAATTCAGGAACTACTGCAATTTTACCCCTGGGAAATTCAGCTCACCCAACTCAACTTACTAGCCAGCCACGACACAGCCAGACTCCTGTCAATTGCTGGCGGAGATAAACCCAGTATAGAGTTAGCTACCCTCTTACTGCTTACCTTTCCAGGCGCACCAAGTATCTACTATGGCGACGAAGTTGGCTTACCAGGAGCGATAGATCCCGACTCTCGCCGGGGCTTCCCCTTAGAAGCTAACTGGGACAGAGAAATTTACCACGCTCACCGTCAGTTAATCGCCCTGCGCCATGCTTACCCAGCCTTACGCACAGGCGACTACCAAGTTCTCTGGGCGCAAGGTGCATTATATGTTTTTGCCCGTACTTTAGAAAAAGAAGAATTAATTATTGCCGTCAACGTCGGCACAGCCCCAGCCCAAGCTAACGTAGATACTACCAGCTTGCAAACTCAACCCAACAAGCTACTATACGGTCAAGCTGAAATTAACTGGGATAACTCAGAACCAACAAAACAACTTTCTTTAAATCTCCCCCCACGTAGTGGTTCTATCATTGCTTTAGGAGAGTAGGTGTGTCAGTTATCAGTTATCAGTGAACAGTTAACATCACCTGATAACTGATAACTGATAACTGTTCACTGATGAATATCCCCTATTTCCCCGCCACCATCGCCGGCATTAAAACAGAGTCAATAACATGAATCACGCCATTATCAGCAAGGATATCTGTTTGTACGACATTGGCATCATTCACCTTGACTTTACCAAGAAACAGGGTCTAAAGCCCCGTCCTTCTTGGACGGCTTTGATTATGGTAGAATATTTGCGTAGGAGTTTTCCACATAAAATGATTGTTTTAGAGTTTAAAGCTAAAGGGAAAACAACTCAATATGCAGCCATTGATGAGGCGATGAGAACCTGTCAATTTGTTCGCAACAAAGCTATTCGTTTTTGGATGGATAACCGAGGTGTAGGGCAGAAAGACTTATATCGTCTTAGCAAGGTTCTCAGACATGAGTTTTCCTTTGTGAAAGCTTTGAA
>NZ_JACJSG010000112.1 GCF_014697625.1 Anabaena azotica FACHB-119 | reverse complement strand
GATAAGATATCGGGCATGGGCGATAAGTGGTTTTTGAGTTGTCGTTGTGAGAGACAACAACTCTACTACGAAACGCCCTACCTCTTCACTCTCTGATTTTGGCTAAGGTATTGTTTTCAAGAGGCATTTATGGCAGACATTACTGGGACTACTGCTAACGATTTTCTTCTCGGCACTCAAGTTATTGACACAATTTTCGGTGCAGATGGAAATGACATTTTAATCGGTCTTGCTGGTGACGATTTTCTCAGTGGTGACTTAGGGGATGATTTACTTATAGGTGGCGCAGGCAACGATACTCTTTATGCTGGACTCAGCAGTGGAGTACTTTTTGCACCCGGATTCGGAGGGGACTTTGGCTCAACAAATATATTGTTCGGTAACAGTGGTAATGACCAGTTGTTTGGGTCTGAAGGCAGTGATTTCATGTTTGGCGGTGAAGGCGATGACGTAATCGATGGCACTTTTCTTGGGGGTGATGATTATCTTAATGGTGGTGACGGTAATGATATTATCCGTGGCGGATTCGGCAATGATACTCTGATTGGTGGCGATGGGGATGACTGGTTAATAGATAATTCCTTCAGATTCGGCTCCGGCAATGATTATCTTGATGGCGGTAACGGCAATGATTATCTTATTGGTAGCATTGGAAATGATACTCTGATTGGTGGCGATGGTAATGATACTCTCAACGGTACTGGCAACCCAGGGAATTTACCGACTGAATTGAGAGTTTACGGCAATCGGGAAATTGATACTTTAACTGGTGGTAATGGCAGCGATACATTCGTCTTGGGACTGGCTGGTTTGAATGAGTCTGGAAACATTGAGAGTTTCTATGGCAGCCGTAACTTTGGTTTTACCAGCAGTGGATTAGTTACTGGTGGCAACGATGATTACGCCCTAATCACCGACTTCAATTCTACCCAAGATACAATGGGAGCAACGCGATTTTTTGAAATTCGGTTTTATTCTCAATTAAATAGGTAAATTCTCAATAACCCCAGGTATTTGGGTGGCGATCGCGCTACTGTAGGGGGAGCATCATCACTCGTTTTTATCCGACTTCAGAAAATCGCGTTGCTCCCAGATACAATCCAGCTTGCCGGCACAATTAGCGATTATGTTTTAGGTTCCTCTGGTGATGGTTTACCATCTGGCATCGGCATTTATTTGACTATCCCTGATAGTGGAATTCCTAATCGTACAACCAAGGAACTGATTGCCATTGTTCAAGGTGACACTAATTTGAGTCTGGACGCTAGCTACTTTACTTATGTAGCCTGATTGTTTGGTCAACGCACTCTTAGGCGATCGCCACAAAGTAAGCGTCATGTTTCAATTACTTTCTGTGAGCGATCGCTTGATTCCATACACAGCGAGTAATAGCCTTTTAATGCCAGAAACGAGTAGTGGCTTATTGAGTTTGTCTGTTTGTCCATTGAGTTTTGAGTAGAGATAGAAGCCAATGGTTATGGAACTGATGGTTATGGTAGAAATAATCCCTTAGTAAACCTTCCTTGTGAAAGTTAAGTTTTTCTAAAAGCCTAAGTGAAGCAATATTTTTAGGATGTACTAGAGCCTCAACACGGTTTAGCTGCATCCGCTCAAACCCAAATTCCAGCATGATTGACAGTGCCTCAAGCATATAGCCTTGCCGCCAAACTCTTGGATTCAGGTCGTAACCAATCTCAGCCCGATGGTGGTGATGACTCCATTTGTGAAAACCGCAAGTGCCAATCAGTTGTCCATCAACTTTAGTAACCAAAACCCAACGCATATAAGTTTTATCAGTCAGTTGCCCATCAACATAAGAATTAATGATTTCTTGAGCGTGTTGAAGGGATTTAATGGCATCTTCATCTAAAAGATACTGATTAATTTGCGGAGCGCAAAAGTGGTGATAAAAAAATTCAAAATCATTTTTCTCTAAAGCTCTCAGGTAGAGCCTTTGGGTTTCTAATGGTGGAAAAACGGTACTCACTAACTTCATGCCCTCAACTTGGCAATACTGTTTTAAGTTGTAATAGTATCAACCTTAGAGTACGTAGTAGTCCATGAGACTGTCTATTTGCTGCACTGCAATCATGATGATGGGTCTGGGCGACGCGGGTGTAGGGGTTCGCTCAGTTTGGGTTGGGGGCTTCGGTCGATGAGATTGATGCACTCGCTACATCTAAAGTAATAACTGGACATTTTATGCAATCGCTCTTACTGTTATTGTCATTATTCCTTGAGTGTTCAGTTCTACACCTGGGGCTGGTAAAAGGGCGATCGCACACTACACCGCCAAATGCTAAACTCTGGTGGATGGCACAGTTGGTAAGTAAGATGTTGCGAGAGGATATTCTTCTGCTAATTGCGCCAACAAGCTAGGTGTTTTTTTTCGCCAAGTCTTTTTTTGGGGTTCAATCGCTTGCCCTGTCTGCGTTTCCAGCTTTTTCTTGCGAATTGGAGATGGCGCAACTCTCCAAAGCTCTGCCAGCATTGGCTTTGGGCTATTTTTCTCAGTTTGCCTTTTGACAACCCAACGGCCCGAAAGGTACTTTGGTTTCAGGTCTACGCAAGCTGTACCTTGAAAACCAAATATATACTAGGTTTGGGAAACAAAGGGAACCAATCAACAAAACAACAATTTATTTGAGTTACAAACTCACCATTACCCTATTAGGGATTGAAACACCTGAACGCGATCGCTTACCCAACTGGCTGCAACAACCTCTGCCACAACCTTGTGTAGCGCTGCTGGTCATCGGTAGTTCGCACCGAGCTAGCGATCGCTTTTCTCGAATTTAGTTTTTTATAGCTTACTGCTACAGCTAAATTTGACTCTTGCACCAGGGGCAGATGGAAACAAATTGTGATTCTAATTTTAAGGAGAGTTTACTTTTACATCATCACAGACAACGCGAAAACCAATATCTTCGTACTTATTTTTTGGGTTGCATCGATGACGGTAGGCAGACCGACACATAACAGAGTCAGAGTACCAAGAACCACCCCGTACTACCCGAAATTGATTGCTGTCTACCCAAGCAATGTTATCTGTTGGTGCATCGTCGTAAGTGTCATGCCAAGTATCGATACACCATTCCCAAACCTGACCGTGCATATCATGCAAACCGAAAGCATTAGCAGGGAAACTACCCACAGGACTTGTCTGCCCATTAAACTTTTGATTACTAGAAATATGTTTACGGCTATAGTTGGCTAATTGATTTGTTATTTTCTCCCCGAAGTAAAAAGATGTTATTGTACCGGCACGGCAAGCATATTCCCATTCGGCTTCGCTAGGTAAACGATAGTTTCTGCTGGTTAATTTGGAAAGTCTGGCACAAAATTCATTGGCATCATACCAAGAAATTTGTTCTACAGGATGCTCAACTCCGCTAAAAAATGATGGTTTGGAGATTAACGATTTAGTAACTTGAGGGAAAAAAGCTGCAACTTGTTGCCATTGCTTTTGAGTAATTGCATATTTACTCATAAACAAAGGTTGAATATTCACTTGATGTTGAGGACGTTCATCATTTTTACTATTTAATTCATTCACTGATGAACCCATCATGAAAGTACCACCAGGAATTTCTACCATTTCCAATCTTACGTCACTAGCTAAAACTTCTTGAAAACTTTTAATCTCCGCATTTAGAGAAAATGAACGAAGAGGTTTTTTAGCTTTTCCTTGAGTTTGATATACTATATCTCTTCTTTGGAATTTTATAATCTGCACAGTAGCTTCCACAGGTTATTACTTGAAACTCCACAGAAAATAGCTATTTTTAAAGTTACAAAAAGAAATACAACAATACTATACAGTCACTGACCTGATAATAGCAAATTAAACAATATGATCCCTCAATGGTTTGTATCAATGATTGCAACGATATAATTTTGTTAATAACTTTTACTTTTCCATAGCTTAATTCCTTGAGAAAAGCGAATATAGACGGCTCACCCAACTGGTTGCAACAACCTCTGCCACAGTCTGGTGTAACGCTGCTGATCATCCGTGGTTCGCACCGAGCTAGCGATGGCGTAACCGCCCGCCGTAGGCGATCGCTTACGTCATCACCACAGTATTTGAATTAGCCCGATGAATGCGGTAAAGCGAAATGCGAATGCAACTGCTATCCCCTCACCTTGGCAACCTTATAACTTATCGTCATGATGAATGAGCTGCACATTGAGTTGATACATCAGTTATTTGCGGCTTCAGACAAAATTAATCTGCCCCTGTGGTTGCAGGGTGGGTGGGCTATTGATGCGAAATTACATCGGATTACACGGGA
>NZ_JACJSG010000111.1 GCF_014697625.1 Anabaena azotica FACHB-119 | reverse complement strand
AGAAAAAAGCCTTACTGCAAATCGCCAATCCCCAGTGTGACAGTGCTGCGCTTTACATTGGTAAGCATCAAGAGGGAGGTGGTGGCAATACTTTCTATATCCCTGATGTGCAAAGGGGTACAGCAGTCATCGGCGCTCCTGGTTCGGGAAAGACAGTCTCAGCCATCAACCCGATGATTTACTCGGCTATTGATCAGGGGTTTCCGATCATTATCTATGATTTTAAGTACGCATCGCAAGCCAGAGTCGCCGCCTATGCCAAACATATGGGCTATGATGTCCACATCTTCGCCCCTGGATTTCCTGAATCGGAAGTATGCAATCCGCTAGATTTCCTACGCGACAGTAGTGATGCGGAAACAGCCCGACAGATTTCTACCGTGATCAACAAGAATTTTCGGCTTCTGGGCAATTCAAGTGAAGATGGGTTCTTCGGGCCTTCTGGTGATCAGCTAACTCAAGCAGTAATCATGTTAGCTAAAGAGTTTGGCAATTACGCCGATGTCATGACCTGTGCGGCGATACTTTCTAGCCCAGAGATGGTCAAACGCCTCATGGCAGCAAGCCTTAACCCTTGGGTGAAAATCGCCTTTGGTCAGTTGTTCAGTTCCGCCGCATCTGAAAAAACAGTCGCGGGAATTGTTGCCACAGCAAGCATCATGTTTACTCGCTTCATGGCGAAAAACACATTAGGATGCTTCATTGGCAAGACAACTTTACCTTTGGAAATCAAAGGGAAGCAAATGATTATTTTCGGGTTGGACAGAGAACGGCGCGAAGCGATCGCGCCTTTAATGACCAGCATCTTACACATGACTATTGCCCGTAATATTGCTTCCAAACGAAAAGACCCTCTGATAGTTGCACTTGACGAATTACCCTCAATTTACTTGCCTGATTTATATAGATGGCTCAACGAATCTCGTTCTGAGGGTTTCTGCGGGATTATCGGCTTTCAAAATATGGGTCAGCTTGAGAAAAATTACGGAAGAGAAATATCCAAGGCTATCCTTGGTGCTTGCAGCACTAAATTCATCTTTAATCCAGGGGAGAACGAATCGGCGCAATTATTCTCCAGCTTTTTAGGTGATGAGGAAATTAAGTATAAGCAAAAAAGCCGTTCTACTGGTAAAAGCAGCAGCACTAGCATCAGTGAGCAAGAGAAAAGTAGAAAGCTGTTTGAATCGGCTCAATTCCTCAAGCTCATTGCTGGTAAATGTGTTTTCATAAATCCGGCATACGGCAATAAAAACGAAGGGTCTGTTCCGCTACTCAAGACTATTAAAATTTCTCAACCCCTAAAAAATATTGATAAATACAATCAACTTAAATGGGCGAGAATTGTTAGTTTAGCAGCCAGGAAAAGTACACAGCAGTTCCCTTCTCAGCAGGATTTAGAAATGAGGGTTCAGGCAGTTGAACAGCGCTTTCCTCTTCCAGATAATCCGGGTACTCCTAAAAATACTGGTCTGACTTCAAAAGAAGTCGGCGCTATTCTCAACAAAGGAAGTTCTCAAAGTGGGCTTTAGTAATTATGAAAATGACTATTGAAGAATTGAAGATTGATGATTTTGAACTGATTCAAACACTATCTCAAGAGAAGATTTTAGCTAAAGGTAGTTTTATTGATACTAGCCTGCCTCCTGAGCAAATTATTCAGGAGTTTCAGGCTTTATCCCAAACCCGACCAAAGCTAAGGAGTTTAGGCATATATAGCATCATTAGCTTGAAAAATGTTTATATTAAACTAAATCATGAATCTTGCTTGAAAATTGTTGACCAATACATTCACGGTATTGGTTGGCATGATTTACAATATATCTGTTTTTTTGATATTCAACCAAGCAGTATTTACATTCATATTGTTTTTAATCGCGTCACACCAAAGGCTAAAGTCATCGATATTAAATGCGTCGGGGCTAGTTGGCAACAATATGAAGTTTTACGCCAATCTTGTTCGATGATTATTGACAATCCCATTAATAATCAATATTTACAACGCCAATGCTGTAACTGTTGTACATGAACAGGGTGTAGGGTGTGGGGTGTGGGGTGTAGTGAAAAACCTCCTTATTTCCTATCCCTATCCCCTATTCCCTATCTTTTCCCCCCTACACCCTACCCCCTACACCCTACACCCTCAAAGAATATGTTTGACGAAAGACATTTACAATTAACTTCTGCTTATACTCATACTACTGAGCAGATTGTCCGTGATGTGATTCTTCCACTAGCTAAATATATTGATGAATATATCAAAAAGAAAGTAGAAGCTTCTATCAATAAAAAGCTGTATTGGGAAGTTGGCAAAGATACTTATGCCATGAGTCCTGACGGAAAAGGCGGGTGGAAGTGGGAGAAGTATGACCCCAAGAGTAACGAATATATCTCTACTGCAACGGAAACTTTGGAAGTGGCTTCAACAGTTGCTGACTCTATAACTAAGGGCATAACTGATGCCAAACAATACCAGTTAGTTGACCCTCAAATTATAGCTGAAACTAAACAAGCCAATCTTTTGTCCTCTACTCAAGGGCTAAAAGTCGAGACTGATGACCAAACTGTTGTTGTTCATCAAGTCACTAATGGCACTTTTGGCTTTTCTATGATTGACGAGAACAATCAGATAATTAGAGATAGTAGCTTTTTTCAAGAATTTCAATCAGATTTAAATCAATATTTAGCAGAATGTCTGGATACTTTTAAAAATCATCCAGACATTATTAAAAATCATGCTGAATGTTTAAAAGAGATTTTGACTAGCTCTTTATCTCCGCAAGACAGCCCAAAGCAAACAAGCACAATTGAGCAGGTAAACGAAGAAGTAAATACAGAAGTTAATTCAGAAGTTAATTCAGAAGTTAATTCAGATTTTGAAGAGAAACTACAGGGAGATATAAAGGAAGTGGTAGCAGAAGATTCTAATATTCCTCCATCTCAACAAGAGAGCCAAAGTCAAGCAATTCCCCCAGCCCCCTCACATATAGATGATAAACACTGGCAGGAACTGGTATCCCAAAGTGCGATCGCTCCTGGTATTGCCTCCATGAACTTTAAAAGTTTACAGTTTGACCCCACTGAGGGAGAACATGAGGCATGGGAATATCTGTTTTACGGTGACGGAATTAAACGCCTCAACAATGGACATTTGTCTAAAGGATGGTATGACGTATATTCTCATATTGAAGCTGGTGGTTGGTGGTGCAAATCTGGTGTAGACCCGACGCAGTTTGAGCAGTTAGCACCAGCAAAGCAACCAAGTTGTAAGGCTTGGGGTTGCTACAAGCCTAATAAACCTCGACCAAAAACCGAGAAGAAAGAGGGTAAAAATGTAGAGATTCCCGGAAAGTTCACCAAATATGAGCATCCACCAGGAGTTGAAAGAAGCCTTTTTTTGCTGAATGTCCCAGAGGATATTGCACAAACTATTTACCTTAAAGCAGGTGTCAATCCCAACGAAAGCGATCGCGCCAGTGGATTTTGGTATTGTGTATGGAAGCACAATGTACCAATCACAATTACGGAGGGGGCGAAGAAAACAGCCAGTCTGTTAAGCCAAGGTTACGCCGCCATTGGGCTGGCGGGGATTAACGGCGGCTATTATAAAACTAAGAAGTCTGAAAAACCTATTGACAATGAAGTTAACACAGACTTGAGTGAGGATGATGCCAGATCGTTTGTCATCGAGGATGAAGTTGAGTCCTCTGACGAGGAAATTGAGTTCCACAACACTCAAGGCAAACAAACGCACTATTTGCATCCTGAGTTAGCAGTTTTTGCTACTAGGGATCGAGAGTTCAAAATCTGCTTTGATTTTGAAACTAAGAGCGAAACAGTGCGAAACGTTAATGCGGCAACTAGGTGTACTGGACAATTACTAGAAACAAATGGCTGCAAAGTAAGTGTGATTTCTTTGCCAGGGCCAGATAAAGGTGTGGATGATTTTATCGTCAATAGGGGCAGTGCGGCTTTTGAGCAACTGCAATCTCTTGCCTTGCCCTTACCCCAATGGGATGAACAGCTTTATCTAGCTTCTCGCCAACGGGATGAACGGCTTTATCTAGATCAGGACTTGCGCTCAACTATCAAGTTCAAGGATGGTACAACTAGGATTGTGCAGCATCAACCAAGAAACAAGGTAGAAGTTCCCACGCCAGCCAACAAATCTACTGGTAACAACGAGCCGACTCTAGCTACCGAGTTAAATACGAACCCTACTACTCCACCACCAGCAGCAGTTGGCTCCCAACCATCTCCTCTTGAAACTACTACTACTGCCGATACATCAAATCAATCACAGCGAACGCAACAAAACGGCACTGCTACTACTGTATCAGGGCAACAGTCTTCCTCACCCAGACAGACTGATGCCAATACACCAAAAACAGCGATCGCAACCGAGTTGAAGATTACCCCTACTAACCTCAAAATAGAATCAACTACTGATACCACTTCCTTTCACCCACAACCGACAGCAACCAATACAGCTACCGAATCACCCCCAAAAGAAACCTTAAAAGATACTGATACATCTGGTGGTTGGTTCTCTTGGTTACGTAAACCTAAAATAGAGACTCCGCCATCGCCCACACCAAACTGGACTAAAACCCAAGATGTTACCCTTTACCAACGCAACTGGCGACGGCGACAACTTGAGGCTAAAGAAAATCAAGCGATCGCTACTGCGGCTGTTGCCCTAGTTAAGAAATACGGTGTAGCCAATGATAATCAAGTAACTTATGTTGCCGATGCTTTCGTCGTCAACAAAAAAGGTGAAAACTATACTATTTCTCGTCG
>NZ_JACJSG010000110.1 GCF_014697625.1 Anabaena azotica FACHB-119 | reverse complement strand
GTGGGAGGCGCGCCACTAGAGGCAGTTAAGGAGTATATTCAAAACCAAAAGAATACTTGACGGCGATTAAAATCGCGCCATCGCTTACCCCATGTCTAAAAGCCAGGGGCTTGTGCTGCATGGATTATCGGTCAGTGGTGGGGAGGTCAGCTTGTACCGATGGCGGGAATTGCGGCTGTGGGTATTAGTCCAGAATATCGTGGAGATGGTGTTGCGATCGCTCTCATCCAACAGATGCTGCAAGAACTCTCACAGCGAGAAATTCCTATCTCGGTTCTTTATCCAGCTACGCAACGCCTTTACCGAAAAGCCGGATATGAACAAGCCGGGAGTTCTTGCTTGTGGGAAATTCCTAGTGACAGTATTCAAATTCGACAGCCATCTTTACCAATAGAAGCTGTAAATCCTCAAGATTATACCATATTTCATGAGTTATATCAACAACAAGCAAAATTGACTCATGGATATTTAAACAGACATCCGGCTATTTGGCAAAAATTAATTCATGAATCTAATTCAGAAATTATCTATAGTTACTTAATTGGTAATCGTGACCAACCCCAAGGTTACATCATCATGATTCAGGAAAGAACGAACGAAGGTACAATTCTCAGAATTAAAGATTGGGCAACCCTTTCTAATGCTGCTGTACAAACTTTTTGGACATTTGCTACTAATCATCGTTCCATAATTGACAAAGTAATCTGGAAAAGTTCTGTCATTGATGCTTTGACATTGATGTTACCAGAAAAAACAGCCAGCATTAGGAATCAAGACCGTTGGATGTTACGAATTGTTGATGTATGCAAAGCACTAGAGGCGCGGGGTTATCCGCCTGGAGTGGAAGCAGAATTACATTTAGAAGTGCAAGATGATTTGTTAACTGCCAACCAGGGTAAATTTATTTTATCTGTTGCCAATGGCAAGGGTGAAGTAACTAAAGGTGGCAAAGGAGAATTACAGCTAGACATTAAAGGATTAGCACCTTTGTATAGTAGTTTATTTACACCCCATCAGTTGCAGCTAATGGGAAAAATCAAAGCAACAGACACAGCAATCTTCACAGCTACACAAATCTTTGCAGGTGAATCTCCTTGGATGATTGATTTCTTTTAATTAGGGGTGTAATACCAATTCAAAATTCAAAATTCAAAATTCAAAATTAAGAAAGCCAGATTTGGCAACAGTTTCAGAACTTGTATCTATTGCTCAATTTTGGAGAATTGGTATAATTTCTGCTTCTTTACCCCATTACTTGAGTAGATTTACGAATTACGAATTACCAATTATTATGCACTACAGTTCTGGTCGCTGGCGTTTAGGGCTGGCGCTATCTTTATTGACGGTTTTTTTGTGGGGAATTTTACCGATCGCGTTGAAAGTAATATTGCAAGCGCTTGATGTTTACACAGTTATTTGGTTCCGGTTTTTGATATCGTTTGTTTTGCTGGCTGCGTATTTAGGAATGCGGGGTAATCTACCAAAGTTAAAACAGTTGCAAGCAAGTTCTTGGAAGTTATTAGCGATCGCTACAATTATGTTAGCTGCAAATTACTTCCTCTTTATGCAGGGTTTAGCTTTAACATCACCCGCTAACGCCGAAGTAATTATTCAATTAGCTACCCTCTTATTAGGTTTTGGCGGTTTAATTATTTTTCAAGAAAAATACAATATTTTTCAATGGTTTGGTGTTACTGTATTGACTATTGGTTACATATTATTTTTTCGTTCTCAACTCACTAACATCATTACATCTTCTTACAGTAACTATATTTTCGGTAGTGCTTTAGTTGTTTTAGGGGCAGTAGTTTGGGCTATTTACGCCCTAGCCCAAAAACAATTATTACAATCGTTATCTTCTGCCCATATCATGTTAGTTATTTATGGAGGAAGTGCTTTATTATTTACTCCATTCGCCAATTTTCAAGCAATTATGCGACTGAGCAATGTTCATGTAATCACATTGCTTTTTTGTGCGTTAAATACAGTATTTGCCTATGGTGCTTTTGCTGAATCCTTGGAACATTGGGAAGCGTCACGGGTGAGTGCTGTATTAGCTCTAGCGCCAATTGTAACTTTAATTGCGGTGGAGTTGACATCACTGGTTGCACCTGGTTTAATTCCTCCAGAACGTCTGACAGTGATAGCAATTGTGGGAGCTTGTTTGGTAGTTAGTGGTTCAGTTGCGATGACCTACGGTCGGGCGTAGCCCATCGCTTTGAAGAAAAGCTGATGATTGGAGACGAATCAATTCAAAATTAAGAGTTTCTCAGTACTAGTTCCTCACCCCTATTTTCAAGATGATTATCGACCCTCAAGACGTACCGACCCAAAGAAGCACAAATTACCCTGATCCATTCAAAGCATTGGTTGCAGGACGAATGCGGCAAAGGCTAGGCAAGTTTGCCGGATTAAAAAATTTTGGTGTAAATTTAGTCAAATTAGAGCCAGGGAGTTATTCGGCGTTAAGACACTGGCATTCTCATCAAGATGAGTTCATCTATATATTAGAAGGTGAATTGACTTTGATTACAGATGCAGGAGAACAAATTCTCACCCCAGGAATGGCGGCGGGATTTCCCGCAGGTGAAGCAAATGGTCATCATTTAGTCAATCGGTCTTCGGTGGTAGGTGTATATTTAGAAGTAGGCGATCGCACTCCCAATGACACAGCCATCTATCCTGATGAACCTGGTTTGCTAACAATACCCAGCCCTGACGGCGTATTTAGAGAATTTACGTATCAAGATGGAACCCTATCTTAAATCACGACAATAAAATAAAAGAAAGTATCTGTAGTAGGGTGGGCATTGCCCACCAAAGCCATGATGTGGTGGGCTAGAGAATTTACGTATCAAGATGGAACATTAGCTTAACTCGCAAAACTAAGATAAAAAACAAACCAAAACAATTCTAGATAGTGAATTTACGATTAATTCCGTAAATTAGCTGATGACCTATGTAGTTGTCTGATGTACAGAATCACTAAATACAAGGTAATTCTTCCATGACTAATGCTAATGCTCAAGCGGCTCAAGTTGCAGACCCTGTACTGCGCCAAGGTGACTCCGGTGCGGCTGTAAGTGAATTGCAAAGATTGCTGAATGCTAAAGGTGTAAAAGTATCAGTAGATGCCATCTTTGGCGCTAGCACCCAAAAAGCAGTCATTCAATTTCAGCGCAGCAACGGTCTCACCGCCGACGGAATTGTAGGTGCAAAAACTTGGGCGGCTTTAAGAAAAGTTCCTACACCAATTCGTTTAGTTGATGTCGCTCTCAACTACGACCCAGACTCCTATCCTCATCAAAAAGCCGCCTTAGAGTGGTTGCAAAATCAAATCCCCGTAGCCACACTCGATGAATTTGCCCGACGTTGGCGCAATCAGTAGATGAAAAGTGAGGTATGATCTTTAACAGTTATCAATTATTAGTCACTAAAACTTGACAACTGATAACTGATAACTGATTTCAAACTCCTACTTTTTCTTGTTGTACTTTACCCAAATACTCTAGTAAAGCTTCTGAACCGCCAATTAATACACCATCGATAAAAACTTGCGGAACTGTAGTTGCTCCTGTAACAGCGCGTAGGGAGCGAGTGGTAATACCTTTACCCAAGGTAATTTCCTCGTAATCTATGCCATGTTCTTGTAACGCAGCTTTAGCACGAGCGCAGAAAGGACAGCCAACTTTCGTAAACAGGGAAACTAATTTTGGCTTGGCTGCATGGGGGTTAATGTAATTGAGCATGGTTTGAGCATCAGACACCTCAAAAGGATCACCAGGTACATCCGGCTCAATGAACATCTTTTCAATTACACCATCTTTCACCAGCATGGAATAACGCCATGAACGTTTCCCAAAACCCAAGTCTGCCTTATCCACTAGCATTCCCATACCCTCAGTAAATTCACCATTACCATCGGGAATCACAGTAACATTTTCTGCTTCTTGGTTTTTTGCCCATTCGTTCATCACGAAAGCATCATTCACAGAAATACAGACAATTTCATCTACACCGTTCTGTTTAAAAACTTTAGCCAATTCGTTGTAACCGGGTAGGTGAGTCGATGAACAAGTCGGCGTGAATGCACCAGGTAAAGAGAAGACGACGACTGTTTTAAGAGCAAATAAATCGTCGGTGGTCACGTTCACCCATTGGTTGTCTTGACGAGTCCGAAAGGTGACTTGCGGAACTCTCTGGCCTTCTCGATTGGAAAACATAATATTCAATCCCCTAGCTGACGAAATTTTACTTTTGCTCGTCTCTTATCTTAAGCGTAGTCATTATGATTATTTTTGTCAATAAGTAATTTGCATAGAGGCGCACATCTGTCATGGGTGTCAACTTAAGCCAAGGCGAATGGAATTCGCGGCTACACAAGCAAAGTCCGCCTTCGCGGACTAAGGAAAAACTAAGGGTTTGAAACCCGCGCAGGCGGGTTTTGTCTGTGTAGATGCGGTTTCTAACCGCCCATTTCACTAATGCACATCCGTGCGCCCCATAACTCGTACAAAGTTAGTAGGGTGCGTCAGTCGGAATATTTCTTGGTATAATTAGGGTTGATAGTACTGACGCACCGTTGTATAGCAGGTGACAGTTGACAGCTTCAAAAGCTGCTTAATATAAGGGTTTTATAATTTACCTATGTCCTAACCTATGTAGCTACTGCTATATATTCAGAGAAGTCGGTTGACACTCCCCGCCCTATAAGTGCGGGGATTCTACATTCACAGACCCGCCTTTAGACAGCAGGCTCGCGCCAACCGCCCAAGAGGGCAAATCTCCTGTAGCGTAAGTTCCCG
>NZ_JACJSG010000011.1 GCF_014697625.1 Anabaena azotica FACHB-119 | reverse complement strand
TCAGATGAAGGCGTTTCTAGAATACCTAAATCATCTGTAGAGTCAAAAGTGATATCTGTCAGTTCACTTGTTAACTCTGATGAATCAGAATCTGTGATTAGTAAATCAGCACCTAAATCAAGTTCACTGCTTTGTTCGGTCGAAATAGTTTCTAAGTTAGCGAAATCATCTGTAGAGTCAAAAGTGATATCTGTCAGTTCACCAATTAACTCTGATGAATCAGCATCTGTAATTAGTAAATCAGCACCTAAATCAAGTTCACTGCTTTGTTCAAATGAAGGCGTTTCTGGAATACCTAAATCATCTGTAGAGTCAAAAGTGATATCTGTCAGTTCACTTGTTAACTCTGATGAATCAGAATCTGTGATTAGTAAATCAGCACCTAAATCAAGTTCACTGCTTTGTTCGGTCGAAATAGTTTCTAAGTTAGCGAAATCATCTGTAGAGTCAAAAGTGATATCTGTCAGTTCACCAATTAACTCTGATGAATCAGCATCTGTAATTAGTAAATCATCACCTAATTCAAGTTCACTGCTTTGTTCAGATGAAGGCGTTTCTAGAATACCTAAATCATCTGTAGAGTCAAAAGTGATATCTGTCAGTTCACTTGTTAACTCTGATGAATCAGAATCTGTAATTAGTAAATCAGCACCTAAATCAAGTTCACTGCTTTGCTCAGTCGCAGGCGTTTCTAGAATACCTAAATCATCTGTAGAGTCAAAAGTGATATCTGTCAGTTCACCAATTAACTCTGATGAATCAGAATCTGTGATTAGTAAATCAGCACCTAAATCAAGTTCACTGCTTTGTTCAAATGAAGGCGTTTCTAGAATACCTAAATCATCTGTAGACTCAAAAGTGATATCTGTCAGTTCACTTGTTAACTCTGATTCATCAGAATCTGTAATTAGTAAATCAGCACCTAAATCAAGTTCACTGCTTTGTTCAAATGAAGGCGTTTCTAGAATACCTAAATCATCTGTAGACTCAAAAGTTATATCTGTCAGTTCACTTGTTAACTCTGATGAATCAGCATCTGTGATTAGTAAATCATCACCTAAATCAAGTTCACTGCTTTGTTCAAATGAAGGCGTTTCTAGAATACCTAAATCATCTGTAGACTCAAAAGTGATATCTGTCAGTTCACTTGTTAACTCTGATGAATCAGCATCTGTAATTAGTAAATCATCATTTAACTTAAATTCGCTGTTGTCTTCTACTGTTGGCGCAGAAAACTCGATAAATGTCTCTACCCTAGCGAAATCACTTGTATCCTCAAAGGTGATATCTGTTAGGTCATCAGTTAGCTCTGATAAATCAGAATTTGTGATTAGTAAATCATCTCCTAACTCAATTTCACTTGTTGGTTCAACTGTTGATGATGAATGTTCAATAACTGCTTCTGGTTGTTGTAAATCTAGAGTATTAGCAGTTACGAATAAATCATTGTTCTCTACATTTTCTGTACTTTCCAGTGCTGTAGCATCGCCATTGATTTCATTAAATAAATCAACTTCTAAGTCAGTAACTGAAGAGAATTCTTGAACCTGAGTAGTAAATTCGGGAACAAAATCTAATGCTTCTGGTTGTTGTGAAAAATTATGAATCTCAGGGGGAGAAATTTTGCGATCGCCTTCACGCAACTGAATATCAGCGCTAATACTAGAATCATTGGCGCTCAATTCTCCAAATAAATCATTTTCAGTATCTGATGAGAAGATTAAATCTAACTCTTCCTCTTCTTGTAGGAAAGTGATATCTAAATCTTCAGGGTCAAAACTGGTCGATATCGATTGTTGACTTTCAGCATAGATATCGCTAGAAGCCACAGCCGCAAATAAACTTTCTTCTAAAGCCTGAGCTATATCTTCCTGTAATACAGCTTCTATTAATTGCTCTGATTCATCTTCTGTTGCAGAATCCCAGAAATTGTCTAAATCATCTTCTGTTTGTGCAAATTCTGATATTGTGGCTGATGGCAAATCAAATAAATCATTGAGTTCTGATTCATCTTTAGATAGTAGAGGACTTGCTTCTAAGTCATTAAATAAATTACTTAACGATGAATCTTTCGTTGGCGTTATCAGCTTGGGTTCTGAATCATGGGATAATTTTACCTCTTCTAAGCTATCTACATTTATATCTTTTTCTAAGAATAAATTATCACTGTCAATCGCTACTGATGGTAAGGTTGAACTATCTTCATCGAAGCTTAATTCCAATAAATCATCTATAACATCATCAGCATCTGGTAATTTATTGGCTTTTTCTCTAGTTTCTTGTAATATTTCTCCAGCAGTAATTGGCGCTTTAAATAAATTTTGCGATTCTTGATTATCTTGTCCTAAGAAGTTATCACCAAATATTAAACTTAAATTTTCCGAATTACTTGTATCATTTTGAATTTCTTCTTTCTCGTCATCCAGTGAGAGAAACTCAGCTATATCGCTATCAATTTCTTCATGGATGCTGCTAATTTGAGGTGTTTCTCTCTCGTCATCCAGTGAGAGAAACTCAGCTATATCGCTATCAATTTCTTCATGGATGCTGCTAATTTGAGGTGCTTCTTTTTCGTCATTCAGTGAGAGAAACTCAGCTATATCGCTATCAATTTCTTCATGGATGCTGCTAATTTGAGGTGCTTCTCTCTCGTCATCCAGTGAGAGAAAATCAGCTATATCGCTATCAATTTCTTCATTTTCAATTTCCCTAATTTCTCCTCTTAAGTCACCAGCATCTGTAATATTAAGAATTTCTTCTTGTTGCCATGTTTCATCTAGTTCTGGTGTCTCACCTTCAAACAAATCAGCAAGAGTATTTAACTCAGCTAATCCTACTTCTGGGCCGTGAGTGTGAATTTTGCTAGTACTATGTAATGTATGGTCTTCGCTATCAAATAAAATATTTGCTGTTGTGTAGTTTTGTGAGGTTACATTTTGAGGTTCAAGTTGCTCGGAGATTTCAGTTAGGCTAGTAACACTATCTGTTGGTAGTGCAATGGGAGCTTCGAGTTCGAGAGCGACAGGTTCTATAAATGACTGATTGACAATAATGGGAACATCACCAAGTAGATTTTGAGCCACTTCTAATAATGGCATTTCGGGAAAACCCCAGAGTGCTTCTAGGCGGTGACTAATTGTAATTTCCGGTTCTCTACCTTGCAGAACTAATTCTTGCCCCTGTTTAATTTCTGTAATGACAATTTTAGCTAAAGTCAGGTAGGTATTTTCTTGATTAGCGATCGCATTAGCTGAGGCTTTACATAAATTACACCAGTTCGGCAAATTCCATGTTTTACCTATTTTGACCAAATCATTACAGCAGTCCTGCAAATGTTGTCGAGTAGCTGGTGTTGCTGGTTGCTTAAATAATTGCAACATTTCCCTCAGTGTTTGTAACACCTGAGCTTGAAACTCACCCCATTGATCAGCTGCACTAACTGGCGCATATGTTGGCTTAACTGGCGTAGTTCTGTAGATTTCTCCTCCCGTATTCCCCCCATCTTGGCGGAAAAAGATTTCTGTCAGTGTACCCACACTATCTGCGGGGTACGGCTGAGTGGCTAGATGTTCACTAACTCCGCCACCAACACCTTTTTGCACCAGTAATTCCAAATGCTCATGTAGCCATTGAAAAACCGGTTCTGTTTCCGACATCAAAGTGTTAGCCGCTTCTTCTGATAAACCAAACGGCCCGCTTAACTGTTCTAATAAAGCCTTCAGGGTATCGGAAACACCGAGAAATAGAGATTCTAATTTTTGGTCAACTCGAATTGGATTCTCTTTGAGAACTTTAAAACAATCCTCCAAACGGTGAGAGGTGTGCTGAATGCTAGTCAAGCCAAGCATTGCAGCACCCCCTTTAATGGAGTGAGCCGCCCGGAAAACTTCGTTGATCATTTCCGGGTCGTTCAAGGTACTCTGAAGATTGAGTAATCCCTGTTCGATTGTATTTAGGTGATCTCTCGCCTCTTCAATAAAGTAGCCTAAAATCCTCTGTTGTTGTTCCGGCAGCATAGGTCAAATTCTCAGTGCTGAAGTATTAAACCGTCATTTGCCCCACATCTTCAGCCATTGACTAATGACTAATGACTAATGACTAATGACTAATGACTAATTACCTTGTTTCCATTGTTTCCACGCGGAAACGTTCTACGGAAGAAATCAAATCGCGGGATACACCCACTAGGTTTTGCAGCGCACCGGAAACTCGTTGTGCTTCCTGGGAAGTTTCTTGAGCTGTTAATTCCACCGATTGCATTACCTGAGCCACAGCGCGGGATGTTTCCGTTTGTTCTACGGTATCGGTAGTAATTGAGCGTACTAAACTGTCGATGCGGTTTGCTACTTGAATGATATTTTCTAGCGATCGCTTGGCTTCTTCCGCCAGGATTGTACCTTTTATTACCTGTTGTGTGCCTTCTTCCATTGCGGTCATTACGGAGCCTGTTTCGCTCTGGATTTGCATCACAATCTGCTCAATTTCCTTTAAGGATTTGGCTGATTTATCCGCTAACTGGCGGACTTCATCGGCAACGATCGCAAACCCGCGTCCGGCTTCTCCCGCCCGCGCCGCCTCAATACTGGCGTTGAGTGCGAGTAAGTTGGTACGAGAAGCAATCTGAGAAATCAAAGCCACAATCTTAGAAATTTCCTGCGAAGATTCCGCCAGACGTTTTACTTTGCGGGTAGTTTCTGCTACAGTTTCTCGAATTTCTAAAATACCTGCCACAGTATTTTCCACTGCTTCGCCACCTTTGAGAGCGATCGTACTAGCATCACGCGCCACTTTCTCAGCTTCCCTAGCGGCTTCCGCCACCCGTTGAATCGAGTCAGTCATCACCTGCACAGAATTTAAGGTGACACCCAACTCTTCGGCTTGACGTAAAGCGTCACTTGACAAAGCTCTCGCAAAGGTTTCCGAATTTGTCGCCCCCTTGGTAACTTCCTTCGCCGCCACCTTCACCTGCTGTACAATGTCCCGCAGGTTTTGAATTGTCAAGTTAAAAGCATCCGCAACGGCTCCCAGCACGTCGGCTGTCACTTCCGCTTGCACCGTCAAATCACCCCTAGCTGCGCCTTCCACGTCATCTAGTAAGCGAATTACTTGACGTTGTAAATTTTCCTTAGCTTCTTCTTGCTCATCAGCTTTGCGTTGAGCTTCATTGGTGGTAGTAAAAATTACCCGCGCCATTTCATTAAAGCCAGCCGCTAACTGTCCTAGTTCATCTTCCGAAAACACCGTGGCTTGGACATTCAAACTCCCTTGACGCACAGCATCAAATTGTGCTTGTAAATCCTTAGTGGTGCGGCGGATTTGTTTGAGGGTGACGTTCCCCATAAAGGCGGCTGTAGCAAAACCTGTCAACCCTGCTGCTAATGACATCGCCCAACCCGTGTTACGTACAGATTCCCGTTGTTCGGGTCGAGCAATGTTAGTCGCACCAAAGCTAACTACAGCTACCATCAAAGCGGAAAATACGCCGACTGTACCCGCAACTAACCAAGGTTTTCTGTCTAAAGAAGCATTTTCTAATGGTGCTAACCAGCCTTGCTCAACGCTGACATTAGCTTCTACCTTGGAAACATCTGATTGGTTAAATATTGGTACTGCTTCTTGGGAACCAGTGATGGTAAATAGTTCTTCGTCGCGGTCTATAGCATCATTTACAGCCTCTACAGCTTTGCTTTTGGGAATGCTATTAACGTCCGCCGAACTGGAAAGCATCACATCACTGAAGCTAGAATCAGCTTCCACTAAATCAAATCCGGGAATATTACCTAAATCATCAAATTCATCAAAGTCATCTAAAAACTCAATATTACTTTTAGAATTTTCCTTACTGAATACAGCATTCTTATCTTCATCAATTGATGCAGCTTCTGACCCAAAAGCCGATTCAAAGGCTTCAAAATCAAAACTTTCATCAACATCAAACTTACTCATCTCCTCTGTAACACTATTGGCAGATGACGGGGATTTCATAATGAAGCCACTATTACCCGATGTTGGTGATTGTAATATTTCCTCTTGAGAGGCTATTTCCTCTAACCAATTATTTGAGTCAGAATGAGCAATATGATCTAAACTCTCATCAGTCAAATTTTCTAGAGGTATTGAGCCGTTACTCAATTCTTGCTTACTGGTTTTAGGTGATTCCTCTTGGCTGCTTTCTCTTAAGAACTCACTTACAGAAGCTTGTCCAATAAAACTGTGAGTTGTGTCAAATTCGGCAAAAGGTGAGTCAAGATTGCTTGGGCGATCGCTTGACGAATCTCCACTATCTACAGAAATAGTATCAACACTATCTTCCTGCCAAAAAAGAGGTAATTCTAATTCTTTTTTTCCTGACTGAGCGTCTGAATTTTGTGGTTCTTGCTGCCCAATATCTAAAGCAAAAGGATTATCACTAAAAGCTGGTATAGATTCTATAGACTCGGTAGGATTTTCCAAAGAAATGCTATCTATAGGTGTAGCAAATGGATTATCTAAAGATAATTCATCTGTGCTATCCACTGATTCTTCTAAAGAGTTCAAATCTAAACTGTTGTTATCAAAATCGCCAATTGATCCCAAATCTTCTAATTCTGATTCTTCAGGCTCTTTAAACGCAAATGCCCCTAAATCTATTGACTCGCTACTCCCAATCCCCTGTTCGGCAATTACTTGTTGATATTCGCTAATATTGTTTAGACCATTTTGAGCCATGCCAATTAGTTCAAAATCATCCGTCAACTCTATGACTTTTTCATATTCTGCTATTGCCACCTCGAACTTGTGCAGAACATAGTAGACGTGACCCCGCAATAAATGAAAATTCGGTTCATCTGGTACGTTTTCCACGACCTGATCAACTAAACTAGCGGCAACGTCATATTTATGTTGCGCGTAGGCCGTACTAGCCTGGTGATATTTTTCGAGGTATTTGTCTATACTTGCTGCCATTTGCTCCCCTCCCAATTTCATCCTGCCCACCTCGCACTCCGCAAAATTGCTGTTTGGTCAAGTAGTCTTAGAGACTGGTTGTTGTTAGTTTCTAATAACCACTCTCCCCGCAAAAAGGGAGCCATAGTATCCGGTGTGTTTGTAGGCGGCATCAGATTTTGTACATCGAGCCAATCCATACCACCGACTGTTTCCACTGCTAAACCTACGATGGTGTCTTGCTCTTGTACAGCAATCACCGGGATTTCTGCCCTATCTGTGTTTAGCGGAGTTACTTCCCCTAGAAATTGACCCAAATCAGCTACCCAAATTACTCGACCTCGTAGATTTAGAGTACCCAAAAGTAAGGGAGAAGCATTAGGAATCGGGGTAATTCTATCAGGACTCAGTTCCATCACCTCTCGGATACCAGTTGCGGGTAGTGCAAACTCCTGATGCGAGGGAATATAAAACCGTAAATGTAACTCACCTTCGGGACTTTCAACTTGTAATTCAGGACGGAAATGGTCTTGACCACTACCATTTAAAAAGTCCGGTTTGCTGACCATGTTGTTTTCATCCTTATCCTCGCAGTAGTTGTTTGACTGTTCCCACCAATTCAGTAGGTTGGAAGGGTTTGGCTATATAAGCATCCGCACCTTGTTTCATTCCCCAGTAGCGATCAAATTCTTCCCCTTTAGAAGAACACATCACTACAGGGACATTTTGGGTTTTTGGATCTGACTTCAATCGCCGACAAAGCTCATAGCCGTTCATTTTCGGCATCACAATATCCAAGACGACTAGATCGGGAGGTTCTTCTTGAATCGCCTCTAATGCTTCTAATCCGTCGGTTGCATGAGTGACTGTTAAGCCGCTAGCCTTCAGGAGGTCTGTAATCATCTCCCTCTGTGCAAGACTGTCTTCCACAATCAGAACTTTACTCATAAATGGCTATCTACCTCCTGATGTAGACGTTCCTGTTTGGAACATTCCCTGATCTCCCCGCAAAAATTACTGTATAAATTAATTTTATTTTTTTGGTTAATTGTCTAGATAATACTTTGACTCGGAGTAGGTTCATTCTTTGATAACATTTTTTACCTCATCTTTTATAAAATTAACAAGACCAAAGTAGGGGTTAGGGGTTAGAGTCGCTGAGGTTAGGGGTTACATAAGAAAGATTTTGATTTTTTGACTAATTCCCAGTCCCCAGTCCCCAGTCCCGGTTGGTGAGCGCAGCCGAACCACCAGTCCCCAGTCCCTAGCCTCTGATGTATTTCTTTACCAGCATGAGTAATTCATCATTATTAAAAGGTTTGATCAAATAGTCACTGACACCGGCCATCCTAGCTCTAACTCGATCTATAAATTTATCTTTACTAGTCAACATAATCATCGGTATATACCGAAAAACTTGAGATTGGCGGAGCATGGCGCAAATTTCATAACCATTCAATTGTGGTGTGGTGATGTCGCATAAAACTAAATTGGGCTGGAGTTGGGAAATTAGACTCAAAGCCTCTAGGGGATTAGTTAAAGCGATTATTTCCGGTAAAGTGCAGCCCATCGCTTCATAGCCTTGTGCTTGCAAAGCAGACTCTACAGTTTGACAAATGCTTTTGGTATCGTCAATACATAAGATTTTGGCTTTCTTTTGACCTTGTACTAGTTGGTTGTTTTGCGAGTTATTTGTTTGTGCGCTGGTTAGTTTTAACCAACCTTGTTGTACATAAGGATAGATGACTTTGGCAACTGTCAAGATGTCTCGGTTGAGATAACGCGCTAATTGACGTAAGGTAGTTTTCCCATCAGCCCATTGCTTGAGTTTAGTAATTGTGGCTTGTGGGAGTGATGAGTTGTGAACTCTGTCAGCTAACACTAGTAATTGCTCTGGGGAGTGAATATATGGAGATAGCTGATTCCAGCCTTGTAACTGTTGGGTGATTTGAGTAACTAAGGGCGAAATCTCCCAGCTAGTTAATTGGGGTGCGATCGCTGTATCCTGACAGAAGATAAAATAACCTTCCCGTAAACTCAGCAAGTCAAACAATGTCTCACAAATCAAGCGGTAGCCTATATTCTCGGCTATTTTCGGGCTGATGAAATTCTCCTCTAACAATAACCATAGATATTCATATTCTGAAGGATTATGTTCACCTAAGCTAGCAAGTTGCTGCTGCTCTAAACCCGTATCTACGCGATGATGGCGTAAATAATCATCAATTCGTGACAAACTATCCCCAGCTTGACAGTAGATAATTCGACCATTGAGAAAAAAGACCAACCAATAATGTTGCTGGTATTTCCCCGAATAATTAACCTCTGCATCTTCCCCCTCAGCCCTGTTACTCCCGTAAAAACTAGGAGCTTCAATCAAAAGTTGCCCAGTTCGCTGACCTAATTCAATCAATTGCAGAATACTGCGAATGTCAATTTCATTTAAATTTCCTTGCATTTAAGTTAGTCCAGAGTCAATAGTCAATAGTCATTAATTTTTCTCCCCTGCTTCCCCATTTCCCCATTTTTTCCACAACCTAGAGAATATATTTACCCTGAAGCTGTAAATTTCCTTAATAAAATTGAGATAAAGTTAGTGATAACACGGAAGTCATCGTAACCGCCACAAGTACACAATATTAAAGACAACAAGCTATTACCTGTTATAAAAATGAAGACGTTAGCATAACGTCTATAATTAGTTTTGTTTGTCTAATTTCGCTCATTTGTGGCGAAATTAGACAATTTAGCAGATTATATAAGGTATATCTCAAAACACAGACTTTTAAGTACACAAGAGGAAAAGCGGTGTGCTGTATTTAGCAGAAGTACAAAAGCAGAAGGGCGGCTTACTAGGTGGTAGTTCTAAAACTGAATTGAAACTCCTGGCTTGTCAGCGAACCGACCAGAATTGGAGTACTGTGTCGGAAGAAGTAATTGCAGCTGATGAAGCTAGTAAATTAAATGATGGCGCACTGGTTTTGGTGGAACTAACACCAAATCGCCAAGTGCAGAGGCTACAAGAAGCAGGTAGACCTCTGGTCAACATTTTGCAGAACTTTTCCCGACAATTAGAAAAATATAAGCTAAAAGAAGACGAAATTGACCAGTGGAAAGAGTCGCTGACATTCCAGGCCCAGGAATTGAACCGCCGGGAAATGGATATGGAGGCTCGGCTGGAACAGTTACACGAAATGGAAGATGAGTTCCAACGCCTAGAAGCGCAAAAACAGGAAGTGGACTCATCCCGCGAGCAAATTGAAAAGTTGCAAGCAGAAATTGAACGCAACCGCCAAGAATTAGAAGGTGCTTGGGAGCATTTACGGGGTGAACAGCGTCGCCTAGAGGAGCGTCTGCAAGAAGGGAATGTTTTGGATGCAGAGCAAACTAAGGAGATGAGCGAATTACTTGAGCGCTTGTCTAGTCGTATTGCTCCTACGGAAACTGTCAGAGAACACTTGCAGCAAGCTTTTGAATTAGTCGAAAAACAGCAAGCTACTCTTAATCCTCATTGGCAAAATCTCGAACAACAAAAAACTGTAGTTAATCAAAAGCAAGAGGAAGTTAGTCAACTAGAGCAAACATATAGCGATCGCCAAAATTCATTCAAACAAGCACAAGATTCTTTACACCAGCAAACTGCTCAATTAAAAGTAAATACAGCTTCTCTTGCAGGCAAACAAGAAAACCAGCGCATTCTCAAAGAGCAGTTACAATCTCAAGAAGCGTTATATCAACAGATTAACTCTTTGGCTGCCAGTTCTGGTAATATGATGCCTTTCCAAAAAGTTGATGTGCAAGCGCTGGAAAAAATGTCTTTGGATGAATTACAAAAGACAATTCAAGACTTAACAGATAAATTGCAAATAGATTCCAGCTTTGTCCATGACCAAGAACAAGAACTGACATATAAACAACAAACCATAGAAGAATTACAACAAAAAATTAAACAAGCATCTGCACAAGATTTGGTTAATTTGCAAACGGAATTGGCAGAGGAACAAGACTTGTATCAGATGCTCAATGAAACTTTAGTCGGACAACGGCGTAGTTTGTTAGCTAGGCAAAAGTATATTCAGCAACACCAAAATGTACTGCTACGGCGGCAAGGAAAACCTGTTGCAAGTAGCGAAGAAGATAATAGCATTGATTTTAGCCCGATTCTGTTACAAATCGAAACTCAGCGACAAAAACAATCCCAGGAATTACAGCAACTGGAACGAGAAATTGAACAGATGCGTGCGGCGATCGAGCTAGATCAAGGAATGCTGGATAATCAAGTTCATGACCTCGAAGAAAAGCAACAAGAACTGAAAAAGATAGAGTCTGATTTACTGTCTTTAAAAACAGCAACGGCTGAATGTTGGTGTCGGATCAATCTTTATCAAGAAGCACTACAACCAGTCCAAGATGGTGTAGATAAGTTACGCCAAAAATTGCAAGGAATTAGCGAATCTCTAGCTCAAGTTCAAGAGACAGGTGACTATCAATTACAAACTATTGCCGAGATTCGTCAGACTATTAATAGTTTAATACCTCAGCCTGAGTTGGTAGCATAAGAAGTAGAAGGAACTAGGGGCAATTCTCTAATTTTGAATTTTGAATGCGCGAATTTTGAATTATTTTGTCCCCAGTCCCTAATATTATCCAGTCGCCTTGGACTTGTGCGATCGCACCACCGGGAAAAGGATCAGTTTGTGAACGGTTGGGTGCGGTAATTAACGCTGTTAATTTCTCGATATGTTCAAAATTAGGCGCATCAGGCAGTATTTCCTGTAATACCTGCCGCATTACGCGCCGTTGCAACGCCAACGGTGCTTTTTGTAATACCCGACGGTTGAGGCGGAGTGGAGGAGATGGGGGAGATGAGGTAGGATTTTTGAATTTTGAATTTTGAATTTTGAATTTTGAATTGATTTGTCCCCAGTCCATCGCCTCTTCCTTCAACTGCTGCGCTAGTTGTTCTAAATACTCAACCTCTGCTTGCAATAATTCGGCGGTTTGGGCTATGGCTAATTCGGCTTGGGGGTTAAAATTTGTTTGTAGGTAAGGGATTAATTCTTGACGAATGCGATTACGGGCGTATTTTAAATCTTGGTTAGTGGAGTCTTCCCAGATGGGTAATTGAAACTCTTGGCAAAATTGTGCTGTTTGTTGGCGTGTAATTTCTAATAATGGACGCACTAACCAAATATTTCCAGTTATGAGACGTTGCCAAGTCAAGGCTTGTAAGCCATCTGCACCAGTACCACGCATTAAGTTATGTAGCAGAGTTTCGGCGCGATCGCTAGCTGTGTGTCCTGTAACTATATATTGGTAATTGTGGGCTTGAGCGATCGCACTTAAGGCTTGATACCGCCACTCACGAGCTGTAGCTTCACTATTAACAGGTTTATTTGCTGTTTCTAAATAAAAAGATACACCCCAGTTCTCAGCTAAATTTTTTACATGATGAGCATTAGCCTGGGAGTCATCACGCCAGCGATGATCACAATGGGCAATACCTAATTCCCATCCCCATTTGGGTTGTAAATCTAACAGCAATTTAATTAGACACAGAGAATCCTGACCACCGGAAACCGCCACTAATAGCCGTTGCTCAGGTTCAAATAACCGCCGCGATCGGATGGTACGATGTATCTTTGCATGAAGGTTAGTCCATACCATAATCTGGGGACTGGGGACTGGGGACTGGGGACTGGGGAAAGGAAGAAGCTTTTAATCTCTGTCAACTGTCAACTGATAACTGTCAACTGTCAACTGTCAACTGACAACTGCCTTCTTTCTTGACACTCCCCTGCCTAACCAAGTTTCGCTTTCGCTCACTTGCTTAAAAAGGCAGGGGATTCTTGGTTCAATGAGTCCACTTAGCGCCCGATTCCTTGCGGTATCTTGTGCTAGAGGTGGTTCTCTCCCCAAGCGTTAACTTTTGGTCTGCCCGACCATAGTTGCATTGCTGCAATATTTGTTTGGTAGAGACGCGATTAATCGCGTCTGCACAATGCTGTTCGTCTAGTACCTGTAAATCTTTTACCTACTTCCAGGTGATACTAGAACTACGAAGTAGAACCCCCTAGATTCATTTGTCAAGGTTCAGCGTCTGCTTATTAGGCAGCAATAGGGTTTTTTCAGTGGTTGATTACCCTTCCACAACCATATTCTACCAAAAGCCGTCCTATAAGGACGGGGTTTTCAACCCAAATTTTCGATAAGATATCAAACTGTGCCAATTTATCATTAATTTCCTCTAAGGGTGATTCGGGTTCGTCAGGACAAAATTCTAAAGCTAGCCTGACTTTGCCTTTTTTCCATCCTTGTGCGGTGAATTTTAACACTTCACAATTAATACCTTGAGTATATAAATTTGCTTCAGGTGTGCCATCTGCACCGATATATTCTTTAATTGCTGTAATTAAATCCCGGACTTTAAAGGTTTTAGCAATATCTAACTTATTAAAAGTGTCTGGTTCTATAGACACGACTTCATCGTGGTTTAATCTCTCGAATCCATCTACCATAATTATCTCCGTCCACTAAATTTACAATTTCTCCAGACTTAGTGGTTCATCCGTAATAAAATTATGATTTTGCTGTGTCTGTATAGACGCATCTCAACACTTGTTAAAGTTATTTGATTGTATTTTCTTTAGCGTTAGTTAAGCTTACCGTTCGCGATAGCGTGTCGTAGACAGACGCTATCGCGTTCGCGTAGGAGAAGGTATCGCAACACCAATTTCATTAAACTTTTGTCAAATTTAACACTTATTCTCTTAACATCATATATTTTTTTGCTTATCATATATTTAAAATATTGTCTACTATCAAAGTATGAGTTTTTACTTATGATTGTTAATCCATATAGGATAAATTACCAATGAAAATACGATATATTTTGTTTTTCATCTGTAAAAAGATAGAGATTTAGTCTATTACAATAGGGAAAATAATTCTTAAATATACTCTTACCATTTAATTAAATACTTAGATAGTGGCTATAGCTACTATCTATAAAGGGCGTAGAGTCAAGAAATAATCAAGAAAGAACTCAAGACTAAAGGCGCTTAGAGTAGTAATTTTTACTTAAGCCATCCTACACAGACGAGAGCAGCTTTCCTTGGACAACACCAAGGCTTAACAGCAGATAATTGAGAATTTAACCAGGATGAATCAATAGCAGTGATTCTACTAATACGAGCTAAATAAATGTCTTTTAACTTACCTGCAAATTTACACAATATAAAAGCTCAATGGGCTAGCCCTTTACCAGTAGAAGAGGGTATGTTGCTTCATCTGGCTGATGGTAGTATCTGCGCCTGTAACCATGAGGCTGAAATCATTTTGGGATACACCGCATCTCAAATACAAGGGCGAAATTTAAGCAATTTCCCTTGGCGAACGATTTATCCAGATGGGTTGCCTTTTTCTGCTCAAACGCATCCAGGGATGATAGCTTTACAAACAGGTCAGCCTTACCATCACGTTGTTATGGGCTTTTATAAACCACAAGGTAAATTAATCAGGTTATTACTTAACTCAACACCTTTATTTCAGACAGAATCTACCACAGCTTATGCTGTTGTTACTACCTTTAAGGAAATAGCCGAGGATTTTCCAGAACTTAATGATCATTCTGCCGCCAAGGCAGATAATGATGGATTGAGTCTACTTTCTTGTGATAATTACTTTTTTAACTGCTCAGTTGACTTATTGTGTGTTGCAGAATTGGATGGATACTTTAAACGGTTAAATCCTGCTTTTACGCAAATTTTAGGTTATTCGGCTGAGGAACTTCTAGGTTATTCCTTCATTCATTTGGTTCATCCCGATGACCGCGCTGCAACCGTGGCAGAATTGGAGACCCTGAAGAGGGGAAAAGCCACAGCTTATTTTAAAAATCGCTACCGTTGTCAAGATGGGTCTTATAAATGGTTGGAATGGACAGCCATACCGATTGTAGAAGCAAAATTAATGTATGCGATCGCTAAAGATATCACCCATCTTAAACAGATACAAGAGGCATTACGAGAACAGCAAAAACGAGTAGAAGCTGAACTACGTCGTAGTCAAAAAATCACCCAGATACAACTGGCAGAAATCGAAACCATCTATGCTTCAGCACCCATAGGACTTTGTTTTGTAGATACAAACTTAAGGTTTGTCCGCATCAACGAATATCTAGCGCAAATAAACGGCCGCCCTGTATCTGAACATATAGGGCGCACCATTCGAGATATCTTGCCAGAATTAGCAGACCAATTAGAGCCACATTATTGGCAAGTTATTGAATCTGGTGAACCAATTATGAATCAAGAAGTGTACGGATTCACTCATAGCCAGCCGAGTGTGAAACGTTGTTGTTCAATTAGTTATTACCCACTCAAACAGGAAGACGGGCAAATTCTCGGCATCAATGTCATGGTGCAGGAAATTACAGAACGCAAACAAAACGAGAATGCACTACGCCAAAGCGAGGAACGGTTTCGTTTAGCGATTAATCATATCCCCGATATATTTGTAATTTATGATGCTCAAGGTCGCATACAATACGTAAATCAAGCGGGAATTATTACCAGTGGAAAATCATTAGATGACTTTATCGGTCGTACAGATGATGAAGTTTTCCCACCAGAAATTACCAAAGCTTACTTACCCGTCCTCAAGCGGACAATAGAAACAAAAACTAGCCAAACTCAAGAGTGTACAATTACTTTACCAAGTAAACAACCTTACACAATTATTGTTCAGTATGTACCTTTGCTCGATAGTCAAGGGGAAATTCAGCAGATTCTCGGCATTACTTACGATATCACCGAGCGTAAACAGGCAGAAACAGCACTGCAAGAACTTATGCAACGGGAACAAGTAGCCCGCCAAGAAGCAGAAAAAGCAAACCGCATTAAAGATGAATTTCTCGCCGTCCTCTCTCATGAACTACGCACCCCACTAAATCCTATTTTGGGTTGGGCTAGGTTACTCAAAAGCGGCAAGTTAGATACAGCCAAAAGTGCTGAAGCTGTAGATATTATTGAACGCAATGCCAAATTACAAGTTGAATTAATTGACGACTTACTCGATATTTCTCGCATTTTGCGGGGTAAGTTGACTTTGAACATTACTAATGTCAATCTTAAATCGGCAATTTCCGCCGCTTTGCAAACAGTTCATTTAGCCAGCCAAGCCAAAGAAATTTATATAGAAACAGTATTGCCAGAAGAAATTGCTCCAGTTGTCGGTGATGCAGCACGCATACAACAAGTTCTTTGGAATCTTCTTTCTAATGCAATTAAATTTACTCCACCGTCGGGAAGGGTAGAAGTTCGGCTAGAGCAAGTCGGTTCAATGGCTCAGATCACAGTCAGCGATACGGGCAAAGGCATTAACCCAGATTTTTTACCATACATATTTGAACACTTTCGTCAAGAAGATAGTACTACTACGAGAAAATTTGGTGGCTTAGGATTGGGGCTGGCAATTGTCCGTCACTTAGTAGAATTACATGGTGGTAATATTGAGGCTAATAGTTTGGGTGTTGGACTAGGAGCAAGTTTCACCGTCAAACTACCTTTAATAACTGCTCATTCAGCAAATACCGATGATGAGGATAAAACAGATATACCCTTAGATTTAAGCGGAATTAAGGTTTTAGTCGTGGATGATGAGCCTGACTCGCTGGATTTTGTTAGCTTTGTGCTGGAACTATATAATGCAGAAGTTCAGACAGCATCATCACCTTTGGTAGCAATTCAAATATTACTCGCCTCAAAACTAGATGTTTTAGTCAGCGATATTGGTATGCCGGGAATGGATGGTTATGAATTTTTACGACAAGTGAGAACTTGGACTCCAGAGAATGGGGGGCAAATTCCCGCCATAGCACTAACAGCCTACGCGGGAGAATTTAATCGGCAACAGGCCATAACGGCTGGTTTCCAAATGCACATACCCAAACCGATAGAATCAAAAACTCTAGCAGCTGCGATCGCTCATCTTATCAGGAAGGAACAGGGTAAAGGTTACAGGGAACAGAGTTAGAAGCCTTTTCAAATAAATATTTTGATAATTAGATGAGGAAGGGGCTTTTGAGCCTGTCCCCTGTCTCCTACTCCAGATATTAGAAAAACCACCCATAAGAATGTAAACCTTTACCCAAAAGATTTACACCAAGGTAACAAATCCAAACAACAACGAAACCACTAGCGGCTAAAATCGCTGGACGACGACCTTGCCAACCGCGAGTAATTCTGGCGTGGAGGTAAGCGGCGAATACTAACCAAGTAATTAACGCCCAAGTTTCTTTAGGGTCCCAACTCCAGTATGAACCCCATGCTTCGTTTGCCCAAACTGCGCCAGCAATAATGCCAATTGTCAGCAGAGGAAATCCTAAACCGATGATGCGATAGCTGATGTTGTCTAGGGTTTCGGCAAGGCTCAGGCGTTGGGGTGAGAGGGTTTCGCTCTTTGTTAAGGTGGAAGATTGAGAAGTAGTAGCTAAATTTAATACAGCTGTGTTACCGTTGCCGTTGTTTTGGCTTTCCACACGAGCAAAACCATTACTTTCTACTGGTGGTGTTGGTTGGGTAACGAGTTCACCTGCTTTCAGCAAGCGGTAGCCGTTGGTGCGATAGCCACCGTTACCTACAGAACTGCCTTGTAATTGTATATTGTTACCACGAGTGACGACCAGAAATGCGATCGCCAGCAATGATCCCACCATCAAAGCCGCGTAACTCAACATCATGACACTGACGTGCATCATCAGCCAGTTGGACTTGAGCGCTGGCACTAAAGGTTCTGCCGCCTGCATCTCTGATGGTAGGGTCAACGTAGCAAAGGCAACAATGCACATAGCGACAGGGGCAGTAAATACACCTACTAAGCGACTGCGGCTAGAATTTTCAGCAATGAGATGAACTGTAGTAATTCCCCAAACCAGGAAAAACAGGGACTCATACAAATTACTCAAAGGAAAATACCCAGCCTCGATCCAGCGTGCGCCCAAGAGAGTAGCGATAGATAAATTGGCGATCGCCATTCCCGCCGTTCCCAAAGCATTGATAGCTGACAAACCAGGAAACGCCGCCCCTATCCAATAAAGCAGCATCGTCACAAACAAGACAGCAAACGAAGCATTATCCAACCAGTTCTGGAGTAAAACCAGATTCATAAAGTGTTCTCCGCAGTGGATTGTTGAAAATCATTTATTTTGACTGTTATGATCCTATCCGCTTAGTGAGTCATCACGCATGAATCAGTTATCAGTTATCAGTTATGAGTTGACAGTTGACAGTTGACAGCTATTAATTATCCTCCTCTGCTCCTCTGCTCCTCTGCTCCCCTGCTCCTCTGCTCCCCTGCTCCGTTCCCCTCCTGGGAGGGGCTAGGGGTGGGTTGCTCCCCATCTCCCCCCACTCCCCCACTCCCCCATCTCCCCCCACTCCCCACTTCCTCACCTCGAACTAGTTACAGCAGCCGAGTTATCACCTTTTTTCAGTGTTAGAAGAATATCGTAGCGGGTGCTGCGATTATCGCTCACAGCTGATGTTACTCCTATAGAACGTGTTGCTTGTAACAGAGTTTGTTGCTGAGGTATCAAAGCAGGTAAAGGAAAGTTTTTTGCTGTCTGTTCTACATCCAAATAAAATTGACCGTTTGTAGGATTAGGTTCATCTGGTACTGATTGTTGAAAAGCCGAACTGTCGGCGAGTGTGTTGTTGGGTTTGGGCAAAATTTTCTCGGTGATGGGTGCGCCTATTGATAAAAAAGCAACATCATCATCCAGCCAACCACGAGTAGCGGTGAGAGTCCCAAAGGGACTAATCCAATTGACAACGGGTTTACCCGCAACCGTAGCAGGTTGAATCTGGAACTGATATTGATTTTTCATCACATCATCTAGCTGTTTGATTGATGCTTCAGCCTGTTGGCGATCTTTGGCTTGAATCATCAATACTAAAGCAGCCCGAAAATTATCAGGTGAGTTTGGTTTAGGAGTTCCCGGAATCAGGGATACAGCATATTCTCCCTTCATCCATTTGAGTAAATCTTGTTCTAAATCCAGATTAGTTAGGGATTTTACGCCACTACGCAGTTGTTCTGGCGGAATGGGTGCTAGGGGATTACCTTTGGATGTTAAAACATAATCGCTCCACAGGCGTTGTAAATTCCCCCCAGACAGCATCATGATCGTTTCGACAGGGACACGATTTTGCATAGTCCCGGCGTTATTTTCTACCGTCAACACCCTTTGGCTGCGGGGATTGAGCCAAGAAACGCCTTTAATGCGTATCCCCTCTGGTTCTAAAGTTAAAGTCCCTGCTAGACCTTGATTGTTTTGCAGTTGCGCTAAAACTTGTGCAGGTAAAGCGCGGTTGGGTGCTACAGATGCTATTTTGGCAGCGTTGGGGACATTTAAGTAAAACTGAGCAAGAGGTTTATAACTGGCAATTTTAGAGAAATTATCGGCAAAACCTCCAGTATTCACCAATGTAGTTTTACTTTTATAAGCATCTATTGTTTTTTCAGCAACTTTAGAACTATCTGTAATTACGAGGAAACGGTTATCTATCAAAGCTGCGGAGAAATTTCCTCCGGTCTGTCCCTGACTTTGTTTGATAGTAATACCTTGATAATTATACTCGCTCCATTTACCTGAGTTGGTTGACTTTGGTTGTGTCAAAATACTCTTGGCTTTCTCCAGGTTATCTACTGGCAAAACCATCACCATCGACTGTTGGCTAGTGACAGCCTCTGCTGTCGATACTGGTTTAGCGGCGGATTTACTGAAATCTGGGGTTAAAATTGCTAAGGTGACTTCATCCCCCACCCACGGTTGAATGTCTTTCTCGAAGTTGTAACCGTGATTCGTTAAGAAGCGATCGCGTAACTGTAATAAATTTTGATTAACTAACGTTTGAGTTTCTTTTGTGCCAAATTCCTGCAATTTCTGCCATTGTTTGGGATCTGTAGTCAGAGAAACTGCAAATAAAGCATCTTGCGGAATAATATTTGCACCTACTAACAAATTTCTAGAGAATGGTTGTACTTGGTTAAACAACCAATAAGCTACTGCACCACCACCAATTAATAACCCAGCAGCCGAGAGTGTCAGTGCTAAGGATGGTTTCTTGATTTTCTTCATGGGAACAGACGAAATAGGCAATGTCATCAAACCCTACATCTCTTGGTTGCAAATTTTCTACTTGCTTGATTAATTAATTAAGCTAAAAGATTTTTCTGTTGATATATATATCGTTAGTTAACTTTTTTAGCACTATTGCTCCAATATTTGGGCAGATTATCTAGACATAGGTTTCTATCCTCATAGAGTCATAAGTGATAAATTAGTCATTATAATCACTTTGACAATATCAGGACTTACGCAACTGGCACATATAGTAGGGTGCGTCAGATGTGGAAATTCCCTTCATTTGTAAGAAATTATTGTGTCTGACGCACCCTACAGTTAGTTTGATTATGACACTTGCGTAAGTCCTAAATATAACTAACTGCCGAAAGCTGCAAGTTACAAGTATCTTGATTTACAGTTCATCTTTACACACAGACACAAAGTATATATTGTATTTAATTTTCCCTATTTTGACTTATAGCAAGAAACAGGGAACAGGAGACAGACTTAAAAGCCTCTTATTGTCTAGGTTTGATGATTAGTTAATTTCCTAACCTATATGGTGAAGGCGATATTATCTTTTGAGTTAAAAATTCAAATTGTCTATAGGTTTGGTAATTAGTTTAATTTAACGTTCTTGCTGCTTAACAGAAAATCGTTTTTTCCATCAGCATAGTTACTTAGATAAATGTTATAGTTTTGCTCTAATTTACCAAAGCATCACATCGATTATTTGTAGTGGCGCACATCTGTGCGCCACTACATCTGGTATCTGTCCGTCGCTCACTGTTCCTAGTGTGTAGGGCGTTACACTGCCCACCAAAACAATGATACGGTGAGCAATGCCCAACGCCACTTGCTTTAGGGCTTGCAAATAAAAAACATCCCCAATTGTCTTGTAAGATGGGTAGAACAGCCCGTTAGGGACTTCCATCTGTATTTGTTCAATCAGCCTCATTTTTATACTTTGCCATTGCCAGAACTCAACTGCATCGGCCCCAAGTATTTAGTTAAATAAGGTGAAAAAACTTCATAAATCAAGGTTAAAGGTTGCCCATGATGCCAAAACAGGTAATGACGACCCCAAAAAGGCCCATCCACACCAAATCCTGATTGCAAAGCATCTGAGTATCCATAATAAACCCCCCGCACATCTCGATATAACTCTGTACGAAGACGTGCTAGACTTGCCCAAATCGGTAGTGAACGATTTTGCAAATACTCATCCACATGACTAGCTTCCCACCAAGAGGTGGCATAAGCCAATCTCTGACCAGAAGCAGTACGTAGCCACACTTGCCGTCTTAGTCTTGGCCCTGGCACAGATTGGATTAAATCCGGTGCGCTATCTAAGTCCGTCCCAATTAACGACATATCAATGACATCGACCTCTGTCGGCTCACCTGTGAGTAATTCTAAATGCCTTGTGGGTGAGCCATCACCTAAAAGTAGCAATTGCCAAGCCGGAGCAAGTTGAGTATGAGGCAAACTATGCTTGATTACTTCCTCCCCACCTTGCCAAATAGGAGTGAGGCAATGCCATCCGGTCGGCAGTGTTGAGTTGTTGGTTGCAGTAAAAATCGCAGTCAATGTTCTTTACAAAAGTTCACCTATTACTATAAAAGCATAAATAGTCATTTGTTAGTTGTCATTAGTCATTAGTCATTAGTCATTAGTCATTAGTCATTAGTCATTAGTCACTGGTCAATAGTTATTCTCCCCTGCTCCGTTCCCCTCCTGGGAGGGGTCAGGGGTGGGTTACTCCTCTGCTCCTCTGCTCCTCTGCTCCGTTCCCCTCCTCTTAGGGGCTAGGGGTGGGTTGCTCCCCCATCTCCCCCCACTCCCTCATCTCCCTCATCCCCCTAATCCCCAGTCCCTAATACCCCAAAAGGTCAACAGCCAAGAGCATTTGCTTTTGGCTGTTGACCTTTTACTGTATTAACTAAAAATGCGGATGGCGAGACTCGAACTCGCAAGGCAAAGCCACACGCACCTCAAGCGTGCGCGTATACCAATTCCGCCACATCCGCGCGAGTTGTACAGTAAAACATGGTAACACATAAATAAGGGATAAAGCAATGTAAAACTAAAATTAATTAAACTTTATAAAGATTTAATCTTCCTAGTTCACAAATTCCCGAAGGAGGATACCAGACTAACAGAAATGTAATATTGCCACAAGTGATATTGAGAGGGGATTGGGGGAGATGGGGGAGATGGGGGAGATGAGGGAGATGAGGGAGTGGGGGGAGATGGGGGAGCAGAGGAGCAGAGGAGAATAACTATTGACAACTGACAACTGACAACTGAACTAAGTGCAATTTATTAAAGATGAGCTTGGGGTATCTCCTGTCATAATTTGAGATGATGCGGGCTGTGCCTACGCACTAAAGCCACTGAGATGGGGGACAATTTTTATCTACTGGTACTTGATATCAAAAACTAGAAAATGAAGTTTGACAAAATATTGATTGCTAATCGGGGAGAAATCGCGCTGCGTATTCTCCGCGCCTGTGAGGAGATGGGGATTGCGACGATCGCCGTTCACTCGACTGTTGACCGGAATGCGCTGCACGTCCAGCTTGCTGATGAAGCGGTTTGTATTGGCGAACCTGCTAGCGCCAAAAGTTATTTGAATATTCCTAACATTATTGCTGCGGCTTTGACGCGCAATGCTAGTGCGATCCATCCAGGTTACGGCTTTTTGTCGGAAAATGCTAAGTTTGCTGAGATTTGTGCCGACCATCATATCGCCTTCATCGGCCCCACTCCCGAAGCTATTCGTTTGATGGGGGATAAATCCACAGCCAAGGAAACCATGCAAAAAGCTGGTGTACCGACGGTTCCGGGTAGTGATGGGTTGGTAGAAACTGAGCAAGAAGGTTTAGCACTGGCAAAAGATATCGGCTACCCGGTGATGATTAAAGCTACGGCTGGGGGTGGTGGCCGGGGTATGCGGCTGGTGCGATCGCCAGATGAATTTGTCAAACTATTCTTAGCCGCCCAAGGTGAAGCAGGCGCAGCCTTTGGTAACGCTGGGGTTTATATCGAAAAATTTATTGAACGTCCCCGCCACATCGAATTTCAAATATTGGCAGACAATTACGGCAATGTCATTCACTTAGGAGAACGGGATTGCTCAATTCAACGCCGCAACCAAAAGTTACTCGAAGAAGCCCCCAGCCCAGCCCTTGACCCAGACTTGCGTAAGAAAATGGGTGAAGCTGCTGTGAAAGCTGCCCAGTTCATTAACTACACTGGGGCTGGAACTATCGAGTTTCTTTTAGATAGATCCGGTAACTTTTACTTCATGGAAATGAACACCCGGATTCAAGTAGAGCATCCTGTAACTGAAATGATTACAGGGGTGGACTTGCTAGTAGAACAAATCAGAATCGCCCAAGGGGAAAGATTGAGGCTGACTCAAGACCAAGTAGTATTACGGGGTCATGCGATCGAATGCCGCATCAACGCCGAAGACCCAGACCATGATTTCCGCCCAGCCCCTGGACGCATCAGTGGTTATCTTCCCCCTGGCGGCCCTGGTGTACGCATTGATTCCCACGTTTACACCGACTACCAAATACCCCCCTACTACGACTCTCTCATCGGTAAATTAATCGTCTGGGGGCCAGATCGTCAGACTGCTATTAACCGCATGAAACGCGCCCTCAGAGAGTGTGCCATTACTGGATTACCTACAACTATTGGGTTTCATCAAAAAATCATGGAACACCCTCAATTCTTACAAGGTCAGGTGTACACCAATTTTGTGCAGGAGATGAATATATAGGGGACTGGGGACTGGGGGCTGGGGACTGGGAAATGGAAAGATTTTTTCACAACTCAGCACTCAGCACTCAGCACTCCAAACTCATCGAGACAACATTGTTAGCAATCCTTGCTGACCTAACAGAACTTCTCTTAGCAGACTAAAGATACCTACCCAAATAATGGGGGTGATGTCAACACCGCCGATGGGTGGTACTAGTTTGCGTAGGGGGATGAGAAATGGCTCAGTAGGCCAGGCAATTAAATTCCAGGGTAAACGGTTGAGATCGACTTGCGGATACCAGGTGAGAATGATACGGAAAATAAACAGGAAAGTCATCACTCCCAACACCGGGCCGAGAATCCAAACAGTTAGGTCAACACCAGTCATCGATCTAAGCTCTATTGATAAATGAACAAAAACTTTTACCAGAAGCTGAAAACTTTAAGCTTTGTAAAGTATTTTCTCTTTAATTTTAACTAAATGCTGACACTTAATTGCTGGGCAGATGAGGAAGATGGGGGAGATGGGGGGATGAAAGAGAAGGAGAGCGTTACAACTGTCAAGTGACTAACGACTTCTCAAGGATTTGACACTCCCACGGCTATCAAAACATGGCTTACGCTCGTTTTGACATAAAGCCGTGGGATTCTTGGTTCATCCAGTCCACTTATCATAGTCAGTTACCCTTCTATGCCAGAGGTGGGTCTGTCCACAAGCTTTTTACTCCATTACAGAAGCCCGATCCGGTATGCCCTACCGTACGGTTTTGACCAATAAAATTTTGGTTTTCTGGTACTTGGTACTTGTTGGCGAAGCCTTCCCGAAAGGTAGATTTTACCTGTGCAGGAATGCTTGCACAGAACCCCCTATCTTCTCCCAAGGGGAGACGCTGCGCGAACAGTTTTCAAGGTGCGATGCCTCTCGGCTCTGGGTTTTTTAAGTGGTTGAATACCCTACCCACTAAAACAATGATAACATATTTGTAGCGCATAATGCGACACATATGAAAGAAAAGCATTTAAGTATAAGAGTTCCAGACAATGAAATGAGGATTCTAGACAAGTATGTTAAGAAAACAAAACGAACCAAAACAGACTTAGTTCGTGAATGGATTCGTTCTCTTGAGAAGATGACTGACGGAAGCTAAAGCTCCTACGCATTCATGAGGGCAGTTCCGTGGGCGGGTTTCCCTACTTCAGGAAACTACCCGTCCCACGGCTAAAAGCCGATGGGCTTTCTGCTCCCGAATCTGTAATACACTATTAGAATTATGATGAAGAGTGTAAAAAAAGGTATAGTTCTATGACTCCTTCTTTATCAAATTTCCTTTGGAGTTTGGCTTGGGGTACTTTGATTGTCGTTATCCCCGCTACAGTTGGTTTGATTTTCATCAGCCAAAAAGATAAAATCCAGCGTTCATAGTGTTTGTGGGAGTTATTTGACTCTCTGTAGTGTTGGTCTGTTAGCGTAGGCAAAGCCCGCCGAAGGCATCGCCTGCATCCTTATACCGGGAGCAAGCTATACTAAGCTGACAGGCTAAGCTTTTTTGGCTTTTGATTAACGGCTTCAAAGCTTCTTTGTCAGATGCTTTGAAGCTTAAATATTATATTGTGATGTTTACCGTAGTGATTTTAATTGTGACTCGCTAACATAGATTTGATATCGGGAAAAGAACAATGCTAAATTTTGGGCTGAACTCAGCCAGTGTTCTGGCTCAGGTAAATTTTGGAACGAACTCAGCCAGTATTCTAGGAATTTTCCTGGCTGTGGCTGGGGCAGCGCTGTATTTTCTCCGCACTGTGCGACCAGAACTGTCAAGAGACCAAGATATCTTTTTTGCAGCCGTGGGCTTACTGTGCGGATTTATTCTTGTTTTCCAAGGATGGCGGTTAGACCCAATTTTGCAATTTGGTCAGCTACTTTTGGTCGGGACAACGGTATTTTTCGCGGTTGAAAGCATTCGTCTGCGGAGTATAGCCACGCAACAAGCGAAACGCAACACTCCGATTGTGGATGATGAGCGACCAGTCAGTAAAAATTATTCTTATAACCGCAGAAAGTATGAGGCTGAGGTAGAAGACGATTATGCGCCTCTACCTTATGAAGACGAGGAAGAAGAAGAACGTCCAGTACGTGCTAGGATTCGTCCCGGTAAAGATGACCGTTCCTCCCGTGATAACTATTACGAGGAACAACCACCCCGGAGGGAACGCCGCAACACCACTGACAGAACAGAGTCAACAGATAGACCACGCCGCCGTCCTGCTAACCGAACCACAAGCCGAACCTCGGAAAGTTACGAACAGGAGGACTGGGGTTCACCTTCCAAGCCTGTAGATGATTGGGAAAGTTCTAGTAGTGAAGTAAGAAGACCTTCTCGCCGCAGTAATAACGTTTCTCCTCGCCCAGAAGTAGAGGAGGATACCCCACCACGTAGACCAAGAAAGCGCCGTCCACCTGCTGATACAAGTTCTTCTCGTAGAGATATTCAAGATGATGAAGCTATCCCAACTGATTATGTACCTTACAAACCCTTAGATGATTCAGATGAGGATTCGGGTAGCTCCACAAATTTTGACGATGTTTAAGGCGCTATGGATGTAAGCTTAAAGGCGGATAGAAACAAGTAAATATCTGAGGTGAAAAAATTTACTTCTCTGTTTCGGCTCCAGAATACAGTATATTGGAGCCTGATTTTTGGCTTGACTAGTTTGCTTGGCTCTTGCGGGTCTGGTGAGATTCCCCTTAGTCCTACTTCCCTGAATAGTCGCTACACAGAAGAGCAACCAGCCTTGAGTGGGAATGGTCGCTTTTTGGCGTTTATTTCTAGTCGCAATGGTGTTCATCAGTTACTGGTGTACGATTTACAACAGCAAAGTTTTATTCGTACACCAGGGTTAAACCGACCAGAGACAATTACTGAACGCCCAAGTTTAAGCTACACCGGACGCTACATTGTTTACATGACTAGTGACCAAGGTAGACCAGTAGTAGCACTGTACGATCGCGCCATCCAACAGTCACAAATCGTTACACCTACCTATCGCGGTTGGGTACGCAATCCCAGTATCAGCCCAGATGGACGTTATATCGTCTTTGAAACCGCCGCCCGTGGTCAATGGGATATCGAAGTTCTAGACAGGGGGCCGACTATTGAGTTAGATATTCCCAATGGGGCGACAGTACAGGAGTAGGGATTGGGGATTGGGGACTGGGGACTGGGGACTGGGGAGATGAGGAGGAAAGGGGAAAGGGGAAGGGGGAAAGCTTTTGCCTTTTCTATGGACTAATGACTAATGACTAATGACTAATGACCAAACGTTTTATTCCGATAATTGCTTGTTTGGGTTTAACTGGCTGTTTTGGCTATCCTCGGTTGGTGAGTTACCCTTTTGATCCGGGGGGGAGGAGTCTGAATAGTCTGGCTTCGGAACAGAATCCCCAGAGTTCGGGGAGGTATATTGTGTTTACTAGCGATCGCCGGGGTAGTCAGGATGTTTACTTGTTCGATACGCTGACGCAAAATTTGGTTGATTTACCTGGGTTAAATGCGCTAGATACTATCGCCTCTCATCCTAGCGTTTCCCAGGATGGGCGTTATGTGGTGTTTGCAGCTAGTCGTCAAGGGCGTTCGGCTATTTTTCTCTATGACCGCGAAACGCGACAATCACGCAATTTGACAAATAATCTCCAAGCGGAAGTCCGTAACCCCACTATTAGCGCGGATGGGACGACAATTGCTTTTGAGTCTAGCAATAATGGGCAGTGGGATATTTTAGTTTATAACCGTTCTGGGCAACCTGTGAATGTGCCGCAAGATCCAAGGTGAGGGATAGTTGACAGTTGACAGTTGACAGTTGACAGTTATCAGGTCACTAACACTGTTCACTGTCAATTGTCAATTGTCAATTGTCAATTGTTCACTGTCCCTACTCCGCAGTCGCGTTTTGTACGGCTTCAATGAGCGATCGCACTTCGGCTACACCTTCGGATGGTTCAAAGGATAGGGGGAATTTACCTTTGGCTATCATACGCAAACCTAGAGGGGCGATGCCGAGTAAGCCTCGCAGGTCTTTGAAGTAGTTACCGACTACTTGTAAACCAAATTGTCTCTCGTCTATCCACCCGCCTTCCTTGACTAACTCTACTAATACTTTGCGGTGGCGGATGGAACGACTGTCGCTGGCTTGTTTTTGGTCGAGGATTTCTTGTTTGATTTTGGTGATTTGCTCTAATGGGGCTACTTCCATTGGGCATACTGAATCGCAGTATAAGCAACGGGTACAGCCCCAAACGCCTTTTGTGCCTTCGTTGTAGTCTTCTAGACGTTGGGCGGTGTTGGTGTCGCGGGAGTCTGCGACCATGCGGTAGGCTTTGGCTAGGGCGTGGGGGCCGACGAAATCGGGGTTGACTTCACGGGCGTTGCATTCTGAGTAGCAAGCACCGCACATTATACAATTACCAGTTTGATCGAGGAGCGATCGCTCTGCTGGTGTTTGTAGAAATTCGCGTTCTGGTACTTGACGAGCTGCTGTACTCACATAAGGTGCTACTGCTTCTAAATTATTCCAGAAACTACTCATATCTACGACTAAATCCTTAATGACTGGCATATTGCCTAAAGGGGCGATCGTAATTTCAGGAATAGTATTTGCTGAGGATGAGATTTTTTCTAATCTGGCAAGTTCACTACCAACATTTTCCTTACAAGCTAAAGCCGAACGACCATTTATTCGCATTGCACAGCTACCACAAATGGTATTGCGGCAATTTTTGCGAAATGCTAATGTGCCATCTTGCTCCCATTTGATGCGATTGAGACAATCTAATATTGTATTGCCTGGTTCTGTCTCGATGCGGTAGGTTTGTACAACCGGGGCAGAATTTTGTTTTTGTCGAATGATTTTAAATAGAACTTCCATTTCCACCAACCAAAATCTAAAAATTCTCTCACCAACCTGGAAAATCTTCAGCCAAGGTTGGCGATCGCCAAAATTGAGCTATACTCTTGTTACTCTAATTCCTAGTCTACTGTTAACAGCCGTTAGGCAAAGAGTGACTGATTCTAGTTCCAGCATAACCATTAAAATTTTAATTGCAGCAGTACGGTAGATGATATTTTTGAGATTCTCACTAGCTGTATGCAAAAAAGTTAATTCTCTGCTTCTAATTGCATTTGCTGATTTGAGGCGATCGCCTCAAAGAGGTTCACTACATACTAGCTCAAGCTTCGTCCGCTTTTTAGGCAAAATATCCCATCTTAATGCTTTAATACTTATTGATAAATCTTGATGTCACAATCTGCAAGAGTGGTGAGCAAAAAAATCTTCACCTACAAATAGCCATGATCAAGTGCTTATATGATCATAGGCTTCCAGGCTGCTTTGCTCACTCATGGACTTTGTAATCAGGACTAGCAGCTAATAGCCTACACTTTGGACTCAGCCATCTATTAACTTCCTATACAAATAAGGATAATTATCAGTTGACAATTGACAATTGACAGTTGACAGTTGTTGATTAAAGGTTTAAGACTCCTCCTTTTAACGAGAAAAAGAAAAAAATTTCCATTTTTCCATCCTCTCAGGAGCGAGGGGGGGTAACTGCCAACTGTCCACTGTCCACTATTGAACCATCTTCCCTAATTCCTAGCCTTTCACCTCTGTCCACATTAGCTGAACAAAGTAAAAAAATTTCTGCCACTGCCTACGCCCCACTCCTTACTTTCATCAGATCCAATAAAATTACATTTTATTGTGTAGAAGCGTTAAAGCTGATAATAAACATCTAGTGCTGGCAAGAAACTGCTGGACAGATGTACAAGCATTATTCTTCCCACAGACAGACGTACAAAAACACAATCGTTTTTGCCTGGGGATAATAAACTAGGCTTTTCATCCTCCTGAATTTTTGTCCGCTCTCAATCGAGTAAATCTCAATTTATAACTCACTTGTCAAAACTACTCATCTAAATTTAGATTAATTTTTATAAAAGCCATAGTGCAATCATCACTCTCGCTCATAAACCCTAAATAAAATCGTCTCGGCTTTTTATTTTCATCCACTTGGCATTTTAGCTGAAAATTTATCTGCAAGTTATATTTAAAAATAAACAAATATTTTGCTATTATGAGTCCATGCTAGTATTTAATATAAAATTACGAAGTAACAAAACCAGAATCAACAGCTGTTATATCTGCTGCTACTACTGCTCTGTTTCTTCGTAACATAGAGACATGAAATTTCTTGTCTCTAGAGGCAGGACACAGCGAAAAAGGGTGTATGTCCATACCAAATTCCTAGACAATGCTGTCTAGAGCTGAAGAGGAAAAGTAGGGAAAACCTTACAACTCAAAAGCAACAAAGGCAAGCGCTAAAAGTGGAAAAACTGCAATTTCTTTGGTCTACGACTAGATTGTAGTAGAACCTGCACAATTTGTTATGGTGGCGCAAAGTTACACCAATACAGTAGTGCCAAAAGAGAAAAAAATTGCATTTCCGATGGCGAATTATGGTTAAAAGTGCCGTAAAATCACTGAAATTAGCGCCTCGGAAACTCATAGCCTCCTAGTCTGTTGTGGTTAAACACAATAGAGGCATTTGAGGCTAATGTCAGCAAGATTCACCCTTGACATTTAAAGTCCCCAGTAGGTTTTAGCAGATGCTAAAAATTTGAATACTGGCATGGGACGACATAATTTATCAGTTTGGAGAGAGTAAGGAAAATTTGAGCGTAATGACTGAAACTGCAACCGCCCCTTTAACTGGAAAAGCACTGCTAGCTAAGGTAAAAGAACTTTCTAATTTACCACGAAGAGAAAGAGCTAAACAGTGCGGCTACTATACCGTTACTAAGAACAACCAAGTCCGGGTTAATCTCACAGATTTTTATGATGCTTTGCTATCTGCTAGAGGTATTCCTCTGAGTCCAGAAGCACCAAAAGATGGTCGTGGTCGCGAACCGACATATCGGGTTAGCGTTCATCAAAATGGTCAAATTGTCATTGGTGCTACTTACACCAAAGCAATGGGGCTAAAACCTGGTGATGAATTTGAAATCAGACTAGGATACAAGCACATTCACTTGATCCAACTTGGTGAAACTGATAAGAAGCTGTCCCCGGACTTAGATATTGACGATACTGATGAGGAAGAGGAAGACGAGGAGTAATACCAATTCAAAATTCGTCTTGGAAAGTTTCCTACGGCGGGAAACCCGCCTACAGAACTTTCCGCAAAATTAAGCAAATTCAGATATAGGCTGATTTGAATGAGTGAGTGAATTTTGGAGAATTGGTGTAAATTCCATGAGTTGGGGATAAGTTAAAGTTATGCTTTTTACCCTATCCCTGATTAAATAATCATAGCGATCGCAAAAATTACGAATCGTGATGCGTAAAGCCGCTTTTTTCTAAAAGGGGGATATAAGCGGATGACCGAATAAATTCGGTCGTGATACCATAAGTATATGGGTAGGGCGTTGTCCACCGATGCTCGCTGATGTAAGACGGGCAAAGCCTGCAATCACTGTTTGAATCCAGAATCCCCGCAATTAAATTGCTGGGAGTGCGTCAAGATTAAGTCCTTGCAGAAATGCCTACTCTTAGTAGAGGCTTGAATCAGCCAAAAATTTATTCTGCAAGTAGTCTGTCGTGATTTTTGTGTTAAATTTGATGAATTTCGCTACGCCATCCCTCAACAATCTGCTGGCTTTAATGAAAGATGCTTCAGCAATAGTTGTGGTGATGGCGTTTTTTGTTAGCTGGTTAGGGTGCTGGTTGCCAATTGCCGCAATATCATTAAAATTACTGAATTGGCAACCGATAAAACCGCTACAACCAGAGCAAAAATTACCATTGATGGTGTCACTGTACTTATTAGCACCTCTGGTACTTTGGGGAATCATTTGGTTAACTAATAGTTCTTTTGCCAATTACGGCTTAGTAAGTAATATTGCTTTTTTGCGTTCCTTATTGCTGGGTTTTGGCTTAGGGGTGCTAAGTATAGCTATTTTATTTACCTGTCAAGTATCGTTGGGTTGGTGCTACTTTAAAGAGTTAAATATCCAGCAATTAGCATCAATCTCAATACCCATCTTATTGATAGCGTTGTTGGTAGGAGGGATAGAAGAATTAGTTTTTCGTGGTTTCCTGTTGACGGAATTGGCGCGAGATTATCCAATATGGACAGCAGCGATAATTTGTAGCTTGATATTTGCTGTTCTACATTTAGTTTGGGAACAAAGGGAAACTTTACCCCAAATACCGGGATTATGGTTACTGGGGATGATGCTGGTGTTGGCGAGGATGAGCGATCGCGGTAATTTAGGTATAGCCTGGGGATTACATTCGGCTTTGGTGTGGGCGATCGCTACTATAGATACAGCCCAATTAGTAACTTACACTGGTAAAGCCTCCGAATGGTGGACGGGGAAAAATCAAAAACCCCTAGCTGGGGTTGCAGGAATTATCTGTGTTTTGGGAACTAGCTTCATACTCTGGTTATTTTCTATGTTATGAGCCAGAAAACTTATGCTTTGTTTAAAGTCGTATATTTTTGATATCGAAAAAACCATTTTTCGATAGTAGATTGTAAGTCAGGCATTCATTACAAATTGCGGTTGACATATGTAACCCTATGGGTTACAGTAAAGTTAATCAACACCTAAATTAGCTTATCTACACTACACAAATCAGAATATCAACTTGTATATTCGATGCCATGTTAGAAAGCTTAAAATCTTTGGATTCTAAAAACTAGGCTTTTGTGTAGGTACAAATAACTATTTTTAATACAGGTGTTGATTATGATTCAAAGTTTTAAGCACAAGGGTATAAAAAAACTTTTTGAAGATGATGATAGAAAAGGTGTTAACCCGCAACACGCTGAAAAGCTACTAGATTTGTTGGATAGGCTGGATGCTGCGGCTGTGGCTGAAGATATGAGATTTCCTGGTTCTGGATTTCACCCTTTAATGGGAGATAGAAAAGGTGAGTATTCTGTCAGCGTTTCAGGGAATTGGCGTTTAACCTTTGAGTTTAAAAACGGTGATGCTTACAACGTAAATTACGAAGATTATCACTAGGAGTAATTCACGATGACCACGAAGAGAAAACCTAGACATCCGGGAGGTTTAATCAAGCGTCAGTATTTAGAGCCATTAAACATGACCAATACTGAGCTTGCAAATATTCTTCGTGTGTCTCGCAAGACAATTTCTGAGATAGTCAACGAGAAAGCAAGCGTCACACCTAATATTGCCTTAAGGCTGGCTGCTGCTTTCCAGACTACCCCAGAGCTTTGGTTAAACCTCCAGCAAAAATATGATTTATGGTGTGCTACCAATGAATCAGAGGATTGGAAAGATATATCTCCGATAAACTTCGCTTCTGTTTAGTCGTAAGTAAAGTTGCGGCTCTTTACTTGACGTATAAATACTTATATCTTAAGTAATGTAAACATTTTCTATACCTATCTTAATTAAAGTTAAATAATTTTTTATTGCCATACACAATTATTTAATTAATACTAGTATTTGATTGCTTTTAGTAAGCAAAGGCTAAAATGAGCATTTATAGTAATCAAGCTATCCGTTGGGATATTGGAACATTCAAAAATTTTAATAGTATTGTTACTTGGTGGAAGAATCAAAACAATCAAAAATTTAAAATTTATCATGTGACAGAATACAAACGAGTTTTTAATGAAAATACTCTCCAAGTAGCTTGGGAGCCAGTAAAATACAATGAAAAAGAAAACAAGATTGTTATTAATCCAAATTTAGAGCTAAATAATGGCTGGGCTTCTTTAACTTATAACGGAGAAGAGTCAATCAATGCCCACAGTATTGATTTGGATATGGAAAGAGATAATCTTTTTGTTTGGTTTGGAGAGCCACAGCAAGTAATTATTTTTGTTAAAGATAAACACTAACATTATAGATAAATACAAATATTACCTATTTAAAATTCCATTATTTAGCTTTAATATACTCAAGTGTATTTTAAAGCTAAATTGTGGTATCATTCTATAAAATAGTAAAATAAGTCAAAAAATATTTGTTTAGTTAAATACCTCTAATTCATGTTTTCGGCAACAGTTGTATTTAATGGATCTGCGATAAAGTAAATGTGTTAATTCAATAATTTGATATTTTTGCTTATGTTTAATTGTTATGTATGTGGATGCAATATCACCAAAAACAATACTTATAAAGAACACATAATACTCAACTCATTAGGTGGTAAATTAATTTCTCCTTCGATTATTTGTAACTCATGCGCTCCAAAGTTTGATCCTATAGACACAGCCCTTTCAAGTCAATTCAACTTATATGGATTGATGCTTAATATTGAAAGAGATAGAGGTAAAAATCCTCCGATTAAAGTAAAAGTTACTGGAACAGATAATCAAATTTCTTTAGATGCAGGAGGCAAGCCTGTTTTAATTAGTCCTATTATTCAAGAAAAGTCAGATGGTAACATATCAATTACTGTAAGAGATAAGAAAGGATTAAGAAAAATACTTAATGGACTTCAAAGAAAATTCTCTTTTACAGAAGATATTGAATCGATTATTAATCGAGCAAATAAGAGCGAAGAATATTTGGGTAAACCTGTAGATATTAATGTAGAAATAGGAGGAGAAGAATTATTTCGAGCTATATGTAAGATGATAGTTAGCTTCTATATGCAGAATGGTGGAAGCAGGCAAGAAATATTACACCTTCTCCCTTATATTTTACATGGAACCAATGAAGCCTTTGTGTCGTACTATTATCCTGACAAGGAAATTAATACTAAAAGTAAAATTTCCCAAATACTCCATCGCCTTTTTATAAAAGCAGTTGCAAACGAAAAAGTAATGTATGGCTATGTCGAACTTTTTAGTACATTTAAGTTTTTAATTTTAATGTCTGATAATTATACTGGCAAAGATTTTCAACATTCTTATGAATTTGACGTATTAAATAGAAATAAAGTTGAATCATCTATAAATATTAATTTGCCAAAAGACATTGTTATAGAAACTGTAAAAAATCAGAAAATTAATTTAAATAATTTCCATGATGCAATCCAAAAATTATGGCTATTTATAGTAGAAAAGCAAAGCAACGATTGCCTAAATGATATAATTCAAAATAGTATGAAAACTGCTTTTGAAGGTGTTACAGAAGGAGAAGTTGTCAATAATGAAGACTTTTACCTATTAATTGAAACACTTTCAGAAAATCTTGCTAAATTTTTGTCCTCAAGAAATCAAGGGTTGGAAGATTATCCAGATAAAAATATTGATTAGCAATCATTATAAACTTTTGTAGTAATTTACATATATCTACCAATTTGAAATAATCTCACCGCTTTAAATTTTTTCATTGGCGTAATATTTAGCCTTGTCCGTTGCCGTCTACTTTTATTTTTGCGCTCTCTAGGTCATTACACTAAAACGTTGGCTGATGCTGACCAGTAAATATAGTTTTTTCAATAATGAAAAATACGATCGCGCCACAATATACTACCAGCGCGATCGCTTTACTCTTAACATTAAACCTCTTGCCCCTATCAATTTATTCTCATTAAATATAATTAACAGTTAATTATTTTATATATATAAACTAATAACTTTAACAGATTTAGATTTACAAATAGGTTTCTCAGGCTTTTCTGCCGTGATTAATTCATCTACATTTCCGATTATCGCTGCGGACACATGAATTGCATCTATTCCACTTAATCCATTATTTATAAGCATTTCATTATACGCACATTCCAATAATGCTTGATTGCATTCTACCCATTCATTGACATTATCAAAAAATGTTTCGTAAAATTTAGCTTCTGCATTACTTTTATTTCTTATTGCATGGGTAAGGATTTCAAGCTTGACATAATAACTACATACAAAATAGCGATCTGAGCTTGTTAAGACGTTTAAAGCTTTTTGGCATATATCATTGTTATTATCTAATCTAGCCGCAGCTATTAATACACAGGAGTCTATGTAAGTCCGCTTCACTGGTTATTATGATCTTAATTTATACGGGTTCTTCTTCAATATATTTATTAAACTCATCTAAATTCATTAATGGTTCTCCAGATAGAATTATATCTTCTCTTATCTTTAATAAGCTTCTGCCTAATTCTGTTTCGCAATTTTTCCAATCCATTGCTCCCATAACAGAATTTATAAATCTTTGTATCGCCTTTTTGTTTTCTGATACTAATTCTTCAATTCCTTTCCACTCTTCAATGTTAATACTTTTGTTAAATTCTATAGCCTTTAAAGCAAAATCTTTTAAAAATTTGCGGGTATCTGAAGAATAAAAATCCCAACATTTTAATGTAGATTCTGCCATTAAATTTAAAGCATCAATACTTTTTTGAATACTGTTTGAATCCTCTAGGGATTCCAGCAGCAATTGTAGTGCTTTTGAAAAATTATTTTTTGCTATTATTAAATCCTGCTGTAATTCTTTAATTGATTTGCCTTTCCCATGAGCAATCTTTACATACTCATCAAATTTATTTTGCTCTTCTTTAGTTTTAGGACTGAAACCAGCATAACGATTTAGCATTTTTATGGTATTTTCAATGTCAGTTAATGTTTTATGTCTTGCTTCATCAGCATATTTTTTATCTAAAATGTTAATTGTCATAGCATTAATTTTAGAAAAATATAATATCAGTCTTATAACCAAATGCTTTTACTTCTGGTAAAAATTATCTTACATTAAAAATACGCAATTAGAAAAAACTTTTATAAAATAAAATCAAAGCTATGCCAATTGAAGAAAGTGAGAAACCTCTTGTGGTTAAGGTTAACGGTGCAGCCCAACTTGTTGTACAGGATGCCGAGGCTTATCAAAAGCTCTTGGATAGGTTAGAATATGCTGAAACGATCGCAGCTTTAAGTCAAGGGATTAAGGAAATCGAGCAAGGAAAAGGAGTCCCTGCAAAAGAAGCGTTAGAAGATTTAAAAAAAAGCATAAAATTTAACGTTAGCATCGCCCTTTGCATTGGCTGATGCTGACTAGCAAATATAGTTTTTTTAATAATGAAAAATACGATCGCGCCAAAATATACTACCAGCGCGATCGCTTGAGAATCCATGTTTAACTAAACTAGATGCAACTGATTGACAACAGCGTTAACTAAATGATGGGTGAGGGGGAGGCTATCAACTACCATTCCCAAACACAACAGCATCATGTAGGAGATGGAGAAGAGGAACAATTCTCTGGCTGTGGGGCGATCCTCTGGGTTATGCAGCAAGCGCCAGGATTTGCGGATGAATACTGCTCCTAGAGATAAGGCGATCGCAGCATAAACAACACCGCAAGATTGTAGAGGATACACCAATAATACAGTCGCGGCGACTGTAATCAGTGTGTAGTACCAGATTTGCTTGACTGTTGCCTGATTACCTTCAACAACAGGTAACATAGGGATGCCAACTTTGGCATAATCATCACGAATCATCAAAGCCAAAGCCCAGAAATGGGGAGGTGTCCATAAAAAGACGATGGCGAAAATTAACCATGCACTCCAACTGAGTGTACCTGTAACTGCTGCCCAACCAACTAAGGCGGGAATTGCCCCAGCAGCACCACCAATGACAATATTTTGGGTACTATGACGCTTTAACCAATGGGTATAGACTAAAACGTAAAAAATAATGCCTGATAATGCGAGTATAGCGGCAAGAAGATTAGCAAATACTGTTAGTAGAGTAAAGGATAGGACGGCGAGAGCGATCGCAAAAATTAGCGCATCACGAGGTTGCACCTTGCCGGATGGCATAGGACGATGACGAGTTCGTTCCATGTCATAATCAATATCCCGGTCATAAATGCAGTTAATCGTTTGGGCGCTAGCAGCCGCCAAAGTACCACCCGCCATAGTCACTAACAATAACACAGGGTCTACTTGTCCCTGAGCAGCAATCCACATACTCCCAGCCGTAGTAATCAACAACAAGGGAATAATGCGGGGTTTAGTTAGCTGGTAATAGCTTTGAATTACCTGGAGAAACGTTTCGTGGTGGCGACGAGAGACATTAGTCTCAATCATTTTGAGTATAATTCCTTATTTTCAACAACTTAGTTGCAGCCCAACTAATACCGAGTTGTAAGCAGTGGTGGTAACTATCGCTGGGGAGGTATGGGGGAATGTTAATTCGTAATTCGTAATTCGTAATTCGTAGTTAGGGAGCGCGGAGGGTGTTGAGTTGTCTTGTACCAGTTTCCTAAATTTTGAATTTTGAATTTTGAATTTTGAATTGATCCCCCACTCCCTCACTCTGCTTGAGTATTTGTAGCGGTGGCTGCTAAAGCAACTGGGTGGGTGTTGAGTTCCCGGTTTGCAGCCCAGTCGCGGAGGGCGAGAACGGTAAAAGCTACTAAAGTACCGAGCAAAGTAGCTCCTATCGCTTGGTGAGATACGGTTAGGGGTTCGACTTGGAGGTGTAAACGGAAAGTGGCAAATCCCACAAGGATTTGCAGAATTAACAATCCTCCAGCCATATTAGCCAATCGTCGCAAAGCTGGATGTAACGCTGGTGTCCGCCAGGAAATTAAAACCACTGCCAGAGTTGCTACTGTTGGGGGTACTAAGCCAAAAATATGGGTGTACATCACGCCGCAAAGTTGGGAACCTGCAAAGCATTGATGTAGCGCCCAGCGAGAGCCGACTAATGCACCTAAAAGACTTTGTACATAAACTAAAATCGCGGCGACTAAACCCACCCAAGGCAGCTTACCGACGGTTCCTGTGCCTTGATAGGGAGTGAGGGCTGTGCCGATGATTAGTAGAGTAGTAAAAAATAGCAACGCTGTTCCCAAGTGGGCGGTAACGATATCAAATCGTAATAATTCGGTGACGGTGAGTCCGCCCAGGATGCCTTGAAAGACGATGAGGAATAGGGCAAAAGTCGATGCCCAAGGCAACCAGGAAGGTAAATTACGCCGAGGCCACCAGGATAAACCAAATAAGGCGATCGCGGTTATGCCAATCAAAGCTGCATCTAGTCGGTGAAACCACTCCAAGAATACTTGCAGATTCATTTGCTTGGCTGGCACTAGTTCGCCGTAGCAGAGGGGCCAGTCTGGACAAGCTAACCCAGCATTCATCACACGGGTGGCAGAACCTATAGCCATTAAAATCAGAGTAGCTATAGCCATCTTCCACACCAAACGCCGAATCATATCCTTGGGCTTTTGTTGCTCTGCTGCCGTTTCATTTCGTTGTTCTAGAACAAATTCGCTCATTAACAATACCTTCTGCCCGCCCTTGGTAGAGCTTTAAATTTCTCTTTTCATAACCGACCCATCTCCACCCTAGCGTATACAACCGGATTTATTGATGGGTGTTTACTTATTACTTTTAACCACTACAGCGCTTGTTTGCCTCAAGCTTTAGGTATTTTTTAAGTTGTTATAAATTGATTAATCTTTAGTTAATTTGCAATTGCTAAATTTTCCTTAAAATTTTCCAAATATTGGCATCTACTCCCAGAAGTATCTAATAAATCTCTTTTACTCAAAATTTCTAATGTAGCCGAAAAAATTAATAAAGATTTCAGACCATTTATCCCCATATTTCATAGCCTAGACTACCTTAGTAAGTGAGATGCTTCGAGATAACGTAACCAATTGAGTTAAGTGAGCCGTGAAAATTCCAAGTTCAATCTGGACATTACTAATAGGCATCGGGTTAACCCTGGTCAGCCTTTGGTATGGTCAAAATCATGGATTATTACCTGTCGCCGCTTCTGATGAAGCCGATTTGGTTGATGGTCTTTTTAATACAATGATGACCGTTTCCGCAGGTATCTTTTTACTTGTTGAAGGTGTATTAATTTACTGTGCAATTAAATATCGGCGGCGGGCTGGTGATAATGAAGACGGCCCTCCAATCGAGGGTAATGTCCCATTAGAAATACTCTGGACAGCGATCCCCGCCATTATAGTGATCGGTATTTCTGTCTATAGCTTTGAAGTGTATAACGACATCGGTGGCTTTGATCCCCACGCCGTCCACGAAGCACCGATAACTCAGAGTTCGATGACAATGCCTGGAGCGGCGATCGCGGCAACTCTCAACGATACTCCCCCCAGCAATGCGCCCAACCTCAATCAAGAAAAATCTGATGAGGCTATGCAAGACCCAGCGACAGCCGCAGTCCGCAACGCCGACCAAATTCCCCAAAAGCAGGATGCCCCAGGTGTAGGTAGTGTAGCTCCCACCATTGGCCCAAGTCCTGACAAAGTAGGTCAAGCCCCCGGACTGAAGATTAACGTTACTGGGCTACAATACGCTTGGATTTTCACCTATCCAGAAACAGGCGTAACCACTGGCGAACTGCACGTTCCCATTGGGCGAGAAGTGGAAATCAATATGACAGCCAACGATGTCATCCATGCCTTTTGGGTTCCTGAATTTCGCCTCAAACAAGATGCGATCCCCGGTAGACAAAGCGAAATCCGCTTCACCCCAAACAAAGCAGGTGACTATACACTCATTTGTGCTGAACTATGCGGCCCCTACCACGGCGCAATGAGAAGCCAAGTAGTTGTGGAATCGGAAGAAGCTTTTAACAAGTGGATGCAGGAACAGGTAGCGGCTAACACGGAAACGCTCAATCAAGCCGTAGCTGTCAATCCCGCAAACCTTACCCCAGACGAATTTCTCGCTCCTTACACCAAGGACATGGGCATACAACCGGAAATGTTACATCACATTCACAAATAGTTAGTCCATAGTCCACAGTCCAAAGTCCACAGCTATAACCAGTGACTATTCGTCCATAGTCCACAGTCCACAGCTATAACCAATGACTATTGACTATTGACTCTTGACTCCTAACCATGACACAAGCACAGTTACAAGAAACAGCCAATATCCCCGCTCGCATTGACGAGCCTGGGGTGCGACCTTGGCGAGATTACTTTAGTTTTAATACCGACCATAAGGTGATCGGGATTCAATACCTTGTCACCTCGTTCATTTTTTACTGCATTGGCGGCGTGATGGCTGACTTGGTGCGTACAGAACTACGGACACCAGAGGTAGATTTTGTCACGCCAGAAGTTTACAACAGCTTATTTACCCTGCATGCCACAATCATGATTTTCTTGTGGATTGTGCCGGCTGGTGCGGGTTTTGCTAACTATCTGATTCCCCTGATGATTGGGGCTAAAGATATGGCATTTCCTAGATTAAATGCTGTAGCTTTTTGGATGATTCCCCCGGCTGGACTGTTGCTGATTGCCAGTTTGGTGGTAGGGGATGCACCCGATGCAGGCTGGACTTCCTACCCTCCTTTGAGCTTGGTGACAGGACAAGTAGGCGAGGCTATATGGATTATTAGTGTCCTGCTGTTGGGTACGTCATCAATTTTGGGGGCGATTAATTTCCTCGTCACCATTTATAAGATGCGTATCCCCAGTATGGGCTTCCATCAAATGCCTTTGTTCTGCTGGGCGATGTTTGCTACTTCCGCACTGGTTTTGCTTTCCACACCAGTTTTAGCCGCAGGTTTGATTCTGCTGGCTTTTGACTTGTTGGCAGGTACGACATTTTTCAATCCTACAGGCGGCGGCGACCCGGTGGTTTACCAGCATATGTTCTGGTTTTACTCCCACCCGGCGGTATACATCATGATTTTGCCCTTCTTTGGCGTAATTTCTGAGATTATCCCCGTGCATTCGCGTAAACCAATTTTCGGTTATAAAGCGATCGCCTACTCATCCTTAGCCATCAGTTTCTTAGGGTTAATCGTCTGGGCGCACCATATGTTCACCAGTGGTATCCCCGGTTGGTTGCGGATGTTCTTTATGATCACTACGATGATCATCGCTGTACCCACAGGGATCAAAATCTTTAGCTGGTTGGGTACAATGTGGGGCGGTAAAATCCAGTTCAACTCCGCCATGTTATTTGCGATGGGCTTCGTCGGTACATTCGTGATTGGCGGTGTTAGTGGTGTCATGTTGGCAGCAGTGCCTTTTGATATCCACGTCCACGATACCTATTTTGTTGTTGCTCACTTGCACTACGTCCTATTTGGTGGTAGCGTCCTGGGTATTTTCGCCGCCATATATCATTGGTTCCCGAAAATCACGGGACGGATGGTCAACGAATTTTGGGGTAAAGTTCACTTCGTCTTGACAATTGTTGGTTTAAACATGACCTTCTTACCCATGCACAAACTTGGTTTGATGGGTATGAATCGCCGTGTAGCTCAATACGACCCCAAATTTACTTTATTAAACGAAATTTGTACCTACGGTTCTTACATCCTCGCTGTCTCCACCTTCCCCTTCATCTTTAATGCGATTTGGAGTTGGTTATATGGTGAGAAAGCCGGAAATAATCCTTGGCGCGGACTCACCCTAGAGTGGATGACCACCTCACCACCTGCAATTGAAAATTTTGATGAACTCCCAGTCCTAGCTACAGGGCCTTATGATTACGGCTTGGAAAAGGCGAACGAAGGCGTACCCCTATCCGATGCCAATCCCGTCTTATCTGCTGGCCCCAACTCAGTGCTAAGGGCTGCACCAGATGAGCCAGTATAAGGGTGTAAGGGTATAGGGGTGTAGGGGTGTAGGGGTGAGAGGTTAGTAACCAAATCTATTAGCTAAACCCCTTTCCCCTTTCCCCCTTCCCCTTTCCCCCTTCCCCTTTCCCCCTTCCCCTTTCCCCCTTCCCCTTCCCCCATTTACCATTTTTAAGATTCATGCAAAGTCAAACTATTGACCCAGCGAAAACGCAACTAAATCACCACCACACAGCCGAAGCAGCAGGTCATCACGAAGAACACCCTGATCATCGGCTGTTTGGATTATTTGTCTTCCTTGTCGCTGAGGGAATGATATTCTTGGGCTTGTTCGGAGCTTATTTAGCTTTCCGTTCAACTTTACCTGTCTGGCCGCCAGCAGGTACACCAGAATTAGAACTGTTGCTTCCTGGTGTGAACACTGTCAATCTGATTGCTAGTAGCTTTGTGATGCACAATGCTGATACAGCAATTAAAAAGAATGATACTAAGGGTATGCGTACCTGGTTAGCAATTACTGCGGCAATGGGTGCAATATTCTTAGTTGGTCAGGTGTATGAATATACACATTTGGAATTTGGACTGACCACTAATTTATTTGCCAGTGCGTTCTATGTATTGACTGGCTTTCACGGACTGCACGTAACTATCGGCGTTTTGGCGATTTTGGCTGTATTGTGGCGATCGCGCACTCCCGGTCACTACACTAAAGAAAAACGCTTCGGTATCGAAGCTGCGGAAATATACTGGCACTTCGTAGACGTAATTTGGATTATTTTATTCGGATTACTGTATTTGCTGTAGGTATTAATTATGTAGTTGTTCACTCCACGCGGACAACCTAACAATTCAGCCCCCTCTGGGGGTTTTTTTGTTGATAGGTGACAGGTAACAGGTGACAGGTGACAGGTGACAGGTGACAGGTGACAGGTGACAGGTGACAGTTGACCGTTGACTATTGACTATTGACTATTGACTATTGACCATTGACATTCCGCTTTAATTCGGTTTCATCTCTGCTTGTAAGAAATAGATAATGTAAATTAGTTTGCAGATTCTTACGCATGATGAAGTGGTTAAAGCTATTTTTTTTACTAGCTATTCTTAGCATCATCGGCTTTGCTGTCTCACTGGGATTAATGAGAACAGTGACAGCGCAACAGCCATCTATTTCCCATCCTCTAACGGCTTTGACAGCAGCAGAAATTAAAACGGCAGTTGCTGTAATTAAAAAGGAAAAAGCTTTAACTGATATGGCGGCTTTCCCTTTAATTGCTTTGGCGGAACCAGATAAACAAGAAGTTACGAATTTTACACAAGGTCAACCATTTGAGCGTAAAGCTTTTATGGTAGTGTATGAGAGACAGCAAAATAAAACCTACGAGGCTATTGTTGACCTGAAAACGCCAAAAATCGCCTCCTGGCAAGAAAAGCCCAACGTCCAACCAGCCATTTTCAACGCAGAGTATAGGTTAGCACGGCAGGTAGTCACATCAGATCCCCGATGGCAGGAAGCCATGAAGAAGCGGGGAATTGCAGATTTTGACAAGGTGGTAGTTAGTTGCTGGGGGGCGGGAATTTTAAGTCAAGAAGAAGTAGCCACAGGTAGCCGTTTGTGTCGGACTTTATTATTTTACAAAGGCGAACATTGGAATCATTACGGCAGCCCTATCGAAGGCGTAATAGCCACAGTCGATTTAAATAAAGGTACTGTCACCAATTTTATCGACCAAGGGATAGTCCCCATCTCCCAAGAAAATTGGGACTATGATTTACAGTCCTTGGGTAGATTACTGACACCGCCTAAACTCCTACAAACACTGCAACCCCAAGGTAAAAGTTTCCAAATCAAAGGCAATGAAATTAGCTGGCAAGGTTGGAAGTTTCGTTATCTCATGCACCCCCGTGATGGGTTGGTATTATATCAAGTAACTTACCAAGATGGTGAAAATATCCGACCAATATTGTATCGCGCTAGTCTATCGGAAATGGTAGTACCATACGGCGACCCTGATCCAACTTGGTCATTTAGAAATGCCTTTGATGTAGGTGAATATAACATTGGTTTATTAGCCAGCACAATGGAGTTAGGCAAGGAAATTCCCCAAAATGGGATTTTACTTGATGCCGTATTTGCCAATGAAGAGGGAGAACCCTATACTATGCCTGGAGTTGTCGGCATTTACGAACGCGATAACGGCATACTCTGGAAACATTATGAATACAAAACCCAACGCAACGATGTCCGGCGGAACCGAGAATTAGTTATTACCATCACGGCGGCGGTTGATAACTATGATTACAGTATTAACTGGATTTTCCACCAAGATGGCACTTTAGAAGTACAAAATGATTTAACAGGTATAGTCTTAGTGCAGGGAACAGCAGCACAAACCCAGTCTCAAGATGATGCTTTTGGGCGGTTGTTAGCGAAAAACCTCTTTGGTGTAAATCATCAACACTTCTTTAACTATCGCTTAGATATGGATGTTGATGGACAAGCTAATACTGTGATGGAAATGAATGTACAAAGTTTGCCGATGAGTAAGAATAATCCTGTAGGTAATGCAATTACAGTAGAAGATACCCCACTCAAAACTGAAAAAGCAGCTGTCCGTGATTTGGATATCAAACACAGTCGAGAATGGATGATAGCCAGTGCAGAGAAAAAGAATGCTTTAGGAGTTGCGCCTGCATATATGTTAATGCCTGGAGGTAACACAGTATTTTTCCCAGTGGAGGGCGCGAAAATTCGGCAGAAAGCTGAGTTTGCCACCCATCATGTTTGGGTGACTAAATATAAAGCCGATGAATTATATGCGGCTGGTGATTATCCTAATCAAGCAACATCAGCAAAAGGTTTACCTCAATATATTGCCGATGATGAATCTTTGGTTAATCAAGATATTGTTTTGTGGTACACAATGGGTATTACTCATGTACCCAAGCCAGAAGATTGGCCTGTGATGCCTGTTCACAAACTAGGGTTTAAACTATCACCCAGAGGCTTTTTTAGTCGTAACCCGGCGATTAACTTAGCTGAGTAATTGCTAACCATGTTGTGGAGACGTTGCCATGCAATGTCTCTATCATTACCGAAAAACTGGGTTTAAAGCCCCGCCCTTCTAGGGCGGCTTTTGTGGTAGTATAACTAATAGCGGTAAAGCGCACAAATAAAAGACGAAGTAGGTCAAGCGGACTGCTCCTGATCCGGAAAGACAGGTAGTATAAATCCACGCATCTTGTACCGCCACTTGCTTTATGCCGGGAAACCCGTCCAACGCAGTGGCTGACAAATGTGGGAGTAAACGCAGAAATTAAAAACCTTTTCAAACGCGGTCGGGCAGTCCGTGTGAGCTTGTGGACGTATCCAAACGGAGAAAGTTGAATACTAGTATTCAGATTTCTAGAGAGGACGGATGAAGCAAGAATCCTCCCTCCGGGACGCTAACGCGAACGTCTCTTTAGAGCGAGGAGTGTCAAGAATCACTCAAAATAAATAACTTATATCAATTCAAAATTCAAAGTTAGTACCTGTAGGGTGGGCAATGCCCACCAAATCATGGTTTTGGTGGGCATTGCCCACCCTACAAATACTTTAAAATAATATGTCTAAATCTACTGCTAAATAGGTGTCGCCAAATCCGCCACTGCCCAGGATATGCTTGATTTTATAGTGGTTACGCAGAACTTGACCAGGCGTTAGCATAATTTATTGCTTGGTAGTGGAAAGCTTGGGTTTATTGTGGCAAATTTCCAGGGCTTGGGCAAGTTATTTACACCACAGCAGAATATTCGGTGTTATACCAATTCAAAATTCGGCGTTGCTGAATCAAGATATGAATTTGTCTCACGCATTCGCGCAGCGTCTCGTAGAGAAGGCGCATTCGCGTAGCGTCTCGTAGAGAAGGCGCTAAGTTACAAAGAAAAAGGAAGGTCATTTTGCGATTTCATATTCCAATTCAGCAACGCCCAAAATTCGCTGATTGAGAAAGCAAGATGTAGCATAGGTTTGGGAGGTGGCATCTGGAGCAGATTTTTTGTGAAATGATATTATAATCAGGTCTTCATCAATTAATTCCCCGAAAGGGGACGACATCGCAGATCCAACCATTACTCTCAAGACGCACCGACCGACGGCGCAATTAAAATAATCATTATGCAAAATCAAAAAAGTTTTAAATGGACTTTTTATTGATTAATTTTCTTCTGAAATAAGGATAAAATCTTCCTTTTGGTTTCAGGTTTTGTGTCAACATGACTTTAGTCACGCTTATATTTATGACTTTTTTCTCTTTCAGAATTAAATTTTTTAGATTATATTTGTCTTAACCCAAAAATTACTCTTTTAGAAATTATTAATTAGTGAGCTTATTCTAAAAACTAATTCTTAAGATAATTTTAGGGAACTGAATCCTGTTTGTTCAGATCGTAAGCTAAATAGAATGTATTCATTTTGTGCTTGATGAACTTTAGCCTCACTATTAAGTATCGAGACTGCTAGTTAACTCACACAATTTACCTAATAGCTAAAATGAATAAAACAAATAATCATCAGCAAACACAGACTGCTCTTATTACTGGCGCAGCTAATGGCATTGGGTATGAATTAGCGTATATTTTTGCACAGAACGATTACAATCTTGTACTAATAGATAGAATAGAGACAAAGCTGCAACGAGTTGCACTATATTTCCAAGAGCAATTCAGTATTTCTGTTAAATACATTGTCAAAGACCTATCTAAAATAACTTCACCTGACGAAATTTTTCAGGAATTACAACGGGAAAATATTCAAGTAGATGTGTTAGTGAATAACGCTGGTTTTGGTACATACGGTTTTTTTCATGAAACTAATCTTACTGATGAATTGGAAATGTTACAGGTAAATTTAGTCTGTACAACTCATTTGACTAAACTATTTCTCAAAAGTATGATTCAGCAAGGTCGAGGCAAAATATTAAATGTCTCTTCAGCTGCTGCTTTTCAGCCAGGGCCTTTGATGGCAGTTTATTTTGCTACTAAGGCATATATTTTATCTTTCTCAGAGGCACTAGCTAATGAATTAGAGAATACAGGTGTGACCGTGACAGTTCTTTGCCCTGGAACAACACAATCTGCTTTTCATGAAAGAACAGGTATGGCAGATTCTAAACTGCTTAAATCAAAGAGAATGATGAACGCAGCAACTGTTGCACAGATTGGTTATCGTGGTTTAATGGAGGGCAAAACAATTGTTATTCCTGGTCTAATCAATAAATTAATGGCAAAAAGTGTAAGATTTATTCCTAGAAATCTAGTGACTAAAATTGTCAGAAGTATGCAGGAAAATAAATGATTGTTTTCATATTCTAATTCTGCACAAAGTCTTGCCAGCGCAGCACATAGCGGGGGACAGGGGACAGGGGACAGGGGACGGGTGATAGGTTCAAAACCTGTTTACTATAAAGATTTTGTGATTCATCAATGTCCTCACCTATGTGGCTACTGCTATATTTGTGGGATGATTTAACAAGTGAAAAATTTCTACCGTAGAATCCCCCAAAATAATTTTTAGGGGATTCTGTCAATTAACAGTCTCATGTAATTCGCGGCTACACAGGCGAAGTCCCTCCGGGTTCGCCAGTTCCCAGGGCGCGGGAAACCCGCCTACAGGACTGGTCTCACCGCCTTCGCGGAAAGCGCGAAAAATTAAGGGTTTGAAACCCACGTTCGGCTTTACCCTTGCCGCAGGCTAGGTGGGTTTTGTTTGTATAGACGCGGTTTCTAACCGCCCATTTCCCCTTAAGTTGACACTGTCGGTTTCCAGTGTTTTCCCAGTCCCCTGTTTCCTCCAACAACGGCATTTAGCGGAATCTATCGGGGTTAAGGCGAGTAGGGGCTTGATTGGTAGACCGATTTGGGGTTTGGCGACGAATAGCTATGCCATTTCTGAGGTTCCTAGCTGTTCCCCCATCTCTGTTATCGAGGAAAGGCTTCAAGTTAATCCCCTGTCTGGATGAACTGAGGCGATTATTACCATTACCTAAAAGTCCACCCAAGTTGTACAGATTGTTGTTTCCTCGGAAGGTGTTGACGGCTGTGGTTTGCTGACCGTTATCAGCAGTTACTAGGTTTTGGAAAACGTTATTACGTACTGTGTAGGGGTCTTGGTTGCGAGGTACTGTGAAGACGATACGACAACGTTGATTTGCATCGGTGGTGACACAGACGATGTTTTCGTTATTTTCTACGGATACCTGAAGTTCTTGTAAGCCATCTGGACGATAGTTTTCTAGACGACTGGCGATCGCTTGACATCTTCTTTGTGCATCCCAACCACCGCCTAAATTTCTCGGTGCTGCCCAGGGAAAGAATTGACCCGGCTGACTTTGGGGTTGATATACCACAGTGTGCTGTCCGTTGATATACTGACAGCTAAACCGGACGTTACCATCAATATTTGTGGAAGGATATGTATTTGTTGATGTATCTACCGGATAGGGATAGTTTGAATCTGTTGATGTTGATGAACCTGGTACAGTTGGCACAACAACACTATCATCATATTGAGCCAATGCGACAGAATTACCCAGGGCAAAAGATAAACCTAAACTTCCCAACAAAACAAATTTCCAGCTTTTAGATAACATGATTGCTCCTCTAGTAACCAAACGGTAGATTAGTCATTAGTCATTAGTCCATAGTTCAAAGATCATGGCTTTGAATTGATGGACTGTTCTGACTTTTCACGGTATCTGGAAGACCTCTCTCCAAACCTCTCTCCTACAAGGAGAGAGGCTTTGATTTCTCCCCCTTCCCTAGTAGGGAAGGGGGCTGGGGGGTTAGGTCTGTCGTTAGCTTTTCCACATGACGTGAAAAGTCAGATGGACTATGGACTGTTGACTGTTGACTATAGACTAGCCCAACGAGAAATTTATGACACACAACTTGAGTTCTAATTTAGTTGACGAAAAAGTTTACTTTTAGTTCGTTCCGTAGGCTGCTTTTTTTGTTCTCTTTCTTTTTTCTCTTTGAGGAGTTTGTTGACTCTGGCTTGAATTTCTGTATGGCGTTGTACACCTTCGTAAGCGTAACGATTATAATTGCTGCGAGCAATTAAATTTTCTAGATAACTAACTCGCTCGTTACCGCCTGGGTGGGAAGATAGCCAAGTGGGAATGTCATATTTCCTTTGTTTGTCTAATGTCACCATCAAGTTACGCAAGCCGTCAGCAGCATAACCACCAGCAACAATTAACCTTGTACCGAGAAAATCTGCTTGTCGTTCCATATCACGGCTGTAATTGAGGGCGAAAAGTTGCCCAACAGTGCCACCAAAGGGGAGATATTGAGTTACGTTAGAGATGAGGTTGCCTTGGGTAACTAGTTGAAAGCCGTGGGATAAGACGACGTGCGCTAATTCATGTCCAATTAAGCCGGCTAATTCTGCTTCGGAGTTGGCTTTGGCGATCGCACCTGCATTCAGAAAAATTTTCCCTCCAGGTAGGGCGAATGCGTTTAATTCTTCTTCGGGAATGACGAAAAATTCGTATTTAAATTCATTTCTGCCAGAAACTTTGGCTAATTTCTGCCCAATATCATTGACGTAGGCTAAAATTTCATCATCAATAATTAAAGGTAACTGTTTTTTCGCCTGTTTAGCTACCGAATCACCGATCGATTTTTCACCTTGTAGTAACAAAATGGTAGAATCAAGGGCAGAAAATGGCCCTAGTAAACTGCCAGTTACTGCATAACCCAAAGCACCAGTAATGATGTTACTAATGACATTACCTCTAATCTCTGATCGGATGTGGGACTGATAGCTTTTGAGATTGTCATCGGCTAATTTGGTAAATTCTGGTGCTTGTGGGTTATTGGGGTTGAGAATGGCAAACTGCCTAGCAGCTAAGGATGCTTCCATCCATTTTTTCGACTCAGCCAAGGCTTTGACTTTAGCTTTAATCAATTCTGGTTGATTAGGATAAAGGGAAGATGCCCGTTCTAAAACTTCTAGTGCTTCTGGGGTGCGATCGTATTTTGTCAGAACCTCAGCATAGCGAATCTGCCCAGGGATAAATTCGGGATATTGTTCCACCAATAATTTTAGAGGCACTAAAGTTCTGGTTTGCAGCTTGCTGGCTATTCCCGCCTCGGCTTCTCGCCAATATACTTTCCCGCCTGGTGTCAGTTGCGTAGGATCAAGGATTGCTGGTTTGCGTTCTTGGGTTGTACCTGTCTGAGTAAATGGTGTTTTGACTTCGCGGTAAATTTTTTCTGCTTCAGCAATTTGTCCTGCTAGGTAAAGTTTATCTGCTTGGATGAGTTTTTGCTGACGGGCAAGTTCTTCTGGGCTGAGTGGCGGGGCTGATGAAGATGAGCGTTTTAGGGCATCTCTAAGCTTTTGGTCATTGGGATTTTCTGGCTTGGGTGTGCTAGTTTGTTCGGTAGGGGCTGGAGGTTCTTGGGCTGGGACTGCTATCGGTTGGGTGAAAATAATTAAAAGCGTTGTGCCGAATGATAATAATACCCAGTTCAAGGCTAGCAGCAGAGACTTACTGATCCGCTTCATGCTGTGTTCCACCTAATACAAGAGGCTCTTATATTTAGGTTATGTGCAATCATGCCACTTCGACTAGAGCGATCGCTACTCCTTTACAGTAACTACTAAAAAGTAGTCAACATCCGTCTGGAACCTTATCAGGCAAACAGTGTCACAGAATTTGATGTCCACCAATCATTCTGGAGTGATTTGATATGAGGCACAAGCCACTTATGCTGTTTATCTTCATCACTATTATCAGTTCTGGCACTGCCTCAGCAAATATTATCTCAGCACAAGCCAATCAAGTAGTGAGTAACCCTCAAGTCACTGTGAAATCGATTACACAGCAAATTATCGACTTAGAATTGCAGCAAGCAGTGCTAGATGTCACATTTACGCCACAAAATCCTGTCATGCAAAACACTAACAGGAAACTACAAAGTTTACGTAAAAATTTAGCCCAGTTACAGCCACAGGGTGGGAAAACTGCTGTAGATATTGCTGTCTCTCAAGCTATCAAAGCAAGAATCGGCAAATTGGCAGTAGAACGAGCATTATTGAATGTAACCTACACCCCAACCTCTCCGGTGATTCAAGATAGAGAACGGAAAATTAAAAGTCTTAATAAACGCTTTTTACAGCTACAGCCCAATAATCAAACTGCTTTAAATGTGGCGATTTCGCAAGCTATCAAAGCGAAGATGGAAGAACTCAAGATAGAACGTGCATTACTACAAACTAAATATTCTGCAACCCATCCCAATATTGTGCAGATTAATTCTCAACTTCGCAGTTTAGAAACTCATCTTGTCAGTAGAAGGTGATTTTTAATATGGTGGAGAATGGTAATTGGCAATCGGTCATGGTAACACAATTACCTATTAGCGATTACCAATTACCCAGAAAACCAACCATACCTTCAGTAATTAGCCAGACCGATTAATTACTTGAAACGTCGTTTAGACTGTCTGTGCTTGGCGATTTCTTTACGCTTGCGTTTTTCTATAGGCGTTTCAAAGTGACGATGCTTCTTAATATCAGGCATGATCCCTGCTTTAGAAACTTCTCGCTTAAATCGGCGCAAGGCTGACTCGATACCTTCATTTTCGCCAACTTTGATTTGTGTCATGATATCTCCTATTCAATTGATAAATTCTTGGCTCAATAGGGGTCAATAATTGAGTTAACTAATGGGAAAAAAAAAGGCAGACATATTGTCTGACTTTAAGAATTTAGACAAATTCTTCTTGTTAAACCTTAATAACGAGAACGTCCACCGCCGTTATATCCTCCCCGGTTTCCACCAAAGGAACCTCTATCTTCTTTGGGCTTGGCTTTATTGACTTTTAAATCACGTCCCATCCACTCCGCACCATCAAGTCCTTCGATCGCAGATGTTTCTTCTGCATCTGAACTCATTTCTACAAAGGCAAAACCGCGCAGACGACCTGTCTCACGGTCAGTAGGTAGCACAACACGTTTCACAGAACCATATTCTGCAAAAACATTGCTGATATCCTCTTGCGTAACTGCGTAAGAGAGGTTCCCTACATAAATTGACATTATCTTCTCTCCAAAATCATCACTGTGTAGAGATTTAAGTTTCGGAGAGAAGTCTGTGAATACCAAAAGGAAAAGCCAATTAATACTAAAAACAAAGACTATCACCGATTTAATTCTCACTCACTATGATGACATAAAAGTTAGTTCTTTGCATGAGTAGATACGGTAATAACGATAACTATCCTACGAGGTAAATTGATGGTGAAAGCTCAAATTAGCTTTTTACAAGGCTTTTGCTATTTTTGATTAAATATTTCCAAATATTACAGTTAAAATTTACAGCTTTGTTTAATAAATGTTATTCATACAACTTTCAATTCTCATCTTAAGAACTATACTCAAGATAGATGGCATAATCCGAAGATTATTATATGTATCTTTAATACGATTAGCTTTGTTTGGTGGATAGCGATCGCTCTTTGAAAGCCCTGTGATCTGAAAGGCGATCGCCCACTGGAAAATTTAAGCTGATTGTCGTTGAGACAAATCCATTAAATTCGCCAATTTATAGACAACCCTTGCCCCTACATTACCATCCCACTCCCCATCCCCAACTTCGCACACATCAAAGCCAATAATTTTTCTACCACTATTCACCAATTCACGGAATAGACAAAAAACTTGTTCCAATTCCAAACCACCAGGAACAGGTGTACCCGTACTGGGGCAAAGTTTAGGATCTAAACCATCCACATCAAAACTAATGTGGACTTGTGCCGGTAAATTATTAATAATTTCCCGGCATAATTCAATCCAAGTTGTCCCAGCGTATAGTTTTTGTTTAATAATGGGGTCATAATATGCCACAATGCGCCCTTGCGATTGGTCAATCATTTGTATTTCATCATGACTGATATCGCGTAAACCCACCTGCACCAACTTAGAAATTTGCGGTAATTTCAATCCATTAAACATAATTGACGCATGAGAAAATGCAAATCCCTCATAAGCGTCGCGTAAATCTGCGTGTGCATCAATGTGCAGAATCCCAAACTTCGGGTATTTAGCTGCTAATGCTTGGAAGTAACCCAAAGGTGAACTGTGATCCCCGCCAATGACAGCAACTTGCTTACCTTGATTCATTGCAGCTTGACATTGGGTAAACAACCATTGATTTACTTGTTGAGAAGCCTGATTAATTTCTGTGAGTACAGGGGTTAAATCTGGTGTGTCTGTCAGCAATTTACCTTGCGCTAACCGTTCAATAATTTGCGCTGCTAAATCCCGATAGTAATTGTTCTTCTCTAAAATTTCTTGAGGAATTTCTACTAAATAAATTCCTTGTTTCCAGCCTTCAGGGTTATCAAAGTCGAATAAATCCAGTTGTACCGAAGCATCAAGGATTCTCTGCGGGCCGTTAGCTGTACCTGCACCATAGGAAACAGTAACTTCCCAAGGGACTGCAAAGACAATTAAGTTTGCAGAATCATAATCACATGGCAAACCTAAGAGATTGCCATTGATTTCACCCACACCGCTAGGGTTATAGTCTTGGAGTTGATTAATCATTGATTACCTGATGGATTTACCTGGGTAGAAAATATGCTTAGGACTTACGCATGAAAACGAAAAATCAAGGGTTTGGACAAGGGTATAGGGGTGTAGGGGGGTAAGCCTTCAAAACCTACACCCTTACACCCTTACACCCTTACACCCAGTCTTAACAGATAACATTGGTGCGTAAGTCCTGATGCTGTCTTAGACATCTGTATTTTAATTCACATTTTCTTGCCAGCGACAAACACAAAACAAGGGAGCAATGACCTACAAAGCCATTTCCCTTGTGAAAATCATGATAATTATTTGTGATTAAGACTTATAAATGGGTGATAACAGGTACGTATTCGGTTGAGTGTGAATCAATTTGCGGCAATACTAGCACTTAACTTGTTGCTTTTGATGACGTTTGAGCTTAGTGACACCAAAAGCACCCAGACCTAATAAACCAATCAGAGTAGCAGGTTCGGGAACAGAATAAGGAGTACGATATGTCACGTTATCCATAACTGTGTAGCCGTTGTACCAATTTACACGAACTTCATCAACCAACCCTGCGAAACCTGACGAGAGAAAAGTGGGTATGGAAGAAGGTGTTAGCGATGCAGATGTCGCCTTTAATATTCCTCCTTTGTAAAGTGAGAAGCTCACTGGAACAGAAAAATCAAAGCCAGAGAAGTAAGCTCCCTCAAAAATTACAGGTGATGCAAAATAGAAGGGAATACTTGATGGTGCAAGTTCCCATTTGGTGTAGCTTCCGTAAACTCGATTTGGCTCTGACTCTGGATAATAGGGATCTTGTTCAAAACCGTAGTATTCAAAATTACTATCCCAGTTGATGCCACTGTATCCATCCGGTACAATGCCTTGTCCAACAAGATCATCAAATGTTACTGTTACAATCACGGGACTAGCGTTAGCACTGGTAGATATAGCTAAAGCTGAGACAGTACCAGCAAATAATGTGAATGATGCCTGAAAAAGGTGATGATTTTTCATGAATTCAACCAGTTGGATCAAAATTATCAAAATTGAAGAAACAGGATGAAGTTGTTCACAAATTGATTCTCCAAGAGGCTTGAATTAGCTTCTTGCAGCGATCGCACACAGTTATGCAGGTAAGTAAAATTATCATATTCAGTAATTTCTCTTACCTTTGTGCAGCTATTAGTGAAATTTTTACCGTGTTTTCTTTATGTTGTTATTTTATACACTAAAGTAAATAAGTTTAATCCGCTAGGAGTAATTCAATATATTCACCTAAAAAATATATTGTTTACCTTGCCTATATATTCCCCCAAAGTTAGAATATACAAGGATTACAAGACTTTTTTAGCCTCTATATGTGGTTTGTAAAAGGTAAAATATTTATGTAATTACAGCAGATTGTTTATATAAATTTTACAAAAAAATAACGGTTTTTAAGTGTAATTGGTTAGTAAGCGCTAAGTATGCTGTTTGTAACATCTAGTTTGAAAAATATTTTGTTCTATAGGAAAATACTTAAAAAGTTTGGCGATGGGCTAGTCGTTAATTTGGGCGATCGCTTTCACAAATTCCGCCGTAGACTCGTAAGGTAGAACATTTCGCCCCGGTATTTTCACACCACGACCTTGTGGTAAAATATCCAAATAATCGGCTAAAGTGTCGTCAGCCGTTGCTGTCTTCCCTTCTTTGCTAATACTTGACGCTGATTCCCCTAAAACTACCAGTGTTGGTTGTTTGATGGTTGCAATTAAGCTGCTGTAATCTTTTCGCCAGAACCCAGCGAGAAAGGAAAATACAGCGTGGCGACTGGCTGAATTTGCTGCACCTGCAACTAATGTATTTAACCACTCTGCGTCCACAGTATCGGCTGATGCAAATAATTGCTTCGTGGAAAAAGAACTCAGAAACTTTGGTGTACGTGCATAACGATAAAAAGCATTACCAACAGGCGAATCAAAAATGTTCCAAGCCAATTTTTTGCGCCAGTCTGGGGATTTTTTAGTAATTACAGGCCAAGTTGGCGGCCCAGAAAGTATGAGTTTAGCAATCAAGTTTGATTCCAACTGCACTAATTCTATAGCAACGGGAAACAAAGCACCTTGTACTACCAAAATCACAGGTGTTTGTACTACAGTTTGGAGAAAATATTGTAACTGTTCTGCCCAATCTTTAGGTGTATAAGCCACATGGGGTTTATCACTATCACCGCAGCCTAGTAAATCGGGATTGTAAATTAAATTGCGTTGACCGCTACCATACCATTCACGCACAAAACGTTGCCAGAATTTACCAGATAAACCTACGCCAATAGGATGAATTAATAGTAAGGGTATGCCTTGAGGTTGAGAATTTTCTGGTTGATAAACTTGATATGCACAGCGATAATTTTGCCAATTGTAAAACTGTGTAGGTGTGGGATTTGTTTGCATAAAATTAGATTTTAAAATTAAAATATTATTTGGGGATGAATTAACTGATATCCAGCTTGTTTAATTTTTTGATTGGAAACCTTGGCGTTATATGGACGATTACTGCTAACTGTAGCATCCCAAATGACCTTGGGTAAATTATGTTGAGCGAATAGAGTATCCAACAATATTTTACTTGGTAGATGTGCATCATCCACTAAATTATAAATACCTTGTAATGGGTGTTGACGCACAAACTCCATAGCACCAACAATGTCATCTAAATGAATCCAGTTGGTAATATCGCCGCCATCACCGGGACGAGTTGTCCCAGGAACTCGGCTAAATATTTTCACCAATTCTCTACCAGGGCCATAAATGCCCCCTAATCGCCAGATGCAAACGCTCAGTTTGTTACTAGAAGCTGATAATAAAATATCTTCTGTTTCTTTGAGGATTTCTCCATTACGACTCTTAGGCATAGGTGGTGTTTCTTCATCTACCCAATCGCCGTTTCTGTCGCCATAAACTGAATAACTACCTGTATATATTACTTGTTTGACAGTAGAATTTTGCTGTAAAGCTGAAACCAAAGTTTTGGCAGTATCTAGATATGCAGATTCATATAAATCAGCACCTTTTGCCCCAACATTTAATAAGACAAAATCTTGATTTTCTAATACATTGACGATTCTTTCTAGGTCATTGCCTTGAGTAACTATAACCTTGTTGGCTAATTTTTGTAATTGTGAAACACGTTCAGGTGTGGTAGTTGTGGCAGTTACAATTAAGTTGGGATTTTGCTGCCAATATTTGGCGATCGCACAACCAACATAGCCACAGCCAATAATTGCGATGTTCATATTTTGTTGACGGTTGACGGTTGACGGTTAACGGTTGACAATCAACAATTATCATTTAACTACAATTAAGTAAGCTATAGACAGCTTTTACCAAAGCTTTTAGCTTGATTAGCTGAAAAATGTGCATCTAAAAGCTTGCTTTGAGTGCTTGTTGCTGATTCACCTCCTCAGTCAACTGTCAACTGTCAACTAACTATGCACCGCCCCATCAGGCATAATTGCACCGCTTAAATTTGCGCCTATTAATTTTACCAGTAAGCGATCGCCTGAACGAATCCGCGCTCCTGTTAAGTCTGCTCCCCGCAAGTCAGCGCCACTGAGATCCGCACCAATTAAGTTAGCCGAGCGTAAATTGGCTTCTCTTAAGTCAGCTAAGAGTAAATTAGCTCTAAATAAATTCGCCTCTGATAAGTCAGCACCCCGGAGAATTACTTTGTGCATAAAAGTATCACTGAGATTTGCGCCGCTTAAATTAGCGTAACTGAGATTTCTGCCCGATAAATCCTTGTTGCTTAAATTTGCCCGACTGAAATCTTTACCACTCAAGTCAGGATTTTGTTTCTGTGGCTGATGGGTTTCTTGGTATGATTTTCTCGGTTGCCTTGGAGCATGATGGTAATTGTGGTGCTGCTTACCATTGCCATTGGTATTGGTATTGGAACTGCCATTACCATTATTGCCATTGCTATGCTCGTTACCATTGCCATTACCATTTAAAGAGCGCAACTTTTCACGAGCCTCGTTAATTGCTTTGAGTTTGTCTTGCGCCTTTTGTTGCAAGCGGGTATTATCTTTGGGAAGTCGGTCAGGATGCCACACAAACACCAAATCTTTATACGCTTGGTTAACTTCCTCAAGGGTGGCCCCTGGTTCCAATTCCAATACCCTATAATACCGCTCCAGCTCGCTCATAAGATGTTTTAGTGGAGAATCAACTTAGTTATGAGAGATATAGCCCTCCATATTTACCAATAGGGACTGGGCAATTCCATAGTATCGTTTACATAGTTGGGATACTACAGAAAAAAATTAGCACTCAGACATTATATAAGCCTATCGCAGCAGAATCAGTCTATCAATAACTTTTTTGCTGGCAACGTCTAAGATACTACATTTTATATATTTATCCACACCCGCCGAGCGATCGCCGTACTCATTTTGATTTAAATGTAGAGCAAATTACCCGTTGCCACTCTCCTAAGTTATAGAAATTTACAGTTGACAGGTGACAGGTGACAGGTGACAGTTGACAGGTGACAGTTGTTAATTATTTTTCCCTAATTTCCCCTTTCCCCTTTCCCCTTTCCCCTTTCCCCTTCCCCCTTCCCCCTTTCCCCTTTCCCCTTTCCCCTTTCCCCTTCCCCCTCTTTCTAGTTAGAAGTCCCTTGATGATTTCTCAAATTAGCAATAGCACGTAAATAGGCAGCTACCGGGATTTGATATACTTCGATGAAAATCCAAATAATAATTGATAAATGCGACAAAAAAGTTAATATCGTCCAAATATATGGCAACCAACTTACAATGTCATTGGGACTAGGTGGAAAATAATAAGCCACAATGCCAATTAAAGTTGTCGGCAGCAGGACAAAAGTAATCGCAGCTAACCCATAACCCCAACCCAACTCCACACCTTCTAATTGAGCCTCTGTCCAATTAAAACCATTCCAGCGCCAAATCAAAGGAGGTTGTCGCGAAGGCATCTTGATTTGCTGTTGTTCTAGATTCACAGTAAAAATTTCGTGGCAAAAATCACAACCCATTGCTTCCATCAATGATATGTGAGAAATCTTACCAACTCGACAGACAGGGCAGGGATAAACACCATGTGTATCAAAAGGTTTAGTGAAGAGTTTAGACCTGGGCATAATCAAACTAGGTTGTGACTAACGTTCGGGAACATATAGAGCATTTCTTACTTAGATGCAGTACAGCTTGACAAAGGTGCTGAAGCGCTGAGGCTAGCATTATCTACCTTATCCAGATGAAAACTGCTATAAGAAAAGCTGTGCAATAAAATACCTCTTTAGGCTTATTATCTGACTTGATTTGTTAATACTTTCTATCATTGATTACTTATTACCTAAAAAATAAAAGTTACCAAAATCGGGGGATGTATGTTGATACTAAACACCCTTTTGTGTGCTTACCAGCAACAAATTGTTATTCCTAGATTTGTACTGAGTTTATCGTTTTTTTGAGATATCTTGCTGGTCTTGACGCTACAGAATTCTTCTGTTATCTTTGTTTTAGGATAGGGTATACATATATTATTTAGCTTACTATCGTGCAAATGTTCAGCAGCAGTCGCTACTTTTATTTTTGGCGTAAGGCGGTTCACCGGGAGTGAATTAAGTTTCCATATGGAAGCCGCCCGATGAACCGCAGAGCAAACTCTGCGGTTTTTGTTTTTTCAGGAGCAAATTTCATCTCATGACCTATTTTATTAGCTGGTTTTATGGCTTTTACTTTTGGCCCAGAGCAAGTTCCGGGTAGATAGCGTCATGCTGATAAATCATACGCGCCCGGAACTGAAAGGTTCTGGGCTTTTTTGTTTTTAGGGGTGTAGGGATGTAAGGGTGTAGGGGTGTAGGGGTGTAGGGGGATGAGGGAGTGGGGGAGCAGAGGAGCAGGGGAGCAACCCACCCCTAACCCCTCCCAAGAGGGGAACGGAGCAGGGGAGATAGTCTTTTCCCTTTCCCCTTTCCCCCTTCCCCTTTCCCCAGTCCCCAGTCCCCAGTCCCCAGTCCCCAGTCCCCAGTCCCCAGTCCCCAATTTACTAGGAGAATCAAACCATGATTAACGCTAAACTTGTCGCTCAGTCTCATCCCCATCACCAGACAATTGTTAGACTCTCAAAAACAGTTGCTTTCGGTGGCGAAGAACTGGTAATTATTGGCGGGCCTTGTGCAGTTGAAAGTTTAGAGCAAATGGAGACTGTCGCCCAACAGTTAAAATTTGCACCTGTACAAGCTTTGCGGGGTGGTGTTTACAAACCGCGTACATCTCCTTACGCTTTCCAAGGTATGGGAGAAGCAGGATTAGAGGTTTTAGCCCAGGTGCGATCGCAATACAATATTCCTGTTGTGACTGAAGTCATGTCAATTTCGCAAATTGAAGCGATCGCCACTCACGCCGATATGTTACAAGTGGGTAGCCGCAATATGCAGAACTTCGACTTACTCAAAGCCTTGGGACAAGCAGGTAAACCCATACTACTCAAACGTGGTTTAGCAGCCACAATCGAAGAATTTGTCATGGCGGCGGAATACATTGTCAGCCACGGTAATCCAGATGTGGTAATGTGTGAAAGGGGTATACGCAGCTTCGATAATTATACTCGCAATGTCTTAGATTTAGGTGCAGTAGCAGCACTCAAGCAAATCACTCACTTACCTGTCATTGTCGATCCTTCCCATGCTGTAGGTAAACGGGAACTAGTCGCACCCGTAGCCAAGGCGGCGGTAGCTTGTGGTGCAGACGGATTAATTATTGAATGTCACCCAGAACCGGAAAAGTCCGTTTCTGATGCCCGTCAAGCCCTATCTTTAGAAGATATGGTGAATTTAGTTGCTAGTTTAAAGCCTGTAGCAGTGGCTGTGGGACGCAAAATATCAGAAGTAGAAGGGGTGGGTTTGAAACCTACCCCTATTTGTTGTGCGGCTTAAATTGTGAGGGACTGGGGAAAGGGGAAAGGGGGAAAGGGGAAAGGGGAAAGGGGAAGGGGGAAGGGGGAAAGGGGAAGGGGGAAAGGGGAAAGGGGAAGGGGGAAAGGGGAAAGACTATCTCCCCTGCTCCCCTGCTCCCCTGCTCCCCTGCTCCCCTGCTCCCCTGCTCCCCTGCTCCCCTGCTCCCTCATCTCCCTCATCTCCCCCACTCCCTACTCTCTACTCTCCGCTACCTTACTCTGTGATTCCAAACTCAAAGGGCCAGTGCCATAGGCTAAAATCAGCAACAGTCCACCGATAATGGATAAGTTTTTGAAGAAATTATTGAACTGACTAGGATCACTTAGGGGATTATGAAACACAATGGTAGCGGGAATCATGAAAATGATCAGTAGAATCGCACCGATTTGTGTTTTATAGCCGAGAATAATAGATAAAGCACCTAAAATCTGAAAGGCGATCGTAAAAACTAGTAAAACTTCTACTATTGGTAAGCCGACTTTAGCCATAGATGCACTTGTCCCAGCAAAGTTAAACACTTTGTTTAAGCCAGCATAAATAAAAATCACAGCCAAAAAGGAACGAGCTACCAAAGGGATGTATTTTTGCAACATCAGTAGATACCTTTTAATTGTTCTTTTTTACAGTCTAAAGCACTCTGTAATTTTTGAATTATGTAAGATAGGCAATGCCCATTAAAACCATAATAGAGTAGGCATTGCCTATCTTACAGATACTGTATTTCGATTATTTAATTTTCTGATTTACTTTCTTGAATAAAATGAATTACTGATGGCACTAGGGAGACAACAATACAGGACTTACGCAAGTGTCACAATTGGTGGTTGGTGCGTGACGCTACAAGTCTCATGACTACGTTCAAATATTTTCAGAGCGTCACACACCCTACAGAAAAAATATGCCAGTTGCGTAAGTCCTACAATAATTAATCCAATAATTGGTAATAAATACTTATCCACCTGCTCTGGTGGCAGAGATTTACCAAGAAAGAAACCTAAAATAGTAATACCGAATGTCCAAACCAAACCGCCATCTTAGCTTTAAGGATTTTAGTAAAATTATTATGATGATAAAGATTGAGTTAAGTAACTGAGTAGCAGGAATTAGGTTACGGGTGCAAGATGCAAAGATATTTGAAGGTACTAAGACTATTTTGGAGTGCGGCGATCGCAGCTGAGATGGAATATCGCCTCAACTTCCTCATCGCTACTCTCAGTAGTTTAGGTAATTTAGCTGGTAGTTTGTTTGGACTATTCTTGTTTTACCGTAATGGCTATACTTTTACTGGTTGGTCTTGGGACGCAGCTTTGATTGTATTGGGAATTTTTACTTTATTGCAAGGCTTTTCTGCCACTTTTCTCGCTCCCAACCTCAACAAAATCGTCAACCATGTTCAACAAGGGACTTTAGATTTTGTCCTACTCAAGCCTATCCGCAGTCAGTTTTGGCTTTCCACCCACACCGTATCCCCTTGGGGAGTCCCAGATATAATTTTTGGTGGGGTAATTATTGGCTACGCAGGTAAACGCCTGGGATTAAGTATCGCTAATTACCTACCCGCTATCTTGCCGTTATTGTGCGGTTTGATAATTCTCTACAGTTTATGGTTTATTTTAGGGGCGACTAGCATTTGGTTTGTGAAAATCTACAACGCCACTGAGGTATTACGAGGGTTATTGGAAGCAGGTAGATATCCGATGATAGCCTACCCCGCAGCTTACCGCTTTTTCTTCACTTTCGTCGTTCCAGTCACATTTTTAACTACTATACCAGCCGAAGTCATGTTAGGTAGAGTGCAGTTACCTTGGTTAATTGGTGCGTTGGTGTTGGCTGTGGCATTATTTTGGGTTTCCAGTTGGTTTTGGCGGTTTGCCTTGCGATTTTATACTAGTGCTTCGAGTTAATTGAAAAAGGTTATTTATAAAGTAAAAGTTACATTCAAAAGTACCATAAATACTTCTGAAGATTCATGCAATTGGCAATTAGCTTGCTAAAAATTGAGGTACAAATTCTTCTCTAGAGTTGCTGTGTATCTTTTTAACTAAAAAATCACCATGAATAACATAATTAACTACAATAATGATAAAGGACTCCTCGCCTACATAGAATTTTTAGCCGCTAGTAGCCTAAAACCCAGAAATGGTAATACTGACCCAGTATTTGACTTTGAGGATGCTCTTGACCAAACAGAAATGGCACAGTTAGCAGTTGATGAACTAAAAAAAATTCCCGAAGTTAACGCTTTATTCCAAGAACGCTGGTTGCCTGAACCTTTCAATTTAGATGACTTAGCCAAACTCCCAGAAGGGACTTTAGGACATATCTACGCCAGAGAAATGAAAGCTAGAGGTTTCGACCCTTATTTTTACAAAAAAGTTCCTGTAGTGGATGATATTTCCTATCTCAAAATGCTTTGGCGTTCTACTCATGATATTTATCATGTAGTCACTGGATTTGATACTGATGGTATTGGAGAAATTGGGCTACAAGCGTTTGTTTTAGCTCAAACCCCAATTCCCATTAGTGTGATGTTAGTAAGTTTTGGTATGGTTATCATCAGTCTTTATCAACCAACAAAATTCAATGATTTAATGAGAGAAATAGCTCGCGGCTATAGACTAGGTTCTCATACTCCAGGTAAATTAATATCCCAAAAATGGGATCAGTTTTGGAATGTACAACTCAGTGAAATTCGTGCGCGTTTAGGAATAATAACCGTAGACCAAGATTTACCTGCAATTGCCTAGAAAATACCTCATTTTTAACGTAACGCGAAAGTCCCTACATAGGTGCGAAGCAAGGTAGGGATGAATAGCGGGAAAAACTCAACTCTACTGGGGTGAATGTAGAAACTCACCCCTCAACGTTCGCGTAGCGTCACGAAGTGAAGTAGGGGTGAGTAGTTCATGCAAGCTGTTAGCCAGATAACCTCTGTAGGCGTTCATTCATGCCAAAGTTACCTTTTGACACTCCCATCGGCTAAAAGCCGATGGGATTCTTGTTTCAATCAGTCCACTTACCATAATTAGTTGCCCAATTATGCCAGAGGTGGGTCTGTCCGCAAGCTTTTGCTCCATTGCAGAAGCCAGATCCGGTATGCCCTACCGTACTGTTTCGACCAAAACCTTGGTTTTCTCTTCCTTGGGGAAGTGAAGATTTTACCAGGGCCGGGCATTAGAGCACAGAACCCTCTATCTTCTCCCAAGGGGAGACGCTGCGCGAACAGTTTTCCAGGTGCGATGCCTCTCGGCTCTGGGTTTTTTAAGTGGTTGAATACCCTAACCACTATAATCAGGATACCACATAAAGAGGTATTTTGATATGCCCAAGCCTGAGATTTTTATAACTTTTCGTGTCACAAAGGAAGAAAAAGAATTGCTCAAACAATATTGTGACCAAGAAGGCAGAACTCAAACTGACATTTTGCGGGAATTGATTAAAGGACTAAGACGGCGGCTAAAGCCGCAACGCATTCATGAGGGCAGTTAGTTAGTTGCGTGGGCGGGTTTCCCGACTTGTTCGCGGAGCGTCTCGGAGAGAGCAAACTGCCCGTCCCACCCCTTAAGGACGTAGCAGTCTGAAAATTTTTTGGGATTTTCAGACTGCTACTGGTGGGCTTTCTGCTTCAATACTTGTAAGCCGCCAGTGTGGATGAGTAATAAGCGATCGCCTTTACTAAAATACCCCTGCTTGAGCAAATCCATCACGCCATAAAACATCTTCGCGGTATATACGTAATCAAGCGGTATATTATAAGCTTGAGTAAACTGCTGGCTGAACAATAACAAATCATCTTTCACCTTAGCGTAACCGCCAAAATGGTAATCGCAAATCAGTTCCCAAGGTGCGGGAGAACCGTATGGTGTGGGTAAACCAGTAGCGAGATAATTCTGTATTAAATTTTCGATATCCTTAGCTAAAAAACCCCCTTTCAACACAGGAAAACCAAGCACGCGCTGTTTGGGGTTAAGTGACATGGCAATACCTGCTAAAGTTGTTGCAGTACCACAAGCTACACAGACAGTATCAAATACTTGCATTGCTGCACTGACTATCTCTAGACAACCACGCACACCTTGCAAGTTACTACCACCTTCAGGAATGATAAACACTTCCCCAAAGCGTTTCCTCAAATCTGCTTGTACCTCAAAGCTGTGCTTTTGTCGGTAAGTTGCACGCTCAAGATAAACTAACTGCATCCCTTGTTGTGCAGCAAAACTCAACGTTGAATTTAAAGGTAGTGTTTCCTCCCCACGAATGACACCAATGGTTGGAAATCCTAATAATTTACCTGCGGCGGCGGTAGCATAAATGTGATTAGAATATGCACCACCAAAGGTAAGTAATTTTTTATAACCTTGTTCCTTGGCTTGGGCGAGATTGTATTTCAGCTTATACCACTTATTCCCATTTACCCACGGGTGCATTAAATCAAGGCGTAATACATACAGTTCCACACCAGCAAGTCTCGCAATATCGCTATCAATTTTCTGTGTAGGTGGAGGAATAAAATTCAACGACATATGGCGCTTTTGGCTTAGATTCAGTGCAGGTTTACAGAGGAGAGAGGTTTGTATCTGTAGTATCTGTAGGCCGATGCACTGCCCACCAAAACGATGATAAGGTGGGCAATGCTACGAAAGAGATAATTTATTTCTTGTAAATACCCAATGATTAACATCGATTATTTTCAATGCAATATCAATAATAACCAAGAATAAAGATTACTAATCATTACCTTCAGAAATTAACATTTTACCAAATAGGATTCTCGGTTCAATATAGGAAGAAGAATATTTAATTCCAGATAACAATCTTTTGGTAAAACCAATGGTCGCACTCACAGAAAACACTCAAGCTATTGCCAATATAGGACGTTTGACTGTGCAAACTGTAGAAATTGCACCGGAAACAACTGCTATTCGCTGTTTAGATTGGGATAGAGACCGTTTTGATATTGAATTTGGTTTACGCAATGGTACAACATATAACTCTTTCTTAATCCAAGGTGAAAAAAAAGCTTTAGTTGATACTTCACACCGCAAATTTGAGCAATTATACCTGGAGATAGTTACAGGGATAATTGACCCAAACACAATAGACTATTTGATTGTTAGTCACACAGAGCCAGACCATAGCGGCTTAGTTAGAGATATTCTACAACTAGCTCCTGCTATCACCGTTGTTGGTGCGAAGGTGGCAATTCAATTCTTAGAAAATCTGATTCACCAACCCTTTAAATCTTTACTGGTGAAAAGTGGTGAAACTTTAGATTTAGGTAATGGTCACAAACTAGAATTTATTTCTGCACCTAACTTACATTGGCCTGACACAATTCTTACTTATGACCACAAAACAGGCATCCTCTATACCTGTGATGTGTTTGGTATGCACTATTGTGATGACCATACTTGTGATGAAAACTTCTCAGCTATTGAAGAAGATTTTAAATATTACTATGACTGTCTGATGGGGCCGAATGCTCGGTCTGTATTGGCTGCTTTAAAACGTATAGAAAATTTAAGTATAAATACCGTCGCTACAGGACACGGGCCTCTACTACAGCATCATATTTCCGAATGGTTGGGGCGGTATCAAAACTGGAGTTTAGAACAAACTAAAACAGAAACTTTCGTCGCTTTGTTCTATGCTGAGGACTATGGCTATAGTGAGAAGTTAGTACATAGTTTAGGACATGGCTGTACGAAAATCGGCGTAGGGGTAGAATTAATAGATTTAAACAATGCCCAAGCGCAAGAAGTAAGGGAAATAGTTACTCAAGCTTCGGGTATTGTAATTGCCATGCCATCTCAATATTCACAGACAGCCCAAGCAGCATTAAGTACTATTTTGGCGGCTGTACATCAAAAACAGGCAATCGGTTTACTAGAGTCTGGTGGCGGTGAAGATGAACCTGTTTATCCCTTACGAAATAAGTTCCAAGAATTGGGATTAGTGGAAGCTTTTCCACCCATTTTAATTAAAGAAGCTCCCACACAAGCAATTGAACAACTTTGTGAAGAAGCTGGTACAGATTTGGCGCAATGGTTAACACGCGATCGCACCATTAAACAAATCAAATCCATTAACACCGACTTAGAAAAAGCTTTAGGCAGAATTAGCACCGGTTTATATATCATCACGACCAAAAAAGGCGAAATTCAAAGTGCCATGTTCGCCTCTTGGGTAACACAAGCAAGCTTAGATCCTTTGGGAGTCGCCATTGCAGTCTCCAAAGAACGAGCAATTGAATCTTTAATGCAATTAGGCGATCGCTTCGTTCTAAACGTCCTTGCAGAAGACAATTATCAAGGATTGATGAAACATTTTCTCAAACGTTTCGCCCCCGGTGCAGACCGTTTTGCCGGCATCAAAACCTATCCCGCCAGCAACGGTTCCCCCATCCTCGCAGAAGCCCTAGCTTACATAGAATGCGAAATCACCAGCCGTATGGACTGCGGCGACCATTGGATTATCTACAGCACCGTGGATACAGGTAGAGTCGCCAACGTCAACGCATTGACAGCCGTTCATCACCGCAAGGTTGGAAATCATTATTAGGTGACAGTTGACTGGGGACTGGGAAAAAGCAGGGGAACGCAGGAAGCAGTCTTTCCCCTTTCCCCTTCCCCTTCCCCTTTCCCCCTTCCCCCTTCCCTCACGCACTATGTACAAACCTGTAGAAGATAACCCAATTTCCGTTTACGAAATCAATCGAGGGCGCATTGTCCGTACCTTGGAATTGATTCAAGATGTCATCGTGATTTCCTTGTGTATCGGTTTATTTAGCTTCATGGTAATTCAGGTGTGGGATATGTTTCTTTCCCTGCTACCGCCTTTGGATTTCCATGTTGTGACTGCCGATATCTTGTTTTTGCTCATTTTAGTTGAGTTATTTCGACTATTAATTATCTACCTGCAAGAACAACGCATATCTATAGGAGTGGCTGTAGAAGTTTCCATTGTCTCAGCTTTGCGGGAAGTGATTGTTAAAGGCGTGTTAGAAACCAGTTGGAGTCAAGTTTTAGCCACTTGCGCCTTCTTATTAGTTTTAGGAATTTTACTGGTTGTGCGAGTTTGGCTACCCCCCACCTTTGAAGGTATTGACCCAGAACAACGCATCGTCAAACGCTATCAAAAGCTGCATAAGACGGAATTAGAGACTAATGGCTGGGGAATCAATCAGTGAACAGTTATCAGTTATCACTTACACAACCTGATAACTGGCATACCCAGTACGCAATATTTACAGGAGAATTAACTATGAGTACTGCTACTTTCAGTCGTGCTAGGGATGTACAAGTTGCCGATGTTGGGGAACAGACGCAGGTTTTGCGATCGCGCACTTGGGAACGTCTCAAGTTTGAAGTTGAGTATTCCCGTCAACGGGGAACGACAGCTAATTCCTATCTCATCCAAGCTGAGAAAACGGCTTTGATTGACCCTCCTGGTGAATCTTTTACGGAAATTTATTTAGAAGAACTCGCCCGACATCTCGACCTTAGCACCCTGGATTACATTATCCTGGGTCACGTCAACCCTAACCGCCGAGTCACTTTGGAAAAGTTGCTTGCTCAAGCACCGCAAGCTACCTTGATTTGTTCTCGTCCGGCTGCTAATGCGCTCAAAACTGCTTTTCCTGATTGGGAATCACGAATTCAAGCTGTACGTTTTGAAGATACTCTCGATTTAGGACAAGGACATCAGCTAGTATTTATCACTGTCCCTACTCCCCGTTGGCCTGATGGGTTGTTTACCTACGACCCAGCTACCAAGATTCTCTACACAGATAAGTTTTTCGGCGCTCATATCTGCGAAGATACTTTGTTTGATGAAGACTGGAAAAAGTTAGACGCGGAACGCCGTTATTATTTTGACTGTCTCCATGCAGCCCAAGCTAAACAAGTGGAAGCGGCTTTAGATAAGGTGGCAATGTTGGGGGCGAGATGTTATGCGCCTGGTCATGGCCCGGTTGTGCGTTATAGTCTCAGTCGTTTTACTTACGATTACCGCCAATGGTGTCAAGGGCAGAAGTCTTTAGATTTGAATGTGGCGCTACTTTATACCTCTGCTTATGGTAATACGGGGATTTTAGCTCAGGCGATCGCTCAAGGTTTGATTGAAAATGGTGTTAATGTCGAGTCGATTAACTGCGAACTGGCAGAACCAGCAGAAATTAACCGTATTGTTGAAGCAAGTGATGGTATAATTATCGGTTCCCCGACTTTGGGCGGTCATGCGCCGACACAAATTCAAACTGCTTTAGGTATAGTCCTTTCTACAGCTGCGAAAACCAAGTTAGCCGGGGTGTTTGGTTCCTATGGTTGGAGTGGTGAAGCGATCGATTTAATTGAAAGTAAACTTAAAGATGCCAATTACCGTTTAGGCTTTGACACAATTAGGGTACGCTTTAGCCCTACACCAGAAATTCTCCAGCAATGTCAAGCCGCAGGTGCGACTTTTGCCCAAACCTTAAAGAAAACTAAAAAACTGCGGACACCCCGCCAAGTGGTAGCGGAAGCGAATACAGACCGGACTGAACAAGCAGTGGGACGCATTATTGGTTCCTTGTGTGTAGTCACAACCCGCGACCAAGAAAACCACAAAGGTATTTTAACTTCGTGGATATCCCAGGCGACTTTTAACCCACCAGGAATTATGATTGCGATCGCTCAAGAACAAAACGCAGATTTGATGAGTCATATTGGCGATCAATTTGTCTTGAATATCCTCAAAGAAGGTAGAAATATCCGGCGCTATTTCTCCCGCCAAAGTACATTAGGAGATAATCCTTTTGCCAATCTTGAGACTAAAACTGCTGACAATGGTTGTTTGATTTTAACAGAGGCACTAGCTTATTTAGAATGTACTGTAACCAACCAACTAGAATGCGGTGATAGACGGTTAATTTATGCTGTGGTTAATAAGGGCGATGTATTAGAAAGTAACGGTGTGACTGCTGTTGAGCATCGCAAATCAGGCAGTCATTATTAATTTTTTTCTCCCAAATTTCAAGCTATGGGGGCGCTATGCGCCTCTTTTTTTGTCTATTTATCAGTATTGTTTGGTTAGTGTGAAATAATTAGCGATCGCTTTTCCTGATACTTTGTATTTTCCTGAGTTTGGCTGCATCAGTTAAAGCAGTGGATGTGAGATAAAATAGAGTGGCTTGAAATCTGCCTATATGACTGAATCCGTTTACATTGAGACTAGTATTTTAGGCTACCTTACTGCTAGACCAAGCCGGGATCTTGTCGTGGCTGCAAATGTTGAGATTACGAGGGAATGGTGGGACACACGCCGCAGCCAGTTTAACCTCTACGCCTCCCAAGCAGTTGTGAAAGAAGTTTCTCAAGGAGACGCAGAAATGGCATCTCGACGGCTAGAAATCCTTCACAATTTTTTGTTACTAGACTTGAACCAATCTGTGCTTGACCTCGCAGAGCGATTTTTAGAGCGCAGTAACCTTCCAGCAAAAGCTGATGTGGATGCGCTTCATATTGCAGTCGCAACCGTTCATGGTATGGATTATTTGCTGACATGGAACTGCAAGCACATCGCCAATGCTCAAATTCAAGGAAAATTGGCAGAGATTAGTCTTGATTTCGGGTATGAGTTGCCAATTCTTTGTACACCCTATGAACTTTTAGGAGGTTAATTATGTTTCAAGATGAGATTGTCGAAGAAATTCATAGAATCCGTGAAGAGTATTCACGCTCATTCAATCATGACTTGAAAGCCATATTTGCTGATTTACAAAAACAGCAAGCCAAAAGCGGAAGAGAGGTTGTGAACTTGTCACGAAAGCGCGGTATAACAACACGTTGGAGTGGACGGACGAAAGATTTAGGAGAGGATGCAAAGGATACTAGCCGTCGCTCGATTTAGCCGTCTAATAGCTAAGTTAAGCTAAGAGATAATATTTTCAAAGCTGTAATCATCCATCATCTATGACTCAAGCCATACCCAAGTTAATATCTTTTGCGGAATTTGTTGATTGGCTACCTGAAAATACCGGGGTACGCTACGAACTACATAATAGATGTATTGTGGAAATGGCACGACCAGTGGGGGAACATGAAGAAATTACAGGCTTATTGGGCGTTGAAATTGCTGTTGAAATCGAACGTCTAGGATTACCCTATGGTATGCCTAATCGAGTTATAGTTCGACCCTCTGAAAAAGACTCTGGTTATTTTCCTGATGTGTTGGTGTTAAATCGGGCAAATCTGGTAAATGAACCATTATGGAAAAAACAATCTGTTGTTAGTTTAGCTGCATCAATACCCTTGGTGATTGAGGTTGTATCAACTAATTGGCGGGATGATTACCACTTAAAATATGCTGATTATGAGGAGATGGGTATTCCCGAATACTGGATTATCGACTATGCGGCGTTGGGTGGACGTAATTTTATCGGTAGTCCTAAACAACCGACAATATCTGTCTGTAACTTAGTTGATGGCGAATACCAGATTAGTAAGTTTCGAGATGGCGATCGCATTATCTCTCAAACTTTCCCCGAATTGAACCTCACAGCAGCCCAGATTTTTCAAGCTGGTTTGGTGTAAGGGTTAAATTTGCCATGTTCTCAGCTTCCATTCCCATAACGCAACCACTACAGTACAGAATGAATTGCTTGACTTCAACAAAGCCAAAAAAAGGGATGATGAAAATCATCCCCTAATATTTTGTAACAAAAGTTAAACTTTACAGTTGTGGTACAAACTGCTGCTTCTCAGGTACATCAGTGTACTCAGCAACAATTTGCCGGAACTCTTCACCGTCGATGGTTTCTTTTTCAATCAACAAGTCAACGATGCGATCGGTGACGGTGCGATTTTCACGGATAATTTTCTTAGCGGTTTCGTAGCATTCTTCCACAATTTGCCGCACTTGAGAGTCAATTCTGGAAGCAATTGCTTCAGAATAATCGGATCTGGTCATCCAGTCACGACCTAAGAAGACTTCACCTTGTTGGCTTTCCAAGGACAAGGGGCCTAAGTCAGACATCCCAAACCTTGTTACCATTTGTCGTGCCATTCCTGAGACTTGTTGCAAATCTCCGCCTGCGCCAGTGGTAACTTCAGCACCACCAAAAATAATTTCTTCTGCTGCACGTCCACCCAGAGCGCCAGCAATTCTGGCTTTGAGTTGGGAGCGAGAAATTAAACCTTGTTCTTCGTTGGGGGTAAACCAAGTCAAACCTTGGGCTTGTCCTCTAGGAATGAGGGTCACTTTCTGCACTGGGTCATGGTCTTTTAATAAAGTACCAACCAAGGCGTGTCCGACTTCGTGGTAAGCAATTAAGCGTTTGCTCTTGCTATCTACTAGGGGTGTTCCTTCCATCCCCGCAACTACTCTATCTACCGCATCATCAATTTCGGTGAGGGTGATAGCTTCTTTGCGTCTGCGGGCTGTGAGAATAGCGGCTTCGTTGAGGAGGTTGGCTAAGTCTGCACCAGTGAAGCCAGGGGTACGACGAGCGATCGCTTCCAATGATACGCTAGGATCTAACTTCTTATTCCGCGCGTGGACTTGGAGAATTTCCAAGCGTCCTTTGATGTCTGGTGCATCAACTATTACTTGTCTGTCGAAACGACCTGGACGCAACAACGCTGCGTCTAATACGTCGGGACGGTTGGTAGCGGCAATAATAATGATGCCGGTGTTACCTTCAAAACCATCCATTTCAGTGAGTAACTGGTTGAGGGTTTGTTCTCTCTCGTCGTTACCGCCACCGATACCCGCACCCCGTTGTCTACCAACTGCGTCGATTTCATCGATAAAGATGATACAGGGAGCGTTATCTTTAGCTTTCTTAAACAAGTCACGGACGCGGGAAGCACCCACACCGACGAACATTTCCACGAACTCAGAACCGGAAATGCTGAAGAATGGTACGCCAGCTTCCCCGGCGATCGCTTTTGCTAGTAAAGTTTTACCAGTCCCTGGAGGCCCTACCAACAGTACACCTTTAGGAATACGCGCACCCACAGCCGTAAATCTTTCTGGCTGCTTGAGGAATGTGACAACTTCTTGTAATTCTTCCTTCGCTTCTTCGATCCCGGCTACATCGTCAAACTTCACCCCAGTTTTCGCTTCCATTTGGAAACGCGCTCTGGACTTACCAAAATTCATGGCTTGACCAGGCCCACCGGGAAGATTATTAGAACGACGGAACAAAAAGAACAATCCAGTAATCAATAAGATGGGGAATACTAAATTACCCAACAGTCCCCAGATAGCGCCATCATTGCGTGCTGGATGAGCATCAAAACTAACTTTGTGTTCTTTAAGCTTACTGATTAATTCAGGAGCGCTTATAGGCAAATCTACCCGCCAACGTTGGACGCGACCTTCAATATCTTGATCCTGGGCTTCCACAATGGCTGTTCTGCCGCCTTCATACAGGTCAACATTGGTAACACGTCCAGCATCCACGTATTCCAGAAAGCGACCATAGGTCATGCGAGTGTTGGCTGCGTTCCTAGTCATGTCCGCAGGAGCGTTAGCAAACGTCCCTTGCCAAAAGAAAAAGCCAATTACCAAAGCTGGCAATGTCCAGAGTAGTAGGACTCTCCAAGAGAATTTCATTTTTAATTTGCCTCTAGATGCCAAGTACGATTCATTATTTCTAGCAACTGGAGTTACTAGACAGTTGTACAACGGATGTTTATAAATCCATTTTGTTTAATCTGATATCTAATCATGCACCGCCATAAAGCTATAAGGCCATTATGTTAAATCTAAGATGCTGATAAGAATCTTAATTAAATTTAACTTAATTCTAATACAAGATTGCAAGAGGCTGGTCAGTTATCAGTTATCAGTTATCAGGTGACAGGTGACAGGTGACAGGTGACAGGTGACAGGTGACAGGTGACAGGTGACAGGTGACAGGTGACAGTTATTATTCTTCCCCATCTCCCCCTACTCCCTCATCTCCCTCATCTCCCCCTACTCCCTCATCTCCCTCATCTCCCCCTACTCCCTCATCTCCCTCATCTCCCTCATCTCCCCAATCCCCAATCTACCTAACTTCGGTAATTTCTAACTTGTAGGGAAAATACTTGTCTTTGTTGTAAGAACCGACCCAAACCTGGTAATTTCCAGGCAACCACTCGCCACTGATGCCTGGATTTTTGCCGTTTACGTCATCATTACACCAAGTACCGCCAGGGCCTTTGACTATGATGGTGGTATCTTGCGGAGATTGGACTTGCAGTTTTAAGTACTCGAAATTACTGTTGAGTTTGATGGTGTGGTCTGGTGTTTCATCGACAAATCCGTTACAGGGGCCAGTGGGTGTTTCGATTCTGCCTGCTACTTGGCTTGCCGCTATTGAACCGCCACTCATACCCCTGACTACCAAGGGGTCTGGAGAAAATTTCCTACTGATGGTGACATCCCCAAATATTGGGGGCGCTTCTTGCGCTCTGCTGTTTGTATGAAGTGCCGAGATAACGCCCAGCGTAACTATCATTAAGGATACCCGGATGCCTCTATTTAGCGACGTTTTTAACATTTTAGTTACATAAGCTTTTCAGTGTAAGGAAAGACACTAATTTTACAGCGTATGTTCCCAAATTGAGAGAAATGAACTATTTGACATCACTCGTCCGGTGCGGGCAAGATGCCCACACCATAAGAAATATAAAATTGGTTGATCAGGGATTGTTAACTGGCTGCTACGGACTGACTTAAGCGTGGCTTATCCAAACCAATCTGATTGAGAAGTAACCAAGATTGAATTAAGTCGGGGCCATGCACGTCTCCGGTGAGGGCGACTCGGAGCGATCGCATCACTAAACCTTTCTTCACATTTTGAGCTTTCACCACTTGTTTAATTATGTCTTGGGCTGCCGCTTCTGTGAGTTGGGGTTGGGCTTCCAAGCCAGCAATGATGGCTTCAAGTGCAGCCTGAGAACCTTCTTGCTGCAATTGCTTACTCCCTTCTTCGCTCAATTCCACTGTCTCGATGAAGAACAGCTTGGTCATCTCTACAGCATCGGTTAAGCGTGTCAAGCTGGCGCTAATTAACCCAACCAACTGTTCCAACCAAGGGCGATCGCGTCCCTGTGCAAATGAATATCCTGCTTCTTCCCAATAAGGTATCAACAAATCAGTCAACTTATCAACTGGGGTGTTGTGGATATATTGACTGTTCAACCAATCTAGTTTTGCCCAGTCGAATTTTGCCCCGGCTTTATTCACCCGTTCAAAACTAAATTCCTTGGCTGCGGCTTCCAAGGTAAATATTTCTTGGGTAGAATCTGGTGGCGACCAACCAAGCAAGGTCATGTAGTTGACTAAACCTTCGGCGGTAAAGCCCATTTTCTGAAAGTCGGAAATGGAAGTCACCCCATCCCGCTTGGAAAGTTTACGCCCTTCCATATTCAAAATTAAGGGCGCATGGGCAAATTCCGGGATTTTTGCCCCTAAAGCTTCATATAGGAGAATTTGCTTGGCGGTGTTGGCGATGTGGTCTTCCCCGCGAATGACATGAGTGATTTGCATATCAATGTCATCAACCACGACCACAAAGTTGTATAAAGGTTGACCAATACCATCTTCGGAAGCACGGGCGATGACCATATCACCACCTAAATCACTGCCTTTCCAAGCCACCTTTCCCCGTACTAGGTCGTTCCAGACGATTTCCCGGTCATCGTCAATTTTAAAGCGGATGACGAAACTACGTCCTTGGGCTTTAAATTCGGCTTCTTGTTCTGGGGTGAGGTTGCGGTGACGGTTGTCGTAACGGGGGGCTTCACCTTTGGCTTTTTGCGCTTCTCTTAGGGCTTCTAATTCTTCTGATGTGGTGTAGCAGCGATAGGCTAAACCTTGATCTAAAAGTTGTTGTACGGCTTTTTGATAAAGGTCGAGGCGTTGAGATTGGTAGAATGGCCCTTCATCCCAATTCAGCCCTAACCAACGCAGTCCCGTCATAATATTTTCTGTGTATTCGGGACGCGATCGCTCTAAATCTGTGTCTTCAATTCGCAAGATAAATGTGCCGCCGTGGTGGCGGGCAAACAGCCAGTTAAATACGGCTGTCCTGGCTGTACCAATGTGTAAATTTCCCGTTGGACTAGGAGCAATTCTGACTCTAACCGTCACAGTATTTCTCTCTCTCGCAAAGCATGAATAAATTTAGCTTAGTATCTAAGCCTCTGAGTCCTGAGATTTTTCTAGGAAATCAAGACTCCAAACAATTACTAGTTATCTGTGTCCTCTTCCTATACTACTCAGGACTCAGCACTCATTACTCACAACTTTGAACGGGACTGACGGGGCTCGAACCCGCAACTTCCGCCGTGACAGGGCGGTGCTCTAACCAATTGAACTACAGTCCCTTAATTGGCACTTCCCTATTATGACGCACCCCTCAAGGATTGTCAACCTTGTTTGGGAAAATTTTCTGAAATTCTTCTTGTGCTTGCTTCCCAAGTGGTTGTTGAGAGGGATAAGTCTCACCATATTGGCTGGGGATGTTCACAGGCTTGGCATTCTGAAAATTTGTATTGCCGGAATAACCTGATAATGAAGTTTTGCTGGTAACAGCATATGGCGGTTTTATTGACACTCCCCTGCCTAACCAAGTTTCGCTTTCGCTCACTTGCTTAAAAAGGCAGGGGATTCTTGGTTCAATGAGTCCACTTAGCGCCCGATTCCTTGCGGTATCTTGTGCCAGAGGTGGTTCTCTCCCCAAGCGTTAACTTTTGGTCTGCCCGACCATAGTTGCACAGTGTGCAATATTTGTTTGGTAGAGACGCGATTAATCGCTTCTGTACAATGCTGTTCGTCTAGTACCTGTAAATCTTTTACCTACTTCCAGGTGATACTAGAACTACGAAGTAGAACCAGCAAGATTCATTTGTCAAGGTTCAGCTTCTGCGTATTAGGCAGCAATAGGGTTTTTTCAGTGGTTGATTACCCTTCCACAACCATATTCTACCAAAAGCCGTCCTATAAGGACGGGGTTTTCAACCCAAATTTTCGATAAAATCAGACCAATTTTAACTTAATTTCTTGGCTAATTGTTCCATATGGTGGGTAGATGATAATTGCTGAAGCATCTGTGATTGGATTTGTTTATACTGCTGCTTGAGCAGGTTTTTACTTACATGAGCTTGAGAAGCTAGCGGGAGTTTTTGACTTTGTTCTAGCCAAATTTGTAACTTTTGTCTTTGGCTGGGTTCAATGTCACTATTGAGGATTTGAATACAGCTATGGGGTGCTTCTAGGGTGAAGCAAATTAGAGGGTAGCTGGCATTGTTAACTAAGGATATTATTAGTTGGCGATTGAGGGGATTTTGCGTATCTAGGTAGCAAGGTAGCCACTTTGGTTCTAATTTTTGGTTGTAGAGTAGTGTTACCCACAACAGCATCGGATGGGGTGATGTGACAAAAAGGAAGCGGTTATGAATTTGACAGTTTGCCCGGAGTTGAATTTCTTTTTTAGGTAACATTAGCCAGACTGTGGCTAAATTATTTTGGTTGAGGTTTAGCTGTTGAGGGAAAACAATTTCTTGTATAGGTTTGTTTTGAGGCCAAGTGAATTGGTGAGATTGTTTTTTTAAGGCTGCTATTAGTTCGTAACCAGATGTTAATTTAGGAGTTGCTAGAGATGATATATTAGTAGAAAAAATGGCGCATTGCAAGGGGTCGATACTATTGATGATTTGTAATATTTCTCCAACGTTTTGCGGGCGATCGCTGGCTTTTTTCTCTAAGCAAGCCATGATTAAATTGTTGAGTTGTGAGGGAATTTTTAGGTTGGGTTTAACATCGGCGATCGCTCGTGGTTTTTCAAAGTTATGTGCTTTATACCAAGCGCCAAATAAATCTGTTTCTGGTTGCCAAGGTTTAGCACCAGTGAGCATTTCAAACATGATGACACCCAAGCTATATATATCAGAGCGGCTATCTAAGTTTTCTCCTTCTAATTGCTCAGGTGAACAGTAAGGTAAAGTTCCATGAAATCCTTTATTTGTACTAGCTGTAGTGGCATAGTTGATAAATTTAGCAATACCAAAATCTAGGATTTTTACTAACTGTACTAATATGGGATCGGGAACAACTAAGATATTTGCTGGCTTAATATCTCGATGAACTAAAGGGTAAACTTTTCCATCAATTTGAATACCTTGATGGGCGCATTGTAAGCCCAAACAAATCTGACGGGCAAGATGGATAAACTTAGGTAAGGGTAAGGGAATTAATTCTTTTAAACCTTTGCCGTTGAGGTATTCCATGACATAAAAAGGTTTCCCTGTGTCACTCACACCATAATCGTAAGCCCGGACAATATGTAAACTTTTTTGGCTTAGGGATGCACTCATCAGTGCTTCACGGGCAAAGTCTTTCTGAATTTTAGAATCACATACAGTTTGAGCGAGAAATTTGATAGCAACTGGGGTTTCTCCTAAGAGGATATCAGTTGCTAAAAAAACTTCCCCCATGCCACCGCTACCAATCAACTTTTGTAGTTGATAACGATTAGCAACTAATCCTGTACTGTGTGGAGATGCAAATACACTCTGATTCACCTTGACAACCTCACATATAACCACTTTTGGCAGAAAAAAGTTAAATTTTCCGATTATTGATTATGTTTAAAAATGTGTAATACTTGATCAATTAATTTAGCAAACCAACTTTTGATTTCTACCTGTTCCTGTGGTTTATTGGCTGTTAAATTACGCATGATTTCTAGTCTAATTTCTTCATATTCTGTTTTGAGTATATTTTTAGCTTGTGAAGTAGTAACTATTTCATTGGGTTCGATATTTTGATTGGTTGTCATCCAATCTATCAGTTGTTGACGTTGTTGAGCAGTGAGAGTTAAAGTAATAACTTGAGGGCAATTATTCGGCTCTTCTAGGGCAAAGAATAGGAGATGATAATATCCAGTATCTGCTAAAAATCGGACAATACTTTGACCTCTACTTTCTTGTAAATCTATGAAATAAGATAACCATCTGATGAGGGATAATTCAACATCATGTAGTACCGTAACCCATAGTATCATTGGGTAAACTTCCATTTGACTAATAAATTCAATTCGATGGTTTTTAGATAAAAATTGAGATATTTCCTGTTTTGGTAACATTGCCCAAAAGGTTGGTATTATCCCTTGAGTAGTGGGGAGGAGATGGGGAAAACCAATCTGTTTTACTGGTTTATTTTTCGGCCAAGTTTTTTGTAAACATTCTTTTTCTGTAAGAGAAGTTATGGGTACTAATTGAAATTCAGGAATGTTTTTTCCAATATCATCACTGCTAGAATTAGCATTTTCTATTTTTTGTTTAACTTGTCCTAATACTTGGATTATTTCTTGAGCATTTTGTGGGCGATCGCCTACTTCTTTTGCCAAGCAACTCATGATTAAATCTTGCAATTGTGAGGGGATTTGCAACTGGCTATCTACTTCAGCAAAGGTAGGAGGTACTTGGAAACGATGAGCTTGATACCAATTTCCAAAGGAGTTACTTTCTGTTTGAAATGGATGTTTTGCAGTTAACATTTCAAACATCAACACACCTAAACTATAAATATCAGAGCGAATATCTAATAGCTTACGCCCTTCCATATGTTCTGGTGAACAATAAGGTAAACTACCGATGAAAGAATCGGTAAGTGTCATCCCACTACGTTCTGTTAAAAACTTGGCAATACCAAAATCTAAAATTTTGACATTCTCGCTTTGTTTACTATTATTAGTAATAAATATATTTTCTGGTTTAATATCCCTATGTACAACCGGATACACTTCGCCTTTAAGAATAATACCCTGGTGGGCGCATTGTAAACCCAAACAAACTTGATAACAAATATCTAAAAATTTATCTATTGTTAACGGATGCTTTTTTAATATTTGTTTTAAATTTTTTCCTTCCAGGTACTCCATTACATAAAAAGGAGTTTTTTCATCCGTTACACCATAGCTTAAGACGCGCACAATATTTTTACTTTTACGTCCTAATTGAGCGCCAATAAAAATTTCTCTAGCAAAGCGTTGCGATACCTGTTGATTTACTAAATTTAATATGAGAATCTTCAAGGCGACTTGACGGTTTTTAGCAGTATCTTCTGCTAAATAAACTCGCCCCATACCGCCTTTGCCAATCAAGTCTATTATTAAATAGCGATTGTTTAAAACTTTTCCAATATAAACATCTGGTTCTGTTTTTTGATTTACCATATCTGGTAACTTGACGCTATCGAATAAATGGTAGATTGAATTAACATTTAGTTGAAAGATAAATAAGTTAAAGTCTTATAAAGATGATTCTATCTTTGAAAAGATATTTTATTGTTTATAAAAAATTTTGCCAAATTAAATGCAAAATCTCTTGAATATTATGTAACATAATAAATAAGCAAAAGATATGAGAAAATTCACTTAATCCCTGAATTAACTGGAGAATTTTGTTGAAAGGCAACAGTAAATTCACTGACAAGTTTTTGGAGTTTGCAAATTAGATTGACATTACCGCATCGGGAAGCATCTCAAAAACAGAGGAGAAGGGTTTTTAGCCTCTAAAACCTCTGAAACCCACCCCGCCAAAGCGATGCTTTGTTTCTCCTCCTTGGTAAGGGACGGTTGGAGGTGCTGACAGGTGTAGGGTACAGTCCTTACTCACTGCTATATTAAAAACTTACCCTGGCTGACTGATAACTGATCAGGACATACGCAACTGACACTTGGGGTAGGGTGCGTCAGATGTGAAAAATCCTTAAATATGTACGAAATTATTGAGGCTGACGCACCCTACAGTTAGTTTGATTATGACACTTGCGTAAGTCCTACTGATAACTGATATAGCAGGGGACAGGGGACAGGGGACAGAGTTAAAAGTCTTTGGCTGTCTAAGTTTTTTCATTTCCTCATGTCCTAACTGTCTTGGCTATTGCTATATAATATCAAGTTCGGCTAATTACTTATAATATGGTTGTTTTGGTCGGTAATGGGTAATAGCTAATAGCTAATTGTTTTCTACCATTAGCAATTACCAATTACCAATTACCAACCCCGAAGATATGATAAGTGATTAAGCGGACATGATATAAGATGAGAAATTTCTCATGCAACTTTCATAAAGAACTCATCTAAATCAGCAATTATATGGTTAATAGAAGAACATCAAACGGATGTTTCTGACATATTACACCTGTTCCAACTTAATTGGTAATGCTTATGCGACTGCTGGTATATTCCCACGACGCATATGGACTTGGTAACATCCGAAGAATGTTGGCTATTTGCGAACATCTACGGAGCGAAATTCCTGAATTGTCAATTTTATTACTTTCAGGTTCACCCATGTTACAAGGGTTTCGTTTACCCAAGGGTTTAGATTACATCAAACTTCCTTGCCTGAACAGAGGCTCAAGCGGCGAAGTTGAGGTAAAGTATCTGGGGATGGACATTGAAGAGACGGTGAGATTGCGATCGCAATTAATTCTCTCAACCGCTATTAACTTTCAACCAGATTTATTTCTTGTTGATAAAAAACCATACGGACTTAAAAACGAATTAGCTGATACCATTGATTATTTAGCTGAAAAACTTCCCCAAACTAAGCTAGTTCTTTTACTGCGGGATATTCTCGATTCTCCAGAAGTAACTATCAATGAGTGGAGAAAAAAGAACTATTACACAATATTAGAAAAAGTATACCATCAAATTTTAATAGTTGGTACGCCAGAAGTTTTTGATACTGTTAGTGAATATCAATTTTCGCCTATTCTCGCGCAAAAATCTCGTTACTGCGGTTATATAAGTCGTAAATCAGGGTTAAAATCACCTGATGTGATTAGAGAAGAATTGCAACTATCAACCAATGAACGTTTGATTTTAGTTACTCCCGGCGGCGGTGAAGATGGTTACGAATTAGTTGATATGTATCTTTCGGCAATTCAATTGTTACCCAAATCAATTTGCTGTAAAAGTTTAATTATTTATGGCCCAGAAATGCCTATCAAGCAAAAGCAACTTGTTCATCAAGCCGCTAGCAATAACCCTCAAGTTAAAGTTAAGGAATTTACCGATGATTTAATGAGTTATATACAAGTCTCAGATGCAATAGTTTCAATGGCTGGTTATAATACGGTTTGCGAAATCTTATCTGCAAATAAGCCGGCTGTAATTATTCCCCGATATCAACCATCAAAAGAGCAATTAATCCGGGCTGAAAAAATGGATAAATTAGGATTTTTTAAAGTAATTAATCCAGAGATTGTCTGTCAAAAAGAATTTCAAAAATATCTGGTTAATCAGCTAACGCATCCTCAGTTAAACCAAAATTTTTTAAATATGGATGGTTTGGATAATATCAAAAAATATATTTTCACTTTGTTAAATCAAACCAGATATAAATGTCATCTTCAAAAAAATATTCAATTAGCAAGCTTAGTTGTTAGCAAATAAGAAATGAAAAAAATTATGTTTTACTGCCAGTACCTGAGCGGTATGGGGCATTTAGTTAGAAGCACAGAAATAGTACGAAATTTAGTTAAAGATTTTCAGGTTTATTTTATTAACGGTGGCCCAGAGATAGCAGGCTTTGAAATGCCATCACAGGTAGAATTAATTAGATTACCTGCACTATGGTTAGAGGAGGGAAAATTTACGGTTGGTGATAACCAAAGTGTGGAAGATGTTAAGGAAATTAGAAAAAATCTCTTGATTAGTGAATTTGATAAAATTAAACCTGATTGTTTAATTACTGAATTTTTTCCTTTTGGTAGACATAAGCTATTTTTTGAATTAATTCCTTTTGTTGAGCATATTAAAAATACAAGTCCGACTACCAAGATTGTTTGCAGTTTACGTGATGTAATTGGTAAGGAGAGTGAGCCGGAAGAAGAGGAAATTATTTGTAATTTAATGAATCGTTATTTTGATTTGCTGTTGTTTCATGCTGACTCCAATTTTCAACAATTTTCTGAAAGCTTTACTAGACATAAAGATATTAAAAGTGAAATTATTTATACTGGATTTGTCACTCAATCACCAAAAAACTATGCTAATGATGCCAGCCCATTATGGGGTGATGTCACAGAAACTGCGAAAATTTTAGTCAGTGTGGGTGGAGGAAGAATCGGATATGAACTTCTGGAAACTGTGATCAAAGCCAGCCCAATTTTAGCAAAGGAAATACCACATTTTATCAAAATATTTACTGGGCCTTTTATGCCGGAAGACAAGGTGCGACAATTAAGACAATTAGCAGACGGTAGGCTAGGCGATCGCAGCAATATTCAAATTGAAACATATACCTTACAATTGCTGGAATATATGAAAACAGCAGATATTGCTTTAAGCTTAAGTGGTTATAACACTATCATGAATATCTTGAGTACAGGTGTGCGGGCAATTGTTGTGCCTGTAGGTCATGAAAAGCAAGATCAGGAACAGTTAGTGAGAACTCAAAAATTAGAAAGTTTAGGACTTGTTGATTATATTCTCCCGCAAAATCTCACAGCATCTCACTTGGTACAAAAGATTATATCTGGTTTAAATAAAAATCAATCTTGGCGTAAGTGTAAATTTGATTTGCATGGTGCAGAGACCACATCTTTTGTTTTGAAAAATTATTTATCTCACAAGGCAATTTTCTAATTACCAATAACACAGAGGCGGAGAAAATAAAAGGAGTAATTAATGGGACAGCGTGTCAAGGAAAAGGAATTAAAGGGAGTTATTCCGGGATTATTACGAATTTTCAGCAAATTTTCGCCTTATATTCATCAGCAAAAAGTCTTGATAATCTGTTCATTTTTAGCACTTTTATTTGAGACTAGCTTACGTTTGCTGGAACCTTGGCCTTTAAAATATGTTTTTGACCATATCCTCATACCTGCTCATAATAACTCAGCAAATATTCCTAACACCCACGGTTTTCATCCAGTTTTATTATTAACTTTGTCGGCTGTGGCAATTGTTGTTATATCTGGGTTAGGTAGCATCGCTGCATATCTTAGCACCTACGGAATGTCTTTGGCTGTAGTGCGGATACTGTCAGAGGTACGCCGTAATGTTTTTAATCATTTACAACATCTTTCTCTATCCTTTCACCAAAAATCTAAAAGTGGTGATTTAATAACTCGCGTCACCGCCGATATTGAAAAGATGCGGACTGTGGCGGTAAAAACAGCTTTACCTTTATTAACTAACATATTCTCAATGCTGGGAATGTTGGCAATTATGTTATGGCTAAATTGGGAATTGGCGTTGCTAGTAATGGCGATTTTTCCCTTATTAATGTTGCTAACAAGTAATATGATCAGCCGTATTCGGAAGTTTGCTAAAAAACATCGTGATTCTGAAGGTGTTCTAGCTGCAACAACAGGTGAAACTATTGGTGCAATTAAAATAGTGCAAGTTTTATCTCTTCAAGAAATGCTGCACAATGTGTTTTCAGCACAAAATCAAAAAAGTTTAGATGAGGCGATTGAATCTATTAGGCTATCCGCAGCATTGGAGAGAACTGTACAAATTTTAATGGCGATTATTGTTGCTGTGGTGTTGTGGCGTGGTTCTCATGCGGTGTTGCATAAAGAACTCACTCCAGGGGAACTGTTGGTGTTTATGACATATCTGAAAAATGCTTTTGAACCGATGCGGAGACTTTCCAACCAAGTCGGACAAATTGCTAAAGCGACAGCTTCCGGGGAAAGGGTGGTGGAAGTTCTCGACTATGAACCAAATGTCAAAGATTTACCAGGGGTAAAACCAGCACATCCTTTTTTTGGTGCAGTTCGGTTTGAAAATGTGGCTTTTGGCTACGACAGCAGCGAAGAAATTATCAAAGATATTAGCTTTATAGTCCAACCGGGACAACAAGTGGCGTTGGTAGGGCCTTCCGGTAGCGGTAAATCAACTTTGCTCAGTTTGATATTACGGCTTTACGACCCCGAAAGCGGTCGAATTTTAATTGATGGTCAAGATATCCGTGAATATACTGTACAATCGCTACGGCAGCAAATTAGCGTAGTTTTGCAAGATAGTGTGTTATTTGCTGTTAGTGTCAAAGAGAACATTGCCTATGGGAAATTGGGCGCTACTGATAAAGAAGTGGAAAAAGCCGCACGCCTGGCTAATGCTCACGAATTTATTATGAAATTGCCCCAAGGCTATGATACGATTTTGGGCGATCGCGGTGGTACAATCTCAGGAGGACAAAGACAAAGAATTGCGATCGCTCGTGCAGCAATTCGTCAAGCACCAATAGTTATCCTCGATGAACCCACCACAGGTTTAGATAAAAAAAGCGAATATATCGTCAACTCTGCATTGGCAAAATTAACCCAGGGACGCACAACCTTTGTGATTTCCCACAACCTCAAAGCAGTAGAGAACGCAGATATGATTCTCTATGTTGAAGGTGGAAGGATTTTAGAACAAGGTACACATCGAGAATTAATCTGTCTAGGTGGTCACTACGCCACTTTATACCGGATGCAAAGCGTTGTAGATATAGAAGCAGGAGATATCTATGCAGTTGAAGCTTGAGTCAGGACAAGGAACTCGCGTCATTCTCCTCCGTCACGGACAGAGTACATTTAATGCCTTGGGTTTGTATCAAGGCTGCTGTGATGAATCAGTATTAACCGAAGTGGGACGCAAGGATGCGCGAATTACGGGCAATTTTCTTCAGGAAATAGCATTTGATGCTGTATATATTAGTTCTTTAAAACGGGCGCAGGAAACCGCTAAGGAAATTTTAGAAGTAATTACTGTGCAGTCAAACGCCATTTTTACTAGCGATAAATTGCGGGAAAATCATCTTCCTAGTTGGGAAGGTTTAGCTTTTGAATATGTGCGGGAAACGTTTCCAGAATTGTATCAAATTTGGAAACAGCGTCCTCATGAATTTTGGATGGAAATAGATAATCAAACTAGATTTTATCCGGCGCTTGATTTATATAAACGAGTACAAGAATTTTGGCAAGAAGTGTTACCACTGCATATAGGTCAAACTTTGCTGGTAATTGCACATGGAGGAACAAATCGGGCGCTAATTAGCACTGCTTTGGGGATAAGTCCTGAATATTATCATTGTTTTCAACAATCAAATTGTGGGATTAGTATAGTTAATTTTGCAGATGGTTTATTAGGGTCTGGGCAATTAGAGGTGATGAATTTAAATTATCATTTGAATGTGTTGAGGAAGGAAGAGAAAGAGGAGAGTATTTTTTTAACACAGAGGGATAATACCAATTTTATATGATGTTGCACATAATTATAAAATCAATTAATTTATCTGCGTTTACACCGAAGTTCTGAGCGGCGGCTTCCGCCGCTCAGACTTCTCTCAGCTTGCATCCGCGTTCAATATCCTCGACATATTATTCTATGCAGCTTCATATCAATTTGGTATAAGGAGGTTGGAGAAATGAAGATAGCTTTTATTGTTTGGCGTTTTCCTATTTTATCAGAAGCGTTTATTTTAAATCAAATTACGGGTTTGATTGACCGTGGACATGAGGTGCATATTCATCCGGTTAATGGTTTACCAAAGGGTTATACCGGGAAAGTGCATCCAGTTGTAGAAGAATATAAGCTATGGGAACGTACTTATTTTCCTCCAGTTGTACCTACAAATATTGTTTGGCGTTTTTTGCAAGGGATGGGATTACTATTAAAGAATATTCATCAGGGTTCTTTAAAAAGTCTCAGATTTTTTACTTCTCATAAATATGGTAAGGAAGTCGCTACTTTAAAAACGTTCTACAGAATTGTAGCTTTACTACAAGATGGGGATTATGATATTATCCATTGTCAATTCGGTACGTTAGCGCCTATTGCTCTTGCTTATCGTGAAGCTGGGATAATTTCCGGTAAATTAATTACGACATTTCGCGGTATTGATATTAGTAAGTATGTCCAAGAAAATGGCATCAATGTTTATGACCAACTCTTTCGGGAAGGAGAGTTTTTCTTGGCGAATTGTCAATTTTTTGGCGATCGCGCCATTAATTTAGGTTGTAATCCTGATAAACTTGTAATTCACGGTTCTGGTTTAGATTGCAGTAAATTCACTTTTAAACCTCGATATTTCCCTGTTGATGGTCAGGTGCAGATTGCTACTACAGGGCGTTTGGTAGAAAAGAAAGGCATTGAATATGCTATTCGTGCAGTTGCTAAAATAGCCGCAAGTTATCCAAATATTGAATATAAAATTATTGGCGATGGTGAGTTAAAAGGGTATTTGGAAAATCTAATTAAAGAATTAAATGTTGCTCACATTGTCAAATTATTGGGATGGAAACAGCAGAAAGAAATTGTGGAAATTCTTAATAATACTCACATTTTTATTGCTCCTAGTGTAACTGCTGCTGATGGTAATCAAGATGCACCAGTGAATACATTAAAAGAAGCTATGGCGATGGGTTTACCTGTTATTAGTACCAGACATGGGGGTATTCCTGAATTAGTCGAAGATGGGGTTTCCGGGTTTTTAGTACCAGAGAGAGATATGGAGGCGATCGCCTGCAAATTAACCTATCTTATAGAACATCCCCAACTGTGGGAAAAAATGGGTAAAGCTGGACGTGCGCGGGTGGAAGAAAAATACGATATGCACAAGCTGAATGATGAATTAGTAGCCATTTATCAGCAAATATTACAACCAGAATTAAAAATCATTCCTGACGAATCATCAAAAGAACTAACTTACATTTAAAATATGAAGGTAGCATTTTTGGTTGCACATTTTCCTGTCTTATCAGAACCGTTTATTTTAAATCAAATTGTGGGTGTCATCGAACGCGGTCATGAGGTTGATATCTACTCACTTGATGGTATACCTCAAGATACATCTAAAGTGCATCCCTTAGTCGTACAATATCAATTAATTAATCGCACAATTTACGCTCATTCTCGACCAGAAAATGAGCTATGGCGATGGATTAAAGGTTTGAGTTTACTAATAGCAAATTTTTACAAAAACCCCGCCGTTTGTTTGCAATTACTCAATAGTTCACGTTACGTTAGTCAAGCAAAATCATTAAAAATGCTCTATCGAGCATTACCATTTTTACAAAAGAAATCCTATGACATTATCCATTGTCAATTTAGTACTTTAGGTGTGTTTGGCTTGTGGTTTCGTCAGCTTGGTTTAATTGAGGGTAAATTAATTTCCACCTTTCGCGGTTCAGATATTAGTAAGTTTTTACCAAAATGGGGTAAGAAAGTTTATCAAGAATTATTCTTAGAAACAGATTTCTTTTTAGCTAATTGCGAATTTTTTAAAGATAAAGCAGTTGCTTTAGGTTGCGACGCAAATAAAATTCATGTGCATGGTTCAGGAATTGATTGTCAAAATTTCACCTTTCAAGAACGTCATTTTCCTGAAGATAATATAGTCCGTATTGCTACTACTGGACGCTTGGTAGAAAAGAAGGGAATTGAATATGTAATTCTGGCGATCGCTCAAGTAATACCAACTCATCCTCATATCGAATATAATATTATCGGTGATGGTGAACTGAAACAACATTTGCAAAAGCTAATTGCTGATTTAAATCTTAACGATGTGGTGAAATTGTTGGGATGGAAACAGCAAAAAGAGATTGTAGAAATCTTGGATAAATGCCATATTTTTGTTGCGCCTAGTGTCACCGGAAAAGATGGTAATCAAGATGCACCAGTGAATACATTAAAAGAAGCTATGGCGATGGGTTTACCTGTTATTAGTACCAGACATGGGGGAATTCCTGAATTAGTCGAAGATGGGGTTTCCGGGTTTTTAGTACCAGAGAGAGATACGCAGGCGATCGCCAGCAAATTAACCTACCTTATAGAACATCCCCAACTATGGGTAAAAATGGGTAAAGCTGGACGTGCGCGGGTGGAAGAAAAATATGATATGCACAAGCTTAATGATGAATTAGTAGCCATTTATCAACAAGTTTTAACAGTGAACAGTAAGTAGGGGCGGGTAGGGGCGGGTTCAGTAAAAAATTCATGAGGAAAACAAATATGTCAGTTAAACCCGCCCTTACAGAAATTCATGGGAAAAACAGATATATCTGCTAAACCCGCCCGTACTTAAATACGTTGTTGAAACACTACACCATCCGCCGTCAGAACTGATAACTGATAACTGATTTAAAAACCAACTCATGACAGCAACCAATTAAGAGGATGTAGAAAAATGTTAGAACCAATAATTACAATCATTGTTGTCCCCCGTGAACGTTTTAGCTGTACACAAGAATCTCTAGAAAGCATTTACGAACATACAAAATTACCTTTCAAATTAATTTATGTTGATGGTAATTCACCAACTAAAGTGCGTCGCTATCTAAAAGCAAAAGCCGCAGAAAAAAACTTTAAATTAATTCGCACAGATTATTATCTTTCTCCTAACCATGCACGTAATATTGGTTTGAGTGATGTTGATACTAAATATTTAGTCTTCCTTGATAACGATGTTATAGTGTCTCCAGGTTGGTTAGAAGCATTAGTTAACTGTGCAGAAGAAACAGGAGCAACCGTAGTCGGGCCTCTCATGTGCGAGAAAAAACCAATACATCAAACAATACACTTTGCAGGTGGAGAAAGCCACATCGTCATTGATGTTCATGGCAGGCGACATTTACGTGAGAAAATGTACAAACAAGGTCATCAAGTCGTAAATTTGCGTCCACAACTCCAACGCATTCAAACAGAATTAGCAGAATTTCACTGTACCCTAGTTCGCACCGAAATATTTGAGCGTATTGGCTATTTAGATGAACAAATGCTCAACACCAAAGAACACCTTGATTTTTGTATGACTGTGAAGCAAGTGGGAGGTAAAATATACTTTGAGCCTGATAGTTTAGTTACCTATGTTCCAGGCCCTCCTCTAGAGTGGAGTGATTTACACTTTTATATGTTGCGTTGGAGTGATGCTTGGACATTGGCAAGTTTACAACGCATCCGAGAAAAATGGAATTTATCTGAGGATGGTTACTTCCAAACCAAATATAAAAAATTGGGTGTCAGACGAGTAGCGACAATTATTAAACCTCTTGTGCGTCAAGTCAGCTTTGGGAATGAAAATAAACCATTAAAAAGATTGTTAAAAAAGTTGGATAGAAAACTCAACCGTTTTCTAACTAACCGCTATGCCAAAATGCTACCACAACGTAAAATTGAGTTACCAGCTATCAAGAAAGAACTTGTTGCATTGTAGTAGTAGCGCGACCGGGCTAAAATATTGCATTAGATTTAGAGAAAATTGAACGCAGATGTTGGCGTTCGCGGTAGCGTCTCGTAGAGAAGCCTTTGCTACGCAACGCTACCGCGAACCCGAAGGGTACGCAGATGAACGCAGATGATCAGATTATATATTGTTGGCTAATGCACAAATTTAGTCCGGTTACGCTAGTAGCGTCAGACCCAATAATTTCGGACAAATTAAGGAATTTTCCTCATCTGACGCACCCTACAATTGTGCTAGTTGTGTAAGTCCTGAATTATTCATTGAATAAGTCTAAATCTGTAACAGCACCAACACTACTTGAGGAAACTAACTTAGCATATTTTGCCAGTATACCTTGAGTGTAACGAGGTGGACGGGGTGTCCAGTTAGCACGACGACTGGCTAATTCTGCGTCAGAGATGTTTAACTGTAACAAGCGAGAATTAGCGTCAATCGTGATGCTATCACCTTCTTCGACAAGGGCAATGTTACCACCAACAGCAGCTTCCGGGGCGACGTGTCCGACTACCATCCCATAAGTACCACCGGAAAAACGTCCATCCGTAATTAAGCCGACTGCATCACCTAAACCTGCACCAATAATTGCTGAGGTGGGTGCTAACATTTCCCGCATCCCAGGGCCGCCTTTGGGGCCTTCGTAGCGGATGACTATCACATCACCTGCTTTAATCTTACCTGCCAAGATGGCATCTAAGCATTCTTCCTCGGAATCAAATACCCTTGCTGGGCCTGTAATTACGGGCTTTTTCACCCCAGTAATTTTGGCTACAGCACCTTCTGTAGCTAAATTACCTCTGAGGATGGCTAAGTGACCTTGGGCGTACATGGGGTTATTCCAAGGACGTATCACATCTTGGTCGGGTGATGGTTCATCGGGGACATCTGCTAAAGTTTCGGCGATGGTTTTACCTGTGATGGTGATACAATCACCGTGAAGTAAACCATGCAGCAGTAGCATCTTCATCACTTGGGGAATACCCCCGGCTTTGTGTAGGTCTGTGGCGACGTATCTACCACTGGGTTTCAAATCACATAAAACGGGTATACGACCACGAATAGTTTCAAAGTCATCTAGATTTAATTCTACACCCGCCGCACGAGCGATCGCCAAAAAATGTAACACGGCATTTGTGGAACCACCCACCGCCATAATTACAGATATGGCATTCTCTATAGATTTACGGGTGATAATCTGTCTGGGTAATAGTTGATGGCGAATTGCTTCTACCAATACCTTAGCTGATTCTTCGGTACTATCAGCCTTTTCATCGTCTTCTGCTGCCATTGTGGAAGAATAGGGTAAACTCATCCCCATCGCTTCAAAGGCACTTGACATGGTGTTTGCTGTGTACATTCCACCACAGGAACCTGCACCCGGACAAGCACGACGTTCCACGGCTAATAGTTCATCTTCATTTATTTTCCCGGCACTATATTCACCGACAGCCTCGAAGGAACTGACAACGGTTAAGTCTTTACCATTGTAATGTCCGGGTTTGATTGTACCACCGTAAACGAAGATTGCGGGGATATTCATCCGGGCGATCGCAATCATGGCCCCTGGCATATTTTTATCACAGCCACCGATGGCAATTACACCATCCATACTTTGCCCATTACAAGCGGTTTCTATCGAGTCAGCAATTACTTCTCGTGATACTAGGGAATATTTCATCCCCTCCGTCCCCATCGAAATTCCATCACTAATCGTAATTGTGCCGAATAATTGCGGCATTGCCCCAGCATTTTTTATACCTGCTTCTGCTCTTTGGGCTAGTTGATTTATCCCCATATTACAGGGGGTTATCGTGCTGTAACCATTGGCAACACCGACAATGGCTTTGGTAAAATCTGCATCCTGAAAACCAACCGCCCTTAGCATAGCCCGATTAGGCGATCGCTGTACCCCTTGAGTGACAACCTTACTTCGGAAATTATCTGACATTGTTCTTCACCTATTACTGTCGCCTTGAGTCAATCTCTGTAACTGACTTTTCACAGTATGGGAAAAACCTCTCCAAACCTTTGATCTGTCCCTCTTTCCTATTAGGGGTTAGGTTTAGCGTCAGCTTTTCCACATGATATGAAAAGTCAAACCTCTTTACAAGTATGATAGGTAGACTTTTTTGAGATGTCCAATATATATTTATTTAAAATTGAGACTTATAAAATATCATAACTATGGAAATACGACATCTGCGTTACTTTATTGCTGTAGCGGAGGAACTACATTTCACTAAAGCCGCAGAAAGACTGCACATAGCTCAACCGCCTCTCAGCCAACAAATTCAGCAGCTAGAATTAGAACTAGAAGTGCAACTTTTTCATCGCAAAACTAAGCGACAAGTACAGCTAACCGAAGCTGGTAAGGTTTTTTTACAAGAGGCTTATCAACTATTAGCGCAACTAGAAACAGCAGTCGCACTCACCCAAAGAATTGGCAAAGGTCAAACAGGTCAATTGAGAATAGGATTTACTAGTTTGGTCATATACGACCTATTACCGTTGATTTTGCGGCAATTTCGTGAGCAATTTCCCCAAGTAGAATTAGTGTTAAGGGAGTTAACTACAAGTCAACAGGAACAAGCAATCAAAGATTCTCTAATTCATGTAGGTTTTGCTCATCCACCTTTGGAAGATGACACAATATCTTATCAGTGTATTGACAGGCAAACTTTAGTTGTAGCTTTGCCTTCAACTCATTCATTGGCGCAAACAGAACATATATACGTCCAAGATATCCTCAGCGAACCTTTGATTATGTTTCCCCGCTATCTAGCGCCGGGACTTTACGATCGCATCATGAGTCTTTTTCAGCAGAGAAATATCCAACCTCACATTACTCAGGAGGCGATTCAAATGCAAACAATTATTGCACTAGTATCGGCGGAAATGGGTATAGCAATTACACCATCTTCTTTACAGAATCTGCAAAGGTCTGGTGTTGTTTATCGTCCTCTATTAGATGAAGTACCTGTAATAGAAACTGCTGTGATCTGGCAACAAAATACTTTAACGCCTCTTGTAGAGAATTTTTTACGCTTAATGCTGTAATTTTGTAGTCAGGACTTACGCAACTGGTACTTGGGGTAGGGTGCGTCAGATGTGGAAAATCCTTGCATTTGTACGAAATTATTGGGGCTGACGCACCCTACAGTTAGTTTGATGATGTCTTGTTTCTGCCCTTTGATGTCAAAAATAACATGACTAATAAAGATAGATGGATATTTGAAGTTAAACAATGTCTCCTGTTGGCTGTTCCTTTAGCATCTGCACAACTTGCACAATCAGCAACTGGCTTTGTGGATACTGTAATGATGGGTTGGTTGGGAAGCCAAACTATTGCATCTGGAGGCTTGGGTGCAGCAATGTTTACTTTTTTACTTTTAATTTCTACAGGTATTGTTTCTGCTGTTAGTCCTTTAGCAGCCCAAGCACATGGTTCTGGAAACCCTGAACAAGTGGGTAAAATTGTCAGGCAAGGATTGGGGGTATGTTTGCTGTTAGGAATACCAATTGTAGTGGTACTCTGGAATGGAGGCACTTTACTACTACTATTAGGTCAAAATGCCGCCATAGCAGCATTAGCACAAACTTATTTAAGAGCGATCGCACCTGGTTTTATTGCTGGTTTGGGCTTTGCTGTTCTGAAAAGTTTTCTCTCAGCTGTGTCTCAACCGCAATTAATTATTATCACTGTAGTGTTAGGTACTTTAATTAACATCACAGCTAATTATATTTTCATGTTTGGCAAACTAGGGCTACCCGCTTTAGGATTAGCCGGGATTGGTTGGGCGAGTACATTGTCTTTATGGAGTATGTTTATCGCTTTAGCAATTTATACATATAACCAACGTCAATTTACCATTTACCGCATCTTTCACACTTCATTTTCAGACACTTTTACTCAAGAAAATCGCCGCATTTTTTGGCAGATTTTTCATGTGGGATTGCCTATTGGTGGACTAGTTGCTGTGGAGGCTGGACTGTTCACAGTGGTCACATTTATATTAGGACAATTAGGAACTATACCCTTAGCAGCTCATCAAATTGCCTTACAGACAGCTTCTCTATCCTTTCAACTTGCTGTGGGTATTTCTTTAGCCACAACTGTACGTGTTGGACAATTAGCCGGAGAGCAAGATTTAGCTGGTGTTCGTGTGGCTGGATACGCGGGGATTAGCTTAGGCGCTTTGTCTATGGCTATTGCAGGGATAATATTTTGGTTAATACCAAAGTCAGTTGTTGCTCTTTACCTCGATATCAACAATCCCATTAACGAAGATGTAGTTAACTTAGCAGTCAAATTGCTGGTAGTGGCTGCAATTTTTCAAATTGTTGATGGGGTGCAAGTCACAGCCGTTGGAGCATTACGAGGGTTAAAAGATACGCGAGTTCCTATGTTAATTGGTATTTTTGCTTACTGGGTTATTGGTTTATCTACTGGTTATGGTTTGGGCATATTGTTAAACTATGGAGCAATTGGTTTTTGGTGGGGTTTGGCAATTGGTTTAGCTAGTGCAGCTATAGTTTTGACTTGGCGGTTTAGCGCTTTGCAGTTTACAGTAGATAAATGAAAAGTGCTGTAAAGTTAATGCCTTGAAGGTATAGCAGTAGCCACATAGATTAGGACATGGATGAATCATCAAATCCTTGTAGCAAGTGGCTTTTGACCCTATCACCTGTCCCCTGTTACCTATCCCCTGCTATAACTACTAAAAGGGAGTGTAAACCAAAAGGTTAAACCTTGCTGGGGATGATTGGTAGCGGCGATTTGACCGCCGTGTGCTTGAATAATTTGCCGACATAGATACATTCTGAGGCAAATTGCAGTGGAACAGGGAGATTGAGGATCACGGATTTCTAAATCGAAGAGGCGATCGCAATCTGCTTGACTCATTGTCACACCGTTATCTTGAATATATGTGCGAATCATCCCATCTTCTACTGTGGCTTTGAGTGTAAAGTTTAGTCCAGGGGGATTTTGGTGCAAACTATAAGTAAACAAATTAATCAATACTTTCTCTAACCGCTCCTGATCCGCCATTACTAATGGTAAATCCTGGGGAAGCAAGTTTGTGAAAGTCGCCTGATTTTCGTTCAACAGTGGTTGTAAGCCTGCGATCGCTGTTTCCAACATTCCGCCAAAGGGAACTAGCTGACAATGCAGTTTTAATCCTTGTTCTTGACATGAATGGATTTCTAACAAGGAATCTAGCATGACCATTTGCCGCTTGTTACCTTGAATCATGCGATCGATAATTGACCGAGGAACAGAAATCAGGGATTGGGGATTGGGTACTGGGGATTGCTTCTCATCTCCCCTACTCCCCATTCCTAAATTCTCCAATACCATTAAGTTACCAATCACGGAAGTACGTAAATCATGAGCCACAGTGTGCAACACAACGTTTTTTATCTGTTGCATTTGGGCTAGTTCCTGCATTTTCTGCTCTAATTGGGCGGTGCGTTCTTGTACCTGATGCTCTAAGTTGGCGTTTAAATCAGTCAGTTTTTGGTAAAGTTCTGCTTGTTGCTGTGCTGCTTGAAGCAATTTAGCTTCTGTCTGTTGACGTTCGGTGATATCATGAGTGACTGCTAAAATGTGCGGAATGCCATCCAACTCAATCACTTCGGCAGAAACCTGCACTGTAATTATTTTACCTGATTTACAGCGCAATCGGATTTGGCGATCGCGCACCAAACCTTGTGTTTGTAATTCTTGTAATAATTTGGTGCGATCGCCTTCATTCACCCAAATATTTAACTCCCAGGTAGTACGATCAATAACTTCATCTCGCTCATAGCCTGAAAGCTTGACAAAACTATCATTAACTTCGATGTAGCGTCCCTCTTTGAGAGTGCTGATGCTGATGGGATCAGGACTACAATTAAAAGCTGTAGAAAACTTTTGCGCCAGGTTGCGTAAAGCAATTTCTGTTTGTTTACGTTCTGTAATATCTCGAACCATAACTAAAACTTCATCCAAGCCACTAACTACCAAGCGTGCTTCATAATCTTGGATTCCCAAAGGCGTTGATAACTGATATTCACAAGCTTGTAAAATTCCTGTATCTAAGGTTTTGAGAATGATTTCACTCATCAGGGTAGCAACATCAGTTGGTAAAATATTGTAGAGATTTTTACCAATCAATCCTTTCCCCGAACAAGCCGTATCTGGGGCTTGTTTGCTCAAGGGAAGAAAATGACCATCACGACTGATGCGAAATATAGGATCAGGAATAGCATTTAAAATAGCTTGATATTGTGCTTCAGTAGCTTGTGAGTCCCTAATATGCTGTTGTTGAGGCTGTGGTTCTACGATTTCATCCACTCTGTGTCCCTTGGATCTGCCAGCAAATAAGTTATCTTGAAAAATAATCATAGTTATTTTCACAGTTTTTACTGAGCATAGATGCTATTGCTCTGACTCGGAATAGGATCTCTACTACCTCTTATTTCAGATTAATCCGAGATGCTGCGATCGCATTCACCCATTCGGGTGAACAATTTAGGACTTACGCAACTGGCATATTTTTTCTGTAGGGTGTGTGAGGAGCGATAATATTTGAACGTAGTCATGAGAATTGTAGCGTCACGCACCAACCACCAATTGTGACACTTGCATAAGTCCTGCAATTAATTAATAGTTTCTTTTTTTTAGCTAATGTATTATTCATACAACATTGTCTTACACTAGATAATTACTTAACTTCAGACATACTCTCAAATAGCTTGAGTATATGTATTGAATTAAATCTTATCAAATCTACCTGTCTCTAAAAATATATTTCCTTTTAGTCCGTGACATAAAGATGAGATAATCTTTAAAGCAACAATAGTTTTATCCAACAAATCACGACCTTAATGGCTCAAAATTTGCCTAGTAATTCCCAAATTCAATCTGCAAGCGCAAATCCCATTTTTCACCTAGCCAAGCCAAGTTCTGAGTTCTATGCTGTTTTCCCGGAAGTAGAAATTTTAGATATAATCCACGCTTTAGAATCCAGACGTGAAATCCCGCTAAAATATTCTTACAAAGGAGGCGGAGCCAACATTTGGGATAAATTTTATCTTAAATATATCGTTCCTACATGGTATCGTACATCAAATGTAGAAATAGAATTATTGAAAAATAATTTTGCATATCTTAATGGCAACTATCAAAAATGCGAAAAACTTAATATTATAGATGTGGGTGCAGGTAACTCCTATCCTGTTAAAGCATTTATTAACAGACTGGTCAAGCTAAAGAAGATTAATAAATATACAGCAATAGATATTAGTGATGATTTACTGAAAGTATCTAGCAATAATATAAAAAAATGGTTCCCCAATCTGCCTTTTAATCATTATAGACTGGATATAGAAAATACAGCCATATTTAAGAGTGTTTTAAAAAGTGAAGCTGAAAATACAGCTAATATATTTTTACACTTAGGAGTCACAATAGCCAATCATTGCCACAGAAATCAAGTGTTCAAAAACTTGAGAGACAGCATGGATAAAAATGATTTGTTGGTATTCACCAATGAGATTGGTTCTAATTCTCAATGGGATGGCATAGCCAGAGGCGGTTGTAAGTATCATGTAGACCAAGTTTATAGATGGCTAACAAATAATCTGGGGTTGAAAAATGAAGATTGTGAACTGATCAGAAAGTATGACTTAGCAACGGATAGTATAGTTGCCAACATCAGATTTCGCCATAGATGCAAGATAGATTTCGATTATTTAGGAATAGAGAAAAATATCGAAATAGCTGCGGGGGAAGAAATTACTATTTGGAGACATCACAAGTTTACAATACCAGAACTTATACAAGAAATCGAACAGGCTGGACTCAAGCTTGTACATTACAGTACTAACAAATATTCTTCCCATCTCATGGTGATTTGTCAGCCTTTTTTCATTAGTCATTAGTCATTTATAAAGTAAATAATCAGTAGTAAATATATAAGTAGGGTGTGTTACGGCTGTGTAAGGATTTGAGCGTTGGCGAAATGAGGAATTAGCCGTAACGCACCACCAAATAGGGTGCGTTAAGCGCTGCTTTAACGCACCCTACTGGCTTGTCTAGACTAAAATATTGCATAAATATAACTCTTGTGGTGTGGGCATCTTGCCCGCACCGGACGGGCAGGATGCCCATCCCACAAGAAAAGAATAATGCAACATTTTAGCCTTGCCACGCCACTACTGGCTACTACTCATCTGCTATTACTGTCCCCCCACTCCGCACTTATGTAAATTAATTGAAATTATCAGGCACATATAGATTTAAATCAATGGTTGTCCATTGAAAATGAGATAATAACTGAAAAAAAAATATGCACAAATAAGCGAGAATGCTTATTCATAGCGACATTTATCTCAGATTTACCTTAGTTGATCAGCTAAACTTTACCAATAGGCAATTCCCGTGTTAGAAGCGTGCGTATTAGCAACAATATTGTGCGGATTTTTTGGCATCATCTGGAAAAAGAACCTCGTGATGAAAATCGTCTCTATGGATGTGATGAGTACGGGGGTTATCGCCTATTATGTGATGATTGCATCGCGTAATGGCTTGGTCACACCAATTATTTCCCAAGCCAAAAAAGCCGCTTATGCTGATCCGGTTCCCCAGGCGGTTATCTTAACGGCGATTGTGATCGGATTTTCAATTCAAGCTTTAATGCTGGTCGGTGTGATGAAGCTAGCACGGGATAATCCGACCTTAGAGAGTAACGAAATCGAGAAAAACAATACGCCATGAATAACATTACGATCGCCTGGATTGCACTACCGTTTTTTTTAGGGTTTGTCATTTATCTATTGCCCAGACTTGACAAATATATAGCAATGTGCGTAGCTTTGGCTTCAGTGGGCTATGCGGCGCTGCTATTTGCCCAAAAATCAACACTGACACTCAAGTTACTAGATAATTTCGGCGTTATCTTAACACTCGACCAGTTGACAAGCTACTTTATCTTGACCAATGGGCTAGTCACTGCGGCAGTGATCCTCTACTGTTGGTACAGCGATAAAACAGCTTTTTTTTACGGACAGGCGATAATTCTACATGGCAGTGTCAATGCCGCCTTTGCCTGTTCGGATTTGATTAGTTTATATGTAGCCTTAGAAGTAAGCGGAATTGCTGCATTTCTCTTAATTGCCTACCCCCGAACTGACCGCTCGATTTGGGTTGCCTTACGTTATTTGTTTATTAGCAACGTGGCAATGCTTTTTTATCTGGTTGGTGCGGCCTTAGTGTATCAAGCCCATAATTCATTTAGTTTTGAAGGTTTGCGGGTTGCACCTCCAGAAGCCCTAGCCCTGATTTTTGTAGGGCTATTGACAAAAGGCGGAATTTTTGTATCAGGCTTATGGTTGCCCCTAACTCACTCCGAATCGGAAACGCCAGTGTCGGCTATGCTGTCGGGGGTTGTGGTGAAAGCTGGTGTCTATCCCTTAGTGCGATGTGCGCTGATGGTTCCAGAGATTGACCCGATAGTAAGAACCTTCGGAGTTGGGACGGCGCTTTTGGGAGTGTTCTATGCAGTGTTTGAAAAAGACACTAAGCGGATGCTGGCGTTTCACACAGTTTCGCAATTAGGCTTTATCCTTGCAGCCCCAATTGTCGGTGGTTTTTATGCCCTTACCCACGGACTAGTTAAATCAGCCCTGTTTTTAATAGCCGGGGCTTTACCGAGTCGCAACTTCAAGGAACTGCAAAACCAACCAATCGGGACATCGGTTTGGATTGCCTTGGTGATAGCTAGCTTCTCAATTTCTGGCTTTCCCTTATTATCAGGCTTCGGGGCCAAGGTGTTGACAACCAAGAATCTGCTACCTTGGCAAGCGATCGCTATGAATATTGCCGCCTTGGGAACAGCAATATCCTTCGCCAAATTCATCTTCCTACCTCGTGGAGGTAAAACCGCAGTCAAAGCCGGATTCTGGGCGGCGAATAGCGTGTTAATTGCTGGGTTAATTATTGCCAACGTGGTATATTATGAGGCGTACACCGTCGAGAACATCATCAAACCCCTAGTAACCATCGCTATAGGGTGGGTAGCATACTTGCTAATTTTTAAACGCACAATTTTCAAGCTACCCCGTGTGCTTGAGCAATTCGACCATCTGATTGGTGTGATGAGTTTGATTTTAGTCCTGTTGTTCTGGAAGGGGTTAGCATGGTTGGGCATTTAAATCTCATTTTACGACTGACTATTTGGTTTCTGCTGACGGCAGATTTCAGTTTGGCAAACATCATTATTGGGGTAGCGATCGCCTTTTTATTACCCGGTCGTCCCAGAACCCCAGAATCACTCAAAGATTGGCTGCGTATACTCTGGGAGACGATAGTAGCAATTCCCCAAGCATACATAGAAGCATTTGAAATTATCTTCCGCCCACACCAGCACGAAGAGATCACCCTAGAGCAAGTCAAACCTGGACGTACACCAGGGCTGATATTTTTGGATATATTCGTGATTACCTTTACCCCCAAGACAGTTGTCGTCAGATACCGCGAGGATGGGGTGTATGAAGTCCACCGAGTTACCCGCAGAAGACCAGCGCGACAAAACCTCCCAGATTGAAGGAGGCAGGAGGCAGGAGGCAGAAGGAACAATTGGGATAGGAAAAAGACCCCTCCCAATTGTAAGCGCCGTCTAACGGTGGGGTCTTAAACCCTTGCTTCCTCCGGTCGCGGCAGGAGGCTCCAGAGCAGTTTTTATCCTGCCTCCTGCCCTCTGCCTCCTGCCTTCCAAGATAAAAGACTTTCCAGTAAATAACTATCATATCGCTAGGGCAAGTTGGGAGAGGATGCCAAAATCACCCCTAGCCCCTAACCCCTAGCCCCTAACCCTAGCCCCTAACAAATCGATGAATCTGAATGTGGTAATGATAGTAATGATTTTAGCGCTGCTCATACCCATCTACGAGGCATGGCAGGACGAGAATATCTGGCAGAAAATGTTGGCATTTGCCAGTATTAGCACCAAGGCATCAATCATGATTTTAGTCGTATCCGTCTTGCGCGATGATTGGATGATTGGTGTAGTCGGAGTAATTATCTTGAGTGTGGGGAATGCGTCCTTGATGCTGATAGCCCATCTACTCAAACGCATGAGTGATGTCTTGCATTAATACTTAACATAACCCCAATCTTCTATATGATCGACCTTTTAAGTTATACCTGTATCGGCGTAGGCATCTTCTTTTGGTTTTGGGGAACCTTTCCCTTAATAGGCCAGCGATCGCTATTATTCAAACTCCATACTCTCACAGTTGCAGATACCCTTGGCTCAATGAGTATTCTGTTTGGTCTACTCTTGAAGATACCCAGCAAATGGCCGCTCCTCACCCTCGCTATCATCTCCTTAGCCATGTGGAACACCATGCTGGGCTATGTGTTGGCTTACTGTTCGAGTCGTGAGGGTAGTTATGAACGAGAATGATACCTATATCTATGTGATCACCGCCTTACTGCCATTGGCTGCTTGTATGGTAGTAACTCAGGTCAATCCCTACAATGCCTTAATCATCCGTGGCATCTTAGGGGCAGTCGCGGCAATGCTATATGCTATTTTAGGAGCGCCCGATGTGGCTTTGACCGAAGCTTTAGTAGGTACAATGCTGGCAATTACCCTCTATGCAGTAGCGGTGCGCTCATCCTTGGTTATGCGTCTTGGGGTGCTGAAAGATGAGTTACCACAGACAGATGACAAGCCCGCAAGCGCAAGTCCTTTTGACCAACTGCTAGATGAGTTACGCAGAATTTTTCGTAAACGCCAGATGCGTCTGGAAGTGGTTCCTTATCCAGACACCCAAACTTTGCAGCAAGCATTGATGGATAAAGAAGTTCATGCAACCTGTGTTTCACCAGAACAAGCCACAAGTGAGGATGAAAAATCCTATCACACCGCCATCAGAGTCAAACGTATCTACGACATCATGCAAAGCGAATTAGCATTACCATCAACCAGCCTCACCTATGTAAATACAGCAGATTCAGGGGAGAAGCAGCCATGAAATGGGTATACATTGTTGCTGGGATAGCACTTTTCTTCAAAATGCTGGCTTTACCAAATCCAGCACCAAGTTTACAGGACTTCTCTATTGTGGAAACCCTGGTCAAAGATGGTGGCATACCCAACGCGGTGACAGTAGTAATCCTGAGAAATCGACTCTATGATACTATCTACGAGGTTGTAGTATTTACGATCGCCATCATGGGAGCCTATTTTCTCCTAGCGAATGAAAAACCCTCCAACACATTCTATCGTTTCACAGATCAAACATCGATTATACTGGCACGATTGGGAGCAACCATTGCGGCGATGGTAAGTATCGAACTAGCTATTCGCGGACATCTCAGCCCCGGTGGTGGGTTTGCGGCAGGAGTAGCAGGCGGAACAGCGATCGGCCTAATTGCCATTACCTCATCCTCGGAGTGGATGCAAGGTATCTATCAGCGTTGGCAAGCCGCCACATGGGAGAAAGTTTCAGTTTTAATTTTCATTGTCCTAGCTGCCATCACCTTGGCGGGAATAGAATTGCCCCACGGAGAAATGGGCGCACTAATTAGTGGCGGAGTTGTCCCTTTGCTGAATATCCTGGTGGCGGTCAAAGTTGCCTTGGGGTCTTGGGCAGTAATTTTAGTTTTTATCCGTTATCGCGGTTTGTTATAATTGTACTTCTTATGCTACTTTTTGTAGCTCTTTCTTATGAAAGAAATACACTAACCCAGCTTCTTTTCTCTATTTAGTTTTATTTTTAAAATAGAGAAAAATTTTATGGCAAATTATAGCAGGGAAAAGGGAATAGTCAGGAAAGCCTCTTAGTATCAATGTTTGATGATTAGTTTATCCTTTATTTACCTAGCCACGGCTATATCTGCTATTACCCCAATTATCTGTTATTTCTGATCTGCTAGAGAGCGAATTAGTTCTCGAATTACATCAGTTGCTGGTCTTCCTGTGGTTGAACAGTATTGTTCCAGCTTTTCGGCTTCCCCTGATGTGAGGTTGATTGTCATTCTTTTAACAGCCCATTTCTTATTCACAGATTAAACAATTTAGCAAAACTACACTTTTAATATCAATCATCTAAGCTGTTAGTACAATGTGATAAATAATGATATTGAAATTAAGTAGTAGTAAAGAGAATGCTACAGATGTTTAAGCTGTAGTGAAGCTGTAAAAATACTTATTAAATTATTAAGCTGAGATAATTTAATCTGAGAAAATTGTCAATTAAATATAAAATAAGACTTTACCAAGGGCTTGAGCATTCAGTAGAAACAGGGAATAAGGGAGAGGGAAAAAAGGACAGTTAACAAGCAATTGATATGTATGGAATTTTGTTCAAAAATCAAATCAGAGTCCCATACTACAGTATTAAAGAAAATTTTCGGGCTGCTAAGTACTATTTCGATTTTCTTGCTGACTTAGGTGGTGTTCGATGTGCGCCGAAGTATTTTTCACTCCGATAACGCAGCCACACCCGTAACACTTCGGGAATTTGCTGTTTTTGTTCTTTGGTCAGCTGGTTGTAGAGTGCTAACGCCCGCTCACGCTCAGGCGTTGCTGAATTGGAATATGAAATCGCAAAATGACCTTCCTTTTTCTTTGTAACTTAGCGCCTTTGCGCCTTTGCGTGAGACAAATTCATATCTTGATTCAGCAACGCCCACGCTCACCCCTACAAGCAGCATTATTATGGGCATCCCAATAACTACGAGCTACCCGAATGCGGCGACAGACTTCTTTAATTAGCGCATCTCCACTAAGTGGGGAATCTTGTTTTTCCATAGCCAAGGAGAAGGTTAGTTATAGCAGGGGACAGGTAACAGGTAACAGGTGAGTCCAGTCCTGTAGGCGGGTTTCCCGCCGTAGGGAACTGGCGAACCCGGAGGGTGACAGAGTTAAAAGTCTTTTGCTGTCTAAGTTTTTTCATTTCCTCATGTCCTAACTGTCTTGCTTATTGCGATAAAAGATTTACTTTTATCATTATTAGTCAACAGTCAACTGTCAACTGTCTATAGGAAGAGTAAACAGCAAAGGCTTCTCCATTTCCCCCTCATCAACCTAAAGACGAATATTGAGTAAGCCCTAACTTCCCAACAGAAAGGAAATCGGCTCTGCTCAACGACGTTGTACGCTTGGTCTGCGTGCCTATCAATGGATGATGGAGGTAGACCGCAAGGCTAGACTATATAATCAAGAAAAGTTGCGTGCGTTATCTTGCGATCGCACTAGTAATGTGCGACTCTTTTGTAGTCATGATGCGATTGAATTGAAATCATTCACTAACTAGTTAAGTTATTTTGAGTAAAGAAACACATTGGATGAATAATATCATGTCCGCTTAAATACTTATCATATATTGGGGGCTGGTAATCGGTAATCGGTAATCGGTAATGGCTCACAACAATTACCTATTAGCTATTACCAATTACCGACCAAAACAACCATATTATAAGTAATTAGCCGAATTTGATATAAAAAGGAAAAGCAAAGTTATAGATTTTTTTAGAGAGAAATAGCAGTATAATCAACTATTTGACATGAGAAATAAACCCTGTTTTTTCTAGTAAAAGTTGTAGTTTTATATCAGGAAACTTCTTGTCCTTCTTATTATTTCTCTGCATATCAGAATAGAAGTTGTGCATTAGGACAATGATGCTACGGTACTTGATGATGCTGCTGACGTATAACTCATTTAATTTCATGTCTCCATCAGTATGTATTTGCTCGATATTGTTGAGTAATATGGGTAGCAACTCACGAGGTTGACAGCTATCTTTAATACCATATTTTTCCATGAGCCTGTGTTTATCGCTGTCTGAGCATAAATCAAAAGATGAGCGAATAAGATAGCTAAGGCTCCACAGGATTTCTCCGTAATCATAAAATATGTTCTGCTCAAAGAATAACTCTTCGTCTTTTGTCAAAGCAAAACTTTTGTCAAGTACCAAACCAAAATCGCTTAAATATATCAGCTCGCCGTCGGTGAGAACGTTGTGAAAATGTGCGTCGAAGTGGATAATTCCTTTCCTCTTCAAAAAGCCAATTGTTCTACGCAAATCATCCAGGGGGTTTTGCAGTTCATTGGGGTTTTCCCATAGCCATGTTTTTAGAATATAAGGGATGTATTCGATAAACAGAACTAACTCATAGTTGGCGTGATTGCCGTTGTGATAATTTCTGCATCACTCATTTCACAACGAACATCCTCTTCATGTGCGATCGCCTTCAACAGGTCATCTATGACAGAATAGATAGTAACTGTTTCATTTAACATATATCCCTCCTAATTTTCTGTCTGGAGGGATTTTCTTGTTTCTGTACCCCTATGTCATCTTTCGGAAGAGAGTAACTAGCAACTTGGGTTAATACTAAAATAATTCAATCAGGGGATACATAAAAGTATATTTACCTGTAGAATAGATAAAAATTTTATGTAAAGTATTAAACTCAAGTTTGGATGTACTATTTTAAGCTAACGCTAAAATACTTAGTAAATATTTGTTGTCCATCGCCGCGAGAAACTGTTTATTTTTGATTCCGAGTTTGACACGCTTCTCTTGAGTTAAAAGATTGACTGCAATATGTCTAAGAATTGCAAAATTCTGGGGAGCATTATCTTTTCTAATCAGACAGTCATCTTACCTCAAGGCGACATCCAATACCCAATGTAATGAATTCTCAACTCCCCAATGACTGCGAATAGAATTACCAAACTGTTCAGCGTTATCTTTAAGGCTACTAATAAAATAACGAGTTTCGACTGTTGTTTTACCGTCTAATAAACAGACGGATTCTACCATACCAACACTATTAAAGTTTGACCAAACTGAATCTGGGTTAAGCGTTTTTGCCACAAGTCTAAGTCTAGTTGACGATCGCCTAGTTATAATGTTCGATTTCTTATATATTCACTCATCATCTTCCCTCGTCACCTCTTGTAATACTTTCTCTTACATTATAGGTAATCTTCTGGCGGGAAGGGATTAACTCTCTTTCGCCTTTATTTTTTGTTTAGCCTCGGCAATGAAAGGAGAAATAAATGCGTCTACATCTTTATCGTAGCCATAGTTTATCTGCAACCCAATTAATCGAGCCAGCTGACCTTCCATTAACTGAATCGTATCTTGTCTATTATTCTTATTCAATTCGGCAATTTTCGCAATAACGTCCTTAGTTGCATCTTCAATGAACTGCGCTGACTTTAGATACTGTTGTAGAGTTATTTGTCTGTTAATGTATTGTTGGAAAATTTCTTCTGATGCCATATTTAGTAACTCCAAAGTTATCTGATATTGCCCTGCAACGGTTTGTTCCGCTTGCTGGTTAAATTCATCATGGGAATATTCTACCCTGTAGAGGTAATAATATCCAATAACAAATCTATTGTTTAAAAAAGACGCAGATTGCTGGACATCAATCCCAACGGTAGTAAATAGTCTCAAGCCTTGACCAAGAGGAGATAATCGGGTAGCTCGATTCGATTGAACTCTATTGACAGCACCAAATGAATTAAGCAGTCCAGTAAATATGTTGGCAGTATTTGTCGCAATCAGCAATTGTAAATTATCATCTATACCTGCTGCTTGGTTTATCTCTGGAACTTCATCTGAGGCTTCAGTCCCCTCAGGTAAACTACCAGTCACTGTACTTACTACAGCGGTTACTATGCTGTTTATCAGATTGGTTAGATTATCCAAGCCCCAGGTATCGTGAACTTCGTAACTTTGCTGTGCACCAAAAACATACTGGGCATGCTTCCAATTTCTACCGCTTGTATAAAAATCGTTGATTCTTGTTTGTAAATCAGCCTCTGCCCCTGCTAATGTTTTTTGAAGATTCGCTGTAATTTGATCAATGAATTGTTGATTTTTCTTATCTGCTTCAATTTGTTGTTGGATACTTTTACTTTTGCCCATGATTCACTCCTTTTCTATGTCAATAATGTTTATTCGACGAAATAACACCCTAGTTTTTTCTAAATTCGGATGCTCCCAGTTTCTCTTTATATATTGCTTTTCTTCTTTTCTTTAAGGTCTCGTTGACCTCTCCTCGCGTTAAAACGAGGAGGAGAGGTCAACAATAAAAGCTCCACTGCCAGCCTTTAAAAGCGGTCAGCTAAATCTCTTTCGCGTTTATTTTTTGTTTAGCCTCGGCAATGAAAGGAGAAATAAATGCGTCTACATCTTTATCGTAGCCATAGTTTATCTGCAACCCAATTAATCGAGCCAGCTGACCTTCCATTAACTGAATCGTATCTTGTCTATTATTCTTATTCAATTCGTCAATTTTCGCAATAACGTCCTTAGTTGCATCTTCAATGAACTGCGCTGACTTTAGATACTGTTGTAGAGTTATTTGTCTGTTAATGTATTCTTGGAAAATTTCTTCTGATGCCATATTTAGTGCCTGAAGAGTTCTGTTATATTGCGCTACCAGGGTTTGTTCCGCTTGCTGTCGAAATTCATCAAGGGAATATTCTACCCTGTAGAGGTAATAATATCCAATAACAAATCTATTGTTAAAAAAAGACGCAGATTGCTGGACATCAATCCCAACAGTAGTAAATAGTCTCAAGCCTTGACCAAGAGGAGATAATCGGGTAGCTCGATTCGATTGAACTCTATTGACAGCACCAAATGAATTAAGCAGTCCAGTAAATATGTTGGCCGCATTTGTCGCAATCAGCAATTGTAAATTATCATCTATACCTGCTGATTGGTTTATCTCTGGAACTTCAGCTGAGGCTTCAGTCCCCTCAGGTAAACTACCAGTCACTGTACTTACTACAGCGGTTACTATGCTGTTTATCAGATTGGTTAGATTATCCAAGCCCCAGGTATCGTGAACTTCGTAACTTTGCTGTGCACCAAAAACATACTGGGCATGCTTCCAATTTCTACCGCTTGTATAAAAATCGTTGATTCTTGTTTGTAAATCAGCCTCTGCCCCTGCTAATGTTTTTTGAAGATTCGCTGTAATTTGATCAATGAATTGTTGATTTTTCTTATCTGCTTCAATTTGTTGTTGGATACTTTTACTCTTGCCCATGATTCACTCCTTTTCTGTGTCAATAATGTTTATTCGACGAAATAATACCCTACGCTGAAACCGAAAAATAACCTGTATCAAAAATTAACCATTAGTTAAAATTAATGGTCGTAGATCAAGGCGGGATTTTTCTCGGGAGAAATTGATTTCCCTTTTTTTATTGGTTGAATTTACTTGACACCCAAGTAAAAATGATACATTTTTACTTGGGTGTGGTTTGTCGTGTTCAAGGTGGATGAATTCTTTCGCCAGATATCCCCCCTGTGTCAACGGCTACGATTGTGATTAGCATCCATAAAATAACAGTATCATATTTTGCAATTAACCTACTCGATAAATCCGCAAAAAATAAACAATAGTTTACATTATATTTTGAAATCTTTATTTAATAAGGGTTTCGCTAAATCCCACTCTGACTCAGACTCGTCAATATTTAGATGCGTTCGCCCTGCCACGTTGCCCAGAGAAAGGGATGAATCGATAATGGTACATGACAGGAAATGTAGCGATCGCTCCTTCTAATACCCAATTAGTGGTCTTAATGTGTGTCACAAGTTCACGGAAAACACCTAAACCAACAGAACCCACACCGTAATTAAAGTAAGTTGGTAAGTCATACAAATTTTTGGTAGAAAATAGGTTGTTGTATTCGATATCCGTAACTGGAATACGTTTGACAAATACTTGGGATTCTCCAAGAACGATGGTATGATTTCGCCCCCAACTGGAAGAATTTGATGTACCTAAATCGCTAGCAGCAAACAACGAAAGCAATTGTGCATTATCCAACCGAGCGATTTGTGAACTAAGCCGGAAGTACGTTTTCCTTCTAATTTCTATATCGTTTTTAGCCATTTTATTCAGTTCTGGCACAGCATGAAAAACGACTAATGTTTTTAAACTTATGATGATTAAACTATTTTAGCCTTGCCACGCCAGATTCTTTCATTTTGATTAACACCATTGAGGATTGGCAGTAATTAAGGCTGCTGTATGTGAGCTATCCAATGGCTCAGAAAAAAAGTATCCTTGAACAGATTGACAGTTTAACTTTCTTAAGATAGCTAATTGCTCAGGTCTTTCGACACCTTCGGCGATCGCACTCATCCCTAATTTATCTGCTAGTGTCACGATAATCTCAATAATGTCTAGATTGCGGTTATCAGTCGTCATTGGGTTAACAAAGGAGCGGTCTATTTTTAACACACTAATGGGAAAGCTATAAAGACGACCCAAAGAAGAGTAGCCAGTGCCAAAATCATCAATGGAGATTTCCACACCCAATTCTCTTAGTTTCAAGAGTATAGCAATTGCTTCGTCCCCGTTTTCGACAATCACAGTTTCGGTAATTTCTAGCGCTAAATTATCAGGATTAAGACCAGTTGAATGCAAAATGTGGCGAATTTGCTCGATTAAATTGGGCTGACAAAATTGCTTGGCGGAGAGATTGACACTCATTTTCTCCAGTGAATAGTGAGGATATTTGATCAGCCAAGCTTGCATTTGGCGACAGGCTTCATACAGCGTCCAATAACCAATCTCGACAATTAGTCCAGTTTCTTCCGCCAAGGGAATAAAGTCCACAGGCGAAAGCAAACCACGTTGTGGATGTTGCCAGCGCAATAATGCTTCAAAACCGATAATAGAGCCAGTAATTAGCGAAACAATTGGTTGGTAATAAACTTGAAACTCTTGGCGTTCAATGGCTCGACGCAGATCAACCTCTATCTGTAATCTGAAGAGCGCACTAGCATACATATCCGCATTAAATAGGGCATAGCGCGATTTGCCTAAAGCCTTGGCGCGGTACATGGCCGTGTCAGCATCCCTGAGCAGTTGTTCTGGTTGGTCATAGTCGAGTGTGGAACTCAAAGCAATGCCGATACTGGCACTGGTAAATACTTCTTGCTGATCAAGCTTCAAAGGTAATTTTAGTTCCTGTTGAATATGCTCTGCCACTCTGATGGCATCTGAGACATCTTGAATTCCTGTCAACAGGATGATAAATTCATCGCCCCCAAGCCTGGCGACTATATCTGTAGAACGGATACAGGCTTGGAGAATTTGAGCGATAGTAATGAGAAATTGATCTCCTTTGATGTGTCCCAGGCTATCATTTATGACTTTAAACCGATCTAAATCCAGAAATAACACAGCAAATAAATTATTTTTGTGCTGTTTAGCTTGCTGGAGCGCTTGTGTTAAGTATTCCATGAATAGAGCGCGGTTTGGTAAACCTGTCAACCGATCGTAAAAAGCATTTTGCCGCAATTGTGATTCTGCTTGCTTGCGCTCGCTGATTTCTTCGCATACGGTATTGATCCCAATGATGCGCTCACCATCTTTTAATGGTAAAAAGCTTTCTAACCAAGTCCTTTGCACACCGGGTTGAGCCGGAGTTTCTCCATTTATTTCGATATTGAGAACAGGTTCGCCTGTTTCTAAAATGGGGCGTAGCAGTTGTTCGGCTGCGTCAGCCAAATCTGGTAGCAACTCCCGTAATGTCCGACCGATATGTGCTTCAACAGAAAAACCGTTGATTTGGGCGAGGCGTTGGTTGATGCGGACAAAGCGCAAATCTGTATCCAAAACACTCAACCCAATGGGGGCTGACTGGTAGATGGTTTCAATTTCTACTAATTGGCGCTGAAGCTGGATTTGACTTTCTCTTAGCGCTGCTTGGGCTTGTTTGCTTTCTGTAATATCTCGACAAATGCAGAAGCGGAGGATTTCTCCTTCCCATTCCACAACGTTGGCGCTGATTTGTACATGGTAGACTGAACCATCTTTGCGTCGGTGCTGAGTTTCAAAAACACCACTTTTACTGCTAATGTAGTCTTGCAGAAGTTGCTGAAGTTCTTCATGGGTGAACTGAGCATCCCAATCAAAAACACTCAGGTTTGCCACTTCTGTTAGGCTGTAGCCCAGCATCTGAGCAAATCGCGGATTGGCATCGACTACTCTGCCTGCTTTGTCTAAAATGACGATGCCATCAAAGGAAGTATCCAAGAGTGTTTGAATCCGCAGCGCTTCTTTGGCTAACCTTTGTACAGCCTGTTTGCGCTCGGAAATATCTTCAAAAGCACTGACAGTAGCAATTATTTGCCCATTTTGATCGACAATGGGCGCTGCATTCACTGACAACAGCGTTACGGTTCCATCTCCCCGGAGGTAGTGCATTTCTTCGGCTTTGACGACTTCGCCAGAAATCAGGGAACGGGCGATGGGGTAATCTTGGGGTTGGTAAGGTTGTCCATCAGCATGAATTGCCCTATATTGTGTATATTCCAGGTAAGTGTTTGCATCCATTAAAGAATGCCCCAATACCCTGACTGCTTCTTGGTTATGAAACACCAATTTTCCTGAAGGCGCTTCGGCGATCGCTACACCAACAGGCATTTGTTGTAACACCTGTTCTAATCGACTGTGTTCGGTTTCTAACTGTTGTATCAGGCGAATCCGTTCGGCTTCGGCTCGTTTGCGTTCTGTAATATCTCGCAGTGCCGAAACCCTGACAATCCGCCCCTGATACCAGCTTCGCTTACCTACCACCTCTAATGATATCAGCGTCCCATCTTTCTTGATGCCAGTTATTTCATCAGGCTGTTCATATTGGTTTTCAATATGATGCACCACAGTTTCCCAAGATTCGGGCGTGAGAAAATCAACTGCTGATTTCCCAATCACTTCCTCTAAGCTATAACCAAACATTCTGGCAAACCCTGGATTGGCTGCAATAATTTTCCCACCCTCCTGCAAGACAATGCCTTCAAACATGGCATCTATTAAGGCATGAAATCGCATTTCACTTTCAAGTAATGCTTGTTGTGCTTGTTGGCGTTGGGCAATTTCTAGGCGCAGGGATTGATTGAGGGCGGCTAACTCCTGGGTTCTAGCGATGACTCTGGCTTCTAGTTCCTCATTTAGCGAACGTAATGCTTCTTCTACCTGTTGGCGATCGCTGATGTCTCTGCTGGTATTGATGACTGCGACAATTTCCCCATCTTCTCCCCAAATGGGGGCTATTACATATTCATAATATCTGATACCATGAACTGTTGGGAAACTGGTTTCACCTGTGATGGCAATGCCTGTTTGAAATACAGATTGGCGCTCTTGATCAGACAATTCCATTATGTCAGGCGGAAATCCTAACTCTTGCCAAGTTTTCCCTAGCAATTGGGCTGGTTGTAAACCCAAAGCTGCTAACCCTGCTGGACTGGCATAAAGATAGCGGAGGTGGCGATCGCTAATGTAGATATGATCGCTAGATGCTGCCAGAACTTTATCTAGAAGTTCTATCTGCACTGAGAAAATAGAACTCTGTTCGCTTTCCATGACAGTATCCTCACAATTGCCACTCGCAAAACTTGTTTTTTATGCTTAAACCTAACCCAAATGTTCACGGTTAGTTATGTATATATAATTGTGTCTCGTATTCAAGAGGCCACAAGCTCATTACAGGAGTTTAAAGCCTAAATTGTTCAGTTATAATTCGCTGAAGCTGTATGTTAAGTGTCATCAAACATAGTCATACATCCATATGTATATTTTTTTATATTAGAGGTGATCTGTTTGTGTTGATTCTTCAGTAAAACTCTACCCAGCATTGCACTGACAATAGGGCAGGCAAGCATTGAGATATATTTTAGGTATTAAATAATCCTGCTAATGTGACTATAAACTATTTAAATTCTCTACAAGTCTTGTGACAGAAAAAACTTAGGAAAATGGCAGTTTCTCGAAACTTTACTAATACTATTTTTTTAATAAAAACCACCTTTAGCGGGTAGACAGACAGCAATTATTGTGTTTCTAGCATTATATCATATGTTCTACATCTACGCTGCTTATCTTTTGGGTTGAGTAATAATAGGTATAAGCAGACTTAACAATTAATTTACTTCAAACCATTTATATTCGCTTAATAAAAGTATAAAAAATTATATTATGCTTAAACGTTTTTCTTTATAAATTAGGTATAAAATATACAATATTTTTCATTAATCACTCATTCATGGGTTGATTTATTTATCCTTTTATGAGTCGTGATGCGTAAAACCTCCGTCATTTATGTGGGGGATATAAGCGAATTGCGGATTTTAATCTGCAGTATATAATATTAACAGGATTAATTGGTAATTAATGAGATAATTAATAACATAAGGAGGTGACTTATTTGTACGGTTGTCAACAACTTTTAATTCACGTAAATCAAGAACTAAAATCAATTTTAGAGTTTGTTTGTGCAGAATCAAACAAGCTATCTAATTGTGCTATTTACTATGCTCGTCAAATCTGGTTTAAAGCTAAACGCTATATTACTAAGTTTGAATTGCATAATGAGCTAAAATCAAACCGTCATTTTCAAGCACTTTACTCTCAAGCAGCGCAACAAGTATGTGGTTCTGTATATGAGTCATTTGCATCATTCAAGCAGCTTAATGCTTTGTATAAACGCGGTGAATTAGCAGATAAACCCAGACCACCAAAATACAGAAAAGATGGTTTCAATTTAGTTAGTTATCCAAAACAAGCCTTAAAGCTAACAGATGGGCAGATGAGAATACCTCTTGGTTCCTTGGTGAAAACGTGGTTCAAGCTAGACTCATTCACTTTACCAATGCCTTCAAACCTGAAGTTCGAGGATATCAAAGAGCTAAGAATTTTACCCAGAAACCGTTGCTTTTATGTGGAGTTTGTTTATAAAACTAATACTGTAAAATCAGAGGTAGATATAACTAGAGTATTAGGCGTTGACCACGGGCTAAATAACTGGTTGACTTGCATTTCCAACGTAGGTACAAGCTTCATTGTTGATGGTCGCCACATCAAAAGCTTAAATTGCTGGTATAACAAACAAGTAGCAACCATTAAAGAAAATAAACCTCAAGGGTTTTGGTCAAACAAGCTTGCTGCTATCACCGAGAAACGCAACCGCCAAATTAGAGACGCTATCAATAAAGTAGCAAGAGTTGTTGTTAACCACTGCCTAGACAATCGTATTGGTAGAGTCATTTTTGGATGGGGTCAAGGTATCAAGCAAGAGATTAATTTAGGTAAAAAACGTAATCAACAATTTGTTCAGATCCCCACCGCTAGACTCAAATCACGAATTGAGCAATTATGCCAACAATACAGCATTGAATTTGTAGAAACAGAAGAAGCTAACACCTCAGCAGCATCGTTTGTTGATGGTGATACTCTACCAAAACGCGGCGAAAAACCCGATGACTGGAAATCTTCTGGTCGCAGAGTAAAGCGTGGATTGTTTAGAACAGGGATGAATTGGTATATCAATGCAGATTGCAACGGCGCGGCCAACATCATCCGTAAAGTAAGCACAACACTTGAACTTGATTTAAGTGGAGTGTCTAGGGGTGCTTTGACTCACCCCACCCGGATCTATATCTGGGTGACAGCTAAGAAGAAGCAAAGCGACGCGGTAATAAAGCGTCGCGCCGCATCCTTTTAGAATCCCCCGAATTTAATTCGGGGGAGTAGTCAATTAATACTACGGAGAGAGGTTGCATCAGATGAATCGAATTCTCATCGCTGAAGATGAACCCCGCATAGCGGCTTTTATTGAAAAGGGACTGCGTTCTCACGGTTTTACAACAATTGTGGCAGCTGATGCCTACTCTGCTACTAACATGGCGCTAAGTAGCGGTTTTGATTTAATGATTTTGGACTTAGGGCTTCCAGGTAAAGATGGCTTAGATGTATTAGCAGAAATAAGAGGACAAGGAGAGAATTTTCCAGTGATTATTTTGACTGCGCGTAATGATATTCAAGATAAAATTGCCGGGTTTGAAGCGGGTGCAGATGACTATTTAACTAAACCTTTTCGATTTGAAGAATTGTTAGTGCGGATAAAAGCTAGGTTGCGTCACAGTCCTAGTAACCAAGGCGTTGAAGAGATGGTACTCAAAGTGGGAAATGTGGTTTTAGACCTGCATTCTCGTAAAGTAAAAGTCGGTGAAAATACTATAGAATTACCTGCAAGAGAATTTACTTTGGCAGAAACTTTCTTTCGCCATCCAGGGAAAGCTTTGAGTCGTGAACAATTGTTAGATAAAGTATGGGGTTACGATTATGAGCCAGGCTCAAATATTGTTGATGTTTACGTTGGTTATTTACGCAAAAAATTAGGGAGTGAGTTAATTGAGACTGTTCGAGGTATCGGTTATCGGCTCAAGAATTGAAATGTTTACTCTCACCAATACCCTATGCTTGATATTTATAAATAAATCTCAAAGTAAATTATATTATAGTTATTTTTAATGTGGAAAACTAAAAACAAACAACAAGTAGTAGCCAAAAATTATCAAAAACGTACTAAAGGATTTTTTTGGGCTACACGTACTCAAATTCTCTTTTGGTATGCTATCATAGTATGCTTCATATTTGTGGTTTTTGTGCCAGCTTTTCGCCAAGTTTTATATGCAAGAATTAATGAGCGTGTGCATCGACAAATAAGCGAAAAAATGCAAATATTTAAGAAACTAATTAGCGGTCAAGAGCAATTTCCTCAAGATATCGAATTTGAAGAAGATCCTGAAGCAATTGAGCAACTTAAAAAAGCTGATAAACGTCTAATTACAATCCCAAAAACCAGAGAAGAGTTAAGAGAATTTTTAGATGCGTTTTTGGGAAATCAGCTTCCAGAAGATGACACTTTTCTCATTATGTTATGGAAGGGAAAATTTTATAAATCTAGTCCTAGAGCCAGACCAAAAGAACTGAGTAGAGAGTCACCCTTAATTCAATATTGGGCGGGGTTAACTCAAGGTGAAGCAGGAGAAAAAGTAATTCCGGGGAGCCGTGTTGATAGTATTATCTATGTGGCTCAACCTGTGAAAATGCAAGGCGAAGTGATGGGAGTATTTGTCATCGCTCACGCTACATCTGGTGAACGCGGAGAAGTTTTGGAAGCAGTAGCAGTTATTATTCAAGTGAGTGTAGTAGTTCTACTTTTAGCTTTAGTTTTAGCTTGGTTTGCTTCGGGAAAAATTCTTGCACCCTTACGCTTGCTGACCCAAACGGCTCGGCAAATTAGCGAAACAGATTTGAATCAACGCATCAATATTAATGGTGAGGGAGAACTGGCAGAACTAGCAGTTACCTTTAATGAAATGATGGATAGATTACAAGCTGCTTTCATCAGTCAGCAAAATTTTATTAACGATGCTGGACATGAATTGCGAACACCCATTACTATCATTCGCGGTAATCTAGAATTGATGGGTGATGATCCGCAAGAAGTTGCAGAAACTCTAGCTCTAGTTATGGATGAGCTAGAACGAATGAACCGTTTTGTTAATGACTTACTGTTATTAGCAAAGGTGGAACATCCTGACTTTTTGCTGTTAGAAACAGTTGATGTTTGCACTTTTACTGAAGAATTGTTTGCTAAAATGAAAGCATTAGGCGATGGGTTACGTCCCACAGTAGGCGATCGCAACTGGCAACTCCAAGCCATTGCTAGAGGTAAAATAGTTGCAGACCGTCAGCGTCTAACTCAAGCTGTGATGAATTTGGCACAAAACGCTGTTCAACATACAAAAAATACTGATACCATCGCCCTTGGTTCAAAGATTTATCAAGGTAAAGTTAGCTTTTGGGTGAGCGACACAGGAGAAGGTATCGCACAAGCTGACCAAAAAAGAATTTTCCAGCGTTTTGCTCGTGCTAGTAACAGTCGTCGTCGTTCTGAAGGTGCTGGTTTAGGGTTATCCATTGTCCAAGCTATTACAGAAGCCCACGGCGGCAAAATCACTCTAGAAAGCCAATTAGGTACAGGCTCTACATTCACGATTATCTTACCTTTGGAACCACGCCAAGAAAAAAAGTAACGCCTATAATCTTTTGGGAAATGTTGCTAGCGTGGCTAGGCTAAAATAGTAGGGTGGGCATTGCCCACCATATCATGCCTTTGGTGGGCAATGCCTACAGACTTTTGGGAAATGTTGCGAATATACCAAATTTATACTACTGGCGTGATGGGAAAAAATTGAACGACTGACTTGAAAACCGCTATAATTTTTAATTATTATTATCTACACCTTGCCCCTTGAGGAGTAGCATCAGGATAATAAGTGACAATTGCCTGATCTTTCCTAACAAAAACTGTGGGAAAAGTTTTTCCTGTTTCTTGGTCGCGTACATTATAAATACAAGCGCCTTCTTGATTACCTTGTCTTTTAAATGCTAGGGTTGCGTCAACAAGCATTTCTTCGGCGTTGCTGAGATAGCCGTAACCTTTAATTACATCTGTTACCGTTTGATTTCCTTGTTGTATCACGACACCTAACGTATAAATCGCCCCAGGGACAACTTCTTCCCGCCTTTGATTATTTGGTAAACGTCCGCCAATACCCTGTTGTTGTAACTGTAAATATCTGCCATGAAAATGTAAGCCACCAATATCATTGGCGTTATAAATTTCACCACAAAAGATGTGTTCAAAACCTTTACGTTGAAACCAAATATTAGTTAAATCTTCCATAAATTCAGCTTTTTTCTTTCGTCCCGGAAGCAATTCCCCAGCGCTTACTTTTTGCAGCCTTGCTAAAACTTTTGGATAAGCTGATAGCAACTGTTTGAATTGATTAGGATTAACTCTTGTACCAATAGGGCCGCAGGTTTGGAGTACAGCTTTGTCAAAAGCATTTAATTGGGGTGGTGGTGGTGTAATATCTACTTGCTGTCCTTTGGGAAAACCTACGGGAACAGGGTTATTTTGGTTATCAAAAAAGGGTAATAATCTTTGTTGTGGTTGTGCTTGTACTTGAAAGATTGGATAGGTAAATAACAAAGCAGCAAAGATACTCAACAATTGCTGCAACTTATGGTATGTCATGAAATTAGGTGTAGTATTTCGCAGCTAATTTAGCACCAAAAAAACAAAGGCGCAACGCAGTTTTTACTGCTGTTGCGCCTTGATTTAACCATTTAACAGTCAACAGTTATCAGTGAAAACCACCTAACAACTGTCAACTGTCAACTGTCAACTAATTTTTTTAAACCTTTTTCAACCAGCTAAACATTGCGCGTAAGTCTTTACCAACTTCTTCAATTGGGTGTTCAGCTTCTTGACGACGCATTGCAGTAAATCCAGGTTTACCAGATTGGTTTTCTAACACAAATTCTCGTGCAAATTGTCCCGATTGAATTTCGCTGAGAATCTTTTTCATTTCAGCTTTGGTTTGTTCGTTGACAATGCGAGGGCCACGGGTATAATCACCATATTCAGCAGTATTAGAAATGCTATCACGCATTTTCGCTAAACCGCCTTCAACCACCAAGTCAACGATTAATTTAACTTCGTGTAAGCATTCAAAATAAGCTAACTCTGGTTGATAACCCGCTTCTACCAAAGTTTCAAAACCGGCTTTGATTAAAGCACTCAAGCCACCGCACAATACAGCTTGTTCGCCAAACAAATCGGTTTCAGTTTCTTCGCGGAAAGTTGTTTCTAAAACACCGCCACGAGTACCACCGATACCTTTAGCATAGGATAAGGCGCGATCGCGTGCCTTGCCACTAGCATCTTGATATACCGCAAACAACGCGGGTACACCTTGACCTTGTTCATAAGTCCGTCTTACCAAATGACCAGGGCCTTTAGGTGCTATCATCACTACATCAACATCCGCAGGTGGGACAACTTGCCCAAAATGAATATTGAAACCGTGAGCAAAAGCTAAAGTATTACCTGCTTGCAAATTGGGTTCAATTTCATTTTTGTAAACTGTTTTCTGCACCTCATCGGGTAACAAAATCATGATGAAGTCAGCAACGTTAGCAGCATCCGCCACATTTTTTACAGTCAACCCAGCAGCTTGAGCTTTTTCTGCTGACTTACTACCCGGATATAGCCCCACAATCACATTCAAACCACTATCTTTTAAATTTAAAGCGTGGGCATGACCTTGAGAACCATAACCGATAATTGCAATGGTTTTTCCAGCCAAAAGGTCTAAATTGGCATCTTCGTCATAGTACATCCGGGCCATACAAGCATCTCCTGTCAGCAAGCATCATTTATTGCACTGTGTGTCAGTTGTCAGTTGTCAGTTGTCAGTTGTTATTAATTTGGTTTAAAACCCCAAACCCTTGTGGGTGGTGATAAAACATCTGAAAGTCACTGACTAGTGACCACTTACAAAACTCTATCCATCAGAGGAGAGAATTTTTATTGGCAGGCTTTTGATCTTACCCTAAATTGTGTTGCCAAGGGTACAAGTAGTTTAGTCATTGGTCATTAGTCAACAGTCAACAGTCAATAGTCAATAGTCAACAGTTCAAGATAAAGGTTTTAAACTGTGGACTATGGACTATGGACTATGGACTATGGACTATGGACTATGGACTATGGACTAAATCTTCTGCACTTCTTCATCTGATAGTTTGACATTCAACGCACTTACTGAGTCTTCGATGCTGGAGATTTTGCTTGCGCCGGGGATGGGTAAGATGGCGCTTGATTTGGCGCGTAGCCATGCTAATACAATAGCGTATACGGATACGCCTTTGGCTTGGGCTAATTGGGCGATCGCCGGAATATCTTGCAAATTTTGATGGCGACGACGACCACCAAAAGGACTCCAAGTTGACACTCCTCGCTCTAAAGAGACGTTCGCGTTAGCGTCCCGGAGGGAGGATTCTTGCTTCATCCGTCCTCTCTAGAAATCTGAATACTAGTATTCAACTTTCTCCGTTTGGATACGTCCACAAGCTCACACGGACTGCCCGACCGCGTTTGAAAAGGTTTTTAATTTCTGCGTTTACTCCCACATTTGTCAGCCACTGCGTTGGACGGGTTTCCCGGCATAAAGCAAGTGGCGGTACAAGATGCGCAGATTTATACTACCTGTCTTTCCGGATCAGGAGCAGTCTGCTTGACCTACTTCGTCTTTTATTTGTGCGCTTTACCGCTATTAGTTATACTACCACAAAAGCCGCCCTAGAAGGGCGGGGCTTTAAACCCAGTTTTTCGGTAAAAATGTGATTCCTTCATCTTCACAATACTGCAACACACCATCTTTCTCTGGCTGTCGTTCCCAAGGGCTGTATTGATTCTGCACCGAAACAATCTCTACCACATCCCGCGCCCGTTTAATCTGTTCTACAGAAAAATTAGACACCCCCACAAATCGCACCAAACCTTCCTCTACAGCCTCTTTCACAGGCGCGAGTGATACTTCAATAGTATATTCTGGGTCTGGAGAGTGGTATTGCCAAACATCGATAGGTTTGTCACCACCCAAAGCCGCAAAACTCACACGAATGGCTTGACGCAAATGTTCGGGATTTCCGTTGCTTGTCCAGCTTTCATTGGGACGCATCAAGCCGCCTTTAGTCGCTACCACCACTTGGCTAGTGTCCCCCGGATAACTGCTGAGTGCTTTGTGAATCAGTCTTTCATTGTGGTGCTTGTCTGACTCATCCTTGCAGTAAGAGTCGGCAGTGTCAATAAATGTAATTCCTAAATCTAAGGCACGGTGGATAACTGGAATTGAATCTGACTCTGGAGGTCGATTATATATCGACATGGGCATCCCACCCAAACCGATCGCACTGACAGATACACCTGTTTTTCCTAGCTGTTTAGTTTCCATGCTTCCGCTTGATTTCAATCACTAAGTATCTAATAACTGGTCACAGATGTTTTGGCAATTATTCTACAGACAGGTAAGTAGTGTTCGCGTAGCGTCTCGAAGAGAGGGCTTCAGCCCTCAAGTCAGGACTAAAGTCCTGACTACGAACAGAGGCTGATATTATTATTGAAAAGCTCTAGACTGTACCTGTAGGAAGTTTTTGATAAATTTTTCCTGTGTTTGAATTGACCTTGAGTTATGTATATTCATTCAGGAAAATTTACAAATGTTATACCGAGTTCTTGGCAGTACAGGGGAAAGGGTTTCAGCAATTGGTTTAGGTGGTTGGCACATCGGCTTAAAGTGTGTGGATGAAGAATTAGCTATCCGCATTGTTCATGCAGCGATCGCTCGCGGTATCACTTTCATGGATAATAGTTGGGACTATAACGGTGGAGTGAGTGAGATACGCATGGGAAAAGCGTTGCGCGGCTACCGTGACAAAGTATTCTTGATGACTAAAATTGATGGACGTTCCAAAAAGGAAGCGACAAAACAGTTAGATGAATCACTCAAGCGTCTACAAGTCGATTACATTGATTTAGTACAACACCACGAAATTCTCCGCTATGAAGACCCCCATCGCGTTTTTGACGAAGCAGGAGCGAATGCAGCATTTCTAGAGGCGCGGGAAGCTGGCAAAATTAGATATATTGGTTTTACCGGGCATAAAGACCCCCATATTCATTTACATATGTTAGAAGTGGCATCTGAGCGCGGATTTAAATTTGATACAGTGCAAATGCCGCTTAATGTGATGGATGCTCATTATCGCAGTTTTGCCAAGCTGGTTTTACCGGAATTGGTGAAACAAAATATTGGTGTTTTGGGGATGAAAAGTTTCGCTAACGGTATTCTTTTAAAGTCAAATACAGTCACACCAATTGAATGTCTGCACTACGTTTTAAATTTGCCTACATCGGTTGTGCTGACGGGAATTGATAGCATGGAAATTCTCGACCAAGCTATAGAAGCAGTGCAGACATTTCAACCAATGGATGAAGAACAACTGCGAAATATCTTAGCCAAAACAGCACAAGCCGCATCGCGCGGTGAGTTTGAGCCATTTAAAACCTCATCCATTTTTGATAGCACCGCTCAAAATCCTGATTGGCTGGGAGAAGAACCACAGCGCCTGCAAAAATTAATGCCAACATAATTAGGACTTACGCAAGTGTCATAATCAAACTAACTGTAGGGTGCGTCAGCCCCAATAATTTCGTAAATATTCAAGGATTTTCCACATCTGACGCACCCTACCCCATGTGCCAGTTGCGTAAGTCCTGATAATTATAAAAATCAGGTTTGATTTGAGAATCAGTTTGCGTAGACAGGCATCAGGGAAGAGGCTTTTTCCATAAGTAGTGAAGCTGTTCAAAAATCAGTACATATAGTAGGAGACTCTTAACAGGTGACAGGTGACAGAGTAAAAGCAAGATTTTTTGCTGTCTAAGTTTTCCGATTTCTTGATGTCCTAACTGTCTTGGCTATTGTCATTGTTTCTTGTCGCCTATCCCCTGTCTTTTAAGGACAGGTTTTTTTGTGCTTGAAAGCACTTCCTACTCTCCAATTCCTCGTTTTTACTATATTACGTAAATAGCTGATAGATGTTTAATAACAGTATTTTTACCATTAATTTATGATTTTGCAGAATTTGTTAAAAAATTGCTAAATAATAATTTGATAATTTTAGTTAATATCGTGTAAGACCATAGCAGTTTCACTGGGCATTAGATTATATAATATAGGTTTCAGTAAAAGTAGAAGCCCAAGTAATTATATTAATAATTTCTGAGACAGAGAATAATTTTGAGGGTGGAATAAATGATTAAAATAGCCAGTCGTCAATCTATAGGATTAGAAAATGTCTATGATATTGGTGTTGAGCGGGATCATAATTTTTTAGTTAAAAATGGTTTAGTAGCTTCTAACTGTTTCAACAAATCCCATTCAACAGCTTATGGATATGTTACTTATCAAACAGCATATTTGAAGGCTAATTATCCGTTGGAGTATATGGCGGCGTTGCTGACAGCTAACAGCAATGACACAGACAAGGTACAGAAATATATTTCTACCTGTCTGAGTATGAATATACAGATAGAACCGCCTGATATCAATCGCTCAGGCGTGGATTTTACTCCAGCAGCCGGGAAAATATTATTTGGATTTTCGGCTGTGAGAAACGTGGGACAAAATGCGATCGCCTCAATTTTAGAAGCGAGAAACACAACTGGAGAGTTTAAATCATTAGCCGATTTTTGCGATCGCGTTGATTTGCGTGCTGTTAACCGCCGCACACTAGAATCACTAATTTACTGTGGAGCCTTTGACAAAATTGAATCAAATCGTCACCAGTTAATTCAAGACTTAGAATTAGTTTATGATTGGGCGCAATCCCGCGCTAGGGATCGAGCTAGTGGACAAGGAAACCTGTTTGACTTATTAGGCGGATTTGCTTCTACTAATTCTAAAACAGCTAATAATGCCTTTGAGGCTGCGCCTAAAGCTAAACCTGTGCTAGATTATCCACCACAGGAAAAATTACGTTTGGAAAAAGAATTATTAGGGTTTTATGTCTCAGACCACCCCTTAAAATCTTTAAGACAAGTAGCACCACTTTTAACACCAATTAATCTATCTCAATTAGGAGAACAACGAGAAGACATAAGATTGTGTGTAATTGTCATGCTGAATGGTGTTAAAAAAGTCATGACAAAGAAAGGCGATCCAATGGCGATTTTACAAATTGAGGATTTAACATCGCAATCAGAAGCAGTAGTTTTTCCCAAAACATACGAGCGTATCAGTTTTCTACTACAAGTTGATGCCAGACTGATTATTTGGGGTAAAGTAGACCGACGCGACGAACAAACCCAATTAATCGTAGAAGATGCAGAACCAGTAGAAACTCTGCAAATGGTGCTGGTAGAACTGCAACCTCAACAAGTAGCTGATATTGAAAAACTAGACTATTTAAAAACAATTTTGCAAGAACAATGTGGAGATAAAGAAAAAGCAAAAATGCCAGTGATTGGAATTATACAATCTTCAAATTCGCGTCGGTTAGTGCGTTTAGGTTGGCAATTTTGCGTCCAAGATGCTCGCATTACTGTTCAAGCACTGCAAAATGCTAACTTTACCGCAGAACTTAAATCTCTCATTGGTGGGTGATGAGGACTGCTGACAGGTGTAGGTTTTTTATTGGTGTTCCAAAAACCTTGGTTTGGGGTGTAAGGGTGTAGGGGTGTAGGGGTGGATGAAACAATGATTTTCTCGTTAGTTTTATAGTCCTTACTCACTGCTATATTAAAAACCTACACTTGTGAGGATGAGGACTGGGGGAGATGAGGGATCTAGGGGAGGTGGGGAGGAAATAATTACTCAGCATTGGCTCAACGCTCGGCTACCGCGCTTCAGCACTCAGAACTTACTAGTTAGCACTCAGCACTTCCTCATCCCCACCCATAGTAATTACCATGTATTAAATGTAACAGTTTTTCTCATTTATAATGCTACGTCAACAGTATATTACCGTAGCGATTCCTAAATTCCACAGTTTTTTTAGTTACTTATGCGGAGGATATTTTCCTGTAGTAAATGGTATCTTTTTATGCCATATGTTTTTCGGCAAGAGCTAGGGGAAGGAGTTAATACATTGATGATCGCTAATGATTTGAGTAAATTTGTTTCTTATTGCAAAAAAATTCAACCCCAGACTCAGGAGGACATCAAGCGGTTTTTTGAAGGGGTAATTGCTTTTCCTTATGATAAGGAACTTCTTTTGCAAGCTTACCTCTTTTTAAATATTAAAAGCTTGTTTCCCTCTTGTTATGAATTGCTTTTGTTTGAAAAGTCTCCAATTGCCGATTATACAGATTTAGGTAAGTGCGATTTCGTCTACCTGACATACCAAGGCAATTTGTTTTTAATTGAGACAAAGTTTATCGATACAGAAGCAACAGGAGCAACAGAAAGAAAACGCAGAAACAAGCACAGGAATAAGGTATTTGAACAGGTGATTACTTTAAAAAGTCGGTTTGGTGAATACTGGGATATACGCTCTGAACAGTTGGAATGCGGTGTTTTTACTACAGATTCAGAGATTGATTGGCGAGGTGATTGCGTCAATGTTGTGACTAAATCTATCTCTATAGATAATTTAGAAAGGTGGCGTAGAACTTATCAACGAAATAATCAATCTTAATGATTTTTAACTACTTGAGAAAAGATGGCGATGTTTACAACAAGGCTTGCGCCTACGCACCTGATTTTATCATACATAAACTTACTTTTGACAAAATTCTTCAACACAGACAAACACATCAATAGTGACCTGCGATCGCTCAAGTTTAAATATCTACCAGTCGTCTGATAGATTAAAATATCAATAAATCCTCAAACCTTGACTTTCAAAGGTTTTCAGCCTATCCCCTGTCTTGTGTTCCCTGTCCCCTGCCATATATGACTCGCTAGGTTTAGTATTTATAAAAATCTTCTGTCTGAATCACTGATTAGATGTACCAACTTTAACCTCCATAGTTTATAGTACAATTGTACTTGGTAGAGAAATGCCATTCAAACTAAGTAAGCTGGCGATAACATCTATGAAACAAATAGAACCTAGCTACAAGACTACCGTCTCCCTGCCATTAATGCTGCCGCAGGTAACAATGACGAACGCCATAGTACCGCTACAACCCCAGCCTGACAACTTGAACAGCCGTTGGGAGCGTTTAATTACCGTTGTGCAGCAAATCAATCAAATGGCAATAGAGTTAGAAGCCATGATGTTAGAACTCAAAACCATAGCCAGTACAATTAATAGTCAAGTTAATTCTTTAACTGATAATCAGCAGTCAGATATAAATATTTGTCAGTATTCACCTGTGAGCGTTCCTTTGGTGACACAAAAGCCGGATAAGACATTTATTTTAACAACAAGGAAAGTTGACTTATTCAAAGCAGAAAGAGAAGCCGCACAACTAGCACAACAACTGCGTCAGCTTACCCATAGGAAAAAGAATACATCAAAAAGAGCTAAAAAAATTAGACATTAGAAAAAAGTAGGAATTGGGTAGCTAGAGAGAAGAGGGAGAAAGGGGGAAAGGTTAAAGGGGAAAGGGAAGAATTTAAACTCTCTACCTCTTTCCTTTCCTGGGACTACTGACTATAAACTGTTGACTATGGACTAATGACAACTGACATACCAAGTGTAATCAACAAATCTTAAAGTTTTGTAGATTAAATGACAGTTTACCGCTAAAGCTGTAACAGTTATGCTGATGGAAGTCAGACCAGAAAACCCTTGCCATTCTCAGCAAGCAATAGGAAAAACTGCTGGTGGAGGCAAATAAGACGCAGCTTATAAAAAGAGGTTAACAGAAGGTGTTAAGAACACTTTTATTGATTGTCATTGGTTTGTTACCGTCCATGTACTCCTTGTGGGTAATGCGTAAAACCCAGTCACGGACAAGCTCACGCCTCAGACAAGCAGCCATAAATGTTTCTAGAGGGAGGCTACAGCAAAATCTCCGACCAGTAGAGAGCGATCGCTATTATTTAGAAGGGGTAGGCTATTTAATTGGCGACATCAGTTGTCAATTTAACGCTCGCTCCGGCTATCTCCGTTGTGCCGTTAATCCCAGCGGCCCTTGCCAGGGTTGCCGTTATTATGAACCCAAAGAGTTGGTAAGTAATGAGTGGGAGTAGGGAGTGAGGGGAGATGAGGGAGATGAGGGAGTGGGGGGAGATGAGGGAGATGAGGGAGATGAGGGAGATGAGGGAGTGGGGGGAGATGAGGGAGTGGGGGGAGATGAGGGAGATGAGGAGAAAAAACAACTGTCAACTGATAACTGATAACTGATAACTGACAACTGATAACTGATAACTGACAACTGATAACTGTCAACTGACTAATGACTAATCTTGGTAGAGTGAGAGTATAGACAAAAAATAAACTCGCCAGACATATACGGCAGAACATGGGCAGTATTTGGGAATTAGATTTTTACTCTCGTCCGATTTTGGACGCTAATCAGAAAAAAGTTTGGGAAGTTTTAATTTGTGAAAGTCCCTTAGATGTTCGTACAAACACGGATAACTTATTTCGCTTTGCAAAATATTGTCCTAGTACGGAGGTCAATTCAGTTTGGTTAAGGACGGCTATCCAAGAGGCTATTAGCAAGGCGGGAGAAGCACCAAACAAAATCCGCTTTTTCCGTCGCCAAATGAATAATATGATTGTCAAAGCTTGTGAGGATGCTGGCATAACAGCTGCGCCTAGCCGTCGGATTTTGATACTTCATGAATGGCTCAAGCAGCGTATGGAAGAGGTTTATCCCCAAGAACCGGGTTATCAGGGGGGGACAAATCCCTCGGTGCGTTTGGATAGTCCTTTACCCCAACGCTTACCTGATGCCTTAGAGGGGCAAAAATGGGTATTTGTCTCTTTGTCGGCTGCGGAACTAGCAGAAATGCCAGAGTGGGATATTGGTTTTACTGAAGCATTTCCCTTAGATTTGGCTCAAGTATCACCCCAAACTCGTATTCCTGGGGTGTTGATTTTCTCCCCCAGAGCCTTACCGATAGCAGGTTGGATGTCTGGGTTAGAATTAGCATTTTTGAGAGTAGATACCAGTCAAGGAACAAGATTAGTTTTAGAAACTGGGGCTACAGAAAGTTGGATTTTAGCCAATATCAAAAATCCCACCATTGTAGGAGAAGCTCAAGGTTTTGAAGCAGCTAAACAAAAAGCCAATGGCGTACACTTTATCGGCGTGCAGTCCGACCCGCAAGCCGAGTCTTTCGCTGGGTTTTGGCTATTGCAAGAGGTAGGTTTGCCTTAATCAGTTATCAGTTAACAGTTAACAGTTGTAGGGGCGGGTTCATTGAGTAATTCATGGTAAAAACAGATAGTTCTTTAAACCCGCCCGTACTTAAATACCTTGGTGAACAACCACAGCAATTGGTGGAATGGGTATTTTAGCGCTTGTTTATCCCCCACCATAAGCCCTGGCTGACTGATAACTGATAACTGATAACTGATAACTGATAACTGATAACTGATAACTGATAACTGTTTTAAATGCTGATAGATAGCCATGATTTGGGATAATTATCTGCGTCCGTCTGAAATCTACGCGGATATAGTTACCAATGATTTGGGATAATGATCTGCGTCTGTTGCCAGTTCAAAATCCACAGTCCACAATTCACCGAGGGTCATGGGTTCTGAAAATTTATCACAAGATACACTAGCAGAACATCTGCTGGAACTAGCTATGAAATCGGGAGCGGAAGCAGCTGAGGTGTATCAGTCGCGATCGCTTTCTCGTCCTGTTTTTTTTGAGGCTAATCGGCTCAAACAGCTAGAAACCAGCCAATCTGAGGGTACGGCACTGCGACTATGGCGCAAAGGTCGCCCTGGACTCACGGTAGCTTATGGTTCAGTAGATCCACAAGCGATGGTACAACGCGCTCTGGCTTTGAGCGAACTCAATCAACCAGAACCAGTGGAATTGGTGAGCAATTCTCAGCCATCCTACCCAGACTTGGGTGAGGCTGTGTCTGTAGAGGTTTTAGTCAATTGGGGCAAGGAAGCGATCGCTCTCATCCGCAATAATTATCCTGATGTACTCTGTAATAGTGATTGGGAATGTGATGTTGAAACTACTAGGTTAATCAACACCCAAGGTTTAGATTGTTACTACAACGATACCACCCTCAGTTGTTATATGTCCGCCGAGTGGATACGGGGGGACGATTTTTTGAGCGTATCTGATGGACAAACTCAACGTGATTATTTAGACCCGGAAAAATTAGCATATCAAATTCTCCAAAGATTGGTATGGGCTAAAGAAAATGTCCCACCCCCCAACGGTCGCGTTCCCGTTTTGTTTACCTCCAAAGCGGCGGATATGCTTTGGGGTACGGCACAAGCCGCGTTGAATGGCAAACGTGTACTAGAAGCCGCCTCTCCTTGGGCAGAACGCTTAGGAAAACAAGTAATTGCCCCCAGCCTCACCCTTTACCAAGACCCACAAGCAGGGCCTTACAGTTGCCCTTTTGATGACGAAGGTACGCCGACTAAATCTTTAGTGTTTATTGAAAAAGGAATACTACAAAATTATTATTGCGATCGCACCACAGGCAGAAAATTAAGTAATGGGACTACTGGTAATGGTTTCCGCCCCAGTTTAGGCAGCTATCCCACCCCTGGCTTATTTAATTTCTTGATTAAACCTGGTTCTGCATCCCTCAAAGAGCTGATTCAGAAAATAGACGATGGTTTAATTGTGGATCAAATGCTTGGTGGTAGTAGTGGTATATCTGGAGACTTTTCTATCAATATTGAACTAGGGTATAGAGTCCGAAAAGGTCAAGTAGTTGGTCGCGTTAAAGATACAATGGTCGCAGGTAATGTTTATACCGCCCTCAAGCAAGTTGAGTTAGGCAGTGATGCTGATTGGAACGGTTCTTGTTATACCCCGTCGTTGATAGTTGAAGGACTATCGACGACTGGGAGGAATAACTAGGGAGTGGGAAGGGGAAGGGGGAAAGGGGAAAGGGGGAAAGGGGAAGGGGGGAAAGGAACAACTGTCAACTGTCAACTGTCACCTGTAACCTGTAACCTGTCAACTGATAACTGATAACTGATAACTGATAACTGATAACTGATAACTGATAACTGATAACTGATAACTGACTATTATGTACTTTCGCGGCTGGTTGCAACCTAGACGGGGTTTAGCGATCGCAGAAGCTTGTATTATCGGGATTGTAGCTGCCTTATCTGCGGTATTTTTGAAAGTCAGTTCGGGATTTTTAGGGGCTTGGCGAGTTCATAGTTCTCACGTTTTGCCTGCATGGGTAGCCCTGCCAATTGTAGGTCTATGTTTTGGGTATTTGGCTGGTCTATTGGTGGAAAGATTAGCACCAGAGGCGGCTGGTAGCGGTATTCCTCAAGTCAAGGCTACCCTAGCAAATGTACCGACAAAATTATCTTGGCGGGTAGCCTTGGTTAAGCTACTAAGTGCTATTATTGCTTTAGGTTCGGGGATGACGCTGGGAAGACAAGGGCCGACAGTCCAAGTCGGGGCGGGTTTGGCATCTGGGATGAGTCGCTTAGTTCCCACTTCTCCCGACCACCGCCGACAAATGATTGCGGCGGGTGCGGGTGCAGGTTTGGCGGCGGCGTTTAATGCCCCGATTGCTGGTGTATTATTTATTATTGAAGAATTACTGCAAGATTTATCAGGTTTGACCCTGGGAACTGCGATTATTGCCTCATTTATTGGTGGGGTAGTCTCTAGATTATTGGGTGGTCGCAGTCTAGATTTAAACATAGAATTACTTTATTACTCCAGTCGTTTCTCCTTTCCCGAAATTCCCTTGTTTCTGCTTTTGGGCGTTTTAGCAGGGTTATTTGGTGCATTATTTAATCGTGGGATAATTTTTAGCATTCAGTTCTACCGCAACCTGCATATTAGCTTACCTCTGCGGGTAGCTTTGGCTGGTCTAGTATCTGGGATTGTGATCTCGCTGTTACCAGAGTCTTTCCGTGATAATGCTGGGTTAAGAGAATATGTGATCACTAGTGAACTAAAACCAACCTTTGCAGCGATCGCATTTATCTCTCAGTTTATCCTGACTTTGGTCGCATTTGGTTCTGGCGCACCCGGAGGATTATTTGCGCCTAGTTTAATTTTGGGTTCGGCTTTAGGGCATTTGGTAGGGGTATTTGCCCACTATGTATTGGGAGGTGGTTCTCCTGCTACCTATGCTTTAGCAGGGATGGGGGGATTTTTTAGCGCTGTTTCTAAAGTACCAATCACCGCAATAGTGATTGTCTTTGAAATGACCACCGATTTCAATCTGGTTCTACCTTTAATGATAGTGGCTGTGACTGCCTACTTGGTAGCGGATAAGGTAGTCCCCGGTTCACTATATGAGAAATTATTACTGTTAAATGGCATTACCCTCACCAAACAGGTATCAGTGGAAGGAATATTAACCCAACTGACTGCAAAAGATGTCATGCAGCAAAGGGTAGAAACTCTAGACGCAGATATCACCCTAGAAGAAGCCAAACAAGCTTTTGCCAATTCCCATCATCGCGGTTTTCCGGTAGTTGAAGATAATAAATTAGTAGGGATTGTTACTCAATCAGATTTAACAAAAAGTCTTAGTCGCCATCTAGAAGATAATGCTACTCTCACGGATATTATGACCGCCAACCCCATGACGGTGACACCTAGACAGACCCTGAGTCATGTGTTGTATTTACTAGATCGTTATCAAATCAGTCGCTTACCAGTTGTAGAAGGGCAAAAATTGATAGGGATAATTACCCGTGCGGATATCATTAAGGCAGAAGCAGACCATCTCAACGGTGGAAATACCCACCCAACTCCACAACTAGAACCATCTTATGTAGTTTACCAAACGCGAAGTCCCAGCATCGGCAGAGGTAGATTGCTAGTCCCAGTAGCCAACCCCGAAACCGCCGCCACCCTACTAAAAATGGCTGCCGCTATTGCCCGCGATCGCCATTATGAAATAGAGTGTGTGCAAGTAATGTTAGTCTCCCGCCACACATCCCCATCCGAAACCACCGTCAGAACCGCTAAAAGCCGTCGCCTTTTACGACAAGCAGAAGTATTAGCCAAAAAATGGCGCATCCCCGTCCATACTCAGATTAGAGTCGCCCACGATCCCGCCCAAGCAATTCTCGAAACTATCAAAGAACGACATATAGACCTCATCCTCATGGGTTGGAAAGGCAACACATCCACCCCAGGACGTATTTTTGGCAATACCGTAGACACCATCATCCGCCAAGCCACCTGCGACGTAGTGCTAGTAAAGTTAGGTAGTCAACAGTCAATAGTCAATAGTCCACAGTCAATAGTCAATAGTCAACAGTCAATAGTCAACAGTCAACAGTCCACAGTCAATAATCAACAGTCCCCAGTCCCCAGTCCCCAGTCCCCAGTCCCCAGTCCCCAGTCCCCAGTCCCCAGTCCCCAATTTAATCGCTGGTTAGTCCCAATGGCTGGCGGCCCCAACGCTAGGATAGCTATTAAATTGTTACCTGCTTTAGTGACATTGGGAAATGAACCGCAAATTCGGTTGACCAGGGTGTTTAAACCCTTTGACCTTCAACCAGATATGACAGTCTTAGAACAAGCCATCCGCCAATTAATGCGCCGCAGTCAATTAACTAGCACTGTAATTGCAGCCCCAGTACAAGCTGATTCAGTAGTCGAAGGTGTAATTAAGCTGGTGAAAACCGAATTTTATGATGTCGTAGTTTTAGGTGCTTCCCGTGAAGGCTTATTACAACAAGCTATCCAAGGTAATATTCCAGAGGCGATCGCTTCTGGTGTAGATAGTACCGTGATTTTGGTAAGAGGGGCAATTGACAGTTGACCAAAACAATTGTCAATTCGCAATTCGCAGTTAAATGTAATACCAATTTGAAACAAAAATGCGACAGATATAAATCAAGTTTCTTTCTAATTTTTTTCAGTATTTATACTATACTCTTTAAGTAAAAATCATTTATTATGATACAAGTAATGTTTCAGAAAGCAAATTCATGAGCAAAAAATGGAATGCTAAACAACTTGGTTTAGCTGTTTTACCTACCGCAATAGCTGTAGGCGCAACACTAGCTTCTACATCCCCTAGTTTCGCGCTAGATTATCAATGGGATGTTAACTTGACAAGTAATAATTATTCAGCTACAGGTTATGTAATAACCAATACTAACACTGCTAATGCCAATCTTTCTGCAAGCAATATCTTAGATTGGAAGTTTACTTTAAGTAATGGTACTGTATCAGATGTAATACAGAAAACTAACTCTACTTTGAGTTATACTGGTGGATTATTTATAAATGCTGCAAGTAACGCCCTTACTTTAGAGCCATCTATCTTATCACTACGTTCTATTACTTTTACAAGCCAGGTAAACAGCAATAGTAATCTCTACTTTGGTTATCCACTTACGAGCGGACTTATTCCTAATGTACGAATTGGGATTCTTAGTTCACTTAATATTAATGGTGGTACTGGTTTACTATATAGCTCAACTACATTTGCTACAGGAGGTACTCCTGTACCCTGGGATGTATCACCAAGTATGTTACCAGTGATCGGTGTACCCTTCTTCTTTGGATTGCAGAGCTTAAGAAAGAAGGTAAAATTTGCCAAGCCTGTCAAAATCAGCGAGACAGTTAGCTAACAATTCTAGATTGAGACTATTTCTAATTTACTTAATCTCAAAAAGTAATACTATTCAATGGTTCTAACTAGGCTAGAGCCATTTCTTTATGACAGGACTTTCGTACAGATATAGGACTTACGCAAGTGTCATAATTAAACTAACGCTAGGGTGCGTCAGACCCAATAATTTCGCACAAATTCAGGATTTTTTCACCTCTGACGCACCCTACCCCAGTCAATTGTTAATTGATAGCTTATTTCCACTGTCAATTATCAATTGTCAATTGTCAATTCTTCCCACAGACCAAATTTTAATCGTATTATCTTCGCTACCACTAACCAAACTCTCACCATCAGGAGTAAAGGCTACAGATGTGACGGTATTTTCATGTCCTTCTAGGGTGCGAATTTCTTCGCCTGTTGCTAAATTCCACAGCTTAATTGTCTGGTCGCGGCTGGCGCTGGCTAGGGTGTTACCATCTGGACTAAAAGCAATTGATGTGATTGTTTCTGTAGTCCCTTTTAATGTGCGAAGTCTCGTACCTGTGGGTACATTCCACAGCTTAATTGTCTGGTCACGGCTGGCGCTGGCTAGGGTGTTACCATCGGGACTAAAGGCAATTGATGTAACTGTTTCCCCATGTCCTGCTAGTGTGTGAGTGAGAGTTCCGGTTTCTAAATTCCAAATTTTGATAGTTTTATCAAAACTACCACTGGCAATATTTACACCATTAGGGCTAATGGCGACGGAACGCACCCAAAATGTATGTCCTGTTAGTGTAGTTATCAGCCTTCCTGTAGCTAAATTCCAGACTTTAACGGTGTTATCATCGCTACCACTAACTAAGGTTTTACCGTTGGGACTGATGGCGAGGGCATGAACTGCGTCGCTATGTCCTTCTAGGGTGCGAATTACTGTGCCGGTTTGCAAATTCCAAACTTTGATAGTGTTATCATCGCTACCACTAACTAGGGTTTTACCATCGGGGCTAAAGGCGACAGCATTAACTTTGCGAGAATGTCCATTGAGAGTAGAGATGTCTTCACCTGTAGCTAATTGCCAAATTTTAATGGTGCGATCGCTCCCACAACTAGCTATGATTTGACTATTCGGACTCACCGCGACGGAAACATACGGGTTTTCATTGTCTGGAAGTGTATTAGCTAAAAAAATGGTTCTCAATGTTGGCTTTTGCGGCTTGGTTATCACCATTTCATTAGACTTGTGCTGAATAAACCTGGAGGATAAACTGCTATAAATCCGCCGATACTGGCTAACCCAAGATTCGCTAAAACCAAACAGTAATATCAAAGCACTCAGTAAGACTATACTTCTGACTAATGTATATTTCTTTGGCAACTTAGATACATAAGTTGTCTGAGTTACAGTGATTTTTCCAGAGGTTTGACCAGCAGCTGGTAAGGCGAGGGGCTGTTTGGGGGTAATATCCTTGATGACTTCATCAGCCGAGGTGTAGCGGTGCTTGATGTCTTTTTGCAACAGTTTGTCCAGCACAAAATCCAATTCAGGCGTTAAGGGACTACGTAAATATTGCCGCCAATTAGACACCCAGCTATATCCATGTTCCATCCACAACTGGAAAGGCGAAACGCTAGTTAGCAGGTGAAAACAGGTAGCGCCCAATGCGAACAAATCACTTGCAGCATAAGCTTTGCCATCGCGAATTTGTTCTAGTGGTGAGTAACCATGTGAACCAATGGATGTGCCGAAATTTTGAGCTTTGGCTGTCAATTGTTTAGAGGAACCAAAATCTATCAGATTTAATCGCCCATCAGTGCGGCATCGGATAATATTTTCAGGTTTGATATCGCGATGGATCACGCCGCGATCGTGGATAAACTTGAGTACAGGGAGTAAATCTAGCAAAATCGCTTGAATTTCCCCTGGTCGATAGTTCTTACGCTGCTGCAACTCCTTTAAAAGATTTTGTCCATTAATAAACTGTTGCACCAAATACAGACAGTTATCTTGCTCAAAGTAAGCCAGCAAAGTCGGAATTTGCGGATGTTCACCGAGTTCTTGTAAGCGCTTGGCTTCCTCCGCAAACAATTCCACTGCCTTTTTTTGTGACCAAGTACCCTGAAATTTGGGTGCTAGTTGCTTAATCACACATAGTTCATTTAATTTATCTTTATCTTCTGATAGATAAGTTCTCCCAAATCCCCCTTCATCAGAAAGGACACGGATAACACGAAAGCGGTTTCTTAAAAACGGTACTAAGGTAGTACCACAAGTTTTACATGAGTTTCTTCCATCAGAGTTTAATGGATTTGGGCAATCTGGATTTAAGCAGCAGATCATGTTCTGACAGGCGCGGCTGCATGAAAATTTAGATGAACTTTGCTTCCAAATTCCCTTAATTAAGAGAGGCTCTCGCTGACTTTGGTAGAAACACTGGTAGGGGAATTGAAGGAGCCTTTATATTGTAAATCCTGGTAAATGCTCAACCGTCTTGCTTGATGCGGCAAAACTCAGAGAGCCAGATAATCAATTCTTCTCCAGATTATATAGTATTCCGAAGTGAAGTACCACAGGTTCCGCTACGCGGAACCTGTGGCTTCCTGTCCTGAACCAGTATCCCGGTTCATCCCTAGTCTTTCAACTAGCTGATCAGGCGTAGATTTCCCTTATTCCAAGGGGATTTTAACTTGCGAGAATAGCATCAGGTTGAGTGCAGCATTCACATCTCTGTCCCAGAAACTTTTGCATTCTGGACACTCCCACTCACGAATAGCAAGGGTTAAATCTTGCTTGATGTAGCCACAATTAGAACATCTCTTAGAACTAGGGAAGAACCTATCTACGTAGTGAACTTCACAACCATAGATATCTCCTGATCAAGAAGTTACAAAAGTTTAAATAAAATAGTTGAGATTGCTATATGCTTTCAGTAATTAGACTGAACAATAAGCATAAATTGGTAAAGAAAAGTGACTCTCCCTTTAATTACTCGTGCTGAAAAAAATAGCGAGAAAAGAGCAATTCTTACAGATGAAGGCGCATTTACTTATCAGGATTTATTGCACATTTCTAGTCAAATAGCAACAAATCTTCTGAATGGAACAGCAGATTTACAACAGCAGCGAGTGGCTTTTTTAATTCCACCAGGATTTGAGTATGTAGCCACTCAGTGGGGAATTTGGCGGGCGGGTGGAATAGCAGTACCTCTTTGTATTTCTCATCCAAGACCAGAGTTGGAATATGTGATTACCAATTCAGGCGCATCGATGATTATTGCCCATCCGCATTTTGAGGATATACTGAGGGCGATCGCAACTACTCACAATTTGCGATTTATCCTCACCACAGAACCGCTCGGTGATCATGTTGCGCCTCTTCCAGAAATAGATATTACCAGACGTGCCTTAATTCTCTACACTAGCGGCACAACAGGTAAACCAAAGGGTGTGGTGACAACTCATCAAAATATTCAAGCGCAAGTGACTAGCTTAGTTACTGCTTGGGAATGGACAGCGAGCGATTCTCCTTCGGAGACGCTACGCGAACGCATCCTACACGTACTCCCATTACATCATATTCATGGCATTATCAACGTCCTCACCTGTGCTTTATGGGCTGGAGCGGAGTGTCATATGTTGAGTAAATTTGATGCAGATGTTGTTTGGAGGCTAATTAGTCAGGGTGAGTTCACCCTATTTATGGCAGTCCCGACGATATACGTCAAGTTGATTGCTGCTTGGGAAAATGCTTCCCAGGAACGTCAAAAAACCATGACAGCAGGCTGTACCAAAATGCGGTTAATGGTTTCTGGTTCCGCCGCTTTACCAGTGCAAGTTTTACAGAAGTGGCAAAATATTAGCGGTCATTTTCTCCTAGAACGCTATGGAATGACGGAAATAGGTATGGCACTCTCCAACCCGTTACACGGTCAACGATATGCTGGGTATGTGGGTCAACCTTTGCCACAAGTGGAAGTGAGATTAGTGGATGAAGGTGGAAATTTAGTTCCACCAGGAACACCAGGAGAAATCCAAGTCAAAGGCCCTGGTGTATTTTTAGAATATTGGCAAAACCCCCAAGCCACCGCTAAAGCTTTCCAAGATGGTTGGTTTTGTACAGGTGACTTAGCCGTAGTTGAGAATGGTAACTACCGCATTCTGGGAAGGATGAGCGTGGATATCATCAAAACAGGAGGGTATAAAGTTTCCGCCCTAGAAATTGAAGAAGTGTTAAGAAATCATCCAGATATTCAAGAATGTGCTGTGGTTGGGGTGGCTGATCCTGAGTGGGGTGAACGAGTTTGTGCGGCGTTAGTGTTGCAACCACAGCGTCAGTTAACGTTAGAATCTTTGAGAGGTTGGGCAAAGGAACAATTAGCGGTTTATAAAGTCCCCACTAAGATTTTGCTAGTTGAAGAATTACCGCGTAATGCGATGGGAAAGGTGACTAAGCCGACGGTGGTTGAGCTATTTCGATAGATGTGGTTAACAATTCGCGCATTCGCGCATTCACGCATTCGCGCATTAAAGACATTTTGCCTACGGCACGCTACGCGAACAGTCGGGGATTTAAACCCCGACTGAAACTGATACTACGTATAGATGTAGGGGTCTTAAACCCTTTTATTTACGATAAAATATTTAGGACTGACGCAAGTGTCATCATCAAACTAACTGTAGGGTGCGTCAGCCTCAATAATTTCGTACACATTTTGTGGATTTTCCACATCTGACGCACCCTATCCCATGTGCCAGTTGCCTATGTCCTGATATTGATGAAACCTCAGTCCTTGGGTGGATTCGGTGGACACCAAAAGAGGTTTTTACTAGACACACCCAAGGATGTCAAAATTCCCCGGAATATGTCTGTGCAGTACATCCAATGTCCTAAATCGTCATACATCAGATCAGGATTAAACTCGTAATTATAATGCAGGACATGAGGGATGCCTAAAAACTCTTCGCTAGCTTGGGGAGATAGGAGCAATAGTTGAAATGGTTTGCCATGACATTGTTTTTCCAGTTTGTCAAGCAAATCAATTACCCCAGCGCGATCGCAAATCCCGGTGCGGACAAAAAGCGGGCGATCGCAGTTTTCTACTGTGTACCAAAACCGTTGGGAACGTGCTGTATAGCGATCGCGCATCCGTTCATAAACGGGAGACATATCATATATGGGGTTGTCTGTGTCTTCAACTTCATGAGCGAAGGATAAACCAGTCCATTTGCTATGGTAGATTCTGCCTGCATCTGCACTGTAATGGAGGAAGTCGGGATTCCACATATCATAGAAACGATTTTCGATGATATCGGCAATATCTGCAATCTTGGTAGTGCGGGTCAAATCAAAGGGAAAGGCGGGGCCGTCATACTCCATTTTATACAGCATCATTCGCACAGCACAGCGATCGCCCAGAGGTATAATCGCTATACGGCTGATGTCTGATAATTTACACTGATATTGGAAAAGCACGGCAGATTGTGCTGCTACTTTCACCCGACTTTCTAATCCATGATTGCCAATCATCATTGTACGGAATGGGGTATCGGGATGCAGAGGGTCTTCATAGACACCTGCTGGCATAGCTTTTAGTGCGCTCCGTACTTCCTTCCACATGGGATGGATATTATACTCGTGGTCTGACTCGTTGATTACCCAAAGGTGACGCTCGTCCTGTTGCAAAATTCCTAAATGCCCATCATAGTACAACACCTGGGAGTTGTTGGGTGCAAAGAGATTGAAGGCGGCTATGTATTCTACCTCAGTAGCCGGGGGTATTTCTAATGTTGTGATTAAAGCCCCATCTTCTTTTACAGCCAAGAAGGGGAGTATTCCTGGTTGGGGATTTTTAGCAATGTAAACGCCTGGGGTCAATTTGGCTTGACTTTGCAGTACAGTTTGCAGTTCTTGCCAATAGGGAGCAATGGTATAATTGGATTTTGATGGATTGCTGATTCGCAAACTCTTCTCTTCAATAGAAGTACAGACATAGAAGCCTGCATTATCAAGATAAATAGGAATTTCATTCGGTTCCCAGAAGTGGCGTGTTTGTTTGGCTAATTCTGCTTTGTCAATGTCAAACAGGTGCAAATCGATCGCCTCATACATGAGCCTATGACCGATACTGTTGGGGTGAGATGGGTCAAAAGATATCCCCTCTCGCCAGCGTCCTTGCCCATTATCTAACGCTTCCAGCCAATTCAAAATCGGAACGCCCCAAGTTAACATCCGATGGTTTGTTTCTTTTAATAGCCAGTGATGCTCAGGAGAATAGTCATTGTGAGGATAGACTCCCCCCAAAATCGGCAACGCTCCTAGTTTCCTGGTCATGTTCACAAGCTGCTGCAAGCCGCTTTCAAACCGTCGTTGTATTGCTCGTCGTTCGTGAGGAGGACAGGAAGCTAAACCTTCATTACCCAGCGACAAGGCGATAATTACCACATCCGGCTGTTCTGGCGTAACTACTGACCCAAAGCGGGTAATTGTCCGGCTGACATTGGCTCCCGCTTCCGATACATTTACTACTCTATGTCCATATTTTTCCTGCAAAGCTTGCTCTAGTAAGCAAACCCAACCTTGCAACAGCCAAGCTTTATAACCCAAAGCTACGGAACTACCAATTACCAAGATTTTTAAACCTTCAGACCTTTCTGGTGAAGGATTGATGACAGAAGTTGGCTGTTCCAGGTAGGCGAATGGATAAGGCTGTAAATAACCAAATGTACCATCATCCAAGACAATAGTACCCGAAGGCTGATGATTTATCGGTAGCCAACGGTTCGCACCTAAAGCTTCCCATTGGACATTACCTTGGGTATCGAACTTGACATACTTATACTCAATCTGGGTGTTATCTGATGCCAACAATGGCTCAAGATCAAATTCTATATCTACCCACCATAAAGGATAGCGATCGCCACTCGTGCGGAGGTGAACACATCTAGTAATATCCCACGATCCCAATTCGGGACTAGAACCGACTAGACCAATAGATTCACCAGTTTGTGTATATGCACTAACCTGGAATCGATACATAAATTTTTTGTTAGTTTTGTAATAATATGCCACAAGCAAATGCTAAATCCTACAGATGTTTTAACCGTATTATTGATACGTTTACCATCTGCCTTATGAATAAACTTGAGTATTTTTACGTATAAATATTTTCAACAATCAGATTTTGAGCTATAGCAGTCGTCTGATAAGTTAGGACATCATACAATTTTAAAACCTTTAATTTCAAAGGCTTTCAGCCCTGTTACCTGTCCCCTATCACCTGTCCCCTGCTATAAAAGCCAATAGAAGCACTTTAGTCTGGAAATAACGGTTTCAGCCTTGCGCCAATTCAGGAAATGCAAAAATTAACTACAGAAACCCCCCTCTATTTTGCTTAACAAAATTAATATAGCTTGCCATCTAATCTTATAACGACTTAAAAGTAATCCATATTCTACTTTTAATCTGCCCTTAATAATTATTACTAAATTTTAAATTGGATTTAACAAAATATAATCAATAAAATAGCCGATAAAAGTAGGGTGGGCATTGCCCACCAAAGCTGTGCTACTTATAGCAGATTGCAACCGATTAGAATACAGATTCATCTGCGTTCATCTGCGTACCCTTCGGGTTCGCGGTAGCGTTGCCAAGCATTGGCTTCTCTACGAGACGCTACCGCGAACGCCAACATCTGCGTTTAATTATTTTTCCTGTAACTCACGCTCGTTGAAAAGTGCTATATCTATTGTCTAAAATCTAAATTCCAGCAAACCATTCATAACCCTGATCCTCCCAATAGCCTTTAAATATAGATAAACTGCTAGTCAAAGTAATCTGAGTTACCCACTTACTCTGCTTATAACCTAACTTAATCGGCGAAGCTAAACGCAAAGGCGCACCATTTTCAACTGGTAAAGGTTCACCATTCTTTTCATAAGCCAAAAGTGTTTGTGGATGTAAAGCTGATGCAATATCCCAGCTTTCGTAGTAACCATCAGCCGATTTAAAATAAGCGTATTTGACAGTAGATTTTGGTTGAGCCAGGGCAATAATATCTCTTAACCTTACACCACCCCATTGCACGATCGCCGCCCAACCTTCTACACATATATGGCGGATAATCATCGAAGTCAAGGGTAAGTTTTGCATCTCTGCCATGCTAATATTTAAAGGCTGATTCACTTCTCCATCAACAATTAAACGATACTTTTCTATATCGATAATTGGCGTAGAACGAAAGCTATTAACTATTAACGCTTCTGGTTGAATTTCCTGAAATGAAAATTCTGGTACAAGTTTTTCAGGATTAAAGATTAATTTCTCTACTTTTTGATTAAGTGGTTGAGAAACTGCACCTACTAAATCTTCAAAAACGGGTGTCCCGCAGCCGCCGAGTAGCAAACTCATACTAGAAATACCAGATAGCTGCAAAAATCGACGGCGTGAGATTTGAGGATGACGTATATGAATTAAACTCATTTGCTAAATAGTTATACTTTACCAAAACATTGACTCTGTTAATTGCTCACCCCCAGCTTGTCGCCCTAATGCTGAGTGAATTATTGTAAATATAATCACTAGTGGCACAGAGGCAAAATGTACAATTCTTAATGCTTGCCAGTCGCCAAACATCTCGACAATCCAAGGAAATTGAGCAGGTTTATACATACCTATACCTGTAAGTATTGCCAATAGCGAGATCGGGATAATAGATGTATAAACAATTCGATGCCAAGCATAAATTAGACGCTTAGGGTTTTGGCTTTTTTGTAATGCTTTGAGGTCATTAGTACCAACAAACCGATGTCGCCAACGTCGGGTAATTAAAATATAAATTCCATACCATAAAAGATTGACAGAAAATAACCACATGGCGGCAAAATGCCAATGTCTACCTCCGGCTAACCAACCTCCTAAAGTAAATATGGGTGGGATGTGGAAACCTGCACGTCCACCAAAAACGGGATTTGCATTGTAGATTTGTAACCCACTGGTAAGCATGAGGAATAAGCTAATGATATTAACAGAATGAAAAATCTTTGCACCTAACGCTTGGTTGGGGAATTTTCTGGTTTTTGGTTGCATAAGTATCTTATCGTTCTCGTTCAACATCTCTCGGCTTATTTAGATTTATAACAATTTTGAATATGCTGATGGCTAATTATTTGACTTACAGCAGACTGCATATGCAAAAAGTTATGTACCAACATACCTTCAACACTGTAACCTGTAACCTGTAACCTGTAACCTGAACCTGATGTAATTTTTTGATTACGGCATACAGATATGTTAGTATGTTACCAAGCTGATATCAGATGCTTATAGAGGTTTGTCGTCAATGCGATCGCTTGGAATATAAAGCAGGCGATCGCATTTTGTATTCCAGCCCTCTCATGGGTAACTAATCTTGTCAACTATTGCCAAAACTAATGCGACCCCTTCATAATCGTTTACAAATATCCGCTAAGGGGACTATTCAATCTAAGGTATAGTGTTCAAATATCGTATATTTGATTTACTGCCCGTCGCTAATCGAACTTTCTAAAGCTATGACAGATGAGCAAAAGACCAAAGAGCAGCTCATGGAAGAGTTAGCGGTACTGCGCCAAAATTTTTCCCAATTAGAAAAGTTACTATCTCAGCAGCAAGCAGAAAGAGCGGCATTTGCGATCGCACAATCTACACTAGTCGCCCAACTACAAACCGAACTCACCCATCGCCAGCAGGCAGAAGCAGCAGTTCAACAAAAACAGCATTTTGTCGAGAAAATTCTCGAAACAACACCAGAAATCATATACATATACGATTTGATTGAACAGCGCAATGTTTATATCAATCACCGAATAAAGGAAATTCTTGGTTATAGCTCTTGTGCTGTTCAAACGATGAAAGAACAAGTCCTGCCAAATCTGATTCATCCAGACGACATTGACCGAGTTAACACACACCTAAAGTCTTTGCCAAGCTTGCAAGATGGCGAAGTAGTCGAAATCGAATACCGAATGAAGCATAGTGATGATGATTGGCGTTGGTTACGTAGCCGAGAGTGTGTGTTTACTAGAAATAGCAATGGCTTACCTGTGCAGATTTTAGGCACAGCTACTGATATTACTAAACGCAAACAATCCCAACGAGAAATTCACTTTCAAGCAGGTTTACTCTCAGCAGTAGAGCAAGCAATAATTGCTACCGACTTGCAGGGAGAAATTATTTATTGGAATCGATTTGCAGAAACTCTTTACGGTTGGTTAGCCGAAGAAGTAAAGCAGAAAAATATTGTAGATTTGATATCACCTGTAACTTCACTTGAGTACGCAACAGAGATTATGTCTCAACTACAGCAAGGTGAAAGTTGGACAGGCGAGTTTATTGTGCAACATAAAAACGGCAATGCTTTTCCCGTATTAGTCACCGACTCTCCCATTTATGATGAGCAAGGAACATTAATAGGAATTGTTGGTATTTCTAGGGACATTACCGAACAAAAAAATGCTATCACCAAGCTGCAAGAAAGTGAAGCTCGGTTGAAACTAGCTCTAGAAGCTGCCTGTATGTTTACTTGGGATTGGGATATTGTCAATAATCAAATAACCTACTCTAACAAAGATAATTTCATCTCTAAACTAGCTCCAACTTTTTCTCCAAGTACCTACCAAACTTTTCTTAATGGTATTCATCCTCAAGACCGTGAACGGGTAGCGATGGAAGTGATGAACGCCATCACCCAGAAAGCGAATTATGACACAGAATTTCGAGTCCTGATCGATGCAGAGGAAATAATTTGGCTAGGTAGTAAGGGTCAAGTATTTTATGACCAATCGGGAAAAGCAATACGCATGGTTGGCGTAGTCATGGACATTAGCGAACGGCAAGCCGCGCTGCGCGAACGCAAACAAGCAGAAATTAAAATTCACCAACAAGCCACATTACTTGATATTGCCACAGACGCAATTCTCGTACAAGACTTAAACAACCAGATTTTATTTTGGAATCAAAGTGCAAAGCGTCTCTATGGTTGGCTCGAACAAGAAACTATTGGACAAAATGCCATTAATCTTTTATTCAACACTGAAGAAAGCTTACAGTTACTTGAAAAAATTCATGCTGCATTAGCTGATAAAGGTTTTTGGCAAGGTGAAATCAATCAAATAACTAAAGACGGCAAGAAAATTATTGTAGAAAGTCGTTGGACTTTAGTCCGTGATGAACAAGGACAGCCTAAATCCTTTTTAGTAAGTAACACCGACATCACACAAAAAAAACAAATAGAATCCCAATTTCTCCGCGCTCAACGCCTAGAAAGTATTGGCATATTAGCAAGTGGAATCGCTCATGATCTCAACAACGTGCTTTCACCTATATTAATGTCATTACAATTATTAGAAAAAAATTTTTCTGACCAACAGACTCAGCAATTACTCAAAATCTTAGATACCAATGTTCAGCGTGGTGCTGATTTAATCAAACAAGTGTTGTCCTTTGCTAAGGGTGTATCAGGCAAACTAATCATTTTACAAATTAAGCACGTAGTTGCCGAAATTAATCATATTATCCAACAAACATTCCCTAAATCAATTAACTTTACTACAGAATTACCCCTAGATTTATGGGCTGTCTATGCCGACCCAACCCAGTTACAGCAAGTGCTGATGAACCTCTGCATTAATGCTCGTGATGCTATGCCTTATGGTGGTTCTTTAAAAATTATTGCGGCTAATAAATTTATTGATGAAATCTCTGCTCAAAGCTTCTTTGAAGCAAAGGTAGGCTATTATGTTGTAATTTCTGTGGTTGATACTGGTATTGGTATTGCTCCAGAAATCTTAGAAAGAATTTTTGAACCATTTTTTACAACTAAAGAAACTGGCAAAGGCACAGGGTTAGGTTTGTCAACGGTAATGGGAATTGTCAAAAATTATGGCGGTTTTATCAATGTTGAAAGCTCACTAGGTCAAGGTAGCCAATTTCAAGTATATTTACCAGCACTCACAACTACACAACAGCAACAACAACTAACACAAGACATTGAACTGCTCACAGGCAATGGAGAGTCGATTTTAGTTGTAGATGATGAACTCTCGCTTCAGGAAATTACTCAGATATCTCTTGCTGATTATAACTATCAGGTATTGACCGCCTCTAATGGTATCGAAGCGCTTTCAGAGTATGTCAAACACAAAGATAAAATTAGTGCAGTGCTAATGGATTTAATGATGCCTGAAATGGATGGCATTACGACTATTCGCGCCTTGCAAAGAATTAATCCACGTATCAAAATCATTGCTACCAGTGGGCTAGCAACTAATGAAAAAATAACTGAGGTTTCTAGCATTGGTATTAAAGCATTTTTACCCAAGCCCTACACATTATCAGAACTGTTAAAAATTTTATCTTTAGTATTAAATGAAAATGAAAATATTAGTGATTAGCCCAAAACCATGTTTTGGGCGTTGCATATTTAATGAAGTGAAAAGTCAGGCATATTTACGGCATGATTTGACCTCAATTCCTCCCTCCATACTGCAATGCCAAATTTAGTGATGGGTGCTTGTGTACACAGCAACCTGATTCTTAAAAGTTCGCTTTGCCTCAAGCATCGCCTGATTTGCTCGATGCAGTAAATCCTTTACTGTGATCCCAGGCTCGGATATAGCTATGCCAAAAGAAGCGGTAATACTTGCAAGAATCTGATCCCCATCCTCCACTTGCATTTGAGAAATCTCTAGCCTAAGTTGTTCTACTCGCTCAGTGAGGGTTTCCTGTGTAACATTAGGCATAATAATCACAAATTCGTCACCACCCCATCTACAAGCAATGTCAAAGGAGCGAATAGATTTTAAAAGTTGCTTCGCTAATGCCTTGATAGCAATGTTGGCAGTTAAATGCCCATAGCGCGAGTTGTACCCTTTGAAATTATCGATATCAAGAAAAACAACACCAAGGGTCTGTCCCAACCGTTCAGCCTCCGCTAATCTCTGCTCTGTGATGGTTTGCATATAGCTAGGATTAAATAGTTGGGTCAACCCATCACGTAAGTTATCATGGGTTAAACGTTGTTTCATTAACAGATTATTCAGCGCTAAAGCTAAGTATTTAGCAATTATCTCAGCAATTTGTTGTTCTTCTGCGCCTATTTCTTCAAGAGTATGGATATGTAAAAAACCTAATACTTCAACTTGTCCTAATAATGGGACACATAAATGTGAGCCGCTAATAGGCTGTTTTAAATGGCTACAAATCAACCCCATGTTATGAGGCGATAACAAGTTTAATTTCCCTCTCCGTAATGCCCAACAATCAGATTGCGAAAATACTTCTTTACTTTGCTTTTCTCCTCCCCAAGAAGTCTTCATCTCCACATAATTTTTGGAATTAGCAATTATATTGATACAACCACTCATACTAGGAAAAAGCTTAGTACAAGTCAAAGCCACCACTTGATAAACTTCATCTTCAGACTCGCAAGTATACAGCATATTCACCATATCTGACAGATATGTAACTTGCTGATTTTTGGCTTCTAATATTAAAGTTTTTTGTTCTAGTTGCCGACTTAAATCGACAATCTGTCTTTGTGCTTCTACAGATTCTGTAATATCTATGCTAATTACGCCGATGCGACGTTCTCCTGTTGTATGGTCGTTAAAGGGAAATTTAAATGATAGCCAGTAATATGGTTGTTTACTACCCGGTATCTTTACCTCTTCAATTAACTTTAATGGGCGTTGACTCTTCAAAACAATTTGGTCGTTTTCCATGACCTGCCGCCCCTCTTCTGGATCGGGCAAAAATTCTCTATCCGTTTTTCCTAACCATTCAAGTGGGCCTACCAAAAACTTAGATTGTATTTCTTGATTGTAGTAAATTACTCTAGATTGTTCATCTTTGATATAAGCTCCAAATGGGCCTTGGTCTAAAAACAGGTGCTGCATCTGCTGGCTACGTTGAAGTTGGCGGGCATCTTCTTGAAATTTGGCAATTACCTCTACAATTTGATAAGCGGTTGGCATCAACCAAATTAAGGTAGACAAAGAAATAAATGCCATGATGTTGAGTACGCCTAAGTGCAGCAAAGACATTTGCATATGCGGCTCAAATATCGCTAAGACATGATGAAATCCACAAAACAAGATAAATGCACCTGATAAGAAAAAGGCTAACCAAAATTGAGAAGGCACATTTGCTTTAGTTCTGCTAAATAAAACTGCTATGACTATGGGGATACCCAAGTATGAAAATGCAGTAATGCTATGAGCAATTATGTAATTCCAGTAAACAACTTCCATTAGTAATTTAATATAGCTGTACTCTTAAGAATAACTCTGGTGTTCTACAACACCTTGTTAATTATTTGACTCTTCTATATATATATTATGAACTTCTGAGCATGATTAGGCATCGGTATTTGAATAGCATCCACTCAAATAGCTTTGCAAATATTTCTTTGGATTAAATAGCTATCTATCTATAGACAGATGTATTATTAAAAATAAAAATTAGCCCTAATTAATACTAATAGTTTTCAGCTATGCAGTGGCTGAAAAAAAGTTACCTTGAACACATTGACCAAGCCCTTCGGTTAGGAAACAGGGTGAAAATCTTACCCGAAAACCTGGTTATGATCTGTCTAAATTTTTTATAAAAGAAAAAAATAAGTAAGTTGTTCCCATTTAACTTACATCACTAGGGCGGGCTGTTCGGCTCACCCTACAAGAGTTTCATCTAATTTCAATTTATGGATGAATTTGGTTACGAGTAAACAAGCACAAGAGCGATCGCCGCCACAATGCCCACATCACAAAGTTTAAGGTAATTTTATTTACAATATATAAATAACCTCTTAACAAAGAGGTTGGCATTAGTTGCAAATTAAATTCACGCTTATTTATTAGTTTTTTCGGAATCTGAGATTTTATCCTGCTTCACTTTTTTAATTAATTCTATATAAATATTAATTTCACTCACTTCTATATCATGTTCAATTCTAGTTACCCTCCAATTTTCTCTATTAAGATATATTTCTTCTCCCACCCTGGGAACAAATTGTAAATCATAAAACTTTTTTAGATAATCTTTTTGTTTCTCTTCCCATAAGATAACTTTAGCGCTTTCTATACTCATTGCTGCTCCTATTTTGTAACTGAATGAAAATCCGTAACTTCATTACCCTAATTCAGTAAGTTTATCTTACTAACTCCATTCAAGAGCGTAGCGAAGACCACAAAATAGAGCAGGGTGTTATGCGGAATATTGTTTTACTTTAAATTTAAAATTTTTGGATAAACAGGAGTTGGTAAATGTAAATAATTCTGTGCGATTACTTACTTTCATGATTTTTTCAATTGTTCTTAATTAACGGCAACCCATATCATGATTCTGCTACATCTTTGTTAATAAAAGTTATAGTTTTCTTAACAGAAGGAAATATTTATTATGGAAGTTGCGCTTGGTAAGAATAAACCACATAATGTTGTTATCATTGGTGGTGGCTTTGGTGGACTATACACAGCAAAAAATCTCAAGTCAACAAATGTAAATGTTACTCTCATCGATAAGCGTAACTTCCACCTATTTCAGCCACTTTTATATCAAGTAGCCACAGGAACGTTATCACCTGGTGATATTTCTTCACCATTGCGATCTGTCTTCAGTAAAAGCAAGAATACAAAAGTTTTGTTAGGAGAAGTGAATGATATTGATCCAAAAGCACAACAAGTGATCATGGGCGATCAAGTTGTCAATTACGATACATTAATTGTGGCTACAGGTGCTAATCATTCCTACTTTGGTAAAGATAACTGGCAAGAATTTGCTCCGGGCTTAAAAACTGTTGAAGATGCGATAGAAATGCGTCGCCGGATATTTGGCGCATTTGAAGCAGCAGAAAAAGAAACTGATCCCGAAAAACGCAATGCTTTTTTAACTTTTGTGATTGTGGGTGGTGGCCCCACTGGTGTAGAATTAGCAGGTGCGATCGCAGAGTTGGCATACAAAACTCTCAAAGAAGATTTCCGCAACATCGACACCTCAGAAACGAAAATCTTACTATTACAGGGTGGTGAGCGCATCCTCCCACATATCGCGCCAGAGTTATCCGAAGAAGCAGCCATATCTTTACAAAAGTTGGGCGTGGTTATTCACACCAACACGAGGGTGACTAACATTGAAAATAACATTGTTACCTTCAAACAAGGGGGAGAAGTGAAAGAAATTCCCTCACAAACTATATTATGGGCAGCAGGTGTCAAAGGCTCCGCAATGGGACAAATCTTAGCCCAACGTACAGATGTAGAATGCGACCACGCAGGACGTGTAATTGTAGAACCAGACTTGACTATCAGGGGTTATAAAAACATATTTGTAGTGGGAGATTTAGGCAACTTCTCTCATCAAGATGGTAAACCCTTACCTGGCGTTGCACCCGTAGCCAAACAACAAGGAGAGTACGTAGCTAAACTGATTAAACGTAGGCTTAAAGGTCATACTTTACCACAATTTCATTACAATCATGTGGGTAGTTTGGCCATGATTGGGCAAAATTTAGCTGTTGTAGATTTAGGCTTAATTAAACTTACAGGTTTCCTAGCTTGGGTATTTTGGCTAGTCATTCACATTTACTTTCTCATAGAGTTTGACACTAAATTGCTAGTGGTGTTTCAGTGGGCATGGAACTATATTACTCGCAATCGCCGCTCCAGATTGATTACAGGTAGAGAAGCTTTTGTACAAGTAAAAACTACTAATTAATAAGTAGGAAGACACAAATAAACTGAACTACAAAAGTTCTAGTCAAAAAGCTAAAAACCTCTTCCCCTCCTTGGGGTAAGGCTGTTTCATTCCTTTGGAGCAGGATTTTGTCAAGAGTATCAGCCAAAAATTTGAGAAAGTGGGCAATCGAAAAATTATACCGATTCAAAAAATCTTGGCAACACAACCATTATCGGTAGGGGCGTACAGCTAGCTGTACGCCCCTACCCACGTATTTGTCGCTTTCTTTTTTCAGATATAATTATGATAACTGTTTAAGCGGACATGATATAACTTGTGATGCGCTAACTTTCCAAAAGTTATAGCTACAAAAATTGCGATCGCCTCGACGAACTTATAGCGGTTTTCAAGTCAGTGAGGTACAGAAAAAATGATTGAACGCAGATGTTGGCGTTCGCGGTAGCGTCTCGTAGAGAAGCCAATGCTTGGCAACGCTACCGCGAACCCGAAGGGTTCGCAGATGGACGCAGATGAATCTGTATTCTATCCGATTGCAATCCGCTATATTCCAAAAACTGACCTCACACAAACTTGCGTTGCGCCTTAAATAACCTACTACATCGCCAAAGAATGAAAAAAATACCATATCTGTGAATTGACTATTTGGCTCAAGGCGTTAGTTCACAGTCGATTTCTCTTTACACGCACAATAATATAATGTTATACTTTATACGTAATTTTTTAGAGCATTTTCACGTATGATTTTTTTAAATATTGATACTTCTCACCTCTCTACTTTACTTAAGTAATAAAAGTATAAAGTGAAACTGATTAGCTTTTACCTAATTGTTAGAGCTATAGCAGTCGAAGCATAGGTTAGGAAATCATACAATTTTAAAACCTTTAATTCCAAAGGCTTTCAGCCCTGTCACCTGTTCCCTATCACCTGTCCCCTGCCATACCTGTGAGATTTTTTTCACAAAAATATCTCTTTGACTGTATTGACAAACAAGTTATTTATGTATAATAAAGCATCCATATATTTAATAGGTTAATAGCAGGTTATGATCCAGCCCCAAGGAGAAACTTGACCATTAACAGAAGGGTGAAAGCTTGATCTAATTAAACAGGTGAACAAGTAGCTCTTGGAGAGATTTATGGTGTGAACAAAGCCAGTAGCAACAAGATTATATTACCAACGCCACGCCTGATGTGGTTTTGTGGCAAGCAGCGTCAGAGTTCGCATCAAGTATTGCGTTTCATATCTACCGAATACTTGAGATGGAATCTCAGGAGCTAATTCCTAAATTGTTCACGACTAGCTAGGAGTAAATCATGAGATTGGTCAGCAAAACTAGCGTTACGAGTGTTTCATCATACACGGTGCTGATTGTAGAAAACGTCTCCGCAGACCGGGAATTGTACCGCCGTTGTTTGCTCTCCGATCCCAAATGCTGCTATACCTTGCTAGAAGCACATTCCGCCACCGACGCTATGTTGATGTGCCAGAACAAGCAAGTTGACGGAATTTTAGTTAATTATGGGCTACCGGATGTGATGGGGCTGAAATTCGTGCAGGAATTGCAGACCAGATTTGATGGTACTCATCCCCCTATAGTCATGGTCAGCAGTGATAGTGACCCGTCGATCGCTGTGCGTGCTATCAAGCTAGGGGCTGAAGATTATTTAATCAAGCAAACCTTAATCCCAGAGCAGCTTCAGTTATCAATGCGGAGTGCGATCGAAAATGCCCGGTTGCGACTTGATTTGCAGCACCAAGAAGAGCGGTTTCGCATTTCTATTGAAAATATGCTAGACTGTTTTGGTATATGCTGTGCCATTAGAGATCACACAGGACAGATTCTCGACTTTCGGATTGACTACTTAAATGCGGCCGCTTTAAAAACCCATCAGATGAGTGCAGATGACATTGGCAAAAGTCTCTGCGAACTCTTCCCAGCTTATAGAGAAACTGGGCTGTTTGAAGAATGCTGTCGGGTTGTGGAGAAGGGAGCAGCGCTGGTCAAAGAAGAATTAATTTATGCAGATGTGTTAGGGACTCAAGGTCTCACCCACGCTTATGATATCCGCGTTAACAAGCTTGATGACGGACTAGTGCTTTCCTGGCGTGATGTCACCGATTATAAACGCTCCCAGTTGGAGTGTAAACGCATTGAAGCCGAACTGAGCAAACGCGAAGAAGTCTTGAATCTGTTTGTCAAATACGCGCCTGCGGGAGTAGCAATGTTTGACCGACAGATGCAGTATGTATTGGTGAGCGATCGCTGGTTGACAAGCTACGGGCTAGAAGGTGAAGATATTGTCGGACGCTCCCACTACGAGATATTTCCCGAAGTCCCTGAACAGTGGCAACAAATCTACCAGAGTTGTTTAGCAGGAGCCATTGCCGCCTGTGAGGAAGATGTCCTTCCCCGTGCCGATGGCTCAATTGATTGGGTGCGATGGGAAATTCATCCTTGGTACACAGACACCTCAGAAATTGGTGGTATCATAGTTTTCTCAGAAGTAATTAGCGATGTCTTCGACGAGCTTCGCTTACGCAAACTCGCCGAAGACCGATTGCGTGAGAGCCAGGTTCGCTGCCATACCATCGCCCAAGCAGTGCCGAGTCTGCTGTTTGAGACAGATGCAGCAGGTGCAAACACCTGGACGAGTCAACAATGGTGCAAGTTTACCGGACAGACACAACAACAAGCCAGAGGTCAGGGTTGGGCAGAGGTAATACACCCCCAAGACCTAGCGTTAAATCTAGAACAGTGGCATCAATCATTACAGAACAGTATACCCTTTGAAGTCAAGCAGAGGCTACGACGCTTTGACGGTGAATATATCTGGTTTCTTGTCAGGGCCTTGCCGATGCGCGACCAGGAAAACAATGTAGTTTCTTGGGTGGGTGCAGCAACAGATATAAACGATATTATCCTCGCCAAGACAGCCCTAGAGGAACGCGAGTCCACCATTGGTCAGCAGTTGGCGGAACTGGAAAGTATTTATGCTACCGCTCCGGTAGGGTTGTGTTTTCTCGATAGCAACTTGTGTCATGTCCGGATCAATGAGCGTTTAGCCCAAATCAACGGTGTGAGTGTGGCTGATCATCTGGGGCGTACTGCCCGCGAATTCATCCCGGAACTCGCACACATCCTCGAACCGTTACATCAGCAAGTGATGCAAACTGGAGAACCTATTCTCAATATTGAGATTCATGGAACCACCAAAGCACAACCTACAACAGAGCAAGATTGGATTGCCAGCTATTATCCACTCAAAGATGCCACAGGTCAAGTCTTGGGTATCAATGTGATGGTGCAGGACATCAGCGATCGCAAACGTTATGAACAGCAATTACAGGAGTCTGAGAGACGATGGCAATTGGGAATGCAGGTTGCAGGCATTGCCCTAGCTAGAGTAGATTATATCACCAATACCGTGCAACTTTCCCCAGAAGCGGCGGTTTTATACGGGCTTTCCCCTGAGCAATTGGTGGTGACGCGCGATCGCTTCCATGCCACTTTTCATCCCGAAGAATGCGTCATCATGTCCGAGTTAATTGAACAGCTATTTGATCCCCAAGGAACAGGATGGTTTACCCATGAACACCGCGTCGTTTGGGACAATGGCGAAGTGCGTTGGCTCAATGTACGTAAGCAGGTGTTCTTTGAGCATTTTGGTGACTCACTACGCCCAAGCTATGCAATTTTAGCGGCACTTGATGTTACCGAACGCAAACAAGCCCAAATCGAACGTGAACAGCTTTTAGCTCAAGCCCAGGCTGCCCGCGCCGAAGCCGAAGCCGCAAACCGCTCTAAAGACGAGTTTGTGGCTTTGATAGCCCATGAGTTACGCTCTCCCCTCAACGCAATTACAGGTTGGACACAGCTGCTACAAACTCGTCAGCTTGATGCCGCAACAACAAAAAAGGCATTGGAAACTATCCTGCGGAATACTCAGGCACAGGTGCAATTGATTGAAGATTTATTCGACGTTTCCCGCATGGTGCGCGGTACGTTGCAGTTAGATTTCGCATTGGTTAATTTAGTAGATATTGTAGAGACGGCTGTGGAAACCGTCCGTCCCACTAGCGAGGCAAAGTCACTGCAAATAGAAACGCAACTACAAGATGTTGCCCCTGTTTGGGGAGATTTTTCTCGCTTGCAACAAGTTATTCTAAATTTGCTCACAAATTCCATCAAATTTACCCCAACTGGGGGACATCTGCAAATCCGGCTCAATGAGTACAACTCACAGGTTCGCATACAAGTGAGCGATACTGGACAAGGTATTAGACCTGAATTTTTACCCCATATCTTTGAGCGATTTCGCCAGGATCAGCACAACGTCACAGTGAAACAAGGTTTAGGCTTAGGGCTAGCGCTTGTCAAATATATTATCGAGCAGCATGGTGGTACAGTCACAGCCGAAAGCTTGGGTGAAGGGCAAGGCTCAACCTTTACCGTATTACTACCACTGCCGCAGCAAGATTAGGTAGGTGACAGTTGACAGTTGACAGGTGACAGGTGACAGGTGACAGGTGACAGGTGTTATTCTCCCCAGATCCCCCAGCCCCCACTCCCCACTTTGATATAGCTGAAACTGCAAGCTAGATACGATTAATTGATCCACTGATGCGCTATCAATGTTGATTGCGAATAACCTGTTGAAATTCAGCCACTGCATCATACTGGTCAGGCATAGCAATATAATCTAATAACAAAGCTGGGTCTAAATTGGGAAAAAACCTACTGCGATTTACTTCCTCATACTCACCACTGTCGTTAAGACTGAATATTTTTAATGAATTAGATTTCCAAAACCAAACTTCCGGCACTTTTTTGGGTTTGTATAATTCTTTTCTATTAATAGTCCCACTGGTGACAATAATTTCTAGAACGATATCAGGAATTTCTTTTTCTGTGCCGATGCTGTAAGATTCATCTGGTGTGCCAGAAGCATAACCAGGTTCCTCAAGGGTGAAACCACCACGGGCATAAAAGCGGATACCTAACTCTCTCATGTAAGTTTCTAGCAACAATCCGAGAGTTCTTTTCACTTTCTCATGTTTATCGCCTACCGGGGACATGATTTCCAACACTCCTGATAAATAAGTTAGTTTAACGCTGTGGTTGTCCTGAAGATGTCCTTCAATACCCTTGAATTGCTCCCAGGAAACATCTTTGAGCGTTACTAATTTTTCTTCTGTGGGCTGGTCTACAAGTGGGATGCTCATAATAACGCTGCCTTAACAAGAATTGTCTGATGTTTACTAATTTTACTTCTAGTAGGGAGTGGGGGGAGATGAGGGAGTAACCCACCCCTAGCCCCTAAGAGGAGGGGAAAAAGGAGGGGGAGAAAGAGTTTTCACGTCATGTGGAAAAGCTAACGCTAGACCTAACCCCCCAGCCCCCTTCCCTACAAGGGTTGGGCAGGGTGGTTTCATACAATCAGAGAAAAAACTCGTCTGTTTCAAAGCCTCTCCCCCCGTGGGGAAGCCAGTTGCGTGGGCGGGTTTCCCGACTTGAGCTTGCCTGGCGTGAGAGGTTTGGAGAGAGGGCAAAATCTCTGCTACAACACCAGAAATCAGAACTGATAAATTTTTCTTTTTCTGTATGAAACCACCCTGCTTTCCTACAAGGGTTGGGGGAGCAATTAAAGCTTCTCTCCTTGTAGGGGAGAGGAATGAAAGTGGGGTTTTCCATATCCCGTGAAAAGTCAGGGGGGGTTGGGGTGTTCACTGTTAAAAATTGCTTTGAGAAAGGGAAAACATTGATAACTAATTCACAGTAAGCTGTTTTATCTAGGGATTTTTTCAACTTTAGTATGGCAACGATTAACGATAACTATCTCAAACTGAAAGCAGGCTACCTATTTCCCGAAATTGCGCGGCGGGTAAATGCCTTTGCGGAAGCTAACCCGGATGCTAAGATTATTCGCTTGGGTATTGGTGATGTGACAGAACCCTTGCCGGAAGCTTGCCGTACTGCCATGATTAAGGCAGTGGAAGAAATGGGCGATCGCGCTTCTTTTAAAGGTTACGGCCCAGAACAAGGTTATGCTTGGTTGCGAGAGAAAATTGCTAGCCAAGATTTCCAAGCACGGGGTGCAGAGGTAGATGCGTCGGAAATCTTCATTTCCGACGGTTCTAAATGCGATACAGGCAACATTCTCGATATTTTTGGCAATAACAATACTATTGCTGTCACTGATCCTGTTTATCCAGTATATGTAGACACCAATGTTATGGCAGGACATACTGGCCCTGCTAACGACAAAGGCGAGTTTGCAGGTTTAGTTTATTTACCTGTCACCGCCCAGAACAACTTCACTGCGGAAATTCCTTCCCAAAAGGTAGACTTAATTTATCTGTGCTTTCCCAATAACCCCACAGGTGCAACCGCCACTAAAGAACATCTCAAGGCGTGGGTGGATTATGCTAAAGCGAATAACTCAATTATTTTCTTTGATGCTGCCTACGAATCATACATCACCGACCCGACTCTACCCCATTCTATCTATGAAATTGAAGGGGCAAGAGAAGTGGCGATCGAGTTTCGTTCCTTCTCCAAAAATGCTGGCTTCACCGGGACTCGTTGCGCCTTAACTGTTGTCCCCAAAACCCTAACAGCCAAAGCCGCCGATGGTTCTGATGTGGAACTGTGGAAATTGTGGAACCGTCGCCAGTCTACTAAGTTCAATGGTGTATCTTATATTGTCCAACGGGGAGCGGAAGCGGTGTATTCAGAAGCAGGAAAATCACAAGTCAAAGCGCTTGTCAACTTCTATTTGGAAAATGCCAAAATCATCCGTGAGAAACTCACAGCCGCAGGACTATCAGTATACGGTGGTGTCAATGCGCCTTATGTTTGGGTAAAAACCCCCAATGGACTTTCCAGTTGGGATTTCTTCGACAAGCTACTACAAACCGTTAACGTAGTGGGAACCCCTGGTTCTGGCTTTGGTGCGGCGGGTGAAGGCTACTTCCGCATTTCTGCATTTAACAGTCGGGAGAATGTAGAAGAAGCAATGAAGCGAATTACCGAAAAGTTTAAACTATAATCATCTACGGTGGGCAATGCCCACCCTACAAATACTGATAGGACTTACGCAAGTGTCATCATCAAACTAACTGTAGGGTGCGTCAGCCCCAATAATTTCGTACAGATTGAAGGATTTTCCACATCTGACGCACCCTACCCTATGTGCCAGTTGCGTATGCCCTGACTGAGATGTTTCTAGAAATCGAATTTTTATATGGGAAAAGACTTGGTTTGTCACCAAGCCTTAAGTAGAAGTAGAATCTATCTGAATAATTTAACTCTTTCAGCTTACGAGTTCATCACTCTCTGGATAGTATTTAAGTCTGAGGAAATGTGATATTAAAAACTTTTATTTTTTACAGATATTTGTAGTGAATTATCAATTGGTCTTATAATTCCTGGCGCATAGCCGATTGATTTGTCAAGCCGTCCAAGAAGGACGGGGTTTCTACCCATTTTTCTGATGAATAATTACTTTCGGTCTAATGTAGAGGCTATGGCTAGCTATGTCCCTGGTGAACAGCCACCACGGGGTACACAGGTGATTAAACTCAACAGTAACGAGAACCCTTACCCCCCTTCGCCTGCGGCGTTAGCAGCACTCAAAGATATTGATAGCGAATGGTTACGGCGATATCCAGAACCATTTGGCGGTGAGTTTAGACAAGCCGCAAGTAAAGTTTTAGGTGTTCCTGATGATTGGATTATTGTTGGTAATGGTAGTGATGAAATCTTAAGCATAGTCATTCGCGCTTGTGCTGAACCGGGACGAAAGGTGGTCTATCCTATTCCTACTTATGTACTTTATCGTACATTAACCGAGATGCAGGCGGCGGACATTTTAGAGATTCCCTACAAAGAAGACAATGTTTTACCTGTGGCGGAATTGATTGCCGCTAATGGATGTGTGACATTTATTGCATCACCCAATAGTCCTTCTGGTCATGTTGTACCCAATGATGATTTACGCAAGTTAGCTAGTGAATTATCTGGGGTGTTAGTTATTGATGAGGCTTATGTAGATTTTGCTGAAGCAAGTGCTTTAGATTTGGTTCAGGAATATGAAAATGTGATTTTGATTCGCACGCTGTCTAAGGGATATTCCTTGGCGGGGTTGCGTTTAGGGTTTGGGATAGGCAATCCTCAGTTATTGGACGGATTGTTGAAAGTGAAAGATAGCTATAACATTGATGCGATCGCCTGCAAAGTTGCTACAGCCGCCATCAATGACCAAGCCTATAAAAATGCTTGTGTAGCCAAGGTTAAAGCATCAAGGACTCAGCTAGCAACAGACTTGACAAATTTGGGTTTCCGTGTATGGGACTCCCACGGCAATTTTTTACTCACCCAACCCCCCGCAGGAAACGCCGAATACCTCTATCAAAAACTCAAAGAACAGAAAATTCTCATCCGCTACTTCAAGCAACCAGGACTAGAAGATAAACTACGCATCACTGTCGGTACTGATGAGCAAAATCAAATTTTGGTACAGACATTAAAACCCTTACTTTAACGTGAGTTCGACCAGCTTTGTTTTGACCTCACCCCCGACCCCTCTCCTTCGAGGAGAGGGGTCGGGGGTGAGGTTTTTCGTTTCTCCTCCCTCTCCTCGTAGGAGAGGGAGGTTGGGAGGGAGAGGTTCATCGAACTCATGTTACTTTAACCTGTCCCCTGTCCCCTACTATAAAAAAGTGGCTCTGTATAAAACAGAACCACTTAAATATTGTCTAAATTTGAGAACTTAACGCGCTGCACCTTGAGCGGAAACAGCATCAATTGGCTTCATTAAGTACAGGCGCAATAACTGCCAACCAGTGGAAACCAATACTGGTAATTTTTGGAAGAATTGCAGGAATTTTGGTGTTTTGGATTCGGCGATCGCCGCTAACTTTTCGTTATTCTGGACACAGATATCCAAACGCTCGTAAAATTCTGGACTATCCACATCCAGAATTACAGGGAAGACTCTACCTGCGGTTTCGTTGGTCTTCTTAATTACATAGATGTCATATTCCCGCGCATCTAAACCGATAGAAGCGTAGAAGTCTTTACGCTGAATATCGTTGAGATACATGGTGGCAAATACCGACAACAGGAAGAAGCGACTCCATAGTTTCGCCCTCCAGTCGTTCAACATTTGCGGCTGGGATTTCATAATTGCATCAAAGAAATCACCGTGACGGTTTTCATCCTGACACCAGTTTTCAAAGAAACGGAAAATTGGATAAATTCTGTCTTCAGGATGCGCTTCTAAATGGCGATAAATGGTGATATAGCGCCAGTAACCTATCTTTTCTGAAAGATAGGTCGCGTAGAAAATAAATTTTGGCTTAAAGAATGTGTAATTGCGGCTCTTGGTTAAAAATCCTAAGTCAAGAGACAGGTTAAAATCTGACATCGCTTTGTTCAAGAAGCCAGCGTGGCGTGCTTCATCCCGTGACATCAGGTTAAAGCATTCAGCCAAAACGGGGCTTTTGTCTTTCAAACGGCGACCGAGTTCCTTGTAAAGCAAAAAGCCGGAGAATTCTGCCGTACAAGACCGTTCTAAAAATTCCACGAACAAGCGGCGAGTATCCCCGTCAATGTGATCCCAGGATTGTGCAAACTCGGCATCCCGCACAAAGTGATGACGGTTGTAGTCAGCACGGAACTCTTCGAGAATGGCTCTCAGCTCGTCTTCGTTGACGGAGATGTCCATCCGTGCCATCTCATCAAAATCAGTGGTGTAAAACCGGGGTGTTAATAGAGTTTCCTTGGCCGGGACTTTAATTCCTGGCCGTATTTCTTCAAAGCCTGGCTTTTTTAGGGAATCTACCATGTCCTAACTGCTCTTTTGTTTTTATTATCTTGACCACGCCGTGAAAGCTAAAGGTTATGCCCTCACAAGACGTAACAGCAGACAATATTGAATTTGTATAAATCTCAGTCTACCAAGGTGTAGAGGCAAACTGGTAGAGAAAACGTTAAGAGTTGCAACAATTTGGGAGGGGGAAAGGGGAAGGGGGAAAGGGGAAAGGGGAAGGGGGAAGGGGGAAGGGGGAAGGGAAAAGGGAAAAGGGAAAGGGGGAGTAATTATTTTCTCCTCTGCTCCTCTGCTCCTCTGCTCCTCTGCTCCCCTGCTCCCCTGCTCCCCTGCTCCTCTGCTCCCCTGCTCCTCTGCTCCCCCATCTCCCCACTCCCTTAATTCCTACCTAGCCATTTTTGACCATTCAAGCGATAGACAAGACGAGATACCAACATATCAAGGGTAATTTTCCGCTCGTCAATTAAGAATGATTCTAGAGTGCTGGGTCTTCTGCCTTCATTGCAGGAAAAGCCTTTTTTGCCCTGGATGTCTTCATCGGGGAAATAGACATTAAACTGGCGCTGGCCGCTTTGCCAACTGCCAATTACTTGCCAGCATTCTTCAGAGGATGCTATACCAGCGATGGGTAGCTTTTGCTTGGCGAAGGAAAGCTGTAAATCTTTCACTCCTTCTGAGGCGATCGCTTTTTGCAAAGCTGGCAAATAATCTTGCTCCATGAACTCTACAAATGGCTTGTCTTCCACTGCTGGGGCTTTCTCTTTTTTTGCGGCTTTGGCTGCGGCTGGGGCAGGTTTTTCTGCTGGTTTGGCCGCGTTAGGATTAGTTTCTGGGTTAGCCGTTGCGGGATCTGGCGTATTCGCGGTAGGAATGTTTGTCGCTACTGCTTCGCTAGTGCTGGGGGCGTTTTCTTCAGAGACAGAGGGCGCTTTCTGTTCAACGGTGCTAGGGATCGCGTCTGCTTGATTTTGGTTATTTGGGTTTGCCATTGCTCAGGTCTATCCTTTGTCTAACTGGAAAATAAGGGTTAGAGGCGCTTAGGCTAGAGGCTGGAGAAGTGACATTTTTATCACTTCGTTGTGTATTTTATTACATTTCCTCTTAGCTTGTAGAGTGTTTGCTGACCTCTAGGTAACAAATTACCTTTATTTTGACATAGGATTGGCGCTCAATAGTTATTAAGGGAATTTCTCACAAAGTTAGAAAAAAATATTATTTAAAAGCTGTCAAAAAATCTATACAAACTGATGGTAAATATAGACAAGATACAAGATTATACAAAGTAATGGTGATTATATACAAGATAAGGTGTATTTATATGCCGAACACTTAGCAATCATATATAGCAGGGGACAGGTGACAGGTGACAGGTGATAGGTAAGAAAGCTTTTCGTTGTAAGGATTTTATGATTCATAAATGTCCGCGCCCTATGTGGCGATCGCTATATTTCGGCTAGTGAGGTAACGAAAATCGGCGAGTATCTTGCCAAAGTACCTAAAGCATCTGAGACTTAATTCTGGAACTAGATATTTAACTCCCTATTGGGATTTATACATGAGTGATCACAACGAGATTTTATTGCTAAAGGCTGCGAAAAGTGGCGATATCAAAGGTCTGGGTGCGCTGCTGGCGGCTGGTGTTAGGGTGGATGGGTGCGATCGCGATGGCACTACGGCGTTAATGTTTGCTGCTAATCTCGGGTATACGGAAATTGTGCGATCGCTCCTCGATGCTGGGGCAAATGTGAATTTGAAGAGAAAGCGCTATGGTTTGACGGCTTTGATGTTGGCTGCTATTGCTAAACAAGTTGACATTGTACAGCTATTAATTTCTAGAGGCGCTGATGTAAATATTACCAATGAAGATGGTAGTACAGCTTTAATGGCAGCAGCTTTGAAGGGTTATGTAGAAGTGGTACGGGTTTTATTAGCTGCTGGTGCTGATGTTAATATTACTGATAAAGATGATGACAATGCTTTAAAATTGGCTGTCAAACAAGGACAAGCTGCTGTAGTGGAGTTAATTCTACAAAGCGGTGCAGATGCTAATACCCAAGATGAAGTAGGGGATACGCTGTTGATGCTAGCAGCTGATTTGGGACATTTGAATGTGGTGGAAGTGTTGCTAGCTGTTGGGGCTGATGTCAACCAAGAAAATCAAGATGGTGGGACAGCATTGTTAGCAGGTGTAGCAGCAGGAAATGGAGCGATCGCAGAAATTCTACTAAACAGAGGTGCAAAAGTAAATCACCAAGACCAAGATGGTGAAACAGCTCTACACTTGGCTACGGTGGAAGGCTACGTTGATGTGGTACAAGTGTTACTTAACCACGGTGCAGATACGCAAATTAAAAACAACTTGGGCGATACACCGTTATTAGTAGCAGCATTGCAGGGACATCATCAGATAGTCGCAACATTACTGGGTTCTGGCGCAAGTTTAAATGAAAACAATCTAGGTGAGACAGCTTTAACCTTAGCAGTATCTCAAGGTCATACCGAAACAGTAAAGATATTATTAGACTACGGTGTTGATGTTAACATTCCCGCAGGCGATGGTAAAAGCCCCTTAATCAAAGCTACAGAACGTAATCATCCAGGGATAATTCAGTTATTGTTGGCGAAAGGTGCTAATGCTAATTACCAAGACTCTGTAGGCGCTACAGCTTTAATTTGGGCTGCTTCTGGTGGTTACAACAAAGCAGTGCAAATCTTGCTGGAAACTGGGGCTGATACAAATTTAAAAAACCGTGGTGGTTACACAGCTTTAATGATTGCCGAGTTTAATGGCTTTAGGAGTATAGTTCAGAGTTTAAAGCAAGCTGGAGCGCAAGAGTGATAGTAATTCGTAATTAATAAATAATCCTTCTTTACTCAGTACTCAGCACTCAGCACTTAATTAGGTTTTACCGCTACCTATTAGGTACAATAAAGCCATGCGTACAGCTACGCCACTGGTGACTTGAGACTGAATCAAACTAAATTCTGGGTCATCCATCAAGTCGGAACTAATTTCTACGCCACGGTTAACTGGGCCGGGGTGTAAAACTTTGACGTTTGGCTGACATCGTTGGAGTTTGGCGCGGGTAATGCCAAATAATTGGTGATACTCGCGTAAACTGGGGAGTAAATGGGCTGTCATGCGTTCTTTTTGCAGACGCAGCGTCATGACAAAATCAGCATTTTGCAAAGCTGGTTCTAATTCCCAATGAATAAATAGTTGACCAGGGGGTACTGGTTCATCCTCAAAAATGTACTCGGCAAAGAATTTAGGTAATAAAGTTGGTGGTGCGGCTAGATGTACTTGTGCGCCGCTAGCAATTAAACTCCAAATATTCGACCTGGCTACACGGGAATGGAGGATATCACCAACGATCGCAATTTTTTTCCCTTTTAACAATTCCAACCTGGGATTAGCTGGGTCAATTAAACTACAAATGGTAAATAAATCTAACAATCCCTGAGATGGATGTTCATGTTGACCATCACCCGCATTGAGGACGCTAACACGTACACCTAAACGATCCATTTCTTGAGCGATCGCATTTGGTACGCCTGCTTCCTTATGGCGGATCACCATAATATCAGTTCCCATCGCTAAATATGTCTTTGCTGTATCAAGAATTGTTTCTCCCTTGGTCATGGAAGAAGTAGATGCAGCAAAGTTTAGTGTATCCGCACTTAAACGTTTAGCAGCAAGTTCAAAACTGCTACGAGTGCGGGTAGATGGTTCAAAAAATAGATTCGCCACCACCTGTCCCTGTAAAGCTGGTACTTTCTTCGTCCGCCGCGATAATACCTCTTGAAAACTAGCAGCAGTTTGTAAAACAATATCGTATTCAGCCGCCGTGAAGTCAGCTAAAGAAAGTACGTGATGACGAGTCCAAGTCGAGGTAGGCATAAATCAATGGTCAGTTGACAGTTGACAGTTGACAGTGGACAGTTGTCAGTTGTCAGTTGTCAGTTGACAGTTGTCAGGTTATTTCCACTGTTCACTATTCACTGTTCACTATTCACTGTCAACTGTCAATTGTCAATTGTCCATTGTCCCCAATACCCATCAAGCTGCTAAATGAAATACATTCAAGGCTGTGGAAATTAGGGTGAGGAAGGTTAAGAAGCCGATGGTGTCTAGCATTGTGGTGACTAAGGGGCCGCTAACTAGGGCGGGGTCTAGTTTGAGGCGTTTTAATGCCATTGGTAATAAAGTACCAAGTGTAACAGCCACCATTGTATTAGTTGCCATGACTGTCCCAGCAATCACAGCTACCCATCTTTCTTGGGGTTTAGCCCAAATTAAGGACAGTCCAAACATAGTGATAGCTAAAACTACCGCCGTCCCTAAACCTGCAAGAATTTCTTTCCGCAGAATTTTCATCGTGTCTTTAGGTGTGACTTCACCTATACCTAAACCCCGAATGGTAACTGTTAATGCTTGGATGCCAACAGTACCGCCTGTATTCGAGAATATTGGCATAATCACGGCTAAGACTGGTACGGCAGAAATGACTGATTGAAAGGGGGCGATCGCACTGGCTGCACCAATATACAATGCCATTATCCCCAACAACCAAGGTAAGCGGTTGCGGATGGTGAGTAGGGGAGGCGATAAGGCGGCTTCATCACCGCTTACACCGGCTAACTTTTGAATGTCTTCTGTGGCTTCTTCTTCTAAAATATCGACTACATCATCGATGGTAATAATACCGACTAATCGCTCTTCCCTATCAACTACGGGGATAGCAATTAAGTCATAGCGCTTCATGACTTGTGCGACTTCTTCCTGGGGTGTATCGGTTCTAACTTTAACTACGCGATCGCTTGCTATATCACGAATCAGCACTTCGGGAAAGGTGAATAACAATTGCCGCAAAGATACCACCCGCACTAGTTTTCGGTTGTCGTCGGTAACGTAGGCGTAGTAAATCGTTTCCTTGTCTTCGTCTTGACGGCGAATTTTGCTGAGGGCTTCTCCTACTGTCAAGCCTTCGCGTAACCGGACGTATTCTGTCGTCATCACCCGCCCGGCTGTTCCTTCGGGATAGCCGAGAATGGTGGCGGTGGCTTGTCTTTGTTCTGGACTGAGTTCTTTCAATAAGCGCTTAATTACCCCAGCCGGCAGTTCATCGAATAATTCTGCCCGTTCATCAGGACTCATCTCTTCTACAAGTTGCACTACTTGCGCGTCATGCAGGGAATTAATAAGTTCTTCTTGAATTTCTGTGGGTAAATATTCAAATACGTCAATTGCTTGATCTTTGTTGAGGAGACGAAAAGCGATCGCTCTCTGCTTTTCTGGCAATTGTGCAATATACTCTCCTACATCTACGGGTTGTAGCCGATTTAAGTCCCATTTCAGCCGATTTAAGTCAGCTACATCCAGTGCATCGCGAACATCCTGTGTGAGCATGATCCTACTTACCTCCTATTGTCTCCCCCGCGCTGGGAGACAAGCTCACCAAGCTCAGGGGAGGATAATACTGCCGTCTTGTGGACTTTTGTCCATAAAATTTCAAAAATTGAACTCGATAGTAAACTAGGGCATTACTAAGCCTTCATCCTAGCTCGGAAATTGGTTTTCCGATAGCTTTGAGATGAAATTGTGCCAAATCTAGAAGATGCACACAATCTTCAGCTAAATATTACCTTAATGCTTGCTAAGTTAATGTAAATTTTACTACTGTTGCATTTTGTGTCAAGTCGTTCCTAAGATTTACTTTTAAACTTCACAAATTCAAAATGTCTATGACCTAAGTAGCAAGACTTTTCAGCTACACTTGGAAGTCCAAAAGCCGAAGTCTAGTATATACACTTAGTATTTTTATGGTCAGCAGATACAATTGCTAGGTTGACTAAACTAAGTAGGTAATATCAAGCCAAATTGTATAGCTGTCGCCAGATAGATGAGGATATAACTTATCATAGAATTTTGCTCATTAACAAGGCTTTCAAACCTGTCTGCTGTTTCTTGCTATAAATCAAGGATTACAATACATACATTGGGCTGGATTGGCAAACTCTATACCATTAGGAAATAACTTTTCTTGCCTAAAACTACATTTTTTACATTGGTAAATCACTTTCAGCGTTAAGGTGGTTGGCATCTGACATAGCTCACATGGTAATCCCTGGATTTTTTCAGTTATTTCCCATCCAGGGGTATGACATTGCGGGCAACAACTGCTAATTTTATTGAGTAAATTCTGAGTAGCTTTGGCGATATTGTTCATGCGGGTTGGGTTGTACATTGCCCGCATATCTGTCTCAATATTTATTTTTCCATCGGTTGAGTTTTGCAAGGCAAACTCAACAGCTTCTATTAAATCTGACTCTTTGATAATACCTTTGATTATCTCATTACTTCTTTTTCGGGAATGTTCAAACCAGATAACTAGACCATGTTCAGGAAACCCTACTTTTTGAGCAAAAATGTATGCCTCATCTAAATTTTTTATAACTTGATGGCTAAAGTTTGTATCTGTAGAAAATTCTTCACCAATAATTTCCAGGTTGTTAACTTTATCTAAAAAAATTACTATTTCTCTATTAGAGTAGATGTAGGGTACTAATGGATGAGGCGCAAAACTACCTTCACTGGCGATCGCTAAACTTTCTCCTGTTATTTCTAAAGCTTTTTCAGCTTTTAATTTAGCTGCTTCTATTTGCGTTCCAGTGCGTTTTATTTCCCTAGTAAATGTCCCAAAAATATCTGTATTAAAATCCGGCGGGACTATAATTTTCATGCCTAACTCCTGTTCTAATAGGGGAGCAATTACTTTTTCTTTTTGGTGCATTGTCGCCAATACAGCCAGGCGATCGCTAAATAATTGCTGATAATTCATTGTCTGCCTATCCCTGTTAGTTAAATATCTACATTTTTGCCATTTTAAAACAGCTAACTCTTCTAATTTTATAAATGGAAGGAGGAAGGGGGAAAGGGGAAGGGGGAAGGGGGAAAGGGGGAGTAATTATTTTCTCCTCTGCTCCTCTGCTCCTCTGCTCCCCTGCTCCCCTGCTCCCCTGCCTCCTGCCCCCTGCCTCCTGAAGATACAAATCTTTGATTAGGGTGCTTGCTTGTTAATGGTTGTCTATGATAGGTTCTTATAACTCTTAAATACGTTAACTCTACCGATTTACCGTATTTTAGATTTGATTGTGCAAATCACTGTAATCCTCAATGCTTGGCAGTTACCTATGAGCTTAGAACTAAACCTGACGGGTAAAACAGCGATAGTGACGGGAGGAAGTGCGGGGATTGGACTGGCGATCGCCAAAGCTCTTTATAGTGAAGGGGTGAATGTAGCGATCGCAGCTCGTAACCCAGAAAGGTTAGAGAATGCCGTTAGTGCTATCCAATCCTTACCCACACCAGGGGCAAAAGTAATCTCCATCAGTGCTGATTTAACTCAAGCCGAGAGTGTTGAGCAAGTCGTATCAACCACCTTGGCGCAGTTTGGGCAGATTGACATCCTCATCAACAACGCAGGTTCAGCTCGTGCTGGCTCATTTCTAGACCTGAGTGATGAAGTCTTTTTAGATGCTTGGAAGCTAAAGTTACTCGGCTACATTCGCTTGGTTAAAGCCGTTGTTCCCCATCAAAAAGACCGCCGTGATGGACGCATAGTCAATATTATCGGTGGTGCTGGACGTACACCCCGCCCAGGCTTTCTTCCTGGTGGAACAACAAACGCCGCCCTCCTCAACTTTACCAAGGGCATTTCCAAAGAACTAGCCGAGTACAACATTCGCATCAACGCCATCTCCCCAGGCGCTACTGCTACCGAACGGGCTGAACGTTTAGCAGAACAAAATGCCCAAGCCCGTGGGATCACAGTTGAGCAAGCTAAGGCAGAAACCTTACAAGGAATTCCCCTCAAGAGAATTGCCCAGCCAGAAGAGATTGCTGCATTGACACTATTTTTATTGTCCGACCTCGCAGCCTCAATTACAGGCGCAGAGATTCTTGTTGATGGCGGAAGTACACCGGGGGTTTAACTCAGTTGTCAGTTATCAGTTATCAGTTGTCAGGTTATTTCCACTGTCCACTGTTCACTGATAACTGTTCACTGTTCATTTAAGGAGAAATAAAAACATGGGTTCACAATATTTTGATATCAAACCAATTGCTGGACGTATCGGTGCAAAAATTATCGGTGTTGACTTGAGTAGCAATTTGAGTGACGAAATCATCAGCGATATCCGCAAAGCTTTAGTGAAATACAAAGTTATCTTCTTCCGGGGACAGAACCTTGATGCTAAGGGACAAGTGGCTTTTGCGCGTCGGTTTGGTGAAGTGACTACAGCACACCCCACTGTACCATCATTGGCAGATAACCCAGAGGTTCTTGATTTAAACTACGGCAAAACGGTGGCGCGTGCGAATAACTGGCACACTGACGTTACTTTCGTAGACCGCCCACCATTGGGTTCTGTATTGCGGGCGCTAGTTATTCCCCCAGCAGGCGGTGATACGATCTGGGCAAACTCTGTAACAGCATACGCAGATTTACCCGTTCATCTGCGTAATCTTGCTGACCCACTCTGGGCAGTACACAGCAATGCTTATGACTATGCAGCAGCAGTAGTTGACGTTCCAGAAGAAGTGAGAGCTTATCGAGAAGTTTTTACCTCGACTGTGTACGAAACTTTACACCCAGTTGTGCGAGTGCATCCTGAATCTGGGGAACGTGGACTATTTATTGGTGGTTTTGTCCGCCGAATTCGTGGGTTATCTCAAGATGAGTCCAACGAGATTATCAAACTATTACAAGCTTACGTCACCCGTCCAGAAAATACGGTGAGGTGGCGTTGGCAAGAGGGTGATGTCGCTTTCTGGGATAATAGGGCTACTCAACATTATGCGATCGCCGATTATGGCGACCAACCCCGCCATGTTCAGCGTGTGACTATCGTCGGTGATGTTCCCGTCGGTATTGATGGTAAGCAGAGTGAAGCCATCAAGGGCGACTCTTCTTTATATAACCGCCGCGAACCAGAACCAGCTTTAGTTTAGGGACTGGGGAAAGGGGAAGGGGGAAAGGAGAAAGGGGAAAGGGAAAAGACTATCTCCCCTGCTCCGTTCCCCTCCTGGGAGGGGCTAGGGGTGGGTTGCTCCCCTGCTCCTCTGCTCCCCACCACACATCAATGATCTGTAAGGGCGCACAGCTGTGCGCCCCTACTATGCACTACCTGATTTTTTTGATTGATACGCTTGTCAATTATGGTCTTTTAGGGGATGAAACAGCCCTGCTGCGTTGGGCAGTGCAGCGCCGTATCATGGTGTTGGTGGGCATTGCTTACAGGTAGTTAATAATAATTAGTAATTCGTAGTTAAAATTCCTATTACGAGTTATTTCCTCTTGGGATAATAATTCCGAATTATCAATTATAAATTATGCTGACAGTTTTACTATCTTCCTTAGTTTTGACATTACATAACGTCACTGTACGAGTTTTGTTTTCTGAACATCTCGTATTAGGTTTATTTGTATTAGGTGGATACGTAAAACCAGATTTACAAAATTCTTTCCTGCTGATGTTTATGCGAATGCTGCTAGTGGTTCCGCTCATGGCAACTCTAGCATTTAAGTTATATCCATCTGCTGGAAGAGAATTTCAAGACTTGTTCACCAGGGAACGCTTCGATGTTCTCATACAAGCGTTTGCTTGTGGAATATTGATGTTTGTCTATATTGCTGCATTGTATGTTGCTATTGGCTTAATTCCTACAGGAATTGCATTGACTCTATTTTTCACCTATCCTGTATTTACGGCGCTGCTGGCTTGGAAATTTTTTGGCGATCGCCCTACGCTTTTCCGTTGGTTAGTCATGGGAATTATTCTCATAGGTGGTGTTCTGACAATTCCTCAGTCCTCTAGTAATTACAGCAGTAATACCATTGCGATCGGCATTTTCGCCAGCCTTAGCGCTGGGGTGGTGTACGCCTTCTATAATGTCATCGGTCAAAAATGTATGGAACGATTCCATCCAGTTCCATTTACTTGGATTAGTTTTGCCTCTACACTGCTGCTTTCTGGTGTTAGTTTACTGCTTTTTTCTCCTGCTAATTCCCAACTTGACTGGACTCCTCTATGGATTGGTAGTATTTTTTCTGGTATCGTCAGTTTTATCGGACACACTCTAAATAATTTGGGGATTCGCACGATTGGGGCGACAAAAGCTTCTATCATTGGTTCTAGCAGTCCAGCATTGACGGCGTTAGTGGCATGGGCAACAATTAGCGAAAGTTTAAACCTGATTCAGAGTTTGGGAATTGGTGTTGTCACTTTGGGAATTGCGTTGTTAAGTGGAGAAGGTTTTTTGCGTCGGCGTAATTCATCAGAAGGAGTTAATTAATTATGCAAGTGATAAATTATGTCGGTCTGTGCTATTTTATTTGATTTGGATGGGACTTTGACTGATCCCAAGCTGGGAATTACTCGCTGTATTCAGTATGCTCTTGTAGAATTGGGTTATCCTCCACCGGAGGCTGAGGAGTTACTTTGGTGTATTGGCCCTCCTATTCAAGAGAGTTTTTCTCAGCTACTCCAGACTTCTGATCATGGTGTGTTGAAGGAAGCGATCGCACTGTATCGCCGTCGTTATTCTACAATTGGATTGTGGGAAAATACTCTTTATCCTCAGATTACCGAAACAGTTAAAGAGATTCGTGTTGCTGGTTACAAAACATTTGTAGCTACTTCTAAACCACATATTTATGCGAAGCAAATCATTGAATATTTTGGCTTGTTGTCACTTTTTGATGGTGTTTATGGTAGTGAGTTGGATGGGACAAGGGTTGTAAAAGGTGAGTTGATTCATTATATTTTAGTAACCGAAAATTTACTATCTGCTGATGTGGTGATGGTGGGAGATAGAAAACATGACATGATTGGAGCCAAGCTGCATAATATAACTGCGATCGGTGTTACCTACGGCTATGGAACAGAAGAAGAATTAAAAACTCACGGTGCTGATAAAATTGCTCATTCTCCCGAAGAAATTCCCGGATTAGTTGTTGTTTGATAACTATTAAAAATCAATATTACAGATAAAAAGATGTTTTAAGTAAGCGTGAGTTTATCAAATTGGTAGATATTAAAATCTAAATATGTAGTAAAAGATAAATGGTTATCGCTGAGGGCTGATACTTGTAAAATGCCTGATGGTAAAATAGTTGAGCCTTTTTATGTACTCGAACATTCCATTTCGTGGCAATTTATTTTGCATATTCTTCATTTGTCAAATAAGTAGAATAGGGTAATACCATTTCTCTATGAAGTTGAGCTTAATATTGCTTTTTATAACTCACGCAAAGGCGCATTCGCGTAGCGTCTCGTAGAGAAGACGCAAAAGTTGCTGTAATTATATTAAGCTCATTGTTAGAGAGATTTGGTATAAGTAATTTAAGGTTTGTAGTCAGGAGTTTAGTTTTAACAGTGAACAGTTGTAGGGGTGGGTTCATTGAGTAATTCGTGGTAAAAACAGATATGTTTGTTAAACCCGCCCCTACTTAAATACGTTTGTGAAACACCACAACAATTGGTGGATAGCTTTGGTGGCGCTTCTTTCTCCTCCACGATACGCCGTTAAGACTGATAACTGATAACTGATAACTGATTTAAAGAAAAGGCTAAAGCCTTTACTACGAACTATGAGGACTTTTTACTATCTGTTACCATCTGAGTCAGAAGAGAACCTGTGTAATCAATAAATTGATCTAGTAGAAATCCGATAATTCCAATGGAAATTATGCCATTTATGATGGCATTAGTATTACCTGACCTATAACTATTCCACAGTATACCACCTAGCCCCCTTGAGCCTAATAACATTTCTACTGCAATCACTGTGAACCATGCCGCCCAAATCCCAACTTTCAACGCATGAGTTGTGTGAAAGATAACTGCGCGAAAGTTATTATTTTGTCTGCGGAAATGTTGTATACCTATGGCAGTGTTGATGATAATTGTCCAGAGGCTAGCAAAAAAGATGACTATTGCTACTGCTAACTCGTTCTGTTGAAAAATTAAAAGTGTCATGGGCAGTATAGCAATAGGTGGTATACTATTTGGTATCTGAAATATCCGCCGCATTAATTGATATACAGTGGCGTTGATACCTATAAGATAGCCAATGAAACTGCCGACGATAGCGGCTGGAATATAGCCTACAAATAGTCTCTGTAGACTAGTCAAAACGTCTAAAAATATACTTTGTTCCATGCCTCAGTTCTTATTTGAAACGACTAGAAAATACTGCGGCAAGCAAAAAATGGTTAATCTAGCAGAGGATAGGTGAAAGGTAACAGGTTTGGAGACCGATTGCTATCTTTATTTTAGGGTTGGTTTTTGTCCTAATCTATCCGACGATAGCTATAAATGGTCAATCAAGTTAAATTAAAGAGTTAATTTAAATATATCAGCAAATATAGTTTACTCTCAATAAATAAATAAAATCTAAATATTTAGATTTTTAGAAAAAAATGTATCTCAGGAACATTTATAATTATAAATTTTGTCAAAGATAACCTCTCATGGTGTTGGCGATGCACTGCCCACCCTACAAATGCTGAGTTAGAAATAAAAGTGTATCAAAGGAACATTTATAATTATAAATTTTGTTATTTAATACACATAATTAGTGAATAATATCATTAGTAATTAGGACTTACGCAACTGGCATATTTTTTCTGTAGGGTGTGTGACTGGCGATAATATTTGAACGTAGTAATGAGACTTGTAGCGTCACGCACCAACCACCAATTGTGACACTTGCGATAGTAGGGTGGGCAGTGCATCGCCAATACATAATACTTATTTACCTAGATTACGCTTCATTTGCTCTAATTCATCTTCGGTTTCCCAACGCCGAAACTTTTCTTCTAAGTCATCAAAACTACTAGAACTGGTGGTATTCCACCAACCGCTAGTTTCTATACGCTGTTGGGTTTGAGCTTTGGCGCGTGCTGTCTGTGCTTGTGCGGCTTTGGTTTGCACTTCTTGCCGCCTAGTTTGTATCTTACTGAGTAGTTCTTTGGATTGTGCTATGCGTTCTTTTAGCCCTTGCATATGTCCCCAAAGCTGATTACCTTCGCGCAAGAGAGCGGCTTCTCTCTCTTGGGCTGGCCCGACTAAATCTTGCCTACCAGCGTTTTTGGCTTTTTCGACGCGGATGTGCCAACGCTGGATTTCTTGCGCTGTGGCGAGAATGTCTTCTTGCGATCGCTTCTCTTGTAACTGTAAATCTGCTATCAGTTTTAATGTATCTTCCTCTTGCTGACGCAGTTGTTCTAACAGCGCCTCCAACTCCAAATGTGGATTATTACGCAAGAATTCCTCTAAACGGTTTTCCAGAAACCGACTCAAATCATCAAATAAGCCCACTGTCAGAACTCCAGAGGTTAGATGCGTTACTTCTTTATTGTAGTATTATCCTCTGGAGGGAAAGCAAATTGTGTAAATATAAGATTTACACTTAACTTTTAAAATCCCCGTAGGGTGGGCAGTGCATCGCCATATCATAGTTTTGGCGATGCACTGCCCACCCTACAAATACAGAGATTTGTTTAAGAATTAAATCAGATTTTCATAGTACTTACATTGTTGTATTTGTAACTCAATTTGCCTCATCTATACATACAGTAATCAATTTTGGTAAATTTATTGCTTATTTGCTGTTTTTAGAGGGTGCAACAGTATTAGCAGATAGATGTGTTTTTAAACTTAACTTATTGTTATTATCAGATACGCATATATCTGTTCCCTCAACTACCTTTTTAAAGAAAGTTGATAACTTTTTACAATTTTCTTCTTTTTTCCTTTTTTCATCAAAGTTAGGAATTTCCGCTTTTAGCAAGGTATGAACTTGAGCGATAGGTATACCATCTTTCTCAATTTTATTTTCTTTTTTCAACCTCTGTATAATTAATTTAGTTTCCAGAAAAATGTCATCACTGGTATTTTTGACAAACTCATTTGCACTACTGATTGGCAATTCATCAGTTTTCGTTTGCAGAGAAGGTAAAATTATAAAATAATCACAAATAGACTGAAAAAATCGGTTAATCTTTCCTTCGTAACCACAACCGATAACTGTCTTTCCATATTCATGCAGCTTTTTTGCTAAAGAAGCAAAGCCGCCATCGCCTGATACAATCACAAATACTTGTATATGAGGACGTAGCGCTACTAATTCCATCACATCAATAGAGAGTTGGATATCTGCGGCATTTTTATTGTGTCCAAAATCAAAAATTTGAATTGCTGCAACACCAAGTTCTTGAATTTCATCTTTCAAAAGCTTCAGCCTGCTTTCACTCCAATCTGCGTAAGCACATTGAATAGCTGGCTTTTTAAAACTAGTAATTTTTTTTAAATTATCTTGAATATTTTTAAAAGAAAAACTTGTTTGAGAATTAGCTTTACTTATATTTAAATTTTCAATATCATAAAAAATAGCTGTATTAAAAGCGCTATTTTTGGATAGATTGGCGAATTGACAATTACCTATATTACTTTGAGTCTGGTTAATTTTCTGAACCTCAATCATTAGAGATTGTATTGCATCAGTTTTGACAAAATTAAATTGTTGCTGTTTTAACTCTATTAGTTCGTTTTTCAAACTTTCGATTTGTTGTTCTGCTTGTTTTAATTCCTGTGGTAATTTAGCAAATATATTATTGAAATAATTCAGGCTTTGATGTGCTTGATGTTTAAGTTCAGCAATAGTTATAGACAAAAGATTTTGACGTTGTTGATAAGCTGCTAACAAGGATTGCTGTATCTGATACCAATCTTGAGGAAAAGTCTCATAAGTATAAACTTGTAAAGCGGTTTCATAGCCTGCGATCGCAATTTCTAAGTTAGTAGTAAAATTACCAAGTTCCCAAGAGTGAATAGCCTTACTAAATTCATAAATAACTTTAGCTATATTCATAGCTGTATTTGGTCGATGTTTAAACTGTTCAACAGCCCATTTTCGCAATGTTAAAGCCAAATTTTCATCAATTTTATTTATGTTATTAGATAAAAGCGTGTATAAACTCTGTTTCTGATGAGTTGCTTTTAACAGTTCAATTAATAAATTTTGATACTGTTTATTAACTTCACTTGACATAGCTATGTCCCTTGAAAATATAATTTTGGTTTAGTATTCCCAAGTTTGCATCGTCTTTAACAGTTAAATGGGTGTTAACCAATAACTGATTCCGCGAACAACCTTATTTTTCAACCCCAAAGTTGGTAGATTATCTGCATTCACACCTAGATAAGTCCAGTGTGGTACATCATTCTCTACAGTTTGAAACCAACCATTATCATAAAGAGCTTGTCTTTGTTTTGCATTAGATACTCGTAAATCAATTGCTAATCCCCAAAGATGTTGTGATGCTCCCGGTGGTGCGACTACTCCGAGAATTGCTGTTTCTTTACCTTCGCGGACTTTATCTAAAGTATTGCGATTAGCATATTTTCGCCAAAATCTTAAATTAGTGGCATAATTACGAGTACAATCACTTGCGCCATAGCCAGATTTGAGGGGGATATTTTGTTGCGATCGCGCTTTATTTAAAGCTGCTGCTGCGGATTTTTGCAGATAACAATTGTTAGTTCCGGTGATTTTATCCATCGCTAAGGTACTTTGAAATGCTTGCGTTTCTGGCTCATTGTTGAAAACTACTTTAGGTGGAAATTTGACTGTTGGATCTGGATCTATAAAGGCTGCACCGTAAGCACGAAGCAAGATATACTCATAACTACCTGGCTGGGGAACTGTGGGAAAATGAGTGGCGATCGCACTTAAAAATCGCTCTTGCTCAGTCTGGGGAATATTAGGGCTAGGCGTTGGTAAAATTGGTTTTTCATATAGCTCATAACAAGCTACAGTACCGTTAGTTACACAAGCATTTAATGTTTGGTTATTGTTCATGCTAGTAGAATAATTAATTTGGTTACTAGCAACTAATGTAAAAATAATCAAGATAAATAAAGTAATAAATTTTAATTCTTTTTTAATTACTTTCATTGTATGGAATTAGCTTTATATTTTACTTTTAATAATATTACAGAACTGAATAAAGCTTTGAAAACTAAGCAAGTGAGTTGGGTCATTTTGCACCCTTTTCATGAGTTCTTGCAAATAATAAAGTTTCAACACATCACCTGGATTGGATTTAGAGTAACTAATCTTTTTAGCTCTGAATAATTCTATTAAATAGTCTTCATGAAACTGTGCATGAGTAGAAAAATCAGGATACTTACCCATCAACTCAGGACAATTAGCTGATACATCGTAATAACGTGTATATGTTAACAGTGGGTTATCACTGGGATTTTTTGTATAAATCTTTTTATTACCCAAACACCATGTTTCAAAACAGCGATTTTGGACAATTATCACAATTTGAGCATTTGTTAAAGTATAATTATCGGTAATTAATAAGTCATTAATTTCTTGTTTTCTGTATTCGACAGTAACTTCCTCTGCGTCTAAACAAAGGACAAGATAGTTATAATTACCGTTGTCATTAATATCTGCGATCGCATTGGGTAAATGCTCGTATATTATTGATGGATAACCATTAGCACTAAATAAATAATAGTTGTTATTGACCACATCATTATAATTACTAACACGCTTAAGGTCTGGTAGAAGATGAGCCAGCCAAGCTGGATATACTTTTCTCTCTGTGCTTTTACCTTCTACAAGAAAGTAGATATTCATTTAAGCAGTAATTCCTTCTCTATATTCATCCAAATTAATCAACTGCATAAATGCTTGATGTCTAGATTGACCAAGATTAAAATCTTGAGCATTTCTGGCGGTCACTACACCACCTTTACGAGTGACAATCTTCCAATGCTCCATACTAATGTTGTTAATAATGTATGGATGATGACTAGTAATTATAAATTGCAATTGCCTTTTTTCCGATAATAAATTGCTTAAAATATCAATGCAGTTAATGCCCAAGCTATTTTCAAATTCATCAATTAGAATTACAGTCCCCTCAGCAGATAGATATAGTTCGCTAATATGTATCAACGTTCTCAACATTCCCGAAGAGATTCTTTCTTGAGTTATCCAATTACTTACACCTTTTTCCTTGATTTTAATAATAGGAAATCCTGAAAACTTTGCTTTATGAGCGTTATCATTATCAGCTTCTAGTTTTATATCTTCTACCTGACTAAATATATTCATAAAAGAATTCTTAATTTCATTAAAAATTTCTAAATTCAAGTCATAAATTAATGCTAGTTTTAAGGCAATAGATAAACTGCTTTCTTGAATCTCAACAAGAGATGAGCATTTATTTACAAATAAATCTTTATTTACTATAAACTCAAATATATCATTGCTAGAAGGATTTTGATTTAATTTATTGCTATAAAATACTTTATTAAATCCTTCTCTTACAGGCAGTATATCGTCTTCTTCCCCTAATATTGCAATACTACTTTCAAATGGTGACAACTTAGGAAGTTCTTGTCCTTTAAAAGTAATTCTATTTTGATGCCTTTCTATAATTGTCTTATTATTTTTATATAAAAATTCTCGATTTAGTTTATATTTTCTCTTTGACGCAATTTCATTACTATCCTCAGTTTCAAAAATAAATTCATTATCTGTCTTTTTCTCAAATTCGCCACTCCATCGATAAAGATGATTATCAGAAGTAAAAATTACATCCCATTCTAATCCATTTAAAGAATCTCCTTTGGCAATTTTTTTTAAATTCATAATAGAATTTAAAATCTGTGTCTTACCAACACCAGACACTCCTACTAAAAGGTTAAGATTGGAAAAATATATATTCTCATAGCGCCATTCAAGATAATGGTCGTGGTAGGTGATATTGTTAATTTGCATAAATTATTATTTTCATAAAGGAATAAATGTATATTATAACATTCAACATTTTACGGATGTATTTATAGATATTTCTACGATATCTAGAAGTTTTCAATCTATATAAATACATCCCTGAAATCACTGGCTGGATAGGTTAAAATCGGATATAACTCTCAGCTTGTTAATCCTGTACATATGACCATGCACAATTCAGTAGAATTTCAAGATACTTTTGATGTCATTGTCGTCGGTGCAGGTCACTCCGGTTGCGAAGCAGCGCTTGCTACTGCCCGCCTCGGTTGTCGTACCCTGCTACTGACTCTCAACTTGGATAAAATCGCTTGGCAACCCTGTAACCCGGCTGTGGGTGGGCCTGCTAAATCTCAGTTGACTCATGAGGTGGATGCTTTGGGTGGGGAAATTGGCAAGATGGCAGACCGCACATACCTGCAAAAGCGCATCCTCAACTCTTCACGGGGGCCGGCGGTGTGGGCATTACGCGCCCAAACTGACAAGCGGGAATATGCGGCTGTGATGAAAAATATTGTCGAGAACCAAGAGAACTTGAGCATCCGGGAAGCGATGGTAACGGACTTGGTTCTAGGTAAAAATGACGAAGTTATTGGTGTTGAAACTTATTTTGGCGTAGCTTTTGAATGTAAAGCTGTAATTTTAACTACAGGTACATTCCTGGGTGGAAAAATTTGGGTGGGGAACAAGTCGATGCCAGCCGGACGTGCTGGGGAATTTGCGGCTGAGGGATTGACAGAAACTCTCAATCGTTTGGGATTTGAAACTGGGAGGTTGAAGACTGGGACACCTGCACGAGTAGATAAGCGGTCTGTAGATTACAGCAAAATGCAACTCCAGCCAGGGGATGCAGAGGTGCGTTGGTTTAGTTTTGACCCGGATGTGTGGGTGGAACGGGAACAGATACCTTGTTATATGACCCGCACTACAGCCGAAACCCATCGTCTAATTCGGGAAAACTTGCACCTATCGCCTGTGTATGGCGGTTGGGTGGATGCGAAAGGCCCCCGTTACTGTCCCAGTATTGAAGATAAGATTGTCCGTTTTGTTGATAAAGACAGCCATCAAATCTTTATTGAACCAGAGGGACGGGATATCCCTGAGTTGTATATCCAAGGGTTTTCTACAGGGTTGCCGGAAAATTTGCAACTACAGATGTTACGTAGTCTCCCTGGGATGGAAAATTGCGTAATGTTACGGCCAGCTTATGCGGTGGAATATGACTACTTACCCGCAACTCAGTGTTATCCGACGCTGATGACTAAAAAGATTGCTGGCTTGTTTTGTGCTGGACAGGTGAACGGGACTACAGGTTATGAAGAGGCGGCGGCGCAAGGAATTGTGGCGGGGATTAATGCGGCGCGGTTTGTCAGGAATCAGGAAATGATTGTGTTCCCCCGTGAGCAAAGTTATTTAGGTACTTTGGTGGATGACCTTTGTACAAAGGATTTACGCGAACCTTACCGGATGCTGACCAGCCGTTCCGAGTACCGTTTGCTGTTGCGTTCTGATAATGCTGACCAGCGCCTAACACCCTTGGGACGGGAAATTGGTTTGATAGACGATCGCCGTTGGCAATTATTCACCAGCAAACAGGCACAAATTACCGCCGAGAAAGAACGGCTGTATGGTACGAGAGTGAAGGAAAATGATGATGTGGGGAAAGCGATCGCTCACAATACCCAACAAGCAATCAAAGGTTCGATTACCTTGGCTGACTTGCTGCGTCGTCCAGGCTTCCATTATGTAGACCTTGATAGATACGGGCTAGGAAATCCCGACTTGACCCAAGCCGAAAGAGAAGGCGCAGAAATTGACATCAAATATTCCGGCTATCTCGCCAGACAACAAAGCCAAATCGAACAAATCGCCCGTCAAGCCCAACGCCCATTACCAGGGGATTTGGACTACACAAAAATTGACACTCTCTCCAAAGAAGCCAGGGAAAAACTCAGTAAAGTCAAGCCTCTAACCATTGGTCAAGCCGCCCGCATTGGTGGAGTAAATCCGGCTGATATTAACGCTTTATTAATTTATTTAGAATTGCGTCAAACCAAGAACCAGACAGGATTAGCGGCTTTAACTTAACTTCATCTTCATGAAGGGTGAGTATAGTAGAAGGAGGGATGGGTATGATAGATGACAAGCGCTTATAACTGGCATCATCAACTGATCCCCGTTTGACGTTGGATTTAATACACCAAGGATTTTTGAGCATGAGAAATCAACTGTTTGAAGGGGACAAATCAGTGGACAGTGGACAGTGGACAGTGGACAGTGAACAGTGAACAGTGAACAGTGGAATAACCTGATAACTGATAACTGATAACTGACAACTGACACACCCTTCTAAAGCGCAAATTCTCATTGTCTCAGTCCTAACTTAATTTAAAAAAATCCTGATTCCCAGGTAGTAGGGGCGGTGTTGCCCCATCCTGGCTACTACCACCCAAAATGCTTATGTTACAAAAAGTTAGCACCCATCTAATTATTCCAGAGGCATCAGAAGACTTAATTGTTAATGAGCCTTGGTCAATAGAATTTTACGCTGATGGCTTGATGGATGAGCTATTTGCTGATCTTGACGAGATTCTGGATGTCCATCTACCTCGCCTAACCAATACCAGAGGTAGACAAATGCGCCCAGCATCTCCAGTCAGCAGGACGAAAGAAACTGCCGCCAGCGATTGGTTCCTTAGTTCTAACGACTCGTCACATCAACAAAGTATAGAATATGAGCATCTGCAAACAGTAGATGTGCCGCAGATTGTTTTACCCAGCACCCTGAACCGGGTGCAGACTGTAGCCCCTGTTATTAGTAAGGGCGGTAAGGTTGTAGTTGAGAGTCAATCTGCTAAACCATTAGCTAAAATCGTTCAACAATCTCAACTTGGGCTGGGTAAACTGCTGATTGTTGGGACAACGATTGGTGTAGCGATCGCAGGTGTATTATACATAGTGCAATCTGGCTTATTATTCCGCCTCACTGCCAGACTCACCCAACCAGATATCTATGTACCCCAGGCGCAATTAACTCCCCAAGTAGATATGGAGGGAGACTTAGCTAACTATATGCTAGGAGCGTTGGCAGTTATAGATAAATCCAATATTCAGAATCAGCAACCAGTCCGTGCAGATGTTGGTAATAGGGTGGCTTATAGCCCTACAGCTTTGGCTTTAAACAACAATCAGCCACCTGTGGGTAATCTCCCCTCTCCCGTCATAGCTAATAATACACCACCAGCACCAAGCCGTCCCAACGTTGTCGAACGGATTTATATCCCTGTCTATCAAGCGCCTTTGCCAATGCGCTACGCACCACCACCAATTCCTGGTGTTGGTTCTCCCTTACCACCTATCGCTAATAATTCTGCGACAACCCAACCGAATATAGTGAAAGATACCTTAAAGCAAGTGCAACCAAGCACCAAGCCTGCAAGCGTCAATATGTTAGCTTCGGCTGTGCGTTCAGAACTCAAACCCGTACCTGTACGTAATGCACCAATTAACGTCCAGCAGACACCGAAATTATTGCCTACATTGCCCGTTGTCCCATTTGGTGCTAGCCTACCACAACAACCTAATACTGGTGGCGAAGCTGTACCTGTAGCAGCAGTTACAGTTAACCCTCCTGCACCCGCTCCTACCCATACTTTAGAAGGTTTAATGGAGTTGGGGAGTAAGTCTGTTGCTTTGTTTCAAGTTAATGGTGCTAGCCGTCGCATCAGCATCGGTGAAACTATCGGTGCTAGCGGTTGGACTTTGGTTGATGTTAATAATGGCGAGGCTATTGTTCGGCGTAATGGTGAAGTGCGATCGATTTATGCGGGACAGAAGCTTTAGGTATAGCAGGTGACAGGTGACAGGGGAGAGGCTATGATTTATCCATGCCCTCACCTATGTGCCGACTGCTTTTTTACTTAAAAGCTCACGCAGAGGCGCAAAGTTGCAAAGAAAAATTAAAGCTAATTCTGCTTTTCGTGTTTTGATTGAGAAAGGCTAAGAATGTTATTGGTGTTTGGCGATCGCTTCTATCTGGTTCGGCTTGAGTGAAATTACTGGAGAGCGATCGCTAATAACATTTTATCTTCAGTATTATCCACAGTTACTCTACATCATTATTTGACAAACATCAAGAACTTTTTGAAAAAGCTTACGGTCACAACGTACACTGACCGATAATCCATGCAGCGCAAGCCCCTGGCTTTTAGACATGGGGTAAGCGATGGCGCGATTTTAATCGCCGTCAAGTATTCTTTTGGTTTTGAATATACTCCTTAACTGCCTCTAGTGGCGCGCCTCCCAC
>NZ_JACJSG010000109.1 GCF_014697625.1 Anabaena azotica FACHB-119 | reverse complement strand
GGGGGAGAGCTGGCGAAGCTGTCACCAGGGGCAAACTAAACAGTTTAGTTTAAAAATGAGATAAAACTTGACCGTAAAGATGGAAAGAGCGAAGTAATAAAACATACTAAAGTTATTGAGTCTTAGTTGAAGCCAGAGAATCAAATGATTCCTTGTACGGAGTACCACAGTAAGGACAAAAACGAAATTTTAACGAAGTAATAGGTTCGTGGCAATTAGCACAACTATCACGTAAAGCAGTACCACACAAGAAACAAAACAGCGATCGCGGCGACAACCAAAAATCTTCAAGGGTGGTTCCTGGTGTCCAACAGTGAGGACAAAACTTGAGGCGATCGGCACAATTGATGGGGATGCCACGAGAAACAGCATCAAGGTATTCAGATGGAACCTGTAAGGCGATCGCTAAACCACGATGACTTTTGGTATTGAGTTTGGTGGTCAAGCCGCGCTCGATTTTGCCTAAACTCTGAATATGAATACCGGCTTTATTGGCTAACTCAGTTTGCGATAGTCCCAAGGCGGTGCGTATTCTCTTGACGTATTCAGCCAAGGATTCTTGGGATTGGGGGGTATTATCCATGTAAAGAGTATGTGTAAAAGTATAAATATATTGCTGGTATTAAATCTAGAAATTAAAACTAGTATACTGCTTTATGTGAAGTGAGGAATCAAAAATTGTCAGCTACTCTGGCACAAGTTGCAACAGCATTCTTAGAGCGAAGTGAATTAGCAGCTAGTACAAGAAAATCTTATGAGCAAACACTACTGCTATTGCTGAAACAGCATGGTAAATTACCAATACAATCAATAGACCGCCAATTGCTGGTAGATTATCTTGAAAGTTTGGATAATTTAAAATACACAACTCATAATCGGATAAGGGCGATCATCAGCGCTCTATTCAACTATGCTCTAGATTCGGGCTATATCGAATCAAACCCAGCTTCTCGGTTGGGGTTGCGAAAACCTGTGCGTGAGCGTGGTGAACATAAAACAGATGAAATCATACGCTACTTGACTAGCTCACAGTTAGATATCATGTATGCACAAGTAAAGCCGGATGTCAGGTTAGAAGCTATTGTTCGCCTGTTGCATAGAAGTGGAGCCAGAGTAGGGGAAATACTAGCTTTAGATCATGAGCAAATCAATTTTGAACAACGGAAGTTCCAGGTAGTAGGCAAGGGGAATAAACAACGTTGGTGTTTTTATAGTGAAGATGCAGAAGTAGTATTAAATAAGTATATAAAGTATTATCGACATCCTCAAAGTACAGCATTATTTACAGCGCAACACCCAACAACCCATGTAATAACACGCTTAAGTTACCGCACAGTAAATGCAGACTGGAAAGAGGCAATTTCTAAGAGCCAAGAGCTAGAAGGAATCCGCTTACATGACCTGCGGCATACCTTTGCAACTGAACGAGTAGGATTGATGGGGATTGAGGAACTACGGGCGCTGATGGGACATGAAAATATTCAAACCACCTTACGCTATCAAAAAGTAACGTCTGCTAGAGCAGAAGCAGTAGCTAAACAAGCTTTAAAAAAGTTAACTAATAATGTATAAACTGCTTGGCTAAAAATAGTTGTGTAAAATTGAATATTGCTTAATATGGTAATTTAACACATAGTATTGATACTACTCTGCATTAAATGAATGAGGGATGATGAAACGAAACTGGCAACCATCCGAATTAGTAGAGTGCTGGACGCTACTACCGAACGAATTAGAGCTAATAGCACATAAAAACCCTCAAAATAGCTTAATTTTTGCTTTATTACTCAAATTCTTTGAATTAGAAGCCAGATTTCCTGAATCAGACCGAGAGATTCCGGCTGTAGTTGTTAATTATATTACACAACAACTAGGGATTTCTCCTAGTATTTACTCTCAATGTAATTGGCAAGGACGGTCGATAAAATATTACCGCAGGAAAATTAGAGAATTTTTTGGATTTCGAGAAAGTAATAGCAAAGATGTTCAAGAACTCCAAGAATGGCTAACCCAACAAGCATTAATTTATGAATTAAAATATGAGCAATTAAAGTTAGTAGCTATATCTCGTTTACGAGAATTAAAAATTGAGCCACCTACTTCTAGCCGCCTAGAACGTATTACTCGTTCTGCTCTTTCTAGTTTTGAAGATAGATTTTTTCAAAAAACTGTTGCTCAGTTGTCTCACCTTACTAAAGAGCGAATAGATAATTTATTTAAACCTCCCAAGAGTGAAAATGAATCTCAGACAGTAGGATCTGGATTAGACACTGATTCATCAGAATCATCAATCTGGAATGAATTAAAATCAGACTCTGGCAGAATTGGTGTAGAAAGTTTTAATAAAGAAATTGAGAAATTATCAATTCTGCGTCAGTTAAATTTACCTGATAATTTATTTCCTCATATCTCAACTAAAATTTTACAACAATATAAGCAGCGTGTAGTTGTTGAATATCCCAAGGACTTACGCCGACACCCTGAACCAATTCGTTATACATTAGTTGCTATTTTCGCTCTTTTAAGAAGCCAAGAAATTATAGATAATTTAGTAGAACTGATTATTCAAATTGTACATCGTATCGGCACAAAAGCCGAAAAACGTGTAAACCAAGAATTGCTCCAAGACTTTAAAAAAGTTCATGGTAAAACCAACTTACTTTTTCAAATGGCAGAGGCTTCTTTACAGCAGCCAGATGGAGTTATTAAAGAAGTTATTTTTCCCGTAGTAAGTGAAACAACTCTCAAAAATTTAGTTAAAGAATATAAGTCAACAGGTCATGTCTACCGCTCACGTGTTTACACTGTTATGCGTTCTTCCTATGGCAGACATTACCGCCGAATCTTACCATTAATTTTACAGCAACTTGAATTTCGTTCAAATAATGATGCTCATCGTCCAGTTATTCAAGCCTTAGAATTACTCAAAAAATATGCTCACAGTCACCAACGTTACTATGACTCAACAGAAGAAATTCCCATTGATGGGGTAGTACGTAGTGGCACTCAAGAGTTAATCTTAGAAAAGAACAATGATGGTGATATTAAGGTAAATCGTATCAATTATGAATTAAGCGTACTTCAAGCATTAAGGGACAAATTAAGATGTAAAGAAATTTGGGTAGTTGGAGCTTATCGTTATCGCAATCCTGAAGAGGATTTACCAACAGATTTTGAATCCCAGCGCACCCAGTATTTTCAGGCTTTAAAACTCCCGTCCGATGTAGAAGAGTTTATTAGTAATCTACAGCATCAGATGCAGTCAGCCCTTAGTCAGCTAGATTCAAGTTTACCAAAAAATAAGTACGTCAAAATAAAAAATCAAGGTAAATCTCGGATTTCCTTGTCACCGCTTACACCTCAAAGTGAACCGATAAATTTAGGACGCTTAAAAACTGAAATCTTAAGGCGTTGGCCCAAGACTAGTCTGTTAGATGTCCTCAAAGAAACTGATTTACGGGTAAATTTTACTGAACATTTTAAATCAGTCTTAACTAGAGAAGTATTACCGCCTCCGTTATTACAAAAACGTCTATTACTTTGTTTGTATGGTTTAGGTACAAATACAGGACTCAAGCGTTTAAGTGATGAATCAGCAGGCAACAGTATCAGCGAGTTGTTACACGTTAAACGTTGTTATATTCATTCTCAGCAATTACGCAATGCTATTGCTAAGGTCGCCAACGCTATCTTTGCAGCTAGATTAAATCATATTTGGGGAGAAGGTACATTTGCTTGCGCTTCTGATTCTAAGAAATTTGGTGCTTGGGATCAGAATCTTATGACCCAGTGGCACATTCGTTATGGTGGTCGTGGTGTGATGATTTACTGGCACGTTGAAAAAAATTCTGTTTGTATCTACTCACAGTTAAAAACCTGTTCAAGTAGTGAAGTGGCGGCCATGATTGAAGGCTTACTACGTCATTGTACTGAAATGAAGGTTGAGAAGAATTTTGTTGATAGTCATGGGCAGAGTGAAGTCGCCTTTGCTTTCTGCCATCTGTTAGGTTTTCAGTTGATGCCGCGTATCAAACGCATTAATATTCAAAAATTATATTTACCTATTAATGTTCCTGGCAGCACTTATCCTAATTTACTACCTGTTCTTACTCGGACAATTAACTGGGATTTAATTCGCCAACAGTATGACCAAATGATTAAATATGCCACTGCGCTTAGATTAGGAATGGCTGAAACTGATGCTATTCTAAAACGTTTTACTAGGGGCAATTTGTTACATCCTACCTATCAAGCTATTTGTGAGTTAGGTAAAGCTGTTAAGACTATCTTTTTATGTCAATATCTGCATTCAATCGAACTGCGTCGAGAAATTAACGATGGACTAAATGTTGTTGAAAATTGGAATAGTGCTAACAGTTTTATTTTTTACGGTAAAGGTGGAGAAATTGCTACTAATCGTTTAGAAGATCAGGAGTTGGCTATTTTATCTTTACACCTGCTCCAAATCTCTTTAGTATATATTAATACTTTAATGATTCAACAAGTTTTGTCACAACCACAGTGGTTGAAGTTGATGAAAAAACAAGATTTACGCGCTCTTTCACCTCTAATTTGGCTGCATATTAACCCTTACGGTACTTTCCATTTGGATATGAACTCACGTTTGCCCATTGAAACTGTTGTATAAACGCCCTTTTAACCATGCTTGTCTCTATTTACTGTATTATCTTCATTCAAATAACGCGATCAGCTACGCTGGGCGCTTGCGCCATCGCCACTGGAATAGTGTTTATTCATCGATAATATTTGAGCAGGAGCCACCAACTTGCCCCCTGAAGTCCTTATAGTTGGGGAAAATATTTAAACTAAACTGTTTAGTTTGCCCCTGGTGACAGCTTCGCCAGCTCTCCCCC
>NZ_JACJSG010000108.1 GCF_014697625.1 Anabaena azotica FACHB-119 | reverse complement strand
TCATCGTTCTCATCCAACTTCTTGGTGAGGACTTTATATTCTCTACCACCTTCGAGTTGTTTACCTTCATACCATCCGGCTAATTCCTGATTCTCATAAGCTATCCAAATACCAGCCGGTGAGTTAATGCTTTTGGCTGCTGGGGTCTTTTCATATGCTCTGTGTTCTCTGGAATCGAAATCGAACTCTGTTGAAAAAGCTGTCATAGTAGCTACCTATTGTTATTTAAGGGGCTTTGTGTGCGAGTTGTGATTACCAATTTAGTCTCAACTCATAGTTTTTTAGCGTAGCGTTCTTGGTATTTGTTACTTAGAAATGATTTATAAAAGCCTGTATTAATTATTATAGTACAGGCTTAATTGCTGGGTTAATCAACATTTCAATTTGAAACTAATTGGTCAATAAGTTGAGTCTGCCCGTAATAAGTTATTAAGTTAGTGGACATTTTTAATTCCTCAATTACTTTGATTAGTCAAGATTTCGTAAACAGACTTACTCTTTTCCTCATCACTTAAGCTTGAGTTGATAATTTCTACCACTTTGTTACCAGTTTCTACTTGTTGTGCTGTGTATTGAACTGGAGGCGCAAACGTGTAGTTAGGGTTATCTTTGTCGTTTCTATCTGTTGCCATATTACTCACTCATTAATTACTGGGGGCAATTGCTTCTACCCTTGAACAGCAGAAGCAATTAATGAATTATCAAAGAAGGCAGGAGTTAGGGGGCAGGAGGCAGGAGGAAAACTGACCCTAACTCCTGCCCGTGACCGTAGGGAACAAGGTGAAACACCACACTGAAACGTTCGCGGTAGCGTTGCGTAGCAAAGTTCAGTGGACTCAAGTCAGGAGGGGTCAGAATCCTATAGCTGACTTGTCCTCCTGCCTCCTGCCCTCTGCCTCCTGCCTCCTTCAATCAGGCTTTGTATCCAACCAATCTTCACGATTTATGTGAACTTCTCGCTTCTTTCTGAAGTTCTGGTGCGAGATAGTCACACTAACAAAATAACCCTCACACTGGGTTATTGATGTAATTTTCCCTTTGAGCCAAGTTCGCTCTGTCATGTCCCAAAACTTAATATTTTTTCCAACAGTGTATAAAGCAGTGGGTGTTTCCAAAGAGTTAACATTAGTAAATGCAGGTAAATTATCCTGCATATTTGTAGCCCCTGAAGTGTCTGATTCAACAGCAAGCATAACGTGAATAAGCCAATGTTATTTCACTCATCTTTTGCAAAGCAATTGCTTCCACTTATTCAGCAGAAGCAATTACTTTTTTGATTAGTTCATATTCCGATAACGTGCAGTTTTAATCGATTTGGTAGTTGGTGTATCCGCGATCGCAGTCGATGCCGCCCTTGCCGTTTTAGCCCACTCGCGCATCCGCTCGACCGCCGCCGCATCCTGTATAGCAAGCGGGGTAATAGTTTGACGGCACTCTTCCAAATCACCCAGCGTTACCCGTTGCGGTCGTCCTTGCTCAAACGCCAGTAGTGCGGCTTCAGAAGCTAGGGTTTCTAATTCGGCTCCTGAAAACTTGGCGGTGCTGGATGCGATCGCCTCCAGGTACTCGTCCTCAACGCTGATACCAAATCGCTCCAGGTGAATCCGTAATATCTGCGCCCTTTCAGGCTCAGAGGGTAAATCGACAAAGAAGTTTTCATCAAATCTTCCCTTCCTCTTGAGTTCCGTTGGTAGGGCTGACGGGTCGTTACAGGTTGCAACGACGAATACCCCGGCTGTACATTCAGACATGAAGGTGAGGATATTACCCAAGATTCGTTGACTAACTCCCGAAGTGTCACCTTGACCGGATAAGGCTTTCTCAATCTCGTCTACCCATAGGATGCAGGGTGCGATCGCTTCGGCGGTCTTGAGTGCGCGGCGGACATTACCCTCGGATTCACCAACAAGAGAACCGAGCATAGAAGCAATATCAAGCTGTAACAGTGGTAGATTTAAGATGTTGGCGATGTTTTTGGCGACATTTGACTTTCCAGTACCTGGAGGCCCTGCTAGTAGTACACCTTTGGGTTGTGGCAGTTGTAGGTTAAGAGCGGATTGTGTGAACAGTCGCCGCCGCCGATTCAACCACTCACGCAGTAGGTCAAGACCCCCGAATGGGATTGTAGCTGGCTTACATAACTCAATTCCCATTTGAGAGAGCAACCGAGTTTTGTACTCTACTATCCGTGGAATTAGCCCTGTGTCCATAGTCACTCTTTTGTCAGACAGCATTTGTTTACACATCAGCCGCAAGAAATCACTGACTTCTTCTAGCGTTAATCCCAAAGCCGTCCTTGCTAGAGTTTCCATTTCAGCATCGGTCAGGTTAACGCTAAACTCTACTTCTTGCTCTTGCGCCGAAGAGTGCAAATATTCAAAATAGTAGGGTAAATGTTCAAGTATTTGCGCCAAGGTTGGCAGAGGTGTTTCAAAGTAATGAATCAATCGCACCAAATCTTCGTGCAACTGGATGTTTTGACCCAGAAATATGATACGTTTTTCGGTGGGTTTAAGGCGATGGTATAGGTTCTTTACCCTTGTGAGAATTTCCCAACTCAGCACAGGGGAGTTCCTACCAATGAACGGATGAACGTCACCTAAAATGAATATTCCCTCACCATCAAAATTCTCAATATATTTAAAGATGTAGATAAGCGGGTCTTCTTGTGGTGGTCGTTTGTATTCGGACACCGGCTTGAAGCACAACTCACCATCTCGACTCAAATCACATTTTTCTAGCCCTGATACTCCTAAATTCCAGAAGTATACCGGACTTTTTAATTTAGACTGTGCTTGGTTTGTTAGCCACTCGATAATTGTCGCCTCTTCCGGTGCTAATACCTCTAGCGCCACAATTGGGATTTGTGAATCTATCGTTGTCAACAAATTTCTTAAGCTCATTGCTGTATTTCCTTATACGGTAATGGAGAAAGTTCGTCGTGAGTTTTCACTAATTGCACGACTACCTCATAGGCTTCGGCATCGCCGTCGAATACCTCGGCTTCGTTTTTGTCGTATGCGATGTCTACGACAAGGCTTGCGCCTACGCTGTGGCAATTAAATTCAACAAGACGCATAACCCTTCTGTATTTGCTTTGATGATGACTGGTTGGTGTACGCCTTGTTGTGCGTAAACGTGAATTAAAGGGTACTCTTTCGGTAAATCCATAAATGCTTAGGGGGAATTTCACCCCCTTTTTTATTTACTGTCTCAACCGAGTCTGATGATTGCCGTTAGTCCGAATCTGCTGCGTTTGCGCTTCGCTCTTGAAAGTGCGATCGCTTACAACTCCCAACGCTTCCTCAATTTGCTCGGTTGCAGCCAAACAAGACTTCCCCTCGTAACCTTCGGCTTCTACTCGAACCTCACCAGTCTGATTATCGAAATGAATCAAAACTGAACGTTCCATTTTTATCTCCGTGCGAATTGTTTAACTTCTTGATGCCCAGCAAATGTCAGGCGTAGGGTTTGGACTTGCCCCGACGTTTCTTCGCTGATGGTGCATTCGCCAAACTGCGCTTGAAGTTCCTGCGCCTTAGCCTTCACCATGCGCTTACCGTAAGCAATCATCAACTCCTTGTTAAAGAAATTTTCTCCAAGTCGGGGCGCTGTTTCGTATTCATCATGTATCAAGTCATACACCCCACTGTCTTGATTCCATTTGAACCCGATATCTGCACGGGCTTTAATAGTGCGACCTTTAACTACTATTTCTGCACTCTTGTCTTCGTCATCACCGTAATATCCTGTTAACGGGTGCGGAGTTTCGTACACTTGGGGTTTTAGCTTGAGATCCTCTAACGCTTGCACTAGACACTCACGGTTGGTTAAATGAGTTTTAATTGTTGAAAAATGTGACATAAATCATCTCCTAACTGTTTGAGTTGGCATTGAAACTCGGATAGTAGTAACCGAACCATTAGTTACGGTTTGCACTACTTCGCCCCCCATTTGCGTAGCAATCTTAGGTAAGTACAGGTTGATGTATTCTTGTTGGAGTTTGGGCAAGAAATTCCGTCCTAGCCCATGCCCTGCTTTCGCCAGTCCTGCACCTTGGTCATATTCGCTAATTAAGCACTCGTACTCAGTGCCGTTCCAGTAAAACCCCAGGTCAAACCAATTCGCAATTCGCAATTCGCAATTCGCAATTCGCAATTTCCGTCTCCTAAATTAGAGTTGAGGACTTGAATATTGTGTGACTTGCAGTTTCTTTTTTGACCTGATTGAAATCAGGGGGTTGTACTCCAATAGTTCAAATTTCAATTCCCTCCATAATTGCGAATTGCGAATTGTAAATTGCGAATTGGGATGATGCCCCTGATATTCAAGGGCATCACACTTTTTTAGCGGAACTTGAACGCCTGAACTGTGCCTTTGCGTAGTCCTACATCCTCACTAGCTAATGCTTGCAAGTTGCGCTGCTCATCGAGAAGTTTTGCGCGGATCTCATCCATCTTTTGCTGAAGTTGCGATCGCCCCTGTGCATTCAGATTCTTCTGGGTAATCGCTTCGTCACTCACGATAGAATCCAAATGCTGCATCATCTGTTCAAGACTCGTTCCAGCTTCCGGTGAGGCATTCGCCAGTAGGACTTGCACCCGCTTGAGATGCTGATCCATTTTCTTCTTAAAGAGTACAGGCTTACGTCCAGGCTCCCAGTTGGCGAGTTCTTCTAGCAGTTGGGCTGCTAACTGTTCCCCACCTGCGATCGCTGATTCCCTTAACCTTTGCTCTAGGTTTTGGTCGTACTGCTGTATGAACTGTGTTATCTGCTGGAGGCACTTGGCTTGTTCGGAGTTGAGTTGCTCAGACAGCGCCGGAATGATTACGGGGCGACCGATGACTACCTGTAAATATTCTTCTAAATCAGATAGTAGAGGAAAAGCTTTGATTAAGTTGGCTTTAACCTCCTCACGTTTTTCTGGAGGCAAATCCCAAACGTTGAGTGAGATGAATTTGTCAATCCGTGCTGTGTAATCTGCTAGTCCCTGTTCATAGCTATCAGCAAGCCCAGCCCGTAGAGATGGTGCGATCGCATCCCTGATGTTAAGCAACTGGCTCCACACCAGGGGCGCTAGGTCTATCGGACAGACCCAATCTCCATTGTCCGATGACATCCACTCTTGCACTGATGCTA
>NZ_JACJSG010000107.1 GCF_014697625.1 Anabaena azotica FACHB-119 | reverse complement strand
AGAAAAAAGCCTTACTGCAAATCGCCAATCCCCAGTGTGACAGTGCTGCGCTTTACATTGGTAAGCATCAAGAGGGAGGTGGTGGCAATACTTTCTATATCCCTGATGTGCAACGAGGTACAGCAGTCATCGGCGCTCCCGGTAGTGGAAAGACGTTCTCTGCCATCAACCCGATGATTTACTCAGCTATTGAACAGGAATATCCGTGTATAGTTTATGACTTTAAGTATCCGTCTCAAGCTAAAGTTGCGGCTTATGCCAAACATATGGGCTATGATGTCCACATATTCGCCCCTGGATTTCCTGAATCTGAAGTATGCAATCCGCTAGATTTCCTGCGCGACAGTAGTGATGCGGAAACAGCCCGACAGATTTCTACCGTGATCAACAAGAATTTTCGGCTTTTGGGCAATTCATCCTCAGATGAGTTCTTTAGCCAGGCAGGAGATCAGCTGACTCAGGCGATACTGATGTTAGCTAAAGAGTTCGGTCAACAAGCCGATGTCATGACTTGCGCCGCTATATTGTCGAGTGTGCAGATGGTCAAGCGGCTCATGGCTGCGTCACTTAAACCTTGGGTAAAAATTGCCTTTGGTCAGGTGTTCAGTTCCGCCGACAGTGAAAAAACCGTCGCGGGGATTGTCTCCACTGCTAGCATCATGTTTACCCGATTCATGGCGAAGAACACTCTTGGCTGTTTCATTGGCAAGACGACTCTACCCTTAGAAATCAAGGGTAAGCAGATGATTATCTTTGGCTTGGATAGAGAACGTCGCGATGCGGTAGGCCCTCTCATGACCTCGATATTACATATGACCATTGCTCGTAATATCGCCAAGAAGCGCTCTGACCCCTTGATAGTAGCATTGGATGAATTACCCTCGATTTACTTGCCTGACCTATATCGATGGCTCAACGAATCTCGTTCTGAGGGATTCTGCGGGATTATCGGCTTCCAAAATATGGGTCAGCTTGAGAAGAATTACGGAAGAGAAATATCCAAGGCTATCCTTGGTGCTTGCAGCACTAAATTCATCTTTAATCCAGGGGAGAACGAATCAGCGCAATTATTCTCCAGCTTTTTAGGTGACGAGGAGATTAAGTATAAGCAAAAAAGCCGTTCTACTGGTAAAAGCAGCAGCACTAGCATCAGTGAGCAAGAGAAAAGTAGAAAGTTGTTTGAATCGGCTCAATTCCTCAAGCTCATTGCTGGTAAATGTGTTTTCATAAATCCGGCATACGGCAATAAAAACGAAGGGTCTGTTCCGCTACTCAAGACTATTAAAATTTCTCAACCCCTAAAAAATATTGATAAATACAATCAACTTAAATGGGCGAGAATTGTTAGTTTAGCAGCGAGGAAAAGTACACAGCAGTTCCCTTCACAACAGGATTTAGAAACGAGGGTTCAAGCTGTTGAAGCGCATTTTCCCCTGCCTGATAATCCGGGTACTCCTAAAAATACTGGTCTGACTTCAAAAGAAGTCGGCGCTATCATCAACAAAGGAAGTTCTCAAAGTGGACTTTAGCAATTATGAAAATGACTATTGAAGAATTGAAGATTGATGATTTTGAACTGATTCAAACACTATCTCAAGAGAAGATTTTAGCCAAAGGGAGTTTTATTGATATTAACCTGCCTCCTGAGCAAATTATTCAGGAGTTTCAGGCTTTATCCCAAGCCCGACCAAAGCTAAGGAGTTTAGGCATATATAGCATCATCAGCTTGAGAAATGTTTATATTAGACTAAATCATGAATCTTGCTTGAAAATTGTTGACCAATACATTCACGGTATTGGTTGGCATGATTTACAATATATCTGTTTTTTTGATATTCAACCAAGCAGTATTTACATTCATATTGTTTTTAATCGCGTCACACCTCTAAGTAAAGTCATAGATATTAAATGCGTCGGGGCTACTTGGCAACAATATGAAGTTTTACGCCAATCTTGTTCGATGATTATTGACAATCCCATTAATAATCAATATTTACAACGCCAATGCTGTAACTGTTGTTCTAATTAGGGGTGTAGGGGTGTAAGGGTGTAGGGGTGTAAGGGGAAGAGATTTATAAATTTAACAGTGAGGAAGGCATATGTCGGAACACTCAATTCAATCGTACCGTGATTTAAAAGTGTGGCAAGAAGCTATGAATCTTGCCGAGAGTTGTTACAAAATAACTAAATCATTTCCTAGAGAAGAGATTTATGGTATGACATCTCAAATTAAGAAGGGGTGTGAGGGTGTAGGGGTGTAAGGGTATAAGGGTAAGAAGTAGTACGTGAAAATTCATATTTGCTTCAAGTATTATTTAGAAATTCCCCCTACACCCCTACACCCCTACACCCAGCACGAAGTGCTATCACAAGGGTCTTTGAAGGAATTAGAAACGCACTTATTACTCTCAATCAGAGTAGAACTGGCATCATCACAAACAATTAATCCTGTTCTCAATCAATGTGAATCAGTTGGAAAGTTACTACTACTTTTAATTCGTGCATTAGAAAACAAAAAGTAGTTAATCTTCCCTTACACCCCTACACCCCTACACCCCTACACCCCTATTCCCCATGTTTGACGAAAGACATTTACAATTAACTTCTGCTTATACTCATACTACTGAGCAGATTGTCCGTGATGTAATTTTGCCGCTAGCCAAATATATTGATGAATACATCAAAAAGAAAGTAGAAGCTTCTATCAATAAAAAGCTGTATTGGGAAGTTGGCAAAGATACTTATGCCATGAGTCCTGACGGAAAAGGCGGGTGGAAGTGGGAGAAGTATGACCCCAAGAGTAACGAATATATCTCTACTACTGCAACGGAAACTTTGGAAGTGGCTTCAACAGTTGCTGACTCTATAACTCAGGGCATAACTGATGCCAAACAATACCAGTTAGTTGACCCTCAAATTATAGCTGAAACTAAACAAGCCAATCTTTTGTCCTCTACTCAAGGGCTAAAAGTCGAGACTGATGACCAAACTGTTGTTGTTCATCAGGGGAATACTGGCACATTTGGCTTTTCCATGATTGACGAGAACAATCAGATAATTAGAGATAGTAGCTTTTTTCAAGAGTTTCAATCAGATTTAAATCAATATTTAGCCGAATGTCTTGATACTTTTAAAAATAATCCAGACATTATTAAAAATAATGCTGAATGTTTAAAAGATATTTTGACTAGCTCTTTATCTCCGCAAGACAGCCCAAAGCAAACAAGCACAATTGAAGAAGTTAACGAAGAAATTAACCCCGAAGTTAATCCAGAAGTTAATCCAGAAATTAATCTAGAACTTAATTCAGAAGTTAATCCAGAAATTAATCCACATTTTGAAGAGAAACTACAGGGAGATATAAAGGAAGTGGTAGCAGAAGATTCTAGCATTTCTCCATCTCAACAAAAGAGCCAAAGTCAAGGAAGTGTGATCGCTCCCTCACATATAGACGACAAACACTGGCAAGAACTAGTCGAAAAAAGTGCGATCGCTCCCGGTATTGCCGCCATGAACTTTCAAAGTCTTCACTTTAGCCAGGGGGAAGGCTCACATGAAGCTTGGGAAAAACTGATGATCAGCGATCAACTACCAAGGACAAATACAGGGAGGCTATCAGGTGGAATAATGAAAGTATATTCCTTCTTGGATAATACGGATGGCTGGTGGTGTAGTGCCGGAGTAGATCCAAGGCAATTTGAGAAAATGAACACTGGTGAGATTGCAGAAAATAAAGAATGGGGGTGCTATAAGCCAGATTCCCCAAGACCGAAAACCGAAAAAAAAGATGGGGTTACTGTAGTAGTTCCAGGGAAGTTTACCAAATATGAGCATCCACCTGGAGTTGAAAAAAGTATCTTTTTACTTGATGTACCAGAGGATATTGCACAAGGTATTTACCAAAAGGCAGGTGTCAATCCCAACGAAAGCGATCGCGCTTCGGGATTTTGGTATTGTGTATGGAAGCACAATGTACCAATCACAATTACGGAGGGGGCGAAGAAAACAGCCAGTCTGTTAAGCCAAGGTTACGCCGCCATTGGGCTGGCGGGGATTAACGGCGGCTATTATAAAACTAAGAAGTCTGAAAAACCTATTGACAATGAAGTTAACACAGACTTGAGTGAGGATGATGCCAGATCGTTTGTCATCGAGGATGAAGTTGAGTCCTCTGACGAGGAAATTGAGTTCCACAACACTCAAGGCAAACAAACGCACTATTTGCATCCTGAGTTAGCAGTTTTTGCTACTAGGGATCGAGATTTCAAAATCTGCTTTGATTTTGAAACTAAGAGCGAAACAGTGCGAAACGTTAATGCGGCAACTAGGTGTACTGGACAATTACTAGAAACTAATGGCTGCAAAGTCAGTGTGATTTCTTTGCCAGGGCCAGATAAAGGTGTGGATGATTTTATCGTCAATAGGGGCAGTGCGGCTTTTGAGCAACTGCAATCTCTTGCCTTGCCCTTACACCAATGGGATGAACAGCTCTATCTAGCTTCTCGCCAACGGGATGAACGGCTTTATCTAGATCAGGACTTGCGCTCAACTATCAAGTTCAAGGATGGTACAACTAAAGTTGTACAACATCAACCAAGAAACAAGGTAGAAGTTCCCACGCCACGGGACAAATCTACTGTTAATAACTCCCCAGCAGTAGCAACCGAGTTAAAGATTACCCCTACTACTCCACCAGCAGCAGTTGGCTCCCAACCATCTCCTCTTGAAAATACTACTCAATCACAGCGAGCGCAACACAACGGCACTGCTACTGTATCAGGGCAACAGTCTTCATCAGCAAATCAGACTAATGCCAATCCACCAAAAATTGCGCCAACAGAAAATCAATCGTCGGATAATGTAACAGTCCAAACACCACCTGACCAATCTACAAGAGAAAAGGAGGCTACCCAAGCACCACCCAAACAAACCAATGTGAACAATGTAGCAGTTCCCACGCCAGCCAACAAATCTACTGTTAATAACGAGCCTGCGATCGCAACCGAGTTAAAGATTACCCCTACTAACCTCAAGATAGAGACTTTATCAACTGCTGAATTTAGTCAGCCAAAACAGCAAAGCAACAATACGCAGACACCAGGGGAGCAACGGGAGCAACAATCTCCACCAAATACTACTTCAGTGAAACCACAACCAACAGCAACCAATACTCAAGAGGAATCACCCCCAAAAGAACCCCTAAAAGATACTGATACGCCTGGTTGGTTCTCTTGGTTACGTAAACCTAAAATAGAGACTCCACCATCGCCCACACCAAACTGGACTAAAACCCAAGATGTTACCCTTTACCAACGCAATTGGCGACGACGACAACTTGAGGCTAAAGAAAATCAAGCGATCGCGGCGGCGGCTGTTGCCCTAGTTAAGAAATACGGTGTAGCCAATGATAATCAAGTAACTTATGTTGCCGATGCTTTCGTCGTCAACAAAAAAGGTGAAAACTATACTATTTCTCGTCG
>NZ_JACJSG010000106.1 GCF_014697625.1 Anabaena azotica FACHB-119 | reverse complement strand
GTTGAGATGGGCAACACCATTGTCTCAGCCGGCGATAATACGGATGAAGCCGCACGGCATTTGATGAAGGCGGCGGGAAATGCTATCGATTCTGAGCATTATCGTCAGGTTGCTAATGCCAAGGATATCGATAGGAAAACTTACGACTCTAGGCAACACCAGGATTATCTTAAGCCAGAAGAGGCTCTAGAGTGCGAGAAGTTTCGTATTCGGGATACTTACGGGATGAGTGTTACTCCTGAGTTAGTCGAGAAAGATGACGGGGGGCGGTTGATTAAAAAAATTGTCGCGCTTGAGGCTATCTTGGCAGCGCCGGGGGATATGATTACCTCGGAAGATGGGCGCGAGTTTGTGTCGCCGCCTGATGTGGTGGTGGAACGGGATAAAGGGGAGCGCGATCGCTTGCCCATTTGTACCGACTGGGGTAATCATTCCACCTCTTGGTTAATGCGTCACCGCCTGGGGTTAAGGGCAGTGTTGACAGACTTGATGGATGGGCTGGAGATTAAGGGCGATGAAGCGACTGTTGAAGCATTGGCTGATTTCTCTAAACGCAATGCTAACCATATCAAGGGTATCCTTAACCTGACTATACCGCTTGATGAGTCTCCGGTGTGGATTTTGAGTCAGTATCTTTCGCAGCTTGCTTTGTCTATGAAGTCGCGGCGGCCTGTGGAAGATGGTAAGCGGGTGCGGTATTACCGATTAAGCACTGAGGATGTAGCTTTTGCTCGGAAGGTTCTTGAGTATCGGCAACGACTGAGGGAGGAGAGGGAACGGCGGCGACAGGAGGAACGGGACGCTCAGGCGGCGTATGCGGCTAGAATGCAGGCTATGTATGGCATTGATGCCCCGTCCACACCCCCCACTAATGTAATTGGGAGTAATAATTGTGGGGGTATGGACGGACAAGTTGACCCCTGTGATTCATGGTGGCAACAGGTAAAAAATTATGCAACGCTTGCTATGGAACGGGTAGCGTGTGGGGTGGAAGCGGTCAAACAGTTCCTCTCTACCCTCAGCAGTGATGAGCGTTGGGGGGTGATGATGGCGATTGATGAGCGATCGCCGCAGATGTTTGAAGAATTAACTGCGGCTGCGCCTGATTGGATCAAGTGGATGGGGTGAGTTTTGGGTTTGTGATCGCGCCAAGGATTAGTTAATGTGATACAAAAATAGAATGCGTGTTTGGGGCTGTAGCAGGTGTGTATTAACTTTGCGGACAGATGTCAGTCTATGGTGTCTGCTGATTTAGGTAAGGATGTGGCTGTGATTCAGTTTGACCAAGGCTCTTTCGACAAAATCAAAACTCTGGATTATCCAGAAAATATTATTCTGATTTTTCAACCTCACATTCTTCAGAACTCAACCCCATTGAAAGATTGTGGCAATTCCTCAAAAATTAATTGCAATGGGAAAATTGCACAACCTATTGATTAAATCTTGCTTTCTAATTAAATAGTGACTAGATATCTGTTAAAGTTTACTTCTGCTCGATACAACGAACTGTAATGATTCCATCAAGCTCTAAAAAGTTTATAAATAGTATTACAGAGTTACCGGAGTTGACAAGTTTGGCAAAATCCTCTGTCATAGACTTATTGAAGGAAGTTGATTTTTTGAGGAGTGTTGCCAGGTTAAAGCAAGAAAAAAAGCAGAAAGCCACATTAGGCCAGTTTTTAACTCCCTCTCCCGTTGCAACATTAATGGCTGGAATGTTTAACAAAGTTAATCTTCCTCAAATTCGTATACTTGATGCTGGTGCAGGAATAGGATCATTACTAGCAGCTTTCGTAGTTGAACTCTGCAATAAGCAGAATCAGACTAAAGAGGTAGATATTGTTGCTTATGAGATTGATCCTTTTTTAGTCAAATATCTACGGCATATATTAAATTTATGTGCAGAAAAATGCCAAATAGCAGGTATTTCTTTACATTACGAAATTAAAGAGAAAGACTTTATTGAAGATGCCGCCAAGATTCTTCAGCCTAATCTATTTAAAAATATTCAAAATTCAAGTTTTACTCATGCTATTATTAATCCTCCCTATTTAAAGATAAATTCTAACTCTAAATTTCGTACATTGTTACGTTCATTGGGGCTAGAAACTAGTAACTTATACACAGGTTTTATAGCTGCTACATCTTTACTTCTTCAGCCAGAAGGAGAGCTTGTATCTATATCTCCTCGTAGTTTTTGTAATGGCCCATACTTTAAAGATTTCCGAAGAATGTTTTTGGAAATGATGGCTTTAAACCATATACATCTTTTTGAATCCCGGCAAGAAGCGTTTAATGATGAAATCCTACAAGAAACAGTTATTATTCATGCTGTAAAACAAAAACAAAAACTTGATAATGTACTGATTACTACAAGTACAAGTGTTGATGATGATTTTATAATGTCTAATTCTTTAGAATATAAAGAGGTAGTTCATCCAAATGATTCACAACAAATCATTCATATTATCCCAGATAAATTAAGTCAAGAAGCAATTCAAAAAATAGCAAGTTTTACTTATTCTTTAGAAGACCTTGAATTAACCGTTTCAACTGGACGAGTTGTAGATTTTCGGGCAAAAGAATTTTTACGTTTATCACTAGATGAAGATTGTGTTCCGTTAATTTATCCAGTAAATTTATCTAAAGGCTATATTGAGTATCCTGCAATAACCAAAAAACACCAGGCATTATTAAATACAGAACAAACTACGTCGCTGCTAGTCCCAAACGAACATTATGTCTTAACTAAACGTTTCTCCTCAAAAGAAGAAAAAAAACGAGTAGTTGCTGCTGTATATAATGCTGACAAAATTTTTCATTCTTGGGTAGGTTTTGAAAATCATTTAAACTATTTTCATCATAATGGGAAAGGTCTTAACATTAACTTAGCACGGGGTTTATCAGCCTATCTTAACTCTACAATTATAGATACATTTTTTCGGTTGTTTAATGGACATACTCAAGTTAATGCGACTGATTTAAGGATTCTAAAATATCCTAATTTAGAACAGCTTATATCTCTAGGAGAACAAATTGGAGAAAAGCTTGTTTCTCAAGAAGAAATTGATTATCTTATAGAAGAATTATTAAGTATGAATAGTCAATCTGAGCATGACATTATAGCTATTAAGACTCGTATTGATGAAGCATTACAAATATTAAGCCTTTTAGGTTTTCCTCGTTCACAACTTAATGAACGTTCAGCTTTGACTCTTCTTTGTCTACTTGGTCTAAAACCTCATGATCCTTGGCAATCTGCTTCATCTCCGTTGATGGGAATTTCTCCAATAATGGAATTCATGGCGCAGCATTATGGAAAAAATTATAAACCTAATACTCGTGAGACAGTTCGTCGTCAAACAGTTCATCAATTTTTAGATGCAGCATTAATTGTTACAAACCCAGATAATGCTGAACGACCAACAAATAGTCCAAAAACAGTATATCAAATTGAAGAAAGTGCGCTTGAACTTTTACGTACTTACAAAACTACAGAATGGGAAAAAAGCCTTAGCACTTATCTATCTTCAATTGAGACTTTGAAAGAACAGTATGCTCAGGAGAGAGAATTAAAGCGCATTCCTATAGTTATAGAAGGAGAAATAATAACTTTATCGCCTGGGGGACAAAATATTTTGATTGAAAAAATTATTAAGGAATTTGCAGAAAGATTTACTCCAGGAGGAAAACTGATTTATGTTGGTGATACTGATGAAAAATTTGCTTACTTTAATGAAAGTGCATTAAAAGATTTAGGCGTTACAATCAATTCTCATGGTAAAATGCCTGATGTAATTATTTACCATATAAAAAATAATTGGTTAGTTTTGATTGAAGCTGTAACTTCTCATGGGCCAATTAATCCTAAACGCAAGAGAGAACTTGATACTCTTTTCGCTAACATAAAAATTCCTCTTGTAATGGTAACTACATTTCTCAGCCGTAAAGCTATGGTTGAGTATTTGCCTGAAGTGGCTTGGGAAACAGATGTTTGGGTTGCTGAAGATGCTACCCACCTTATTCATTTTAATGGTGAGTATTTATTACAAGCTTATAAAGTAAATAAAAATTCTGGCTCTGAATAAAGAAACCTTGTAGAAATTTATACTCCTTCTTGCCACATTTTATCTTAAGCTAACTCCAAGTCATCTAAGCTGTTAATGGACAGCAGGTTAGAGATTTGCTCAATTACTGAAAGAGGATGCTGATACCGTTATTCCAGAAAGTTGTCTAACCCCTGGCGAGATCCCCAAAAGTTCCACAAGTTTATCAAATACGAGCATCCGTATCGTGAACAAACCCACGCTTTTTTCCTTCAAGTCACCAAAAAGATTTGGGCTAAAGTCTCCAACCGTTCTGGTATCCCCATCACCGACGAAGACTTAATGCACCCTTGGGGGTTTTGGTACTGGGTATGGAAAAATAATGTTCCAGTGACAATTGTCGAAGGGGTCAAGAAAGCAGGCTGTCTGCTAAGTGCGGATTATGCTGCGATCGCTATCCCTGGCGTAAACTCAGGCTACCGCACTTCACAGCAAGAGGGCAGGGGGAGAGGTGCAGCAGGGGGAGCAGGGGGAGAAAACAGAGCAAGGGGAGCAGGGGGAGAATTTACAAACTATTCCTCCCCTGCTTATCCTGGTAAACCATCGTTAATCCCCGAACTGAAACATTTCGCAACAAAAGGTAGACAAATTAACATCTGCTTCGACCACGATACCAAACTCGAAACCGTCCAACGAGTAAGAACCGCGATTAGCCGGCTGGGGCGGTTGTTTGTGAATGAAAGTTGTGAATTACGAGTTATTGACCTGCCAGGGCCAGACAAAGGTGTTGATGATTTTGTTGTTGCCCAAGGTCAATCAGCATTCCACGCACTATATAATACTGCTGAACCTTTGGCTTTGTGGGAAATCAAGTTATTCACCTTGTTAACTTACCCGCCAGCGATCGCACTCAACCAAAGATTCCTGGGTGGGCTGATTGCGCCCGAAGGTGAAAAGCTCATCGTCCTCAAAGCTCCCAAAGGTACAGGTAAAACCGAATGGCTAACCCATGAAGTGGCTAAAGCTCACGAGCAATGTCGGCGCGTACTCATCATCACCCACCGCATTCAGTTGGGTGAAGCTTTATGCGATCGCTTCGGTGTTGATTACGTCAGCGAACTCTACACCTCTCACACCGGGGGTTTATTTGGCTTCGGCGTATGCGTAGACTCATTGCACAAGGACAGTCAAGCCAGATTTGACCCTAGTGAGTGGTGTAATGATGTCATCATTATAGATGAGTGTGACCAAGTATTTTGGCATCTGCTGAACTCTACTACAGACGTGCAGAAGCGGCGGGTATCCATTCTCCGAAACCTCAAGCAGCTAATCCAAAATGTCTTGGCTAGTGATATGGGGAAAATTTACTTGTCTTCTGCTGATGTGTCGGATACCGATGTCAAGTATGTTCTTTCTCTAGCGGGAGAATATAAGGTTAACCCCTTTGTCATCGTTAACAATTATCAGCCCGTTTCTGGTAAATGCTACAACTATTCTGGGAAAAATCCCAAGGATTTGATTGCGGCGTTGGATAAGGCGATCGCCAAAGGTGGACATCATTTATTATGCTGTTCAGCCCAGAAAGCTAAGTCAAAGTGGGGGACTCAGGCGTTAGAAGAAAGATTTCGGCGCAAATTTCCCCACCTGCGGATTCTGCGGATTGATAGTGATTCCGTGTCTGAACCAAATCATCTCGCTTTTGGTTGTAT
>NZ_JACJSG010000105.1 GCF_014697625.1 Anabaena azotica FACHB-119 | reverse complement strand
TGAGGCTTTTAACGTTATTAAAATCAACAACTTTGGGACTGATATTTTGTGGCTTTTTGGACTAGTTGGTTTATGTGCCGCATCTGTCCGTTTTGGCACTGTCTCTGTGTCATTTACTATATTTGGAATAAGTATTGTTGATCTAATTATTGTTGGCTTTGTGCGACTGCATGAATTTTCATTTGATAGCCAACTGCTCATGAACAACAGTCTTTTTATTCTGACGCTTGCATTGGCTAATTTCTTAGTATTCATTTGCGCTAATTTTGGGGCTTTTTGCGGAGTATTGGGATATGTTGTGGATGAGATGAAGGTTTTGATATTGTCAAGCTTGGTTGGGCTATTAGTAGCTATTGGTTATACTCTATTTGGATTATCTAGCCCAAAATTAGCTGTTACTTTATTAACTATTCTGGTGGCGACATTATTATCTATTTATCAGGCTTGGAGTGCAATTAATGGTCAGCCAAGGCAGTTAGTAATTCTGAGAATAGCTAATGATTTGACATCAGATTGGGGGACAAGATTCTACTCCTCTAATTTGACCGATGCTAACTTTGACAACGCTAATTTGAAAAATGCCGACTTTACAAAGGCTATTGGTGTGAAGCGTGAACACCAATAATAATTAATGAAGAGTAACAAATCCCTGCGCTTATTTCTCTAGAGTGCAGGGATTTGTTATTAACTGTTTGCTAGAAACAATGAACAGGGTGTGGGGGGTAGGGTGTGGGGGGTAGGGAACCCCATAATTAAAATCAGGGGTTTCGAGCATGGACGCTGTATTTCTCGTACTACGCCAGAGCGAAATACATATTTTCTTTAATTCCATGTATAAATACAGGGGCTTGCATCCTTTTCTTTGGGGCTAATCTTTCCCTACACCCCACACCCTACACCCTTACACCCCGCCCCAAGGGGGCTTGGTCATTAGTCATTAGTCATAATGGGACACTCGTTCACGCTACCGTATATTTATGTCAACACGGATACCCGAAAAATTCTTAGATAAAAGACTATAACCTTTGAAAAAAGGAATCGGTTGGATATGTTTATCCGTGCTTTAAAATCAATTGCTACATAAAAGTGCAATAGTTTTTGCGACGATGCTCCGCCCCGCCAAGAGCGATCGCTTGGCTTAATGAAGTTACTCAGAGCAATGGCGCTTGCGCCCGCCTAAAGAGCGATCGCAGCCAGGATTTAGCAACGTCGCTTTAGTTTTATAGATGGCGTTTGCACCTGGAGAATTGTATGTTAATTTCAACACATAAATTAACAAGTTCCTGCGTATAAAGCTAAAATTAGTAAGAATTTTGCCAAGAATAGGTAAAAATTCGATGTTGTAACAAAGACGTTATCTGCTCCGGGTTTGGGGAGATGTCTAAAAAAATAGTTTATGAAAACTAGTATTTACCAAAACTATTTTCCGTTTGTACAGTTGTGCGTGTAGGGTGTGCTAATTAATAAATGTGCGTAGGCGTAAGCCTCCTCCTACTCCCAAAGCGCGATCGCGCCATCGCGGGCGATGACCTCCGGTCGGTCGCAGACCATCGCTGTTTAAGTGTGAATCAATTGGTGGGAGAATGAGGTTTGAGCTATCTGTTAAGTGTCAGGTAGTGCGAACAGATGATGGGAGAGGACAAAACAAGGCAAATAGATTTAGTGCTGTCCACGCCACTGCCGTTGACGCTACATCCGGCGGCGGTCTATTTGTCAAGTCTGTCCCCTGGTTCGCGGCGAACAACCGAAAAGGCATTAAATGTAATTGCACGATTGTTGACTAGCAACCAATGCGATGCACTGTCTCTAGATTGGTCAAATTTACGTTATCAACACACCGCCGCCATCCGAGCAATATTTATAGAACAATACTCCCCAGCAACAGCCAACCGAATGCTGTGCGCTCTGCGACGGGTTTTGAAAGAATGCTTGCGTTTGGGCTTGATGAGCGCCCAAGATTATCAGTCAGCCATAGACCTCAAGCGGGTGCGCGGCGACACAGAAACGCCGCGAGGGCGAGTGTTAAAAACCGAAGAAATTACCGCACTGCTGCACAACTGTAAACAAGATGCCAGTGCAATTGGATTAAGAGATGCAGCACTGTTAGGGATTTTGAGTGGTGGCGGACTGCGACGAGCTGAGGCAGTAGCGTTGGAGGTCAAGGATTTTGGGCGTGAGGATAACTCATTAAAAATACGGCTAGGTAAGGGGGGCAAATCGCGCACGGTATATCTGCCTCCTGGTGCAGTACTGGTTATAGAAGATTGGTTAAGAATTAGAGGAAAATCACCAGGGGCGTTAATTTGTCCGGTCAAGCGTGGTGGACACATCCATATCAAACATTTAACAGATCAGGCGGTGATGGCAATTTGTCTTAAACGTGCGGAAACTAGTGGGGTAAACCCCTTCAGTCCTCATGATTTTAGACGGACTTTCATTACTAGACTACTAGAAGCTGGTGTTGATGTGTTGACGGTTTGCGAATTGGCAGGACACGCTAACCCAGCAACTACCCAAAAATATGACCTGCGTTCTGAAACGGCTAAACGTGAAGCTGTGAAGTTTTTAAATGTACTTTACTCTAGTTCGGTGTAATTAATCCCTGCTTATTTGGGATTAGTTTTTGACCATAAAACCAAGCAAAAGTCAATCCCCCGATTTTGCGCTTACGGAGCGAATTACAAAAATATTTATACTGATATCAGATTCCAGAGATGAGTATGTCAAGCCAAAAGGCTAATAATACTAGATTTGTTTTTAAAATACGAATTAAATAGCTGTTAGGAATATTACACTAGTACTTTCGTGTCATTTTTTTTAGTACTTTCGTGTCTGTATCTTGAAAAAGAGTTGTAGAACAATGTGCGTATTCCTCATTAAATCGTTCAGGAGAACGAAACGAGATGCGTACATCCTACGGATACGAGACGGCAACGGCAACAGTAACTCTTACACCAGCAAAAAATGACTCTATGAAAAACAGTACACTCGCACTGATGGGTGTGACTGGGGGGTTGATGATAGCAGAGATGTCTATTCATAACATCTTGCTGGGTGGATTAATGATTGGTGCGGCTATGGTGATAGCACTGCCGAAACAAGCCAATTACTTATTCAACAACTTTGATAAAGTGCAGCGAAAGTATGGAGTCAATCTCTATGCGATTTTGTTTGCGTTATTAGCAGTGATTTTTGTACTGGATTTTGCATCTGCGCCAGCTCATGCTCAGTTTTTCAATAATGCTCAAACTTGGATGAAAGACGCTTTCAAAGACTCTGGAGGCAACGATACTCAAATAGGACAAGTTATTGATTTATTCTTCAATGTTTTGCGAGGATTGTTCTTATTATATGTGGGGATAAGCCTAGTCAGAATTATCCAAGCAGCCCGAAATGATGAAGATTGGCAGTCCCTATCAAGAACGCCATTAATAATAGTATTGGCGGTTTTTGTAGGGGATATTATTACAGGGTTGATAGTGAACGTGAGCTAGTAAATTAAGGGGAGAAGTAAAGCAATTGCAAGAGCGCAATTCGCGCATGAGCGCAATGGATTCACGAGCGCAATATTTTCTCCCCTTATTTCCTCTACAAATATATTAAAAATGTCAGAACAAAGATTTCGCACAGTAAATAGGATTCTAGGAGAAAGACCCAAGCTAGGGCCATTCCCCGCCGACCAAATATTTCCTTGGACACTGATAGCAGTAGGGAATGTATTTGTCTTCAACTACTTGCTGCAAACAAGTTGGCTAGCGACAGGGCTAGCGATCGCCTGGGGGTGGGCTAGTTGGTGGACGATATCAACTAATAGAGATTTCTTCGGTAAGTTTGTTGCTACTCCGAGAATTAGTCGCGGATACATGAAGTATCAATCGGTACAGCAGAAGAGGGGAGAAGAATAAAATTATGCCAAAATCTTTGCAAGATAAAATAGGGAAGGGTCAAATAGAAAGTGAGCAGATTGGTGTTGTCAAAATGCTCACTCCTTTCGAGGATGTTATTCATTTAGCGGGAATATGTGATTTAAATTTAGGAGGTAGGCAAGGCGTAGGTGCATTAATTCTCAAAAAAGGTGAGAATATTCAAGTTAAGTTCTGCTTTGACTGTTTAGGAGTTCATCCCAACTTACCAGCCGAGCAAATGCTACCCATTTTCGAGGGGATAGAAGCGGGACTAAAAGAAATTCCCGAAGGGGAAAACTTAACAATACATTTAGGTTCATTTACTTCAGACTACAACAGACAGCAAGAACTATCACACTTAGAATCTAATTGCTCAATTGACCAATTAAAATTATTAATACGCAGTGAAAGATTAAGAACTAAAGAATTAACGCAAAGTGGAACTCGCAAGAATAAGTTTTTAAGATTATGGTGTACTTACACTGTAGTATCTGACGATGAAAGGTCAAAGGATTTTATAGAATCTATTATTAGAAAATTAGAAAAGGGCTGGTTTAGCTTTACAGGTGAAATCCATGCCCATAACAATACTAGAATTGAAAATATTCTCCAAAACTCGTTTAACGATGGATTCTTACAGTGGTCAGCTATCCTCGGCAACAAGATGAAGCTGGGGATTAGGGTGTTATCAGCCGAAGAGATATGGTCGGTAATTTGGCAGCAATTTAATCTATCATCCCCACCAACAATTCCTAATCCATTAAAAATAGATTCAATAAACGGACTAGTAGAAACTCAAACAAGTGATTTTCACATCCGGCATTTAATGCTGGAGAATGAGCAATCAGTACCATTCTTTGATAGGAAATGGGTGAAATTACAAAATAAATATATTGGGGCGCTAAACTTCAGCCAAAAACCAGGGGGCTGGTACGATGAACAAGCACAATTGCGCTATTTGTGGGAGTTAATTTCTAGGGAGGCTATTTTTGACACTGAGATAATTTGCCAGCTAACAAAGGCAAATCAAGCTATCACAAAGACAAATTTGCAACGCATTACGAAACAATCAATTACTAACACTTCCATATCTACAAATAAAGGAAATATTGATGTCAAATCAGGCATGAATATTGAGGAAGCTGTAGAAGCGCAGAAGACAATATATAAAGGTAGTGTCGTCATACATAGCGCAGTAGCTTTTTTAGTTCACCGCCCAACGACCAGAGAATTAGATGAAGCTTGCAGATACTTAGCGAGTTACTTTCTGCGTCCGGCGGTAGTAGACCGGGAAACTGAATATGCTTGGAAACTGTGGTTGCAATGCTGTCCCTTCGTGTGGGAACCCTTACTGACAAAGCCATTCAACCGACGACTACCTTACTTCAGTTCGGAAGCGCCGGGGCTGATGCCGTTGATCAGGACGGCGACAGGCGATCGCACTGGGTTTGAATTGATTGCAGAGGAAGGTGGTACACCAGTACACCTAGATTTGTACCAAAGCCATAAGAATTTGGCTGTGTTTGGTGCAACTCGTTCAGGTAAATCTGTGCTGGTAGCAGGGATATTAACCCCAGCCCTGGCGCAAGATATTCCAGTCGTGGCCCTAGACTATCCCAAACCAGACGGTACATCCACTTTTACGGACTACACCAATCTGCTAGGTGAAGATGGGGCATACTTCGATATTTCCACCGAATCGAACAATCTGTTTGAATTGCCGGACTTGCGATCGCTCGCTCCAGACCTGAGAAATGAGCGATTAAATGACTTCAAGGAATTTCTCAAATCAGTGTTGATGACAATGGTGGTTGGGACAAGCAGTTTTGGTGTGAGTCCGGCGATGATCACCAATATTGAGTCAATTATTGCTCTGGCTTTGAAAACGTTTTTTAATGATGATGAAATTAAATCACGCTATAAAGAAGCAATACAAAACGGGTTCGGCTCTAAGGAATGGGATGAAACCCCAACGCTCAAAGATTTTTATAATTTTTGTTCTCCCGC
>NZ_JACJSG010000104.1 GCF_014697625.1 Anabaena azotica FACHB-119 | reverse complement strand
TTAACAAGCGTTGTCCGAAGTATTACGAAATCGGTACAGGTCATCTTAGAGAGTTTTTAAATAATCCCCCGCAACAAATCAAAAAGCGAATTTCTAGCCTGGATACCGAAGCTATTAATCATCTTTTGGGGAAGAAAGTATGACAGAACAAATTCCTCTTCTAGAAAGGTGCTGGTATTTCTCTCCGCCTTGGGGTCAAGAAATACCACCCGTTGAGGTCAATGTGTGGGAGCGAGTTTATCTTAGGGCTTCACGGACATTTGGATACTGCTCTGGGTTTGGGTGGGCTAGAGGCGAGTGGAGGTATTTCATTGAACTTGAGAACGATACTATAGTTGCTACCAAACAAGAGATTCTTGGTACTGGACGCATGGAAGCGAACACCGTGAAAAAACCAGCGTATGCGGTGGGCGATCGCGTGATGTTGGTCAGTAATCCGCCTACGACAAAGCAGCGTTTGGTGTTGGGTGTCCAGGTTGCAGATCAGGCTTGGTATTACCTCGTAGAGTGGCGTTCACCAATGCTTGTCCCGACGAGTATCGTTTGCGATTGCTTTTCTATGGTCAGGGAAGAGGATTTAGTACGGGTAATGGTCTGAATCCCTGGTATTGAAGAGTTCAGTAAAACGACTCACCTTTATTTCTTTACTACAAAATATCAATTTTGATGAGTTTTGGAGGTTTATCTATGTACAGAAGATGGACTGAAGCAGAATTAATAACTTTGGAACAAATGGCTGAAACATATACAGTCAAACAGATTGCCTTTCGGTTAAAAAGACGAGGATATTATCGTAGTGAGTTAGCGATCGCTGGCAAATTATATAAGCTTGGTTACTCTATCCGGCCTACTCTTGATAACTATAGCTGTAGTGAGATAGCCAAAAATCTTTGCTTACATCGAGCGACTGTGACTTACTGGGTCAGACAAGGTTGGTTAAAAGCTAAAAAACGTTGTGTTCATTGTTATCAGGTGAGAAGTCAAGACTTAAAGCGGTTCTTTCAGAATCCACCAGCATCAATTAAAAAGCGGATTATGGCGATAGATCCACAGGTTATCAGCTATTTAGTGGGTTAGTCAATGTAATTGATGAGGTGGAATAAATGCCGACTCTCACCTATGTTAAAGGACTACCGACTCCAAGAGAAGAGTTAAATAGTTTAGGACTTACAAAGTTTGAGATGTTTCTGACTGCTTATAGTTCGGTATTTCATAAAGCAGCGTGTGAAACAGCTAATTACCTTTTGGCAGCAAATAGCTTCAATAACTCTAGCTGGAACACTCATCTACAAAAGACTTATGGCATATCAAAACGTCATGCCAATGGCGTAATTAGTCTTGCTCAAGGTGCGGTTAATGCTTCTAAGGAACACCGTAAGCTTCACATCAAAACACTGGAAGGAAAGCTAAAATCGCTCAACTCTTGGATTACCAAGTCAGAGAAGAAATTATCTGATTCGGCTAAGTTCTATGCTAAAAATAACTGGCATAATTCTAAAACAGGATGTCGCTTTCCCCTGTCTTGTTCTCTCAAGTTCCGTAATACTAATTGGAATAATTTACGTTTTGAAATTCACAATAAAAAACGTCGGGCTTACAAATTAGCTAAACAGATTGAAACCTTAAAAACTTCCCCAATTCAAACAATTATCCCTAGAAATCAAGTATTTATAATTGGTTCCAAAGATGAAAAGTTTGGTAATCAAGTTTGTCAATGGGACGGAAATACCCTAAAATTCCGCGTCCCAGCTTGTCTAGAATCAAAGTTTGGTAAGTACGTACAGACAACTCTTGGTAACTTTAACCGCTTGCATTACCGATTACCTGAAGATGGCGCAAAGACATGGCATTTCTTTCGCAAGCACAACAAATGGAATGCAGCAGTGCAGTTTACGCCAAAACCAGTTGAGCGTGTTTCTAAACATTCTGCTTATGGCTGTATTGGGATTGATATGAATCCTAGCTCCATTGGCTGGGCATATGTTGATAAAGATGGCAATCTCAAATCTCATGGTCAAATCCCGCTACAGATGGGACTACCATCAGGCAAACAAGACGCACAGATTGTTGAAGCTTGTTTAAGACTGGCGCGATTAGCCAAAACATTTGCTTGTCCGATTGTTTGTGAAGAATTAGACTTTTCTACCAAGAAAGAGCAACTGGGAGAACGTGGAAGAAAGTATGCTCGGATGCTCTCTGGTTGGGCATATAGCCGTTTTTACCAATTACTAGACAGTATTGGGAGCAATCGTGGCATTTATCTAATGAAGGTAAACCCAGCCTATACCAGTCTCATTGGTATGGTGAAATATGCCCGACAGTATGGACTACCTTCAGACTGTGCTGCGGCGATCGCTATTGCACGGCGTGGTATGCGATTAACTGAAAATATTCCCAGCTCCATAACCGCCTATCTCTCCGTGAAGGATGGAAAGCACGTATGGAGCCTTTGGAACCAACTAAATAGATTGATAAAGAAATCTAGCATTAAGCGTCACGACTTCTATGCTATCTCTAACTGGGGGTCTTTAGTCAAGCGATTGTCAGAAGAATCTGGCACAAGCAAGCCTCGGCGTTAAAGACGATTTTCTAAGAAGATAAACCGCTAACTTCTTTCTACATAGATTTGAGTTTTATTACCCAAATATGCGTAGATTTTTACAAGCGGCTGCGCCCAAGCCAGTTGAAGCGAATTGAGTTCTTCAAAAAGGATTCGTAAGATGAAAATAATCGCAGCAGCTTATTTTGGATTACTATTCATAAGCATGGGTTCAGCTACAACGCTCGTAAGTGCAGAGGCGTTGTTCTGTACTCAAAAGAATAGTCCAGAATGGTGTAAATCAGTCAGTAAAATCACAGATGCTTTCATAGGTTACTAATCAATAGTTATGTTACAGGTGAATATTTAATGTTCACCTGTTCAAATATTCATCTTTAAAACTCATGGAAACATATCTTGTTTACGTCAATGCTGCCAGTAACAGCAATAAGTTCTGGTCAGCAAAAGTTGAAGAAAGTAAAATCACTGTCCAGTGGGGGCGGGTTGGTTACGATCCCCAAATCAAAGTACATCAACTGAGTAACCAGGGAATTGCGATCGCTAAATACAATAATCTTGTAGTCGAGAAGAAAGCAAAAGGTTACGAAGAAAGTCAACCCCAGATAGAGTCATGTAGCGTTGTAGATATCAGACGGGCTATTCAACTACTAGACTTGCTTCGTTCTTATATTGCTAACAGGAATTTAAACACGGCAGGCTACATAGACTTGCTTAACCAATATTTAAAAATAATCCCCACGCCGTTGGGGATGCAGCTAGACCCCTACAGAATTTTCCGCAGCGTGGCAGATATAGATCATCAGCGACAGTTGTTGAGTTCTTTATTGCCTGCCACCACTGTAGCTGCTGCCGTTCAGGTTAAAAAATCTGTCACAACTGATGAGAAAGTTGTCAGTTTGAGAGGGATTCATCCGAACCTCTGGCGGCATTTCTAATATGTATACTCAGCTTAGTTTAGATTTCGGTATCGAACTAAGCTGTGAACAATATCCAGATTTTGATGTTCACAGCTACGACCATTACATAATTGCATTCAGTGGCGGGAAAGATAGCCTAGCCTGTATACTCCATCTTTTAGAATTAGGAATCCCCAAGTCAAAAATCGAATGCTGGCATCACCTAGTGGATGGTCAAGGCGAGTTGTTCTTCGATTGGCCCATCACTGAAGATTATTGCCGTAAAGTATGCCTTGCCTTGGATATCCCGTTATACTTTTCGTGGCGAGAGGGTGGGCTAGAGCGTGAGATGCTCCGGTTCAACTCACCAACTGCACCGACGACTTACGAAACACCCCTCCAGTTACAAACTTCCGGTGGCAACAGCAACAACGCTTCCACTCGCTGGAGATTTCCACAAATTGGTGGGAGCATGGTAACGCGGTGGTGCAGTTCGTACTCGAAAATTTCAGTGGGGGACGCAGCGATCGCCAATCAAGAACGATTCAAAGGTAAGCGCACCCTAGTGATCAGTGGTGAGCGTCGGGAGGAATCGGCTAGCAGAAGTAAGTACAAGCAGTTTGAACCACACCGTACTCACACCAAAAGCCGTCATGTTGATCATTGGCGAGCGGTGCTTGATTGGGATGAGGCGGGAGTGTGGAATATTATTCAAAGGTGGAATCTGCGATCGCACCCCAGTTACGAATTAGGCTTTGGGCGCTGTAGCTGTATCATCTGCATCTTCGCTTCTGATGATCAACTGGCATCAGTCTATCAAATCGCTCCGCAAGTGATTGAAAAGATGGCTGATTATGAGAAACAGTTTGATAGTTATTGGCGTAAGCAGGGTAAAGAGGGATATACCATTCATCGACAATACACTGTGATGGAACGTGTAGCGATGGGTCGTCCGTATTCGATGAAGCCAGAGATTATTGAGTTGGCGCTGTCACGCGAATACTGCGAATCAGTTGTAGTGCCTTCAGGAAAGTGGGAATTTCCACTGGGTGCTTTTAGTAAAGACAAATCTGGCCCAGCCTAAGTTTTCAAAAAGATATTGAAATCCCTCGGTCATACCGAGGGATATTATAAATTCAAGACCTATAATAATTTTTCAAATATCATGAAACAACCTTGTAAAGATTGCCCATTTAGAAAGTCCGTATCTTATGTGCTTTCGCCAGAAAAAGCACATGATATTCTAGACGGTATTACACACGATAAAGCCTTTCATTGTCACAAAACAGTAGATTATTCTAATTCTAATGAAGGTCAAGTTACTACGGAATCAAAATTGTGCTTTGGTGCGGTTTTGTTCTTGGAAAATACTGTGCGTGGAGGTTGTCGCTCAAATGTAATGTTCCGGTTTGGGTTGAAGCGCCAAGAATTTCAACTTTTTGATTTGCGGCATGATGAAAGCATATATGAATCGTTTGATGAATTTATTGAGGGAGTTAGTTATTGAATTAAGGCTACGCGAAAACAAGCAGAAAAATAATATGTTGGGTGTTAACCATGAAAATAGATGTAGCTGCAATAGAAAAACAAGTGTGGTCAGCAGACGTAAATCTAGAGTTGGGCGATGTTTTTGATGCAGTATGTGAAGAACATCATCTAAACACTGAGCATCTAGAACAAACTTTATGTTGTAAAGACCCATATCGGTTAGTCGGATTTTTACAGGAACTAGAACCAGCAGAGATTTCTGATTATTTGGAGATCAAGTAAATCTTAAAATATTAATATGCAAAAGTTTTCAGTTTTTGCATATTAAACTTTCTCATATATAGGCGAAAACCAATGACACAAGACCTAAGCAACTCAAATGCAGCCAAGAATCGGCACTGCTGCATTTGCGGGAAGTATTGCCAAGAGGAAGAGATTTATTTTCCTGAATTGGTGCAGTGCTTAAACTGCTACACCCTACAAGATGTCATCACAGCACCAAAGTTATTTATCATTCCTCGGTCTGAGTAATCCATTTATTAACAAATCATGACAACATTAGACCTAAACGATGAGCAATTAACAGTTATCTCAAAAGCTTGTGAACTGTTTGCGCGGATTCACATGGGGCAATTGGAAGAAGTAGCTTGGTTATTTAGTTCATTGTCAGAGGAGCGCTATCAAGAATTAACTGAAACTCTCAAAGAACTAAATACTCTGATTACTCAGATGCCCAAGCAAGCCCACTTTGGCATCAGGAGTGAACAAGTTCCGCAAATAGCAAAAAGTGCATATGATATTCATCAAGTTATACAGCATCATTTAGCCTGGAAACAGAATCCTCAAGGGGGAGTTGGGGGTAATTTTGATTCCCCTGTTCAGTATTCAACAATCCCGCTTCCAACGATTAGTGATTAATCAAAATCAATCAGAGTAAACCTATTGAGCATAAAAATAATTGATAAGTTTTCTCTGATTGATCAATTTTGGCTTTCTGACTATTTAACCCAGCAATTAAGCCTGTACTATAATGTTTAATACAGGCTTTTTATAGATTATTTCTAAGTAACAAATACCAGCAACCGCTACGCTAAAGAATTATGAGTTGAGACTAGATTAGTAATCACAACTCGCGCACAAAGCCCCTTAAACACAAAAAAAGGCAGCTACTATGACAGCTATTGAAACAACTTTCGATTTCGATTCCAGAGAAAACAGAGCATATGAAAAGACCCCAGCCGGCAAATCCATAAACTCACCGGCGGGTATTTGGATAGCTTATGAGAATCAGGAATTAGCCGGATGGTATGAAGGTAAACAACTCGAAGGTGGTAGAGAATATAAAGTCCTCACCAAGAAGTTGGATGAGAACGATGA
>NZ_JACJSG010000103.1 GCF_014697625.1 Anabaena azotica FACHB-119 | reverse complement strand
TTGAACTCGTAGACAATCATGGATATCGACCAATTAACCACATGCTTATGCTATCACAAAAAGCATAAAGCCGTCGTAGAACGACGGGGTTTTAAACCCATTTTTCTGATAAAATATCGGCTAAAACCATTACTTTACGTGCTATTAGTTCTGAGAAATTCTGAGATTGAAATAGCATTGCCTTTCAGTGAATATGCGTTTGATCACTGGTTAGGAAAGGATTAACTGGTGCAGGTCTGGAGCGATAGAACAGAGGAGTTGTGCTTCTTTGGAAGTGCTATCAAGCAGTTCAAAATTTGCGAACTCAAAACCAGGGGCGACGGAGCAACCGACTAAAATTTTATCTTGAATCGGTACAGCTGCTTGCCACATACCTGAAGGGACGACATAGCAGAACTGGTTTTCTTCTGGCGATAATGTAATACTTTGTGGGGGCGACTGAGTACCATCCCAAAGATAGAGATAGAGACCTGCGCCTTGATAGAAATTCCAAACTTCGTCGCCGTTAACCCGATGGAAATGACTTTTTTCCTCTGGATTGAGGGAGAAGTAGATATGGGTGAGAGCGCATCTCACGGTTGAATCGGCGGTGCTTACTGATGTGTTTGAGCGAAATATCTCTTGGTATCTTCCTCCTTCTGGGTGTTCTTTCAAATTCAGTGGCTTCATGGATGTTATTTGCATGAATTTTTAACTAAGTATCAGTTATTACGCATCAGTATACACGGGACTCAATATGATACTTTATAAATTAATATTAAGTTTTTAATGCCTCTTTTGTTGCCTAAGTCACGTTAACTCTATCACCTGTCCCCTGTCCCCTGTCCCCTGCTATATATTGTTTCCTACTAAAAAAATCCCTGAACTAAGGAGTTAGGGATTTCTAATGTTTCTACAAACTGATTGTACTTAGTTACTACTAGTTACTGCTTTTATCAGTTACTTAAATATATTAATCTGCTAATAAGCACCACTATTTCTATCAAACAAAACGGCAATTGTTTTGAAAATCAGTTTCAAATCGTACAGCAAGCTCCAGTTTTTTTGATATAACAAATCCAAGCGGATGACATCTTCAAAACTACGAACTTTAGACCTGCCATTTACTTGCCATTCCCCAGTCATACCGGGTTTAACATCTAACCGTTGCCATTCCGGTACTTCATAGCGCTCTACTTCATCCGGTGTAGGTGGTCTAGTTCCTACTAAACTCATATCTCCTTTCAAGACGTTCCAGAATTGGGGCAATTCGTCAAGACTCGTGCGACGTAAGAATTTCCCAACCCGCGTAATTCTGGGATCATTTTCATTTTTAAAGAAAGCACCCTGTACTTGATTTTCGACTAGAGCTTTTTTCGCTTCTGCATCTACACACATGGAACGGAATTTCCAAATTTTGAAGCGTTTACCCATCCAGCCACAACGGATTTGTCCAAAGAAAATAGGGCCTGGATCGTCGATTTGAATGGCAATGACTACGGGAATCAATAAAATACCCGTGATTACCAAACCTACCAAAGCACCGACAATATCAATAAATCGTTTAGTCCAAGATGCGACAGAAGGATGAGTAGTGGGTAGTTGCTCTATTTTCCGAGTAGAAGCCTTCTGTGACTCTGAAGCATTCTCCGTTGCTTCTGGGACTACGTTATTACTGGATTCAATAGAGAGAACGTTATCTAATCCTGTCAGATTTAGCACTGCCATGACCTGGGGAGTCACATTCCGCAGGATCATGGTAATTCCTTTTTCTTGCGTATTTTTAAAGTTACTCACTAAGGCTCCCAAGCCACTACTATCCATAAAGGTAGTAGCTTGAAAATCAACAATGATTTTCTTGGGATGAGAGTCTTGTTGAGTTAATTGTTGGCAGATTTGCTTAAAGCTTACTGCCTCCAGCACGCTTAGTCGGGTGGGAACCTGCACTACTACTGTTTCGTTTAGGGTAGTAACTAGAAAATTTACCTCTGTGGGTTGGCTGGTCATGAAGCTCTGCACTTTGGTTGCCATGTACATTTAATCTGCCACACATCATTATTGCTTGAGAAAGTTGCCTTACCTGATGTTAAATCAGTAGGAATAATGACTCATAGTTAGTTACTCAGGATCAGAGATTGCCTACGACGATTCACAATAGAACAAGAAGCTAAAATACTCACTTGTTGTTGCATCGACGCGGTGCGATCGCATATTACACCATGACTGCTAAAACTACAGCCGAACCTACTGCACGCCTGGTTGAGGTCTTTTCTGCTATTCAAGGGGAAGGACTGAATGTCGGGACACGTCAAATTTTCATTCGCTTTGCTTTTTGTGACTTGCGCTGCCACTTTTGTGATAGCGCCCACACATGGAATGCACCTGATATTTGTAGAATAGAACGATCGCCTGGACTGAGAGATTTTGAAACTCACCCAAATCCCGTCCCACTACATACCCTTATCGAATGGGTGGAAAGGCAAAATTTACCTTGTCTACACGATAGCATTAGCTTAACCGGTGGAGAACCACTTCTTCATGCTCATTTTTTACAAGAGTTTTTGCCTCAATTGCGATCGCTCACTGGTTTACCCATATACCTAGAGAGCGGGGGACATCGCCCAGAACAACTGGCTACAATTTTATCCCATCTTGACTCTGTGGGTATGGATTTGAAGCTCAAAAGCGTTAGTGGCGAATCTCATTGGCAAGCCCATAGTCAGTTTCTCCAACTTTGCTATACACGTTTAGATACTTTTGTCAAGATAATTATCTCTCACAGTACAGACTTAGCTGAATTAGAACGAGCTGCTTTGCTAGTGGCAGATGTCAGTCCCGAAATCCCCGTATTTTTACAACCTGTCACACCATTGGCTGCTTCTGAGCAATTTAGCCAAACACCTGCACTTGCTCCTGCTCCCGAACAGGTTTTGATTTGGCAAGCCTTGATGAAACGGTTCTTAAAACAAGTCCGGGTTGTGCCGCAGACTCATAAAATGTTAAATCAGCTATGAGCAATCAACCAACAATTTTATGTAAATTTCTCTGATGAAATTAAAAACTTTGTAAGGCGGGGACTGGTAATTGGTAATTGGTAATTGGTAATTAGTAATTGGTTAAACAAAATTAGTCATGAGCTATTACCCTTGTGCCTCTGTGGTTAAATAATGTGAAGCCACAGAGGCACAGAGATTTAAGCATCTTCATCAGCAGGTCTAGATTTAGCTTTTGCCTTGTTGGCGCTGCGTTTGAGTGCTGATAGTCTAGCCTCATAACGGGAACGTTGGCGCTTACTGGGTGTGGTATCAATGAGAGTTTTTAAGGCGCTACCAAGACTCTTGTAGGCGTTGGGGAGACTGTAACCAAAGCGGGTTGCTAGTGCGATCGCTTTTTCGTCAGCATCCAACAATTCGCGCATTTGCTTTTCGCCGTTATTCTTTTGATATAACCGCCAGCCAGAAACACCGCACAGCGCCAAAGCTAAAACTAACAATAATCCATCCTGTACCCATAACTCACCGACAGCACCACCTAAACCAATAGCTAATGCTGCCATTTCCCAACCATCCTTGGGAATTGTGTCATTTTGAATACGGGCGACTTCATGCCAAAATAGCAGATTACGCTGATCCATAGCCAAAGAATCCCATTTCACCAAGTCAATTTGAATTTCCACTTGGTCTTTACCGATTTCTTCGCTGCGGATCAGGGGTGGATTGACCTCAGTTGTACCTTCAACCGTGACCCAGCTCTGCAATTCTGGCGGTAGTAAGCCTTTCAACCGCCGAAGTTCACTCATTTCCGCTTTAGCAGAGGAGGTTGCATAGGATGTCATAAAATCCAGCCCTAGAAAATTTCAGTATATAGTGAGGGTATCACTTTGGAGTATAGCTATTTAAGTGACGATTCGTCTCACTCTGTAGGAAAACTTCCCCGCTTCTTTCTTGCTTCTATTGCTTTTTCTAAAATTTCTAATAATCCCGGTGCTTCTTCCTGAATACTCAATAAAATTCTTTCCCCAAGTTCTACATTCCCAGGATCATGTCCTGTTTTCATCACTTCCTTCAGCCGAGGTAAGGCTATATTATCCACAATTTGAATTAATCCACTCAGACAGCGATGAAACTGCTTCTCGGTAAGAATTGAGTCTTCCAAGGGAAACTCAATAATTGCTCTGACTTCACCATCTGATGGGTCATACTCCCATTGCAGCATTTTTGTTTCCCAAGAAATCGCCAGCATCGTTTGTAAGATGGCTCCCTTGTGAGGATGGTCTTGCACTCCCGCCAAAACTTGCGGCGCAAATACCCGAAAAAATTTTCCTTCCTCATCTAACTGCACAACTATAAGAAAATCTTCTAGGTTATCAGCGTCCACACCTGTGATAATGCGGTCTTCCTCTTCATCAAGGCGGTAGTCCCAACCCAGTTTATCTAAGTAATTAGCAATTTGTTTAAGGTTAGCTCCCATATAAGCCTCTTGAAAAAATGGTGGAGCATCTGTCACCAGACTAGTTTAACCTTTTAGTGGCATTTGCTTAATTAACATACAGCAGGGTACAGGGTACAGGGTACAGGGTACAGGCTTGAAAGTCTTCTGTTACATGGCTTTTGGGTGAAAATTTGTACCTCATTTACCCGCAATCTGCTGTAATTGCCTTTCATCTTTTAGGGGTATGCAGTCAGCTTCTGTCAGTCAGATTAGTCGATCAATTAGTATCTATATTTTTATTGCCAATAAAACAAGCAATAAATGTTCTTTTTAAATAAAGATACTAATTAATAAATAGAACGTCTTGAGAATTATTTGTTAATAGATAAAGCCTAAAAAAATAATCAACCTAATATAGATAAATAATCTAAAAGAACTCATAAGCATCATCAAAAAGCCCATGATTGAGGGAAACTGCGCTATGTGTGCTAAAAAAGTTTATATTACAAGCATTGATTTATTATTACATGGTTATTGTATTCAGTAACACATTCTTGAGCATCCATTGTCTTTGGAGTTTATGAAAAAATCAGCTTTAATTCTGGGAGCATCGCTAATTTTAACTATTACTGCTTGTGGAGGGAACTCAGGACAAACTGGCAATACAACAACTAATACAGGAGGTACGCCAGCAGCACAAACAACAGGCGATGCTGGTCGCGCCAATACCATCAAAAATCGTGGACAATTAATTTGTGGTGTCAGTGGTGAAGTACCCGGATTTAGTTTTGTAGGAACTGACGGCAAATATAGCGGTATTGATGTGGATGTTTGCCGTGCTGTAGCTGCTGCTTTATTTGATGACCCAGATGCAGTAGAATTTCGTAACCTCAACGCGAAAGAACGGTTTACTGCTTTACAAACTGGCGAAGTAGATATTCTCAGCCGTAACACTACCTGGACACTCAGCCGCGCCACCTCAGTCGGTTTGGAATTTGCACCCGTGGTTTTTTATGATGGTCAAGCAATTATGGTGCGAAAAAATAGCGGTATCAAAACTCTAGCTGACCTGAAGGACAAAGCCATTTGTGTGCAAACAGGTACAACCACCGAACAGAACTTAGCAGACCAAATGCGGAAGCGCAACATAACTTATAAGCCAGTCGTTTTTGAAGACGTTAACATTACCTTCGCCACCTACGCCGAAGGACGCTGTGATGCAGTGACAGCAGACCGTTCAGCGTTGGTATCTAGACGCACAACTCTACCTACACCAGAAGATAATGTAATTTTGGCAGAAGAGATTTCTTCAGAACCACTTGCACCAGCAGTAGCTAAAGGAGATAGCAGGTGGGGTGATACAGTGAAGTGGGTAGTTTATTCCTTAGTCAAAGCTGAAGAGTTGGGCATTAATTCCCAGAATTTAGCTCAATTTGCTAATAGTAATGACCCAGATGTCAAGCGCTTTTTAGGCACAGAAGGCAATTTAGGTGAAGGACTGGGTTTAACTAACGACTTTGCTGCCAGAGTTATCAAACACGTCGGTAACTACGGCGAAATTTACGATCGCAATCTCGGCCCCAAAACCAAACTAAACCTAGCACGCGGTCAAAATCAACTGTGGTCAAAAGGTGGGTTGTTGTATTCGCCACCATTTAGGTAAGGGACTGGGGACTGGGGACTGGGGACTGGGTATTGGGATAAACGAGTATAAGTAGGGTGTGTTACGGCTATGAAAGAATTTGAGCATTTGAGAGAGTAGGAATTAGCCGTAACGCACCTCTAAATACGGTGCGTTACGTGCTGCTTTAACGCATCCTACTGGCGTGGCAAGGCTAAAATAGTGCAATAAGTTTCCTCTCTAACCTCTGTGTCTCTGTGCCTCTGTGGTTAATTAATGCAACATTTTAGTCGTGTCAGTCCACTACTAG
>NZ_JACJSG010000102.1 GCF_014697625.1 Anabaena azotica FACHB-119 | reverse complement strand
GATAAGATATCGGGCATGGGCGATAAGTGGTTTTTGAGTTGTCGTTGTGAGAGACAACAACTCTACTACGAAACGCCCTACCTCTTCACTCTCTGATTTTGGCTAAGGTATTGCTTGTCCAGATAGTTTTAATTGTTCTTTCCACTGAGAATTATAATCACTAGTATGTTTCTGTGTGAGCTTCACTAAATCTGCTTCCACAACCACATTATCTTGACTACGAATTAATCTGGCACTGATTCGCATTGCTTCAAATTGTATTAATTCCTGTCAAGGGGAGTAGCTTCACTTTCTTGTAGCCACTGTAAAATAGTTAGAGCCAATTTCCAAGATTCTTTTCTATCCCAACGAGGCAAATGATTTAGTATCCTTGCTGTCAATAATTCTGGTTGTTCTAATCTTCTACTACGAGCAGCGATTCCATCCTTAACTAATTGCCCCAGTGTGGCTGCTTGATTACCGCGATAATCAGGCTGGTTTTTAATTTCATCAATAATCCACTCAGGAACAGTAATGGTTTTAAATCCTTGTTTTGGCATACATAGTTGTAAATCAGTTCTTTGATAGTACGGCAGTTTACGTCATATATGCAAATCTGGTGCGGTATAGTATGGTAAGAAAGAGTGAAAACCTAATTTATTCAGGTAGAACCTTGATTAGTAGGTAAGTTATGGATAAAAATACACCCATTTTTGAAGAGTTAGACCCCTTAGTTTTTTGTGAAACTTGGGGACTGACTTATGAAGAGGCATCTAAATATCTAAAAATCAAAGCTCGGACAATGGCAGCTTATGCTTGTCACGGTAAAGTAACCAAACGTAACCCATCCTCTAGGGTGAAAGCTTTGGCAGCTATGCAACATAATATTTGGATTCAACAGGGGAAGCAACCTGTAGATAGTCGTTCATTGTTGGTAATTGCTTAACCCTAAATCAAACAAAATTTTTAGTTCAATAGAAAAATTTTCTATAAATAGAATTTATCAACAAAGTTGTCAACAAAGTCCATTGCCCACCAAGCGTGGGTATTTTAGTATTTGGATATGGTTCAACAGTTCGACCAGCCAATGGAGCAGTTAAGCATTAAGGATTGTCGAGATTTATTGAAGATTCAGTCAAAAGACACAATCAATCAATATTTAAAAACCCTAAAACTGTTTGGGAATAAATACCTAAATTGGGAGCAGATTCGGCAAGTTTTAGAACTTCAGATTTACCTGGGATTAAAACATGGGAGAAACAGCAAAGAAAATTTTCGTCAAATGACTCGGCAGCAGATTGAAGAAACATTTCAAAGCTACGGAGTGGATGTAGATGCAAGATTAAAAGCGTTAAAACAAACACATAGAGACTCAGTACAGCAAAAGGGGGTTAAAGTAGTCAGTCTCTTAAAAAAGTGAACGGCTGATTGAATGCCAAATACAATCTACTACATCGACAGAACAAGGAAAAAAGCGGATTTTGCCTTTGATGACAAACTACATTAATACTGCGGAAAATTCCCAAAAATAGGTTTGTAGAAGGCAGCTAAAAATCATAGATTGGAGTAATACAGCAATGCTACAATGTTCAAATGCTTGCCCAGAATGGATTGAGCAGAATGTTAGCAAACGGGGTGTACATATTTTGATTTCTAAACCCCGAAAAATGGGTACAGTTTTTTTCAAATTGAGGGCTGTGTAGTACAAGTATTCAGAAGTACAAGTGTCTATATATACGGAGATATCCTCATGTGTACAGGAAGAGAACTCAGGAGTCAGGAGTCAGAAGTCAGAAGTTATAAAGAGAAGTCAGAACTCAGGACTCAGGAGTCAGAAATTATAGAGTTATCATTTAGGTGATTTATATTTTTGCTCTTCCCATTCTGGATTCTGAGTTCTGGATTCTGGATTCTGGATTCTGAGTTCTAGGAGAAAATCATGTGTACAAGAGAACAAAATACACAAAAACATCATTTGATGGTAGGACTGAAGAGATAGAAGTAGAAGAAAAAAATTCGTCAGGGTTGTTAGAATTTTGTACAGCCATCATGACAATAACTCTTTCAATATTGACAGCCACTTTAGTTTTACAATCGTTGAACCATGCCAGTAGTATTAGAAGATTGGATAAGCCAATCAATCAACCTGAAAAAAATCTGTCAAACGATTCGTGGGAGCGAAATTAGCTCACGCACATGGTTTGATTGGGAGAGAATAGCAGGTGCAGTGTACGCACAAGGCTTTAAAGTGTCGGCAAGGAAGTACACACAAGAGCAGACAAAGATGCTGCTGTGTTTGGCATGGCACAGAAAGCAGTATCCAAAGAAAAAAGTGACTTATCGTAGTTTGAGGGATTACTATCAGGCGAACGAGTTCTTATTAGAGGAGGTATTTTCCAAGTTTTGTGACCAAGTAAATTCAGGAGAGGCTTTCGTAGCCGATGAGGTCAAGACAGTCCCAAAACAAATAGCCTTGAGTGAAGTGAAAAAGTGCTGCGATCGCATCATGAACCGGGAGATATCGAGGAATTGTTGGGCGAGTTGGAAACAGTATTTGGGGATACCGAAGTATGAACGCTATGTGGATGAGGGCAAGGCAGCATTACTGACATATATGGCCTGCTGGCGGCATGATCATCCGACAAAAAAGTTTCCATCAGTGACTCAAATGTTAGTGATGATGAGACATTGGTCACGTCGAGCGATGAGTATACAAACAGCTTCCAGTGCCAAGATGTGGCATCGATGGCAAATGAGCGGGTGTAAAGGTAGAGAATTACATTTGTACTTGGCTGCTTGTGGATATAGAGTCTCGCCACGCACCTTATATAAATGGGGAGACTTCAGTAAGCGAAGGCACTACTCTGTGTCTGAACTAGGGCAGTGGAAACAAAAAGCATCACAAAGGAGAACAGCATGATTAAGTTATTAGACGGGTTTAACAACGTACTAGCATTCACGGTTAATTTTGTTTTGTGTGGAAAATATTGCAATTATTGCTAGAAGAAGTCAGGAGTCACAATCCAGAACTCAGAATCCAGAATCCAGAATTCAGAATTCAGAATCCAGAATGGGAAGAGCAAAAATATAAACCACTTGAATGTAATGGTCTATAACTTCTGACTTCTGACGAATGTGTTCTGACTTCTCTTCATAACTTCTGACTCCTGACTCCTGACTCCTGACTCCTGACTCCTGAATTCTGACTCCTGAATTCTGAGTTCTAAATCCTGAGTTCTATGCTCACAGTTTTAATCATTAAGGAAAAACAGTATGGCACGTAGAGGCGAGTTAACAGTACAAACAACCGATACCGGAACATCTATTGAGGCACAACCTAAAAGTATAGTCAGAGGAAAGTCGCAAAATATTACAACAGCGCCGTCTGCTCAAGCAGTAGTAATTGAAGAGTTACAGATTGCGTTTGATGATGATTTGCGATTGGCTATCCTCAAACGGCTAATTAAGGATCAGCAAGTCATTCAAGAACAAGCATCGAATGAGAAGAAGATTGCTAAGGCAATGGAAATCGCCAGATTAGAGACAGTTGAGCAAGCCAGAGAAGAAGGTAAGCAATTAGCTAGAGCAGAGATGGCACAAAAGAAAAGGGAGCAGTTAGCAGTTACTCAAAAACAATTTATTGAGGTAGAGCTACCCCAAATCATAGACGCTTGTAGCTGTTTAAGTTACGAAACGATGAAGCAGACGGTGGAAAATTTTGCATCTAATGTTGGGATCACTTTGGAGTGGAAGGACTTGGAAGATGGACAATTCGAGTGCATACCCAGTATCACCCCTTGAGGACAAGGAGCAGGGAGCAGGGAGCAGAGGGGAAGGGAACAGGACAAGGAGCAGGGAGCAGGGAGCAGAGGGGAAAGATTCTCCCCCATGCACAGAGCAAAGTGCTTCCTTTCCTCAAGAGTCTCCCCTGCCCCCAGCACAAACCTGCCCCCCTGCCTCCCGTCTTTCACCTGAAATTCAGGAGTTTATCGACACGGTAAACTCTGGTAAAGGATTCGCCAACATTACCGAAATCATCTCGGCGGAAGTACAGCGCCAAATTGAAGGCCAGTTGATGGAATTTCAGAATGCGATCGCACAGACGAATTTGGCGGCGATTGAAGTGTTATCTCAAGAGTTGTTAAGGATAAAGGAGGAGTCAGCAACATTAACTGGGGTGATGGAGAGATTAGCGACGGCTGTAGCCCCAGATTTACCACCAACAGAGGATGAAGTTGTCAGTTTTCAGGTAGCAATTAACAACCTAGAAAAGTACGGCAACATCATCCCTTCACAAACAGATATTATTCTGGCTCAATCACGACTAAAGCAAGAAAGAGCGTGGTCATTGGTATGGCAGTCATTAACAAAAATGTTAATTAGAAAACTGGAGAAAATAATTTGCAAACAGCCTACTTCCACCGAGCGTACTGGAGCTACGAAAACAACTTAGGGATAGCCAAAATACATTACCCCGCCTTGGGGATATTCGCTTTGTTATTTGAGAATGGCACTCCTATAACCAATGTCAACTTCCTAGATAAACAAGAATTTTCTTATTACTGGCAGAAATACCAAAAACAGGAAATTGCATTACATCTGGGGATGAGAGTTGGCATAGATACGGAATTAACCAAGGTAATTGAGAAGGAGAATGTTTTTAAGTTTCCTGATATTAATTTGGAGGTGAAAATAGAGAATAATACCCGTCATTTTCGCTCATTAGATGGAGAGTGGAAAGAATTTGAAGATGACGTGTTTGTTGAATATCAACCTTGTGATTCATTGATAAATGTCGAATGATGTTTAGAATGCAAAACTCAGAACTCAGGAATCAGAACAATGGGAAAACAAAAATCAGAAACTTCCAAAGATACTAAAGATGGAGCATTAACCCTGTCTGATCTAAGCGGCGATGTCAGCAAAGCAATAGTATTTCCTGACTCACACTTTGGCTTGGAATCGGCTGTTTGGGCAAATGCCCAGCGTATTGCTGATATGCTACCTGTCGATATCAAAGTTTTTGGCGACTTGACCGAAGAAGATGTAGCTTCGGCGGTAGATAAAGCCAAAGGTGCAGAGTTTCAGGTAAAAAACTGGACTGAATACTCGACTGCTATTAGTCGTTATCTCAAAGCTTTATATAAGGTTCGTGAAAAACAAGCAGAGGTCAGTGAGAATGTAGCTGAGGCACGAGTACAACACGCTGAATTAGAAAAGAATTTAGCTACGTCCTTAGCTAATTTGGAATCGAAATTTAGGCAAGCTGTAGGTGGTTCACGTTCAGCGATCGCGGGAATACAAGACGATTTAGAAATTAGTTTGGGAAGAATCGCCTCACAGTATTCAGAAGGGAAAGCCAAAAAACAAGAGAAACTAAACACTGAGACTACTAAAAAAGAACCCACTCCTTATGAAGAACAAACTAGTTCTTTAGTTGATAGATTTCGCCAACTGAGAGAACAACGGTATGAGGGTGGTGCAGTTGGTGTTACACAACGAGTTAAAAAAGCGAGTTAGTCATGAAAGTAAAGTACATAGTTCTATCAATCTCTGGGCTATTAGTAGCATTAGCATTTAGTTATTTTGCAAGTCAGATACTAAATCCAAAAATCACACTATTTATAGGCGGTGGCGCTGTCGCTGCTGGTGCTGTTTTACAAGTAAGACAAAGCCGACAACAACAGTCAACAATAAAGGCAAACAATAATGTCCCAAATCTGTAAATTACTAATATGGATTTGCGCCTTCGTGATAGCAATGGCAGTAGCGCAATTAATCAGTTTATTACCTTGGTCATCTGTAGTTATAGGAGTAGGAGCATTCATCACTTATTCCATAGGTAAATCTGATAACTCAATGTTGTTACAAGTGATTGCTGCTGGGTTAGCTTTTGGGTGGATAAAATGCTTTTTAGCTGGGTAAAAATTGGTTCAACTGGGTTAGCTGCTTTGTGCCTAACTTTGTCAGCTAATCCTAAAAATGTGAAGTTGTTTATTCCCACGAATATCACAGCGATCGCACTATCAAGTGTAGCTGGGGTAGAGTTGCGTAAGCTGATGCGCCACTATCAGGATAAAGAGCGAGTAGAGGATATGCTAGCAGCGCTCAAGGACACCCAAGCCGAAGAACAGTTACAATTCCTCTCATCGGCTGCCGAAAGAAAGCGTGAAAATGAAGATGCCGACAAGCGTACCGAAAGACAGTTGGGACTTTTGCAGAAGACAGCGCCACTGTTTAGTGAAGTTCTTAGTCTAACTGGACAGAACGGTGCAATTGAACGCATGGCCTTGGGGATGATTCAGAACGGTGAGCCGTTGGGTAATGTTTTACTCGCGGCATCTGAAGCCGAGATGCAATTTGAACAAGCTAAACTGCAAGCTCAAATTCATCAAAAACAGTTGGAGTTGCAAGCTCAACAGATGAAAAGTGCCTCGGTGGTGACGGTGAGTGCAGGAGCAAGCGAGAGTCAAGCAGCGATCGCTACTGTACCAGTTACTAGCTCATCCAAAATTGAGGGGTTGCAAAAAGCAGCAAAAGTAGTAGGGCTACCTACTCAATGCTTACGGGTTGATAAGGCTCCCAGTTACGAGCGACTGATTTTCTCTGTCAGAACTGAAGATTTTAACTCATTAAGTAAATTTAAGGCGGCGGCTAAACTGGCGCTGGGAGTAAAAGAGAGTGATTTACCAATCTATATTTATGCTCCTGAACAAGTAGCCATAGAAGTACCACTTCTCCCACAAGACCGCACTTATTATAACTTCCCGGTTAGACATTGGAACTTGGGCGATCGCCTGATTGTGCTAGGTCAATCCCTGGATGGTGAAGTCCTGATTGATTTAGCCAGTGAGGATACACCACAAATTCTCTGTGTGGGAACTACGGGTTCTGGTAAGTCCAATCTGTTTCGTGCGATCGCTTACTGTTTGCTACAGCAAGGTGCGCGGGTGGACATATGCGGTGGTAAGGTCAGCGACTACGAAGATTTTGCTGACCGCTTCCCCACTATCTCGATGAACGACATGGGTAAAACTTTCGAGTTCGTCGGGGAATACTACCACGAGTGCGATCGCCGCAACAAGATGAGCAAAGCCGAGCTAGCTGGGCAGCCTGCATGGGTTTTGTTAATTGATGAGTACAAAGGTACTGTTCCACTGGATGAGCAAATGCGTAGAGCCTACGATCAGCAGTTGTGTGAGGTGGCTAGGCGTGGACGTGGGTTAAAGATTCATGTAGTCGTTGGTTTACAACGTGGGGCTAAACGAGGTAAGGATGATCCACAGGGATTACCCCCTGATTTACGTGATAATCTGCCATGCCGGATTGCATTCCGTTGTGTTGATGCTGTCAGTGGTCGCATGGTGTTGATGCGCCGGGGCGAAGCTGTAACTTCACTTCAAGGCCGTGGCGACGGCATTGTGCAATCTGGCTTATTGGATAGAAGATTTCAGGCTTATCGATTTGATACTATTCCTGCTTAGTTTTAAGGGAGAAATTTATGTCTAACCTTTCAGTATTTGTTTTTGAGTCTCAGGAAGTCCGTTTTGTTGGTACACCTGACAAGCCAGAATGGATTGCCAATGATGTCTGCATAATTTTAGACATTGATACTTCCATTGCGGTTAACGGTAGAAAAAGAAGAAGATAGGACTTACGCATTGACAGAAAGTTGATACTATGCAGTCAATCCCAACTTCTGTGTTAGGTGTTCTAAAATAAAGTCACGAGCTACTTGAAGAGATAAATTCCTTTGGACT
>NZ_JACJSG010000101.1 GCF_014697625.1 Anabaena azotica FACHB-119 | reverse complement strand
TTCTTGTTCTAGCCTTTCTATTTTTTGGTCTTTTTCTTCTGGACTCATCCTTGAACACTACCATCTTTCTTCTCTCATGGGAATATCCCTGGTGTTCCTAGCTGGGCAGTTACACAAATTATAAGTTTTCGCTTAATACGATTAAAAACATTTGACACGCATCTATTTTACGATATATTGTTTTAAAGCCTATTAACTTGATAGTTAACTGTTTTTAGGGGCGTAAAACTACGCTTCTACTGAATATTATCTTTGCCAATTTATAGGCTCTTAACTCAGTGCCAAGGCACCAAAATCCTGAGCGTCTTACTCAGCAAATGTACAGTGACTTTTTATTTTTCGCTGTGCCAAATTGCTGTCATTGAAGCTGTAAGGCTTATACTCAAAGAGTGTTAGGCACCCACAGGGAATAAAATGCCGAGCCGTATCAAATATATTTTGGCTCAAACCAAGGACTGAGGCGCTTTCGCCCTTCGGGGCGAAAGCGACGGCTGGGCATTTTATTTTCTGGAAATCCCTTAACCCTAAAACTAACACAAAAACTTACAATCTCTAGCAACACAAATTGTTGCAAACATAAAGTGGGTAAGGCTTAATTCAATGACAGGAATTTGTCTCAACACCATTTAATTTGTCACTGTACATATTTAGTCACAAATTTACTCACAAAAGGAAGACTATGCCTTCAACTACGGCAGCTCCATCTAATCTACTAGTTTTGCCCAACACCCGAATGGATATTGTTGATGATCCCTCAAAAGTTCCGCCTAACCGCTTTATTATGTTTGGTGACGAGTGGCTCGTAATACAATCCTACGTCCAACAGGGACTTTTGCTTCCCATTAATCAGGGCGATTGGAACACCAAGTACGGGAGCTTCAGTGACCAGAAGTTGGTAACTGACACCCTTGAGGCCATGAAGAGGGTGCATAACCTCTCAGCCGTTTTCGGTAATCCTTCTGAATTAAAGAAGAAGATCAGTACCGATCCCAACTATATGTTCACTGCTGAGCCACCTAGCGAAATATATGCCCACATTGTATGGCTGGCTATTCAGATTCAGAACGCAGCGAGCACCTACAACTATACCCTGGCTAATCTTCGGCCTCTGTTGGACTTTGGTACTAAGGAAGAGAAAGCTGCAAACCTCAAGATGATTTTGATCGGTCCTGGTGGTCTCGTTTCAACCGCAGAGGATATGAAGACAAAAACCAATGCTCTGCTCAAGAAGTTGACGGAGTTTGACGGGAATATTAACGCAGCGAATGAACAGCTTCAGAAATACTCAGGTCAGTCTTCGCAAATTCTGGCAAATGCTAACCAGTTAATTGGAAAACTAAGCGATGATATTAACCGCCTTAACGTACAAGCCGATGTGGCATATCAGAAATGGCGTGACTATACGATCGCTGCTTGTGTAACCGGGGTTGTAGTAGGAATTTTTGGTAACATTCTTTTTCCAGGTTTAGCTCTACTCGCTGGTGCCGGTGTGGCAATAGGGTTAGGGATTGCGGCTGCCAATGAGCGAGCAACTTACAACGCGCTTCGTAGTGAAATTGCTAAACAGGAAGCGGACAAGCAAAAGAAATCGGTTTTGGTAACCGACCTCAAAGGATTCGACACTAATATTGGACTGATTGCTCCGGCATTGGTGAAGTTCAAGCAAAATCTCGATATCATCCAGGGAGTTTGGCTTGATATTGGTGGAAACCTGTCCTATATTGCCACCAACTATGGCGTAGATGAACTGAGCAACTATGCTTGGATACAACAGGCAATGAAGATTGGTGATGCTACGGCGAAATGGCAGGCAATCGCAACAACAACACAACAGTTCACGCAGAACTCCTTAATCAGCTACTCGATTAAAAAATGGGGCGATCCCCTACCTGCTGCCGCTTAATCACTAGGCTGATAGGGCAAATTTTTCAAAACACAAGAGTTTTAAGCTTTTGGATTGTGAGGTCTGCCCCAATATGGTTCAGTTAACAGTAGGGGCGAGGCATTCGGGCGATAATTGATTGCTAAAGCCATAGATATTCTGTCCGAATGCTTCGCCTAGATACCCCAAAATATCCCTAACTGAACCGTATTAAGGTCTGCCCGACGTTAATTAATAGGTTGTCGTAGGTTAAAAACAAAAAATCTTTGGCTCTATGAACATTAATTGGGAAACTCTCAACAATAAAACAAAGGAGTTCCGCACTCTCAAAGTTATCCGCGATCCCTCTAACACGATTGTGGACGTGGTTTTTTCTGGTCTTGAGGTCAAACTCTCTGAACTGGTTAAAATCTTCCCATTTGGAGGGGGGGCAACCCTCACTATCTATGCCGATACTGTGATCGTGGATGCCCCTTCTTTCGATGCTCGTGGTACTGTCGTCATAGCACGCAGTATTGATCTGTCAATGCTTGTAGGCTCTCCTGTCCCCGTTCGCGTGCCTGAAAAAGGTAGAACAGCGGTCGCTGAGTTCCTAGTCAAGGAGACAATAGGTGGAAACTTCCAGTTGACAACATCTAATGCGAAGGCAGGAACACCTGCTTTTACTGTACCTGTTGGTGAGAAACCACTGCAAGCTGTCTATTACTTTGTTAATTCCGCTGGCATATCTACTCAACAAGTTAAAACCGATGTTTCAGATATTCAAGACCTGATTAGTCGGGTTTGGGCATTGAACAGCCTCAAAGCAAGCTTCACCGCAGCATCTTGGCTGATGAATTCTAGTCAGTCCAGCGATCGCAGCACAGCCCAGTCTATGCTTAGTTGGGTCGTTGCGTGTATTCGGACAATGGGAGGGGGCGGTGCTACCATTCCCAGCGACTATGCCGAGCTATACAGTCAGGCGGCAGCACTGCTGGTGACGCTCAACGTCGCACAGGGAGCTTACTATGTGCCGATTCTGTCATCCTCATTCTACAAGACGCAAATCAATGTCTTGTTGGGAGCGTTGCAGAGTTACGAGAACAACCTCAATACATTAAACGTTCAGACAGATATTCAGGCAGCCATTCAGAAAGTCAGTGGAACACTGCAAGGCGTGGCTCAGGATGAGGCAAATCCGCAACAGATCCAGCTTAATAACATCAAGGAGAATCTAGATACACTGAGCAAGGATATCAGGAATCTCTCGCACCAGTACGATCTACAGTCTATTGATGCCAATACTTGTTTTGCTCTGATGCAAAATGCGATCACTCAACAGAAAATCCAGCAATTCTTGGAGGCTGGGTTGAAACTGGGATTGGATGCTGTCAAGATTGGTTTTAGTGTTGCTAAAGCAGCAGCTACAGAAAATCCTTTGGAGTTGACAGAGGCATTTCAAGGTTTCGTCGAAGGAGTCCAACACGCCTATGAAGGAATCGAGGCAATCTCCTCAGATAACCCAAGCAATAGAACCCTGCTCGATCAGGCTAAGCTGCTTATGCAGATGCAGTTGCAGTTGATGACATCTTTCTATGCCGGATCTGTGCTTTGGGCTGAAGCGCCGAAGGATCAAAGTGGCACTAAGTTGCCAGAGTCTCTTGCCTCCGTTAGTATCGACCCCAACTTAGCTTGGGAAAACTATATGATTCAGGCTGAGGCTGAACTCACTACCATCAAGGGAACAATTGGTTCGGGAACCGGGGCGGGATCGGCTCAAGAGGCTGCGAACAAGTACTTAGCCAGCTTAAAAATCCTAGCTCAGTACGGCAAAGCATTGGATGCGAAGGTCGTGGCTTACTCTTCTCTGTTGGCTCAAGCGACAGTAGTGAAGGCTGAGATTCGGGCTTCTCAAAACATCGAGAGACGTTGGCAAGAACTGGAGAGAAATGCCAAATCCAATGAGGAGAAACTGGCAGTACTGAAAGGTATAATCCAGACCCGTACCGATGCTATCAAGCGCTCGATCTACTTGGCGTGGACTCATTATCGAAATTCCTACTTCTATCTGTATTTCCAGGAACCTCCCATAACCATTAATCTGGATATGAACGCCGCAACTCTGAAGGATAAGTTTGCGACATTATCCCAGTGGATTGCCCAGTTGCTTGGGGATGTACCTGATAGTCAGAGAGTCCGTTTACCTAACGAAAATGTTGAGATATCTTTCCAATTCACAATTGTCAAACAGGGCAATCTGTCTGTGGGTAGCACGGATATAGCACTCTTGACACCAGCAAACGGCAATCAGCCGGCTACATTGACTTGGGGTATTCCCATTGGTAATACTCAACTACAGGGTGTGCTTCCTAATCAGGGAAACGTAGCAATCTGGATCAAAGAAGCCAGGTTTTTCATAGATGGAATCAAATCTAACGACAAAGGCAACGTGATTCTAAATGTTTTGACATCGGGAACCTATCAGAATGGGTATGATCCTCGCCAAGCTTATAACTTTGTTACCAAGGGACTTGAAGGCGAGTATGCTTATCGCGTTCAGGGTGAAAATGTTTACGATCCGTGGGAAATTAATACTGAAGTCTATGCAACGCCCACACCTTACACCCAATGGACAATAACCTTTGATCCTGATGGTGGCGATCCTAGCCTTGCTACCCAGTTGCGGATGGTTCTTAAGGTAGCCTACCGTAGCAAGAAATGATCGAAGCAAGCATGAATTGTATCTGGAGTTATAACGTGTTAAATTTCAGTAGGTAGGCTCGAATAAACCAAACTATGTAAAGAAATGTAAAATCATCAAGGTGCTTGCGATTACTTCGTTTCACTCCATTCCACTCGCAATGACATAGTTATAAATTTTTCCACCCACCTACTTAACTCCAATAGCTCTGGTTAACTTTTCGTTACATACTTAGGAATTTTCCCGCCGACTTACTTAATTTTTGGGATCACCACTTAAGCAACAATACCACCAAACACAATGATCAGATATTTGGGTAAGAACCGGATTATTGCGATCATGGCTGCACTAGGAATTGTTTTGGGAACTCTGTTCCTGTTTCCTCGGGAATCTTTGGCTCAATCAAATCAGGCGGAGTATGATTTTAGTTCTGCCAAAAATGCGATCGCTACTTTAAGTCAATTTCCCCAAGAAATAAATAGATATATCACCGAAGTATCTCAGACATCTCTCGGACCTTGGAAGCTGGATGTATCCTGTTGTACCGATTATTTCATCTGGTGTCTAAATACGCGAAATTTCGGGTATCGGGTTGATTATTCTGGTTCGCGTAGTAACCTAGAAAATGTGATTCGACGATATGAACAGAACAGTCGGGAGTTTTCCAACAGCTTTAGTCCAATAGGCGACTGGTTCAAGATTGCCCTTCCCCAGTTTAGTTCGCAGTTCAATGCTGCGTCCGAGAGAATTCTAGCTATTCAAACTGAGATTAGACAAGGCAATGGTTCCACACCTGAACAACGGGCTGAAGTTACTAGGTTACTCAATAAGCTATCAAGTAATCTCCAAGAGCAGTCAAATCAGTTGAAGGTGGGAATGAGTTCACTAGCAACTTTTCTACAAAACCAGAATAATTACCAGCGAATTATCACAAATGTCAATAACGGATTGAATCCATCCATCCAAGCAACACTGAGCAAGATGCAGGATTTTGTTAATCAACAGCCATGTCGAGGTGATGCTGACGCTCAGTTCAACAGTATTCAGCAGCAATTCACCAACTCGGTGCAAAAGATTAACAATACTCTCATCACTTTGAATACACGCACTCAGGAAATGGATAAATCAATATCTATTCTTCTTGGGACAATCACGAACTTTATTACTAAATATCAACTAATAGCCAACCAGTTGAATGCAACAGAAAATACTCAATTAGGTAGTGTTATCCAAAGTCTTCATCTTACCGTTGCCAAGCAAGCCTGGGAAGACTTGGCAAAATATGCAGCCGAACAGCTAGCTTGAACTGACAGAAGCCTCTCACGAGCGTCCGATAGGACGAGTGATGAGATGAATGGCAGGGCCATAAGGAGTCCCACCCCCGACCAATAACAACTATCTCTTGCAGTGTAGCTAAGTGGGGAAGATCTGGCGAAGATACCATAGCCAATTGTCAAGTGCATTGCTGTTTTGAAGGGCGTTGTTGCGTGAATAGCCAAAATGGTAAATTGTACCTATCGCCAATATTCTCTCGCCGCAAGCGCCTAACGATGAAAACGAAAGCCCAGTACAAAGTGAAGAATTGGAACGCTTATGATGCAGCCCTTAAACAACGAGGCAGTATCAGATTCTGGGTGAATGAAGAAGTAATTGAGCAGTGGCGTAACCAGCAGAAAACAGGGAGAAAGGGAGCATCAAATTACTACTCTGATACGGCTTTGTTGCATGAAAAGAAAAAATGACACACCAATCCGGCATTAGAGCAGAAGTTAGTTTTCCACTTTGGGTGTCCGCCGAGATACCGATACCGTGATACTGTTGGCGAAATATTTATAACTATGACCTTCAAAATGCTAGTTAACTTTTTGACATTTTGCTTAACCTCTGAATGTACTAATTAACTACAAAACTTTTGCACATTAGGTCTAATGTCTACCTATAAATTTACAAAGGTAATATTTAGCATGAGGATAATTTTACACTGCTAAAACAGTCAAGTATCAAGTTTTATAGCTTACATAAAGAATACCTCTTAAAATAGATGCGTGCTAATACTATTTAATTATGGTAAGCATAGAGCAATTGCTTATATACACGCTATTACGCTTTGTAAAAAATAAAGCTTACCCATTGACAAAAATAAACAGATATAGATAGAGGCTGATAGGCCAAGTTGAAAATGCGATCGCAAATCAGTAGGGGCAGTGAAATGGTAGATAATACTGAATATTAGGTAGATTTAAGGTTCGGACTATCAGAGCTATTAGCAAGCCATCCACAGCAAAGTGAAACCTTGACGCAGTTTAATTGACAAGAGTGCGTTCGTGCGTTTGTTTCTGACGTTGCCAAAAGCATCGCCTCCCTTGTTGCCGCATACATCGCTCCAACCCAAACTCACCCCATCCACGTCCCCCAATCAGGCGCGATCGCAGTCAACTCCTCAAACACCTGCGGCTCTTGCTGATCAATAGCCACCATCACCCCCCACCTTTCATCACTGCTGAGGGTGGAGAGGAACTGTTTGACAGCATCAACCCCATGCGTTACCCGTTCCATTGCTAGTTGGGCATATTTTTTTACCTGCCTCCACCATAAATCACTGGGATTTTCTTGTCCGTCCACCCCCCCACAATTATTACTCCCAATTAAATTAGTAGGGGGGTTGGACGGGGCATTAACTCCATACATAGCCCGCATTCTAGCCTCATAAGCCGCTTGCTCTTCCCGTTCCTGTTGTCGTCGCCTTTCCCTCTCATCCCTCAATCGTTGCCGATACTCAAGAACCTTCCGAGCAAACGCGACATCCTCGGTACTTAATCGGTAATACCTAACCCGCTTACCATCTTCCACAGGCCGCCGCGATCGCATAGACAAACCAAGCTGTGAAAGATGCTGACTCAAAATCCACACCGGGGACTCATCAAGCGGTATAGTCAAGTTGAGAATCCCCTTGATGTGAGTAGCATTGCGTTTGGAGAAATCAGCCAACGCTTCAATAGTCGCTTCATCTCCCTTAATTTCCAACCCATCCATCAAATCAGTCAATATCGCCCTCAGTCCCAATCGTTGACGCATGAGCCAAGAGGTGGAATGATTACCCCAGTCGGTACAGATAGACAAGCGATCGCGCTCCCCTTTATCCCGTTCCACAACAACATCAGGCGGCGTAACAAACTCTCGCCCATCTTCCGAGGTGATAACTTCCCCCGGCGCTGCCAAGATTGCCTCAAGCGCGACAATCTTTTTAATCAATCGCCCCCCATCGTCTTTTTCGACTAACTCAGGGGTGACAGTCATCCCGTAGGTGTCCCGAATACGGAATTTCTCACACTCTAGCGCTTCTTCTGGCTTAAGATAATCCTGGTGTTGCCTAGCGTCGTAAGTTTTCCTGTCAATATCTTTGGCATTAGCAACATTACGATAATGCTCAGAATCGATAGCATTCCCCGCCGCCTTCATCAAATGCCGCGCAGCTTCATCCGTATTATCCCCGGCTGAGACGATGGTGTTACCCATTTCCACCAGGAGCGATCGCAAATCAGCCCGTAAATTATTGATAGACCAGTTCCTTTGCGCTTCAATTTGACAATACGTATCTAACGCCCAATCCTTTTCTGCACCACGCTTACCCGTCTCTTTATCGATACGGATTAAAAACGC
>NZ_JACJSG010000100.1 GCF_014697625.1 Anabaena azotica FACHB-119 | reverse complement strand
CTGGGTGATGGACAAGTGCAGCAGCGCGATAGGCTTTCTTGAGATCCACCATTGTGAATGGCGTTTGCAGTTGGAGAAGTGTTAGGGCTTGGGTGAATGTGATTTTCATGATTCTTGTTTCATAATTTGTACGCTAAGGGAAGCGAAAACTTACTTGAGTAATGTTGAGTAATGCCACCAATCTCTAAATTATTTTTGGACAGCATATTCAATTTTTGGTGTGCAATAATCTGATTGCTGTAGTAAGATGTTAAGTTCACAAATACTAGCAGTCGCCCGAATTTTCAGTATTAATTCGGGCGAGTTTCTTCTAATCAAAAACCTTGGCTGTAGCAGCAGATTGTTGATTAGTTTCTAGCTCATCTTTGATGTAGGACAATGCGGTTTGAGCATCCACAATTGTTAAGTCTGGGTAGTATTCCAGCTTGAGAAAATCGGGATGTTGGGCGATTTGAGATAACAGGTATTGGGTCACACCAACTAAATCAATTAGGCTAACTTCCATAAAAACTTTCTCAAGAGCGTTTGTCTTGTATGATCACGACTAATTGCTGCTGAAGTGCCGCTAATTGCTGTTGATGTTGTTCAATTTCTGCTTGTATCAGTGCTTGAACTTCTGCAACAGAAAGCTGTTGAATTTGCTCATCAAAGTAATAAAATACTTGCTGAGAGTTCTTGTCTGGTAGCACAGCATAGCGCCAACCTTGTCCGTATTCATGGGCTAATAGTGTGCCTGGAGGGTTGTACTCCATGCCGATAATTAGCCCCTGCTTTGTCCATTGCCCTGGCACGAATCGGGGATAGTCCCAGTCTTTAGGGATCGATATTACGGGTTGCATATTTGTTATTGGTGAATGAATGATTAGTAGTCAGGAGTCAGGAGTCAGAAGTCAGAAATCAAAATTGTTCTGGCTCCTGACTTCTGAGTTCTGGGTTCTGGTTTACGCTGCAACTAACTCAGAGCTTGGTGCTTCCGTCTCTATCAGCGTCAGCCACTCATCCGGGGTAAGTTGGTCAAATGGCATATCCAAGCAATCCTCACCAGACGCACCCATAGAATCATCGGCTACTGGCTGAGGTTTTAAAGAAACTGCTACAAACCAGAACTCACCGTTTTTCTGGATAACTTCAACTGGCTGTAAATTAGTTAATTCTTCCTCATCCCCCAGTCGCGCTATGATTTCGTTAGCAGTCGCGCTAGGTTCCTCAAACTGCGCCTGCACGGGTAACATCCCTTGCTGGTACTGCTGCTTGACGTAGCTGTGGCATTTGGCGGGGGTGGTGTCGCGGTAAATCTCGCGGCCGTTAATGATGATTCGCCAGTACAAATCTTGATAGTTGTCGTGGTCGAACTCAATGCTGGCTATCTGTTCCCCTTGGATGACTAACTCTTGGTCGCACAGAGAGATTTCTTGTACTTTAGGAACTTCGGGAACTACAGTTTGGGCTGGAGGGTTGAGTGTACCGTCTTTGTGATGCCAATTAATGAAGCGGTGGCATTGAGAAATAGCAAAGTGACGGAACTTTTCTTCACCATTAACCATAACCACCCATCTTTGGGTTACATATTCATTGTTGTCGTAGCTGATGTAGGCGACAAGTCTATTGCCTGCATACACCTCGAAGTGATGGGGATTTATTTGTTGGGTGGTCAGTTCTTCCGGTGCGATCGCCTGGGCTTGGTTGGCGATGTAGTTGTCTAGTTCTGCTTGGGCTAGTGTTTGTTCGTCAAGGGCAAGAGGGGCGATTTTGTATAGGCGCTGGGCTTGGTAATCAGCGATCGCAGCAATCCATGCGTTCTTACAGTAGCGGTTGGTTATCTCAACTGTGCAGCCGATTTGGTCGTAGAGTTGCCTGAGTCCAGCTATGGATTTGTGCTGGAGTTGTTGATGAGAGTATATAACGTGGGTCATAATAGGTAAGTTCTATTAATGGACTAGAAAAGCGCTTCAGATTGCGAGTCAGGGGCGCTTTCTCTATGTCTTAGTATTGTAGACTGTCGCACGACACTTGTCAATTGATGTACGACAGTCTATATTGAGTGTAGGACGACGTTTTACATTAAAGGAGGTGGTTTAGGTGGATATAGTGAAAATTAGGCGCTACACAGATATTGAAATTCAAGGTTTAGGAGGAAAAATTAGGCAAGCTAGAAAAGCCGATGGGCGCTCAGTTGAGGTTCTGGCAGCAGAAGCTGAAATTAGTCGCTCTTACTGGCACGACATTGAAGCGGAGCGGATACGTGATGCTTTGCCAGAAGAAACTTTGAGAAAGATTGAGCGAGTTCTTGGTATTGACTTAGGAGTGAATTTTAATGGTTAATACCTCAAATCTTATCTTCTGCTTCTACCTTCAGTTTTTCTACGAGTGCTTGTAACTTCAGGCTACAGCCATAATTTTATGTTCTCGCTTCAGCAAATTACACTCAAGTAGGGTGGAACAATGAACTCTCCACCCCGTAAGCGCAAAGCCACCTCTGCGTCATCTATCAACTCAGACATTTCCCATTCAGAAGATCCCGCTTCAGTAACAATTGACGTGGCGGCGGTTGAAGTTCCTGAACTAACCGAGCAGGAGCAAAGCGATCGCCTTTTGCTTGAGCGCAAGGTGGAGAGAGCTTTTTTCGAGGCTGGGAAGGCGCTTGCAGAATTACGCGATCGTCGGCTCTATCGTTCCACGCACGGCACTTTTGAGGAATATTGCCGCGATCGCTTTGGTCAAAGCCGTCGCCAGTCTTACTATTTAATGGAAGCTGCGGTTATTTTTGATAATTTAGTGGAAAAATGTGAACGGAACGTTCACATCCTACCGACGAATGAGTGGCAAGTTAGACCATTGACAAAGCTAGACCCAGACATTCAGCCCGAAGCATGGCAACAAGTTGTAGAATCTGCCAAGGGTAAAGTACCATCTCATCGTATCGTTAAAGATGTGGTGCAAAAGATAATGGAACGTACCCAAGTACCCAATACTTACCAGCTTGGGGAAGTGTGCCAGATATTAGTTAAGGATAACCCCGAACTTAGAGGAATGGGGGGCTGTTGGGCGATTGTCTCTCATGTTGGTGAGTTTAGCTGTACCGTCAAAACCTGGAATGGCGAAGTGACGGTTGGGGTGCAGCATTTAAAGTCCTGCGAATACTTACCTAGTGAGTGTGAGCAGGTGGGGGCGTTGTGCGATCGCATTTCACAAATATACTCTGATTCACTGGAGGAGACGGTCAAAAATCTGTTGCAGTCGTTGGGAAAGTTAAACCGTCCTTATCTTACGGCGGTAGAAGAGAAGCTGCTGAGTCTGATTGAAGGAGAATACGGCATCATAGATGAGATACCGCGCAATTCTTGAGTTACCAAGAACCAGGAGAAAAAAGGAATGCAGAGTATTAAGTTATGTTCTCATGTTGGTATCGACCAATGATTTGGAAACCTTAATGAAGAGATTCCATTTTGCCAGTTGCTATAGTATGGTTTATACCAACACCTGCACCATGAAAATTTAATCAGCAAATATTCCCAGCTTTTAACTTAATAGTTAACGCGATGTGCGACTTATTGTTTCGTTACACAAGTTCGGTGTATAAATGATTGAAAAGAAATTCCCACAATCCGCACTGGAGCGAGAAAATGCTTTATCATTAGTTAGTGTTGGAGGAAGGCAGTCATTTCCTATTCAAATATAACAGGTAATTAAGAGTGATAATCAAACAAATAGTACGCCACCAGCCAAAAAAGTAAAATCCCAAGAAAAACGGGGGAGAGGACGACCAAAAGGGAGTAAAAACAAAAATAAAGCCCAAGTGATATTAACATCTGAGTTATTACTAATTCAGAAGATGATTAATTCACTATTCGAGTTAGTAGGTAACTTTATCCCTTTAACATACTTATTTATCCCACAATCTTCTTGCTGATTTCCGTCAACTCAATCCCGGTTCCGGCATTATTGACCTTAAGGCTCATTATCGTGGCTTTCGATATGTCCATGAAATGTTAAAAATGCTTCCTCAAACCCCTGAGCCTATTTTATTAAATCAGATTTTTGCCAAGCTTACTTCTTTGGGACGTATTCATGCCGTTTCTATAGGCTTTAAAACCTCGTAAATTGGCAACGATATTGTTATTGATAATTATAATTAATAAGTGAGGGTGAGCAACGCTCACACTATCATAGTAATTATCTTTATTATTATCCTCAAAAAGATTTTTTTTCTCAGGTTTTGAGCGATCGCCTCTGCTACTCATAGAGATCGCTCTATTAGGCGGGGCGGAGCATCGTCGCACTCAACCAACCACTTTTGACCACACCCATCAAAATTAGCGGAGAGAACAACATGGCAAGTAATAGTGCAGAGCAAAGCAACACGACATTCCAGTTAATCACCGAGGACTTGTCGAAAAATTTGTTCAATCTTCAGGTCTGGTTAAAACAAGTTGTTCAGTTCCCAGAAGACGATGAAGCTTTTAAAGCTCGCTATGGTAGCTTTCAGGACGAGCAAGGTGTCCAAACTTTTGTTGCGGCCGTAGCAAACGCGCGTCAGGTCGCACAGAATTTTGGTAATCCAACCACCTTGAAACAGCAAATAGCTAGCAATCCCAACTTGCTGATGGGTATTGATCCGCCAAAACTTGTCTATGGACATCTTGTTTGGCTTTTCACTCAAATTGGGAATGCAGCGAGTACCTTCGAGAGTACACTAGGTTCACTCCAACAGCTTCTGGAACCGTCGAACACTGATCAGAAAACCCGTGCCGAGTATCTAAAGACTATACTTAATGGTTCAGGAGGTCTGGTTTCGACGGCAAACAACAACAAAAGCAAAACCGAGATACTGATGTCTCAGATTTCCCCCTTTGAGTCACAACTCTCTCAGGCTATACAGACTTTCAACGAGACCAAACTTGTTAACCAAGCTAACCAAAGGATTGGTTTACTCGGGAGTAACATCGACCAGCTAAAGAACCAAGCAGCCCAAGCCTACAAGCAGTGGAAAGGTAAGACCATGCCAGAATCAGTATGGAGTGAACCGATCGAAAGCATTGGTGACGACAAGGAACAAGAGGGTTTGACAATGCTTTGGGATCGCAAAAAGAAAAATGCACGGAAAAAGTATGAGCAGTTGAGACAAGAGATCGATGCAGCCCAGGCTGAGGTACAGCAAAAATCAATTTTCACCAACGATCTCAAGGACTTCTTTATAAACGGCAACCGAGTAGTCGCAGCTGTGCTAAGTATTAACAACAACCTCAAAAAAATCAACAAGGTCTTCGGTGATACTGCTGACCGACTGACTGATGTTTGTAACTTATCCAGCGAGGAGAAGTTAAGTAACTACCTGTGGGTAGCCCGCGCCTTGGAAATCCCAAAAGCACTCGAAGTTTGGAAAGGAATAAAGGACGCTGCTCAGAATTTTGTGCAAAACTCCTTGGTTAGCTAAAAGCTTAACTGACACTCCCTGGCGTGAACTTATGTCTTATTCTGACTTTTCCCGTTAAGTGTCTTTTGCAAGCTGCCAACCTTCACAGAGGTCATGTAATTTTAACCAACCTCGCCAAAGTACCTGGATACCAATGGGTGTTTTACTTCGATGTTCTAAGTAGCCACCAAGACGGGCAACAGTTTCAACAGCCCAGCTAACGGTTAGTACTTTGGGAAGTTTGAAGGACTTAGCTTTTAAAATCTTAAGTTCAAGGGGGTTAACTGATATCTTGCACCTAGCTGGATAAACACTGAATATGTAGAATAAAAGTATCGAGTACTACATAGCTATTACACAGCTATATACTGAGTATAAAGTAATTGATAGTACTTGGGGGAGAGATGGCGAAGCTGTCCCCAGAGGCAAACTAAACAGTTTAGTTTAAAAATGAGATAAAACTTGACCGTAAAGATGGAAAAAGCGAAGTAATCGAACATACTAAAGTTATTGAGTCTTAGTTGAAGCCAGAGAATCAAATGATTCCTTATATGGAGTACCACAGTAAGGACAGAAACGAAATTTTAACGAAGTAATAGGTTCGTGACAATTAGCACAACTATCACGTAAAGCAGTACCGCATAAAAAACAAAACAGCGATCGCGGCGACAACCAAAAATCCTCAAGGGTGGTTCCAGGTGTCCAACAGTGAGGACAAAACTTGAGGCGATCGGCACAATTGATGGGGATACCTCTAGTAACAGCATCAAGGTACTCAGATGGAACCTGTAAGGCGATCGCGCTCACCACGATGACTTTTGGTATTGAGTTTGGTGGTCAAGCCGCGCTCGATTTTGCCCAAACTCTGGATGTGGATACCGGCAATATTTGCTAACTCAGTTTGACTTAGACCCAAGGCGTTGCGTATTCTCTTGACGTATTCAGCCAAGGATTCTTGGGATTGAGGGGTATTATCCATAGTGAGAGTATGTGTAAAAGTATAAATATATTGCTGGTAAATTTTACCTATCTGCTATGTTCTCTCGCCGCCCAAACGCCCAAGATGAAGACGAAAGCTCAGTATAAAGTTCAGAATTGGAACGCCTATGATGCTGCCCTCAAGCAACGAGGCAGTATAACGTTCTGGGTAAATGAAGAGACAATCGAGCAGTGGCACAACCAGCAAAAAACGGGGAGAAAGGGGGCATCGAACTACTACTCTGATACTGCGATGCCTTCGGCAACCCGAAGCGGGAACGCTACGATGGGAACAATTCAATCGGTGTTTCATTTGCCTGGACGACAAGCAGAGGGGTTTTTGGAGTCGCTGTTCATGCTCATGGGAATAGAGCTAGCTGTACCAGATCACTCCACCCTATCAAGGCGTTTGAGCAAGTTGTCGGTGAAATTACCTGTAGTGCCAAAAGATGAGGCTGTCCATGTAGTAGTGGATTCAACTGGTGTGAAAGTGTATGGTGAAGGCGAATGGAAAGTGCGTACACATGGGGTTAGTAAGAGACGGACGTGGCGCAAGTTGCATCTGGGCGTTGACTGTGAAAGTGGCGAAATTCTGGGCGCAGTCGTCACTACTAATGATATGGGTGATTGTGAAGTCTTGCCTGACATATTGGAGCAGATTGATCAGCCGATAGAGCAAGTTTCTGGTGATGGTGGCTATGACACAAAAGGTTGTTACGACAGCATTTCACAACGCGGGGCAAAAGCGGTAATTCCACCGCGCAGCAACGCCAAAATTCAACAACAAAGTAATGAAGCACAGCCACACCCTAGAGATGAAAATCTGCGGAGGGTGAACCAAGTCGGGCGTAAGCAATGGAAACAAGAGTCTGGTTATCACCGCCGTTCTTTATCTGAAACTGTTATCTTTCGACTCAAAACCATTTTTGGCGGTAGGTTGAGACGACGTTTTTTTGACAATCAGGCTGTCGAGTTATTCTTACAATGTGCGGCGCTCAATCGCATGATCCAGTTAGGTAAGCCTGACTCTTATAAAGTCGTTGCCTAATTCCTCTCCTTACTTCGGATGGGTGTGTCCTTTTTTTCCTTTCATGCAACAAAGCCTTTCCAAACTATTATTTTAGCGGATACTGCTTTTGGTAGTGTAGAGTTTCTTGAGGGTGTACGTCAGCTTAAATATCACGCTGTCACAGGTGTATCTATTAGTCGTAAGTTAGCTGATGGCAGACTTCTAAGACGTTTACATCAGCAGGGTCAACAAGTTTATTTGTTCGGGTTAAAGTTTCCTGTTACCGTTGCTTGGTATTACTTAAAACGCGATAATGGTAAATTAGAAAAGCGTTTTGTCTTGTCTACCCGCCCGATTAAAGCTTCTACTCTCAAGTGGTGGGGTAAACGCAGATGGCAGATTGAGGGATGGTTTAAAACTGCAAAGCATCGTTTTGGTTTGCACCGTTTTGGACAAGGAACTCTACTGGGTATGTATCGGTGGCTAATTCTTTCTCTAAGCGCTTATCTCATCGCTCATTGGACTTATCTACATACTCACTCAACATCACCACCTGATTGGGGTCAGGCTGCACAAACAGCCTTTGAGTCTATTTTTTCTCATATAGTTGTGTATCTACTTTTACTTGACATTAAACGGCTAACTCCCCTTGCACGTAGTCATGGTTTTGACATCCAGTTTTGCAGGTGCAAGAAGTGAGTCTACCTTTATCTGGTTAAAATCCTGCTTTTGAGTCCACGAACTATACATGAATTAATTGGGCTTGGCTTAAGTCTAATTTTGGCTTGCTTAATTTTAGCTTTGTACCGCTATTATTTGCGTATGAATCAAAAAAACAGTAATTTATTTTACTAGTGACAGAAAATTATGCTTACTTGACTTCTGCCTTTGAATCTAAATCACTCATGTATTAAAAAATTGTTAGTTATTGAGGTTATGTGAACACTTTTTTTTCACTTGTGAGAAATCTGGGTCAAAGACTAGCGAGACACTAGGGATTTCCAAAGAATAAATTGTCCCAAAAAACTAATCTTTTGGCGATTATCAAAATTTGCTCTTTTCTAACTAGGACTTACGCAACTGGCATATTTTTCTGTAGGGTGTGTGACACTGCGAAAATATTTGAATGTAGTCATGAGACTTGTAGGGTCACGCACCAATCACCAATTGTGACACTTGCGTAAGTCCTGCTAACTTGTTCCGAATGGTTAAAACCCGAAATAATGTAAACAAATTAGTAACTGCCTAGCTAGTAGTAAGAGAGGCAAGAAAAACAGAGGGATTACCAAGTAGAGCCTGAGTAATAACTTCCAAAAGATTCAGACCATGTTTAGAAGCAGTGGAAAGAA
>NZ_JACJSG010000010.1 GCF_014697625.1 Anabaena azotica FACHB-119 | reverse complement strand
CATTGTCGCCTTGTTACTTGGTCAACCTTTGCCTGTTGGTAGCTTCTTCCCTGAATCTTGGAGAAGCCCCACCGCTTTCTCTTCTGCTTAAACAAAAAACCTGCCCTTGAAAGCCCTTCCCCCTTCCCCTTTCCCCTTTCCCCTTTCCCCTTTCCCCTTTTCCCTTTCCCCAATCCCCAATCCCCAATCCCTCTGTACAATGTTGGCAGAACCACTACTAGAGGTGACTATGCGCTTACTACATACGATGCTACGAGTAGGCAACTTGGAAGAGTCCTTAAAATTTTACTGTGATGTCCTGGGAATGAAGTTATTGCGAAGAAAAGATTACCCAGGGGGAGAATTTACCCTAGCTTTTGTTGGCTACGGCGACGAAAGCGATAATGCAGTTATCGAACTAACCTACAATTGGGGAGTGGACAAGTACGAATTAGGTAATGCTTACGGTCACATCGCCCTTGGTGTGGATGATATCTACGCCACCTGTGAGTCTATTAGAAATCAGGGCGGTAAAGTAACAAGGGAACCAGGGCCAATGAAACATGGCTCAACAGTAATTGCTTTCGTGGAAGATCCAGACGGATACAAGATTGAACTCATCCAAGTTGGTACTCAAGGATCTGCTACCAAACAAGAATCATCAGAACAACTGGTGAAAAGTTAGGGACTGGGGAAAGGGGAAGGGGGAAAGGGAAAAGGGGAAAGGGGAAAGGGGAAGGGGGAAAGGGAAAAGACTATCTCCCCTGCTCCTCTGCTCCTCTGCTCCCCCACTCCCTCATCTTCCCCAAACCCGTGTCTACCAAATTAAATATTTTCTTCCACTTAGCTTTCAAAGTAAGCTCATAAAGGTGTTTTCGTTTTAAATTAGGAAATAGGTAGTGAGTCAATTTTCTTAATTCATACAACAAGAACCAACTAAACACTCTGCGTTCCTCTGCACTTACCTCCTATTCCTCTGCGTTTGATAAGTAACTCTTTATACAAAAAGATATTAACTTGATGTGTTTATGATCTAAACAAAATATTGAATAACTTCTAGTTGTCTTCTTTACCCAAATTTTATACTCAAAATACAAGTCTAAAATAATACATCTAAAATCGTAAAAATGCAGCCTACAGATCCTAATAAATTTACAGATAAAGCCTGGGAAGCAATTGTCAAATCCCAAGATATAGTCCGTGCATATCAACAACAGCAACTAGACGTAGAACATTTAATTCTCGCTCTGATAGAAGACCCTACTAGTATGGCTATCCGTATTTTAGGGCGTGCAGAAATTGACCCAATTCGCTTACAACAGCAATTAGAAGCTTTTACCCAGCGTCAACCGAAAGTAGGCAAAAGTGATCAGCTTTACCTTGGTCGTAGCTTAGATACGATGCTCGATCGCGCTGAGGAAATTCGTGAGAGGATGAAGGATAGCTACATTTCTGTAGAACATATCCTCTTAGCCTTTGTCGATGATGAACGTGTCGGTCGGCGGGTACTGAAAGGGTTTAATGTAGACAGTGCCAAGATAGAAACTAGTATTAAAGCTGTACGTGGTAGTCAAAAAGTGACAGACCAAAACCCAGAATCTCGCTATGAAGCCTTACAAAAATTCGGTCGGGATTTAACAGAACAGGCGAAAGCAGGTAAGTTAGACCCGGTAATTGGGCGTGATGATGAAATTCGCCGGGTGATTCAGGTGTTGTCACGGCGTAGCAAAAATAACCCGGTGTTGATTGGGGAACCAGGGGTGGGTAAGACGGCGATCGCTGAAGCTTTGGCACAGCGTATAGTTAATGGTGATGTCCCTGAATCCTTGAAAAACCGTCAACTCATCTCCCTAGATATCGGTAGTCTCATTGCTGGGGCAAAATATCGGGGTGAATTTGAAGACCGTTTAAAAGCAGTCCTCAAGGAAGTTACGGAATCTAATGGTAACATTGTCCTGTTTATTGATGAACTACATACCGTCGTCGGTACTGGTTCCAACCAACAAGGGGCGATGGATGCGGGGAATTTACTTAAACCCATGCTGGCGCGGGGCGAACTGCGTTGTATTGGCGCTACTACCTTAGATGAGTTTCGCAAATTCATTGAGAAAGATGCAGCCCTAGAACGGCGTTTTCAACAAGTGTACGTAGACCAACCCAGTGTAGAGAATACAATCTCAATTTTGCGGGGATTGAAGGAACGCTACGAAGTCCATCATAATGTGAAAATTTCTGATTCCGCACTGGTAGCGGCGGCTACATTGTCAGCGAGATATATTAGCGATCGCTTCTTACCAGATAAAGCCATTGATTTGGTCGATGAAGCCGCAGCACAGTTAAAAATGGAAATCACCTCCAAACCAGCAGAATTGGAAGCCATCGACCGCCGTTTGATGCAGTTAGAAATGGAAAAGCTGTCCTTGGCTGGGGAAGAGAAAGTAGCAGCGCCAACCAAGGAGCGTTTGCAGCGAATTGAGTTAGAAATCACCAATTTAACCGAAAAGCAGCAGGATTTAAACAATCAATGGCAAGGTGAAAAGCAAGTATTAGAAGCCATCAGCTTGTTGAAGAAAGAAGAAGAAGATTTAAGAGTGCAAATTGAGCAAGCAGAACGGGCATATGATTTGAACAAAGCGGCGCAGTTGAAGTATGGCAAACTGGAGGGAGTACAGCGCGATCGCGAAGCCAAAGAAGCCAAGCTACTAGAACTACAAAGCCAAGGTTCTACCCTGCTGCGTGAACAAGTCACCGAAGCCGACATCGCCGAAATCGTCGCCAAGTGGACAGGTATCCCCGTCAATCGTCTGCTAGAATCAGAACGGCAAAAACTCCTGCAACTCGAAAGTCACCTCCACCAACGAGTGATAGGACAGCAGGAAGCAGTGGAAGCAGTTGCCGCCGCCATTCGTCGCGCCCGCGCCGGGATGAAAGACCCCAACCGCCCCATCGGTTCCTTCCTATTCATGGGACCGACTGGTGTAGGTAAAACCGAACTCGCCCGCGCCTTAGCCCAATTCCTCTTTGATGCCGATGATGCTTTAGTGCGCTTAGATATGTCTGAGTACATGGAAAAACACTCAGTCTCTCGCCTCGTCGGTGCGCCTCCAGGTTATGTAGGCTACGAAGAAGGAGGGCAACTTTCCGAAGCAGTGCGCCGTCATCCTTATTCGGTGGTGTTATTGGATGAAGTTGAGAAGGCACACCCCGATGTGTTCAATATTTTACTACAAGTGTTGGATGATGGGAGAATTACTGATTCCCAAGGGAGAACGGTAGATTTCCGCAACACCGTCATTGTCATGACTAGTAATATTGGGAGCGAACATATCTTAGATGTGTCTGGTGATGATTCCCAGTATGAGACAATGCGAAATCGGGTAATGGATGCCTTGCGATCGCACTTCCGCCCCGAATTTCTCAACCGCGTTGATGATACAATCCTCTTCCACACCCTCAGCCGTAGCGAAATGCGCCACATCATCCGCATTCAACTTAAACGGGTGGAAAATCTCCTGAGAGAGCAAAAAATCTCCTTCGACATCTCCAGCGCCGCCTGTGATTTCTTAGTAGAAAAAGGCTATGATCCAGTTTACGGCGCACGTCCCTTAAAAAGAGCCATTCAGCGAGAAATCGAAAACCCCCTCGCCACCAAAATCTTAGAAAATACCTTTATTTCTGGTGACACCGTATATATCGATAAGGGTGAAAATGGGCTGACATTTAGTAACAAAGCGCCAGCAAAAATCACCGTAACGCAGATTATGACTTAATTAACTTTGCGGCGTTGGTTTTACCCTACCCTAACCCTCTCCTTGCAAATCAGGGTGGTTTCATACAATAACAATTCAAAATTCGCGCATTCAAAATTCGCGCATTAAAGACATTTTGCCTACGGCACGCTACGCGAACAGTCGGGGTTGAAATCCCCGACTGAAACTGATACTACTGGCATGACCGGACTAATTTTGTGCATTAGCCAACAATCTATCATCTTGTTCATCTGCGTTCATCTGCGTGCATCTGCGTTCGATTTTTTCCCCATCTAATGCAACATTTTAGTCCGGTCGCGCCACTACTGGCGTGGCAAGGCTAAAATAGTGCAATAAGTTTCCTCTCTAACCTCTGTGTCTCTGTGCCTCTGTGGTTAATTAATGCAACATTTTAAGCTTGCCACGCCACTACTTATAGACGTAGGGGTCTTAAACCCTTTTATTTACGATAATTGAACATATCTGTCTATATTTTCAGTGAATAAACCCAATACAATACGGTTTAAATTGAAAAAAGAATGCGACAGATACCAGGGTAGGGGCGCACAGCTGTGCGCCCCTACAGTTCATGGATGTGTTGCAAAGATTTTTTGAGTTGGTATAGCAGGGGACAGGTTATAGGGGACTCTTGACAGGGATGAAAGCCTTTGAAATTATGGGTTTTAAAATTGTATGATGTCCTAACCTATGCTTCGACCTGACTTTTCACGTCATGTGGAAAAGCTAACGACAGACCTAACCCCCCAGCCCCCTTCCCTAGTAGGGAAGGGGGAGAAATCAAAGCCTCTCTCCTACAAGGAGAGAGGTTTGGAGAGAGGTCTTCCAGATCCCTTGAAAAGTCAGATGCTTCGACTGCTATATAAGAATAATTAACCGCCGATAAATCTAGTTTAATCAAAATTGCCACTCAATCTAGCCTTAACTGAACTGTATTGATTTAGAAGTGATTAAGCGGAGTTAATATAAGTCCTAATTCGTATCAAAATTGAAAAATAGATATCCGATAAACAAGGTGAAAGTGTATTGGATGTCACAGAAATTTGCTGTATATAACCAGTAACCGTTTCTTAATCAAGATGCGCTTAATTTTTCACTGTAGAAAGGTTTCAGCCTAATTTTTACATCATTTATTGGGCGTAACTTGATAAAGAATTGGTATAAATCTTTTAAAAGAACTTAAACATTTTTGAGGCACAAGCGAATAGCAAACCTATCATCCTCAAAAAACTACCTAAAGGCTGAAAAAAGCTCTAACCCAAGATATGTCAGAAACTAGGCAAACAATGTTAAGGTTTTTGTTTATCGTAATTCCGAGGGTTAAAGACCCCTACGTCTGTACGTAGCAAATTTTCAGTTGGGGTTTAAATCCCCAACTGTTCGCGTAGCGTGCCGTAGGCAAAATGTCTTTAATGCGCGAATTTTGAATGCGCGAATTTTGAATTGTTAAATAAATTTGATGATTGTTTCTGGATAATTTTTGTCTAACTCCCATTAGTAACTCAGGTTCAAGAGTAAATTATATGCAGCTAATCACCTCGTTAAACATTAGAAATTTTGAATATTTATCGAGAGACCGCTTTATCAGTTACCATCATCAATTACGGCTGATATTTAACCTTGGCACACAGGTAAAAGAAATTCTCGAAGTGGGAATTTTTAATTCCATTATGACAGACTTACTCAAAAGTAAAGGTTACAAGGTAACAACAGCAGATATTGACAGGAATCTACAACCAGATATAGTGCTAGATTTAACAAGTAACTTTTCTCTCAAACAAGATAAATATGATGCAATTGTGCTGTTTCAGGTGTTAGAACATTTACCCTATGAACAGTCAGAACAAGCCTTAAAAAAACTAGCACAAGCAACGAAAAAATATTTAATCATTTCATTACCTTATAACTCGCAGTATTTCGCCATTCAACTGAAATTTTCCTTGGCAAAGCGATCGCGGCATTTATCATTGAGTTTACCAACATTCTGGAGTACCCGTCCCAAAACCGATGAGCATTTCTGGGAAGTCGGACTCAAGGGTTATCCAAAAAAGCGGATACACAACTCTGTGGCTAAAGCGGGTTTAACTATTAAGCAGGAATTTACTGACCCTATGCACCCATACCACTATTTTTTGGTCTTGGAAAAAATTAAGTAATTAACAATTCAAAATTCGCGCATTCAAAATTCAAGACAGTTTCAGTCGGGGATTTAAACCCCGACTGAAACTGATACTACGTATAGACGTAGGGGTCTTAAACCCTTTTAGTTACGATAAATATACAAGTAAGCGGACGAAAATAAATCAAACTACATTAAGTAATGTAAAGTCATCATAATTTAGTTGGTAGTAAGGACTTTAGTCCTTTCTTGAGGACTAAAGTCCTTACTACGAACCTTGATTTATTTAGTCTGTTCTACTTAGTAATCCTAGTGTATGGTAGGGAAATCCGAATCGTAGTATGGGGGGCAAACAATCCAGGGAAGTAGCTGCGATCGCGTAAACTATAGCTTGAAAATCTCTATTGCTCTCATGCTCTTTTATATCAGGGAATTTATCCATGATGTAAAAGGCTACAATGGCTTGACTACACAAACACCTTCATATACGATTACTCATCATGCTAGAGCAAGGAACTATCAGTATTCATACTGAGAATATATTCCCCATCATCAAAAAGTCCCTCTACTCAGACCATCAAATCTTCCTGCGGGAATTAGTATCTAACGCCGTAGACGCAATTCAGAAGCTGAAAATGGTGTCTCGCGCTGGAGAATATGCGGGAGAAGTCGGAGAACCAGAAATTGTATTGGCAATAGATAAAGATAAAAAAACCCTCTCCATCTCCGATAATGGGATTGGGATGACAGCAGAGGAAGTTAAGAAATATATCAATCAAGTCGCTTTCTCTAGTGCGGAAGAATTTATTCACAAATATCAAGGTAAAGCAGACCAGCCAATTATCGGTCACTTTGGTTTGGGTTTCTACTCCTCCTTCATGGTGGCTAGTAAGGTAGAAATTGATACCCTATCCTACAAAGAAGGAGCGCAAGCAGTTCACTGGAGTTGTGATGGTTCCCCAGAGTTCACTTTAGAAGAGTCATCGCGCACCACTCGCGGAACTACCATCACCCTGACTCTGTTACCAGATGAAGAAGAATATTTAGAAGCTGTCAGAGTCAAAAATTTGGTCAAGACTTATTGCGACTTCATGCCAGTACCCATCAAACTGGATGATGAAGTATTAAACCAGCAAAAAGCACCTTGGCGGGAGTCTCCCAACAACTTAACCAAAGAAGATTATTTAGAATTTTACCGCTACCTGTACCCTTTCCAAGAAGAACCCTTACTGTGGGTACATTTGAATACTGACTATCCCTTCATTATCAACGGGATTCTGTATTTCCCGAAAATGCGTCCAGATGTGGATGTGACCAAAGGGCAAATCAAATTATTCTGTAACCAAGTTTTTGTCAGCGATAACTGCGAAGAAATTATTCCCCAGTTTCTCGTACCCATGCGCGGGGTGATTGATAGTACAGATATACCCCTGAACGTATCGCGGAGTGCATTGCAAGGCGATCGCACTGTCCGCAAAATCGGCGATTATATAGCTAAGAAAGTCGGCGACAGACTCAAAGAACTTTACCGCGACGACCGTGAACAATATATTAGTGCGTGGAAAGACTTAAGTACATTTGTCAAGTTCGGCGTTCTCAACGATGAGAAATTTAAAAAGCAAGTCGAAGATATCATTATTTTCCGCAGCACCGCCGCACAGAACAAGGGAAATACTGAGACTGCTTCAGTGCAAGTGCAAACCAGCGAGGATGATGCTTGGCAAGAAGTTACACCTGCTAGCACCTCTCCATACACCACACTGAAAGAATACTTAGAACGCAACAAAGAACGCCACGAAAACCGCGTCTTCTACAGCACCGACGAAGCCACCCAAGCCACATATATAGAACTGCACAAAAACCAAGGCTTGGAAGTGCTGTTCCTCGACTCCTTCATCGATACCCACTTTATCAACTTCCTCGAACGGGAATATAAGGATGTCAAATTTACCCGCGTAGACTCTGACCTAGATAATACCTTACTGGATAAAGACAAGGCGCAGGAAATTGTTGACCCCACAACCAACAAAACCAAGAGTGAGGTCATTAAAGAGTTATTCGAGAAAGCGCTGAACAAACCCAAAGTCAACATTCGCACCGAAGCGTTGAAGTCTGATGATCCTCAAGGTACACCACCGGCGATCGTTCTTCTACCCGAATTTCTCCGCCGCATGAGAGAAATGAGTGCGATGATGCAACAGCAAAACGCCGACTTTCCCGAAGACCACATTTTATTAGTAAACACAGCCCATCCCCTCATTCAAAACTTGGTAAATCTCAACCAAGGCACAATTATTCAAGGTGACGGACAAACAACAAATCCCTTAGCCAACTTAATTTGTCAACACGTTTACGATTTAGCGCTGATGTCTCAGAAAGGTTTCGACGCAGAAGGAATGAAATCCTTTGTCGAACGTTCCAACGACGTACTCACCAAGCTGACACAACAAGCCAGCAGCTAACAGTACCATAGGGTGGGCATTGCAGCAACAACACCCCATACAAGTCTGACAGTAGTTGATGAATCTGGTGTTACCCCTCCCTAACCCTGACTTGTTCACGGGATCTGGAAGACCTCTCTCCAAACCTCTCTCCTACAAGGAGAGAGGCTTTGATTTCTCCCCCTTCCCTTGTAGGGAAGGGGGCTGGGGGGTTAGGTCTGACCTTTGGGGGAATATGTAGAGATGTTGCATGCAACGTCTCTGCATTTGTAGGAGAGAGGTTTGCAGAAAAGTTTTTCGTAGCTTAAGCCCCAGTCCCCAGTTAGTGGGGTGCGTCAGTATAAATATTTTCTTGGTATAGCGGGTATCTCTCATACTGACGCACCCTACATATTAGATATTTTTTTATCCCCAAACCCCAAACCCCAATCCTCTGTCGCAGTCAGCTAAAATAGGAAGGTTGTATTTAAATCGTAATCTGGAGATAAAAACAATGGCTCGTCGCTGTGATTTAACAGGCAAGAAAGCAAACAACGCCTTTGCAATTTCCCACTCCCACCGCCGCACCAAACGCTTGCAACAAGTCAACCTGCAAAGCAAGCGCGTTTGGTGGCCAGGTGGCAACCGTTGGGTAAAACTGAAGTTATCCACCAAAGCCATTAAAACCTTAGAAATTAAAGGTTTAGAAGCAATGGCAAAAGAAGCAGGAATTAACCTCAATCATTACTAAATTACTCCAGGCGGGTTGGGAATTTGCTGATTTGATTTTCTAAGTAGTTTCCACATCTTCAGAAAACATTTAATATAGCAATCGCCTGATAGGTTAAGAGGTTGTTTGAAAAGTATTATTGCTGACATCAAAATCTTCAAGACCTAACCCCCCTACCCCCCTTCCCTACAAGGGAATGGGGGTTTTAAAGCCTCTCCCCGCGTCGGGGAGCGAGTTGCGTGGGCGGTGAGCGCAGTCACACGTGCGGTATGAAGCGGGGGCAGGGGGAAAGACAGTTGCTTTGAGGCAGAGAAATTGCATAGTTTATTTTCTGGAAGTCCCTAAATCTACCCCTGTTTGGCAAGACATGAGATCCTCGACTTCTTCAAGAAGCCGGGGATTTGCTTATAGCTGGGGACTGGGGACAGTGGGCAGTGCAGCGCCCTACGTATGTTTCAAAAACCAAGTAGGAATCCTATAACTCTCAAACTATTAAAAATTATCCTCTATTTAACTGATATCTTTTATGGCAGGGTGGGTACTATAAATTTACCTAAATAGCCATATCTTCATGAAGCAAGCGACCGAGGGAATTTATTTATGTGAAATCAATGTGAAGCTATCCTTGTTTTCCCAGAGAATAAAGATTTCTGAAAATTTCCGTATTTTCCGAAAAAACTCAAGGCTTGAACAATGATATAACGTAAGCAATCCAATAACTCGGAGCAAAATAACAGAGTTTTGTGAAGTGAATATAACCTTATTTATGCCTTTAGATTGAATCTATGGGCATAATTGTCAGTTGCAAAAAAAAAGGTAAGTGTGTACCAAATAACTTGGCAGGAAAGCAGCCATGACCATGAAACGCCAGCTAGTCAAGATAATTAAAAAAACATCGAAATTTTTCAAAAGAAATCTTTTATTTAATTTTAAAAGGCGGCTCAACAGGCTACTACGAAATCTTTTTATTAATCGCAGAAGGCAGGGTGCAGTTAACTCCGGCTTTGTGTTGCCAACTGTAGCAATGGTAGCCTTAGTAGTTGTGCTACTAACCACAGCAATTTTATTTAGGTCTTTTGAACGGGCTAAAAATGCAAGTAATGTCAGAGTTAATGAAGTTGTATTACAAGCTGCTACTCCAGCGTTAGACCGTGCGAGAGCTAAAATAACGGCTCTTTTGGCTGACCCCACCTTACCTAGAGCAGTACCATCTGACACAACACTATACAAGACTCTCATTAATAAAATGAAAGCCTACAGTTTAGGTGACGAAACGCCTTTAATTGTAGGATATGACCTAGATAAGGATACGAAAGTCGAAAATTTCGACACTGGTTCTTTAGAAGCTCAAGAAGTTATGGAAACAGCCTGGAAGTTTCCTGTAGATACTGATAACGACGGTAAATTTGATAGTTATACACTCTACGGAATTTATTTTCGTAACCCACCTTATGCGGGTACTAACCCTACTCGTAAACGTACTCCTATCGAAGCTAGAACTGCTCCCCTAGCTGGAAAAATTTGTGATGCTAGCAATGATACTAGTGCAAGTTTAGTGGGTGGTTCTAGCTGGTATAAAGTCACAACTGGGGAATTAAAAAAGAGCTTTTTTGTTTACGCTGCTACTGTGCCAATTACTGATATAAGCACTCTGGATAGTACCATCAGGGATAACTATAAAGTCTATCAAGGTAATCGTGGCTTTTCTGCTTTAGAAATGCAACAAGACCGGAAGCAACTGCCACTTACTAATAATGCTGTTGTTTATGAAGATGATTTAGAGATTACACCCGGCCCTGCTTTTCGTTTGAATGGACGTATTTTTACTAATGGTAATTTTTTTATTGGAAAAACTGATGAGAATATTAGGCTGTTTCAGGTAAGTAGTAGAGATTCGTGCTACTATGACCGCGAAAATGGCAAAATTATCATCGGTGGTAATGTGGGTACAAGTAGTGCTGTAAAAAGCACTGACAATGGTGATGTTAAAATCGATTTATTCAGAGAAAACAATAGCGGTGATGAAAAAACCCTTGCCAGTACAAATAAGTCTACTACCAACGCTTCAAATCAAATTGCTTATAATAGTCAGGCTTATGCTGAACGAATTGATTTATTAGTAAAAGCACAATTAGCTCGTAGTGATGGTAATGATCCTCAAGTTGTCAAAGACAATATTCAGAGGCGTTTAGAAAAAGACCCTGCTTTAGATGCAAACAAAGTCAGAAAGGAAGAATTAGAAGTCTATTTCCGCCAGCGTACCCGACGTGTACCATTTGCAGAAGTTCGTCTTGGACCGCCAGGAGCAGGAATTGGTAGTTTCACAGCTACTACTGTTTTACAAGGCACGGATAATACTACTGATAAAAGCAACGATAAACTTAGACCACCTGATCCTTGGATATATCCCACAGATGCAAATACTGGTCTTACCTTAAATACAGATCAGTTACCAGCTACTGATCCACAGAAAGTAGAGCAAACTCCTGTAACAGAAGAAAGACTGGGCGATCGCATCCTTGTGGGTAACAATTTACCCGAACTCCGTTGGAATAGCACACTAGAAAGATTTATTGGTGAAGATGCTCCAGAAACTATCACTGGAAAAAATTGGTCTGCTAGTTCACTTACTGGTAAGAGTGGTACTCCTCCAGTGCGTACCCGCACCCCCCAGGCTAAATTGTTAGCCGACCTTGGTGTTACAGCTCGTGATGGTTATTGGGAATCTTCAGCTGCTAGTATTCGTGCAGATGTGCTTGATGTTGTTGGTGGTTTGCGAGTAGTGACTGGTGCTGGAGTTTACAGTCCAACAGGTAGTTTGCCTACACGTCCCTCAATTCCTAATAGGACAGTGGTATGGTCTGATGTTATGCCTATGGCAATACCTGATCCAACTGATCCACTAAATGCTAGCAAACAAAGTCGCGGTGATTTAGTTATGCGGGCTACGGCAGTCTATCACTACATCCGCGATCCCTACAACCCACAAGCAAACGATAGATACCAAGCACCAATAGCCTGCGTTAGTAGTTATTACAACCCCACAAGTTCAGCCACAGCAGCAGATGGTTATAACCCTAATGACTCAACTACCTTGGGTCTTTCCAATAACGGCTTCAGCTACACAGTTCCTGCAACTACATCTGCTGGTGTCACCAGAGGATTAACTCTAGATAGTAATGGGCTATTTACTACAACAGCCACAGCTAATGATGTCGCTACAGCATCAACATCTGATAATTTACAAGAACGCTTGAAGTACCAAGCTAACTTAGTCTTTCCTAATGGTCAGTTTGTTAACCCACTATTGCGCCAAGCTCTAACAAAAGCAACCGACAAAGACCTCACCCTCTCAGAGCAGTCAGCAATTGACTCTACTATTTGCGCCTTACGAATTGCTGATGGTACCCTTACGCGAAATGATAGCGTAGTTCCTCATCAAGCAATTAGAGAAACGGCCTTTCTTGATGCGAGACAAATTAAAGCTATAGACGCTGCTACAGACGCTCTTGGTAGTAGTTTACCAGGGATACCTGCTACTCCATCACAATTAACAGGAAAATATGACTTAGCCGTTGAACAACGTCAGCCTTTAGAAATTCGGGCTACTGTTCTTGATTTAAATTTACTTCGGACAAAATCTATTACTGCTACACCTGCTACACCGCCTAATGAATATTTGCTGCCTAATAGCGGCATTATCTACGCTACCCGTGATGACGCTGTACCTGACAATAGCGACCCAGCAAGTATTAACGTTAGTGCCACAGATTATAAACTCGATCCTAACCGTCGCCCTAATGCCATTGTTTTGGAGAATGGCAGCAACTTAAGTCGGGAAAATAATTACAGACCTGAAGAAAAAGGTTTAATTCTGGCAACAGACCTACCTGTGTATATCAAAGCCCAACGTAACACATCAAATTCTCAGGGTGAATTTAATATGCACACGAGAGAGGAATTTAGAACGCCTAATACTTTAACTTCCGATTGGAGCAACTTCTACGATCGTACTGAGGCTAACCGCGATCGCAACTTTGCATGTCGTCCCAATGACCCACGACTACCGAATTGCACTACTGGCGAAACTTGGCGACCTGCGGCCGTTATTGCCGATGCTGTCACCTTGCTGTCACCTGAATTTGTATATGGTTTTCGTAATGATGGGGATTTCGACTTACGAAATAACCGCACTGATGTTAGTAATGCAGGCGATGTCAGAAGTGATAGGTTTAGAAATGGTTACCGGGATAATAATTACGTCACTTCACGGTTTTTTACAGACAGTACTTACTCTGGTAGTACAGCAGTTGATACGTCTGTTAACAGCTCCTACTTCAATAACTTCGTCACCCCTATTCAGCGTCGTGTTAACTTTCCAGAGTACGTCATGGAAATGTGCTTTAAGATAAATATTGCTGAATGCGGAAAAGGTGATTGGTATGTTGGCTATGATACTGACAACGACAACGCCATTACTAACGCTGAAAGATTAACTAAATCCAGTGCTTTACCTGCTACTGCAAATGTAGGTCAACTTGTAGCTGGTACTACTTCTAGACCTCCAAAATCGGGATATGAACGCTTTCCTCGCAGAGTTGCCTTTAGACGCAATTCTAGTGATGAATTAATTAGTGCTGCTCCAGCTAACGCTGTAATTGATTTTACACGAAACGGTAGTGGCTTTGTGACTAATCTTACTGCTGCTCCTGTTCCACTAGGAATTGTATCTAGTGTAGTAAGTGTAATTACTTCAGACAAAGTTCCTGATGCACGTGATAACTCTTTATGGTTTACAACAACGAGCGACACTTCTGCTGCTCTGCCAGCAACAAATACAAAACGCTACTTCAATACACAGCGTCTATTTTATAATTTTCCTCAAACTGATCCAAGTAGAGTATCACTTACCGCACTTCGCACTTACCAACCACTTCTAGAACCAATTCTACAAATTAACGCACCTGATGATGGTGTTTTACCACAGGATACTAATAATTTCAACACCTTAATTAATTTTGCTGACAACCTAGCCAAAAACACCAGATGGCTACCAATACCTACGGCATCTACGTTTAACTTAATCATTGCCGCAGGAGATACTCCCATTCGCGTTGGATATCCTGCTACTGCTGCTAGTGCTGGTAGTCCTGCTATTGCTGGTAGACCGGAGTATGAAATTAATGGTGGTTTGCATAACTTCCCCCGCTTTTTAGAAAATTGGAATGGGGTTGATAGCAACATCACAGGTTCATTTATCCAGTTCAAGCGTAGTGCATACGCTACGGCTCCTTATCAAATGTTGATGGTGGACAGCCCAACCGCTACCACTAGTAACTCTACCAGTTTGTTTGGACGTGATGATAACTCTCGCTATAAAACAGATAGTGCTATTGGAGGTTCTGCACCTTACTATATGCCTCCTGTCCGTAAATGGGGTTTTGATGTCGCACTGTTATCACAAAATCCAGACTTGTTTGCTCAACGTTTCGTAATTCCTACTACTGACCCACCAGATGAGTTTTACCGTGAAGTATCACGAGATGATTCTTGGGTACACACTCTACTATGTGCCGTTCAAGAAGAAAGTGAAAAGACTGGTTTTGATTCCGGTTACAAGATCATTAAAGTCTCTCAAGACAGTTCTGGTAATCCTGTCAATACCGATAAGCTTACTAAATTTGCACTACCAGAAGATCAACGTCCCTCATGTCCTGTAAATCCCAATCAGGTTAATTAACATAATCCTTCGCCCTGGTATTCTGCCAGGGCTATAAGCATTTAAGCTGGTGTTTGATGTTATTAATTTGTATCAAGTTGCATTGTTTAAACAGTTTATTTAATTACTAACTAAAAATATTGATGTCTTTTACCAATAGCAAAAATATCAGCTACTTTAATTGCAACCTTTCTCTCAATATTTTTACTAAATCAACTATGAAAACACATAAATTAGCTAAGTTATTTACTCAGTCAAATGAATCAGGTTTTAGTATTGTTGAGTCTTTAGTGGCAATAATTATAGCCTCTATTTTGCTAACCGCAATTGCACCTGTATTAGTGATATCTGCTGCGACTCGTGTACAAGCTAGGCGCACAGAATTAGCAGCTCAAGCTGCAAGAACTTATGTAGATGGTTTACAAACAGGGACAATAAGCCCTATCCCAGCATCTACAACTACAAGCATACATCAATTTGATGTACCCACCACTGGAAGCCTAACTTGTAGCACTAATAATGCTTACTGTGCCGTACCTGCAACACCTGCTAATAGTTTGTATTGTATCGATGGTAGTGGTGATGGTGCTTGTACCATTAATAATAGTCAAGACTTTGTAGTTCAAGCATTCCGTAAAGAGGCGACAGGGCTAACTAATAGCAATAGTTATCAGTTAGGAATTAGAGTTTATAGGGCAGATGCTTTTCAAGGTAATGATGCTTTAAAAAGAAATTCACCTAATAAAGTCACTGCAACAACTTATACTGGCGGACTAGGCGATCGCAAAGCACCATTATTTGAAATGACCACAGAAATTAATCCCACTCAACCTTCATTTAAAGATTTATGTAGTCGCCTTGGTGGTTGTCAGTAATAATAATTTATTTAAAACAGGCTTTATTTATCCCTCTACTTAATTAAGAAAAGACAGCACAATGAATATACTAACTTGGCTTTTAACTATACAAATAAAGCTTTATCGGCATTATAGAGAAAATCGTGGATTTACCTTGATTGAACTTTTAGTAGCTTTGCTTTTAGCATTCTTAGTAATTGCCCCATTAATGGGTTTAATGATTAGCCTTTTAGATAGCGATCGTAAAGAACAAGCTAAAGCTAATTCTGAACAGGAAATTCAAGCAGCGATGGATTATATAAACCGGGATTTGCAACAAGCTATATACATCTATGACGCTACAGGAGTTGATGCCATCAAAGGTCAATTACCTACAATTACAAATGGCAACCCAGTATTAATATTTTGGAAGAGAGAACTGTTAAGAAATTCATCACCTACTAGCTATACCCAATCAGGCACTACAGTTTCTTTCTCTGATGATGCTTTTGTCAATTCCTTAGTTGCATACTATTTAATACGAGATAATCAAACCCCTTGGTCTAGGGCTGCACGTATTGCTAGATTTCAAATTCAAGATGGTGTTCCTAATAAAAATGGTAGTACTTGTAGCACCGCGTATGATACAACTACTAAGTTTAGTAGATGTCCACATGATGGTTTTCAACCAGTTAATCTATTACAGAAAGATAAAACATTGGCTCAAAAAATGAATAGTTGGACGAAAACATCTCAAGCCTATACACAACAAACTACTGTTTTAGTTGATTTTATTGACCATACACAGACAACAGCATCTAGCCAATCGCCACCAGCAGCAAGCTGTCCGACGAGTGATTTTACAGTAGTACCATCAGGCACAACTTATACAGGATTTTATGCTTGTGTTGATTCACTCACTGTAGACAACCGCAGTGTTGTAGAAGTTTATTTACGTGGTAATGCACTGGCTAGACTTTCAGATAATGCAAATAGAATCAGCTACAACCGTCAACAATTAGCTTTCTTCCCCACAGCAAGAACTCGTATAGAAGGACGCAGTTTTATATTCAGTAAATAGATTTCACTATATAGCTATGACAAGGATAGATAAGCATGAAAACTATCAATTTTGATAGAGTATTTATTCAAAAATTAATAAATGAGAATTTACCAAGAGTAAGCGCTATAAAATCCAGAGAAAATAATAATAGCGGATTTACTTTAGTAGAAATCATAACGGTGGTTCTCATAATCGGAGTTTTAGCCGTAATATTAGCGCCTAACTGGCTTAGTTTTGTAAATAGGCAGAGAGTTGGTAAGGCTAATGACGCTGTTTTAGCCGCCATACAAGAAGCACAGCGACAAGCTAAACAAAAAAAACTTAGTTACAGCGTCAGTTTTAGAACAGAGAACAATATTCCGCAGTTTGCAGTTTATCCAGGTACAACGCCCACTAATTGGCGCAACTTAACTGAAGATTTGGACATTCGACCAGGGCAAATTGCACTTGGCACAAACTTGAGTAACGTGAATACCGCTAGGACTTCTGTTAATTATAGAGAAAGTTTTAATACTAGCGCTCCACAAACAATTACCTTCGACTACATGGGGGTTTTAGCACCAAAGACCAATAATACTCGTGCTGATACCGGCTTAAGGGTGGTTATAGCCGTCCCTCAGTCAAATAATATTACTAATGGAAGCATGAAAAGATGTGTAATGATAGAAACATTAATCGGGGCTATACGAACTGCAAGAGATACAGATTGCAATTAAATATATCTAATTAGCTACAAAGTGATGAACCTATGGTAAGTAATTAGAAACTAGGAAAACTTAGTTTCCTCAAAAAGACTGAAGCTTTTATTGTAAAAGTTTAATAATTTTATAACAAGTTACTTTTTTCAGTTAAAATATTGTCATTAAATATTTACTAGTAATCAGTTTCGATTCAACCTCAGATAAACAATGTTAAGTATTTAATGTACTTCTCATACCCACAAAAAATAATTAAATCTAATTACAAACTGAAGAAAAATGACTGCAAGGATTGATTTTACCATAGTTATACCAACTTACAACGGTGCAAAGCGTTTACCTGAACTTCTAGACAGATTACGCAATCAAGTCAACACCGAAAATATTTCCTGGGAAATTATTGTCGTTGACAATAAAAGTACCGATAACACAGCCCAAATAGTGCAACAGTACCAAGAAAACTGGCAATGCGCTTACCCTTTAAAATACTGCTTTGAATCTAAACAAGGCGCAGCTTACGCCAGAAAAACGGGTGTTGAAGTTGCTTCAGGTGAATTGATAGGTTTTTTAGATGATGATAACTACCCCATACCCACTTGGGTAGCAGCAGCATATGCTTTCGCTCAGAAATATCCCCAAGCTGGTGCATACGGTAGCCAAATACATCCTGACTGGGAAGTGGAACCGCCAGAAAATTTTCACCGCATCAGTCCCTTTCTAGCAATTACAGAACGCGGAAATAAACCTCTGTTTTATGCTCCGACAAAAAAACTCCTTCCCCCTTCTGCTGGACTAGTTGTCCGTCGCGAAGCTTGGTTAAAAAGCGTTCCAGACCAGCCCATACTCACAGGTCGAGTTACTGGTAATATGCTCACTGGTGAGGATTTGGAAATGTTGTGTCACATCCAAAAGTCCGGCTGGGAGGTTTGGTATAACCCAGAAATGGAAATTTATCATAAAATCCCAGGTGCTAGATTGAAAAGAGAGTATCTAATTCCCTTTTTTAGAGGTATTGGGTTGAGTCGCTATATTACTAGAATGACGAATGTGCAACCACATTACAAACCCTTTGTATTTGTTGCTTATGTGATAAATGACCTGAAGAAAATATTCTTACAATTACTTAAGTATGGAACAAAAATTAGAACTGATTTAGTGGTTGCTTGCGAAACAGAACTCTTGTTCAGCAGCTTAATCAGTCCTTTTTATCTTTGGAAAAATGGATACTTGAATAAAACTGGTAGGTAAATAATGATGGTGAATTTATCTGTTTCACAAGAAATAAAAGATATAGGCGAAACAATCGATTTTACTGTCGCTATTCCTACATACAATGGTGCAGAAAGAATACCACAAGTTTTGGATAGGCTTTTGGCGCAAACTGGTATAGAACATCTACGCTGGGAAGTGATTGTTATCGATAATAATAGCAGCGATCGCACACCTGAAGTAGTGAAAGATTACCAAACAAAATTTACTCAATGTGAGTTAAAATACTGTTTGGAAAAACAACAGGGCTTAACCTTTGCCAGAATCAGAGCTATCAACGAAGCTAAAGGTAAATTCATCGCCTTTTTAGATGATGACAACTTAGCAGAAACTGACTGGATTTTACAATCTTATAATTTTGGGGAAAAATATCCCCTCGCAGGTGCATGGAGTGGTCAAATACATGGTGATTTTGAAGTAAAACCACCAGATAATTTTTCCCAAATCCAACCTTTTTTAGCCATTCGAGAACATGGGCAAAAAGCATATATATTTGATGCTGATAATTTAAAGCTACCACCAGGTGCAGGTCTTGTCATCCGTAAACAAGCTTGGTTAGAAAGCGTACCTCAGCAGTTAGTTTTTAAGGGCAGAATTGGCAACTTAATGGTTGCAGGAGAAGATACAGAAGTTCTCCTACATATATACAAATCAGGTTGGGAAATTTGGTATAACCCAAAAATGGAAATTTATCATAAAATTCCCCACTGGCGGCTAGAGAGAAATTACTTACTCAAAATTGCGCGTGGTTGTGGCTTATGTATTTTTCAACTTAGGTTAATTAATGCTAAAAGATGGCAATTACCTATAATTCTACTGAAAACAGTTTTAGGAAATATGCGGAGAATCTTCCACCATATCATTAAGTATAGAAATAGTTTAAACAACGATATCATTGCGCTGGTTGAAGTTAATTTTTATTTGGGAAGTCTCATGAGTCCTTTCTACTCATTATTATTTTATTTCCATAATTTAACCAATAAAGATATGAAGATAAACCATGAATAATTCACCAGAAATTTCTGTAGTTATACCAGCCTATAATTGCGAAAAGACCATCAAAGAAACAATTAACTCAGTTTTACAACAGATATTTGCTAATTTTGAGTTAATTATCATTAATGATGGCTCACAAGATGCAACCTTAGATGTTATTAGTAAAATTCCAGATACAAGGCTGAAAGTATTTTCCTATGAGAATGCTGGCGGTAATGTTAGCCGAAATCGTGGTTTAAACCTTGCAGTAGGAAACTATGTCAGTTTTTTAGACGCTGATGATATTTGGACACCGGATAAACTAGAGTCTCAATTAGCAGCACTACAAAAAACCCCAGATGCTCATGTCGCCTATAGCTGGACTGATTATATTGATGAGGAAGGTAATTTTATAGTATCAGGTAGACGTGTATCTGTTAATGGAGATGTTTATGAAAAGTTATTAGTAAATAATTTTTTGGAAAATGGTTCTAATCCTTTAATTTGTAGAGAAGCAATAATCGAGTTGGGTGGTTTTGATGAAGCCCTCAAAGCTGCTCAAGATTGGGATATGTGGTTAAGATTAGCTGCTAAATATTCGTTTGTAGCTGTACCCAAAGTACAAATTTTATATCGAGTAAGTTCTAAGTCATTATCTGCAAACTTAACGAGACAAGAAAAATATTGTTTACAAGTTCTGGAAAATTTATCTCAGCTTAGACCACCAAATAGTAAAAGTACTTTAAGTTCAAGCAAGGCAAATATATATAAATATTTAACCTGTAAAGCTTTACAAGAGCCTTTAAGTAAACCAAAAGGCATTATAGCATTAAAATTTTTATGTAAATATTTTATCAATGATAACCATAGATTGAATCAGACAAATTTCCTCATAAAATTATTATTAAAAATTCTTGCGATTCTGATATTACCTACTTCTATATATACTAACATCCTATCTAAAATAAAAGCTGAAAACCCCAAAAAGAGTTTTCAACAATAGTAGATAGTAGGATCTGAATCTCAAAATGCCTCGACAGGTGCATCTTTTATGTTTTATTGATAAGAAATCTTGTCAAAATATTCGGGTTGTGGATGGCTTCACATTACCAGAATTTTTGGTAAGCGTTTTAGTTATTGGTGTAGTAGCAACTTTAGCCCTACCTAACTGGTTAGCTTTTGTAGATACTCAACGCCTTAATCAGGCGCAAAGCCAAGTTTATAATGCTATTAGACAAGCCCAAAGCCAAGCTAGTAAGGAAAAATTGACTTGGCAAGCTAGCTTTCGGGAACAGAATGGTGTGGTTCAATGGGCGGTTCATCCGGCTACAGTTAGCCCCACTGTTGCTAATTGGAATAATCTTGATTCTCGCGTACATCTTGATGCAGAAACAACTTTACCCGAATCAAACGGTGTGAGTCGAGTTCGATTTGGCTATCAAGGAGATTTGGAACAACTGCCTTGCAGGATTACATTATCTAGCAAGTCTCGCAGCAGAATTAAGCGTTGCGTCTTTGTTTCCACCATTTTAGGAGCAATGCGGACAGCAAAGGAGCGTACCAGAGCTGATGATAGTGGTCGCTATTGCTATTAAAATATAGTTGATTTGGTGGGTAATTTATATGGAAAAGCGCACCGTCAGACCTAACCCCCCAGCCCCCTTCCCTTGTAGGGAAGGGCTGGGTGCTTTCATACAGAAAAAGAAAAATTTATAAGTTCTGATTTCTGGTGTTGTAGCAGAGATTTTGCCCTCTCTCCAAACCTCTCACGCCAGTTTGCTCAAGTCGGGAAACCCGCCCACGCAACTGGCTCCCCCACGGGGGGAGAGGCTTTGAAAGAGACGAGTTTTTTCTCTGATTGTATGAAACCACCCTGCCTTCCCTACAAGGGAAGGAGGACTTATATCTTGCACCATTAGTTTATTGCGAAAATCGAAGCCTGAAACCCCTATGATTTCGTAGGGTGGGCATTGCCCACCACCTGCTTATTGAGAAGGTGCAAGATATCAGAGGAGAAATCAAAGCCTCTCTCCTAAAAGGAGAGAGGTTTGGAGAGAGGTCTTCCACATCCCGTGAAAAGTCAGAAGTATCTAAACAGACGTAAAATTAAACAAGGTATCATGTGCTGCAATCATTAAAAATTCTTCAACAGCACCTAATCATTTTTACCCGCTATCCAGAACCAGGAAAGACGAAGACTAGATTGATACCAGCTTTGGGTACTGTTGGTGCTGCGAACCTGCAACGGCAAATGACTCAATACACAATATCTCAAGTCAAAGAACTGCAAAAGGTAATTGAGGTATCTTCCCAAGTGCGGTTTGCAGGTGGTGATTTGCAACTCATGCAAGACTGGCTGGGTGCAGATTTAGTTTACCAGCCTCAAGGCGATGGAGATTTGGGTTTACGGATGAGGCGATCGCTGTATGATAGCTTTCAAGGTCACGCAGAAAAAGTAGTGATTATCGGCACTGACTGCCCTGGATTGAATTCGCAAATTCTTACTCAAGCTTTTGAAGCAACACATACGGTTGATTTAGTACTAGGCCCAGCCATTGATGGGGGTTATTATTTAATCGGGTTGCGTCGCTTCATCCCAGAATTATTCATCAACATCAACTGGGGAAGTTCGCAAGTATTACACCAAACTGTGGAGATTGCCAACCAACTCAACCTCTCATATCATAATTTACCACAGTTAGCTGATGTTGACAGACCAGAAGATTTACCCATTTGGCAGCAAGTTTGGGAAACAGAAGTTAAGATGAAGTAGCAAATTTAAACTTTAGTCATCTGGTTTGATTTCTGAATTAATTTGCGTAGGTAGAGAAGAGGGAAAAGTGAAGCAGGAATAGATATGCACTGAATTTTATTCAAAAATCAAATGGGAGTCCTATGGATTACCTGTGTATTATATAACACTAAAATATTGCTGGAATATTTAGAGCCGCAATGCTAACGCAGTGTAGCTTGAAACTCAAGAACAAAAAATTTGTCATATAACAGCATTGCAATTGATCTCCAAAATATGGGTAGATTCATATAACAACTAGCGCTAGGGTAAAAATATTCAAGTAGCTTTAGATAGAATCATCACTCAATCTGAATCCTGTAGACATTTGAAAAACTATGGTTAATCGCTTTGCTTCTGTAAATGCCTCGCTGATCCTCAAAGTTGTGGGGATAGTCTTAATTGTTTCGTTCTTAATAGATTTCTTAATTTTGTTGTTGCCGTTTCAACCTACAGATAGGGGATGGCAAATTAACGTAGCAACAGCATTAGTTGACCGAGGTATTGTGCCTTTGGTAGGTTTGGGGGCATTATTCACTAGTTATTGGATAGACGGTGCTAATGATGGGACTGCCAAAGGTTTTGATTTAAGGTTGCCAGTTCTGATACTTTCCAGCATTTTGGGATTGATATTCTTGCTGATTTTCCCATTACATCTCAACAACGTCAGACAAGCTAGTACTCAAACAGTTAACCAAATCACTCAAGACGCAGAACAGGCAGAAAACCAACTCAAAAATCAGTTAGCACAATTCCAAGCCCAAGCCAACACTGAGCAAGGAAAGGCTCAATTAGAGCAGTTACGCACCCAAGCTAAAGCTCAATTCAGTGAACTGCTCAAAGATGACCAAAGATATCAACAAGCGTTAAGTAACCCTCGACTTCCAGCACAACAGAAAGAATTACTCAAGAAATTTAAAGCTAATCCTCAAGAATTGGATCAGTTTATCGCCCAGCAAACAGATCCTCAAGGACTCGCTACTCAAAGATTAACCCAAATCCGTCAGCGTAGAGACGACGCAATCAGACAAGCTAGAGACAATTCTTGGAAATCAGGACTGCGAATTGGTATCAGCAGCTTAATATTGTCCATCGGCTACATCATTATCGGCTGGTCAGGACTCAGAAGTATAGGCGCTCTCCAAGGCGGTGGACGCAAAAATAAAGCACCAGCACGTTAACTTATTGACTCATCAGGCTAGAGGGGCGAGAGGCTAATTTTTGCCACAGCACTCTTAGCCCTCAGTCGGAGATGGGGGAGTGGGGGGAGATGAGGGAGATGAGGGAGATGAGGGAGTAACCCACCCCTAACCCCTCTCAGGAGGGGAATAGGGAGATGAGGGAGATGAGGGAGAACAACTATGCACTGTTGTACGGGCGGGTTTAACAGACATATTTGTTTTCTCCATGAATTTCGGGGTAAACCCGTCCCTACTGACCAATGACCAATGACTAATGACTATTGACTAATGACTAATTAAAAAAATTACTATAAGACTTGGCAATGTTCTCGATTTACATATTGACTTATAACGAAGAATTAGATATTTCAGCTTGTATAGAATCAGCGATGTTATCGGACGATATCATTGTTGTAGACTCATGTAGTAGCGATCGCACTGTGGAAATTGCCAGTCGCTATCCCGTCCGCGTTGTGCAGCACGCCTTTGAAAGCCACGGTCGCCAACGCACTTGGATGCTGGAGTCCCTCCCACCCAAACACGAATGGGTGTACATTCTCGAAGCTGATGAACGGATGACACCAGAATTGTTTGCTGAGTGCGAACAAGCAATTAAAAGTTCCGAATACATCGGTTACTACGTTGCCGAACGTGTTATATTTATGAATCGCTGGATTCGTTACAGCACTCAATATCCCCGTTATCAAATGCGCCTTTTCCGTCACGGGAAGGTGTGGTTCACTGACTACGGACATACGGAACGAGAAGTATGTGAAGGTGCTACCAGCTTTTTAAAAGAAACCTATCCTCACTACACTTGCAGTAAAGGTCTGAGCCGTTGGATAGAAAAGCACAACCGTTATTCTACTGATGAAGCCAAAGAAACTTTATACCAATTATCAAACGGTAAGATTGAGTGGCGTGATTTATTCTTTGGTAAATCGGAAGTTGCTAGACGACGTGCTTTAAAAGACTTGTCTTTAAGACTACCCGCTAGACCTGTGTTGCGTTTTTTGTATATGTACTTCCTTTTAGGCGGATGTCTAGATGGACGTGCGGGATTAGCATGGTGTACATTACAGGCTTTTTATGAATACCTGATTTTGTTGAAAGCCTGGGAAATGAAATATTTACCTACCCCTAGTTTAGACGCACCAGTGGGTGTGAGCAAAGACAGCAACCAGAAAGAGGGGCTAGGAGCTAGAGACTAGGGGTTACTGATTTATTCTGACCAATTCTTAACCTCACCAACCATAAGTTAAAATTTGTAACATTTTATTTTCATAAAAGCATTCCCGTTCAGTCATTGTAGGTTAACAGCGTCTCGTTATCATCAATGTACTGGACTTATTTTTATAGGCATAGCAGCTTTTAACAGAAAGCGGTAGGATTGTAATTACTAAGGATTTGCAACCATAATTTACAATTTGTACAAAGAAAAGTAACGTCTTCACAGACAAACTAGCTTTTGTTTTATTTGGAATGTGCCTGTATAGACTGTGGTAGGGAAAACCTATTGCCAGCTAAATGCTTGATAATTTCCTAGCTACAGTTCTAATACTTAGTATTTGGGCTAAAAATTGCAGTAGCAAATATTGCAACAAAACCTGGGCTATTAGACAAATTTACTGGAATGAGTACCGATAACGAAAGTTCCACTATCCTAAAAAAAGAGAATAGAGGCTTGGGAATAGACCGCTTAAAGCAGGACTTAAAAAACGACCTGATTGCTGGCTTGTTAGTAGTAATTCCCCTAGCAACCACCATCTGGTTAACGATTACCATTGCTAATTGGGTAATTAATTTTCTCACTCAAATTCCTAAACAACTAAACCCCTTTGATGGGCTACATCCCATCTTAGTAAATGTACTGAACTTGGCAGTGGGTCTAGCTGTACCACTACTGAGTATTTTAGTGATTGGGTTGATGGCGAGGAATATTGCTGGACGCTGGTTGTTAGACTTTGGGGAACGATTATTACAGGCGATACCCTTGGCTGGGCAGGTATATAAAACCCTGAAGCAGCTGTTAGAAACACTACTTAAAGATTCCAATGGTAGGTTTCGCAGGGTGATATTGGTAGAATATCCCCGTCGAGGAGTGTGGGCGATCGCCTTCGTGACAGGTGTGATGAGCAGTGAAATTCAGTCTCAAATGTCTCGTCCAATGTTGAGTGTATTTATTCCTACCACACCAAACCCGACTACAGGCTGGTACGCCGTAGTTCCAGAAGACGAGGTAGTTAACCTTTCCATGTCCGTAGAAGATGCCTTCAAAGTTATAGTTTCCGGCGGAATTGTAGCACCAAATACCCCCTTACCGCCCCTAGAGCTAGCCCAGAAAGGGCGGGGATGAGGGGGATGAGGGAGTAGGGGGAGCAGGGGGAGCAGAGGAGCAGAGGAGATAGTCTTTTCCCTTTCCCCTTTCCTCTTTCCCCCTTTCCCCTTTCCCCTTTCCTAAAAAAATCCGGTAAATTCACACCTATTACAGATAAGATGGTTGTCTGGCTTTGTCAGAATTGATTAATTTGTCACCCAGAAATTAAATTACTACTGAAATATTTACTTTTATGCAAGACCGTAAACCCCAGCAAATCGCGCGTGAACTGGCTCTTTTAAGCTTGAGCCAGTTACCATTAAACCCTAAAAAATTAACAGAGGAACACCTGCCTAAGTTAGTACTAGCCACAGTACGCACCTTGAGAGCAGAAGTACAGGATACTTTAGATAATGCGGCGGCGGAATTGCAACGGAGTAACGATCGCCTGTTAACCAGTCAAACCAGGGCTGCAGATTTGAATACAGCTCGGACTATGCTGCAAGAAGCGATCGCCTATACACAAACAGCCATCAATCAGCTAGGCGCAGCCGTGGAATTTCCCGAACTAATTCAGCTAGCAAATCAGGACAAGGAAGTTGGTAGATATGCTATCAAACTTGTCAAAGTCGTCAGCGAAGAACGCACCGTGATTGATGAGCAAATCACCGCCGCGTTAGTAGATTGGCAAGTTACCCGCCTAGCCCAAATCGACCGTGATATTCTCCGCATCGCCGTAGCAGAAATGATGTTCTTCAATCTACCCGATAGCGTCGCCATCAACGAAGCTGTAGAGTTAGCTAAACGCTACAGTGGCGATGAAGGTCATCGCTTCATTAACGGTGTATTGCGCCGAGTCAGCGAACAGAAAAAAGCATTGAGTGTTTAGTCAGTGCTGAGTCGTGAGTTGTGAGTGTTGAGTTGTGAGTGCTGAGTTTCAGTAATATTTTTTCCCAATCCCCAGTCCCCAACCCCCAATCCTGACAGGTGAGGAAAACCGGGAAGTTTTCACACTAGGTAGAGGTCAAAAGTTAAATTAACTATTACGCCCTCGTCCCCCACGCTCATTTGGTACTCCGCGCTCAGTGGCGGGATATAAGGTGGTTGATAAGGATTGCATATAATATTTGTCTTTGCTGTGCAAAGACAAATATTATATGTATGACGAATCAACAATTATTTTCTTTTGGTTGCTTACCACGAATTATATATCATGTGAAAATAGATATATAAGGAGGTGATGTTGAGTGTTGCACAAGGTTGTACAAGTTCGTTTATACCCATCAATTGAGCAGCAAATTCAGTTAGCTCAAGCTTTTGGTTGCTCTCGTTGGTGGTGGAATTACGCTCTAAATAAGTCAATTGAGACTTATAAGGAAACGGGTAAAGGACTTACACGCGCAGCACTCAACGCACTACTTCCTGATCTCAAAAAAGCAGAAGATACTTGTTGGTTAGCTGACTGTTATAGCCAAGTTTTGCAAGCCACAACGCTCAACCTAACTACTGCATATAAGAACTTTTTTGAGAAACGTGCTGGCTTTCCTAAGTTCAAATCCAAGCATGGTAAGCAGTCAATTCAATACCCTCAAAACGTCAAGATTGTGGATGGTAATGTAAAACTCCCAGGCAATATTGGGATCATCAAAGCCAAAATACATAGACCGATTGAAGGAAAAATAAAGACTGTCACTGTTAGCAAAACGCCATCAGGAAAATACTTGGCATCTATCCTGACTGAAGTAGAGGAGCAGCGCGGTCTTCTCTACGAGACGCTACGCGAAGGGCTTTGCCCAAGTGGAGCGACTGCGGGGGAAAAGCCTGCTATTACGGAGGGGAAGATTTACGGTATTGATTTAGGGCTGAAACATTTCGCTGTTGTCTCTGACGGTGAAAAGATTTCTAAATACGATAATCCTAAACACATTGCCAAGCATGAGAAAAACCTCAAGCGTAAACAAAAGAAGTTAGCCCGTAAACAAAAGGGGAGTAATTCAAGAAATAGATATAGAAAAGTTGTTGCCAAAGTGTACGAGCGAGTTAGTAATTCGCGGCAAGATTTTCTACATAAACTTAGTTATAAGTTGGTCAGCGATAGCCAAGCTGTCATAGTAGAGAATCTTCACCTTCTAGGCATGGTACGCAATCACAAATTGGCGAAATCAATATCTGACACAGGATGGGGAACATTCACCAACTTTTTAGCCTACAAGCTAGAACGCAAGGGTGGAAAGTTGGTTGAGATTGATAGGTGGTTTCCCAGTTCTAAACTCTGCTCTCATTGTTTCTATCAAATTGCTGAGATGCCGTTAGATGTCCGTGAGTGGACTTGTCCTAGTTGTGGCACTCATCATGACAGAGATGGAAATGCAGCTATAAATATTAGAGCCGAAGGCATCAGAATGATCAAGGCGGAAGGTTCAGCCGTTTCTGCTGTAGGAGGGGAAGTAAGTCCTAAACTTGGGCGTTCGCGTAGCGTGCCGTTAGGCAAAGTCTAAGTTTGGGCATTCCCCCGTGATTACAGAAGCCGACACTGTACTTGGTACTCCCAGTCAGTGTGGGTAGTTCACACTCATAACTTAGGACTCATAACTCATAACTCTGTTAACAACTTATCACCGCTAGCTGCAATGGTTTTTAATTGGTTCCGTCGTCAACAAGACAATTCCGCGCCAACTCCCCCGGAGACACAAGAACAACAAACACCCCCAGTAACAGAATCTCAACCAGAGCCAGCCGCTACTGTACCAGACTCAACAACAGATTTGTTGGCGTTTGCAAAAGCTGCTTATAAAAACATTCAAGAAAAACAAAAATCTCAGGAAGTAGAATCTCAACCTGAATTAGCAGATTCTCAACCGCCAGCAGCAACAACTGAAGATGAAATAACCGCAACTGAACAGATAGAAAATATACCAGAATCAGTACAAGATAATACGGTCACTGAAGTAGAAGAAACTATTCAAAATCAAGAGGTAGAAGCAGTTACTCACCAAGCAGAAGAAGTAACAGCAATTACACCACAAGCTGGAGAAAGTGAACCAGAAACAGTAGAATCACTAGCAGTAGAAGCAACACCAGCACCTGCATTATCCTTCCTAGAACGAGCAGCCGCAGAACGAGAAGCTAGGCAAGAAAGACTCATAGCCAGCGCCATTGAACTACCACAACCGGAAGTAGTACAGCCAGCAGCTACTACACAGGAAGCAGCCCCAGAAATTGAGGGAATAACCTTTGATGAAGGTTTTGTTTGGTCAGCAGAAGTATTAGCGGCTCAAGGTAGACGAGCAGAAGATATATCTATTGAAGAAATTACTTGGCTGAAAAAGCTACGTCAAGGATTAGATAAAACCCGCCGCAATATCCTCAACCAACTTAAGGCAATTGTGGGACAGGGGCCTCTTAACCAAGCGGCTGTAGCGGAAATTGAATCTTTACTTCTGCAAGCCGATGTGGGTGTAGAAGCAACAGATCATATTATTAGTTCTCTCCAGAACAAACTAAGGGAAGAAGTCACTCCACCAGAACAAGCGATCGCCTACCTGAAACAAATCTTGCGGGATATGCTAGACTCACCCCTCAAGACATCCCACAAAGGCAGTTTTGCCCCAGAAAAAGACAGCTTAAATATTTGGTTAATTACAGGAGTCAATGGCGCAGGTAAAACTACCACCATCGGCAAAATCTCCCACCTAGCCCATAAATCAGGCTATCGCTGCTTAATCGGTGCAGCCGATACCTTCAGGGCGGCGGCTGTGGAACAGGTAAAAGTTTGGGGTCAAAGAAGTGGGGTAGAAGTAATCTCCAATCCCGGAAAGAATACAGACCCAGCCGCCGTGGTTTTTGATGCGATCGCCGCAGCTCAAGCAAGAAATACTGAATTATTACTCGTAGATACAGCCGGGCGATTGCAGAACAAAAAAAACTTAATGGATGAATTGAGTAAAATTCGCCGAATCATTGACAAAAAAGCTCCTGATGCCAAAATAGAATCACTTTTAGTATTAGACGCAACTCTAGGTCAAAATGGCTTGAGACAGGCGGAAATCTTCTCCCAAGCCGCTCAACTGAGTGGTGTAGTATTAACCAAGTTAGATGGCACAGCCAAAGGCGGTGTAGCCTTAGCAGTAGTGCAGCAACTCGGTTTACCCATCCGCTTTATTGGTGCAGGCGAAGGCATTGAAGACTTACGCCCCTTTTCCAGCTACGAGTTTGTCGAAGCTCTCTTGAGTGGTTGATAGGGGACAGGTGACAGGTGACAGGTGATAGGTGATAGGTGACAGGTGACAGGTGATAGGTGACAGTTGACAGTTGACAGGTGACAGGTGACAGTTGACAGTTGACAGTTGACAGGTGACAGGTGACAGGTGACAGGTGACAGGTGACAGTTGACAGTTGTTATTTTCCCCTTTCCCCCTTCCCCTTTCCCCTTTCCCCCTTTCCCCAGTCCCCAATCCCCAGTCCCCATTTTTGATGTTATTTGCTAAAATTTCACTCTAATGCTGTTTCGATAGCGACCTACGGAAGTTATCAAAGGCAGCATGAAGAATTTTGGCTAGTAATAGGAGTTGCCATAAAGCTATAAGAATCACCTGATAGATAGGACATCAATCAATTATCAAACTTTACTTTAAATGCTCGTCAAGCCTGTTGCTTGTTCACTGCCATACAGCTACTTACTTGATGCTAGGAATTTTAAGAAAATTTCATGTAGTATCAGTAGATTAAAGTACATGAATTAAATTCCTCTCTGGAGATAGAAATTTTTTGAGCAAATGTAATACTTATGTCAAATTAAGTCTTACGTCTTTCTACTCTTGCTAAAGGGTTAATCTTTAACTCAATATTGTTTAGCGATCGCTAATTAAAAATTTCTTCATTTTTGCTTTAACATTCACCTTTTCCAGTGCAATAAATTCAGTGCCTCAATTTCCTACCCCACCCACGGACAACAATAATAGTGCTACGACAGATGTCACACCAGTCGTAGCGCTCAAAGAACTCGTGGCACGATTGCATCGGGAACAGAACAAAATCCAAGACTTGCTAAGTTCTCTGGGATTTGCCCTCAGAAGCTTCAATAATTTGAATCAGTTTTTGGAACTGATTCCTTTGATGGCAACCAGAGTTACAGATGCCGATGGTAGCGCTCTGTTTCTCTACAAACCCAATGGTCAGGTGAGATTAGAGCAATTACACTGGCAAGATAGCCGCCAGCGCAAGAACATCCGCAAAGCCTTAGAAACAGCTAGCAGTCAAATCACACTTTTGCCCAACACCGCGCCTCTAGCCACCGCCACAGGAATGTTAGACGACCAGATGCACCGTCACCTGGGGCCGGATGTGCAAATCTTTGGTACGGCAATTTTGGTGAAGCATACAGAACGGGGTTGGCTGTATGTATTAAGCCGCGATCCTGAATATACCTGGACAGAAACTCGACAAAAGTTAGTACGGTTAATAGCAGACCAAACCGCAGTCGCCATTGAAAACGACGAACTAGCCGTAGAACTGAAGAAAAAAGAACGTTTAGACCAAGAACTAGAAATTGGTGCGGAGATTCAAAGACGACTACTGCCGCGTCAATGCCCTTATATTCCTGGGGCTAGCGTAGCGGCACGCTGTAGACCTGCCAATCGTGTCGGTGGAGATTATTATGATTTTATTCCCACCAGCCATAATCAAATCTATCCCCATAACGGAGTCCGTCAAGATTCTGGTCGTTGGGGTTTAGTAATTGGCGATGTCATGGGTAAAGGTGTGCCGGCAGGGTTAATTATGACCATGATGCGAGGGATGCTGAGGGGAGAAGTGTTACACGGTAACTCGCCAGCCGGGATTTTGCAAAACCTCAACCGCGTCATGTATGCGGACTTAGAAAATTCTCACCGCTTCATCACGTTATTTTACTCAGAATATAATCCGCACAAACGAATTTTGTCTTACAGCAATGCAGCCCATAATCCCCCTTTGTGGTGGCACGCAGCCACAAAAAGTATCACCCGTTTGGATACCTTGGGGATGTTAATTGGCTTAGATGCTAATAGTCAGTATGAAGATGCTCAAGTACAGTTGGAACCTGGGGATACAGTAGTTTATTATACAGATGGATTGACCGATGCGGCGGCGGCAAGTGGCGATCGCTTCGATGAAGAGAACTTTGTGACAGCCTTTAGTACAGCTTGCCGATACTGTAACGGCCCAGAGGAAATAGTAGATTACCTATTCGACCAAGTTCAGCAATTCATCGGTGATGACAGACAAAATAATGATGATATGACATTAGTTGTCTTACAAATTGAATAATCTTGGAGTATAAAAGGGACTGGGGAATTAATCAGTTATCAGTTATCAGTTATCAGTTATCAGTTATCAGTTATCAGGTGAGTTCACTGTTAACTCATAACTGTTGACTGGCACAAGTACTCCCCACACTTCTCGATTGATATCACAGAATTATTAGGGTGGGTTGTGTTGAAATTTCTCACGAAGCTTGACTATTTACTGAAAGAAACCTTCTTGGGTTTGTTGCGTGGCGGTTGGATGAATTGGGCGGCTGTCAGTACTGTTACAGTGCTACTATTTTTATTTGGCTTGAGTTTGCAAACCTCTTGGCAAGTAGAAAAACTCCTGAATCAGTATGGTAGTCAATTAGAAGTTTCCGTTTATCTTGATTCTGGCAGATCAGCGCCAACTATTGAACCATTTGTGGCACAAATGCCAGAGGTGGTAGGAATGGAGGTTATTACTAAAGAACAAGCTTGGACTAAGTTAGTTAAAGAATTAGGCATTTCCGATATTGAGGGGGCTACCCAACAGCTTGGGGAAAATCCTTTGGTTGATGAAATTAAAGTTAAAGCGCGTAACTCTCAGGCTGTGCCAGTTTTAGCGACTCAATTAGCTAAGTTACAGGGAGTTGATACGGTGCAGTATGTCGATGAAGCGGTTAAACGCATTGCCCAATTGCATCGGGGTCTAAATTGGGTGACTTTGACAATTACGATTATTTTAACTTTAACTGCGATCGCCGTGACCACAACCACGATTCGCTTAATTGTGCTGGCGCGTCGTCGGGAAATTGAAATTATGCAGTTAGTGGGAGCAACTTCAGTTTGGATATATCTCCCGTTTATATTGCAGGGAATAACTTTTGGTTTACTTGGCGGTGCGATCGCCTGGAGTTTCATTTCTCTCATCCAACAGTTTATCGGTAAGCTACTCGCCAATCAACCAGAGTTTATCCAATTTATTACCAATGGTTTACAACTCACCACCGCCCAAGTTTTACTATTACCTCTAATTCTTCTAGGCTTTGGCGCGACAGTAGGCTTAATGGGTAGTTTATTCGCAGTCCGGCGTTTTGCCAGAAGTTAGTAGTCATGACTTTAGTCCTTATTTTCAATCATGACTAAAGTCCTGACTACAAACCATGAAAACTGATCTGACTTTTCACGGGATCTAAAAGACCCCTCTCCAAACCTCTCCCCTAGAAGGAGAGAGGCTTTAATTGCTCCCCCTTCCCTTGAAGGGAAGGGGGCTGGGGGGTTAGGTAGGAGCGTTAACTTTTCCACATGACGTGAAAAGTCAGGAAAACTGATATGCTACTCAGCAATTAGCACTCATTAATCACTATGTCATCTCAATGGGAACGGTTATTACAAAATCTCGGTGAATGGCAAGGTTCATTCACCCAATTTTCACCCCAAGGTCAACTTTTAAATGACATTCCCACCGTTGTTTCTCTAGAAGGGTTAAATAACAATCAGACAGTCCGCCAGATTATTCGCCAAGAAGGTACGGAAAAGGTTTTAGAATATAGCTCTTTGGCGAAAAGTGTTTTATTTTTTGAAAATGGCGCTTTTTCTCAAGGTTCCATTCAGTTGGGGCCATTTTCGGAATTTGGTGCAGAACTGGGTTTAATTGCTGAAAATCGCCGCTTGCGTTTGGTGCAGTTATTTGATAAAAACGGTCATCTGAACCAACTTACTTTAATTCGTGAACATTTAGCAGGTACACAAGCACAAGAAAATCCACCTCTACAAGTGGACGATTTATTAGGAGAATGGCAAGGGGAAGCGACAACCATCTATCCTGATTGGCGATCGCCTGATACTATTTCTACAAACCTCAAATTACAACTTGATGATAGTGGTCGCTTAATTCAAAGTTTGAATTTTGCCGGACACACCATAGCCACAACCGCTACTATTAATGGCTCAATTATTCTCTTCGACCAAGACCCGCAAAAACAAGTACAAGTACTATTATTACCTAACGGTGCTTCTGCTACTTCTCCCCTCAAAGTGCAGGTACGTCAAAGCTTTATTTTAGAAGTGGGTTGGCTAATTAAACCAAACTTACGCCAACGCATGGTTCGTAGCTACAACGATAAAGGCGAATGGGTCAGCCTAACTTTAGTAACGGAACAACGAGTCAGTAGGGGATAGGTAACAGGTGACAGGTGACAGGTAAGAGGCTAAACAGCTTAGTGATATCATAGCTTGATAATCTTGATAACAAATATATTGTGAGGTCGTCCCCTGTTCCCTACTATATATTAGAGAATTTTTTCTCTTTTAACATAACAGAAAATAATATTAAAAAAAGGCATCTAAAAAAGATGCCTGTTATGCAGGAAAACCCATTTAGGGTTATCCCTACACCTTCCCAACAATCAGCAACAGTGGCTAATTACTGTTAGCCACACTCACAGTCACAAACTTGAATATATTCATATTAGTCACGACTAACTCTGGATGCCGCAGTGTAACCACTGAAAATTTATTTTAGATACATAGCAGGGGATAGGAAACAGGTGCATAAGCTGCCTGCTATCACTATTTTATGATTCCTTAAAGTCCTAACCTATGTTGCGGCTGCTAAAAATGAAGGTTTAGTTAAATATATTCATGGTAGTTTTTTGGTTAATTTTCATTAATAAAAAACTATGTTTAGCAGGGGAAAGGGGACAGGTGAGGAAGCTTTTTTCTGTAAAGATTTTATGATTCATCAATTTCCTAACCTATGTGACGATTGCTATATTAATGGCTTTGTTTATGGTTTATAAAAACAACATACTAACCTGAAAAATTTACATTTTTTTTGGTTGGTTATAATAATATACATTTCCCCCAATAGCCGCCATGATCATCCAAGATAAGGTATTTACTCTGAAATCAAAAAGGGTGACATCTACTGTGTTAAATAATAACCACTCTCCAAAAACTACAAGATAACTGAAAAATATTAATCTATCTTTATTAGGTATATAGTCTGATTTCCATATCAGTTGAAAACCAGCAAATAATATCCAACTCAGTATGCCAAAAAATAGTAAAGTGCTAGGCAATCCAGTTTCCGCAGATAGCATTAAAAACAAATTATGGGGATGTCCCAAATCAATATTCATTTGGGCTTTATAAAGGTCAGTAAAATTACGCAATCCCCAGCCTGTCCAGGGACGTTGTTGAGTCAAAGACCAAGCAAATTGCCACTGAGTTTTCCGCATTAAGGCAACTGGTCTATCTGGATACATTTCATCGTTTAATCTCGCCCAAAAGAAAGCGGGAATAATCTGGCGGAAAGCTTGGGCAATTGGGGAGGGTGCAAAAGCCGCTAATAAGACACTGGTGGTTAAGGCAGCAACACCACCGACTAGTAAACGCCAACCTTGATAAAATGCAAAAGCTAAACAAGCAATAATAGCGATCGCCCACCCATTACGCGAGTTAGTTAAAATCAAGGCGGTAAAGTCGGCAATAGCTGAGAATGTGAGGAAGATGATGGGTACTGGGGGAAGGGGAAAGGGGGAAGGGGGAAGGGGGAAAGGGGAAAAGACTATCTCCTCTGCTCCGTTCCCCTCCTGGGAGGGGCTAGGGGTGGGTTGCTCCCCTGCTCCTCTGCTCCTCTGCTCCCCTGCTCCTCTGCTCCTCGCTTGCCATTGTTCTAGCAGTAGTGCGATGCTGAGGGTAAAGGCGATCGCTAAATAAGCTGCAAAGATATTAGCGTGCATGAACAGAGCAGCCATGCGTCCAGGGGGACTACCACCGAGTGCGATCGACCAGTCTAATAAAATCCACAAAACTTGTATTTGCAAGTTCCAGCCAAAAAACAACTGCCCAAAGCCCATAATTACCATTGGTACAGAACCAATGACTAAAATCCAAGCTATATGGCGTAATTGTGCAGTTGTTTGAATCAGGAAACCCAAACCTGTAAATAATAAGAAAAATGGCAGTAAATTAAATAACCCAACAAAAGCTGCGGCTTTGTCATTAGCAAAGCAGGCGGAAATAAACAGCAAAAAACTCAGTAACGCAAATCCCCAATTAATGGGACGGCGGATAATACTGCGGTATTGGCGTATCCAAGTTACTAACGCCCCTAACATGATGCTCACAAATCCCACAAAAGGAGTGAGCGGAAATAATAATAGTCCCAGTTGAAAGCAATTCCAAGAAAATTGGCATTCAGGTTTGGGATGATAAAAAGCTAACTTCAAGCTAAAACCCCAGGTTAATAGTCACGAAATCAAGGTAGGGGAGATGAGGGGGATGAGGGGGAAAGGTGAAAGGGGAAAGGGGAAAGGAAAGAATTTGAATCCTTTATTCCTTACCCTTTTCCCTTTCTCCTATCTTCCCCCAGTCCCCAGTCCCTAATAGCCAGTCCCTGTCTTCAAGCCAATTCCCAACATTCAGCACGGGTAAGCCGAATTTGTGCTAGAGCAAAAATAGTCGGGATGATGCGACCGTAGTTTGTAGCGATGGTTCTCCAGCCTAAATCGGCGAAAAACCAAGCCCACATAACCGGGCCAACAAAGGCGAAGAGGCTGCGAACTGCTCCATAACGGGCTGCACTCACAGTCATACCCTGACGCGCCATTTGTAACGTGACATAGCTTTGAAACTGTGTTGTTGCTGCTTGTGAACCTTGAATTAAGGCATCTTTAGCTACTTGATAAGTAGCAAAGTGAATAGCAAATTGACGGGCAATTTGTTGTAAAACCAATGGCTTAACAACGGATGTAACAGCTAAGGCGCTACCACCTTTTAACAGCAAGCCCAAAGGATCAGGTTGCAACAACAGAGGTAAAGGTTCTTGTACCTCCGATTTCACAAGTTGACGCTGTACTTGCGTAGCCAATTTTTGTTTTTCTTTTTCTGGTAATCTTTTCCACACTTGTCCTAGCAGATGTAAAAATACTTCTGCTTCTAAATCAATTGTTGTTAAATCTTGAGAGTAAGGAATTTTTAAATATTTACAGACTTGAATTAATGCTTGACGGTAAGTTACTTGGTTTGTTTTTCCTCGTAATACCGTCACTCCATCGGCGGCTAAAAACCGAAAGCGATTTTCTAGCGAATCTAGCCAAGCTTGTCTGTTTTGGCTTTGAATTTCGATTGGTTCAGGTGTCTGAACATAATCAAGGGGATTAAACTTACGACTAAACAGAATTGCTGTTAAATCCTGCAATTCTTCGTCAGTTGCTAACTCTAGCGCCGCCCTCAGTTCATCCAATGTCCCTTCCTCCCTTCCATGCAGCTTTTCTGTACCCTATTCTACTATTAGCTATCAGAATATATGGGGATTGGGGACTGGGGATTGGGGAGTAGGGGGAGATGAGGGAGATGAGGAAGATGAGGGAGATGAGCAGAGGCGCACCGGAGAAAGTCTTTACCCTTTCCCCTTTCCCCCCTCCCCCTTCCCCCTTCCCCATTACCCATTACCCATTACCCATTACCCAATCCTATGAATGACGTTGTAATTATCGGTGCAGGTATCGCTGGCTTAGTTTGCGCCCAGCAGTTAAGTCAAGCTGGATATTCGGTGTTAGTTGTGGAAAAGTCCCGTGGTTTAGGGGGACGAATGGCTACGCGGCGCTTACATGGAACTTGGGCAGATCATGGAGCTTGTTATTTAAAGCCCAAGGGTGAGTTATTCACTAGTTTTGTAGAGTTATTATGCGATCGCCATATCTTAGAAAACTGGTCAGAACTCCAGCCGAACGCCACGCCGCGTTATGTTGCGCCTGCGGGTATGAGTGCGATCGCTAAATTTATCGCCCAAAATTTAAATATTCTCCTCAATCAGCGCGTTACAGAAGTTAACTTAACATCGGCAAAAAATTGGCGTTTAACTTTAGAATCCAGCAATGAAGAATTAACTGCTCAAGCTTTAGTGATAGCTATTCCTGCACCTCAAGCGGCGATGTTATTGACTCCGTTGGGTGAAGCTGTGTTGGGTAAACAATTTTTAACAGATTTGAGTTCTGTAGAATATTATCCCTGTATGAGTGCGATCGCTGGATATCCTCCTTCATTTCACCCCCTACCAAACTGGAGAGCCTCTAGCTTTGTTGATGATGCTATTTTGGGATGGATTGGTTTAGATAGTAGCAAGCGTCCTCAACCCCAACAACCAGTATTTGTCTTGCAAAGCAGCGCCAATTTTGCCCAACTTCATTTAGAAGCTTCAGATTTACAACCCATAGGACATGAGATGTTAAAGTATGCAGCCCAGACTTTAGAAATACCTTGGCTAGAAATACCAGAATGGTTACAAGTACATCGCTGGCGCTATGCTTTCCCCAGTAACCCTTGGCAAGATAAAGTTCTATCCGCAAAAGCTGAACTACCTTTAGTTTGCTGTGGTGATTGGTGTGGTGGCAATCTTGTAGAAGGGGCAATGCTTTCTGGACTGGCCGCATCTGTAGAGATTAACAATTATTTAAAGCAGCTAGTTCTACCTGGGGAAAACTTTCTTAAAGTTTTTGCCTAATTTTTACCCCTTTCTTCTCCCATATTGGGAGAAGAGTTTCTCTAAATACTGCGTGTAACTCATGCACATAAAATTTTTTGCATCTGCATCTATCATTAGACAGTTTAGTCCATGTAAAAAACATTATTTTTTTATAGCAAGCGAGACATAGGTTAGGACATTAACGAATCATAAAATCCTTACAGAGAAAAGCTTCTTTACCTGTCACCTGTCACCTATCACCTGTCCCCTGCTATACTTATTAGATTCATCTATAAAGATGATTTAAAAAAAAAATAACGCTCACACTAAACTGTATAGATGGGTTAAATATATAAGATGACTACTTGATGTTTGAAACATAGGTAGGCCGATACACTGCCCACCAAAACCGTGATATGGTGGGCAATACTACAGGTACTGAGATTTTTTCAAAATTGAAATAGGATTCCTATATGTTTAATAAGTAATGTAAACAAAACAAGTAAGTCTTACTTTTATCGATAATTTACTCTTTTTAATGGTCATCAAGACCATTTTTTGCTGATCCCTCATAGTTTTGCTGCGTTTTGTGTAGATTTTCGTTAAAAGCTCGTCAATTTGTAAAAATTAAAATATAAATAGAAAACATTAGACTTTACTGCTCTGTTAAGTCTTCTTTTGTAAGAGCTATACTGTCAATCAGTCTTAACTACAAAAATGTATATGGACAAGTAGCTGGAAATATACAAGAATAAAAAGTTTGTTTATGACTGGAATATCAAAATAGAAATAACTTCTAAATTGTTGCCTAGAAGAGATTGCCATTTAGCAGGGTGTTTCTCTGCACAGATTTAATCACTAAACAGATAAAAAAGGAGTTAAAAAATGATGAAAACAGTAGTAAATTTAACGCAGCAATCAGTTCTGGGAGAAATTGAAAATGTTTTAGATACTTATGCTTATCATCCTTATCAACAAGCATTTGCAATTCCTGATTTGCGCCAAGAGTTAATTGCTTTTGTCCTCAACCGTATTCCCTGCTTGTATAGCGTCATATCGGACGAGCAATTACTAATAGCAAGCTGTGACAAAGAAAGCTGGTTGAACAACAAGTTACCTCGTAGTCCTTTAGAACAGCAACAACACCTACAACGTTTGATTCACGAAGGCATTTATTCTATTTTTCAAGAAAAATCAGACTGGATTAGTCGTCACCTTTGTGAATCAGTACAATTAGGCAGTGAACCATCCCATTGGTTTGGTTAATTATTAGTCAGTAGGGGCGGGTTTATGGAGAAATTCATGGCGAAAACAAATATGTCAGTTAAACCCGCCCGTACAACAGTCCATAGTCATGAGTAAATTAACAAAAATTAACGAATATAGACTCTGGACTATTGACTATTGACTGTGGACTAATTATGTAAAAAAACCCTGTATACAGAAAAATAATTACCTTAGCTGATAACGCTCTTCTTCGGCGCTTATGTAAACATTTTCCGGCAGAGAACGTTCATTTCCCTCGTATTGTTGATGAATTATTTCAACAACGTCAATAAGTTCACCACGAGCTTGATCAGGTGTTTTACCCCAGGGATGATAAGCCGATATTGTTGACATGGGTGCAACAAATGTACCATTATCACCTGGACGATTCACTGTGGTGTAGGCTTGCTGAGAGTGCATGAGGATAGCCTGATGGTTGAAATTACATCTTTAGTGTAAAAGCAAATTATTAAAAGTAGGTGAATTTAGGTGTAATGTTCAACTTCAGTAATGTTTTGCACAATTTAATTAGCTTGTAATTCGGGTGTAGCTACTTGCAAAAACTCCCGCACTTGTTGCAGATAAGTAGCTGCATCTTCCAGCATTGGGAAATGTCCTGTATCAGGAATTACGACAAATTTCACCTGATTATTTAAGGCTGCGGCTTGTCTTCCCATTTGGGCGGGAATAATTTGGTCGTATTCTCCAGCCACCAGTAGAGTAGGAACTTGTAATTTAGCAAATTCTTGGGGCATTAATTCAGATTGGGCTTTACTGACCGAAGTAAAAATGGTTCCTAAAGCTGTATCATAATCGGCAGAGAGAAAGTCTTCTAAAAAGGCTTGACGCTCGCTTTTGGGTATGGGACGATGTAGGAATCTCGCCATAAACATCTGGTCAACAAAGGGGATTTTTCCTAACCATTTGGGGCGGAATTTGACTACATAACCGCCAAATTTATGAAAAGCCGCAAAAGCTTTCTCATCGTATTCAAAAATTCCGCTACAAGTTAAAATTCCCCGTTCCACTCTTTGGGGATAACAGTTGAAAAATATTGTGGCGACGGAAGCACCCATTGAGTGAGCATTGATATAAACGCGCCCAAGCTGCAACTCATCAAGTAGAACGGCTAAATCTTCGGCGTATTCTGTTAATTCATAAGTTAATTCTTGGATGGCTTGAGACTTTTGTTGATTTGTCTGGGCCTCAGCTACAGACTCACTAGCACCAACAACAGTGGGTTTCCCCTGGGAACGTCCAAACCCCCGTAAATCGTAGAGTAGACAATCAAATTGCTCTGATAAAGCATGAGCTGTACTCCGCCAATACCTAGCCGAACCAGCCCAACCATGAATAAACACCATCACAGGTTTTGCTATCCCAGATGGTTGTTTGATCCACTCATAATAATGCTCAACGCCACGAACAGTAATATAAGCCATTTGTCAAGAGTCCATAGTCAACAGTCAACAGTCCATAGTCCATAGTTAACAGTTGATTAACTACGGACTATGGACTGTTGTACGGGCGGGTTTAACTGACATATTTGTTTTCGCCATGAATTTCTCCATCAACCCGCCCCTACTGACTAATAACTATTATGCCGATTCTGGTTTAGGCAGTGAAGAAGGATGTACTAGCAATTCTGCTGTGGAACGCTTCTCTACCATTTCCCTAGTGACTGTGCAGCGCGTTACGTCTTTACGGGAGGGTAACTCGTACATCACATCTAGCATGAGTTCTTCCACGATACCACGTAATGCCCTTGCGCCAGTTTTGCGACGATAGGCTTCTTGGGCGATCGCTCGCAACGCATCTGGTTTAAAGTCTAATTGGACGTTATCCATCTTCAGCAGTTTTTGGTACTGCTTCACTAGGGCGCTGCGTGGTTGAGTTAGAATCGCCATCAAGGCTTCTTCATCCAGAGGATCTACCACGGCTACCATTGGCACACGACCGATAAATTCGGGAATCATGCCAAATTTCACCAAATCATCTGGTTCTAGATGACGTAGCACATCTGCTGCCCGTTTTTCTTTAGATTGCCCTTCGCCTGGTTGCACAAAACCTATTGACTTTTTGCCCCCTCTCTGCTCTACTACCTTCTCCAACCCGACGAAGGCTCCCCCACAGATGAATAATATATTGCTGGTATCGATTTGGATGCAGTCTTGGTAAGGGTGTTTCCTTCCGCCTTGGGGGGGAACGTTGGCAATTGTGCCTTCCAGCATTTTTAACAAAGCTTGTTGTACACCTTCGCCGGAAACATCCCTGGTAATTGAGGGATTTTCACTCTTACGGGCAATTTTATCGATTTCATCGATGTAGATAATGCCCCGTTGGGCTTCTTCTACATCCAAATCTGCTACTTGTAATAATCGTAGTAAAATGTTTTCTACGTCTTCCCCTACATAACCTGCTTCTGTGAGGGTTGTGGCATCAGCCACAGCGAAGGGGACATCAAGGATTTTGGCTAGGGTTTGCGCCAGGAGAGTTTTGCCGCAACCTGTAGGGCCGATGAGGAGAATATTGGATTTTTGCAGTTCTACGGCATCATCAGCGCCATTTTTGCCACTACCCTTAGACTGCAAGATTGCTAGGCGTTTGTAGTGATTGTAAACTGCTACAGATAAAACTTTCTTCGCTTCATCTTGACCTATAACGTGTTCGTCTAGGTATTTTTTAATCTCTCTCGGCTTGGGTATTTGGCTGAGGGAGAGATTAGCGGAACGGGTGCGGCGTTTTTGAGGTGGTTCTGATTTTGGTGCTGGTTGTGTCGCCGCACCACTTGTATCTAGCAACTCCTCATCTAGTATTTCATTACACAAGTCTACGCATTCATCGCAGATGTAAACTCCCGGCCCTGCGATCAATTTTCGCACCTGCTCTTGAGACTTGCCACAGAAAGAACATTTTAAATGGGAGTCGTACTTAGACATACCAGCCTCTTATTTCACGATGGTGACGTTTTCCCCAGCTGTGGGAAGATTTTGTCTGGAGATGACTTGATCGATCAAACCGTAATTTTTGGCTTCTTCTGCTGACATGAAGAAGTCGCGATCGGTATCTGCTTCAATTCTTTCTAGGGGTTGACCAGTATGATCAGCCAATAGCTGGTTCAATTGACCCTTGATGTAAAGAATTTCCCTCGCTTGGATTTCAATATCAATAGCTTGACCTTGAGCGCCCCCCAGGGGTTGGTGAATCATGATGCGGGAATCAGGTAGTGACATACGTTTACCTTTAGTTCCTGCGGTTAACAAAAATGCCCCCATGCTTGCTGCTAATCCAAAACATATGGTAACAACATCGGGACGAATTTGTTGAATTGTATCATAGATTGCCATGCCTGCGTAGACAGAGCCGCCGGGGGAGTTGATGTAAAGTTGGATGTCTTTTTCCGAATCTTCGGCATCCAAGAATAATAACTGGGCGACAATAGTGTTAGCTACAGCATCGTCGATGGGCGTTCCCAAGAAAATAATCCGCTCTCGCAGTAGACGGGAGTAGATGTCGAAGGCTCTTTCCCCCATACCTGATTGTTCTACAACCATTGGCACAATGTTACTTATGCCGTTGAGGTGAGAGGACATACCAAATCGACTTAAACTGTTGATGGGGTAATTTGCCGACTGCGATACAAGCATAGGAGAACGGTTAAATATAGTTGGTACAGAGATTTTGGCAACAAAAGCTGCCTATAGGTTCATAAATGAGATATTGATTTACCTATGTGTTAACCATTATGCCTCATCTACATTGTTCTCGTGTGACCCCTCACTAGACAAGGGCGAGTGTAAACTTTGCCATTGGCTAGTTTGCCTACGTCTGGCGTTGATTGATGAGTAAAAATTTTTAATACTCATGACTCAGCATTTATAACCTAAAATTCCCTGTTTGTGTTAGGGGGTGTCAGCACTGTTAGTTGCGGGTTGATAGGGTGTGATGGCTTGATTCTAACGTCCCGAAAATCTGTGGTGCGTTAGCCTACGGCATAACACACCGACAACAATAACCTTAATTTATTCCCCTGTTGTTGATTCTGCGGCAGCTTCTGGGGTTTGTGCCTCAGTCTCAGGTGCAGTTGTCTCTGCTTCTTCTTGCTGAGTTAATGAGCCTTCGGGTACAAGTTCCACGGTAGAATTTGCCAAGAGCCAATCGATGATTTTTTCCGATCGCAGTTCGTTTTCGACTACTGCTTGCAATCTATCTTGGTCTATATCTTCATCAGGATATTGTTGTATGAGTTCTGTGACTCTGGCTTGAACTTCTGCGGCGGTGACTTCGATAGACTCGCGTTTAGCCACTTCTTGCAATGCTAAAGACCGCTTGATGCGTTCTACAGCTTCCGGGCGCGATCGCTCCCTAAACTGGGGGATAATATCTTGGGTAAATATTTTCCTCACATCCATACCCTGTTGGGCTAGGCGCATTGCTGTTTGCGAGATAATCGCGTCTACTTCTTTATCTATCAGGGTTTCAGGCAAATCTACTTCTAGATGCTTGAGAATTTCCGCTAACAACGCCTCTTGTTTATTCGCCTTGGTTTTGTCTTCGGCTTCTTTTTGATAACGCTCTGCCAAAGATGCACGCAAGGCTTCTAATGTCTCAAAATCACTGACATCTTGGGCAAAGTCGTCATTTAATTCTGGCAGTTCTTTTTCTTTGATTTCTTTGAGTGTCACCGTGAAAATAGCGGGTTTTCCGGCTAATTCTTGGTTAGCGTAGGGATCTGGGAATTGTGCTGATACTTCCCTGGTTTCCCCAGGATTCATGCCGACTATGCCAGTTACAAAACCTGGAATAAATTTATCTTCTTCTAATTCTACTTGAAAATCAGTGCCTTCACCCCCTGGAATGGGTTCGGGTTCGGTGTTTTCATCGTCGCCTTCCGCTTTGGCTATCACGCCTTTAAAATCGACTACCGCCACGTCCCCCAACTGGGCGGATCTTCCTTCCACAGGAATTAATGTCGCCAATTGCTGGCGTTCTTTGTCTAATACATCATCAACCTGGGCGGGGTTATACTGAATTTCTTCGGCTTTGATTTCTAACCCAGTGTATTTTGTCAGGTTGACTTCTGGCTCTACATCAACAGCCGCCGTAAAAGTCAGGGGTTTTCCAGGTTCGTAATTATTAATTAAATCATCAAACGATGAACGCAGCTGTGGTTGACCAATGGCGGGGATGGATTCTTGTTTGATCGCTTGCTCGATGCCATCTTGCAGTAACTCTTCCAAAGCTGCGGCTTTGACGCGAGTTGTACCTAAACGCTGTAACAAGACATTTCTCGGTACTTTACCTTTACGGAACCCAGGAATATTAACAGTGCTGGATAAGTTTTTAATTACCTGTTCGTAAGTTTTTTGCGTAATTTCTGGTGTAATTTCTATTTCCAGCCCAATTTGGCTGGCGGGGAGTTTTTCCTGGGTAACTTTCATGCTTCGTCTCTAAATTTTTGGGTTTGTAACTCCAAGTACATCCTAGATGCGATTGACTAAATTTAGTGATGAGTGCTGTGTGCTGAGTTTTGAGTGAAATTTCCACTCAGCTTTTCAGTTAGAACTCGGCACTCATGACTTTTCATCGCTTCTTTTGAGTTAATGTCTCTTGGTGAGAATGGGAGGTGTTTACTAAGCAGTCCTGATGAAACAAGATTCACCGCCAACTGTGAAACAGAGGCTAGGGGCGAGTGTTTTTTACTCTGCGCTCAACATCCACTTTACTGCTAATGGCAAAGGACTTGACGCTTTAGCCCTATAACTTTACCGAAACAGTCATAGTTAAAGCTACTGCATCAGTTGTGTCGGGCGGTTATCGTGATATCCTGGTTTTCACAACCAATAAACCAACAGTCTGTATCCTATATTAGAATGTTGAATCTGTTGTTAGGGTTAATCCCAAGTTGCCGCTTGAAAATTCACAGTTGGTTGATTATACTGTCTTGGTTCACATTGCATCATAGTACATTGCTTACCCAGCTACCCACATCATATGTGTGATTGTGATTTGCTGGCAGAATGAATTTCTAGCTCATGTTATGAATCCTACTCCTCAGATTTTTCTCTCCAAGAGGATAGGTGGTAGGGGAATGACAGTAAACAGTCATCAGAATATAATACTCTTCTCCTGATTTTTCTGGGTGACAGCGATTTATTGTATAATAAATATAATTTTTTTAGATTTGGTCGCCAACTCAAACATAAAATATTGTAAACTTCTTGAATTGATTAAGTTATGTAAAAAAAAGTTAAAAGGTTAGGGTAAATAATTTAAGAAATATTGCTAAAAATCAGAAAAACTTAATTTCAAATACTCAACTATTGTTATTTTCATACATCTTTACAAAAGAGCAAAAATCAACCATAACCTCTGAGGAAGGAGGAATTTAATTTGTCTAAAACGTATCGTGTAGCTATTTTAGGGGCGACTGGTGCTGTTGGCACGGAGTTGCTGGAATTACTGGCAAGTCGGAATTTTCCGGTGGCAGATTTAAAATTATTGGCATCAGAAAGGAGTGTAGGGCGATCGCTCCCATTTAAAGGAGAAAATATCCCAGTAGAGGCAGTGAGCGATCGCGCCTTAGAAAACGTCGATATAGTCTTAGCCAGTGCGGGTGGTTCCACATCTAAAGCTTGGGCATCGGTAGCGGTAGAAAAGGGTGCAGTGGTCATCGATAACTCCAGCGCCTTCCGTATGAACCCAGATGTACCCCTGATAGTGCCAGAGGTCAACCCCCAAGCCGCAGCCAACCACAAAGGCATCATCGCCAACCCCAACTGCACCACCATTTTGATGACCTTGGCAGTCTGGCCATTACATCAAGTTAAACCAGTGCAGCGCATCGTGGCAGCCACCTATCAATCTGCCAGTGGTGCAGGTGCGAAAGCAATGGAAGAAGTCAAAATCCAAAGCAGCGCCATCTTAAACGGTGAAGAACCAGTAGCCGAAGTATTACCTTACCCCTTAGCATTTAACTTATTTCCCCACAACTCCCCCCTGACAGATATCGGGTATTGTGAGGAAGAGTTGAAAATGGTCAACGAAACCCGCAAAATCTTCGGCACACAAGAAATTAGAATTACCGCAACTTGTGTACGGGTTCCCGTACTCCGCGCCCACTCAGAAGCAATTAATCTAGAGTTCGCCCAACCATTCTCTCCAGATGAAGCTAGAGAGATTTTAAGCAACGCACCTGGAGTAAAATTATTAGAAGATTGGGGTAGAAATTATTTCCCCATGCCCATAGAAGCAAGCGGTCGTGATGAAGTTTTAGTTGGGAGAATCCGTCAAGATATTTCTCATCCCTACGGTTTAGAACTTTGGCTGTGCGGCGACCAAATTCGCAAAGGTGCAGCACTGAATGCGGTACAAATAGCCGAGTTGTTGGTAGAAAAGAATTTACTCCAACCTGCAAAGGCGTATGTTGCAAGTTAGTCATTGGTCAGTGAACAGTGAACAGTGAACAGTGAACAGTAGACAGTGGAAATAATCTGTCAACTGATAAATGTCAACTGATAACTGATAACTGATAACTGATAACTGATAAAAAATATAAAGGAGTAACAAAAGGGTGGGAGATTTCGGCACAGTTTTAACCGCTATGATTACACCGTTCAAAGCGGACGGAAGTGTTAACTATGCTTTAGCGGCAGAACTAGCAGCCCATTTGGCAGAAAATGGGACAGATACATTAGTGGTTTGTGGTACAACTGGAGAATCACCTACCTTAAGTTGGGATGAAGAATACCAGTTATTTGTGGAAATTTTACAGGCAGTAGCCGGGAAAGCCAAGGTCATAGCTGGGTGTGGTTCTAATTCCACAAAAGAAGCGATCGCAGCTACACAAAAAGCCGCTAAAATAGGAGTACATGGTACATTACAGGTTGTACCCTACTACAATAAACCGCCGCAAGCAGGTTTATACCAGCATTTTGTGGCGATCGCTCAAGCCTGTCCAGAGCTACCGCTATTGTTGTATAACGTTCCAGGGCGCACTGGTCAAAATCTCAGCCCAGAGACAGTTGTGCGGTTAGCCCAAATCGACAATATTGTGGGTATTAAAGAAGCTAGTGGCAATCTCGACCAAGCGGGGGAAATCCGCCGCTTGACATCAAAAGACTTCGAGATTTACGCTGGAGATGACTCGTTAACCCTGCCCTTGTTAGCGATCGGGGCGAAAGGTGTAGTTAGTGTGGCTTCCCATCTGGTAGGGAACCAACTACAACAGATGATTCAAGCTTACAATGCTGGAAAAGTGACAGTCGCCAGTGAGATTCATCTTCGACTCTTACCATTGTTTAAAGCTCTATTTATCACAACAAATCCGATTCCCATTAAACAAGCATTAAAACTTCAAGGTTGGGAGGTTGGTTCTACTCGTCCGCCACTAAGCGAAGCTGATGCAGAAGTCAGCCAAAAATTAGAGGCCGTGCTGAAAAATCTCGATTTAATTTAATCGTCATTATTGCGGTTGCTAAAACAAGATATCAATTATTTATGGAGCTTGGCAGAAATTAAAATTAGCAAAATTGATGATGAAATTTTTATTACTGCTTGGCTGCTAATAATCTTAAAACTTGTGCTAAAACCTAATAAATATAGAATGAATTATTCGACATAAAATCCTTTTTATTTACCCAAAAATTGCAGATTTAATTAAATGACTGCTTGGTACAAGCAGGCAAATGTTGTCATTACTAAAAGAAGCTGAATTTTCTTGATTAACTTTAAAACGACAAACGACAAAACTAAGGAGCAAATGGTTAACAACGAAACTAGTACCAGCCTAAAAATTATTCCCTTGGGCGGTTTACATGAAATTGGTAAAAACACCTGTGTTTTTGAATACGATGATGAAATTGTCCTGTTAGATGCAGGGTTGGCTTTTCCCACAGAGGCAATGCACGGTGTGAATATCGTCCTGCCAGATACAACCTACCTACGGGAAAATCGCCACAAAATTAAGGGTATGATTGTTACCCACGGTCATGAAGACCATATTGGCGGGATTGCTTTTCACCTCAAACAATTTGACATTCCGGTGATATATGGCCCTAGACTAGCAATGGCAATGCTAGAGGGTAAATTGGAAGAAGCAGGAGTACGCGATCGCACAGAATTAAGATCAGTTTTACCCCGTGATGTAGTCCGCATCGGTAAATCATTTTTTGTTGAGTACATTCGCAACACCCACTCCATCGCCGATAGTTTTACGGTAGCCATTCACACGCCTCTGGGTGTAGTCATTCACACCGGGGACTTCAAATTTGACCATACCCCAGTCGATGGGGAAAGATTCGATATTCAACGCCTCGCAGAACATGGGGAAAAAGGTGTACTGTGTTTGTTAAGTGATTCTACTAACTCCGAGGTTCCCGGATTTACACCTTCGGAAGCAGCAGTTTTCCCCAACCTCGATAGAGTATTTGGTCAAGCGGAAGGGCGGTTATTTGTCACTACCTTTGCTTCCAGTGTGCATCGCATCAACATGATTTTGCAACTGGCGAAAAAGCATAACCGTGTGGTGACAGTGGTCGGACGTTCCATGTTAAATTTGATTGCCCATGCTCGGAATTTGGGTTACATCAAATGCGAAGATAATCTGTTTCAACCCCTGCATACAGTTCGTGGTTTGCCAGATGAGAACGTGTTAATTCTCACCACTGGTTCTCAAGGTGAAACAATGGCGGCGATGACGAGAATAGCCAACAAAGAACACCCCCACATCAAAATTCGTGAAGGTGATACCGTTGTCTTCTCTGCTAACCCCATTCCCGGAAACACCATTGCAGTAGTCAACACCATCGATAAGTTGATGTTGCAAGGGGCGAAAGTGGTTTATGGTAGGGAACAAGGCATTCACGTTTCCGGTCACGGCTGTCAGGAAGACCAAAAATTGATGCTAGCCTTAACCCGTCCTAAGTTTTTCGTCCCAGTACACGGTGAACATCGGATGTTGGTAAAACACGCGCAAACCGCCCAAAAGATGGGTGTTCCCGCCGAGAATATGGTGATTATTCAGAATGGCGATGTCATCGAATTGACAGAAAACTCAATTGCTGTAGCTGGAAAAGTGCCATCTGGTATCGAGTTGGTGGATACTACAAGTTCTGGTATGGTGAGTGCCAAGGTGCTGCAAGAGCGGCAACGCATGGCAGAAGAAGGTATTGTAACTATTGCAGCTGCTATCGATTGGCAGGGTAAACTACTAGCTAAACCAGAGATTCATCTGCGTGGTGTTGTTACTAGTGTAGAGCGATCGCTATTACAAAAGTGGGTGCAACAACGCATAGAAGAAATTTTAACTGTGCGTTGGTCGGAGTTTGCATCTACTGTTGGTGAACAGCCGGAAGTTGACTGGGGTGGTTTGCAAGCAACTTTAGAACGTGAATTGCAACGTTCTCTGCGTCGTGAGTTGCAATGTCAGCCATCGGTGACTTTCTTGATGCAAATTCCTGATGAACCGCCTGTCAAGGTGGCTACTGATGGTAGAAGGCGGCGGACTCGCACGGCTGCACAGGTGGCTTCTTAAGATAAGCTCACGCAAAGGCGCAAAGGCACAAAGGCACATAAGGTGTCTTTGCGTTTTGTTGTGCGATATTTATTGTAGATGAGTTGGTGAGGCGATCGCTATGACGAAAAGCCCATTTAAAGTTACTAATTTGCAGGAGTATTTAAACTTTGATGATGGTACGGATAAGCGTTATGAACTTGAGGATGGGGTGCTTGTAGAAATGCCTCCTGGGACTGGTAAACACGAGGCCATTATTACTTTGTTGGTGGTTCGCTTTTTTTTGGAAATTCAAAAGATGGCATTGCCTTTACAACCTCGTCCTAATGGTACAGAGGTTTTAACTAACAAACAACCAAGGCGACCTGATGTTTGTGTAATTACCAATGAACAAGCACAAACTATTGAAAAGACTTCAGCTATCCTCAAGACTCCACCACCGCTTATAGTTGAAGTTGTCAGTCCTGAATCTGTAGAGCGAGACTATATCCAAAAAACTTCTGAATATGCGGTTATTGGTGTTGGAGAATACTGGATTGTTGACCCTTTAGAAAATAAAGTTACAGTCTGTTTGTTGGCAGAAAATAGCTATCAGCAAACGGTATTTATGGAAAATCAACAGATTATTTCTATGTTATTACCTGAGTTATCTTTGACTGTTCAAGAGTTGCTGTTAGCTTAGTGCTGTGGCAATGGTAAAATATAGTATTAATTTACCACAGAGACACAGAGTTACAGAGATATTTATGCACTATGATTAGTTGTGCCAGTAGGGTGTGTTAGTCGCATTTTTTGAGATGGTTTCTCACGAACAAAATTATCTAAGCGACTGAACACCGCTACCTCACCCAAAGCAGTAATACATCCTATTTATACTGATTATCTATGAAGTTGCACCAAATAAATCATGTAGAGACGTTGAATGCAACATCTCTACAGCTAAGAATACAGTGCAACTTCATCAAGAAACGGTGTTACTCTTTTTAAGTTAAGGTATATCTTCTAGATCAATTGTCATCATCATTTTTTTGTTAACTTCAGAAAGTTTTACCAGTCTATTTGCTTGCTTCTCTATAGTTTTTTCAAATATATTTCTAACGAGTCTTCCATTACCAAATTTTTTGTCTCGATTTGTATATAAATCAGTTAGTTTATTCAGTAATACTTGCTTTGCTTTTTCAGTCAATTGGAAATGGTTTTGTTCACAAATTTTTTCAAATATGTTTAGCAACTCATCAGGCTGATAATCTTCAAAATAGAAATACTTATTGAATCTTGACTGTAAGCCAGGATTAGCATCGATAAATCTAGACATTTCCTCACTGTAACCAGCGACTATTACTACTAACCTATCTCTATAGTCTTCCATCCTTTTTAGAAGAGTATCTATAGCCTCTTGACCAAAATCGTTACTAGAACCTTCGGGTTTTAATGCGTAGGCTTCATCAATAAATAACACGCCATCTAATGCTGACTCGACAAGTTCATCGACTTTAATAGCGGTTTGTCCTACATAACCTGCAACCAAGCCCGATCTGTCAGTTTCGATAAGATGACCTTTAGAAAGTAGCCCTAACTCTTTATATATTTCACCTATCAAACGGGCAACAGTAGTTTTTCCTGTTCCAGGTGGGCCACAAAATACGGAATGTAATGTCACAGAAATAGTAGCGAGTTTTTGTTCTTTGCGGAGTTGTTGAATTTTCAGAAAGTTAATCAGATTATTAATTTCATCTTTAACATTTTGCATACCTACTAGATTATTTAATTTTTCAAGAACACCATCCAAGCCTTTCGCGTGATTTTTCCCATCAATAGAGGATTTCTGGAGTTCTTTTTTTAGTTGTTCTAATTCAGCATCAATTTCTCTATCCCAGCTACTCTTATTCCAAATAGTCATCTTTCATAGCCTCCATACTTAAGTAATTTTTGTCTCTACTAAGCGTTATGTGGAAAAATCTACGCTTAACCTAACCCCCTTCTTTACCTGACTTTTCACGGGATCTGGAAGACCTCTCTCCAAACCTCTCTCCTACAAGGAGAGAGGCTTTGATTTCTCCCCCTTCCCTTGTAGGGAAGGGGGCTGGGGGGTTAGGTCTGACGGAGCGCTTTTCCACATAACGTGAAAAGTCAGCTTCTCTACTAGGAAGGGTAAAAATTTAAAGCCTGTAACCGAAACGGAGAGGTTTGGAGAGGGGTTTTCCAAATCCCGTGACAAGGCTGATGTATAATAAATTAACTTTTGATTAGAATGAATACATAGAAAATTGAGACATTACAGCAATAGATATTTACTCAATATAATGTCTTTATTGTTAATCGCCTATTGGATAAATACGTAAGCCAAAATTAAAGTACAGATTGTTAATGGCACACCAAAACGTAGATGTTCTAAAAAGGTGAGTTTATAACCTAAATCCGCAGCAGCTTCGACAATTATCAAGTTGGCAACTGAGCCAAATAAAGTTAAGTTACCCGCTAAAGTTGAACCTGCTGCTAATAATAGCCAGGATTTTGTATCACTTGGAGAAATCAAAGGTTGCAATAGCAATACAGCCGGAACGTTAGAAATTAGATTAGATAAAATAGCTGTTATCCCTAACAAACTGGCAGCAGAGTTAATTGCATGGGTAAATGGCTGTAGTAAGTTCAATTTTTGGGTGGCTTTTGTGAGAATAAACAACCCGGAAAACATTACTAATAAATTCCAATCTACTTTTTTTAATATTCGCCCTGGTTTAATTCTTCTGGTAATTAGTAATAGGCTAGCTGCTACTAAAGCCGACTGTGCTAAAGGTAAGCCGACAGTAAAAGCAATCAGTAAGCCAGTAGTAATGACTAATGTTTTATTAAATAATGGTTTATATATTCTTTGATTATTGATGGGTAAAATTTGGCAAGGTTTGAGCGATCGCACATCAGGATATAGTAGCCATAGTAACCCTATCTGAATTATCAACCCTGTGAAGGCGACCGGGGTTAAAACACGAAGAAAATCTAAGTAGGGTATGCCAGAAAATGAACCTATCAGGATGTTTTGCGGATTACCGCTTAGGGTAGCCACAGAACCTATGTTAGTTGCTCCGGCGATCGCTAGTAAATAGGGTATGGGATTTAAGCCCAAAGTTTGCGCCAAACTCAAAGTCAAAGGCGTAAACACTAGCGCCAATGTATCGTTGAGGAAAAAGGCGGAAAGTATCCCGCTACCAAAGGTTAAAGCTATCAACAAGCCTAAAGGACTACGGGTTAAGCTCAACAACACCGATAAGGCAAGGCGAAAGAAGCCTGCATAAGATAAGTTAGCATTGACTACCATCATGCTTAACAAAAACACGATGGTATTAGCATCTATGGCTTGCCAAGCTTCCTGTAAATTCAGCACTCCCAAGGCAATTAAGAAGGCAGAACCAACTAAGGCAATAGTGGCGCGGTTCATCCGTAAACCTGGAATGTAGCCCAAGGCTAACCCGAAATATGTCAGCCCCAATACGCCATAAACTGCAAATTTGATATAAATCACTGTGTTTACTGAGTTTTTGCCAGTGCTAATGTCTCAAGATAGCTTCTACAGTAGCTAGCTAGCAGCAGAACTATTTGTTATCAAATACTCTTTTTGTTAGAATTATTTATGTTAAGAGTTGTAAAAACTGCTTGCTCTTCTATCTAAAGATAGATGTCTTTACTAAAATTTAAACTGGGTCAAATTATGAACAAGATCCGATAATTACACTACCGCTTCCGAGAAATTTGCGATTAACTGAACGTAGTCATAATTTAGGTTTTAACTTCAGTATTTGCCAAAGATTAACGTTATATCGCTATCAAAATGGTTTTTTTCCCGACAAGGTAGTTGTCACGCTGTATAAGTTGATCGCAAAGGTGAATACCCTCATCAAAAAAGAGGCATAACCATGAAGGTATTTAATAATACCACAAAAAAGCTTTTTGTTGCTAGCTGGGTTGCGATAAATCACGCAGAAGTTAACAATAGTCATTTAACCCAGTTGCCAGCTTCTCCTGCTCAGTCACGGTGGGATATTCTCAAACCCCTACGACGCTGGTTAGATAGTATTAAAGTGAGCGATCGCCAATTAGCTCACCGTTTATGTAAAATTATCCCTGCACAATGTCCGTTTGAGCGCGACATTAAGTTATTTAATCAGACCTTGTTACACATTCCGCCTATGTGTAAACTTAACCCTTTATATGAAGAAGTCGTCAGCTTGCGTTTCCGTGCGCTGTGCTATCTAGCTGATGAGTGCGGCGAAGATGTGTCGCAGTATTGTTAGTCAACAGTTATCAGTTATCAGTTATCAGTCAACAGTTATCAGTTATCAGTTATCAGTTATCAGTCAACAGTTATCAGTTATCAGTCAACAGTGAAAGGTGTCTGGCTGTTGACTATGGACTATGGACTATGGACTATGGACTATGGACTATGGACTATGGACTATTGACTCTTCTTCCTCGCCTCCCATTTCTGGATGGCTTCTTGAGCATCTTCGTAGACGGCTGTTCCTTCGGGGACTAAGGTAGCGGTGGCAATTGCAGCAGTAAAGTTTGCTTGATCGGCGCGATTTTTAGCTAGGTCAAGAATTTTTTCACTCCATTGATTAATAGATGTTTTGGCTAAATCAGAGCCTGGTTGACCTTCGGGGACTCTTTTGGCAACTTCGATCGCCCGGTTATAAGTGGAAGCTTGTCCTGGTCTAATTAAGGCGCTAGCAGCATCTATAAGAGTTTGATTGGCGAGAAACTGTTTGGCTTCGGTGCGCCACTGTTCAATAGACTTTTGTGCTTTAGTATATAGGATTTCGTCTTGAGGAATTAATTTAGCAGCTGCGATCGCATGGGCATATTGTCTTTGTTTGGCGCGACCTTCTGCTAAGTCTAGAATCATCTGGCTCCAAATCTGAATATTTTCCTGCGCTTGTGCATATAAAGGTTCGCCGGGTTTGATTTTTTTTGCCGTGGCGATCGCTAAACTTAGATCACTAGCTTGTGTTTGTTTCAGGGACATTTTTGCTAGGTCTAAGACAGCTTGATTACGCTTTTTTGATTCAGAAATAGGCGCTATTTGGGCAGTTGATTGGTTCTTGGGTATTTGATTGTTGGGTATGTTTAATGGCGCTGGAGATAGCTGAGGGAGTGGGCGAGGAGTTGAGGGGGTTTTGATGATTTGTGCATCACTGTTAGCGGCTAATTGCTGCCTCGCTTTTAAAATTTTAACTTGATTGCGAAGTAAAACAATAGAAATTAAACACACAACTACCATCGTACCGCCACCCCACAGGAGAAACTGTCTCCATAATGGCGGCTCTACTTTATTTTCGGGTAGCCGAGAAATATATGGTTGGGGAGCGTTGGGGATGAATCTCCCACCCGTCCCTTCTTCATCGGGCTGGGGTTCAGTATTTTCATCTGGTAATGGCTGTTTATCTAGGGTAACGGTTGGTGATTTGCCATTACCGTTGGTTTCCAGCCCTGGAGATTGCCTCCAGATGCGGAATTTTGGCTGATTGTCATTGTTTCTTGACGATTCGCCGATGGAGGGTGCTGTGAAGGCTACTGCAAAGTTTTCCTCGGAAAAAATAATCGGTTCGGATGCCGATGGTTCTATGGTGCTAGGAACGGCTTTGCTCTGTTCTACTTCTGTATCGCTTGTGGTTTCTATTGGCGGCAAAATTGTCTGTTCATCAAAAGGAATAACTGCTACGGGGTTTTGCGTAGGTCGCCAGTAATGCTGAGATAATTCGGGAGTAAGAACACTTAAGTGTTGTGTTAATTGGGTTAAGTCGCTACCGTAACCGGAACGCAACGCCGACAACAATGAGCCTGTAAATATCCCATGTCCGAGTTCCCGACTTTCTTGCGAAAATTGGTCTGGCTGACAGGACAAAATGGTGGCGAGTTGTAATTCTTCGGCGAGTTCGATGATTTCCTTACCTACGGGAATATCCCCTTGACTGCCACAAGCACGATTGATATCGAAGATGAGTAAGACATTGAGGTTAGCTAGCTGCAAACTTTGCATTAGCGATCGCACTTCGATACCAGTCTCTTCTGGTAGTTTGGGATCACCTTCTACGGGCATCAGATAATCTCTGCCGTTGCAGTGGACAGCATAACCGCTAAAGAAGAACCATAAATGGTCATCTGGTTGCCAACAAACTGCGGCTAAATCTTCCAGCCACAGCAATATATGGTCTTTAGTGGGGTATGTCGGTCTGTCTTCAATTGGTGGGGAAGTATCCGTCATCAGCAGGCATTGTTGGGGGAAAAAGCCTGCTTGTTGAACTAAGAAGTCTTTTAGCGCCTCCGCATCGGCTTGGGCGCAACGTAAAGGTTGAAATAAATGATATTGATTAACGCCTATGGCGATCGCCCAGTAGTTTGCCATCCCGCTCTTTGTAGGTTGTTGTATGGTTGCCTAAAATTGCGGTTGGCTTTGCTGAAAAAACAAAGCTAACCTATGTCTAATAGTCTAGGAGATTCTTATCGAGTCTTTAAAGAAACGTACTTTTTATCACTTTCCGTTTCCGGAAAATTTCTCAAGCTATTCAAATTAAAGAACCTCAATTAAGGAGCTATCAGGTCATGAGTAAGAGTAGTCCTCAACAACTATCATTAATCATTCCCTTTCAAGTTATTAGCCAACTTGCCAAAAAAATCCGGACATTTCCACTAATTTTTTGGCTTTTATTTCCTATTCCTGTATGGCTTGTAACAGAAATAGCTTTTCCTGGGATTGTGCGAGCTTACACAGCCAGAGTTGACTTGACTATTGATAGATTACCTGATGAAACTTACGAAGCCATACTACGCCGGGCAGAAATGGCAGCTAGGGCCGCAGCTCAACGCAGCTTCGACAAAGATATTTTAGTTACAGATATTTCTGTGTATGTCTCCGTACAAAGTTATGGTGCGATCGCACCAATCTTACTCCTAGATGTCAGCCGTCAACAATGGCGCAATCGTCCCGACCCCCAACGCTGGGCGACCTACTTCAAAAGCACCCAATCACTCTTAGGCTTTGACAAACTACAAACCTCACCCAACCCAGCCGCGAAGTAGAGGGGACAGTTGTCAGTTATCAGTTGTCAGTTATCAGTTATCAGTTATCAGTAGGACTTACGCAACTGGCATATTTTTCTGTAGGGTGTGTGACGCTGCGAAAATATTTGAACGTAGTTATGAGACCTGTAGCGTCACGCACCAACCACCAATTGTGACACTTGCGTAAGTCCTGATCAGTTATCAGTTATCAGTTGTCAGTTTATTTCCACTGTCCACTGTCCACTGTCCCCTGTCCCCTGTCCCCTGTCCCCTTTTTCCCCCCAATAGTGATCATCGCTATTTGATCGCTTAGAATAGAAAGGTTGTCAAGAATTACGATATCAGCTAGTATGGCGGTTCCTAAGAAGAAAACATCTAAATCAAAACGCGATAAACGTCGAGCTACCTGGAGACATAAGGCTGCTGTGGAAGCGCAAAAAGCTCTCTCCTTGGGCAAATCTATTTTGACTGGACGTTCTACATTTGTCTATCCATCTGCCGAAGAAGAAGACGAGGAAGAATAGTAAAAAAGAGGTAATGAGTAATCGGCAGAACCTATTACCCATTACCTCTCACCCATGACTGATGATCAAATAATCATATAAAGTAAAGAGTAATTTATCCTTAGCTCCTGATTTTTTAGTGTTTATTAAAATTAATATTTATCGATAGAAATTTCCTAGCAAGGAAAATGAAGAGTATTGATTGCTATTAAGAAACAAGGCAGGAGGCAGAAGGCAGAAGGCAGGAGGGAAGAGGATTTTACTTGTTTGTTTCATTCGTAGCGGGTGGTGTGCCGCCAGTGGGGCTGCTATTAAGAAACTTCTATATTGTTAGCTATTATACAGGTATGCTCGGAAAATTTTTTCAGAAACCAGACCAAGAAAATGCTGACCGCGTTCCCCCTGGACAGCATTTAGCCAAGGGTTTTCCTGTCTTAACCTATGGCGCAGCGCCTAAAGTCAGTATCGACGGGTGGGAGTTTCGGGTTTGGGGTTTGGTAAAACCTGCCATTTTTACATGGTCGGATTTTATGGCTTTACCTCATCACGAATTTACGGCAGACTTTCACTGTGTCACCCGTTGGTCTAAGCTGGATGTCAAATGGACAGGGATTAAGGTCACAGATTTTATGAGTCTGATTGAGGTAGATCCTCAAGCTGCTCATGTGATGCAACATTGCTATGGTGATTACACTACAAATATTGCAATGGAAGACTTTGTGCGGGAAGAAAACTTCTTTGCTTTTAAATTATTTGGTGAAGACCTTCCCTCAGAACATGGCGGGCCGATGCGCTTAGTTGTACCTCACCTTTACGCCTGGAAAAGCGCCAAGTGGATTAATGGTTTAGAGTTTCTTAATAAGGAAGAACTGGGTTTTTGGGAACGCAATGGTTATAACCGTCGCGGTGAACCTTGGGCGGAAGAACGGTATAGTTAATTGGTCATTAGTCCATAGTCAACAGTCCATAGTTATTTTACCCAGTCCCCAGTCCCCAGTCCCTAGTCCCTACTTAATTATTCGCTTGAGTAGGGATAATTTATCTTTGTAAGGAGCGTAACGCCAATTTAGGTCAAACCAGAAGGAGTTTTTCAAGACGCTTTTGTAATGGGAAAAGGTGTCAAAACTGGCTTTACCGTGATAATTACCCATACCGCTATCACCCACGCCACCAAATGGTAACGATGAAACGCCTACCTGCATAATTGTATCGTTAAGACAAACTCCGCCAGATGAGGTTTCTTGCAAGATGCGTTTTTGCAGGTTTTGATTTTGCGTAAATAAATATAAAGCTAGGGGTTTTGATTGAGAGTTGATTAAGGCGATCGCATCTTTAATATCTGTGTATTCAATCACAGGTAAAATCGGCCCAAAAATTTCCTCCTGCATGACAGGATCGCTCAAAGCAACGTCATCTAAAATTGTGGGAGCGATATATTTTTCCTCATAATTTGTTTCACCACCAACGATAATTTTCCCGTTGTTCAGAAACTTAGTTAAACGCTCAAAATGTCTATGGCTAATAATTCTGCCATAATCTGGACTTTGGGCTGGGTTCTCGCCATAAAGTTCTTTGATTGTTTTTTGTAAGGCGGCGATTAAATCTTTTTTAATATTTTGATCCACTAATAGATAGTCAGGCGCAATGCAAGTTTGTCCTGCATTCATGAACTTACCCCAAGTGATGCGTCTGGCTGTATGTTCGAGATTAATGTCAGTATCAACAATACAAGGACTTTTACCACCCAACTCTAATGTCACTGGTGTGAGGTGTTTGGCGGCGGCTTCCATGACAATTTTACCTATGGCTGTACCACCAGTAAAAAAGATGTGGTCAAATTTTTGAGCTAGTAATTCTTGGCTAGTTTCCACCCCACCTTCTACTACTGCAATATACTCGCTCTGGAAGTATTGAGGAACGAGTTCTGCGACTAAACTAGAGGTATGAGGCGCAAGTTCTGAAGGTTTGATGATAGCGCAATTTCCGGCGGCGATCGCTCCAACTAAAGGTGAAATTATTAGACTAAATGGATAATTCCAAGGGCTAATAATTAAAACAAGTCCTAAAGGTTCAGGATAGATTTTTCCTGAGTAGGAAAAAAAGTCTAGGGGAACATCTGCTTTTTTGGGTTTAGCCCATTTTTTGACATTTTTGATAGCATAATTAATTTCTTGAACAACACTAATTTCTGATAAATATGCTTCAAATTCTGATTTATTTAAATCGGCTTTTAAGGCTTGAGTTATTGGCTGTTCATTTTCTGTAACTAATTGTTTAAGTTTGTGCAATTGTTCCAGACGAAAATTCACATCTTTGGTCTGACCACTAGCAAAAAAATTACGTTGTTTCTCGATTATTTGAGTAACCTCGGATTTTGTAATGGTAATCATTGATTTGCATCCTTGATTAGTTGGTTTATGCAACTACATATAAATTATACTTTAAATTATATTTTTACTGGTAAGCTAACAGTAAATACACTGCCTTTACCTATGTCTGAATTAACTATAATATTACCTTGATGGGCTTCCACAATGCGCCGAGAAAGATACAAACCTAATCCACTACCAGTAATTTTATGATTACCTTGACGAAATCTTTCAAACAATGTTGCTTGTTCTTCTAATGGAATACCTGGGCCTGTATCTGCTATTTCCACATTTATATAGTTGCTGTGGGTAGGGGATAAAGAAGAGTCAGCAAAATCTGTTTGAGGACTGATGGTTACGGTTTTGATGCGGACAGTGACTGAACCAGAGGCTGTAAATTTGATGGCATTACCTATAAGATTGGTAAATAAGCGATGCAGTTCTAAGCGATCGCCACTCACTATACTCTTTATCGATACATCCCCAAAATCTCGATTCATCGCCAAACGCTTTTCCTGCGCTAAGGGTGTCAGTTCTCCAACTACCTCATCTAATAGTTGACTAAGATTCACTGGTTGAAATGCCAAAGTTTTACGACCAGCTTCAAAGCGATAAACTTCTAATAAAGTGTTCACCATCGTCAGCAAGTTGATATTACTACGCGCCATGATGGTAATTACTTCGTACATTTGCGGCGATAAATCTCCCAAAGCACCTTGTTGAAATAGCGCCAGCATCCGATCAGCTGCAACTAAAGGTGTGCGTAAATCATGGGTGAGACGAGAGACAAAATCCTCACGCTGACGGGCGATTTCGTCGCGTTCATCCATACTATGCTTTAAGCGTAACAGCGATCGCACCCTGGCGAGTAATTCGTCCATTGTCACAGGCTTGCGGATGAAATCATCAGCGCCCAAATCTAGTCCATGCGCCACATTTGGGGCATCATGGGCAGTAATTAGTAAGATGGGGATGTACTGCTGCAACTTCATCTCCCCACGCACCCGCCTAGTGACTTCGTAACCATCCATTCCCGGCATCATTAAGTCTAACAGCACCAAATCACAAGGAGATGCTTGCAGTTGCGCCAATGCGGAAAAGCCATCTTCGGCGGTGCTAACTGTGTAACCTTCTCCCTCTAGAATGGTTTTGATGAGAAAGACGTTATCGGGAGAATCGTCAACTACCAGTATTTTGCCAGATTGAGGAGATTGTGCAACCATGTGAAACTAAGTTATAGGGTAATAGGGAATTTTGCTGTTAAACAAGCGATCGCCAGAAATAAAGGGCGTTTTTCTGATATGCTATATTTAGCTGTCCCGTAGAGTAGGATAGCTTCCTATGGATATTCTGGCAATTAACTGTCAACTTGATTTAGCTGAGGAAACTATTACCCGTAAATCCTCACAAATCTACATATAGCAGGGGACAGGTGACAGGGGACAGGTGACAGCCACTGAAGATGCTTGCTGTAAAGATTTTATGATTCATCCATGTCTTAACATATCTGGCTACTGCTATATAAGATGAGTATTTATTCTCCAGATGTGAGATTATCTAGAAGTTGCTGAAATTCGGTAGTGGATGGAATTGCGATCGCTCTTTTCAGCAGTGTCTTGAGTAAGGATGGCTGATCAATTTTATTAATCGCTTCCACAATAGAAGTTGGTACTTCGCCAAATCTGGTATCTAGCACTTCGATCACACTTTCTCTAGCAGTTTCAACAATTCCTTCCTCTTTTGCAAATCTTTCAATACTGGTTACGTACCGCATCCTTTGTACCTCCTGGTAACTCTTGACTTCTGTTGTAAAACTTAGCGCCAACTCTCTTGGTAAAACCATTATCCAGTCGATAAACCGGAATAATTCCTGAACATCTTCTCGGCTGTATCCCCGTTCAAATAACCTTCTCACTAGGCTTAATTTCCACTGTAGCCGATTTTCTGGGTTTCGTTGCGTTGCCTTGGTTTTAAGATGCGCCATGACAATTATCCCAAAGGGGTTGGTGGTTTGTTCTAGGGTTTCCCAAGTTGCTTCATAGTCTAACAATTTCGCTATGGGGAACTCCAAACTGACGCGACATCCACCTAGTTGATAGCTGTAATTACTAGGTCGCCAATTTGCTTGTTCATCGGCTAAGACAGCCAAGCTGATAACTCGCTGTTTATGACGGTCAAACAAACGGTAATTGTAGGTGTTCCTCTAGGTTTAAAAAAAGATATAACCTCTCATCACCTCCTTCCTACAATCACGTAATCATCTAACGTATAGTGTGCCGGATACTTTTGATTAAAATACTTTTGTATCAGAGTAAACATATAAATTTGCTTAGGTAGATTTTGTTCAGCAAATTTACCAAACTCTATAGCAGAACAAGACTTTCTAGTATCTGTGGAAGTTAAATATTGATACCAAACTAAGTTTAAACCTAACTCTGTCAGAAACTGACATACAATATTTTTTTCCTGTTCTTGGTCTTCACTTAATTGACAATTATAAATTTTGAATAATTTTTTATCTTGAATAATTAATAATACATAACCTTGCTCATTGAGTCCATTAGCAAATATTTCTTTATAATTATTATGTGCTTTAACTCTTGCATCTGAATCAGAAAAGAAGCAATGAGAAACCACAATGAAATCAAAAAACTTCTCTGGGACGCTGCTAGTTTGATTTTGCCAATTTAAGATATCATTAGTCACAAATCGATAGTAAGTATTTATCGGTTTAGCCTGAGACTCTATATATTTTCGCCAAAACTGGAGTCCTCTGTACTGAAAAGTATCTTGTTTCTCTAAAGAGTAATAAGATATGTGGATTTGTGGTAAAGTAACAAAATCATTCACACTTTGCAGAAGCAACGCTAAACCATAAGCAACTGTTCCAGGGCCTGCTGCAATATCAAGGACATTCATTTTATGATTTAGTAACCCATGCTGGTAGATGAGAAACCAAGCTAAATATAAACAATAGACATTTTCTAGAAAATATTTCATAAAATAGACATGGGGTGTCAGGCTAAAACGATAGTCTGGGTCTTTCCCCTTCTTTAAATTATTAATATCATCTATCGCATCTGCCAATTTTTTAGCCAATTGCTGTTCAGGTAATTTACCAAATTCATCGGTGAGATAATCAACAAGTTGTGTTTCCAGATGTTCAAACATCCTTTCTTCAATACCAGTTGCTTGCAGTTTATATTTATCATGTTGAATTAAATTAAACCTCTGATAAATAAATTCGATAAAATCTGGATTTGGGCTTAATGTTAAACTAGGCTCTGATTCTGGTATTGCTGTTATAGCCTGCCTTAAATTGGTAATTTCACCTTGATATTCCTGGGATAAACGCTCAAGTCGTAGTTTATCAATAAATAATTTTTCTATCCAAGATAATTTTGCACCTGACTTTTGAATTTCGTGTAATATTTTGACTGCTTTTTTGTTTTCACCACGGCTGACAGCTAACTTAAACTGCTGACTCCGCCACCAATTGGCGATAACGTTACTCATAACCAAAACCCTCTTTACCTTCTTTAATTTCTACATGAGTCAGCCGAGAAACTAACTTTTCTTTGAATTTGATATAACTTGATTCTTCACTTGCATACCACCAAGCATATTTTGGCTTAACTGTATTAGCTTCTGGACGAGTTGAGGCTATAAGTGAGCGATTATGGCTAGGATGGAAATCTTGAATTACAATCCTATCAGCGATAGCAAGTTTGTCAATAAAACTTGTTTCATCAGTTAGTAAAGTAGGCAGTAAAGGCGTAATAGTAATGGAAATTTTCGGGACAAAACCTTTGAAAGCATCTATCTTTTGCTGAATTATAGAAATGGCATTAAACCTAGCTTTAATACTAGGCGATCGCGGTTCAAAATCCTTCCGTACCAACTCACTCCCAGTAGGGATACTCATATTAATGCGTAAGCGCTGAAACCGTTGCAAATAATCAATATCTCTCGTAATAATCGGACTGCGAGTTTGAATCACCAAAGTCGGTGTAGGATAACCATTATCTCTAACCTCAAGCATCACCTCCAACAACCTCCGAGTTAGTCCATATCTAGATTCAAATGGCTGATAAGGATCTGTCACACTACTCATATAAATCCGAGGAGGAGTTTGGGGATTTTTTGCATACCATTTATATAATTCCTTAGATAAAACCTCCTCAGCATTTTCTTTAAAAATCACCCAGTTACCCCAATCTTGGCGCATCTTATCATTGGGACTAAAAGCCGCAGCATAGCAATAACTACAACCGTATTGACAACCACGATAGGGATTTAATGTAAAATCATAAGCAGCAATAAAACCAGTTGCTTTTGTTAGCAAAGATTTAGTCTGCTGTCCATAAACATTAGCATTACCAAATTTTTCCCGGACTAATCTAGTTGGTTCACCTTCGCAGTAACCTTCATACCTGATTTTTGCCATTGTCAGTAAAGATATTTATGTATAACAAGGGACAGGAAACAGATGGATAAGTTGCTGTCTATATAGATTTTATGATTTGTTTATGTCATAATCTATGTTGCAGTAGCCATAATTCCCACTGTTACTATTAAAGCAGTGAACAGTTATCAAGTTTAGAGTGGGGGATGTGAACTGATAACTGATAACTGATAACTGATAACTGATAACTGTCAAACTGCTTCCCCAAGATGTACGCTAGTACGATAAACCATATAAACAAAACCTTGCTCATTGCTAAACTGTTGATATAAATCTTGTAAATGAGCGATCGCTTGTTCATAAGCAGCACCTGCACGCGGGAAATAAGATACACTCATCGCTCGACCAATTAAGCCAGATAAATCTAATTCTTGACGATAAATAAATGTATACTCACGAATATTAGTAAAATGCGGAGTAGCTAACAAAGGTTCTACCGACTGCATCCTTGATTCTGCTGGGTGGTTATTGGATGCTTGGCGGACAATGCGGCTATACTCTGCGGTTAACGCATCTTCCTGATCGCGGTTATTCCACACCACAGCCAACCGTCCCGATGGTTTGAGGATGCGGTGAAACTCCAATAAAGTTGGTTCTGGGTTAAACCAGTGGAAGGCTTGAAAACAAGTGACCAAATCAACCGAATTATCGGCTATTTGGGTAAATTCTGCCGTTCCCTCACGCAACTCTACCAATGGGTGAGGTTCAGCAGCTTCTCGCATCGCTGCGTTTGGTTCAATAGCTATAACTCTCACACCACGTTCAGCTAATAAGCGTGAGGAAATTCCTGTACCTGCACCAATATCTGCGGCTACAACTGGCGAATATAAGCCTTCAATAATAGTATCAATAGCTGCGGCTGGATAGCTGGGACGATATTTTACATAAGCTTCAGCTCTATCGGAAAATCTATCCAGGGGGTTGAGGGTGTGTAGGAGTGTGGTGTCTGTTTCGCTCATATATGTTGCTGCAAAACTTAGAGTCAATTTTTAATATATGGGAGTTGGGGTGTTGCTGTTCGCTCTCTTTCCACAATTACAGTAGCCATCACCGCCACTGGGTACAGACTCAAAGAAATTTCCCGTCACTAATTGACAACGTTCTTGTACTTAAAGTTGAGGATATTTACTTTTGTTCCCATTAGGACTTACGCAACTGGCATATTTTTCTGTAGGGTGTGTGACGCTGCGAAAATATTTGAACGTAGTAATCAGACTTGTAGCGTCACGCACCAAGCACCAATTGTGACACTTGCGTAAGTCCTGCCCATAAAAAACAGCCACCTTTTTGAAGTAGCTGGTTTCCAGTATTTGTTAACTTAACCCTAGCTTTGCTGATTTAACCAAGCTTCTAAATCACGAACCTCAGTGAAATCAAATAAAGCTTCTCCTAAATCTTCTAACTGATCAGCAGATAAATTCCCAACACGTTCAAATAATGCAGTGTCGATATCGCCAAAACGCCGTCTAAGCATACGACTAATCAGTTTAAATGCTTCCTTTTGAACGATGTCTTGATAAATCACTGACTCTTTCATAATGTCCTCCCGTAACAATTGACGAATCAAGCCTTTCTCAAACCGTAAACCCGCTAGAATTTCTATGCAACCTGCAATATCAAGTTAAACAATTTTTATACCGCACCTTGCCGAATCATCTCAAAACCGTATACATATATATCCGCAACCTTATAGCATTTACGGTTTTCGCGCCATTCAATAATGCCAATTTGAATTAACAAAGAAGAAAATTCTTCAAAATCCTCTATCTCCTGTACTGATTCCTGCCATATATTATGTAATTCTTCTCTTTGTAAAAAAGCTGATTTTTGCTTAAGAGAATCAAAAAAATTAGCCAAATTGGGATATTCTTCTTTTATTTCATCACACCGTTTTTCAGATGCTTTTTTCAAGCCGCTTTCTAGAGATTTACTTCGTAGTAAACGATCGCTAGGAGGTTGAATTGATGATTTTCCTTTATAGCTTAATTCTTGTTCTTTTGCTCCTTCTAGTAATATACTTAAACTTCGAGGAAAAGTTGTACCACTTGAATCTGTTAATCTCTCATAAACCCATCTGGATACATATTTAGCTTTGTCCCCTGTTCTACGACGACTCCCCCAAAGTAATTCTAAGGATTTATCAATCGCTTCTTCACTGGCTTGATCAATGCTCTCAACAGCAATGGGAGAAAATCGATCAACTAAATTTTTGAACTGTTCAGATTGTATTACTTGACGCAGGGCTAATCGTAAAAAATCTACTCTAGTCCATTGTAAAAGAATATCACGTCCATTAAAATGACTTTTGTTGTCAAAAATCAAACTATTCCATATATCTTCTCTCAAGAAAATTTTAAATCTAATTGCTGTTAATTTGTTAGCATCACAAGATTGTATTAATTGAAATAGTCCAGTAAGCGCTTCCTGTCTTACTTCCCCTACTTTACGAAAATCTTCATCTAAATCATCGTAAAGAAACCACAGCTTTTGAGATTTATTTTTAATTTCTTGATTAATCATATCTATTCCATCCTTAATTATCAGTATAAAATGAGGATGAATAGATAATTGTTGTAAAGCTTGTGTAGATTCAGAAGGCCATCGGTCTTTAGGCAAATTACTAATAATTTCTTTAAGTTCCCTAAATTTATCACCTCTAGGAACCTTAAACAAGCCTTCCTGATAACATCTTAACAGTAAATAAGCCCTCCAGAAAGACTCCCATGAGCCACCATTCTGCTGCAAATATTGATGAATGGTTTGAAACTCATCACGAGAGGGACGACGTTCATTAAAACTACCATGTGCTGATAAGAATATAGTGTTATCTAAGCGTCCACGAGCTAGTTTCTGAGCAACAGTTTTGTGTTTAAGAAAAAGCGAATATAGAGCAGTTTTACCTGTTCCTTTTCGTCCTCTTATCAAACAGGTTGTATCATCTAAAAATTTTTCAAAATCAGTAGTACGCTGAAATAGGAAACTCAAATCTTTTGTATTAGCAGCATTTATTTCAGGAAAATGTAGGCTTTCAATAATTGACCAACGTTTCTCTGAATTAGTTAAAATATTTCTGCGTTGGAGTTCATCTGTCTCTTCATCAATCAAGTTGGCAATTTTATTATAGTAATCTAGTAAAGCTGGTACAGGATAGTTTTCAGCTAAAGCAATTAGGGAAAGATAAGGAACCACTAAAGGCTCTTCTATTTCTGATTGAAAATTATCTAAATCTTCCTCCTCATCAGTTTCCTTAATTTTCATTTGCTTAAACAAAAAATTCCATATTTTTTTTACTTTAGATAAACCAGATTTATTAACATCAGGTACAGGAGAAAAAACAAAATTAATTGATAAATTTTTAATACTTTGTAATGATTGTAAAAGTACTTCTATTCCTTGTCTATTTTGTTCATTAGGGAAAAGAAAAATAATTGCTTCATCAGCAGCTTGAATTAAAGATAAAGCTCCCCATTGATTAATTCCAGTCCTTGAATCAATTAAGAGAATATCAGGTTTTAATTGTTCATAGATTTCACGCTTAAAAACAGACCACAGATTTTGATCTCCATCAATAACAGTAGTGGCATGAAGATCATCAACCTTAGAGACATAATCAAGATTAAGATAACCAGCAGGAACAACGAATAATCTTCCTGTGGCATTAGGTATTCTTACTTCACCAAATATTTCAGCAATTGAAATACTTGGTTTTACTCCTTTTGGTAAGTAGGAACGTTCATAAAAATAGTCAACAATTCCGTATTTGGGTTGTGGTTTAAGGTTAAATGCTGTACTCAAACCAGGTGCTTCTAAATCTAAATCTACGGCGACAACTTTACGTCCCCGCATTGCTAAAATCCAAGCAACATGAGTTAAGGCAGTAGTTCGGCCTACACCTCCTTTAAAGGAATAAAATGTGACTGTTCTGGGTATTCGAGGTTCACTATGGGGAATTTGAGGTTGATTTTGCGGATTTGCAGCTTGAATTGCTAAATCTTGCCAAGTTTGTACTGAAGGTGTATTGGAAACCTGCGGTGCTGAAAGATTTAGTGAATCTGCTTCTTGAGGTGTATATAAGGAAATAAACCCAGGAGATAAATGAGGAACTTGAGATTTTAGTAAGTTAAAAATTTGTTCTTTACGCTGAGGAATAGATAAATTAATAAATTTTTCACTCACAATTGTTAAATTTAGCAAGCCTGACGTAGAAATATTGATATCAACCCACTCTTGCAAATTATTTACATACTGATTATTAATCTGCTGTTTTAGCAAAACTTGCCAATTGTCCTGCATTTTTCACCTCTTTAAAGTTGAGTGGCTTGCTTCATTAACCAACTTGTAATGCTATTGTATGCGTGTAACCAGCGTCTGTAATTGGAATCATCAGGCTCAAGGCCAGAATAACGCATATCTATAAAATGTTGACCCATTGGATTTTCAACTTGATCTAGCCATTTCCTTGCTTCGGCAAAATTATCAATTCTAGATTTAAGTTTGTTATGTTTGCTTAGAAGTTCTGTATAACTATGTGTTCTTAAGTTATCACTTGTAACTCCGCGTAAAGTGTTACAAATAATTGCTTTTATTAAACACTCAATGGTTATACCTCCAAAGTGCATAGCTCCAACTCTTCTTCCTGATTGACTTAGACTGTCAGTATCAAGGCGACGGTACATAAAAGCGGCTTGGTAATCTTCCATACTTAGCAAACTGAGAATTGAAGCTTGATTAGTATATTATTAAACAATAATTATTTATTTTATACTTTGGAATACTGAAATATTGCTACAAAAAACAGCCGCTTCCCTTGTGGAAGCGGCTGTTTTTCACTTATCTAACTACAGAATCTTAGTAATCGAAGTCACCGCCGCCAGCGCCAGCGCCAGCAGGAGCATTATCTTTGGGTTCTGGTTTGTCAACAACGATGCACTCGGTTGTTAACACCATACCTGCGATAGATGCAGCATTTTGCAGTGCAGAACGTGTTACCTTCGCGGGGTCAACGATACCAGCCTCGAACATATCAACGTATTCGTTGGTAGCAGCGTTGAAACCAACGTTGAAAGCTTTCTCTTTGACACGTTCAGCAATTACTGCGCCGTTTTGACCTGCGTTTTCCGCAATTCTCTTTAATGGTGCGGGTAATGCACGAGCAACAATCAAAGCACCAGTCAATTCTTCATCTTTGAGGTTGCTGGTAGCCCAAGCTTCGAGGTCGGGGGTGAGGTGAGCCAAGGTTGTACCACCACCAGGAACGATACCTTCTTCAACAGCAGCTTTGGTAGCGTTGATAGCATCTTCTAGGCGGAGTTTCTTGTCTTTCATTTCGGTTTCGGTAGCCGCACCAACTTTCACTACAGCTACACCACCAGAAAGTTTAGCCAAACGCTCTTGGAGTTTTTCTTTGTCGTAGGAAGATTCAGTTTCTTCCATTTGGCGACGAATTTGTTCTACACGAGCTTTAACTGCAACGTCGTTACCTTCAGCAACAATTGTGGTGCTGTCTTTGGTGATGGTGATGCGGCGAGCTTTACCTAAGCTGTCTAGCTTGGTGTTGTCTAGCTTCAGACCAGCATCTTCGGTAATTAGTTGACCGCCGGTGAGGATAGCGATATCTTCCAGCATAGCCTTACGGCGATCGCCAAAACCAGGAGCCTTGACAGCAGCTACATTCAGTACACCGCGTAAACGGTTAACTACCAAAGTTGCTAAAGCTTCTTTTTCAATATCTTCAGCAATAATCACCAGAGGACGACCAGCACGCGCTACTTGCTCAAGAACTGGGACTAAATCTTGCACCAGAGCAATTTTCTTGTCGGTCAACAGCAAGAAAGGCTCATCGAAAATCGCTTCCATCCGTTCTGGGTCGGTGGCGAAGTAGGGGGAGATATAGCCTTTGTCAAAGCGCATCCCTTCTGTTACTTCCAATTCGGTAGTTACAGACTTACCTTCTTCTAAGGAAATAACGCCTTCCTTACCGACTTTATCCATTGCTTCAGCAATCATCTGACCGACTTCATCGTCGTTACCAGCAGAGATTGCCCCAACTTGGGCGATCGACTTAGAATCTTCTACAGGACGAGCGTGTTCTCTGATTCTGTCAACCAAGAAGCTGGTAGCTTTATCAATACCGCGCTTCAACAGAATCGCGTTAGCACCAGCAGCTACGTTGCGTAAACCTTCTTTGACAATTGCATGAGCCAAAACGGTAGCGGTAGTTGTACCGTCACCTGCTGCATCGTTGGTTTTGGAAGCAGCTTGGCGAATCAAAGCAACGCCAGTGTTTTCAATATGATCTTCTAATTCGATTTCTTTAGCGATGGTTACACCGTCGTTCACGATTTGGGGCGCACCAAATTTCTTTTCTAATACTACGTTCCGACCTTTGGGGCCAAGGGTAACAGCTACAGCCTCAGCTAAAATGTCAATACCACGCTCCAGGGCGCGACGAGCGTTTTCGTTGTAAATAATGCGCTTTGCCATAGTTGTGTCAATCTCAGGAAGTTAAATCAACTGTTGTGTCATGAAATTTGGTCATTGGTAATTGGTCATTGGTAATTGGTTTCACTATTACCCATTACCCATTACCTATTACCCAACCACTGCTAGAATGTCTTTCTCAGAAAGCAGTACGTATTCTTCAGTTCCGAGCTTGATGTCAGTGCCAGCGTACTTGGAGTACAGCACTTTATCGCCTACTTTTACTTCCAACTCTTGACGGCTACCGTCGTCATTACGCCTGCCAGGGCCAAGGGCGACTACTTCGCCTACTTGGGGCTTTTCCTTAGCGGTGTCGGGCAAATACAGACCACCTGCGGTCTTTTCTTCCGAGGCGCTCACTTTCACAAAAACGCGATCGCCTAAAGGTTTGACTGTCGATACACTTAAAGATACAGCTGCCATATTTAATTTCTCCAGAGTTAGCACTCTCAACTCCTGAGTGCTAATTTACCGAAAACCATCCTAGCATGGCAATGTTTTCATGGGTACGGGTTTCCGAACAGTGGACAGTGAACAGTGGAAATAACCTGATAACTGATAACTGATAACTGATAACTGACAACTGATAACTGATAACTGATAACTGATTTAACAGCCCCGTAAGTAATAATACTCAATTATTCGTATTTTTCAGGTTTTTTTCTGTAAGTAACGAATATTTTTATATGGACAACTTTATTTGCAAAGTGGGGAAATTGTTATAGAACAGTAATCAGAGAGACGCTCAATGAGTAACAATACAGTCATGTAGTGCAACAAAACTCAAGGTTTAGAGCTTGCGTGTTTGTTGTTCTAGATCGATAATAATTGTCTACCCGGAAGTGTCTGGTTTCGCCAAGCAAACCCGGAGGTTATTGAGCGGATCATCCAAGAACACTTGATAGGCATAATGGTGGTGCAAGAATATCATTTTTAACCCATCCTTTGCCGAAAGTTCCCTTACTTGCTTGTAAACATCTAACAAAGGCTTAAAATCTGAAGGGTATTTGTAGAGCAGTAAGCCAATGAAAACGCGGGTTGTGTTGCAGCTAGGGTCATCTTAAGCCAATACTTACTTGTGACTAGAAAGATTATTATTTAATCAGTGTATTTTCACCCGCAATTTTCAAAGGGAGATATAATAGCGCATTATAATACTATTGCTCTGCGTATCCTTACTGGAATTTTGCCAATGCACTGGTGATGTCATCGAAAGTGAAAACCACTTTGAAGACTCCAAGGAAGAAAGGGCAACTTAAGTGGGAAAAATGACAACATCTCAACAATCCACCATATAAGGATAACCATTCAAGACCTTGATGGATCGAAGCGCGACAAGTGCCACTGCTATGAAAGAGCCCAGCATGAAAGATCACAAACGACTCCTATTAATTGATGATGACCCTAACCTCATCTTGCTGGTGAAGGACTACTTGGAATTTAGAGGATACGAAGTCATCACGGCAGAAAACGGAAGAGAAGCTCTGGAAATTCTCGAACATGATGTTCCAGACATGATCATCTGTGACGTGATGATGCCAGAAATGGACGGATATACCTTTGTTGAACAAGTCCGGCAAAATGAACGCACCAGTTGGATTCCTGTTCTTTTCCTCTCAGCGAAAGGACAAAGTGCAGACCGAGTTAAAGGTCTGAACAAAGGTGCAGATGTTTACATGGTCAAACCTTTTGAACCAGAAGAACTCGTTGCACAAGTAGAATCTTCACTGAAACAAACTATCCGTTGGAAGGAACACCAAGTCAAAGGCGGGGAAAACGGCTCCCGCATTCAAGTTCCTTTCGATGTGCAGTTAACTCCCACCGAACTCAAGGTAGTGCAGTTTGTCGCCAGGGGTTTAGCTAACCGCGAAATTGCTGAAGAATTAAACGTTAGTCAGCGCACCGTTGAAAGCCATGTGTCCAATATGTTGGGCAAAACCAATCTCCACAACCGCACCGAACTCGCACGGTGGGCGATTGAAAACCAAATGGCTTAAATAGCTATCAGCATTCAGCCGTCAGCTTGATAGTGATTAACTGACAGCTGACAGCTGATAGCTCATATCAATTCAAAATTCGCTCATTCAAAATTCAAAAATTCAGAAATTCACATCTGATTTGAGTTTTAAAGTTTGTGTCTGCTGCTGAATTTTGGGGAATTGGTATTAAGTAGGAACAGGCAAATAGACTGAACTACATAAGTCAAGGTCAAGAAGCTCAAAATCTCCTGCCTCCTGCCTCCTGACTTAATTATTTAGTTCTACCATCTCACATACATTACCTCGCACTTTCCCCACACCCTGGGTAAATTGGCGGTCTTGTTTGTGGATCAGCATTTGCATTCCATATTTGGGAGCCATGACAATTAGTGCATCCCTGTCTAACCGTTGCTGAGAAAGGTATTGCAGGCGATATTGAGTTAACAGCATTGCTAAGACAATTTTTATCTCCATCAGCGCAAAGGGTGCGCCTATACAAATGCGAGACCCAGCGCTAAAAGGGTTGTATTCATACATTGTGGGTTCTTTGAGTTCCCAGCGCTGGGGAGCAAACTTCTCTGGGTTGGGGAAGATTTCCGGCATATGATGGGTGTGGTAAATGCTGACGAAAACTTCCGTCCCTGTCGGTAATTCATACCCTCCTAAAGATGTTGGTTGCGATGTTACTCGCGCATTCCAAGGTACAGGCGGTAAAATTCGCAAACTTTCTTTAATTACTCGGTCTAGCAAGGGTAATTGCTGCAACTTCTCTACAGTAGGTGCTGCGCCTTGCAAAACACTCTCTAACTCATCAAGCAAGTCGGCGGCTACTTGGGGATGTTGGGAAAGTAAAAATAACGTCCAGGTTAAGGCGTTGGCGCTAGTTTCATGACCAGCCGCAAAGATGACGCTGACATGACCTAGCAATTCATTTTCCGTTAGTCCCAAACCACTGTCCGCATCCCGCGCTTGGATAAGCATTGAGAGGACATCCTTTGAGTCTAAGCCTTGGGCTTGTTTTTGGCGTATGAGGGTACGCATCTGCTCATCTAATTGCGCCATCAAACTGAGGAGACGGTGAAAAGGTAGCCCTGGGACATCAAAGGGTAAGATGGCGATCGCAGGTGAACCCAACAAAGTGCCAATTTCCTGCAATAATCTCGCACTCTTAAACCCCTCATCACCAATATCCGCACCAAATAAGGTTTTAGTCGCCACGCGCAAAGTCAGCATTCGCATCACTTCACAAAGATTAACAGACTGACCTATTGATAATTGTTCTAGCGCCGACTGGGTAATAGTCACAATATCATCACAATAGGACTCAATGCGCTGTCTATGAAAAGCCGGCATTAATAGCTGGCGGTGTTGACGATGAGTTGTGCTGTTAACCCCAAATAACCCCACACCAAAATTTTTTAAGGTTTCCGTGCGTGGAGACTCATGACGCTTGCGATACAAGCCTCCAGTTAAAGGATATTTGTGATAAACCTCATGCTGTGTTGTCACTTGGCGAACATTTTCCGGGCCATAAGCCAACACAGTACCGGGACAGTAATCTTCTGATGAGTAAATATTTGTCCCGCCTCCTGCCACTAAAGACACCACTGAACCATATTTTTTAAATAGACAACGCGATAAAGTGATAGAGTCTTTGACATATCCAATAAGCGGTGCTATACGTCCAAAAATGGGTAAAGGATTAGGCCCAGGTACAGTTAATCTCGGTCTATCAGTGGTTATTGCCATCTTTATATAAAACACCAGGAATATAAAAATGTTAGTTCATTATTATTTGGTGAGATAATAAAAATTTATGCTCGATTAACTGGTTAACCTGTTAAAGATTTAATGGATTTTTGCTAAATAAAATACAGCATTAAAATTGTGCTTTTCGAGTCAGTTTTTTATTAGACAGTTGACAGTTGAAAGTTGTTTTTTTAATTGTGGAATTTTGATTTTATCGTAATTCCGAGGTTTAAAGACCCCTACGTCTGTACGTAGCAAATTTTCAGTTGGGGTTTAAATCCCCAACTAAAAATGTCTTTAATGCGCGAATGCGTGAATGCGCGAATTGTTAATTGTGTTCTTTTGTTGTAGCTTTTTATAATCAGCAAAACTTTTTTTCATTGTCATAATCAAACTAACTGTAGGGTGCGTCAGCCCTAATAATTTGGTACACATTCAAGGATTTTTCACATCTGACGCACCCTACCCCAAGTGCCAGTTGGGTAAGTCCTGAATCAGCAAAACTCTTTCTTTAGTTGTTTTTATTAACCCTCATCATATGCGTAAATTTATCATCGACACAGATACGGCTTCGGATGATGCGGTGGCGCTCATTATGGCGCACCATTGGCCAGATGTGGAAGTTGTCGCGGTGACAATAGTTAACGGTAATGTTCCCGTTGAGCAAGGGGTGAAGAATGCTTTATATACCCTTGATGTATGCAACGCCTCCACGCCTGTATATGTCGGTTGTACTAAGCCAATGCTACGTGAATTTAGTTATGCTGATTGGTTTCATGGCAAAGATGGTATGGGTAATATGTACTATCCAGAACCGAAAAGAAAACCCGAATCAAAACACGCCATTGATGCAATTATTGACACTATTAAAAAATATCCAGGGGAAATTACGCTGGTGACGTTGGGGCCGTTGACAAATATTGCTGCTGCGCTGTTAAAAGCCCCAGAAATTGCCGCATTAGTTCAGCGTTGCGTAATTATGGGCGGTGCTGCTAATACAGTCGGTAACGTCACACCTGCGGCTGAGTATAACATTTGGGTAGACCCAGAAGCCGCCAAGATTGTCTTTCATAGCGGGATGGCGATGGAGATGGTAGGGTGGGAGTTGAGCCGCCACGATGCAGCGTTGACGGCGGCGGAAGTGGAAACAGTGATGAACTTGGGAACCCAAAGGGCGCGTTTAGCAATGGAGTGCAATCAAACAGCCTTGGAGGCTTCCATGAAAATACAAGGTGCTGTTGGTTTAACCTTAGCTGATCCTGTAGCGATCGCAGTTGCCCTTGATCCAGATATTGTCACAAGTCAAGGCAAATACTTTGTAGATGTGGAAATTACGAGTGAACTAACTAGGGGCGCTACAGTAGTTGATCAGCTAGGTGTTCTACATAAACAGCCCAATATGAATGTAGTTTGGGCAATAAATGTAGGGCGATGGAAGGAAATATTGTATCTTTGTTTACGTTAAACTGAGAATAGGGGCTAGAGGTTAGGGACTGCCAAAAATGAAATCATTCAGCCAAAGCGAAGATAATTAAAAAACTCTTCTGCTCCCCTGCTCCCCTGCTCCCCTGCTCCTCTGCTCCCCTGCTCCCCTGCTTACCCTAATGATGGGATATTTTTTGAGTTAGAAGTCCCTTATTGTAGAGAACGCAAAAAACTAACAAGCGATGATGCTGGCATTTCCGGTGCAGGTGTAACCATTCTTGATTGGATTTTACTATTGGGATTAATTCCTGCTATCAGGTGGAGCAAGAAAGTGATGATGGCGGCTTGCACAAGTTTTTCTAGCATGGCAGGTCTCCCTCAATTGATAGCATTGCCTGTGAAATTGCTGAGTTTAACTACACCCCGTTTTATTGGTTTACCGGATTTAACGGCAATATCCAGTATATTGGCTGATAAAAAAGCTAAAGAAAAGTTAAAGCTTTACTGAAAAATGGGATTTGTAGGCGATCGCCAATTTACATAATTGAGTCATCCTGATTATGAAACGAGCGATCGCCCAGCACTCATTTTTCTAGACGCATCCCACTATCAAAAGTGCCTGATGAGTTATGAACATCTACCAAAGTAGGTAGGCTTAATCAGTTGACAGTTGACAGTTGACAGTTGACAGTTGACAGTTGACAGTTGTTATTTTCCCCCTTCCCCTTTTCCCTTTCCCCTTTCCCCTTTCCTGACAGGTGTAGGTTTTTTACTGGTGTTCTAAAAACCTTGGTTTGGGGTGTAAGGGTGTAGGGGTGTAGGGGTGTAGGGGTAGATGAAACAATGATTTTCTCGTTAGTTTTATAGTCCTTACTCACTGCTATATTAAAAACCTACACTTGTGAGCTTCCCCCTTCCCCCTTCCCCTTTTCCCTTTCCCCCTTCCCCTTTCCCCTTTCCCCCTTCCCCTGGTTAGGATTTCCGCCCAGTCCCCAATCCCCAATCCCCAGCCCCCAGTTGATAAAATGAATGCAAATTAGGTAAAATCACGCTGCATGACTATTCCTATCGTCATTGAACAATCTGGTCGAGGCGAACGCGCCTTTGATATTTACTCACGGCTATTGCGTGAGCGGATTATTTTTTTGGGTCAACAGGTTGATAGCAACTTGGCTAACTTGATTGTGGCTCAATTACTGTTTTTAGACGCTGAAGACCCAGAGAAAGATATTTACTTGTATATAAATTCTCCTGGTGGTTCTGTAACTGCCGGTATGGGGATTTTTGATACTATGAAACATATTCGCCCTGATGTCTGTACCATCTGTACAGGATTGGCGGCTAGTATGGGTGCTTTTCTCCTCAGTGCTGGTACTAAAGGTAAGCGGATGAGTTTACCCCATTCACGGATTATGATTCACCAACCTCTAGGCGGCGCTCAAGGTCAAGCAACTGATATTGAAATTCAGGCGCGAGAAATTTTATACCACAAGCGGCGGTTAAATGAGTATCTAGCTGAACACACTGGTCAACCAATTGAGCGTATTGCGGAAGATACTGAGCGTGATTTCTTCATGTCTCCTCATGAAGCCCAAGAATACGGCTTGATTGACCAAGTGATTGACCGTAACTCTGCTGGTAGCCGTCCGGTAGCTATGGTTAGTCAGTAGTGATTGTTTGTAGTAAGCACTTTAGTGCTGAATAATTTTAGGACTAAAGTCCTTACTACGAACTAATTAAAATCCGGCAATTGGATCGGGTTGAGATTCTAGGTATTTGAGGAAGCTGTGTAATTCGTCTTCTGTTAATAAAGTGCGTCCGCGCTTACCGTAGGTTTTGATTAAATATTCTCTTCCTTGTTCTGGTGTCCAACCTAAGCGCTGCAATTCGACATCAGTTTTAGCAATTACATCTGATAAATCTACAGGCTCGGCTTTTTTCTTTTTCTTCCCTGTGCCACCTGATATGCTAGTTACATTCTCTTGCGGTGTGTAACTGCGGGGGGTAAATGGGGTGACATTATTATTTACTTCCGGTATGGGAGGAAGTTCTGGCTGTTTGGATGATAACAGAGGTAGGTCTTCTATTGGTGGTTCAAATTCTGGTTCTTGGTAGGTAGTAGTAGGTACACTGGGAATGAAATCTGGGGTATTGTTTTTACTAGTTTTGGCTGCTTCAGTTTTGGGTGTAAAACTACTCACTACGTCTTTGCTTTCATCATGATTGCTGGTGACTGACCAATTTTTACTACCAAAATCTTCATTTTTAATCGGGGGATAAGTCGGTTCGCTAGGGGTAGGATTAATCTGTACCTGCTGTACCGGGGATGCGGCACTAGCGACTGGAACCGAAGATGATACTGATGCCTGTGGCGCATCTGTAATCCCCAAAACGGTCAGCGCTCTGGTTCTTGCTTTGTCTTCGGCTGCTTCCACGGTTTCTGCTGCCGCCATACCCGTTGCGCGAGTTACACCTTCAATTTGAACGCTTGCCCGAACGATATATTTTCCCTGAAAAATTTGCACTAATTCAGATGTTAAACTGCCGTTGGGATACAAGCTCTGGAATTGAGCCAACATAATACTGCCACCAAATCTAAATCTACGGAATTACGGGGTTGATGCTACCTGTGTACCCAACCTTGTCGAAAATTGCTATGTGGATTTATTTTAACTTGACATCTACGTTGACAGGTGACAGGTGACAGTTATCAGTTGTCAGTTATCAGTTATCAGTTCTCCCTCATCTCCCTCATCTCCCTCATCTCCCTCATCTCCCTCATCTCCCTCATCTCCCCCCACTCCCCCCACTCCCCCTCTTAAGGGCAGGTTTTTCATAAAGTAATCAGTGAGGACTATAAGATTCAGGAAATTATCAGACTTTCATCTACCCCTACACCCCTACACCCTTATACCCTTACACCCTAAAATCAGTGTTTTTGGGTCGAAGTGTAAAAAACCTGCCCTTGAAAGCCCCACTCCCCCCACTCCTCCTGCCTTCTGAAGAATTATTACAATTGGCTATATTTTTCGCTTCTGCTGCTTAATTCTAGGTGGGTTGACTAATAATGCTATACTATTTACCCAATTCAACATCCAGAAGTATTTTCTGGAAGTACGCTCTGAATCTACAATAATGGAGATACGGTTCGCCCTCACTGCTTATTAAGCTGCTGCCTAATTGTGACCGATTCTACATAAGGACAAATTGGGTGATTCAGCAGTTCTCCTAGTAAAAATCAGAGTATCATGGCGTAAAAGTACCTTCAAGCTAGACAATCAAACACCTGTATTTTCCCCTATGTAACGCTTTTGGTCAGCGTGGAGAGTAAATCTTAAACCAGCCTCTCAAAACCAGTTGCGTATTTACCGGATGGGGCAAATGCGAATCAGGCGTAATCTCTCAGTTTGGTTAGATGAAGGAACCCCAGCGTCAGCTAACTTTGTTGTCGTGCAGTGAGAAGTTCTTCAAGGTGTACTCTTGCGAAGAAGCAACCTACGCGGAGGATCTTGTGAAGAAGCACCTTACTTTTAGCTTGAGTTAGCTTCCTTTGTGGGATGCGTGGGAACTCAATCTGAGGGTAATTCGTTTCCAGCTAGTATCTGTAAGCCGTGAGGGTATACGGCAAAGAACCAAGTTCAAGCAAACATGATTTTTTGACCAAAGGTCGGTTCACTGCATGGAATTTTCAATCGCTACACTCCTTGCCAATTTCACCGATGATAAATTGGTAGCTCGCAAAGTTTTGGAAAAGAAACTAGGATGCGAGGATGAAGACAGTTTAGAAAAACTCCACATTGCCCTGGAAGTGCTGGAGAAAATCGGGATTTTGGCGAAAGAACGGGGAAAATATCGCCGCATTTCCGAGGAAGGATTAATTGAAGCTAAGTTACGTTGTTCGAGTAAGGGCTTTTGCTTTGCAATTCAAGACGTGGAAGGGGCTGAGGATATTTATATCCGAGAAAGTCACCTGAGTAATGCGTGGAATGGCGATCGCGTTTTGGTACGTGTTCTCAAAGAAGGTAGTCGTCGCCGTTCCCCAGAGGGTGAGGTGAAGCTGATTCTGGAACGTTCTAATCACACGCTACTGGCGCGAATTAAGCAAGTAGAAGGTGGTTTCCGTGCTGTCCCCTTGGATGACCGACTGTTGTTTGAACTAAAAATTCTCGCTAACAAGTTGAAGCTAGAAGAGGCAATTGATCACCTCGCCCATGTCGAAGTCCTGCGTTATCCTTTAGCCCAATATCCGCCTTTAGGTCGCGTAGTGCAGATTTTGGGCAGTGATGCGGAAGCGGCGGCAGATATAGATTTAGTTACCTGTAAGCATGATTTAGCCCGTAATTTCCCTGAGTCAATATTAGATGCAGCTGCTAAGTTACCTAAAAGGTTACTCAAAGCAGACCTAAAAAATAAACTAGATTTACGCAATCTATTTATCTTTACGATCACTGGCATCAATAGTGATACCAAGGTAATAGAAAATGCCCTGAGTTTAGAAAAAACGATTGCTGGCAATTGGCAATTAGGTTTTCATATTGCCGATGTTTCCCACTATGTGCAACCAGATGAACCTCTAGATAGGGAAGCAATTAAGCGGGGTAGGTCGGTATATTTGGGTGACTTGGTATTGCCTATGTTACCAGATACGGTGGCCGATCGCGCTTCACTAGTCACTCTAAGCGATCGCTTGGCATTATCTTTCTTAATTACCATTTCTCCCCAATCAGGGGAAGTTTTGGAATGGGAAATTCAACCAAGCGTCATTAACGTAGACAGCAGCATCACCAAGGAACAAGCCCAAGCTATTCTTCAAGGTGAAGTTGGGAAAAAAGATTCACCACAGGTAGTAGAAATACTGCAAAACTTAGCTACCATTACCGGAGGTATCAAAGAATCACGCCTGACTCGTGGGAGTTTGCAGTTAAATCTGCCGTCGAATCAAAACCCCTACTATGATGAAGGTATTTTAGGGGCTGTGCTGGTGAGTGATTCGCCATTGCGATCGCTGCTGACGGAATTGGTATTATTAGTTAATGAGTTGATAGCTACCCATCTAAATGCTTTAGGTGTCCCCGCTATCTGGCGAGTTCAAGGTACACCAGACTCGGAAGATGTGCAAGAAATGCTGAAACTGGCAATTAATCTAGGGGTTGAACTGGCGTTAGAACCAGATGTAGAAATTGAACCTCTAGATTATCAACAGTTAACTAGGGCTTTTGCCGAGTCTCCCTCAGAACAGGTGTTAACTTATCTGTTGCAAGATACCCTCAAGCCGGCGGCGTATAGCACCACCAAAGCGCCTCACTTTGGTTTAGCACTACCGCAATACACACACTTCACCTCGCCCATGCGCCGTTATCCAGATTTGCTGATGCAAAGAGTATATTATCAGCTATTGGAAAACGGACGCGATCGCCGCAACACCAGAGTCAAGGAACGGGTAAACCTGCGCCACTCCTCCAGCCATGCGGAAATTAATTGGAATGTGTTAGCACCAGAGTTGCAGCAGGAAATGCAAAGCGACTTGACTAGGGTGATAATTCAAATCAACGACAGGGAGAAGGAAGTCCAAGAAGCCGAAGCCGACTTAGCAGGGTTGCAAAAAGCCCAACTGATGAAACAGCGCATTGGGCAAGTCTTCCAAGGTGTGATTACTGGTGTGCAGTCCTACGGTTTCTTTGTGGAAATTGAAGTCCCAGCCACCGAAGCCGCCACTAATACTGGTGTACCCTTGCGGGTGGAAGGGTTGGTACACGTCAGTTCCCTCAAAGATGACTGGTATGAGTACCGCGCCAGACAACAAGCACTCTTTGGCAGAAAAAATCGTGCTTCTTATAGATTAGGCGATCGCGTCTCCGTCCAAGTTAAGAGCGTCGATTACTATCGCCAGCAGATTGATTTAGTCACCGTCGGTAGTGATGGCATACCCAAAAATCTCGGTATCGGTGATATTAATGGTGATATTGGTGATATATACCTACCAAATGACCTTGATTCTGACGACTTAGATCCCTATGCTGATGATGAAGAATAAGTTTTGTTAAGCATCTGGTGTCACAACATAAAAAACCTCTAATTATCGGCGTATCAGGAGCATCTGGACTGATTTACGCCGTTCGCGCCGTGAAATACCTGCTCGCAGCCGACTATGAAATTGAATTAGTCGCCTCTAAATCAACATACATGGTTTGGCAAGCAGAACAGGAAATTCGGATGCCAGCAGAACCAAGCCAACAAGAGCAATTCTGGCGAGAACAAGCCGGAGTTGCTCATGCCGGTAAACTGCGTTGCCATCCTTGGAACGATGTCGGAGCCAATATTGCCAGTGGTTCCTTTCGCACCTTGGGGATGATTGTGATTCCCTGTAGTATGGGTACAGTAGCCAAGCTAGCAAATGGCTTAAGTTCCGACTTATTAGAACGGGCTGCTGATGTTCAGCTTAAAGAAGGACGTAAACTAGTTATCGTTCCCAGGGAAACCCCTTTTAGCCTAATTCACCTGCGAAACTTAACCACCCTAGCGGAAACAGGAGTCCGCATTGTCCCCGCGATCCCGGCTTGGTATCACAACCCGCAAACAATTGAGGACTTAGTTGATTTTGTCGTCGCCCGTACATTAGACCAACTCGATATCGATTGTGTACCCTTAAAAAGATGGAGGGAGGGTAATTCGTAATTCTATGGCTGTAATTCGCTTAACTTTATTAGTAGCAGTACTAGGTGGGCTAACACTGTTGTTAGTTCAAAATCTGTCGCCAGCGTTACCTCTGGTATTTTTAGGTATGCGAAGCCAGCCATTACCCTTGGCGTTGTGGATACTATTTAGTACGGCGGCTGGTGCTGGCACATCTTTATTAATAACTAGCTTGTTTAGATTATCTAGTTATTTTGGTGGGCAACCACGCCAAGTCCCACCTAAATCAACCACCTCCAGACGTAGTACAGCCAACCGCAAGGAAGAATTTACACCTCCCCCACCCAGCAAAGAACCAGCAAATAAAACCGACTACGCTTCTAATGATGAGTTTGATGATTGGGAAACCAATAGTGCAGATGATGACTGGGATATTGAAGAGAAGCCAAGGAACGCAACGACAAACAATTCTCAGTCTGATTCATTTTCAGACTCTTCTACTTACGAACGCCCACAACAACCTAAAAGCGGTACTAAGTCTGGTTCCACCTATTCTTACAGCTACAGAGAACCAAAAAACACAGCCGCCGGGAAAACCGAATCAGTTTATGATGCTGATTACCGAGTCATCATCCCCCCATATCAGCCACCACCTAAAGATACAGCCAATGATGATGACGATGATTGGGGTTTTGATGATGATGAATGAGCTTTATCAGTTATCAGTTATCAGTTATCAGTTATCAGTTATCAGTTATCAGCCTCTAACTAGCGCGACTACGCAAAGCACAAAATATAGAAGAAACACTTTTTTCTTCCCCTATACCCTTACACCCCTACACTCCTGTGTTTCTTAAAAGGTGGTGTTCACTGATAACTGTTCACTGATAACTGTTCACTTTACGCCACAGCGTTCACGAGACTCCTGCTTGACTCTACCGCTCATAGCAGCTTCTTGCAAACTCATGAACGCATTTAAATCTTCTAAGTCATAGTGAGTAGTCAGTAAATAACGTAGTTGATTCTCAGCTTCAATTGTTAGATAGCCAGTAGTTAAAGCTTGTTGCACAACGTCACGAATTCGAGTCATGGTTGATGCCTCATTACACACCACATTAATTAAATCGGGCTAACGACGGTAGGATATGCAGTATCTTCTAAACTCTAACCATGAATTTTGTTAAAGCTATCTGGTGCTTTTTAACAAGTAGCATCGTCATTTTTTACACCTTAATCTGCAAAGTTAGTCATTAAAGCCAGTCACAGCTAAATCGAAAATTTAAGATTATGTGTTGAATCAAACACCGTATGATGCCAAAATCAAGTTGCTTTGGGAAAGATAGAGTCAGACCTGTCTATGTTGACTGAATTTTGCTGATTAAAGTTTCAAAGAAGTTTTATTAAATTTCTTTTAAACCCAACCATACCTAATACATTACTACGAAGTTACCTCAGAAGAGTAATTAAATTGGTTATGTAGCGATCGCTAGTTTTTGCACCTATCCTAGAGTAGATATTCGAGCAACTGATTTGTGTATTTTTTGCTAACCTTGAATTCTATATTACCGAAACAGGCTCAGGAAAGATTTATCAATTAAGGAACTTTTTATTGTCAGGTGTTTGATTATTTTAAATTAACTTAGTTTCATTATTAATTTTGAAACAATACAATCATTTTAAATGTTAAATATAATTTAAGTTTAAATAAACACACAAGGAAATCATAGTCTTCTCTGTGATTGGTAGGTTGCTTTTGGAGTTAGGTACGCCCTAAATTTATTAAACTATTTATTGGGTGGTTATTATTAATTTAATTTGCTTGATTTAGAGATGATTTATAAATTAAATATTAAGTAGTGGATTGACACAGCTAAAATGTTGCATTATTCCTTTCTTGTAGGATGGGCATCTTGCCCGTCCGGTGCGGGCAAGATGCCCACACCACAAGATTTATTTTTATTGCACTATTTTAGTCTAGACAGTCCACTACTGGACTGGCAAGGCTAAAATGTTGCATTATTCCTTTCTTGTAGGATGGGCATCTTGCCCGTCCGGTGCGGACAAGATGCCCACACCACAAGATTTATTTTCATTGCACTATTTTAGCCTTGCCACGCCACTACTGGCTTGTCTAGACTAAAATGTGGCATTAGATTGGGAAAAAATCGAACGCAGATGAACGCAGATGAACGCAGATGAACAAGATGATAGATTTTTCGCTAATGCACAAGTTTAAGCTTGCCACGCTACTACTGGCGTGACCGGGCTAAAATGTGGCAATAGATTTGGGAAAAATTGAACGCAGATGAACGCAGATGATAGATTGGTATTGCACTATTTTAGTCCAGTCGCGCTACTACTTAATATTTACTTAAATTCTTAATTACATTCAAGATTTATTTAATTTTATGGGAATTTCAATAGTCAACTCTGTCCCTTGCTCAAGTTCAGATTTTACTTTGATATCGCCTTGATGTTCTTTAATTATTTGGTAGGCTATTGATAATCCTAAACCTGTGCCTTTATTTACAGGCTTAGTTGTGAAAAATGGATCAAAGATTTTGTTCTGTATTTCCGGCTTAATGCCAACGCCACTGTCTATGAAAGTAATTTTTGCTTTCTGTGAGGCAGTCATTTCAGTTTTAATTAAGATTTGTTTTTCCTTTGATTTATTCTGCTCCTCTAGCACCGCATCAATGGCATTATTGAGAATATTCATAAATACTTGGTTAATTTCTGCTGGGTAACATTCAATTAGCGGTAAATCACCATACTCTCTAATAATTTGAATATCCTGTCTGATGCGATGTTTTAAAAGTAGTATTGTGCTTTCGATACCATCATGAATATTCACTGTTTTTTTGCCGGCTTGGTCTAAGCGGGAAAAATTCCGTAATGATATAACTGTTTCACTAATACGCTCAGTTCCTAGTTTCATGGATGATAAAACTTTAGGTATATCATCTAAAATAAATTCGAGGTTAATATCTGCAATTTTTTCTTGTAAAGTATTTGTTGATTCTGGATACTCTTGCTGATAAAGGTTTATTAACTCTAATAAAGATTCAATATAGGTACTCAGATGTTTGATGTTACCGTTGATGAAATTTATGGGGTTGTTAAGCTCATGCGCTAAACCTGCAACTATTCTACCTAATCCAGACATTTTTTCTGTCTGCACTAATTGTACTTGTGTTGCTTGTAATTGCTTTATAGTATGCTCTAACTTCTGTGTTTGTAATTGAGCCGTGATAGTTGCGTTGGTGAGTGCTTTGAGATTATTGTAGGCTTGGGAATGGTAGCGAATACGAGCAATTAACTCAATGGGATCTGGTAATTTAATTAGATAATCATTTGCACCTGCGGCGAAGGCATCTGCTTTGAGTTTTGCTTCTTCTTTACTAGACAGCATGACAATGGGAATATCACGGGTTGCTGGATGAGAACGGAACCAACGCAACAACATGATGCCATCTATATCTGGCATGACCATATCTAGTAGAATTACGGTAGGGGAAAGGGCGATCGCTTGTGCAATTGCTTGGGTTGGATTACTTATATAATGAAAGGAGATGTCTGAAGCATCAGAAAGAAGTCGGCAAACTGCTTCACCAATAATTAGCTGATCATCAATTAATATGACTGTGGCTTTATCTTGATCCACATTTTCTTGTGAGATGGGTTCAGGCGCTTTTTCTTCAGTATAATTAGGTATTAACTTTTGGCTGTTCGGGGATTGCTTAATAGTTTCTATTTGCATTGCCCTATTGTTTATTTAAATAGTAATTATAAGTGATTAATAATACAATACTAACTAGTTTTTAGGAAGTTGGGATTTTTGTATTAATTTGTAAAAATTAGTGTTTTCAACAGGTTTCAGAAAACTCAATTAGTTTTTACTAATGAGATTATTAGTATTTCTGCTAATTATTAGTCAAAACAATTAAAGACTAAAAGTAAAAAAACAGTATTTACTTGGTAGTAATTAGTTATATTAAATACATTTTATCAACTGATAACTGTTCAGTGATAACTGTTCACTGATTTAATACAAGCAGATGCGATCGCCTCAATTGGTAAAATTTCTATAGCCGCATTTAATTCTGCTGCTGCTTTCGGCATACCATAAACAACGCAAGTTCTGCTATCTTGGGCTATTGTATGCCAGCCAGCATCTCGCATCATTTTTAAACCTTGAGCGCCATCTCTACCCATACCTGTAAGCAGCACTCCTACGCCTTTCCCAGTCCAGTATTTAACCGCACTTTCAAAGAAGACATCAATCGACGGATGATAGGAACAAGCCAAGGGTTCTGGTTCATAGTCAAGGGTAAGGGTAGGACGCAACACCAGATGCTGATTTTTAGCCGCTAGAAAAATCTTCCCTGGTTGGAGATGAGAACCAGGGTTGGCTATCTGCACAGACAGAGGGGTTTGTTCGTTTAACCAAGCAGCAAGACTAGGTGTAAACTGAGCATCTAAATGTTGAATAATAACTATAGCAGCAGGGAAATTTGGGGGAAATTGGCAGATAATTCTCACTAATGCTTGGGGGCCGCCTGTAGAAGCGCCGATCGCAATTAGTAATGGTAAATCATTCGGTTTGTTTGCTATCCTGTGACGAGGAGACTTACCAATTAATTTGGCGATGGTAGAGATTTTTTTCACCAGTTCTGTACCACCCCAAATAGGCGTATTGATAGCATCTAAAGCACCATAACCCATTGCTTCAAACACTTTACCCGCATAACGGTTGACGCTGGCAGTCACCATCATAATGGCACAAGGGGATTGATTCATGATGTGCTTAGTAGCTTCCACTCCATCCATATTTGGCATCAGCACATCCATCAAAATTAAATCAGGGGTATCGGCTGCACACTTAGTCACAGCTTCTACCCCATCGTAAGCAACCCATGCCACATTATAATCTGGTATGGCGACAATGGTACGCCGTAGCGCCTCTACAGCTATACGCATATCGTTGACGATGGCTATTCTCATGTTGGGGACTGGGGAGTGGGGGAGATGGGGAAGAATAACAACTGATAACTAGACTTCTTGCATAAATCTTTTTTTGTCTCACGCAAAGGCGCAAAGAGGCAAAGAAAAGAACTCTAAGAACGACTTTTGCAAGAGGTCTACTGATAACTGATAACTGTCAACTGTCAACTGTCAACTGTCAACTGCCTACGCTTCGCCGATTAAATCAATTACTGCTTTTAACAATGTGTCATCATGAAAACTGGTCTTGGTTAGATAGTAATTTGCGCCTGCTTCTAAACCTTTGATTCTATCTTCTTCTCTGTCTTTGTAGGAAACGATAATTACAGGTATATGCTTTAAATTTTCCTGGGTTTTGATTTGGTTGGTGAGTTCAAAACCATTCATTCTGGGCATATCAATATCGGTAATTACCAAATTATAATGGCTGCTGCGGATGGCGTTCCAACCATCCATACCATTAACTGCAACTTCGACTTTGTAACCTTTATTTTCTAATAGTTTACGCTCCATTTCTCGGACTGTAATTGAATCATCAACTACTAAAACACGTTTGTAAGTTTTGGCGACTTCTTGCTGGGAGGAATGATTTACTTGGCTAATTTGTCCACTGGAAAGTAGTTTGGCAATAGAACGCACTAAGTCTTCAATATCGATAATTAGCACTGGGGAACCATCATCTAGTAAGGCGGCGGCGCTGATATTGGCAAGTTTGCCTAAACGCGGGTCGAGGGGACGGACAACTAAACTGCACTCTCCCATCAATTTATCTACAACTACGCCATAGTGACTGAGGCGATCGCTTATAATCACTACTGGGAGTAATTCGGCATTTTCTCTCTGTGTTGGCAATTCTAAAACTTGATGGGCGGAAATTAAAGCTACAGCTTGGTTATTCATCATGAAAAACGGCTGGTTCTCACACACCATAATTGCCGACTTGGGAACCATCGCCACCCGATGAATACGTGCTAAAGCAAAGGCGTAGGGTTCATCAGCAATTTCCACTACTAGAGTCCGTAATACTGACAGTGTGAGGGGCAGTTGTAAGTGAAAACTCATACCACACCCTGGCTGAGAAACTGCCCGCAAATTGCCGCCAACTTCCCGGACTGTGCTGTGTACCACATCCAAACCGACACCCCGACCAGAAATTTCTGTCACTGTCTTGGCTGTGGAAAACCCAGGTAAAAATAGAAACTCCATTAACTCGGCTTCGGTGAGTTTTGCTGTTATCTCTGGACTATTGAGGTTTTTGCTGATAATTTGCTGACGCAGAAATTCTAAGTCTATCCCTCGACCATCATCAATGACGGTAATTAATAGCATTCCTGCACGATGAACTACTTCTATGCGAATTGTTCCGGTTTCTGGTTTCCCTGCGGCTATACGTTCTTGGGGTGTTTCAATTCCGTGGTCTACGGCGTTACGCAAAAGATGAGTTAAAGGCGCTTCTAAGCGTTCGAGAATGTCTCGGTCTACTAAAGTGGATTTGCCAATAATTTCTAGTTTGATGCGTTTACCCAGTTGTCTAGCCATGTCGCGCACCATGCGCGGAAAACCTTGTCCGCCTTCACCAAAGGGACTCATATGTGTGGCGATGACTTGGCGGTAGAGGCGGTCTGCTAGGTTGGTGGAACGCTGAGAATATAATTCTAATTCATTATGGCGATCGCCTAAAAGTTGGCGACATTCACTAGCGGTTTGCCGTACAGCCGTCATTTTCTCCTGTATTTGCCGTTCTAGGGGATGTTGAGAATGTTTACTTAATAATTCTTCTAACCCTTCCAATAAATCGAATAACTCTGTTTGATTTGTTTTTAATTTCAATAGGGAGTCGGTGAAACTTTCCAACCACTTAGCCTGTACTAAAGATTCTCCCGCTAGTCCCATTAAGGAGTTAAGATTGTCTGCACCCACCCGCACAACTCGGTTTTGTATATCGGGTTTCTCTACTTGGTTAAATACCTGAGATGGAGCGACAACCCAAGGTGATTCTGTTACAGTTTGACTTATGGGTGAGGATTTGCCAATACTCGCGATCGCACTCACTAAAGATTGAATCCTATCTGCTGGTAATTGGGGATGAGAGTTACCTTCACAAGCTTCACCTATATGTAACAGCATATCCACAACCGCCAGCAGCACATCAATATCAGCAGCCTTGAGCTGAATTTCTCCCGCCTGCGCTGCGACAAAGCAGTCTTCCATCCCATGCGCCAGAGTGACGACGGAATCTAACTGGACAATTCTGGCTGCACCCTTGATAGAATGAGCTGCACGCATTAAAGCGGCTAATTCTGCTTGGGGTTGGGGTTGATTTTCCAGTGCTAATAGGCGATCGTTTAAGATAGCAACCTGGGTTTTTACCTCCATACTGAATAAATCGAGCAAGGAAAATTGACTATAATCTATTTCTTTTGTCATCGCCAAACTTTTTTATCTAAGGTGGTAAATAATAACTCCTCATCCAAATAACCCAGACTTTTTCCCCGCCAATAAAAAAATCCTTTGGCAAAGTTGTGATTTGTCGCCGTCACGCTTGGGTTATCGCGAATTTCATGTTGATAAAATCGTTGTACACCGTAAAGTTCATCGACAGCAAACACCCATACACTACCCGCTTTTTCCACCATCACCATACGCGGATAAACTACAGGACTCAAGGCTGCGACTGGGGTATCAGCAGTTTCCAAATTTAGCAGATGAGTTAAAGAAATACACAATTGTAATTCGCCACGAATATTGACCAATCCCCGCAATATGTGGTTGCTGCGATGGGGTAGAGTATGAATTGAAGTTGGGGAGATAGTTTCTTGAAAAACTCCCGTAGACAGCGCCAACCATTCTCGCTGCAAACGAAAGATAACGACTGTGAGAGTTTCTGTATTGGTTAAGGTATCAGATTCTGCCCTTGTTTGGGAAAATAACTCAGTCCACTCGCGACGATAATTTTCCGGTATGGGACGTTCAAGTAACTGACGACCAATATTTGAGTAAACCGGACAGTTACGACAATGGATAAAATGGGCTAACTCTGGACAAGTGCGATCGCCTACAATACCGATAAGATGATAACAATTATTCATAGCGGCGGGAAAAGGGGAAGGGGGAAGGGGGAAAGGGGAAAGGAACAACTGATAACTGATAACTGATAACTGTCAACTGACTAAATAACTTTAAAATGCGAAATCTCCTGTCTTAAACCATGAGCAACTTGATTAAGTTGAGAAATAGCATGATTAATTTCCCGCAAAGAACTAGCCGTTTGAGCAGAAGTATTACTTAACTGCGTCATCGCCTCACTAATTTGTTGCGCTCCTTGAGACTGAGTTTCCATCCCTTGACTGACAACTTCAAAACGCGGCGTTAAATCCTGCACTTGCTCAATAATTTGCCCTACCTGAGTGCTAATATTAGCCACATCTTCCACACTGCGTCCTACCTCAGTGGCGAATTTATCCATTTCCATCACACCAGTAGAAACAGAAGATTGCATCTGTTTCACCATCTGCTCAATATCAAGAGTAGCGACTGCGGTTTGGTCTGCTAAACGGCGAATTTCCCTAGCCACCACAGCAAAACCTAAACCATATTCTCCAGCTTTTTCCGCTTCAATTGCCGCATTCAAAGACAGTAAATTTGTTTGGTCTGCCACTTTAGTAATTGTCACCACAATATTATTAATATTGTTAGCCTTTTCACTAATTACTCCTAGCCTAGCCGCAATAGAATTTGTTGCTTCTGCTAATTGACGCATCGTAGTTTCCATCCGCAACAAATCTTTTTGACTCTCAGTCGCTGCTATGGTCGTACTTTGCGACATCACCGCCACTTCTTCCATTGTTTTCACAAGTTCTCTAGAAGTAGCAGAAATTTCTTTCGCCGCCGCCGCTACTTCATTCGTTGATGCTACCTGCTCTGTGATTGTTGCCTCTAATTGTTTACCTGAAGCTGCTATTTGTGTGGTGGAAGAAGTTGCTTGAATCCCAGATTGTTGGACTTTACTGATAAGATTACTCAGGTTTTTTGCCATGCCTTTTAAAGTCAGCATCAGCTTACCAATCACATCATTTGCAGTGGCTTCTACCTCAACTGTCAAATCACCAGTAGATACTTTTTCTGCTAAGGTAAAAGCATTTTGTAAAGAACTGCTCAACGCTCTGCTGGGAATGAGGATAATAGCCAGACAAACTGCTATGACTGTGAGGACAAGAAGTAAATAACTTGTCCAAATAACTATGTCAGAAAAAGTCTGCATTTGAGTAACTTGCTTTTGTCGTTCTTCTAAAATTTCATCTTCTCGATTTAGGGTTTTCTCAATTTCTTGCCGAATTTGATCCATAAATATTTTACCCTTATCGGAAAGAATTATATTCAACAATTCTTGATTCTTCCCTTGTCTTTTTAATTGAATAGTCTTTTGCAACTCTTGAATTTTATATTTAGATAACTCTTCAATTTTATTGATGCTAGCAAGTTGAAAACTATCATCTTTAACTTGTTGGGTAATTTTCGCAAAACTACCACCTAACTTTTCTTTTGCTTTATTAAAAGGCTCTAAATATTCTGCTTCATTGGTAATGATGAATCCTCGCTGTCCTGTTTCCGCATCTACCAGGGTTTTTTCCAAATATTTCAAATCAGCTTTCAACGCAAAAGTTTTACTAATTAGATTATCATTAGCTAATAATTCTTGATTTGTTCTTTTTGTAATGTAAGTTGTAATACTCGCTAATATAATGATTAGTCCAGATCCAGCTATGACAAACTGATTCAGTTTTAAGCCTTGTTGCATATATTTAGTTACTCCTCAAGCCATGCGAATGGGATTCAGTTAATTTATAAACGCTATATAATTAATAAGCGGATATCAAGGCAGACAAAATGCCTCATCACAGCAAGCTTTCCCATGCAGGCTATCAGTTCAACAAGTTGACAAAAAATAATAAATAACTTAACAATTCCTTACTTAATACTAGGGGACAGGGGACAGGTTACAGGTGACAGTTAGTAGGGTGCGCTACTTATGAATATTGTCTTGATATAGCTAGGGTTTCTCCTACTAACGCACCCTGCTGGCTTGTCTAGGCTAAAATGTGGCATGAGATTTGAAAAAAATTGAACGCAGATGAACGCAGCGAAAAGTTCTGTAGGAGGGTTTCCCTCCGTAGGAAACTTTTCAAGACAGATGAACGCAGATGAGTAAGATGATAGATTGTTGACTAATGCACTATTTTAGCCTTGCCACGCCACTACATTTTGGATATTGCTTTATATTCACAGCAGTAGCCACATAGGTTAGGACATAGGTAAATAATAAAACCCTTATATTAAGCAGCGATTGAGTGCCTGTAACCTGTAACCTGTAACCTGCTATATTACTTATAATGGATACGCTGAATACGTTGCCAAAGGAGCCGAGCATTTGCTATATCTCCTTGATGTTCTCGTAGTAATGCTAAATGAATTAAAGCTTCTTCGTGATTTGGTTGTAAATAAATTGCTTTTTGGAAAGAAGCTGCTGCTTGTTCATTTTCACCCATTGCTTGTTGCACTTGACCAAGCAGTACATAGGCTTCAACGCTAACCAAATTTTTTTTGAGATAGTCTTGGCAAAGTTGGTAAGCTTGCAGTAAGCAACCTTGGTCAGCTAAAGTTTTGGCAGTATCTAGCAAGCTTGTCTGGGGAATTTGTTGTCGCTGTGACTGGGGATGTTGAGGAATGCGCTGTTTTGGTGGATGGTGCTTTTTGCGATCGCCTAAACTATCATGTTTTACCATAGGACGAGAAACACTCGCCTTTCGATAAGCAAAAGCCAAAGAATGCGGAACCAAACTAAAGCGTGACTTCAACAGCAAACCCGTTTCCGCATGACCAACAAATAACAAACCATCTGTCACAAGTAACCGTTCCAAAGTGCGAATAGTCCGGTCTTTGGTACTGCGGTCAAAATATATTAACAAGTTGCGGCAAAATACAATATCATAAGGAGCTTCACCAACCAAAAAATCGGCATCAGCTAAATTAGCTTGGCGAAAATGTACCGAATTTCTCACCACCTCACACAGAAGATATCCCGCCTCAGTTGGTTGAAAATAGCGTTCTTGAAAAGATAAACTATTGCCACGAAAAGAATATTTTTCGTAAATTCCGCGTTGAGCTGCTAACAAACATTTTTGACTAATATCAACAGCATCAATGTGAAAGTGAGCTTGATTTAACCCAGCTTGCAAAAGTGCGATCGCAATTGAATAAGGCTCCTCCCCAGTAGAACACGGCACACTCAAAATTCGCAATACTTTCTGAGGATGATTTTTCAACCATTCAGATTGAATATATTGTTGCAAAAACTTAAATGATTCTAGCTCCCGAAAAAACCAAGTTTCAGGAACAATCACATTATCAATCAAAGCTTCCCATTCCTGACTAGATTCTTGCAATCGTTGCAAATAGCCAGCTATATCTGTAATTTTACCATCTGCCATTCTCTGCTCAATTGCTCTAGCGATACTAGCCGAGCCTATTGAACCTGCATCTAGACCAATTTTTCGCCTCAGTAAAGCCTCGCCATCAGAATACGTCATGTTCAGCTATGAATAATAGAAATGCCATATTTAACTAGCTGGTAGAAGAAACACCTGCGTTGCTGAATCAAGATATGAATTTGTCTCACGCAAAGGCGCAAAGGCACAAAGTTATAAAGAACAAGAAAGGTCATTTTGCCATTTCATATTCCAATTCAGCAACGCCGAAACACCTGTTCACACTCTGATAACAAATACTCAATTCGCAGACATTGAATCATGCCTTGCTCATCTAGAATTATCTTACCCAAATAAGGTGCAGCACCTATCTGAAGATTAGCATCAACTAATTGTGAGTCAGACTTATGCAGGGTTTCCACCACTCGCTCTGTCATTAAACCCACAACAGAAGAATTTGCAGCATTTCCTCCCCAATATTTCACCAGGATAATGCGAGAACTCAAGTATTGAGAACAAGGTTTATTGTGCATCAACTGACATAAATCTAATACAGGAATAACCTTTCCGCGATAGTTAAACACACCGCTAAAATACTCAGGTGCATGAGGAAGGGTATTGAGGCTAACAAGCGGTAAAACTTCCACAACCTGCTGACAAGCTAGAGCGTAACGCTGATTATTTATATAGAAGAGTAACATTAACATTTATCCACCTTACCTGCAAAAATTTTCCCCTCCAAGATAGCCGCATGATACCGGAAGTGGAAAGAGAAAATTGCGATCGCAAGCAAATCCAAATCAATTATTTTCCAATTTCGCTGTTAATTTTTGAGAATTTTAGGAAAATCTAAAACTAGAAGATTGCCAATTTCTAACTCCAAGCAGCACTAAAAACAATTGCTTGACTCAGTGATACAGTGAATTGCTGGTAAATGAGGTACAGATATAAATTAAATTGTAAAATTCTTGTGGGGTGGGCATCTTGCCCGCCCTGATTATACCATTTTATTTCTTAAACCTCTCCATGTATGACAACATCTGCAAATTCATTGCTGAAAACTTTAAAGACGACTTAGCCACATGGTTACTAGGTTCACCCATTAAATTAACAGAACTAAGCCCTACAGAATTATCAAACGAACCGATTCGCGCTGACTCGCTAATACTATTACAATCAGATGACTTAGTTCTGCATACCGAATTTCAAACCGACCCAGACGAAGATATGCCTTTTCGGATGCTAGATTATCGGGTGAGGGGGTATCGGCGCTTTCCTAACAAACAAATGCGTCAAATAGTCATCTATTTGCGAAAAACAGCTTCACCATTAATTACTAAAAACGATTTTAGGTTAGAGAAAACTTACCATGAGTTTGAAGTGATACGTCTCTGGGAACAACCCACAGAAAGGTTTTTGACGGTTCCCGGCTTATTACCCTTTGCCGTTCTCAGTCAAACGAAAGACCCTACAATGGTATTAACCCAAGTAGCAGAAGCGGTCGAAGCAATTACAGACCAACGGCTACAAAGTAATATAGCAGCCGCCAGCGCAGTTTTAGCAGGTATTCTCTTACAGAAGGATGTAATTAGCAGAATTTTAAGGAGCGAGATTATGCGCGAGTCAGTGATTTATCAAGAAATTTTACAAGAAGGTAGAGCCGAAGGTAGAGCCGAAGGTAGAGCCGAAGGTAGAGCCGAAGGTAGAGCCGAAGGTAAAGCCGAAGGTAGAGCCGAAGCTAAAGCAGAGACAACAAGACAGTTAGCTGTAAATTTGCTACGAGTTGGTATGAGTTTAGAGCAAATTGCTCAAGTTACTGAATTATCTCTTGAGCAAGTCCAGGCTTTACAAAGGGAGATTCAAGAATCTTAAATTTAACTAAACAATAAAACCCGCGTTGGCGGGTTTTGTTGTCTTAATGAAAGATGTGTTAACAGAATCTTAGGAAGCGAGATTATGCGCGAGTCAGTGATTTATCAAGCAATTTTACAGGAAGGTAGAGCCGAAGGTAGAGCCGAAGGTAGAGCCAAAGGTAGAGCCGAAGGTAAAGCAGAGATAACAAGAAAGGTAGCTGTAAATTTGCTGCGAATTGGTATGAGTTTGAAGCAAATTGCTCAAGTTACTGAATTATCTCTTGAGCAAGTCCAGGCTTTACAAAGGGAGATTGAAAGTTTGTAGTAAGGACTTTAGTCCTCAAGAAAAGGCTAAAGCCTTTACTACGAACTGCAACTAAAACTCGGCGTTTTGTGGTGTGCGGGGGAAGGGGATCACATCACGAATATTACCCATACCTGTCATAAATTGTACGAGTCTTTCAAAGCCTAAGCCGAAACCAGCGTGGGGGACTGTACCATAGCGGCGTAAATCGAGATACCACCACAAATCTTCCGGTTTCATCCCTTGCGCGACTACACGGCGTTCCAGCACATCTAACCTTTCTTCCCGTTGGGAACCGCCGATGATTTCCCCAATTTTTGGTGCAAGGATATCCATTGCGCGGACGGTTTTTTCATCATCATTCAAGCGCATATAGAAGGCTTTTATCTGCGCTGGATAATCGGTAACAATGACTGGCTTTTTAAATAGTTGTTCGGCTAAATAACGTTCGTGTTCTGATTGTAAATCTAAGCCCCAACTTACAGGATATTCAAACTTGAAATCGGCTTTTTCTAATAGTTTGATGGCATCTGTGTAAGTCAAACGCTCAAATTGATTGTTAACTATATTCTCGGCTGTTGCCAATACTGTATCATCAATGCGTTGGTTGAAAAATTCCATGTCTTCGGGGCATTTTTCCAACACAAAGTTAAAGATGTATTTGAGAAACGCCTCAGCTAAATCCATATCACCTTCTAAGTCACAGAAGGCCATTTCTGGTTCCACCATCCAAAATTCTGCTAGGTGGCGGGAGGTGTTGGAGTTTTCTGCACGGAAGGTAGGGCCGAAGGTGTAGACGTTGCTAAACGCCATCGCCATGACTTCGGCTTCTAGTTGTCCACTTACGGTTAGGTAGGTGGGTTTGGCGAAGAAGTCTTGACTGTAATCAATCTCTTGGTTTTCTGTGCGGGGAACGTTTTTTAAATTCAAGCTGGTGACGCTGAATAGTTCCCCTGCGCCTTCGCAGTCGCTAGCGGTGATAATGGGGGTGTGTACCCACAAAAAGCCCCTTTCTTGGAAGAATTGGTGAATGGCGGCGGAACAGGCGTTTCTGACGCGGAAAACTGCACCGAAGGAATTGGTGCGCGATCGCAAATGTCCAATTGTGCGTAAAAATTCAAAAGAGTGGCGTTTCTTTTGCAAGGGATAAGTTTCGGGATCAGCTTCACCGTAGACTTTCACTGTCTCGGCTTGCAATTCAATACGCTGTCCTTTTCCTTGGGAAGCCACCAACACGCCAGCCACCTCCACTGACGCACCTGTATTAATCTGTTTAATTATCGCTTCGTAGTCTGGCAAATCCTGATTGATGACAGCTTGCAAATTCGCTAGGGATGAGCCATCATTAACCTCAATAAATGCAAACCCTTTAAGTTCACGCTTCGTTCTCACCCAGCCTTGAACTACCAGAGACTCATCAGGTTGACCATTCCGTAATATTTCTGCAATCCGTCGATTTACCATAGTTAACCAGCACAGGACTTTAATATCCAGCCTATAATAACGCCCATTCCACCAAAGCGGACGGCTTGCCAGAAAGGTTTTTTCAGGCTACGCCAAGAAAACAACTGGCTTTCTAAATTTAGTTCTAGCATTTCCAGTTGCTGTTTGATTTGCCGTAATTCCGCTTTTATCTCCGGGGTCTGATATTTATTTTGCTCTAATTCTTGACGGCGTTGTTGCCATTGTGCCTGTTGGGTGCGATCGCGCGTTACTTGATCATACCTTTGTTTGAGAGCAAATAGCGATCGCTCCACTTGGGCTAATTCCTCGGCAAAATCCGCTTCTGGATTATTTTCTGGCGGCTGGGATGATTTTTTAGGCGGCTTCATTTACAAGTAGTAAAGTATAAGGTAGATGTAACTGCCAATAGTTATTTATGTCTCAACCTAGCCAACTTTCTCAAACCACGCAACTTAATGAATTTAGCGACTTGGAACTAGCCCAAGCCCTCATGGAAAGGCTAAGTATCTCGCCTAACGATTGGCATCGCCTCAAGTCTAACCGCAATTCTCGCGCTAGTGAACAATTAGCCGCCGCTATGGTATTTTTGCTCAAAAACCAACCCCAAGAAGCTCTTGCTAGACTAGAACAAGCTGTTGGTTGGTTAAATCGTTCTATCTCCGCCCCTCCTTGTCCTTCTCATGGTGATAAGGGACAGGGGACTAAGGAATAGGGACTAGGAAATTCTCACTCAATACCCAGTCCCCAAACCCCAAACCCCAGTCCCCTACCTCCGCAAGGACAAGCGGGGGCGGTTTTCCATTTGTTTACACAATCTTAATTCTGTGCCTTTGCGGTTCCACTCCACTTGGTCAAAAATTTGGTGCAGAAGGCACATTCCCCGACCGTTTTCTGACTCATCGGGTGGTAAATAGTCTGTGGGATCTTCAGTATGATTAGTTGTCGGGTTAAAGCCCTCACCTTGGTCGGAAATCACCCACCAATACTGATTATCTATGAGGGAAAAACGAACTACAACTGTTTTGCTAGGATCAAGATTATTGCCATGTTTAGCTGCGTTTACCAGGGCTTCTTGCAGCCCTAACCGCAGTTCGGCTTGTAACTTGGCGGGGATTTCCGCCAACAGTAAATCTAGTATAGGACAAAGATAGAGGGTTGAGGCAAAACTAATAGTACCCCAATAACGTCCAACTGGACGGAGCGAAATAGTTATCACGAGAGAAACCCCATAGCTTTCAGTTAGCTAGACATCAGTTTGCTTATACAGGCACCCTGATAAAGATGGAGGTGGTCATGCTGCCTTCAAACTTGCGTCTTTATTACTAAGTTTTGAAAATGCTGGGGAGCATTAACTCTACTTGTGAGGTTTGATTGTCGATACATAAAGCGGCTTGGGAAAGTTTGCTAGTGCAGTTAGCTAAAGGAAAAATTTAATATTGACGAGGGTTTTTACTCCTCTTTATATTGCCGATTAGTATTTTTAACAATCTCATTCACTTAGGAATAGAGTTATGCAACTTTAGTAGTTTTAACAAAATCATTTTTATTTTTAGGTTAATTCTATTTTAGCATTTCTACTATGCAATAGACTACAAATTTGAATTGAAATTTTTTCTTAAGGACTAAGTATCCATAAGCGACTGGGATAAGGTAAGAAATGCAGCAGCTTCCACATGGGCTGTTTGCGGGAAAAAATCGGCGGGTTGGATGCGTTGAATAGTATATAGGCCATCTTCACAAAGTAGTTTCAGGTCACGAGCAAGAGTGGCTACTTTACAGCTGACGTAAACAATGCGGGCGGGTTTCGAGGCTAATAAAGATTCGATGACAATGCGATCGCACCCTTTACGCGGCGGGTCTAGTATGACCACATCAGGTATTATTCCCATTTTTGGCAGTAATTTCTCAACTGCCCCGACTTGAAATTGCACATTGTTAATGCCATTGTGTTGTGCATTGAAAATTGCCTGTTCTACGGCTTGGGCTTGTAATTCCAATCCTATAGCTTGGTGTACATATCTAGTTAAAGGTAAGGTTAAGGTTCCAATCCCACAGTAAGCATCTACGAGAGTTTCATGACCTTGCAGATTAAGTTCTGCTTGAATTACTTCTAATAGCGCCTCGGCTGTTTCTGTAAAGACTTGGAAAAATGTATCAGGACGGACTTGAAATTCCAACCCAGCAAAAATTTCTCGCAGATAAGCAACCCCAGCAATACAACGGGTTTCTCTGCCAAAAATTGCATTGGTGCGTTCAGGATTACAATTTAAAGACACTCCCACCAACTGGGGATAACGTTGCAACCATTGCTGCGCTTGTGCTTCAATTCCCGGTAAATTCCAGTCCTTAACCACCAAAGTCAACAAAATTTCCCCTGTGCGCCGTCCAATACGTAACCCCAGATGGCGAATTTGTCCTTTGTGGCGATTTTCATCGTAAATAGACCAGCCACGCTGTTGGATATCTTGCTTAATTTCTGCCAAGAAAGGATTTAAGCGGGGATCTTGGACTGGACATTGATTTAAGTTCACTAAATGATGGCTACCTTTTTGGTAGTAACCTGCTTGCACTTGACCTGTAGCGGAGATATGCAAAGGATAGGTAGCCTTATTACGATAGCCCAAAGCCGAGTCAGCCACCAATACCGGGTCTACAGGAGGCGCAGCAAAACCTCCGATACGTTGTAAAGCTTGGATAACTTGATGGCGTTTAGCAACCAGTTGATAATCATAATCAATATGTTGCCACTGACAACCGCCGCATTTATCCGCCACAATACAAGCCGGACGAATGCGGTGTGGCGATGCTTCTAATAGCTGATGCAGTTTACCGTGGGCATATTTAGGTTTAACTTGTACCAAGCGTACCATCACGCGATCGCCCGGTACAGTATCAGGAACAAACACCACCCGTTCCTCAAACCGTCCCACCCCATCACCAGTATCACTCAAGTCGCTAATAGCAACCTCAATTAATTCACCCTGAAGCCAAGTAGATTTAGTCATTAGTCAGTTATCAGTTATCAGTTATCAGTTATCAGTTGACAGTTATCAGTTATCAGTTGACAGTTGTCAGGTTATTTCCACACTGTTCACTGTTCACTGATAACTGTTCACTGTTCACTGTCCCCCTTCCCCTCTGTACCTCCAAGTCGTTAAACTAGCAAATAATATTTCGCGTGATTTAAATAATCATGACTGTAATTAGCCAAGTTATTCTCAAAGCCGACGACGAACTGCGTTATCCCAGCAGTGGCGAACTCAAGAGTATCAGAGAATTTTTACAAACCGGGGTACAAAGAACCCGGATCGCTGCTACCCTAGCAGAGAACGAAAAGAAAATCGTTCAGGAAGCAACCAAGCAACTTTGGCAGAAGCGTCCTGATTTTATCGCACCTGGTGGTAACGCTTACGGCGAACGCCAACGCGCGTTGTGCATCCGTGACTTTGGTTGGTACTTACGTCTAATCACTTACGGAGTACTAGCTGGAGATGTTGAACCAATTGAAAAAATTGGCATCATCGGTGTGCGGGAAATGTACAATTCTTTGGGCGTTCCTGTACCCGGAATGGTAGAAGCCATCAATTCTCTCAAAAAAGCCTCTCTTGACTTATTAAGTTCAGAAGATGCCACCGCAGCCGCACCTTACTTTGATTACATCATTCAAGCAATGTCTTAGTCAAAAGTTTGTGCTATTTCAAGGGGTACTTCTGGTTTATTCTGTTGAGTGTTAGGTAATAACCTCATATATCCATAAGATTCTCTTTTGATCATAACGTCCCTATATCTGGTAGTGACTCTGGCAAGCTCTCCATGTCAAGTTACTAACCGGATGTGGGGAAATTTTATTTGGATAGTTGTCAGTTATCAGTTGTCAGTTATCAGTTGTCAGGTGACAGTTGACCAAGCAAAGACTTCTCCCTTTCCCCCTTTCCCCCTTCCCCTTCCCCCCAAACAAAAAGCCGACAGTCCTTCGCAAAGGCTGTCGGCAATTAGTGTGTTCCCTATTAATGACTCGGCTAGAGTTCAGTAATAACTAAATATTTTCATTTACTAGATTTCACGTAAGCGATCTTAATCATCCGGCTAAGTGATTGTTGTCACATATTTTTTCTTACTAACGTGTATCTACTAAAAGTTTTATTTTCCCCTTAAAGGATAATACAGATTATTCAATAAGAAACTGTAGCTTAAGATACAAAGTCTAAATATTTATACAAATTGTAAAATTATAGAAGCGAAATGTTCCTACAAGCCATTTATCCTACAGCTAGTGTTATTATTTTAGGCTCTGCCTTTGGATATGTTTTTGCGCCAGGGCATCAAGTCATTGCTGACAGCACGGTTACAGCCTCCAAGACTATGGGGATCAGTTATAGCGCTAAATCTTCTAAACCAACCACTAAAACTGCTGTAATTTATATTGAAGGAGAAAAAACTGCGATCGCTCTCCGACTCTACGAAGAATACAAGGATTTATTCACTACCTATTTCCCTGATCAGGATTTTTTCCCAGAAGGCGTTAGTTCCGATGAGGGAACAGGGGTGCGGTTTATCGCTAATTTCGGTGGAGTGAGAAATAACAATGCTTATGTCAATTAGGGGTGTAGGCGATGAGGGAGAATAATATTGTTTGATTACTCAACTTGCTAACTTTCTTCCCCATCTCCCCCCACTCCCTCATCTCCCTCATCTCCCCCATCTCCCCCCACTTCCCCCACTCCCTCATCTCCCCCCAGTCCCCAAAAAACAATTAACACGCGATCGCCCCGAAATCGATACAATAATTCTCTGTCCTGTTGGTGCATTTTTCCATGACTGCCACATCACCTACACCATTTTCCCCCCAAGAAATCGCTGCTGAAGGCATCAAACCCGAAGAATACGCAGAAATTGTGCGACGCTTAGGCCGTCATCCTAACAAAGCTGAACTGGGAATGTTTGGGGTGATGTGGTCAGAACACTGCTGCTACAAAAACTCCCGTCCCTTACTTAAGCAATTCCCCACAACTGGCCCCCGCATTCTGGTAGGGCCTGGGGAAAATGCTGGAGTTGTCGATTTAGGTGAAGGTCTACAACTAGCATTTAAGATTGAGTCTCATAACCACCCCTCAGCCGTTGAACCTTTCCAAGGGGCTGCTACAGGGGTGGGTGGTATTCTCAGAGATATTTTTACAATGGGTGCGCGTCCCATTGCTTTGTTAAACTCTCTCCGCTTCGGTTCCCTAGAAGACCCCAAAACCCAAAGGTTATTTTCTGGCGTAGTTACGGGGATATCGCATTATGGTAATAGCGTTGGTGTGCCGACAGTAGGCGGTGAAGTATACTTTGACCCCGCCTATTCAGGAAATCCTCTAGTAAATGTCATGGCTTTGGGATTGATGGAAACCCCGGAAATCGTCAAATCTGGGGCATCTGGTATAGGAAATCCTGTATTATATGTAGGTTCCACCACCGGACGCGATGGTATGGGCGGGGCTAGTTTTGCCAGTGCAGAATTAACTGATGAGTCAATGGATGACCGTCCAGCCGTGCAAGTAGGCGACCCCTTTTTAGAGAAGTCTTTAATTGAAGCTTGTTTAGAAGCATTTAAAACAGGTGCAGTGGTCGCTGCCCAAGATATGGGTGCGGCGGGGATCACCTGTTCTACCTCCGAGATGGCGGCTAAAGGTGGTGTGGGGATCGAATTAGATTTAGATAAGATTCCTGTACGGGAAACGGGGATGGTTCCCTACGAATATTTACTGTCAGAATCTCAAGAAAGAATGCTGTTTGTTGCCCACAAAGGGCGGGAACAAGAATTAATTGATATTTTCCACCGTTGGGGGTTACAGGCTGTTGTCGCTGGTACAGTCATAGCCGAACCTATCGTCAGAATTTTCTTCCAGGGTGCAGTCGCTGCGGAAATTCCGGCTGATGCTTTGGCAGAAAACACCCCACTGTATGAGCGTGAGTTACTGGCAGAACCACCAGAATATGCTCGTCAAGCTTGGGAATGGTCTTCGGATTCTTTACCTAGTTGTACAACTGCGGGGATAGAAATTCAAGGAAATGTGCAAAGTTGGCATGATATTCTGTTAACTTTGCTGAATACACCCACGATCGCCTCGAAAAATTGGGTATACCGTCAGTATGACCACCAAGTCCAAAATAACACGGTTGTCTTTCCTGGTGGGGCAGATGCGGCGATAGTTCGTTTACGTCCCCTGGAGGAAATTCAAAATTCAAAATTCTCTCTTGAAAAGTTCAGATCGGCGGAAGCCGCCGCTCCGACTTTTCGCAAAATTCAAAATGCTAACTCAGGTGTGGCGGCTACTGTTGATTGTAATTCTCGTTACGTTTACCTTGATCCCTATGAGGGAGCTAAGGCAGTAGTGGCAGAAGCAGCCCGGAATCTTAGTTGTGTGGGTGCAGAACCTTTGGCGGTGACAGATAACCTCAATTTTGGCAGTCCCGAAAAACCTATCGGTTACTGGCAATTGTCAGAAGCTTGTCGCGGTTTGGCGGAAGGTTGTCGAGAATTGTCCACCCCAGTAACTGGTGGGAATGTCTCTTTATACAACGAAACTGTTGATGCTCAAGGCAACCCCCAACCAATTTACCCGACTCCCGTTGTGGGGATGGTGGGGTTAATTCCCGACTTAACAAAAATTTGCGGTCAAGGTTGGCAAGCTGTGGGTGATGTGATTTACCTTTTGGGCGCATCTGCAACCAGTTTAGGCGCATCTGAATATTTAGCAACGATACACAGCACCATAGCAGGTAGACCAATACGGATAGATTTTGAGTTAGAACGTCTAGTGCAGAAAGTTTGCCGTGATGGTATCCGTGCTGGTTGGATACGTTCAGCCCATGACTGTGCTGAAGGGGGTTTGGCCGTGGCTTTAGCCGAATCTTGTTTGGCTGGTAACTTGGGGGCGGAAATTCATCTAGAAATTCCCCCAACTAGCTTATCCCGGTTAGATGAATTGCTGTTTGGTGAAGGTGGGGCCAGAATTTTAGTCTCTGTAGCTGCAACAGAACAAGAAACTTGGGAATCATATCTACAGGAACATCTAGGCCAAGATTGGCAAAAATTAGGCATGGTTGGAAATACCGATACAGGTTTGACGGTTTTAACCACTGATAACCAAACCTTAATCCGCGCTAGGATCGAAGATATGAACGATCGCTATCAAAATGCGATCGCCCGACGCTTGGCCATATCGAACACTACCACCTGAAAGGTAGGGGAGATGAGGGGATGACGGGAAATTATTTAATTTTGAATTTTGAATTGATTCGTCCCCAATTTTCCCAAATCAATAGAATCTTTAAGCACAATTAAGGTACTGTGTTAATGGATAGTTAAAGATATATTAAGGAAAGTTCGCAACTGTCCCTAGACGTAATCCCAGTGACCTAATAATTTCTGATTCGTAATTCATGAGCAACTTGCCACCATTCATTGGTGGAAAACGAAAATCTTGTTTCTCGACTTCCCGCCCCGTAACTAATCGGGGTGTAAAAATTACGAATGATTTTGACTTGACACCCCCACCAGGAGCAAAGCTAGCATGATTCCCATTGATTCCGTCACTTCGGATGAATACTCCAATCAGACTAACAACCCAAGCCATAGTCAAGAAAATCGCCCCGACAAGCCAGAAGAAGCTTGCGGCGTTTTTGGCATTTATGCCCCAGGAGAAGATGTTGCTAAGTTAACTTACTTTGGATTGTACGCCCTGCAACATCGGGGTCAAGAATCAGCTGGCATTGCCACGTTTGCGGGAACGACAGTACACTTGCACAAAGACATGGGCTTGGTGTCGCAAGTGTTTAACGAGGCGATTTTGCAAGAGTTGCCCGGTGATATGGGCATTGGTCATACACGTTACTCTACTACAGGGTCTAGCCGTAAAGTGAATGCCCAGCCTGCTGTACTAGATACTCGCTTAGGGAAGATTGCATTAGCACATAATGGTAATTTAGTCAATACTGTACAATTGCGAGAAGAGTTACTAGAAAGTAATTGCAATCTAGTGACCACCACAGATTCAGAAATGATTGCATTTGCGATCGCCGAAGCAGTGGATGCGGGTGCAGATTGGTTAGACGGTGCGATTCAGGCATTCCATCGTTGCCAAGGAGCCTTTAGTTTAGTTATCGGTACACCTGTAGGTATGATGGGTGTGCGCGATCCTAACGGCATTCGTCCTCTGGTAATCGGCACATTACCTAGTAACCCAGTCCGTTATGTATTGTCCTCGGAAACTTGCGGTTTAGATATTATTGGTGCTGAATACCTGCGTGATGTAGAACCCGGTGAAGTCGTGTGGATCACTGAAGAAGGTCTAGCTTCTTACCACTGGAGTCAAAAACCCCAGCGCAAACTATGTATTTTCGAGATGATTTACTTTGCTCGTCCCGATAGCCAAATGCACAACGAGAGCTTATACAGCTATCGGATGCGTTTAGGAAGACAACTAGCAGCCGAGTCTTTTGTAGAAGCGGATATTGTGTTTGGTGTACCAGACTCTGGTATTCCTGCGGCTATTGGATTTTCCCAAGCATCGGGAATTGCCTATGGTGAAGGGTTGATTAAAAATCGCTACGTTGGGCGTACCTTCATTCAGCCAACCCAAACCATGCGCGAGTCGGGTATTAAGATGAAACTCAACCCGCTCAAAGATGTATTAGCGGGTAAGAGGGTAGTTATAGTTGATGACTCGATTGTGCGGGGGACTACTAGCCGCAAACTAGTGAAAGCCTTACGTGATGCTGGTGCGGCGGAAGTACATATGCGAATTTCTTCCCCACCTGTCACTCATCCTTGTTTCTACGGTATTGATACTGATTCTCAGGATCAGCTAATTGCTGCAACCAAATCAGTAGAAGAAATTGCCAAGCAGCTAGAAGTTGATAGCCTTGCATACCTGAGTTGGGATGGAATGTTAGAAGCCACAGGAGAAGACAAGAATAGTTTCTGTTCCGCCTGTTTTACGGGGAATTATCCTGTTACCATTCCTGAGCAAGTCAAGCGTTCTAAGTTGATTTTGGAAAAAGCTGGAGTTTAAGGATGAAGTGCTGGGGAGGAATCAATTTAACAGTCAACAGTCAACAGTCAACAGTTATCAGTTAAATACGAAAGTGAAACGCCACACCAATTGGTGGAAGGCATTTGTGGCGCTTGTTTATCCCCCACCATACGCCCTGGCTGACTGATAACTGATAACTGATAACTGATTTAAAGAATTTCTCCCCTATCTTCTTACGTTGCTCAAGGTCGCCTTTATGAGCTTTACTTCTATGATGTTGTCGCTAATGACAGCTTCGCTAGATCCACCTCTTAAAGCAGTTACTTCAGCACTTCTAGTTGCATCGCCGTGTATGCAAAAACACTATCTGGGTTATGCTTAATAGAGTTTAACTCTTGCTTCACCGCTTCTAGTAGATGCGTTGTAATTCTCTTTTCAGAGAGTAATGCTGGGGCGGCACTCATGAAGAGGCCAGTCCAATAATCGACAAAAAGTTCTCGTTCTTTAGTGTCCTGAATTCTAGCATCTAAGTGGACAGGGACATAACGTAATTTAGGTTCACAAAAGCCTGCTTTTAAGGCTAAGTTGCACAGTTTTATTCCCACGTTCGGTTCGCCCTTCAACTCTGTTTGGTAGTGATTGAAAATTCTCCAGTAGGATTCAACCGATGGACAGAAAGGATAGATGTATAAACTAGTATTAAACACTTCAGTGCAGTAAAGGTGACTACCTAGCTGCATTACCCGCTTGATTTCTTTAAGAATTGCAACTGGATCTGGCGTATGCTCAAGCACAAAGAAAATAACAGCACCATTAAAAGTGTCATTGGCAAAGGGAAGTTCTCTACCCTCCCCAATATGTAACGACACACGATCAGAGTCAATATGGGGCTTAAGAAATTCACATGCACGTTTAATCTGGCGTTCAGAAATATCAATACCTGTAATTTTCAAATTCGGATAACGACTTAAAAGCACTTCCATTTGCGCTCCGACTCCGCACCCTACTTCCAAGATGTGGCTGCACGTTGAAAAATCAATGTGATCATAAATATAGGGTTCAAGAAATCTGCTTTGTGTCATGAGGCGGTTTTGCTCAGTTTCACTGAAGCTATGGATATATCCGCCTGTGTTTCTCTTTTCGGATAGTGTCAATTCAGTTCGTAACATTAGTTTCAATTTTTAGACTTCGTAATTAAATGTTATAGTTAGTAATTACGCAAGTGTCATATTTTTCGCAAAAATCCAAATAAAATATAACCTAAAATGGGCTTTTTGGTGCGATAAGTTTTGTCTGCAAAATTAGGATTAAGTGGAATACCTTCGATGTATGAAGTGCGTACAGATAGAGTAGCTGGCAAGAACATGAACTAACAGTTGCTATTGCCTCTATTTCTTGGCATGAATTAGGGTTTGGTTGTTATCGTTTGCCCAATTCTCAGAAGCTAGTGCATTCGAGCTGCAATATCTACATCATCACTCTTCAGCTGACCATCTTCCATATATATAATGCGATCGGCAATATCTAAAATCCGATTGTCATGGGTAACTAGCAATATTGTACAGCCTTGCTCTTTGGCTAACTTCTGCATCAATTCCACCACATCGCGTCCTGATTTTTTGTCTAGTGCGGCTGTAGGTTCGTCTGCTAGAACAATTTTAGGATGGCTGACGAGGGCGCGAGCGATCGCCACCCGTTGTTTTTGTCCCCCAGAAAGATTTTCGGGATAGTAATTGACTCTCTCTCCTAAACCAACAGTTTCTAACATGGCGATCGCTTTAGCGTCGATGTCTTGATTGAGATACTCATCATGCAGTTCCAGAGACATCCGCACATTTTCTTTCGCTGTTAGAAAAGTCATCAAATTATGCGCCTGAAATATATAACCAATCTGACGGCGTAATTTAGTTAACTTCTGTTTTTTGGCTCCACAAATTTCTTCCCCCAAAATTTTCAAACTCCCTTCTTGAGCAGAACGCAAGCCACCCATCAGAGTTAATAAGGTAGTTTTTCCTGAGCCAGAAGGCCCCGTCATAATCACAATTTCACCAGCATTAATTTGTAAATTAATATCAAATAATACTTGTTTCCGCAGCGAACCAGCACCAAAGTAATGATTAAGATTACTAACAGAAATTACAGGCTCTAAAGCAGTAGATTGGGGGCTAGCGGGTGGGATAAATTCTTGTAACATAATTAGGGATTGGGGATTGGGGACTGGGGACTGGGGGGAGCAGGGGAGCAGAGGAGAAAAACTAATGACTATGGACTGTGGACTGTTGACTATGGACGGTTGACTATGGACGGTTGACTATGGACGGTTGACTATGGACTGTTGACTATGGACTTTTGACTAAAACACATCTGCCGGATCAGCAGAGCGGAGTTTTCGCATAGCGATCGCACCAGAAAAACTACACATAACTACGGTAAGAATAAATACATTGACTGCTCGCTCTATAGTCATAGCGATGGGTAGCATAGTGGCGGCGTAGGTTATTTGATACAAACCAAAGGATAAAAAATAAGCTGGCAAAAAACCAAGGATGGCTAGAAACAAGGCTTCTTGCAATAGGGCTACTAGTAAATAACCATCGGTGTAGCCCATTGCTTTGAGGGTGGCGTATTCTGGCAAGTGATCAGAAACATCTGAGTAGAGAATCTGGTAAACAATGACAATTCCGACGATAAAACCGACACCTACACCCAAGCCAAAAATGAACCCGATACCTGTGCCGTTCGCCCAGTATTCTTTTTCTTTTTGGGCAAACTGTTCTAGTGTGAGGACTACCACATCATTGGGGAGATTGGCGGCTAGTTGCGATCGCACTTTTTCTATATCAACCCCTGGTTTGAGTGTGATTAATCCCACTTCAACGCGGTCTGCTTTGCGTTGAGGAAATAATCTGAGAAAGGTAGAATCGCTAGCAACAACATTACCATCAGCCGCAAAGGAGGCTCCACTGCTAAAGACACCTTTGACATCAACGTTGAGACTATTTAGTTCCGTCTGAAAATTGCTAGTTTTTTTGAAGATATCACCAACAGCACCGTATTCTGGACGACCTGCCTGATCGAATAGGACTTGATTTAATGGTTTAATTTGATTGAGATTTTGTTGAATTTCGGGAATTGTAAAAGCAGACCTTGCAGGCTCCATTCCCCAAACTAAAATAGCCCGTTCCTGACGTGTTTCGGGATTGCGCCATTGTCCTGTACCAATGTAGAGGGGGCTTACCGACTTCACACCTTCATAACCTAATGCTTGATACATTCGTTCTCTGGAAAAGCTTTTCACAGAAAACAAAGTTTGAAATTGGGGATTAATTAACACCAAATCTGCTTCTAAACTACGATGAGGTTTAACGGCTGCATCAAACAATGCCCCTTCAAATCCCATCTGAATAAATATCAGCATATCGGCAAAGGTAATACCTGCCACTGCCACTAATAGACGAGTCTTTTCTTTCATTAACTGCCGCCATGCAAGCGGCGTTTTCCGAAACATTTTGGTTAGCATATTGGGGATTGGGGATTAGGGACTGGGTTAATAGCTGACTGTTTCAGTCTGCTGTTCTAGATGCTGGTGTCGCATTAATAGAAATAAAGGGAGTGCCAGAGAAACACCAACTAATAAATTAGAGGCTACATAAACCCAGAGATTTGACATTCTTAGTCTTGTACCTTCCCAAAAGATGAATACCCAAAAAACTAGGGAAGAAATAATTAAATCTAGCCCAAAAAAACTAGATATTCTATTAGCAAATAGCTGTTCAATGAAGAGGGGAATATTCAGACCATTATCTAATAAAAATGGCAGAAACTGTGAATAAGGTAAAACTGTTCCTATAATGCAAAGCAAGAGATAGATAATTTTCACCATAATCAACTCACTTTGATGGTTCAATTGCTGCTTGTACTTGCAAGTTAGTCAAGCCTGCAACCTGTTTGCTATCTTCGGGATTGAGGCGAATTTTCACTTCTACAACTCGGCTGTCGAGGTTTTCTCCAGGTTGATTGCTAAATACGTTTTGACGGTTTACTTGTAAGCCGATGTGATAAACTTTTCCTTGCAGTTCGCCACTGAAGGCTTGACTGGTAATTACTGCGGGTTGCCCTAGTTTGACTTTACCGATGTCGGTTTGATAAACTTCGGCTACGGCTAACATTTGCGAGGTTTGCGCTAAGTCGGCTATGCCGTTCTCACTAATTTTTTCGCCTGCACGGGTGTGAATTTTCAGGATTTGTCCAGCTATTGGTGCTTTGATGTAGGCGGCGGCTAAGTCGGTATTGGCTCGTTGAAGTGAGGCGATCGCATTTTCTACTTCTGTTTGGGCTGCTTCCACATCCACGGGGCGCACTTCGGCAATACTGGTAAGGGTGGCTTTGGCTTCGCTGATTTGTTTATTGCTGGTGGCGTTGATGCGGTTTAATGCAACTTTGGCTTCGGCTAGTTGTTTACCTGCGGTGGCGTTAATCCGAGTTAATACGGCATTGGCTTCGTCTAGTTGCTGTTTGGCGGTATCTACTGTTAACCTTCTGGTATCAATTGCTGAACTGGAAATGGCTCCTTGTGCGTAAAGTTGCTGATAACGTTGATATTCAGCTTCGGCATTTTTGAGTTCTGCTTCTAGCCTTTTAATTGTGGCTTCTTGGGCTGTTCTGTCGCCTTCCCATTGCGCTTGTATTCTGGCGATTGTTTCTTGTTGGGCTGTTGCGTCACCTTGTAATTGGGCTTGTAAACGTTCTACGCTGGCTTGTTGGGCGCGAATGTCGCCTACTTTCGCACCTGCTTTGACTTGATTGAGTTTGGCTTGGGCGACTTGTACTTGTTTTTCGGCTTGGAATACGGCGTTTTGCAAGCGGGCGCGGGAGTCTAAAATTGCTACTACTTGTCCAGCTTTGACCTTATCACCTTCTTGAACTAGGATTTGGGCGACGCGATCGCCATCTAAAGCTAGTGGTGCAGACAAACTAATCACTTCTGTTTCTGGTTCTAGTCTACCCAGGGCTGTTACTTTGGGAACACTTTGCTGGGTTGGTGCTGAGTCAGATGCTGTAGTTTTACTTTGTCCCAACTGAGAAACTGCGTAAAAAGCGATTCCCGCCGTCACCGCAGTAGCAGCAATTACTAAGGCAATTAATCCTTGATTTGCGGGTTTGAATAGCAATTTTTGACTCATATTCCCCTCATTAAATTAATTTATTTAATGCTGTTAGTTGTTGTGACAGTTAACCAGTTTATCTACTTGGTTTTGCTGTAAATAAGCCGTCAGCATTTTTCCTAACAACGCACATTGTTCTTGAATATCAATGACTTCATTACACCAAAGCTTCTCTAAAATTAAGCCATTAACTAAGCTCAATACAAAGGAAGCTAAGACTATATCTTGTATGCCCAAAAAGTCGCATATAGCTTGTTGATAACGGCGATTGACTCGCCTGAATACAATGTTATTTTGTACTTCCTTTGCGCCTTGATGCTGACAAAAATTCACCCAAATGTATGTCCACTTTATGCAGTAATCTTCATTTCTGACTAAATATCTACCTAAAGCGGTCATTGCTTCTTCTATGGTTTTTGCACCAGCCATTTCCGCTAATGCTGTACTTATATCTTGTTTACTGATTTCCTCCACTAATTGTTCAAACAAGGTTTCTTTGCTGGGGAAATAGTGATAAAGCGTACCTGTAGAAACCTTTAATCCTTGAGCAATTTGCCTCATGGTAACGGAACCATAACCTTTTTCGGCAAACAAATCAAAGCATTGTTTGAGTAGTTCTTTACGATATTGGTCATGGTCAACTATCTTCGGCATTATTTTTATATCGAACGCTCGTTATATTTAATTTTGCTTATTTATATCAGTTAGTCAAGTTGTGACTAATCAAATGGGATTAAACTCCTGAAAAATATTAATTGTGAATGAGAAATCCTAACTAATGGTGTAAAAACCTTAAAAAAGCTTAAGATATTACACATTTCTTAATGTATTCTACGTTAGTAGCGCTGTCAAGGTATTTTCGGGAATTATTAGGACATGAGTTTTTTCAACGCAGAGGAGGAGGGAGGAAGCGCGGAGGGACGCAGAGTGTTAACAAGGATATTGGGCTTTTGCTGATGGATAATGCTATTCCAGTTGTTCTCGAAGAGATGGTGTGAGAATCATTAAGCCTCTGACAATTTCTTCAGGGGTAGCTGTACCATCGATTATTTTTGGTGTCAGCGCCATCACTTCCAACGCTAAGTGTTTGGGAACTCCGTAGGCTTCTAGGCGCTTCAATTCTAAAACGTCTATACCGGAGGCCATTCCCTCTAAATATTCTTCTACAGTCACTCCCAAATCTTCAATTTCTGACATAGGTATAATATTAAGTTCGCTTAAATACTTATCATATATTGGGGGCTGGTAATAGGTAATCGGTAATCGGTAATGGCTCACAACAATTACCTATTAGCTATTACCAATTACCGACCAAAACAACCATATTATAAGTAATTAGCCGAACTTGATATAAGTGTGTAAATAATTTAAAGTTTGTAGTAAGGACTTTAGTCCTTTCTATAGACAAAGTTCTGACTACAAACTCGCAACTATGCAGGGACAACGAATTTTTCGCTTCCGGCTAACTCAAAAGCAGAGTGTATGACTTGCAAAGCCTGGACACCCTGTTCTTGAGATACAACACAACTAATTTTGATTTCCGAAGTAGCAATCATTTGAATGTTGATTTGATGTTTAGCTAGTGCGTCAAACATTTTGGCTGCTACACCGGGTTGTCCCACCATACCTGCACCCACAATACTAACTTTAGCGATCGCACTATCCAAAACCACATCACCCCAACCTAATTGTCCTGCGACTTGGGTGAGCAATTGCTGGGCTGTTTCGCCATCGATGCGGGGGACTGTAAAAGCGATATCTCGACGGGGAACACCATCAACTATCCGACAACGTTGGGACTGAATAATCATATCCACACTGATGTTGTGCTTTGCCAGGATGCCAAATAATTGCGCCGCCATCCCTGGACGGTCTGGTACTTGACGAATAGCTAGACGGGCTTGGTTTAAGTCTAGGGCGACACCGCGAACGGGGGGATTGGGGACTGGGGATTGGGGATTGGGGACTGGGGAAGAGGTGGCGATTTCAAAGGCTTTACGTAAGGCTGTGATGGCGCGATCGCCGTCTAAAGCATCAACTACGCAACTCACCTTGACTTCGCTGGTGGATATCATTTGGATGTTTACGCCGGCTTCGGCTAGGGTGGCGAACATCTTAGCGGCTACCCCTGGACGGCCGATCATACCTGCGCCGGCGATGCTGACTTTGGCAATGTTTTGTTCTAGCATCACCTCGGCTTCGTCTGATTTGGGGTTGGTGGGGCTGCGGAGGGAGGGAGCGATCGCAGCTGCTACGGCTTCGGCTCGTTTTAATATGGGTGTGGTTACGGTGAAGGCGATGTCATTACTATTACCTTCGTGGATTGATTGAATAATTAAATCTACGTCTACCTGTTGTCTGGCAATTTCCCCGAATAGCTTGGCTGCTACCCCTGGTTTATCGGGGACACGTAACAAGGCTACCTTGGCTTGGTCTGTATCTAATTCTACCTCATCGACTGGACGAGCTAATTCCAAATTGACAAGCGATCGCCCTTGGGGTTTGGGTGTAGTTACCCAAGTACCAGGGTCATCAGTCCAGCTAGACTTAACTACCAAAGGCATACTATAGTTACGGGCAATTTCCACGGCGCGGGGATGGAGGACTTTTGCACCCAAACTTGCCAACTCTAGCATTTCATTACAGGTAATTTCCGCCATTAACTGGGCTTCGGGAACGAGGCGGGGGTCTGTAGTCAAAATCCCTGGTACGTCTGTATAAATTTCACAGAAGTTTGCTTGTAATGCGGCGGCTAAAGCCACGGCTGAAGTATCGGAACCACCACGTCCCAGGGTAGTTATTTCCAATTCTCCATTGCTAGATATACCTTGAAATCCAGCTACAACAACTACCTTACCTTCCTCCAGATGACGTTGCAGACGTTCAGTTTCGATGTGTAAAATGCGGGCGCGGGTGTGTTCAGCTTCGGTAACAATGCCTACCTGCGCCCCAGTCATGGAAATTGCTGGTTGTCCGAGTTCCTGCAACGCCATACTCAAAAGCGCGATGGTTACTTGTTCGCCTGTGGACAGCAACATATCCATTTCCCGGCGGTTAGGGTTGCGAGAGATTTCATTGGCTAGCTTGACGAGTCCATCGGTAGTTTTCCCCATTGCGGAAACCACTACAACCAGAGAATTTCCTGCTTGCACTGTTTTATAGACACGCTGTGCTACTGCTTGGATGCGTTCGACTGAACCGACAGATGTACCACCGAATTTCTGAACTATAAGCGCCATATCTTTTATTATATTAAATTGCCTACTTCTTTCAACGCTCCGCCGGGTGAGGCAGCTTTGAAGGCTCGTTAGTTATTTAGTTTACTAAATATTGAGTAGGATGCTTGACTATTAATAACTCAAAATTTTAACTGTGTGTTCTCTGTGTCTCTGTGGTTTAAACTTTATTAACCACAGAGGCACAGAGAACACAGAGAGAAGAGGTTTTGATTTTTAAAACTTTAAATTGAAGGCGGCGACAGCTAACGCACCCCAACCAAGTAGAAAGGCGAAACCGCCGAGTGGGGCGACTGCACCTAAAATTTTAATTCCTGTTAAGCTGAGGGCGTACAAACTGCCACAAAAAAAGGCAATACCAAGGATGAATAACCAGCCACTAGCTATGAGGGTAGTTGGTGGTGACTCTAGGCGAGTAATTAAAACGGCTACTAGCAAGAGTGCCAGAGCGTGGTACATTTGGTAACGAGCGCCAGTCTCAAAAATTTCTAGCGATCGCTCACTAATCTTTTCTCTTAGGGCGTGGGAAGCGAAAGCCCCGAAGGCAACTGACAAACCACCTAAAATGGCAGCTACGCTTAAAAAAATCTGCGTCATTAGACTTTAATTGTCAACAAGGGAATCAGACATCAAAATGATATGATACCGAACCTTCCTCACTGACTTGAAAATTAGCGTTTAATTCTTTAGCTTTGTCGTCTAAATATTGTCTGGCGACGGTGGGAGGAAGTTGTGACTGCATGGCAAAACTTAAAACTGTTACTCGTCCTTGATTTCGTTGGATTGTATCATAAAAGATAGCTTGTAGGCGATCGCTTAACTGCTGCTGGAGTGCTTTTTTAGAATTTTTTTCTTGCAAGTATAGCCCCACACCCAGCCACGTTCCCAAAATCAACGTCGGTACGCCAAATATCACACCATTTGTAGCCGTGTTTTGCAGGTCATTTAAAGCAGATGTATTCACATCATCAATCACAACCTGCTCATTATCACCCGTAGGTATATCCTTAAGCATGGTATTGATTTGAGCTACCGCAGAAGCTGATAATGTTAAAAAAGTGAATCCGAGTGTTAATAGCCAACCCGCCGCCAACTTTTCAGCAGTCTTCATAGTCTCACTCCCGCCTTAGACTTTGCTTGTGATTCTAACCTCAGACAATTGAAAATTCAAAATGCAAAATTCAAAATTAAAGACAGCTTATACTGTTTCTTGATGAATCCACTATAGAGACGTTGCATGCAACGTCTCTACATGATTTATTCGACACAACTTATCTCTCCCCAATCCCCAATCCCCAATCCCCAATCCCCAGTCCCCAATCCCCACCATTATGACTAATCGCCTTGCCAAAACCAAGAGCCTCTACCTGCGTAAACACGCCGAAAACCCGATTGACTGGTGGCCTTGGTGTGATGAAGCGCTGGCTACAGCTAAAGCCCAAGATAAACCGATTTTTCTGTCGATTGGTTACTCTAGTTGTCACTGGTGTACAGTGATGGAAGGTGAGGCTTTTTCTGATCAAGCGATCGCTGATTATATGAATGCTAATTTTCTCCCTATTAAAGTAGATAGGGAAGAAAGACCAGATATCGATAGCATTTATATGCAGGCGTTGCAGATGATGACAGGACAAGGGGGTTGGCCTTTAAATGCTTTTCTGTCCCCAGAAGATTTAGTTCCCTTCTTCGCTGGGACTTACTTTCCTTTAGAACCAAAGTACAACCGTCCGGGATTTTTGCAAGTTCTGCAAGCATTACGCAACTACTACGATACAGAAAAAGATGATTTACGGGAACGCAAAGCTGTCATTGTGGAGTCGCTGCTTACCTCTGCGGTGTTGCAAGGGGAGGCTAACCAGGAAGCCCAAGAAGGTGAATTGCTGCAAAAAGGTTGGGAAACTAACACAGGGGTAATTACGCCTAATCAATATGGTAATAGCTTCCCGATGATTCCCTATGCTGAGTTAGCATTGCGGGGAACGAGATTTAATTTTCCATCCCGGTATGATGGCAAAGTTTCTACTCAACGTGGTTTAGATTTGGCATTGGGGGGAATTTATGACCATGTGGCGGGAGGCTTTCACCGCTACACTGTTGACCCCACTTGGACAGTTCCCCACTTTGAGAAGATGTTATATGATAATGGGCAAATTGTCGAGTATTTAGCCAATTTATGGAGTGCTGGTGTAGAGGAACCAGCGTTTAAGAGGGCTGTGGCTGGAACTATTGCATGGTTGCAACGAGAAATGACTGCACCGGAAGGTTATTTTTACGCGGCGCAAGATGCTGATAGTTTTACCACTCCCGAAGAACAGGAACCAGAGGAAGGCGCTTTTTATGTGTGGAGTTACGCCGAACTGGAACAACTGTTAACAACCGCAGAACTCACAGAATTACAACAACAGTTTACAGTCACTCCCAAAGGTAACTTTGAAGGTAAGATTGTACTGCAACGCAGACAGCCTGGGATATTGAGTGCAACGGTAGAATCTGCGTTGGGGAAATTGTTTGTTGCACGTTATGGTAGTACGGCTGATGCACTGGACATCTTTGCGCCTGCGAGGGATAATCAAGAAGCGAAATCTGCAAACTGGCCGGGACGTATCCCATCGGTGACGGATACAAAGATGATTGTAGCTTGGAATAGTTTGATGATTTCCGGCTTGGCGAGGGCTGCGGCTGTGTTCTCAGAATCTTTGTATTTGGATATTGCAGCTAAAGCAGCGAACTTTATTTTAGAGCATCAGTTTATTGACGGGCGTTTTCACCGCCTCAACTATCAAGGGGAAGCGACGGTATTGGCTCAGTCGGAAGACTATGCTTTATTTATTAAAGCGTTGTTGGATTTACAAGCGGCTCAACCTGAGAATCGATTTTGGTTGGAAAAGGCGATCGCACTTCAACAACAATTCGACGAGTTCCTTTGGAGCGTAGAACTTGGTGGTTATTTTAACACAGCTAGTGATGCCAGTCAAGATTTAATTGTGCGCGAACGGAGCTATGCGGATAATGCTACACCATCAGCCAACGGTGTGGCGATCGCAAACCTTGTGCGTCTCTCCCTCCTCACCGATGATTTACATTATCTCGATTTAGCCGAGGCTGGGTTGAAGGCGTTCAAAAGTATCATGTCTAGCGCCCCACAAGCTTGTCCGAGTTTGTTCACCGCTTTAGATTGGTATCGTAACTCCACTTTGATTCGCAGCACAACCGAGCAGATTAATACTTTGATTGGGCAATATTTACCCACGACTGCATTCTCTGTAGTGGCTAATTTACCTGACAATAGTGTGGGGTTAGTTTGCCAAGGTTTGAAGTGTTTACCATCGGCTAATACTGTGGAAATGTTATTACAGCAAGTGCAGCAAAGTCAAAATAGAGCGTAATATCAAGTTCGGCTAATTACTTATAATATATTTGCTTTGGTCGGTAATTGGTAATTGGTAATTGGTAATCGGAGAAAACAATTACCTATTACCCATTACCAATGACCAACCTTGACGATATGATAAGTATTTAAGCGAACATGATATAATACCATGTTTGTAGTAAGGGCTTTAGCCCTTTTCTGACTCTCTTCCCGCTAAATTATTTTATGCTACCTCATCAGTGATGTTTACTTTCTACGTCTGGTTATTAACCAGCCTAAAACCATAAACAAGAAAGTGGCGAGGATGCTAAGAAATAACGAGGCGTAAAAGGGATGGGGTTGCTTATCAAAAGATAATGTTATGGGTTGGTTGATTTTGTCGATATGGGAAACGATAACACCGGAAGCGATCGCACCGCCACCGAAACCGATACCTAGTATTTGAATCGTGTTTTCTAGATGGCGATCGCGTTCTGCTTGTTCTATTTCCACAATACCGCGAATTGTGTCTATGGCTTTACCTAATAATTCTGAGCCGTGGCGGAAATAACCCAAGTCGCCATTAATTTGTTGTTGGAAATAAGCACAGTTTTTTTGGCTAAATGTTTCTAGAAAACTGATATCTTCATTAGCGAAGATGCTTTTAATTTGTTGTAGTCTCTCGTTGTAATTATAAGTATTGATAGCAATGGTGTTTTGATATTCTTCTAAGTTTCGTATTAAGCGGGTATATGTTAATGATATTTGGGGTAAGGCTTTCAAATCGTTTTTTAAATTATTCAAGTTAATTTTATTAGAGTTTACATCGTTCAATTTTGCAACTTTATCAATTGTATTTTCTATCTCTCGATATTCCTCATCAAGCTTTTTATAAATTTCTCTACTATCTTTATATGCTTTAACTGCTTTGGTACGGAAGAAAAATAAATCTAGTAATTCTTGATAGCATTGATTAAATTTACTGTCTGCTTGTTCGTCAGTAAATAACCATATGAGAACCTGTTGATAATTATTTAATTGACTAAATAAACCATATTCAAAAATTGGGCTACCAAATAACTCGCCTTGGCGGTTAAATGGAGGTAGTGGATAGTTATCGGGAAAGAAGGATTTTAAACAATCATTGGCTATTTGCTGGATAATTTGTCTGTCTTTTGCGCCTGTTAACCAGCCAGTAATTAGCAGAGTTTGACCGAGAAATAAAGGATTTTCGGGAACTGTGAAACAATTATTTTGATTTAATTGGCGTAAAAAGGTAATATCTACATCTTCGGTATGATTGTTATTTTCCTTTTCGGGACGGCGGAGATTTAACCATAAACTGTAACTGTCATATATTCTTAAGGGATAAGCAAAGCCTTTAATTAGTAAGTCTTGGCTTTGGTTGAGAGGAATTTTACCCTGTAAATCGACAGCATAGTTATCATCGATTACATCTGTGTCTTTGAGTAAATCGACACGGGGGTTATCTGGGGTTTTATTGACATCAATGCGTTGATGGAGTTGTAAATTTTGGTGTAAAGTTGTGCTGATTATAGCGTTAGCATGATGCCAAAGGAAGTCTTTATCTGTTGATGAATTCTTTATGTCATTACTGGCACTTTTGTACAATTGAAAAGCGAATAAATGAATGTTCGGTGCATAAATTTTCATGGTTGATTAGTTTGGCTGTTGCTTGTCTTTCTATCTTGTAGTTTCTTGAGTTCATCTTGCACTACTCTATAGCGATTTTCTTGAGTATTTTCTTGAATTTCCGGCTTACTTTTCCTGACTTTCTCAATTTCTCTTTCTTCAATTAATACCGCGTCTCTCACATCTTCATATTCCAGATACCATTGGCGAATAGCTTGTGCAAATAAATCTGACGGTTGGTTTTCTAATTGGTCAAGTTCTTTCAGTAATTCGGGGATGGCTGCAATAGCTACTGGGGAGAAAACATAATCTTGATTTCTCACGACTTGGGTAAATGCTTGAATGAGTTTATCTGGTTCCATAGGTTTGGTTTTGAGTTGGTTAATTGTTAATAATATTTGACAATATATATCAATTTTATATCAAGTTGCACATAGTTATAAAATCCATTAATCTATCTGCGTTCATCTGCGTTCATCTGCGTTCAATGAGACAGAAAACTAAACTGGAGAAATAGCACAAAAAGCCGCCCAAAATTCTGGTCTTTTAAATGGTTGTTGCTTAGGTCTATATTCTTGTAATAACTTAATGATTTTTTGCTGTTGTGTATTTTGCATATTAGTTTTACCTTTCACCCACTTGACGATTTCTCCTTGCGTTGCTTGGCGTAACCATGCTTGGGTATGATTCAAGGCTAACGACACATTATATTGATAAATCGGTAAGTTTTCATAAAATTTAATCATTAGTAAAGCTGTGTGAAAGTCGCTAACTGCCCATAAACTACTAATGATGTTAGTTGCACCAGCACGGATAAAACCACTTGTCAAGCCTATATATTCATCGCTGTCATTTATAGGGTCAATAAAACCAGTTTCGCAAGCGGAGAGACAGACGAGACGACAGTTATTTAAGTTTAATTGAAAGATATCTTCTAGGGTGAGGCATTTATCTAAATCAATTGCTGTTTCGTCGTCAATTATCAGGTAGCTTGATGAATTGATGGTGCTGGGAATGTTAGAAACTACTGCATCGGCTAACTGTAAACCAGATTTTAAGGGGAAACTGAAGTTAAAGTAACCGTGACAAGAAAAATGCAGCCATTGGGAATTGCTGAGGTTTTCATTTGTTGGTGTTGCTGTTAATCCGGCTTTGGTGGCTTGGTGATGTTTGAGGATTTGTTGGGGTTGAAAATCTGCGGCTATGGTTTCGACTTCGATATCGGTGAAGGCTAAATCGTTGGTGGGGTTTTGAATGGCAAATAAATTGCTGAATTGATTTAACTCTGGGGTTGCTAATTTTTGCGCTTGGCGTTGAGTAAATCGTAAAAGTTGATTACTTGGGGCATAACTTACGCCATGAGGGAATCTATCAAATAAATATTCTGGTTTTGATGAGTCGTTATTAACTAGCGGTACAGCATGGAGTGGGAATAAATGTAAATAACGATGGGGAATGAGAATCAGTTTTTTGTATTGGGAGGGAATGAGAGAAATTATCTGATTGAGATGAAGGATTTGATTTAGTTGGGTTAGTTGCTCGTTTAGCTGATATCGCCACTTTCGTTTATTTTCAAAGTAAATTTGCAGGTAATTATCAGTCCAGTTTATTAAATTGTCTAAATCTTCTGAAGTTGATTGCCAAATGCTTGGTTGATGGTTTTTAGTGATGATGAAAGCACGAAAACAATCAGTAAATATATACCATTGGATAATAACGGTTTCATCGTCTAAAAGATTTTGAATTTGTGCAAAACGGATATTGCTGTCTATGTCAGGGAGATTTTCTTGATTTATTGAGTCTGCTTTGCTTAATAGTTCTACTAAATAGCGGGTTTTGCTGCGTTCAATATATTCTATCGCTTCATTGTCTTTGCCCAATGCTAGGCAAACTTCCACCATGCGTCTATAAAGTTTATTCCATTCTTCTGCTTGTTTGCGCTTGGCTTCTTCACCTAAATTATCACCTGCATTAATTTCACCTCGTAAAGCTTCGACAGTTGCTATTGCTTGAGCAAAGGTATTGTAAGCTGAGTTAAATTGTTGTTCTTCTTGGTATAAACTGCCGAGATTGAATAAAGTTCCTGCATGATTTTGGGGAAAAGCTGTACGGGTTCTAATTTCCAGCGCCGCATGAAATGCAGCAATTGCTTGTTCGAGATTGTCGGTTCTGCCTCCTAACATTCTCTCAGAGTAAGCAGTCCCCAAATTATTTTGCGTCATTGCCCATTGTTCAGGAAAGGTACTGCGGGTTCTGACTTCCAGCGCCGCCTTATATGCAGTGATCGCTTGTTCGAGATTGTCGGCTCTGTCTCCTAATATTCTGTTACGGTAAGCATTCCCCAGATTATTTTGCGTACCTGCCCATTGTTCAGGAAAAGCTGTACTGGTATATACTTCCAGCGCCGCATGAAATGCAGCAATTGCTTGTTCGAGATTGTCGGCTCTGTCTCCTAATACTCTGTTACGGTAAGCAGTCCCCAGATTATTTTGCGTGGTTGCCCATTGTTCAGGAAAAGTTGTACTGGTATATACTTCCAGCGCCGCATGAAATGCAGCAATTGCTTGTTCGAGATTGTCGGCTCTGTCTCCTAATATTCTGTCAGAGTAAGCAGTCCCCAGATTGTTTTGCGTCATTGCCCATTGTTCAGGAAAAGCTGTACTGGTATATACTTCCAGCGCCGCATGAAATGCAGCAATTGCTTGTTCGAGATTGTCGGCTCTGTCTCCTAATATTCTGTCAGAGTAAGCAGTCCCCAAATTATTTTGCGTCATTGCCCATTGTTCAGGAAAGGTACTGCGGGTTCTGACTTCCAGCGCCGCCTTATATGCAGCGATCGCTTGTTCGAGATTGTCGGCTCTGTCTCCTAATATTCTGTCAGAGTAAGCAGTCCCCAAATTATTTTGCGTACCTGCCCATTGTTCAGGAAAGCCGTTGCGGGTTTTAACTTCCAGCGCCGCCTTATATGCAGTGATCGCTTGTTCGAGATTGTCGGCTCTGTCTCCTAATATTCTCTCAGAATAACCATTCCCCAAATTATTTTGTGTGGTTGCCCAATCAACAGGAAAGGTGTTGCGAGTTCTGACTTCCAGTGCCGCATGAAATGCAGCGATCGCTTGTTCGAGATTGCCGGCTCTGTCTCCTAATATTCTGTCAGAGTAAGCATTCCCCAGATTATTTTGCGTGGTTGCCCATTGTTCAGGAAAAATGCTGCGCGTATAGACGCTGAAGGCAATTTCATAACCAGCGATCGCAATTTCTATGTTGTTGGCTTTGCTACCCAAGGGAAAATGCTGAATCAGATTACTAAAATTACCAATTACTGCGGCAATGTATTCTGCTCTATCTGCTTCAGCTAGTGCATTTGTTGCCAAAAGGCGCAATAATTCCGCGAAGATATCATCAAGTTTATCGGTATTGGCTGCTAACAATGGGTATATTACTTGAGCGTCACCCTCACTTTCTTCTGTTGTTCGTAGTACCTCTAATATAAATTGTAAATAAGTCTGTATATCTTCTTCAGAAATAGACTGTGTTTTTGAGGTGAGAGATGTTGCTAAGTTTCTCAACCATTCCGCGATATCTTCCTCTCCCTGCTGGGCAAAATTTTCTGCTTCTGCTATCAACACCTGCACAAAGTCAGCATCCAGCAATTCTCTATTAGCTGCTAATATCTCCGTTTCTTCACCGCTAGGGCAATCTAGCAGATTTTTAATTAGCTGATAATAAGCCTGTAGGCGCTGTTCGTTCATTAGCTGGTGCAGGTATCATATAACACGATTCTATTATGGCAAAAAGGGCGGTTAGAAACCGCTTCTACACAGACGAAACCTGCGAAGGCAGGTTTAAGACCTTGATTTTTAGTCCGCGAAGGCGGACTTCGCTTGTGTAGCCGCGAATTACATTCGCCCAGGCTCTTGCTGAGTATCAATTCTCTTAGCCTTTGCTACTATTAATTTCTTGAGCGAGACTTTGGCTTTCACAAAGGTAAATATAGTACAACTCCCTGCCATTCTGCTTGTTCACTAAAATTTATCAATAACAATAGCTCATCAATGGCTTGCCGAATTAGCATTCGATCATTAACTACAAACATACCTGCCATCGCTTCTCCTTGTACCAAGCGGTTGTAAGCAAAATCTGGCATTGTGGCACGATCATGAGTAAGCAAAATACGCTCATTAATTGCTGCCCAATCTAAAATAGCTGGATCATCTACTTCCCGCAAACCAACATCTTGAACCCTAAGTAGATCAAGATTTGGTTGACGCAAAAATAGCCCCCGTACAATATCACCGTTGAAATTCTCATCACTTAACAAACTCAACATAACCCTTACTCTTGATTCTGCTGAGATAGTAAGCGATTACGTATTAAACTGAGGTCAGGTTGAATAGTAGACAAACGTTGCTGCACTGATTGGGCTAACTGTTCTCTCTGATTCAAGTATGCTTCTACAGCATCCTGATGCCGAAGATAGTAAGCAATTGCATTGTAGACATCAGACAATGATAGAGTCGAGTACCGATGAACAATAGACTCAGGGGAAGCACCATCTTGAAACGCTCGAATCACAGTCTCCAATAAAACCCTGGAATTGCCAACTCGAATGGCTCCGGTTTCATCTTCTCGCAGAGGCGGTGTCTCAGATTTCAAAACGAGGCTCATGGATTAACTTTCCTAAATCTGGTACAGAATAATCCTAACTTAACGTAGAGAGGATTTGCTTTTTTGATGAGCTAATGTTCTTATTCAGTATTACGCTTTTGGTGCTGCACTGCCCACCCTACAAATGTTTATTCAGTATCATGTTTTTGGTGGGCAATGCCCACCCTACAAATAATAATGACTAATAACTTTAGTTCATTAGCTGTGCAGGTATCATATAACACGATTGTATTATAGGGAGTGGGGTAATTAAATTAGTGGGGAAGGGTTTTTAATTGTTTTGTGACGAAACTAAGTTGTGTGGTTGCGATCGCAATTAGTTTGCTGACAAAATCGAATCCTGTGGTGGCGATCGCATATCGTTTGGTTACAAAACCGAATCCTGTGGTGGCGATCGCATATCGTTTGGTTACAAAACCGAATCCTGTGGTGGCGATCGCATAAAAAACAAATCGGGATGACTGGATTCGAACCAGCGGCCCCTTCGTCCCGAACGAAGTGCGCTACCAAGCTGCGCTACATCCCGTAAATAAAATCGTAAATCTCTCCCATTTTAACATAAATAATAGCGAATAGGCTATTACGTTTTTAAATTACGTCAACTGTTGGCGGTTGACAGCCCACAGGAAAAAATAGTAAATCAAAAACACATCTATATATAGCAGTTTCGATATTCGTGAAATACTTTCAATGTAGAGACGTTACATGTAACGTCTCTACATTGTGTTGGGTTCTACGCTTGTACCTCATCTAGCCAAAATATGCTGTATGTAGAAATGAATAGAAAGGAATTTGCTTGCTAGGATTAGATTTGTATAACATTCATTGGTGAAAGCGGATTGTGACTGTAAAACCAGACTGGCTGCGGGTAAAAGCGCCCCAATGGGAGCGTGTTGGTAACGTTAAAGAAATATTGCGGGATTTAGCCTTAAATACAGTTTGCGAGGAAGCGTCATGTCCGAATATTGGTGAGTGCTTCCAAGCTGGTACTGCCACATTTTTAATTATGGGGCCAGCTTGCACCCGTGCCTGTCCTTACTGTGATATTGATTTTGAGAAAAAACCCAAAGCTCTCGACCCCACAGAACCAACGAGACTAGCGGAAGCTGTGCGGCGGATGAGACTTAATCATGTGGTTATCACTTCAGTTAACCGAGATGATTTACCAGATGGTGGTGCATCACAATTTGTTAAGTGTATTGAAGAGGTGCGTGCAGTATCGCCCAATACCACAATTGAAGTGTTAATTCCTGACTTGTGCGGTAACTGGGAAGCTTTAAAGATAATTCTCCAAGCATCGCCAGAGGTACTCAACCATAATACAGAAACAATTCCCCGCCTGTATCGACGAGTCCGACCGCAAGGTAACTACGATCGCACCCTAGAATTACTGGAGCGATCGCGTCAAATTGCCCCTTGGCTCTACACCAAATCTGGTATCATGGTGGGCTTAGGTGAAACAGACGCAGAAATTCGCCAAGTCATGCAAGACCTCCGCGCCGTAGATTGCGATATCCTGACAATTGGGCAATATCTCCAACCCAGTCAAAAACACTTGCAAGTCAACGACTTTGTTACTCCAGAACAATTCGCCGCTTGGCAAGCCTACGGTGAAGAACTGGGATTTTTACAAGTAGTTTCCTCACCCTTAACCAGAAGTTCCTACCACGCCGAGCAAGTCAGAGAACTAATGCAGCGTCACCCCCGCAACAAGATTGTTGAGTAGGGAGTAGAGAGCAGTTGACAGTTGACAGTTGACAGTTGACAGTTGACAGGTGACAGGTGACAGTTGTTACTCTCCTCTGCTCCCCTGCTCCTCTGCTCCTCTGCTCCTCATCTCCCCCAGTCCCCAGTCCCCAGTCCCCATTCCCCATTTCTACCTATCAGTGCAAGAAACTACCATATCAATTTTAGGCGCAGGTGCTTGGGGTGCATCCCTAGCAAATTTAGCACTAGCAAACGGCCATAGGGTGCGTGTGTGGTCAAGGCAAGGGAATGAAACACTGGCAGAAGTTATCAAAGATGCTGATATCATCCTCTCTGCCATCTCCATGAAAGGGGTGAGAGAAGTTGCTTTAAAAATCCAATCTCTTACCCTTCCACCAGAAACAATATTTGTCACCGCTACCAAAGGTTTAGAACCTGAAACTATCTATACACCCTCGCAAATTTGGCAATCATGCTTTCCTAATCATCCAGTAGTTGTTTTATCTGGGCCAAATTTATCAAAAGAAATTGACCAATCTTTACCAGCCGCCACGGTAGTAGCTAGTAGTGTAGATAGCGCCGCCGCTAGGGTGCAGTTAGCATTTTCTTCATCTCGTTTTCGCGTCTATACAAATCCCGACCCTGTGGGTGTGGAGTTGGGCGGTACACTGAAGAATGTAATTGCGATCGCAGCTGGTGTATGTGACGGTTTGCAATTAGGCACTAACGCCAAAGCCGCCTTAGTCACACGCGGACTCACAGAAATCATTCGCATCGGCAATTGTTGGGGTGCGAAAACGGAAACATTTTATGGTTTATCCGGTCTAGGAGATTTGTTAGCCACCTGCAATAGTGCCTTAAGCCGCAACTACCAAGTTGGCTATCAATTAGCTAGTGGTGAAACCTTGACACAAATTCTTGCCAAACTACCAGGAACCGCCGAAGGAGTCAACACTTGTCAGGTATTAATCCAATTAGCTAGGCAGCAAAATATAGTTATGCCCATTACCGAACAAGTTTACCGATTACTACAAAGCGAAGTCACACCCAAACAAGCCCTTGATGAACTCATGCTGCGAGACATCAAGCCAGAATATGGTTATTAGTCAATGGTCATTAGTCCATAGTCCATAGTCCATAGTCAACAGTCAATAGTCAACGGTTAACCGACACCTAACAACTGATAACTGATAACTGATAACTGATAACTGATAACTGATAACTTACTGAGTCCCAAAAAATCCTGAGAAAAAAATTATAAAATCGTCAGGAAACTACTTGTGTATCCCTGTAGATGTGACTATCCCGATAGTAAACTTGATTTTTACTGAAATATGTTTATACAAAATACTCAAGTAACAGCTAATAGCCCAAAAGGTGAAAATGCTCACTAAGTAATTCGGAATATAAAGCAATACGGTTCAGATAACAGTAATTAACCGCCGATAAATAGGATAAACGCCGATAAGTTCAGATGTTTTATCATTTTGGCATCCAATTTAGCCTTAACTGAACTGTATTGAAATATAAAGTCTAATCGTGAATTTGAATAGCTATTGGTTCAATCAGACATTTAATAGCCGACTTTAGCGCGTCTGTAATGTCTGAAAAACAACCATTAAGGTTTTTTTAAAAAAATCTTAGTGAAAACCTCAACCGTGTTAGTTCATCTACAATCACGGGAACAATAGCAACAGTTAAAAATAATAGCTGACCGCAAATTGTTACCTGGAGCCATAGAGACGATCTTATGCCAGCAACATCTTATTTCGCAGATGCCACCTACAATTCCCAAAAGTCCCGTCAGGCTTTAGACACGGATTTCGCCATTGATGACAGTGATTTGTCGGTGGATGATATCCAAGAGTTAGAGATAGCTGCTGCTGATCCGGCTACTTTTGGTGCTAGTGCTAACCGTCGGAGTACAGACTTGGTACGTCTATACCTTCAAGAAATCGGTCGAGTCCGTTTGTTAGGACGAGACGAAGAAGTTTCTGAAGCTCAAAAAGTCCAGCGTTACTTAAAGTTGCGGACAGTTCTGGCTAACGCTGCCAAGCAAGGGGATGCAGTCGCTGCGCCTTATCTCCATTTAATTGAAGTGCAAGAGCGCCTAGCATCAGAATTAGGACATCGCCCTTCTTTGGAAAGATGGGCATCTACAGCAGGTATAAACTTATCTGATCTTAAGCCAATTTTATCAGAAGGTAAACGGCGTTGGGCAGAAATTGCCAAAATGACTGTAGAAGAGTTGGAAAAGATGCAATCCCAAGGTCTTCAGTCAAAGGAACACATGATTAAGGCTAATTTGCGCTTAGTTGTGTCTGTTGCTAAGAAATATCAAAATCGGGGTCTAGAATTATTAGACTTAGTGCAAGAAGGTACTCTCGGCTTGGAGCGAGCTGTTGAGAAGTTTGACCCCACTAAAGGATATCGTTTTAGTACCTATGCTTACTGGTGGATTCGTCAAGGAATTACAAGAGCGATCGCTACTTCTAGCCGCACAATTCGTCTCCCTGTTCATATTACAGAAAAATTAAACAAAATTAAAAAAGCTCAACGTAAAATTGCACAAGAAAAAGGTCGCACTCCTACCTTAGAAGACTTAGCAATTGAGTTAGATATGACACCCACCCAAGTACGGGAAGTTCTCTTAAGAGTTCCTCGTTCTGTTTCTTTAGAAACTAAAGTTGGTAAAGATAAAGACACCGAATTAGGCGAACTATTAGAAACTGATGGTGTCACACCTGAAGAAATGTTAATGCGAGAATCTTTACAAAGAGACTTGCAACATTTATTAGCTGATTTAACCAGCCGTGAACGTGATGTTATTTTAATGCGTTTTGGTTTAGCTGATGGTCATCCCTACTCATTAGCAGAAATTGGTCGCGCTTTAGATTTATCACGGGAACGAGTACGCCAAATTGAATCCAAAGCCTTACAAAAGCTGCGTCAACCAAAACGCCGCAACCTCATTCGTGACTATTTAGAGTCTTTGAGTTAGTTGTATAGTCAATAGTCAATGGTCAATAGTGAAGAAAATTAATGCTATAGATTATTGACTCTGGACTATTTATTTGCTTGCAACTACATTAATTGTTATTACTAATAGTTACTTGTGGCTTATAAGGAATATTTGCAATTAGTGAAAATGTATTTTTGCAAACTATTTCTTGAAAGAATGAGTGCATCAGTATTGAAATGATCTGCGCTCAACATCCACAATGCTGATGTAGCTAGCAATTGGCAATTATCGGTTCAAAACTCAAAACGCATAGTTTTGGGTTTTGAATTGTTATTGGGGAGCATTATTACTTAATTTTTTTATGTATATTTGACTAAGTTTTTTTAAACCTTTAATAATTATTCTCAATAAGCTATGTTTGTTGCAAACCACTCCCGATATTTGTTATATTCTCAACTAACGAGCTTTGTTGAGAAAAATTAGTATGACTGTTTACACAACTACTTCACTCAAGGCAGAATTAAACGAGAGAGGCTGGCGTTTAACACCTCAGAGGGAAACTATATTACACATTTTTCAAGAACTTCCCCAAGGTGAACATCTCAGTGCAGAGGATTTGTATCAACGTTTGGAAACTGACGGTGAAGGTATTAGCCTCTCAACTATCTACCGGACTTTGAAGTTAATGGCGCGGATGGGGATTTTGCGTGAACTGGAACTGGGAGAAGGACATAAGCACTACGAAATTAACCAACCTTACCCCCATCACCACCATCACTTGATTTGTGTCAGATGTAACGCCACAATTGAGTTCAAAAACGATTCAATTTTAAAAATTGGGGCAAAAACTGCTCAGAAAGAGGGTTTTCATCTGCTTGACTGTCAAATGACAATCCATGCGGTATGTCCCAAGTGCCAACGCGCACTTATGCCACTTTAGCACCTGGGAGGGTTCCAATTCAAAATTCGCTCATTCACAATTCACAATTAAGAAATCTAGATAATGTAGTAGGGGACAGAGGACAGGGGACAGCTTTAACAGCTTCTGTAGATAAAGATTTTACGATTTATCAATGTCCTAACCCATGTGGCTACTGCTATATACAGATTTCTAAGGAATGAGTTGATTGTTGAATTTTGCCACATTTTGAGAAGATAACAGAGAGAAGTTACTCAATCACTGAGAAATGAAAGAAATTTTGAGAAATTTCTCGTTAGTTGTTATCGGAGGTAAGCAAACTGTTAAGGAATTATACTCAAATACCGAAGCGGAGGCTAAAAGTTTCCGCTTCTCACATCAGTGAGGCTGATACCGTAAAACTCTTGGGCTTGCTTGATGGCTTTTCTTGTATCATCTGCCATGAGTCCGTTGAGCTGTCCTTTATAAAAACCTCTAGCTTGCAGTCGTCTTTGAATTTCTAAGACATTGAAATCACTCTTGGGAGTTTTGTTAACCAAGCTATATAATCTGGCTCTAGTAGTGGGGCCTGCAATACCACTAGCAGCTAGATAATTAGCGGCTTGAAATCTTTTTACAGCCTCTGCTGTGTAAGGGCCAAAATAGCCATTTGGCTGTCCTTGTAAATATCCGGCTTTGATTAATTGTTCTTGTAGGACTCGCACAGCTTCGCCGCGATCGCCTACAGTCAGTGTATCCTTAGCAGTTGTTCGCTGAGGAGGATTTTCTCCACCAATACCTTCTGGTGGTAATTTGCTGAGTGTGGCAGGCCCAACAATACCATCTGCATCCAATTTATAAGCGGTTTGAAATCTTTTTACCGCTTCTTCCGTGATGGGGCCAAATATACCCGTAGCATTACCATAATAGAAACCAGCAACTCGCAGGCGTTGTTGCAATGATCTCACATCTTCACCCTCATCACCTTTGACAAGGTAGTTAGGACTACGGCGCTTATTAGTGGCTGCATTCACGGTAGCAGTTGTATTGTTTGTTCTAGTCTGTGTATTAGCAGCAGTGGTATTGTTGCTTCTGGTTTGGGTATTAGCAGCAGTGGTATTGTTACGTCTGGTTTGGCTGTTAGCAGCAGTGGTATTGTTGCTTCTGGTTTGGGTACTAGCAGCAGTGGTATTGTTACGTCTGGTTTGGCTGTTAGCAGCAGTGGTATTGTTGCTTCTGGTTTGGGTATTAGCAGCAGTTGTAGTATTGCTTCTAGTTGGCGTACTAGCGGTAGTGAATTGCTGAGTTTGATTAGCTACCGGAGATGAACGCCATTGATTTAATTTTTCTATGGTGCTAGCACTTGCAACACCATCAACTGGCAAACCAGCAGCCTCTTGAAACTGGCGAATGGCTTGTTCTGTGGTAGAATCATACACCTGAGTTACAGGCGCTTGATAAAAGCCTGCTTGTTGCAGCTTTTGTTGAAGATTTCTGACAGAAGGCCCTTGATCCCCTCTTTCCAATGCCCAAGCACTACTGACGCTGCTGAGAATCGATAAGGTGAGCGCTAGGGGTAGCATATGCTTCCAAGCTCTACTTGATAGCCGTTTCCAGTCTGGTGTAGCTGCTTTGTTCAATAAGTAGCTTAAAGATACCAAGTCACTGGGTTCACCGTCTTCGTAGGCGAAAGCTAGTTGCAAATACGCTAAGTTGTCCATATCGGTTGACTACACCACTTATTTTTCTTCGATGGTTGCTTCTGCTTGATGTACTAAATTACGTAAATCTTCTATTGTCTGTGTATCTACATTCTCCCATAAACCGCGTTTGTGTGCTTCTAATAATCGTTCAGCAATATCACGCAGTGCATGGGGATTTTTCTCTTCAATATATGCGGAAACTACCGGATCAAGCAAGTAGGAGTTCATAATACCTTGATACATATAGTCTTCCACACATCTAGCCGTGGCATCATAGGCGAAAAGAAAATCTACGGTAGCCGCCATTTCAAATGCGCCCTTATACCCGTGGCGCATCATACCTTCAATCCACTTAGGATTAACTACACGCGAACGATACACCTTAGCAATTTCCTCTCGTAGTTGGCGGACTTTTGGTTGGGAGGGTAGGGAATTATCGCCAAAATAAGTGGTGGGATTTTTCCCTTGGATGGAGCGTACAGCCGCCGTTAAACCACCTTGAAATTGATAATAATCGTCAGAATCAAGCAAGTCATGTTCCCGGTTGTCTTGATTGTGGAGGACGATTTGCATTTGTGCCAAGCGTTGGGTGAAGGCTTCGGGGGCGGGGACTGGGGATTGGGGAGTGGGGGGAGATGAGGGAGATGAGGGAGATGAGGGAGTGGGGGGAGATGAGGGAGATGAGGGGGATGAGGGAGTGGGGGGAGATTTTTTGTTATCTGCTACTATTTCCTCTGCTACCTTTCCCCCTTCCCCTTTTCCCTGTACCCTATCCCCAGTCCCCAGTCCCCTGTCTCCTGACGAATAGGCGTAGCAGCTCCAGTTAATGTAGGCGTTGGCTAGGTCTTGGTCGTCTTGCCAGTTTTGTGATTCGATTAAACCTTGGAGTCCTGCGCCGTAAGCGCCTGGTTTGGAACCAAAGAGGCGGTAGCGCGATCGCTCGAATGCTATTTCTGGAGTTAAGCCTTGTTGTATCCCAGACTCAGTATCTTTGCGGACTTGGGCGGCTAGGGGGTTTTGGTCTTCTGGTTCATCTAGGGCGGCGACGGCGTTGACTGCTTGCTCGAATAAATCCATTAAGTTGGGGAAAGCGTCGCGGAAGAAGCCGGAAATGCGTAAGGTGACATCTACACGGGGTCTGCCTAAGATGCTTAAGGGCAGTATTTCTAAATCTACTACCCGTCGGGCTGCACCATCCCAGACTGGGCGCACACCTAATAAAGCCAAGGCTTCGGCTATGTCATCGCCACCAGTCCGCATTGTGGCTGTTCCCCATACAGATAAGCCTAGTGTTTTGGGATACTCGCCATGCTCTTGGGTGTAGCATTCAATTACGTTCTCTGCCGCCTTTCTGCCGATATCCCAGGCGGTTTCTGTGGGGATGGCGCGGATATCAACGGCGTAAAAGTTTTTACCTGTGGGTAATACTTCTGGTCTTCCGCGTGTGGGTGCGCCAGAGGCGGCGCTGGGGATGTAGCCACCATCTAGCCCATGTAGGAGGTTGGTAATTTCTGCTGGGGTTTGTTGTAGGGAGGGGAGGAGTTTGGCGGTGATCCAGTTGAGGACGGTGGTGAGTGAGGGAGATGGGGGAGTGGGGGGAGATGGGGGAGTGGGGGGAGATGAGGGGGATGAGGGAGATAATTTTGAATTTATGAGGTTTTCTACTAGTAGGGCGGCTTGTTCTTCTAGGATGGTGACGGCATCGCCGACTATGTGGCAGGGGTTTGGGGTTTTGTCGGCTAAGAGTTGTTGAGTTTGGGTTGAGAGGGGGGTGTTGAAGTTGTCGGTGAGGGGGTCGATATCTAAGCCCCAAGCGTCGGCTAAGGCTCTAGTGATGCCTGGGGAGTGGCGGTTGGGGATGCGGGCGATCGCTACTATTAAGTCTCGCAGTTGTCTGCCTTGGGGACATTGCCCGAAAATGTGCAAACCGTCTCTAATTTGGGATTCTTTTAATTCGCAGAGATAGCCATCTAAGGAGTTCAAAATTAAAGTTTCAAAATTGGCGATATCTTCTTGGTTTTGAATGCCTAAATCTTTATAAAGATTTTCTTGGATGACTAAATCACGGATGCGATCGCGAATTGCTCCTAAGCGAGAAGGATCTAAACTTTCTGCTTCGTAATACTCATCAATTAAATTTTCTAGCTTTTGCAAAGCACCGTATAACTCAGCGCGGGTCATCGGGGGTGTAAGATGGTCGATAATCACCGCCTGAGCGCGGCGCTTGGCTTGGGAACCTTCACCTGGATCATTAACGATAAATGGGTAGAGGTGGGGCATAGGGCCGAAAGCGACTTCTGGATAGCAATTTTGGGACAAAGCCAAGCTTTTACCCGGTAGCCATTCTAAATTGCCATGTTTGCCCACATGAACGATCGCATCAGCACTAAAACATTCCCTCACCCAATAATAAAAAGCTAAATAAGCATGGGTAGGTTCTAAATCCGGCGCGTGATAATTCAAGCTAGGGTCATTATCATAACCCCGTGATGGTTGGATACCCACGAATACGTTGCCTAGTTGAATGCCGGGGATGGGCAGGGGGGCAGGGGGGCAGAGGGGCAGAGGGGCAGAGGGGCAGAGGGGCAGAGGGGCAGAGGGAGAATTACCTCGTTGTTCGCCTACTTCCCAGTCCCCAGTCCCCAGTCCCCATCTTTCGTTAATACCCTGCTGCACTGCTATAGGTAAAGAAGCGAAATATTCCTGATACTCTTGGGCTGATAGGCTTTGCTGTACTGGGCGTAGTTCTCTGCCTTCTGGATCATTGGTTACGCCAGATGTGAGTCGTTGAATTAGTTCGTCGCTGTTGCTGGGTGGGTTTTCTACTAAATATCCTGCTTGCTGTAATGCTTGGAGGATTTCTACACAACTTTGGGGGGTGTCTAATCCGACACCATTGGCTAAACGTCCGTCGCGGTTGGGGTAGTTTGCCAAAATTAAGGCGATGCGGCGCTGTTGGGGTGGTTGGGAGCGTAGGTGTACCCAATTGGCGGCGAGTTGGGCGACAAATTCGATGCGATCGCTCACTGGTTCATACACTACCACATCCGTTTCTAAATCTGGATTGCGGGTTTGTACTGCCTTAAATGATACGGCACGGCTGATAATTCTACCGTCTACTTCTGGTAAGGCGACGTTCATGGCAATGTCGCGGGGAGACAGTCCATTTAACTGCGCTTCCCATTGTTCGGCAAAGCCGCCACTGAGGATAACTTGTAATACAGGAACATCCAATTTTTCCCAAAGTTCAGTTTGGGGCGTTTCCGTTTCTAACCGCGCCAAGGAAAAGCTTGTGGTGTTGAGTAAAAGGGAAATTGGCGGCGAGTCTTTAGGTTGAAAAAACTCAGTTAACTCTACTTGCACATCAGGATCACGCAAGGAAGAGATAAATACTGGCACAGGCTGTAAATTTCTCCGCCACAAAGCTGCACACAACGCCTCAATTACTTTGGTATTTCCCGCCAAGTAGTGGGCGCGGTAGAAGAGAATCCCGACTTTGGGTATTGGGGATGAGGGAGATGAGGGGGATGAGGGAGATGAGGGAGATGAGGGGGATGAGGGAGATGAGGGAGATGAGGGAGATGAGGGGGATGAGGGAGATGAGGTAAGGAGAAATTCTTCCCCATCTCCCCCCCCTTCCCCCACTCCCCCATCTCTTCCTACTCCCCCCACTTCCCCCACTCCCCCATCTCTTCCTACTCCCCAGTCCCCAGTCCCCAGCAACCCAACACGCGGAACCCTTTGCGGTGCGGGAGGATTGTATGCAGTTGCTAAAGATATGTCGGAAATAAATTGTAGGGCGTTAACTATGTTTTCTACGCCGCCTTCGTTAAAATACTGCCATATTTGGTTAACAGTGGCGGCAGGCACGGTAGACTGAGAAATTAAGTCAGGATCGAGTGCATCGTCTCCTGGCATTACAATTAAGGTTATATTGTGACGTTGCACGATTTCTTGCACAACTTCTAAACCATATGCCCAATAGGAACGCCCTCCTAGTAGGCGCAAAATGATTACTTGAGCAAGTTCTAAAACTTGTTCACCATAAGTATCTATGCTTATTTGTTGTTGCAATAACAACAAATTCGCTACTCTAATTGCAGGAAATGAATTTGGTAATTTGGGGATTGCAGCTGCCAAGGTTTGAATATCGGTATCAGCAGCCGTAATCAACACAAAGGGAGCTGGGGTTTGTTCCAGAAAAAAAATACCTTCTGACTGATTCCATCCTACCGATGTGGTATTTATACGATGCATAATCCTTTATTACCGCTTTAAACTGTGGTTAGAACGTAATTAAATAATTTGTCAGCCCAGCCCCTCTTAACAGACTATTAAAAATGCTGAGTTCTCCTGATTTGAGCTTTTCTCGAAATTTGCCTTTAGTTGTATTTAATCAACTGGGGGAATTATTGCAACAAATGGCTCAATCGGTGGATACTACTTTGTTAATCACTGAAGCTTTATTGTCACGGGTGCGTGTCCCCAAGGAGTGGCAAAGTCAAAGGTTTACCTTGCTGGTTTCTGAACGGTTTAGTGCGCTTTTACTGGGTAGTTGGGAGCAAAAGCAAGTCCAAGAGTCGCCAGCTTGGGTGGTTGCTAGGTCTTCCTCGGCGAATCAAAGCATTGCAGAAAGTAGAGAAACGCCAGAGCAAGATGTATACTCAGCTATCAACAATGCTAACGGACTACAAGCGCCACTCACAGAACTTAATACCTGCTTGACGTTTAATTCAGAGGCGATCGCCTCCTTTCTCTCGCAGTTGAGAGACTTGTTTAGACATGATTCCTATACTCACCAGCATCTTGAACGCTATCGGCAACTTCTTCGACCTAATGATGCTACACTCCAAAGTCAATTCACTTTGTTGTTATTAGAACATTTGTTACCTCAACAAAACCAGGAAGCGACGGCATCCCCCAGTGTAAATAATCATCAAGAAGTGTACGCTTGTCAAGCAGTCGAAGAGGCGTTGAAAAAACAAATTTCCCAAGAGCGACTGTTAAATCAAGTTAATACCCAAATTCGCAAAAGCTTAGATTTGCCAGTGATTATGGCAACTGCGATCGCTCAAGTGCGGGAGTTTTTGGAATTAGATAGGTTGGTAATATATAAATTTGAGGGTTCCCAGGTCAATAGCCAAAACTCAACGCCACCTCAAATCCCAGACTGGCAAAAATCTGGGGCTTGTATCGTTTATGAAGCTCTGGCTACAGAAGATATACCATCGGTACTACATTATCAAGAACAAACTTGCTTCGCCCGTAATTCTCCCTGTTGGGAAAAGTATCGTCAAGGATTTACTTTGGTTGTAGAAGATGTAGAAAAAGTCTACGCTTTAGAAGAATGCTTGTTAAATTTCTTGAGGGAAAGCAAAGTTAGAGCCAAATTGGCAGCACCAATTATTTTTGAAGATAAACTTTGGGGTTTACTGATTGCCCATCAATGCTATAATTCCCGCCAATGGTCTGAAAGTGACAAGAATTTACTTATTTCTATTGCCGAACAATTAGCGATCGCTATTCATCAAGCAGAATTAATGCGATCTCTGCAAGAAGCGGCGCGAAAGCTGACTCAAGAAAAACAAACCTTAGAACAGCGCGTAATTGAACGCACAATGGCGTTACGTGATGCGCTATTGGCGGCGGAAGCAGCTAGTCGTCTGCGGAGCGAATTTTTAGCTACTATTAGCCACGAATTACTCACACCTTTAACTTACGTAATTGGGATGTCTTCTACTTTATTACGCTGGCCTATAGGTGAGTTGAGTCAACGACAAAGAGATTATTTACAAACAATCCACGACAGTGGCGAACATTTGTTAGATATGATCAACGACATCCTCGATTTATCACAAATTGAGGCGGGGAAAACAGTCTTAAATCTTATCGAATTTTCTTTAATCAAGATAGCAGAAAATACGATAGAATCTTTATTAGACAAAGCTAGAGATAAACAAGTAAATCTGAAACTAGATTTGCAAATAGATCCCAGACGCGATCGCTTCACCGCCGATTCACCCAGATTAGAACAAATTCTCTGGAATCTATTAACTAATGCCATTAAATTCACCCCAGAAGGTGGTAGCGTTACCTTACGCATTTGGGTAGAAGATGACACCGCTATCTTCCAAGTAGAAGACACAGGTATTGGTATTCCTGAAGAACAATTACCATTATTATTTGAAAAATTTCAACAACTCGATACACCCTATCGCCGCCGCTATGAAGGTACAGGTTTAGGTTTAGCGTTGACGAAACAATTGGTAGAACTACATCGCGGGCGCATCGAAGTTGAATCAACTGTAGGTATCGGTTCAGTTTTCACCGTCTGGATACCATCTCAAGAAATTAGAGAGTAGTATAGCAGGGGACAGGTGATAGGGGACAGGTTACAGGTTAAAAAGCTGCTTTCTATAAAGTAAATATTAAGTAGTGGCGTGGCAATGCTAAGATGTTGGATTAGATTTGAAAAAAATCGAACGCAGATGTTGGCGCAGCCTTCCCGAAGGGTACGCAGATGACAAGATGATAGATTTTTCGGCGTTGCTGAATTAGAATATGAAATCGCAAAATGACCGTCCTTTTTCTTTGTAACTTAGCGCCTTTGCGTGAGACAAATTCATATCTTGATTCAGCAACGCCGATTTTTCACTAATGCACAAGTTTAGTCTTGCCAGTCCACTACAATTTAAGGTTTACTTGATAAATAATCTCTAAATCATTAACCAATTACCAATTACCAATTACCAATTACCAATTACCCGTCGTTGAAGTATAATCATCTCATTACCAATAACGGGGTTACGGGCTATCAACTTATCTTGAGAATCAACAATTTCTAGATGGGAAAAATCTAATTCTTGAGAACGTTGTAGTATTTGGGATGCTATTTGATTTTGCTCTGATTCTTTGAGGCTGTACCAGTCATCGTTGATTTTTACAGTGAGACTACTGGTGCGGAAATTGGCTTGAATTGATTTTACGATGTTGGAGGCGATCGCATCACCTGCTGCTGGGCGTACCTCACTGGTAATTTCCGCCAGTTGTTTCTCAATGGATGCAATCAAGATTTGTTCTGGGGTTAATTGTATAACTGGCGTTGGCGTTGGTGTGGGAGTTGGTTCCGGTTCTGGTGGTGAAGTTTCCGCTTCCGGTTCTGGTGTTGGGGTTTGCGCTTCTGGTTCCGGGGTAATTTCCTCTGCTGGTGGCGGTTCTGGTGGAATTACCTCTGGTGGAGTGCTAATTGTGGGTGTTGGTGTGGGAACTGTGGCGACTTCGGTAGGTTTGCTGGTGAAGATATTGGTAGTTGTCCAAACTAAAACTACAGCGATCCCAGCAATAATCCCAGTCAAAGCTGTATCTGATAACTTAGTTGACAGGTTGGACGGGATAAATGCACGGGTTTTGAGTAAAAACCTACTCCATCTCGATTCTAGCTGCTGTAAAAAGCTGGGACTTGCTTCCGCACCCGGAGGCGGTGCTGTTTCCAGTTTCTCTACAGTTGTTTCTAAAACCCCTATCGTTCCTCGCAGCACAGTGATAATTGCGGCTTTCCAAACAGGCTGGACTGTCCTTTGGGGGCGTTGATTAGGTTGTTCGGGACGATTATCTTGTGACATGGGACTACAGGGGATGCACCAAAACCATGACCTCAATGACTAGATTAGTATAATAGCAGCAATTGTGGAAACAATATTATGTTTCAACCTTTAGTAGAACCGATAACATTTGCAGAGTTCCTAGAGTGGAAACCAGAAAATGGTCGATATGAATTACACAAAGGGATTATAGTAGAAATGCAGCCAACGGGGGAACATGAGTTAGTTAGGGGATTTTTGATTAGAGAACTCTATTTTGAAATTCGTAGATTAAGGCTTGCATACTCAATTCCTAGCCAAGCATTAGTTAAAGCGGTAGATAAGAAATCAGGTTATATTCCTGATGTTTTGGTACTGAATCTTCCTAACTTAGTTAATGAGCCGCTTTGGAAAAAATCATCTACGGTTTCTCAAGCAGAATCAATTCCTTTAATCGTGGAGGTTGTTAGTACAAACTGGCGTGATGATTATTTCTTGAAGTTTGGAGAATATGAAGAAATTGGTATTACCGAATATTGGATTGTTGATTATGCTGGTCTTGGTGGCAAGCGGTTCATCGGTAGTTCTAAACAACCAACAATATCTGTTTATGTTTTAGTTGAGGGCGAATATCAGCTAACTCAGTTTCGGGGAAATGACCGCATTCAATCATCTATTTTTCCAGAATTAAAGTTGACGGCTGAAGAAATTTTTCAGGCGACTTTAGGGGAAAACTCTTGATAATACAATAATGTAAAGTTTAAATTAGATTAACAAAAATGAAAATGTTACATGATTTAACCACAGAGGCACGGAGACACAGAGGTAAGAGAGAGAATATACACTATATATGAGTCTGGTTTTGGAAATATACGTAGGGCGCTGCACTGCCTTATCATGGCTTTGGTGGGCAGTGCAGCGCCCTACAAATACTAGATTATTTAAACAGTTCTAATAGCAATTGTAGAAGTTGATAAATTGGGGAATTTATGAGTTTAAAACGCCGTCAGTTTTTATTTTTAAGTAGCTTGAGCGCATTTGGTGCTGGGTTATTCTCTTGGAAATTTGCTCATCAAAAATTCGGCAGTGCTGATGTTGCTGTAGCTACACCACCTAAAAAGGATTTACTGTTGCGTTTTGTGTCGGTGGCGGATACAGGAACAGGGGCAAAAGGACAGTATGCTGTGGCTAAGGCAATGACGTTTTATCACAAGCAAAATCCTTATGATTTAGTGGTTTTAGCTGGTGATAATATTTATAATAACGGCGAAATTGAAAAAATTAATGCAGTGTTTGAGCGTCCTTATCAAGATTTGCTCAAACAAGGAGTGAAATTTCAAGCTTGTTTAGGTAATCACGATATTCGCACTGATAACGGTGATCCGCAAGTCCGCTATCCGGGTTTTAATATGAATGGGAAAAGGTATTATACATTTCGCCGTAAAGATATACAATTTTTCGCTTTAGATACTAATAATAATGCAGACTGGAAAAACCAATTATTTTGGTTAGAAAAAGAATTAAGTAGTAGTAATGCTCGTTGGAAGATAGTATTTGGACATCATCCGATTTATTCATCGGGTGTGTATGGAAGTAATGAAGCTTTTATAAAAACTTTTACGCCCATGTTTAAGAAATATGGAGTCCAACTTTATATCAATGGACATGAACACAGTTACGAACGCACTCGCGCCATTGATGGGACAACTTATTTAATTTGCGGTGCTGGCGCGGGTAATCGTCCTGTAGGGCGATCGCAATGGACAGAGTATTCCACCAGTGACTTAAGTTTCGCCACCTATGAAGTTTACCCAGATAGGATAGAAGTGAGTGCGATCGCCACAAATAATCGGGTTTTTGACAAGGGAGTGATTAGGAGGGGTTAGGGACAGTTGACAGTTGACAGTTGACAGTTGACAATTGACAGTGGAAATAACCTGATAACTGATAACTGATAACTGATAACTGATAACTGTCCACTGACTAATGTAGTATTTACATTACTACTTAAATAAAGCTTCCTCCTACAACAATGTCAGAGCATCTTACGCTTCCAACAACTAAGCCTCATATTCCGCATTTTTCTTCTGGCCCCTGTGCAAAACGTCCTGGTTGGTCTGTGTCTAGTCTGCAAAACGCCTGTGTGGGTCGTTCCCATAGGTCTGAAGATGGTAAGGCTAAATTAGCAGACGTAATTGAACGTTCTAAAAAAATTCTCGGTTTACCTGCTGATTATCGTTTGGGTATTGTACCAGCTTCCGATACTGGGGCGGTAGAAATGGCCTTATGGTCACTACTAGGACAAAGACCTTTAGATATCTTGGCTTGGGAAAGTTTCGGTCAAGAATGGGTTAAAGATGTTGTAGATGAGTTGAAGTTACCCGATGTCCGCCTGTTGAAAGCACCCTATGGCGGTTTACCGAATTTAGATGAAGTTGATTTTAACCATGATGTCGTGTTTTTATGGAATGGCACTACATCGGGTGTGAGAGTCCCCAATGGTGACTGGATTAAAGACGATCGCCAAGGTTTAACTATCTGCGATGCTACATCTGCGGTGTTTGCAATGGATATTCCTTGGGAAAAAATCGATGTGCTGACTTATTCTTGGCAAAAAGTATTAGGTGGAGAAGCCCAGCATGGTATAATTGTCCTATCTCCTCGTGCGGTGGCAAGACTGGAAACCTATCAACCAGCTTGGCCTATACCGAAAATTTTCCGCTTATCCCAGAAAGGCAAACTGATTGAAGGTATATTTAAGGGAGACACCATCAATACACCATCGATGTTGTGTGTAGAAGATGCCTTAGATGCTTTGATTTGGGCTGAAAGTATTGGTGGTTTGTCTGGGTTGATTAGTCGGAGTGAGGGTAATTTAGCTGCGATCGCCAAATGGGTGGAACAAAGCAACTGGGCAGATTTCCTCGCAGAAAAGCCAGAAACTCGTTCTTGTACTTCGATTTGCTTAAAAATTGTCGATGCAGCTTTTGCTAGCTTGAGTGCAGAAGACCAAGCCAAGTTTGCCAAGAAATTAGCTAAACTACTGGAAAAACAGCAAGTAGCTTATGATATCGCACCTTATCGTGCAGCACCCCCAGGACTGCGAATTTGGGGCGGCGCTACAGTAGAAACTGCGGATATTGAAGCCTTGCTTCCTTGGTTGGATTGGGCTTATGCAACGGTCAAATCTGAGTTTGCGCCTGTAGCTTGAGGTAATTCCTAATTCGTTAAGCACCAAATACATCCTGTAGAGACGTTGCGTGCAACGTCTCTACAACTTTGCAAAGACTGATACCACAGCCCACCATATCATGGTTTTGGCGATGCACTGCCAGTCCCCAGTCCCCAGTCCCCAGTCCCCCGTTTCCTAGCCTGCTGATGTAAAAATTATTAATATGAAGCTGCATAGAATAATATGTCGAGAATAATTGAACGCAGATGGACGCAGATAAACGCGGATAAATCAATGGATTTTATATTATGTGCAACCTCATATAAAATTGGTATAAGAGAGTAAATATTCAAAAAAAAGCGATGCCTGTGGCAGTAGAAGCCTAAGCTCTTGGAAAATTATGAGGGCGTAGGCTTTGCCCGCCCCAGACATCGCTTTATAATAGAATATGAAAAATACATCTCCATCATGTAAAAATATGACACACTCTTCACCCGAAAGAATAGTGAGACGTGGAAGAGTATTCCCCGAAATTCAGTGGACAGAAGCACAAAAAGCCCAAGACAGAGCCAGAAGACAAGCATTTTATGAGCGTTGTTGGGCGATTTTTGAGCGTTTAAAACCAGAACTTCTAGATAAATATTATGGCTGGTATATTGCCATTGAACCAGATAGCGGTGATTACTTTATTGATCAGGATAAAGAAGTAGCCAGTAAAATGGCTAGAGAAAAATACCCTCAAGTCATTCATCATATTTTTGGCATTAATCAAACAGGTGTTAGTGGCAGAATATGATTGAGGGTAGATTTGGAGAATATGGACAAATTTATTTTGAAATAGATTTAATCGGCGGGGATGGCTTGAGTTTTCCTGTAGAAACAATGTTAGATACAGGATTCACTGAGTTTTTAGCTATGAACAAACAAGATGTAGAGAGTCTTGATTGGCAGTTTTTAAATCAAGATAAATTGAGAACTGCTCAAGGAGAAACTGAATTTGATGTTTATAGCGGTAGAGTTATCATAGATAATCAAGAATGGGAAATTCCTGTATTTGCTGGGGATGAAATACAGGAAATTTTATTAGGTTCTCGATGGTTGAAATCATTTATTTTAGTTGCTGATTATAGTCAAAATAGAGTGACATTAGATTATACATAAAATATGTGGCATTGCTGAATAAAAAGATGAATTAATTTATTTAGTACAATTTAGCGAATCGCTTCCACGGTTACAGTCTTAAATGCGATCAGCTACGCTGGGCGGTTACGCCATCGCACTTTTGGTCAGTGCTGGCAAGGAAACCCAGCTTACTGCAATAAGCGATCATACTTTGCATCCAACCCAAACAACTTTACTCAATGCTCTACACCCAAATTTTCATAACACAGAAGAAAGTAACGGAATCGGAAGGTTAAAGCATAGAATAAGGATATAATTTTCAAAGGTGGTGTATCATGCAAATACCCATTGCAGACGCATCAGAAGAGTTAGTTCGTTTGGTGGAAGCTGCTTTGCAGGGTGAAGAAGTTGTCATCCTCAAAGATAATCAACCTGTAGTAAAGCTGACTGTAGTAGAACAAGTAAAAAAGCGTCGTCCTGCTAAGGCTGGTAGTGCTAAAGGGCAAGTCTGGATATCTGAGGACTTTGAAGAACCGCTTGAGGATTTCAAGGAATATATGGAATGAGATTTTTGCTCGATACTCATACATTTATCTGGTTTGTCACTGATAGTCCACAACTTAGTAGTACCGCAAAGGTACTGATTGAAGATGAGTACAATGAGAAATACCTAAGCTTTGCTAGTTGGTAAGAATTTTGATACCTAACTCATTTTTACCTCAGTGCCATTTTACTAGCTTTCATTAAAGCAAGAGGGTTTTTGCGGTCAAGTGTAGCTAACCTTTTTGTATCTTGCATCACCAAGCAAGTTAATTTTTTCTGATGCAGCTTTGCAAGTTGCTTCGATGTCATCACCAATCAAAGCCGGAATGCAGGTATTGTAGACGAACACGGCCGTCGGGTTAAATCCTGTGCTGCTCACAAAATACTCTCATAAAACGGACTAGTAAATTACATCTGGGTCGCCAAAGATCGCAGTAATTAAAGACAATCAGCCACGTTAATCTGTTAACAACGGCAAACAAAGTGTTATTCGACGACAAAAACAAAAAAGGCTTGACCAAGCCAAGCCTTTATGTATACCAAGCATTTACTACACCAATTCTAATTTAAACCTTCTATGGCTTAAGTTCATCTACCTTTAGGCTGTAGGCAAATTTCCTGAAAACTGATATGTATCACCTGACTACATACAAAAAGGTTTGGTTTTTGACCAAATCTTGATAATTGCTGTGCTTAACAACTTATTTCAATCTAATATAGGACTTACGCAAGTGTCATAATCAAACTAACTGTAGGGTGCGTCAGCCCCAATAATTTTGTACAAATTCAAGGATTTTCCTCATCTGACGCAACCTACTATTGTGCCTTTTGTATTTAACTGATAACTGTTCACTGATAACTGTTCACTGTTAAAAAAGAAAACCCTGGCTTACACTCCAGGGTAAACACACGTTTTTCAGGCATTAACAGATAAAAATATAACTTTTTACTCTTTTCCTTACTCCCATCTAAAGAAAGATTTGATATGAATCAACCTGTGTTTGGGAAGTGATCATAGTTATAAAAAATTGCATAATTATTGCTGGAGTAATGAATGCGATTTTTTCTAAAAAAATTTATAAAATGGGCTTGTACGTGACCCAAGCCCATACATACCAAGAGTTTACCATACATTCCTAATTTAACTTTGCTATTACTTTAGTTCATCTATCTATAGATGGTGTACCTACCTGCAATTGAGTATAAAAATATAATATTTCCTATTGTTTGTTCGCGCCCGAATTCAATAATCAAATCTGACTACTGTGTGCGCCTGTGTCGTGGGATTGATGTGCTTCATTCCTGGTTATTGAGAAGATATGTAAGAACTTAACTTGCATTCCTATGACAGATATAGCTTTACCTGGGACTATCCAAAGTGTTCTCAATAAATATAGCGAACCTGATGCTTTATTTTCTGCTTTGTTGCCAATGCTTGGGCAAATTTTGAAGTGCGATCGCTGTTTTTTATACCTGCGACATCCAGACACAAAATTAAGTAGAATTACTCACTGCTGGCGACGTAATCCCGATATACCAGATATTGGTAGTCCTGAGTGGGAATTAGAACCGCCATCACTACCACAAGAAGACCCTATGTTTGCTGCTGCGTTGCGGACAGATCCTTCCATTTACGTTGAAGATGTGGAAACCGCAGATCCTACCGTGCTTAACAAGGAGTTTGAACGCAAAAGTTTTGGTCATCGGGCGCTGATTCACGCTCACCTATGCCATAATGGTCAACTCTGGGGAGTTTTACAGCCTTGTGTGTTTGGTAGAAGTCGTATTTGGTCAGACTCAGACCGTACAATTGTCACTCAACTAGAAACTAAACTAGTACCTTTAGTTGTGGAATATGTGAATGAGTCAATAGTCAATAGTCAACAGTCAATAGTCAATAGTCAACAGTCAATAGTCAACAGTCAATAGTCAATAGTTAATACTTCACAGCCTCTGATTTTTGTTAGAGTAATCACCAATGACCAATGACTAATGACCAGTAAGTATATAAGTAAGTAACTACCAATTAGCAAGGTACTTGCTACTTAACATCGGTTAGCTTTGATTTTGATTTTACCACCAGAGCTAGCAACTTTTCCCAAGCTCTAGCTGTTTCTATGTCCTGTTAGTGAGAGTAGAGAATTTTTGCTTTTGTATAGGCAAGTTGATATATTCATGCTGTCTATTAATAGATTGAATGCCTTATTTGCTGTACATTTTGCCGTTTCCATCGCCCAAATCCAGCCCCATAGCTGGGGAAAAAGTTGTATATTTCAGATATATTTGGATGATACCTGGATGGCATATATCTTCATAGAATGCAATGGAATGAGATAAACTTTACTCTAACAAAAGCATTATGACTAAATCAATTGTTTAATTAAGACAAATACCTTACTCTATTACTAATGATGTTTAAACTACTCCAACTAGTAGCTGGGCAATTCTTGCCTACATCATAGTTTTCAGGGAGTATATTAACAAGAAAAAATAGATGAATGCTGACTATTTTTTTAACCAAGGATTACCCGATAACTTATCGAGGGAATATCAAAGAACGGTGACTGGTGGTACTAAGCCCAGCAATCCCAGGGCTGATGCAGAAAATTACTGTAAACGAGGTGTCACTTTTAGCCGTGACCTGAAGGATTATCAAGGGGCGATCGCTTTTTTTAATCTGGCAATAGAAATTAAACCCAATTATGCCGAAGCCTATTATCATCGGGCAAATGCTCGTTATTGTCTAGCAGACTTTACAGGAGCGATCGCAGATTATGACCGCGCCTTACAAATAAATCCTACATTCGCAGAATATTATTATTGTCGAGGTAATTCTTACTTGGCTCAAGGTAACTATGACCGAGCCATTACAGACTATATCAGCACTATCGAGTTTGACCCTCTGTTAGCTAGTAATATAAATGAAGATATTGCACAAGCCTATTATTACCGGGGTGTGCAGAACAGCGATCGCGGCAATTATCAAGAAGCAATCACAGATTTACAGCAAGCTTTACAATGGCATCCTTATTTCGCCGCAGCTTACAGCATTCGCGGCAATATTTACTATAACTTGGGAGAATATCGGCAAGCGATCGCCGACCACGAACGAGCAATACAACTAGACCCCAACCTAGCACAAGCCTACCAAAATAGAGGTAATGCACATTATGCCTTGGGAGCCTATCAACAAGCTATTGCCGATTACAACCGCACAATAGAAATTGACCCCCAGCAAATGGGAGCCTATTATAATCGCGGCGTAATTAGTTTCTGTCTCAACGATTATCACCAAGCCTTCGCCGACTTCAACCAAGTCTTAAAATTTAACCCCAATGATGCCCAAGCATACTATCAACGGGGGCTAATTTACGAGGCTTGGCAAGATGATCACCAAGCCTTAGCAGACTATAACCAAGCATTACAACTCAACCCTGACCTAGCGGTAGTGTACGGTGTCCGCGCCAATATCTACCGCCAACTAGGAGACTACCCCAGCGCCTTAGCTGATAGTCATCGCTTAGTGGAACTAGAACCCAACTTCGCCGCCGGATATTGCGATCGCGCTACATCCCGGCGGTGCTTGGGTGATTATCGGGGCGCAATTACCGATTACAATCAAGCCTTACATCTGAATCCTCATCTTTCTCAAGCTTATTACGGTCGAGCCATTGCCCACGAAGCCCTACAAGACTTGATGGGAGCCATAGCAGATTATACTCAAGCCATCCGTATATCACCTGATTATGCCCCAGCTTACTGTAATCGAGGCAATGCCCGCCGCCAATTAGGAGATGTCAAGGGAGCTGTAACAGACTACAATCAAGCATTGAGAATCAATCCCCAACTGAGCGAAGCCTACTATAATCGAGGCTCACTGTATTACGACCAACAAAACTATAGAAGTGCGATCGCCGATTATACCCAAGCCTTGCAACTGCAACCTGATTCTGCCAGATATTACAGCGATCGCGCCCACGCCCACTATGCCTTACAAGACTATCAAGAGGCAGTAGCAGATTACACCCAAGCAATTGCTATCAATCCCAGTTATGCCGAAGACTGGTACAACAGAGGACGTAGCTATTTACTCTTAGGATACTTGGAAGAAGCCCTAGCAGACCTCAACCAAGCCCTGAAGTATCAACCGCATTGGGCTTCAGCCTACCTCCTCCGAGGCGATATACTCCGTAATCGTGGAGAGTATCAAAGTGCGATCGCCGACTTTCAAAAATCTGCTGACCTATATTCTCAAGAGGGCAATATCCAAAGCTATCAGCAAATTCTGGAAATCATCGCCGGACTTCAGTAAGCTGTTGACGGTTGACAGTTAACAGTTAACCGTCAACGTTACCCTGAATATAGTATAGTCTGCTGTGATAGTGCCATCTGTTTAGTCGATATTTCAGGAGTTTTGGGAATGACCGTTTCAGCAGACCCCGTGACGTTGATGAAGCAAGAAGTCGGTAAAGCCGCCGCCGCCTTGGTAAAATCCGGCTCAATAGTCGGGTTAGGTACAGGGTCAACTACAGCATACACGATTCAGTATTTAGGCGATCGCCTCAAGTCTGGTGAGCTGACAGATATCGTCGGTATTCCTACCTCATTTCAGTCAGAAGTGCTAGCCAAGCAATACGGCGTTCCTCTCACCACCCTTGACGCTGTTGACCACATTGATATTGCCATTGATGGAGCTGATGAAGTTGACCCCCAGAAAAATTTAATTAAAGGTGGTGGCGCAGCGCATACCCGCGAAAAAGTAGTTGATTACTTAGCCAATCAATTCGTTGTCGTCGTAGACAGTGGTAAATTAGTAGACCGCTTGGGTTCTGTGTTTGCAGTACCAGTAGAAGTCATTCCAATGGCTATAACCCCAGTTACCAACGCAATAAAGCAGCTAGGCGGTAAACCAGAACTGCGTATGGGTGTGAAAAAAGCCGGCCCAGTCATCACCGACCAAGGTAACTTTGTCCTAGATGTCCGATTTGATTCAATTGACGACCCAGTTAACCTAGAAAAAACCTTAAATAACATTCCTGGGGTTTTAGAAAATGGTATCTTCGTCAACTGTGCAGACATCGTATTAGTAGGCGAAGTCAAAGACGGTCAACCACTAGTAAGACAGCTTTAAGGTGAATAGAAAATTCTAGTCTAGAAATTCCTCTGTTACCTATTAACTCTGTGCCTCCGTGGTTTAATAAATTATTTTTACCACAGAGTCACAGAGACACAGAGAGCAAAATCTCTTAATAAGCGAATTTTCAATTCGTATTACCCAACAGACCGCTTAATAGAACATAACTAACTGTCGTGAAGATTTTCTGCACAAGCTATCTCGTAGAATAGTTAACGAAAACCAAGTTATAGTGCTTGAAAATCTCAATATTAAAGGCATGATGCAGAATCACAAACTTGCCAAGTCTATACATCAAGTTGGTTGGGGCATGTTCTGCACCATGTTGAAATACAAGGCAGAAATGGAAGGAAAGATTTATCTTGAAGTCGATAGATTTTTCCCCAGTTCAAAGACCTGTCATGTTTGCCTTAATCAAGCTGGTAGTTTACCTCTTGATATAAGATTTTGGACTTGTGAAAATTGCCAAACTAGGCATGATAGGGATGTGAACGCAGCTATTAACCTCAGAGATGAGGGACTACGGATTTTGACACGCCAGTTGCCTCAAGTCGGGAAACCCGCCCACGGCACTGGCTCCTCTGGAACGGGGGATAAAGCCTGTCGCCCAGATGTAAGTCGCAGCAATAGAGGACGCAAGAAATCTACTACTACGCTTTCTGTTGGACAGGAAGCCTACACGCTCACCGTCAGGTCAGTGTAGGTAGTTCACTATTAACAGATGTATTGTGAAGAATAAGTATAAATTAAACTAAGCAATAATGAAGTTTGACAAAAAACACAACTTGTGTATACAAAACGGTATTTCTACGTAATAGTTCACTTAGTTACACGTTTTTGTAACACATTTAAGTACAAGTATGTAATTTATTCAGCTTTGATAAGTAATTTCAGCTTCCTGCGGAATTATGAAAAATAATGGGTAATCTCAATAGTAAATACATATTTACTTGTTATTTGAGTCACCCTAATGATAGAAATCCTAGCGACACTTTCTGCTTCTGCGGCCGCAGGAATGAGAATAGGCGTACCTTTATTGATTATGGGACTATGGCAGGGGAGTAACTTTTGGTCAAACGTTCCAGTTTTATCTAATATTTCTTCACCTGTTCTGTTCGGCTGTTTGATTAGTTGGTCATTAGTAGAACTGTTTGCTTCCAAAAAACTATGGGGGCAAAGAATTTTACAAATAATTCAGTTATTATTATCTCCCCTTGTAGGGGCAATCATGGGTTTAGCCGTAGCTTCAGCTACAGCCACCCCACATTGGCTAATTATTTTAATTGGCAGTTTACTAGCTTTAGTTCTTCAATTAGTGCAGATCGGCTGGTTTTATCGCTTGCGTGGTTTGCCACTTTGGGCTGTTTTTCTGCAAGATACCTTGTGTATAGCTTTAGTGCTTTTTGCCTTTGATGCACCTTGGCAAGGAGGCGTAATTGCTTTAATTCTGTTGTGGTTTGCAGTACGTAGTGCTAAAGAATGGTATCAATGGTATCACAAGAAGCTGTAGATTGGGGATTGGGGACTGAGGATTGACTTGATAGCAGTTGCCACATAGGCTAGGACATATGACTAAGACTTACGCATAAAAACGAAAAATCAAGGGTTTGGGCAAGGGTGTAGGGGTATAGGGGTGTAAATCTTTAAAACCCTTACACCCTTACACCCTTACCCCCCCACACCCTGTCTCAACAGATAACCTTGGTGCGTAAGTCCTGATGACGTTTCAGGTTATCCTGTCCCCTGTCCCCTTTTAATCAAAGTAATTAATACACTTGAAACTGAGCTAAACCGTAAGGAATTTCTCGATTGAAGCCAGTATAGCCGCCAGCTAATTCATAACCAAAGGTACTCTTGGAAGGATAAGGATAACCAAAGGCCAAATCTGTCAGGGCGATTTCTAGGGTGCTTCCAGGGGCTACTGGTTGAGCAAAGTTAATTCTCACTTTCTCACCTTCTCTGGTAACATTGGCTTGAATGTTTTGACCAGATTGATCTGTAACTGTAATATTGTCGCCTATACCAATATAGTCTGGTGGCATGATTGTTACATAGGATAAAGGCTGACTACCTGTGTACAAGCTGATGTAATTAGCATCACGTAATGCACTTGTACCCTTAATTTTAGGCGCACCCATGCTAGCGTCGGCTGAGGGTGTTGTTTGTTGAATCTGAGTTTCTGGTTGAACTCCCGGTGTTTGAGTTCCTGGTGCTGGAGTATCTGGCGTTTGCAGTCCTGGTGTTTGGCGTTCTCCTGGTGTTTGGAGTTCTGGTGATTGAGTTCCTGGTGTTTGTGGAGAATCCTGTGTTTGGGCTACAACTGGTAGACTAGTTGCAGCGATCGCTAAACTCATTGTTGATAACCAAATTAATCTCTTCATTTCAATCTCCTCGTAGATACATTCAATCAGGATTAATACCAATTAGCCATGAAAAAACTTAGATGTAGGTATAGTTTCCAGGGCTACATCTGTTGCTTAATTCTGGAGAATTGGTATAACGCAGTTGATCAGCCAAATTAATTCCACTTTAGGAAATCTCAGCGCTCAATACGTCCTGCTAATGGGATATTTCCTTTGTTATTGTCAAGCTTTTATTCCTACCTTTTGAAGGAATCTCTCCTATTCATTAGAAATAAAAAATCGGGCATTGAATATTCATCAATGCCCGATTTTTAATTGCAATCAATATTGGATATCAAGACCAGAGGCAATTACTTACGACATATCTGGTTTAGCTGGTAATTGTTTTTTACTATTACCAATTACCCATTACCAATTACCCATTACCAATTACTGCAAAAGTCCTACCATGTGTAGTAGACCATGACCTGTAATCAACTCGATAATTAAAGCAATAAAACCTAACATGGCAATACGACCATTCCAAACTTCTGCACTAGTGGTCATACCCCATTCCCAACTTTCCGGCGGATACATTTTCACCCTTTTCTTCATTTGGGCGGCTTGGGAAAGCTTAAAGCTGGGTTGGTTGAGTGCATCAATTACCAAGTCCGCCAAAGCTTTAATAAATACTGGATGGGTATTGGGTGCGGGTACACGTCGGAAATTATGAATCCCCGCTTCCTCAGCTATTTCTCGATACTCAATGTCAATTTCCTGTAATGTCTCGATATGTTCGGAGACGAAACTGATAGGTACAACGACTAAATCCTTTATGCCTTGTGCGCCTAGTTCCTTGAGTGCATCTTCAGTATAAGGTTGCAGCCATTCAACCGGGCCGACGCGACTCTGGTAAGCTAAGGTATGGGCGTTTGGACGATTAAGAGTTTGCATAATTAATGCAGTACATTCCTCAATCTCTTGTTGATAGGGGTCGCCAGCTTCCTCAACGTAGCTTTTGGGTACACCGTGGGCGCTGAAGAACACATGAACCTCGTCAGGGTTAGGAAACTGGTCTAATTCTTGGCGAATGAGTTCCGCCATCGACTGTAAATAATTTGGCTGTTTGTACCAGGAGGGAATTACGGTATATTCAAGACGTTGTAGATTGGGGTCTTCTTGCCACAGTCTTTCTAGTAAACGGAAACTAGAACCACTGGTGCTGATGGAGAATTGGGGATATAAGGGCAGAATTACTAAATTGTCGATGTTGTCTTGAGCTATGAGAGCGATCGCTTCTTCTGTGTAAGGATGCCAATAACGCATCCCGATATAAATATTTGCCTCTTGTCCCAATTCGTGCAACTGTTCTTTTAAAGCTTCCCCTTGGGCTTCCGTAATGCGTCGCAGTGGCGAACCACCGCCAATTTGCTTGTAGTTTTCTTGCGAAGTCTGAGTGCGCCGTGATGCAATAAACCAAGCCAGAGGTTTTTGCAACCATCGAAATGGCAGGCGTATAATTTCTGGATCAGAAAATAGATTAAATAAAAACGGGCCTACGTCCTCCAGCTTATCGGGGCCACCGAGATTGAGTAATAATACGCCTACACGACCCATAGCAGTAATTGTCCCCCAACCTTTTCAGATTTTTTACTAATGTTAACAATATATCTTTATTAAATATAAAGCTTAACAGTTAGGAATAGTACAATGGCAACAATTTTCAGAGACTTAAGTTATCGCTATCAATGGCTGTACGATGCCATATCTCGTGTAGCCGCCCTCAGTGTGGGTGGAGAAGCCAGATTTCGGGAATTGGCTTTGCAAGGTTTAGCGATCGCCCCAAATACTTCTATCCTAGATGTATGCTGCGGTAGTGGTCAGGCGACGCAATTCTTAGTGAAATATTCACAAAACGTAACAGGACTAGATGCTTCTCCCTTATCTTTACAAAGGGCTAGGCAGAATGTACCACAAGCTAATTATGTAGAAGCTTTTGCGGAAAAAATGCCCTTTGCAGACAATCAGTTTGACATAGTGCATACCAGCGCCGCTTTACATGAAATGCAGCCGCAACAATTACGCGAAATTATTCAAGAAGTTTATCGAGTATTGAAGCCGGGAGGGGTGTTTACCTTAGTAGATTTCCACAAGCCGACAAATCCCATATTTTGGCCTGGGTTGACAGTATTTTTACTCCTGTTTGAAACAGAGACAGCTTGGCAGTTATTAAAAACAGATTTAGCTGGTTTATTGAGTGAAATTGGTTTGCAAGTAAATAAGTCAACCTTGTATGCAGGTGGTAGTTTACAGGTAATTCAAGCGCGGAAATAAATGCGATCGCACAGCAAGCGCGTTTATTAAGGGACTTCCAATAAAAAAATCTACTATCACTGTGATGGCAAGGGGGCAGGGGGAAAGACAGTTGCTTTGATGCAGATAAATTGCATAGTTTATTTTCTGGAAGTCCCTAACAGGACGCATTAGCCTTGCTAAACTACTGGACTGGCAAGGCTAAAATGTTGCATTATTCCTTTCTTGTAGGATGGGCATCTTGCCCGTCCGGTGCGGACAAGATGCCCACACCACAAGATTTATTTTCATTGCACTATTTTAGCCTTGCCACGCCACTACTGGCTTGTCTAGGTTAAAATAGTGTAATAAAAAATCCGTTTCATCGGCGTTCATCGGCGTTCATCGGCGGTTTTTTATTTAAACCTATTGCCACATTTTAGTCCGGTCGCGCCACTACTGGCTTGTCTAGGCTAAAATAGTGCAATAGCAATCTATCATCTGCGTTCATCTGCGTCCATCTGCGTTCGATTTTTCCCCATCTAATGCCACATTTTAGTCTGGTCACGCCAATAGGGTGCGTCAGCCGCAATAATTTCGTACACATTCAAGGATTTTCTACATCTGACGCACCCTACCCCAAATGCTGTCACCTGTCACCTGCTATATTTACTTGATAAATTGTTTCTCACTAATAAACCTTAATCCTAAAAATAAACCTGCAACAGTTCCTGCTACGGAAATTTCGCCTTGAGTAATTTTCTCTAGAATTGACTCTATAGGAATCAATATAACTTCAATCTCTTCTGTAACATCTAAATTCTGCTCTCCTACTTTCATCACATCCTCTGCCAAAAATAAGTGAATTTGATTAGTTTCTTTACTGGGATTATCGTAGAGAGTAGCCATTTTTATTAGTTGTTTAGTTGTATAACCAGTTTCTTCTTGTAATTCTCTCAAACCCGCAGCTTCAGCACTTTCTTCTGTTGGCTCAAACCTCCCAGCAGGCAGTTCTATAAAAAAGTCTTCTGCCCCATGCCTGTATTGACGCACAAAGATAACTTCTCTATTAACGGTGATAGGAAAAACTAGGACAATATCAGGCTTAATATGTACAAAATAGTCATCGATTACATCACCGCTTGGTAATTGCACCTCATCTTGTCTCACTTGACACCAACGATGATTTAAGACCATTTTTGAGTTGATTATTTGCCATTTTTGTAATTTGTTCATATTTGTTAGTTGTTTTGGGGTATGATGATTTTGCTGGGCATTGCAACGCCCTACAGATAATTATTTATTTACGAAATAAATTTCATTTCTATAGATTCATTTATTTAGCTCTTATTTTCTCAAGTTTTAGCGATTCAGATTGAATGTAAAAAAGTATAACAGATACATTAAATAAGCTAAAATTTGTGTTTACACTGTTTCTGCTCTCAGCAAAGATTGAGCATCGTTATGCAGGTAGAAGTTAATTTGTTTACGGTCAATAAAAGGTTTCCTTTGACCATTAGTCGCGGGACTACAGCAAAGACAACGAATGTTTGGGTGAAAATTCTCCATGATGACATCGAAGGCTGGGGTGAAGCTTCACCATTTGGGGTGGGTAATTATGGACAATCTACGGAGACAATCAAAGACTACTTGCAGCAATTAGCACCATTATTGCAACCATTTAGCCCTTTGCAGAGACAGGAAATCGAGCAATTATTTGTGAAAAATCAGGTTCCTTCGGGTGTGCGGGCGGCGTTGGATATTGCCATGCACGACTGGCTGGGTAAGCGGGTGGGTTTACCCCTGTGGCAAATTTGGGGACTCGATCGCCAGGCTATAGTCCCGACTTCAGTTACTATCGGGATTGATACACCAGAAAGAGCAAAAATACGCACAAGAGACTGGCTAGAACTTACAGATGTGCGTTTGTTGAAAGTAAAGCTAGGTAGCCCTCATGGTATAGAAGCAGACAAAGAAATGCTGTTAGCTGTGCAGCAAGAAGCAACAGCACAAGAATGTTTTGTCGATGCTAATGGGGGTTGGAGTTTAGCAGATGCGATCGCCATGTGCAATTGGCTAGCTGAGTTGGGGATCAAGTATGTGGAACAGCCTTTAGTTAGGGGACAGGAAGAGGATTTAATAAAACTCAAAGCACAATCTCCCCTACCCATATTTGTCGATGAAAGTTGCTTCAACAGTACCGATATTCCCCGTTTAGCTAATTATGTGGATGGGATTAATATCAAATTAATGAAATCAGGGGGTTTAACTGAAGCCCTGCGGATGGTACATACAGCAAAGGCTTGTGGGTTGCAAGTGATGTTTGGTTGTTATTCTGACAGTACACTATCAAATACGGCTGCGGCACAACTAGCGCCCCTAGCTGATTATTTAGACTTAGATAGTCACCTCAACTTAAGTGATGACCCCTTTACAGGTGCATTACTACAAGAGGGGCGAGTGTTACCAAATGATTTACCAGGGTTGGGGGTAAAATATAGTGCATCTGCCACTTAATCAACGAGTAGCAATTTTGCTACATGAAGGAACTACTGGAACTGTTGGCAAAACAGGGTTAGCACTTTTACGCTACAGTGAATACCCTATTGTTGCTGTCATTGACCGTGATGCGGCGGGTAAATCTTTGAGGGAAATTACGGGGATTCAGCGTGATGTACCGATTGTAGAGTCGGTGGCAGATGCTTTACAATACCAGCCCCAAGTTTTAGTTATTGGTATTGCCCCAAAAGGTGGGGCGATACCTGAAGATTACTGGATAGAATTGAAAACGGCGTTAGGGGCTGGGATGTCTTTGGTGAATGGTTTACACACACCCTTGGCAAATATCCCCGAATTAAATGCCCTTCTCCAACCTGGACAATTAATTTGGGATGTCCGTAAAGAACCGCCTAATTTAGAAGTGGCTAGTGCGGCGGCGCGGACTCTCCCCTGTCGGCGGGTGTTGACGGTGGGGACAGATATGGCAATAGGGAAGATGTCCACCAGTATAGAATTACATCGGGCATCTAAGTTGCGGGGTTTGCGTTCTCAGTTTTTGGCTACTGGGCAAACTGGGGTGATGTTGGCAGGGGATGGTATAGCCTTGGATGCGGTGCGGGTAGATTTTGCTGCGGGTGCGGTGGAACAGATGGTGATGCGCTACGGCAAAGACTATGACATTCTGCATATTGAGGGGCAAGGTTCCTTACTGCATCCTGGTTCTACTGCTACCTTACCTCTAATTCGGGGTTCCCAAGCTACGCAATTACTGCTGGTACACCGTGCTGGACAAACCCACAATAAGAATAATCCTCATGTACCCATACCACCATTACCGCAAGTAATTCACCTGTATGAAACTGTGGCTAGTGCGGGTGGGGCTTTTGGGACTGTGCCGGTGGTGGGTATAGCTTTGAATACTGCCCATTTAGATGAGGATGCAGCACAAGAGGCGATCGCCCAAACAATAGCAGAAACTGGTTTACCTTGCACTGATGTCGTCCGCTTTGGTGCTGATGTTTTATTAGATGCGGTGATGCAGAATTAGAATAGATATGGGTGTACCTCAATAATTAATTGCGATGACTAGGCGAGGCGATAATTCTTGGGCAGAACGTGTTACTGGTGTCTGGCAAAAGGCAACAGATAGTTTAGTGCAGATATTACCCGTGGAACAGGTTTCACAGAAGTTTGTCCAGTGGTTCAGTGTGAGTGAGGCGGAAGTTGCTGATATTCTGGACAAGGTGCGTCAGGAACTGCCAACTACAGAGGCTTTACTACTAGGTAAGCCACAAGCTGGTAAAAGTTCGATTGTACGCGGACTGACGGGAGTTTCTGCGGAAATTGTCGGACAAGGCTTTCGTCCCCACACCCAACACACCCAACGCTATGCCTATCCATCTAATGACCTGCCGTTATTGGTTTTTACTGATACGGTGGGTTTAGGTGATATCAACCAGGAAACCCAGGGAGTTATTCAGGAATTAGTCGGGGACTTGAAGGAAAAAAGCGGACGCGCCAGAGTCTTGATTTTGACAGTGAAAATTGATGACTTTGCTACTGATACCCTACGGCAAATTGCTCAAAATTTACGTCAGAAGTACCCAGAGATACCTTGTTTACTGGCTGTCACTTGTTTACATGAAGTTTATCCCCCTGATGTAGAGGATCATCCAGCTTATCCGCCAAATTATGAAGAAGTTAGCCGGGCTTTTGCGGCAATACAAGCAGCTTTTGCGGGAGTTTATGACCGTGCCATTCTCATTGATTTTACTTTAGAGGAAGATGGTTATAATCCGGTATTTTACGGTTTAGATGCACTCAGGGATAGTCTGGCTGAACTCCTGCCAGAAGCAGAAGCTAAAGCTATTTATCAGTTATTAGATAAGCAAGCGGGTGAGAAATTAGGCAATCTCTACCGGGATATTGGCAGGCGTTACACCTTATCCTTTGCGGTGATGGCGGCGGCATTGGCGGCTGTACCATTGCCATTTGCTACCATGCCAGTGCTGACAGCTTTGCAAGTATCGATGGTGACAATGTTAGGAAAATTATACGGTCAAACAGTCACACCATCTCAAGCTGGGGGAATTGTGAGTGCGATCGCCGGGGGGTTTTTAGCCCAAGCTATAGGTAGGGAGTTAGTTAAATTTGTACCAGGATTTGGGAGTGCGATCGCCGCCTCTTGGGCAGCAGCCTACACTTGGTCTTTAGGGGAAACAGCCTGCGTCTACTTTGGTGATTTAATGGGTGGTAATAAGCCTGATCCGCAAAAGATTCAGTCTGTGATGCAGGAAGCTTTTGCTCACGCCAAGGAACGGTTTAAGGGTATTAAGTCATAATTTCTTAACGCGGAGGTTCGCAGAGGTTGGCGCGGAGGGGTGAGGAAAGATATTAGCCAACTTTATACAAAGATAAGTATATTAATATTAGTTAAGGCAGCATTTTAAGTATAAAATAATGAATTTTCGTGACTGGGCTACCAGAGTTACGCTCATTTTTCTGATGTTAGCCGCTTTGATATTGGCGTTACTAGTTGGCAAGGCTAGACAGTTACCCCAGGGCGCAGCAACATCAACGTCAGATACAACTTGGCGACAATATCCCCAAATTCAAGTCCATTCATTCACAAGTCAAAAAAATCAAGCAGTAAATATCATTAAACCCCCAGCGCCAAAAAATCAGGCTGTTGGTAAATATGCAACTACTCTAGCTTTTGATAAGTATAAACCCAGATTAGAAATTGCGGCGGTAGATCCCAGCAATTATGGTGAAAGATTTGCTCAAGATGTTAATGGTATACCTGTAAATAATCAACCAATTATAGTTATTCACGAAACTAGTAATTCTGCTGCTAGCGCGGTTAACTTCTTTCAAACACCTCATACAGATGAGAACGTCCAAGCAAGTTATCATGCCATCATTAAATTAGATGGAACGGTTTTATATTTAGTACCTCCAGAAAAGCGGGCATTTGGTGCTGCTAACTCAGTTTTTGAGGGGACAGATGGAGCCGAAACCGTGCAAACTAATCCTAACTTACCACCATCTGTAAATAACTTTGCTTATCATGTTTCTTTGGAAACTCCACCAGATGGCAGGGGCAATAATTTCTTAAAATCTCATAGTGGTTACACGGAAGCACAATATAATTCTCTAGCTTGGTTAATAGCTCAAAGTCAAGTACCAGAAGACCGCATCACCACCCATAAAGCGGTAGACCGTTCCAACCAAAGAGTAGATCCCTTGAGTTTTGATTTTGATAAATTTCAGCAATTACTGAATACTTATCGTCAGCCAACTCCAGTTTATAGGGCGCAGAAATAGGTAATATTATGTCCGCTTAAATACTTATTATATCTTAGGAATTGGTAATTGTTTTTTACTATTACCCATTACCTATTAAAGTAACTATAGCAGTAGCCACATAGGTTAGGACAATGAGGAATCATCAAATCTTTACTGCAAGGGCTTTCTCTTGCCTGTCCCCTGTAACCTATCACCTCTCCCCTGCTATATATCGTCAGTAATTAGCGGGACTTAAACATTTTTGAGGCAGAAATAAACCTCAAACCCATACAGGACAAGGAAAATACACCACAGGCTCAAAAATGCTTGAAACCCAGATATAGCAAGAAATTAGTCAAAACGATGTCAAATTCCTTCTGTGTATACATTTGAGTAGTTTTTCTGGCTACGTTTTGTCTAAGTCCCGTTAGCCGGACTTGATTTGTAGAGATTGCCATAATAGTCTCTACATTATTTATTTGCTGCAACTTTATAGAGAATTGGTATCAGTATAAATTCTGTTGCCTTATTGCCCATTTTCAATTAAATTCGTTTTAAAGGCTAATGAAGTGATATTTATATCACTTTATAAAAGTTTTTAATGATGGAATAATTATTTTTAGGACTTACCCAATTGTCATAATCAAACTAACTGTAGGCTGTGTCAGCCCCAATAATTTCGTAGACATTCAAGGATTTTCCACATCTGACCGAAGATGAAAAGGATACAAGCCCCTAAATTTATTTATGGACAATGTAGAAACAATTTTGCTGAGATGCGTAAGCACAAGGCAAAAAATTCCTTGTCTTGAGCCGCCTAAATTTATTTATGGGGATTGTAATGCGTGAATTTTGAATTTTGAATTGGAGCGTTCGCGTAGCGTCTCGTAGAGAAGCGACTTGACGCACCCTACCCCAAGTGCCAGTTGCTTAAGTCCTGATTTTTTTAAACTCCCTATTAATTGACTTAGTAGTGTAGTGCCAACAATTATTCTATCTATTCTTGATATCTTGTTAGCAATTTGAGCAGATGTTTCAGCAGAATTTTCTTATAGTAAACATCTAACTTTTGTTATGTTGTAGAACAACTTTTTGGGGTTAAATAATTTTAGTTCAATTAGGGAAAAGTGAGTTTATATGCCAGGGTTTTTGAACAAAGTTGTATTAATTACAGGAGGTAATTCAGGTATTGGTCGCGCAACTGCTTTAGAATTTGCTCGACAAGGAGCAAAGGTAGTAATTGCTAGCCGTCGAGTTAAAGAGGGTGAAGAAACAGTTTCACTAATTCAAGATAATGGCGGTACAGCTATTTTTATCCAAACTGATGTAACTCAAGCTGTGCAAATTGAAAATTTAATTGAGAAAACAGTTACCGTTTATGGTCAGATTGATTATGCCTTTAATAATGCTGGCACTGCGGGAACTCGAAATCTTGGAATTGAACAAACAGAGGAAATATGGGATCTGATTATTAATACCAATCTCAAAGGAGTTTGGCTGTCAATGAAATATCAGATATTACAAATGTTAAAGCAAGGTGGCGGTGTCATTGTCAATAATGCTTCTGTAGCTGGAATGGTTGGTTTTCCTAATGGTTCAATTTATGCTGCTAGCAAGCATGGCGTGATTGGTTTAACCAAAACACTAGCTTTAGAACACGCTAAAGACAATATCCGAATAAATTGTGTCTGTCCTGGTGGTGTAGAAACTGATATGCTAACTCGTTTTTGGACTGAAGAAGGTACGAGTCAAATCAAATCTGCACATCCTATTGGTCGATTAGGTAAATCAGAAGAAATAGCAAAGAACGTGATTTGGCTTTGTTCAGATGGCGCTAGCTTTATTACTGGTCAATCTATTGCGATTGATGGTGGTTATACAGCACAGTAAGTTTTAATTTTCAATAGGACTTACGCAAGTTTCATAATCAAACTAACTGTAGGGTGCGTCAGTCTCAATAATTTCGTACACATTCAAGGATTTTCTACATCTGACGCACCCTACTATTGTGCTTGATATCTTACTAGCAATTTGAGCAGATATTTCAGCAGAATTTTCTGATGGTCAACATCTAATTTTTGTTATGTTGTAGAACATCTTTTTGGTCAATTAAGTTTATTTCAATTAGGGAAAAGTGAGTTTATATGCCAGAGTTTTTGAACAAAGTTGTATTAATTACAGGTGGCAGTTCAGGTATTGGTCGCGCAACTGCTTTAGAATTTGCTCGACAAGGCGCAAAGGTAGTAATTGCTAGCCGTCGAGTTAAAGAGAGTGAAGAAACAGTTTCACTAATTCAAGATCATGGCGGTACAGCTATTTTTATCCAAACTGATGTCACTCAAGCTGTGCAAATTGAAAATTTAATTGAGAAAACAGTTGCCGTTTATGGTCAAATTGATTATGCCTTTAATAATGCTGGCACTGAGGGACAATACGCTCCCGGAATTGAACAAACAGAGGAAATGTGGGATCTGACTATTGATACCAATCTCAAAGGAGTTTGGCTGTCCATGAAATATCAGATATTACAAATGTTAAAGCAAGGTGGCGGTGTCATTGTCAATAATGCTTCTATAGCTGGACTGATTGGTTTTCCTAACGCTTCTATTTACACTGCTAGCAAGCATGGTGTGATTGGTTTAACCAAAACACTAGCTTTAGAACATGCTAAAGACAATATCCGAATAAATTGCGTCTGTCCTGCTGTTATTGAAACTGATCTGATAAATCGTGTTTTTAATGAAGAAGGTAAGACTAAGTTGGCTACTTTACATCCTATTGGTCGATTGGGTCAATCAGAAGAAATAGCAAAGAGCGTGATTTGGCTTTGTTCAGATGGCGCTAGCTTTATTACTGGTCAATCTGTTGCGATTGATGGTGGTTATACAGCACAGTAAGAGATTATTTATAAAGTAAACCTTAAATTGTAGTGGCGTGTCAAGACTAAAATGTGGCATTAGATTGGAAAAAAATTGAACGCAGATGGACGCAGATAAACGCAGATGTTAGATTGTTGGCTAATGCACAAGTTTAGTCTTGCCAGGTCAATAGGAATCAGATTTGATTTATGGACAACTGTAGGGTGGGCAATGCCCACCTTTTTTAATTTTTAATTGATATGGCAGGGGAAAGGTGACAGGGGACAGGTGACCGAGAACAGGGTGTGGGTTGTGGGGTGTAGGGTGTAGGGGAAAACGCAATTCCACACCCTACAAGCTTCCTTGCCCTCCGAAGTTCAGATCGCCGGAAATCGGCGATCTGACTTCTCTCTATTTTTAAATATGGAAACAGAAAAAAAGATGTATTTCGAGACAAGAAACTTGCGAGAAATACAGTGTCCTTATTTGAAACCCCATTATTTAATTATGGGGTTCCCTACACCCTACACCCTTCCCCCTACACCCCTTTCATAGGTTCAAGACCTGCTTACTACAAAGATTTTGTGATTCATCAATGTCCTAACCTATGTGGCTACTGCTATATTATCTAGCCCATTGCTGCAAAATGTACGAATAAAAAGCCTCTTTATCTACTTGATCCATAGCTAAAATTTTGCGTCCACCGGGGACAACTTTAGTCCGTCCTTGACTTAAACCTGTGGTGATAATTTCTGTTTCCCATTCGCGTAGTTGATAAAATTCTGGGTGTCCTAAATAAGCGGTGGCTAATACATCCCAAAAATAATAATCTTGGGGAATTACTAAGGCATAACATTGTCCGGCTAAATCGGAAATGGGATAATGACGTTGCTTTCCCATTTTGTAGACAACATCCGATGTCACAGGTACATTATTAGTTATATCTAAGGGACACATAATAATTTGAATTTGGGTTTGCCATACCCTGGCGGCGGAAACTGCATCCCAATACACATTCCATTCGGCGGAACCATCTTGTCCCGCTTCTAAACTTTTTTCCACATTACCAGGAACATTCAAAGCGCCACCCATCCAAACAATTTTGTCAATTTTGGCTTCTATATCTGGTGCTTTGTCTAAGGCGATCGCAACTGTTGTTAATGGCCCTGTTACCATCAAGGTGACTGGTGCTGGTGCTTCCCTCAAGATTCTTACCATGAAATCTTGACCTGTTTCTGCCAATAAAGGGGTTTGAATCGTATCGTTTTGGTTGAGAATTGGCAGATGGTCAACAATAAATGAATCACGACGATACAACTGAGGGAAAGGATTAATACCGCGTACTGTACTCTCTGCTACTGGTATGTGAGAGAATCCCATCAAATCGATAATTTTTCTTGTAGCACTAACGGCGGGTTGGACATAGCAATCAGCTGGTGTGACGACAACGCCAAGCAGTTGAATATGATCCATCGTCAACAGCAGCATAGTTGCTAGATAATCATCTACACCGCCATCGTGATCCATTAATACGAGTTGTTTTGTCATGTTAGGAGATAAAAATATGGATGAATTTATGCAGGCTGCTATTCAAGAAGCCAAACAAGGTAGACAAGAAGGGGGAATTCCTATCGGTTCGGTTCTTGTCAAGGATGGTAAACTTCTCGGCAGAGGACACAACAAGCGTGTACAAGATGGTGATCCTGTAACTCATGCCGAAATCGATTGTCTCCGTAATGCGGGGAGAGTTGGCAGCTACAGAGGTACTACTTTATATTCAACCTTAATGCCGTGTTATTTGTGCGCTGGGGCTGTGGTGCAATTTGGAATTAAAAAGGTAATTGTCGGCGAATCTCGCACTTTCCCCGGTGCTAAAGATTTTATGGTGTCTCACGGTGTGGAAGTGATTGATTTGGATTTGGATGAATGCGAACAGATGATGAGTGAGTTTATTGCAACTAATCCTGAATTGTGGAATGAGGATATTGGGAAATAGGGACTGGGGACTGGGGGGAGATGGGGGAGATGAGGGAGTGGGGGGAGATGAGGGAGATGAGGGAGATGGGGGAGATGAGGGATTGGGGGGAGATGGGGGAGATGAGGGAGATGGGGGAGATGAGGGAGTGGGGGGAGAGGGGGGAGATGAGGGATTGGGGAGAACAACTGTCAACTGATAACTGATAACTGATAACTGATAACTGATAACTGTCACCTGTCACCTGTCACCTGTCACCTGTCAACTGATAACTGATAACTGTCAACTGATAACTGGCTTCCTCACGAGTTCCTCATGTTTTTCTCTTATTCTCAGACATAAAGCTACTCCAATTAAGGCTACTCGTTAGGGGGACAAATTTATGCCTTGGCTGTACTTGCGTGAGAAGCAAAAATCATGAAGAAAAATGTAATGGTGATTGGATATGGTAATGATTTGCTCAGTGATGATGGTATTGGACAACGTATAGCTGATGAGGTCGCTTCTTGGCATTTACCTTCTGTCAAATCTGTCTGTGTCCATCAACTTACTCCTGATTTAGCGGAATCGTTAGCAAGGACTGATTTGGCTATTTTTGTTGATGCTTGTTTGCCAGTGGATAACTTTGATGTACAGGTACAGTCACTTTCACCTGCTTGTGATATTGATAGTAATTTACATATCGGCAATCCCCGATCGCTTTTAGCTTTGACTGCGGCTATCTATGGTAGTTGTCCTTCGGCTTGGTGGGTGAGAGTCCCTGGCGTTAATTTTGAATTTGGCGATCGCATCTCTCAAACTGCGGAAATAGGCTGTGCGATCGCTTTAGTTAAGATTGTCCAACTTCTTGACAAAGTGAACAATCTCTGGATTGAAAATAGAGCCATAGTGTAACTATGAACTACTAATTATGCAGAAATCTCTCAAGCCAGGCGATCGCACCTATGATATCTTGCACTCAGAGAAGTTAAATCCTCTTGATGCCATCTTTGCTCCCCGGAGTGTCGCTGTGATTGGTGCTAGTGAAAAGGCTGGTAGTGTGGGACGCACCATCCTCTGGAATTTGATTAGCAGTCCTTTTGGCGGGACTGTTTTCCCAGTCAATCCTAAACGGCATAGTGTTTTGGGAATTAAAGCCTATCCCGCAATTGCCGCTATTCCCGAAGTAGTTGATTTGGCAATTATTGCTACCCCGGCTCCCACAGTACCGGGGATTATTTCTGAATGTGTGGATGCGGGTGTGAAAGGTGTAATCATCATTTCTGCCGGGTTTAAAGAGGCTGGTGCTGAGGGTATTGCCTTAGAACAGCAAATTCTCACACAGGCGCGTCGCGGTAACATTCGCATCATCGGCCCGAACTGCCTGGGGGTGATGAGTCCCCGCACTGGCTTAAATGCTACTTTCGCTAGTTCTATGGCGCGTTCTGGGAATGTGGGTTTTCTCAGTCAAAGTGGTGCGTTATGTACAGCTATCCTTGATTGGAGTGTGCGGGAAAATGTGGGTTTTAGTGCCTTTGTCTCCATCGGCTCAATGTTAGATGTGGGTTGGGGTGACTTGATTTACTATCTTGGTGATGACCCGCAAACTAAAAGTATTGTCATATACATGGAATCGATTGGTGATGCGCGGTCTTTTATCTCCGCAGCGCGAGAAGTAGCACTCAGCAAACCGATAATTGTGATTAAAGCAGGTCGTACAGAAGCCGCAGCTAAAGCAGCCGCATCTCACACTGGGGCATTGGCGGGTAGTAATGCCGTGTTAGATGCAGCTTTTCGCCGTTGTGGGGTGTTGCGGGTGGATAGTATCTCCGATTTGTTCGATATGGCGGAGGTAATGGCAAAACAACCCCGTCCCCAAGGCCCTAGACTGACGATTTTGACCAATGCTGGCGGGCCTGGAGTATTGGCTACGGATGCTTTAATTGAGGCTGGCGGCGAACTTGCACCAATTGCACAGCAAACCATTAATTCCCTGAACGAAATCCTGCCTACACACTGGAGTCATAGCAACCCCATTGATATTCTCGGTGATGCTGACCCCCAACGCTACACCCAAGCTCTAGAAATTGCGGCTAAAGACCCTAACAGTGATGGTTTATTGGTAATTCTCACACCCCAAGCCATGACCGACCCCACCCAAACGGCGGAACAATTGCAACCCTACGCGCAAATAGCCAGGAAACCCATCCTCGCGAGTTGGATGGGGGGTGCAGATGTGGAGGAGGGAGAGGTAATTCTCAACCATCAACGTATCCCTACTTACGCTTACCCTGATACGGCGGCGCGGGTGTTTAGTTATATGTGGCAATCTAGTTACAACCTACGTGGTATCTACGAAACGCCTGTATTACCTGCTGTTGATGCTGCATCGGGTATACCCAACCGCAGTTTAGTAGAGAAGTTGATTGCCACGGCACGTCAGGCGGGACGGACAATTTTAACTGAGTATGAATCTAAGCAAATTTTAGCAGCCTATGGTATCCCAATTGTACCTACTTGCGTGGCGCAAACTGAGGATGCGGCGGTGCGATGTGCTGAGGGTATTGGTTATCCAGTGGTTGTCAAAATCTATTCCCAGACAATTACCCACAAAACTGATGTGGGTGGTGTGCAGTTGAACCTCCCAGATGCAGATGCAGTCAGGCGTGCCTATCGTACTATTGCTGAGTCAGTGGCCGAAAAGGCAGGTAAGGAGCATTTTTTGGGTGTTACTGTCCAGCCAATGGTGAAAATGGACGGCTACGAGTTAATTATTGGGAGTAGTCTTGATCCCCAGTTTGGGCCAGTGCTGTTGTTTGGGACAGGGGGACAGTTAGTGGAAGTATTTCAAGATAGAGCGATCGCACTTCCACCCCTCAATACTACTTTGGCAAGGCGGATGATGGAACACACCAAAATTTACAAGGCGCTCAAAGGTGTGCGGGGACGGCAAAGTATTGATATGGCAAGACTAGAACAACTGATGGTAGCGTTTAGTCAGTTGGTAGTCGAACAGCGTTGGATTAAGGAGATTGATATCAACCCTTTGCTTGCTATTCCACCAAATCCTTTAAATCACAGTGGTGAAGGATTAATTGCTTTAGATGCGCGGGTTGTGCTGCATGAAGCCGATGTGACAGAAGACCAACTACCAAAGTTAGCGATTCGACCTTATCCTATACAATATGTAGGACAGTGGACAATGAAAGATGGTACTCCTGTAACTATCCGTCCGATTCGTCCTGAAGATGAGCCTTTGTTGGTTGAGTTTCATAAAACACTGTCAGAAGAAAGTGTGTATTTTCGTTACTTCCATCTAATAAAACTGAGTCATCGCATCACCCACGAACGCCTCACGCGCATCTGTTTTATTGATTATGACCGGGAAATGGCTTTGGTTGTGGAATCGCCAGGGCAAATTTTAGCGGTTGGTCGATTAAGTAAACTACATGGAACCAAGACAGCTGAGTTTGCTATGTTAGTAAGCGATCGCTATCAATGTCAAGGTTTAGGTACACAATTGTTAGAGCGATTGCTGCAAGTTGGACGCGATGAGAAAATCGAACGTATAACAGCTGAAATCCTTGCTGATAACTATGGTATGCAAAGAGTTTGTGAAAAGCTCGGTTTTCAACTAGAACGCACCAACGAAGCAACTGTGATGAAAGCAGAAATTGTTATTAGTCAATAGTCAATAGTCAATAGTCAATAGTCATTAGTCATTAGTCAACAGTCCATAGCTTTTCTTCTCTGCTCCTCTGCTCCCCTGCTCCCCTGCCCCTCTGCTCCTTTCCCCTCCTGGGAGGGGTTAGGGGTGGGTTGCTCCCCTGCTCCCCTGCTCCCCCCTGCTCCCCTGCCCCTCTCTCTACCCCTCTTGCTCCCCTCTCCTCGTAGGAGAGGGGTTGGGGGTGAGGTCAAAACCCCACTGGTCGAACTCACGTTAAATTAAACCCATGACTGTGCGATAATGACGTTCAATTTGCCCAACGGTTTGAGATTGGCGTTTACTAACCCATTCACTCAGGTTAAATAACTCTTCTCGCAATTTATCAACGTTGATTGTAGTTACTTGACCATTGGCAATAATTTGTTTGCCATTTACCCAAGCACTATTCACAACATTTGTAGGACGACCTAAAACTAATAAACCTATAGGGTCTGTACGGGGAAGTAATGATAAATTGGTGAGGTCATACATGACTAAATCAGCTTGTTTGCCTACGGTAATAGAACCGAGTTGATCTGCTGAATTTAATCCTTTGACACCACCTAAAGATGCCATTTCTACTGCTTGTCTGGGTGTAATCCACTGGCGATAATCAAAATCGGTGACGTTGTGCAGAATAGAACCAATTTTGATGGCTTCTAACAAATCTTGCGAATCATTACTGGAAGCACCATCACAACCAAAAGTAACATTTACCCCGGCTTGGCGATATTTTAAAATGGGGGCAATGCCACTACCTAAGCGTAAATTACTTAAGGGGTTGTGAACAACTGTAGATTGAGTTTCGGCGAGGATGGCGATATCGGCATCATTTAACCAGACACAATGTGCTAAGGAAGTGCGATCGCCTAAATAACCAATGCGTTTAAGATGGGTAACAGCAGTACAACCGTATTTTTGCTGGGCGAGTTTTTCTTGGGCTTTGGTTTCTAATAAATGAGAGTGACGACATAAATTATAGCGATCGCTTAATTCAATACACCCCTCAAATAAAGCATCAGTACACAACTGAATCCCCGTAGGTGCAACTAAAATATTCACACCTTCCTCTGGACGATGAAACTGTCTCACCGCCTCCTCTATCAATTGTAAGGTGGCTTTTGTAGAACGGAAAAAAGGCTCATGGGTTTGGCTAGATTCCCCAGAGGGAATACCAGCCGTGAGGGATTCATCTTGAATTAGGGGGGCGACAAAAGCCCTTATTCCCACCTCTTTGTAAGCGCGGACTGCACAGGCGATAGTTTCTAACTCTTCCCCAGGGATCAATATGAGATGATCTACTACACTCGTCCCCCCAGACAGTAAAGTTTCCACCGCCGTACCCAAGGCGCTGAGATATACCTTCTCTGTATCTATGGGTGCAAAATCATACAGTTCAGCCAGCCATAACTCCAATGGATAAGCAGATATTACCCCTCTTTGCCACATTTCTGATGAATGGGTGTGGGCGTTGACGAAACCAGGGAGTAACAGCTTATTCTTCCCATCAATAGCATTACCCACAACCTCTAAATTAGAGGCAATGGCGGTGATTTTACCGTCTACTACCTGCACATCTGAGGTGGTATACCCGTCATCAGTAGCTAGTAAAACATTTTTGATAGTGAAACTCATAGCTTTTAACCTTAATTAAGTAATCACACGCTCAAGAGAATTTCAGGGTACAAAATAGTAATTGTGTTGGGCATAGCAATTTTATGGATCAGTCTTTACGCACATTGGGTATAGCGCCGAATGCTTGGCGGGTGAATCAAGCGATCGCAGATATCACTCGTCCGCAAAAGACCCCACAACCCGTTATCTTATCAACAGAAACTAAAACTCTGCGCCTAGACTTGGCAAAAACCGCCATCATTGTCATAGATATGCAAAATGATTTTTGTCACCCTGATGGTTGGTTGGCGCATATCGGCGTAGATGTGACACCAGCCCGTAAACCTATCGAACCTTTAAATATTTTACTGCCTCAACTGCGTGCGGTTGGTGTGCCTGTAATTTGGTTAAATTGGGGTAATCGTCCCGACTTAATGAATATTCATAGTAATGTGCTTCATGTTTACAATCCTACAGGTGACGGGGTGGGGTTAGGCGATCGCTTACCTAAAAATGGTGCTAAAGTACTGATGGCAGGTAGTTGGGCGGCAGCAGTCGTAGACGAACTCCAGCCATTACCAGAAGATATTTGTGTGGATAAATACCGCATGAGCGGCTTTTGGGACACAGCGTTAGATAGTATTTTACGGAACCTGGGAATTACTACAATATTATTTACTGGAGTCAACGCTGATCAATGCGTTATGACTACTTTATGTGATGCTAACTTCCTGGGTTATGACTGCATTTTATTACAAGATTGTACTGCGACAACTTCCCCCGATTATTGCTGGCTAGCAACGTTATACAACGTTAAACAATGCTTTGGTTTTGTTAGTGATTCACAAGCAATTTTCACAGCCCTCAATCATCCTGAAGCTACAGGAGAGGATAAATAAATGCGAGCTACTCGTTGCGTAATTCCTGTTATTAAATCACCCAAGGACTATCAAGTATATCGTATTAGTCCCAACGATACAAATCGGTTAGCAATTATTTTCGATTCCACAAATGCTAATACTTCCCTCACTTGCTGCGTAGAAATTTTTGATGTCGGTGGACAAACCCCACCAAATCGTCATCAATGGGCGATAGAAATGTTTTTTGTCATCAAAGGCGAAGGAATAGCCATGTGTGATGGCAAAAAAGTCCCAATCAAAGCCGGGGATAGTTTATTAGTACCCCCAACAGGAACTCATCTAATTAAAAATACAGGCAATAGTCGCCTGTACACATTAACAATTATGGTTCCCAATGAAGACTTTGCCGAACTAATTCGTAGTGGTACACGCCTAGAGTTAGATGCAGAAGATATGGCGGTGTTGGGTAGGTTAGATGCTTTGATACCTTGTTAGGGGACAGTTATCAGTGAACAGTGAACAGTGAACAGTGAACATCCCCTGATAACTGAAAACTGATAACTGATAACTGACTAGTTCCTAAACTTGGGCGACGGTGGAAGGAGAAAAGCTGCGTTTTAGCATGAATACAGCTAAGACGATACCCAAAATTGCTAATCCTGCTGTTGGGTAGAAGAAACCTGTGTAACTACCGAAGATATCTCTAATTCTGCCAGCAAGCAGAGTTCCGCCTAAAGCACCTGCACCGTAAGCGGTGAAGACGATACCGTAGTTTTTGGCGTAGTCTGCTGAGGAAAATAGAATTAAGGTGGTGGTGGGTGCGATCGCTAGCCATCCCCCAAAGGCAAAGTAAAATAGGGCAAAGGCTACTAGGTAGGTGGCTACTGCACCCTGTCCAGCCCTCAGCATGATCAACGAAGCAATTAAGACTAAGACAAAAGAAACAATTGCCCCCATCTTAGGGCTAAAGCGGTCAGTGAACCAACCGAAAAATATCCGTCCTAAAGCATTAAATACAGCAAATAATGAGACTGTACTGGCTGCTGTGGCTGCATCTAGTTGAATAATTTCTTGGGCTAGAGGGCTGGAAATCCCAATTGCTGCCAGTCCTGAGAACGTGCCGATGGTGTAGCATAGCCATAAGCCGTAAAATCCCTGACTTTGTAACATTGTCCCTTGATTGCTGCTAGATGCACCGCCGCTTGTTGCTACATTTGGGTTCCAACCTGCGGGTGTCCAGTCTTGTGGCGGTGTTTTTAATACGGTGGCGATCGCTAATATAATAGCTGTAAAAACTAAGCCTAAAATCACAAAAGTCTGCCGTACTCCATAGCTATCGATGAGAGATTTTGCCAGAGGTGCAGTAATTAACGGCGACAAACCAAAACCAATTACAGTTAAGCCTACAGCTACACCTTTTTTATCAGGGAACCATTTAGCCACAACTGCTAAAGGGACTCCATAAACTATACCCACACCCACACCCGCAATGACACCGTAGGTAAAAGTCAGCAATTGTAAATTACCATCCAGACTAGATAGCATATAACCCAGTCCCGTAATTACCCCACCTACGGCGGTGACAGTACGAGTACCGAAGCGGTTGATGCAGAAACCCGTAATTGGCATTAATACCGCAAACAGCACTAGCAAAACCGTAAACGGCAATAAGCTTTCCGTAGCATTAATGCTCAGTAACTTTTCTAAAGGTTTTCTAAAAATACTCCAAGAATAGACAGTTCCCAGGCAGAGTAAAACGGTTGCACCAAGGGGAATTAGCAACCATCTGCCTTTTTCTGCTGGCATACCAAAAAGCTGCATATATTGCATCTACCTGATTGGATTATTTGTCCAATAGTATCTCACTTTTTTGGTTGTGTATAACAGGGGACAGGGGACAGGGGACAGGGAATAGTGAACAGTGGAAATAACCTGATAACTGATAACTGATAACTGATAACTGTCCCCTATTCCCTACCTACACAAACCGAATTCCTATCTATGCCATGTTATAGATTCCTTCATAGATACTCAGAGTTTAAAGTAGCTAATAATAGATGATAAAAGTATGAGTTCATGTCAGATAAGCAAAATTTAGAAGCGCAAATCGTATCTCAGGTAGCTGAAAGAAGTATATCGAATCAGCTAGAAGCCGCAGAACAAATTGATATTTATGTAGAAACAGATATCTTGAAAATAGTTCAAGGTCAAGCTAATGCAGTGACAGTGGCTGGGCAAGGATTAGTAACTAAACAAAATATCCGTGTTCAAGAAATTCACCTAAAAACAGATACCCTTGCCATTAATCCCCTAAGTGTTCTTTTTGGTGAGGTACAACTAGATAGACCGTTAAATTTGAGCGCCCGTGTCACACTCACCCAAGCGGATATTAATTCTGCTCTCGCCTCAGATTTTACCCGGAAGTTTGCCCAAAATTACGACTTAAATGTAGATGGGGAAATTGTTAATTTACAGCTACAGGAAATCCAAATATTTTTACCAGGTGATGGTCGCCTGGAATGCCAAGGAAAAGTTTTAGTACATGAGAAAGGTGAAACTCGTCCTTTAGGTTTTTTAGCTAAAATCCGCCCCCGCACTTCCAAACAGCCCCTGAGATTAGAAAGTTTTCATTGTCAAGAAGGCGAAGGCATTTCTTTAGAATTAGTCGTGGCAGTAATGCAGAAATTTAAAGAATTACTTAACCTTCCCTTCTTTACCTGGGATGGTATTAATATTCGTGTTAAAGATATGGATATTCAACAAGGAAGTGTAATATTGTTATTCGATGCTAATGTGAGGCAAATACCAGATGCACTTGCAGAAATTACTGAATCTTAATTAACTAATAACTAGTTTGATACCATTAAGATTGTCATTTGTTCATCTCATTTGTAGAATTAGCAAACCACTCTATTTATAAGTTAAGAATATGCAGGAATATGATGTTGTAATTATTGGCGCAGGACATAACGGACTAGTTTGTGCTGCTTATTTGCTCAAGGCTGGATATAGCGTTCTCCTCTTAGAAAAACGCTCTGTTCCCGGTGGTGCAGCCACAACGGAAGAATGCTTACCAAAAGAAGCGCCTGGATTTAAATTTAATTTGTGTGCCATTGACCATGAATTTATACATTTGGGGCCAGTTGTTGAGGAATTGGAACTGAAAAAATATGGTTTAGAATATTTAGAATGTGACCCAGTTGTTTTCTGTCCTCATCCTGATGGCAAGTATTTTTTAGCGCATAAATCTCTAGAAAAGACTTGTGCAGAAATCGCCCGTTATAGTGAACGTGATGCCAAAAAATACGCCGAGTTTACTGAATATTGGCAACGGGCATTAGGGGCAATGGTTCCCATGTTTAACGCCCCACCAAAATCAATCATCGATATTGTTGGTAACTACGACATCACCAAACTTAAAGACTTATTTTCAGTCATTGGTTCACCCAACAAAACCCTCGACTTTATCCGCAATATGTTGACCAGTGCGGAAGATATTCTCAACGAGTGGTTTGACTCGGAATTTCTCAAAGCACCCTTGGCCAGATTAGCAGCAGAACTCGGTGCGCCGCCATCACAAAAAACGATCGCGATCGGTGCGATTATGATGGCTATGCGCCATAATCCAGGTATGGCTAGACCTCGCGGTGGTACTGGTGCTTTAGTCAAAGCTTTGGTGAATTTGGTTACGAGTAAAGGCGGTGTAATTCTCACAGACCAGCAGGTTGAGAAAGTTTTAATTGATGATGGTAAAGCCGTAGGTGTCAGGGTAGCTGGCGGTACAGAATATCGAGCTAAATATGGGGTAATTTCTAATATTGACGCGAAACGGTTATTCTTACAAATGACCGATAAAAGCGAGGTGGATGCAGCCGACCCAGATTTATGGGAAAGGTTGGAACGCCGTATTGTCAATAACAATGAAACCATCCTCAAGATAGATTTGGCATTAGATGAACCCCTGCGCTTTCCCTTCCACGCCCATAAAGATGAGTACCTAGTTGGGTCTATTTTAATTGCTGATTCTGTTGCCCATGTGGAACAAGCCCATAGTAGATGTACCTTGGGAGAGATACCCGATAGTGACCCATCAATGTATGTAGTCATGCCTAGCTTTCTTGACCCCACCTTAGCACCCCCAGGCAAACATACAGTATGGATTGAATTTTTCGCCCCCTATCAAATTGCTGGTGCAGAAGGTACTGGTTTGAGAGGTACTGGTTGGACGGATGAATTGAAGAATCAAGTTGCAGATAAGGTGGTTGATAAATTGGCAACCTATGCGCCAAATGTGAAAACCGCAACTATCGCCCGTCGGGTGGAAAGTCCGGCAGAGTTGGGTGAAAGATTGGGTGCATACAAGGGTAATTACTACCATATCGATATGACTTTGGATCAAATGGTATTTTTCCGCCCTTTGCCAGAAATAGCGAACTACAAAACCCCAATTGAAAACCTATTTCTCACAGGTGCGGGAACCCATCCCGGTGGTTCAATTTCGGGAATGCCTGGACGCAACTGTGCGCGGGTATTTTTGCAGTCTAAACACCCCATTACGCAGACTCTTAAGGACGCGAGGGATTCGATTAAGTCAACGGTTGGGTCGGTGTTTGGGATTAGTCAATAGTCCATAGTCAATAGTCAATAGTCCATAGTTAAAAGCCTTGATTTTTAGCTGTTGACTGTTGACTATGATATTTGAACTTTGTGAGATGGTATGCGATCGCACCAGTCAGCGTCTACTCCAACAAACCCAAAAGCTGAAAATAAGTAAACGCGATCGCGTTTACCAAAACAATTACAGAATCATAAAACTAATGTTTCCAGCTTTGCTTGTACTTCTTCTAATAAATCTTGTGCAATAGTTTCAACAAATTTTGCTTTTCTAGCTTTCCAATCTAATGTTTTAATTTGATCTGCTAACACAACCCCTTTTGTTTCCATTCCTTCAATAAGGGGAACTTCAAAATTAAGACCTTTTGATTTAGTAGTTATAGGACAAGCTAAAACTAAAGAAGCCATTTGATTGTACTTAATTGGAGATATGACAAGAACAGGGCGATAGCCAGTTTGCTCACGCCCTTTTTGTTGTAGCTCGTTATTTAGTGTTATGGCAATATCATCAAATGACATTCCAGAATCATGGAGGGTAAATACACGTCGAATTGATTCAGCAGTGAACTGTTGTGCAGAGCCAAACTCTACTTTTACAATGTCTCCTCTATCAGGAAAGTAAGGCGGCTTTACTACCAAGCTTCATTCCCCACAGCATCACCTGTTGCAAATTCTGGATGAAAATTATCAGGGGTCATCCCTTCAAGTAACTCATCAAGCGTATATTTTTTTCGTCTCTTTGGTGTAATTACTATACTGTTGCCTTCGACACTAAAACTTATATCTGTCCCTTCGCTGACGTTTGCTTGTTCAGCTATCGATTTAGGAATCCTCACAGCTAAACTGTTTCCCCATTTAGCAACTACTGCTGTCATCATCTTCTCCAAACGCTTTGTTAGCAATCTACACGCCGGATTTTGTGTTTTTGCAGCAAAACCTTTTTAATAATCTTTGTCTAACGTATATACTTTGAAGATACATAAAAAAACAGAGGGTGTCAAGGCAGTGAAACCACTCCTGTAGGAGGGTTTCCTTTAAACTCAGTTGTCGCACTCGAAAATCATCTAAAATTAATCGTAACTGTTGTTCAAGGCTGCGGCGATCGCTATTGGGTAACGTCGATTTAACCGCCGCAGTTTTGCTGTGTGGGCTTGATAAACAAGATTGGGCAGAAAAAATGGCATTGTGTTGACAGTGTGTATACAATCATTTATATTAAAGATTAGGCAATATAGGAATCCGATTTGATTTCTGAAAAAATCTGAGTATATGTAGGGTGTGTTAGGTGTAAGCTGTAATGCACCCAAAGCATCAGGCTAGGTGCGTTACGCTGTCGCTAACACACCCTACATATCTACGGATCTTTTCAAAAATTAAGTAGGAATCCTATAGCACGCCTTTTAGAGATATATACACTGGATGCTGATTAGAAGATGGTTACCCGTTCTAAAATGGACAACCTTGGTCGTAACCAAGTAATTAACATTAGGGTTCAAGATCAACAACGGAATTTAATTGATTACGCTGCTTCTCTTTTAGGCAAAACACGTACTGACTTTGTGTTAGATGCGGCTTGTCGAGAAGCGGAGAGTGTCATCTGTGACAAAACCTTCTTCGCATTAGACGAGGAAAGATATCAAGAATTCCTTGCTATTCTTGACTCACCACCTAAAGCGGATGAAGAACTTCGTAAATTCTTAACGAGTAAATCACCGTGGGACTAATGGAACAAACTCAAACTATTACTGCTCCTCAGCTAATTACTTCAGAGCATGATGTATCGGAGTTTAAATCCAGATCAGATGCTCTGAATACATGGCTGAAGGAAAAGGCTTTAAAAAAAGAGGGGGATACTGCAAGAACTTATGTAGTAACTGTAGGAAATAAAGTAATAGGTTATTACTGTTTAGCCACTGCTTCTGTTGCTCATATAACAGCGACAAGTAAAGCCAAACGAAATGCACCAGACCCAATACCTTGTATGCTAATTGGTAGATTAGCTGTAGATACTGATTGGGAAAAAAAAGGAATAGGGTCTGGTTTATTAAGGGATGCTATTACACGCATTGTATCAGCATCTCAAATTGTGGGTATTAGGTGTGTTTTGGTTCATGCTAAAGATGAAGAAGCTAAAGAGTTTTATTTAAAACGGAAATTTCAACCATCACCGATAGAACCACTAACACTGATGATTCCACTGAAGGATATTAAAGCAAATCTTATTAGTTAGTTCTTACCTTTAAATTCGATACAACAGATTTTTGGGGATTAAATTAAATCTAAAATCTTCTACTGCCCCAATCAAGCTGCCAAAAGGTGGCTTGATTTTACTTTTAAGATAGCGCACAAGAGGATATAACGGATTGTAAGTTCGCCTAGTTATAGTAAATTTCAACTCACTCACATTCAGATTGATAGCCAACACAGAGAACTGTATAAGTTTATTTAATTAAAACTCAGTTTTCCAAAATTTTCCAAAATTTTATCCTAGCAGCGACCGAGCAAGAGGATCATGCAGTCGGGTCTCTGCAAAACCTTGAGATTCCCTAGCTTCTGATAACCCTTGGCAAAAAATTAATTACTCAGTTTCTTAATAAATAAGGAATGGGTTTACAACCAAGATTCAACGGTTAATGTCTTCACTTGTTGAATCCTCCTCAAGTCGCTGTCTGCTGATACAATGCTAAGACGGTGTTGTAAGGCGATCGCCTAAAACTGAACTCACAAGGTTATGCCGACAAAGATATCTCCACATTGAGTGAAGGGGGCTGCAAGCAGCACGAGACTAGCGATCGCACATACTGCTATTAACGTACAGGTGCGAACAGACAATATAGATGTAATCAGTTAGAATTTACTGAGATGGTCAGCATGGGAGAAAAAACTTTATTTTGACTAATATAAGTCAGCTTCGTCTCTTATCTTTTACCATTGATGGTTGGACTGCTCTAGGCGGTCAAGTTTCTATATCTCTGTGTGACGGACTTGCGGTCTTAGTCGGTCGAAACGGGGCTGGCAAATCAGCTATCCTTGAAGGATTTGAAGCGCTCTCATCATTAGCTATTGGTAGGTACGCTCGATCTCGGATAATTGATAGTGATAGCATTCCTAAAATCTTGGATATCGAAATTTCCACACCAACTCAGCGACGACTTCAATATAGGTATGAGCTTATATTTCTACCCACTTCTAAAGATAACCTAGATATAGATGACTCCACAAGTGAAACTCCTGACGAGAGCCAATTTTCTTGGAATGAACATTGCCAGTATGTTGACGGAGAAAAAGAGCTTTTATGGACTACTGAAGCTGGAGTGACAACTTTAAACAATAACGGCGATCCATCTGTTACCATTCTTGGGGATACTACCTCGCTTCGACAATCACATCTCCCAGAGAATGCGCGTCTAAAGCTACCTCAAGAAATGCAATGGGTTTATGCTGTTTTGAGGGGAGTTCACTTTCTTGGAAAAGAACCTATCCGTCAAGCATCAATACGTCGCCCTTCTGTTTTACGAGTTTCAAGTAAAGGCGTTTCTTTTAGCAGTTTTGGGCTAGCTGATCAGCTAGCGCGAAAAATATTCCGTCGTATAGAGATGGGAGAACTTGATGAACTTGAAAGTGTTTGTCAGCGAATTGGACTTGGAAGAAATATAACAATACAAAAATTTATTTTAAGTGGAGAAGCAAGAGCAAGCAACAAAGACAAAGATGAAGAATATCTTGCTTCTGTCTTGTTAGATGATGTCAATATTGGTCTGCTCTCGGATGGAACACTTCGGGTTTTATCAATCCTGCTGGAAATAATTTCCTCACGTCCTCATGCGACGACAATAATTGAAGAGCCTGAGACACAAATTCATCCTGCAATGCTAGCAAAGTTACTAAATGAAATTGAGACGTATACTTTTACGGATAATTTAATTCTCTCTACTCATTCACCGCAAGTTGTGGCTTGGACTAAACCAGAAAAAATCAACTTAGTCTATAGAAATAATGGAAGAACAAATGTTCGGAAACTATATGAAGAAGAGATCCAGAAAGTTGTGGATTATCTTTGCGAAGAAGGAGATTTAGGCGATTGGCTTTACAGTGGTATTATCGATGAGTAACTGCTTGATTGCCTTAATTGCTGAAGACGATACGGACTGTGACACAATTCGGAAAATTGTACATCGTGTACTTGGCAAGAATACTAGGACAAAATCGTGGGCATCTAAAGGTAGTAGCACCTTAAAAAGAAAGCTATCAGCTAAACTCAAAGTCATGTCTAATGAAGGCTGCAATGCTTTTATTATCGTCCATGATTTAGATCGTAACCCGCAAAATAATTCCCTTAATGATGAAGCGAAACTGAGAGAGACTTTGGAATCAGCAGCTTCTAAGTTTCAAAATATTAACAAACATATCTGTATTCCAATTGAGGAATTAGAAGCTTGGTTTTGGTCAGACCCAGATGTTATAAAATACGTTGGACGAGGCAAAGGTGAAGCCAACTTAAACCCTCACCTAATTACAAAACCGAAAGAGTCTTTAATTAGATTGTCAATCGGTGAAAATAGAAAACCTCGTTATAGCACCAACATGAATGCTGAATTAGCCGAAAAACTAAATTTAGAGCTTTGTTCTGAGCGTTGTCCTTCGTTTAAGGAACTCCTCAAGTTTCTCCAAGAGTTGTAGATTTGGAACCGATATGTGCAAAGTCAATGTTGTTTGTTCTTTTTTTAACGAGGTTAAGAAAAACTAAAAATAAAGGTAGCGATGTTTGATTCTCCAACCTCAGTTATTCGACGAATGACATTTGATTGACCCAGGAGGATAGCGCTACAGTGATTTGTTGATAGGACATATGCAAGTGTCATCATCAAACTAACTGTAGGGTGCGTCAGCCCCAATAATTTCGTACAGATTCAAGGATTTTCCACATCTGACGCACCCTACTATTGTTAATTGGGTCTGCAAAGGGAGGTAAAAATTATTATTCAATAATTTTCACTTCACACTAAACCACTTATCGTAAAGCAACTGATAAGTGCCATTTTCCTTTAATTTCAGCAAGGCGCTGTTGATAGGTTTGCGGTAGGGGCTGTTATTGGGCAAAACGATACCGTAGTTTTCTTCACGAAAAATACTGCCTACTACCTCTACTTTTCCTTGACCTTGATTGGCAGCATAATATAGCAGTACAGGAGCATCAAACACAACAGCGTCAGCTTTTTTACTTTCTAATGCCTCGTAAGCCTGCTCAATTTTGGGGACTTCTAAGATAGAAATTCTGTTTTCTTTTAAATATGTGGCTGCTGTACTGCCAGTTGTTGTTGCTACTAACCTGCCGCGTAAATCCTCTAAACTGTTGATATCTGCTTGTAGTTGTTGCACAGTTAATGAGGTGGTAGCAGCAGCTGTAAAGTAAGCCACAAAAAGCACTCCGATAAACATCCAAATAATAGCTAACACTCGACTGATAACACCTTTGGGCATTTCATCAGCTTGAGTGGCTAAGGTAGCCGCAGCCCACCAACAGGCTTTAAAAATTCCCGGAAAGTAGGATTTGGGAATCATAGCTTCTGGGTGATGACGTTCAAATAACCAAATAATGTGAGCTGCTATTACCATGAGTAATAGAGCCAAGCCTATGACTTGTAAAAGCGTCACTGAGAAAAATAGCGACAAAATATTTGGTGCGCTACCACTATTGAGTTTTGGGTTGCGTACCAAAATCTGTAATCCCCCGTTAAACATGGGTAAGGAAAAATCAAATTTTTGCTGACGTTCAGCAGTAATGGAAATGGCTGCAATACCTGCGTTGGCTTTACCACTCTCAACAGATGAGAGTAAATCAGCTACGGTGGGATACTCGACAAATTTAAACTCTGTACCTATTTCCTTGGCGACGCTACGCCAAAGGTCAATACTAAATCCTGATAGTTGACCTTGATCATCAAATACAAAGGGGGGAATGGCTCTGGTGGCTACAACTAATGATGCTGGTTGAGGGTTTGGTTGTTGCGATCGCACCGGCGAGCCTACCAGCAACAATACCAAAATTCCACATACCAATCCCCACCAGATATTTTTGTTCCTAGCCTGGAAAAATCGGGTTACTTTGCGGGCGATCGCATTCATCATAGTTTTATCTCAGAATGATCAGCAATATCTATGATTCCCAACGCCTAACAAAACTATTGTTGACATTCACGATTTCCAAAAAAAGTTGTCAATTATGACAACAATCTGAGAAAATGAGAAGAATATGAAAACCATCTAGTAAAAAAATTACTACCTGTGAAACTTGACTCTGCACCTTTGACACCTTTAGGCGTAACTCAGACTATGAGCCAGTCAGCATTACAAGAAAGTACCCAATCCCATTTATCTACTGTCATTATTGAGCCTGTTGAGGAAAGCCCGAAAAAGCAGGAATCAGTATTGGCAATTTTTGTTACAACCTTTGTAACAATCTTTTGTGCGGAAATTGGCGATAAAACCCAGCTATCAACGTTGTTAATGAGTGCAGAGTCGCATTCACCCTGGATAGTATTTCTAGGTTCAGGAGCAGCATTAATTACCACAAGTTTACTAGGTGTACTTTTAGGTAGCTGGATATCTAAACGCTTAAGCCCCAAAACCTTAGACAAATCAACCGGATTTTTGCTGTTGTTCATCTCCCTCACCCTATTTTGGGATGTATTTCACGGTTGATCACAAATTATCTACTCTATACTCCCCAAAATTATGGATTGGCATCTTTTAGGCATAAGTTTTATTACAGTCTTTTTATCAGAACTAGGTGATAAAAGTCAGTTAGCAGCGATCGCACTTTCTGGTCGTGGTCAGTCTGTGAAAACTGTATTTTTTGGCGCGGCTGGCGCACTCCTATTGACAAGTTTACTAGGAGCCTTAGCAGGCGGAGCCGTAGCCGAATTATTACCAACAAGGATATTAAAAGCGATCGCGGCTGTAGGCTTTGCAGTTCTCGCCGCCCGTCTATTGTTATTTAATAAAGAAGAAGCAGAATAAATTTTCCTCTGTGTCTTTGTGTCTCCGTGGTTAAGAATTTTGAACCACAGAGGCACGGAGGCACAGAGTTATGATAAGAAACCACTACCTTTACATGAGTAGAAGCCGCCTCATTTCTACTGCAAAGATTTTGATTGAGAATTTACAATAGAAGTAAGTTGTTAGAGCGATACATTAAGTAAGTTTTCAAGAATTAATTGCAGACATCACAGAAGGGAAGATGTTAGTGAATACAGTTGCAGAACTTGTGTCTACAAAACCCGCAAGGTTGTGGATACCTGAACGGGTAATATTTACACCTGCGGCGTTAGATGAACCTTGGGGACAGCAAATTTACAAGCGTGTGCAGTCACTCAACCTACCAATAGAAGAGTTACCAAGGAACAGACTGACAGGTTTGCGTGGTGAAAGCGAACGACAGACTTATGATATCGCCAAGCGGACTCTCGCAGTTGTGACTGCACCGCCAAGTCAGTTGAAACTGAGTCCCATTCCCCCCTCTGCTGATTGGCAATTCCATCTTGCTGAAGGTTGTCCTGCACATTGCCAATACTGTTACTTGGCTGGGAGTTTGTCGGGGCCGCCAGTGATACGCGCCTACGCTAACCTACCGCAAATATTAGAGAATTTAGCTAAATACGAGCAACCGGGACAGATGACAACTTACGAAGTGAGTTGTTACACTGACCCTCTGGGAATTGAACATCTGACAGGTAGCCTTGCCGAGTGCATCCGTTATTTTGGGACTCGTAGCGATGGACATCTACGTTGGGTATCCAAATTTGATGCGGTTGATAGTTTACTTGACCTACCTCATAATGGTCATACTCGTTGCCGTGTAAGTGTGAATGCTGCACCAATTTCGGGTAAATTTGAAGGCGGTACAGCTTCGGTTACATCAAGACTTGAAGCATTGCGTAAGTTAGCTTTACCGCGAGAAAAAGGCGGTGGTGGCTATCCTGTAGGCTTGGTAATTGCCCCAATTATGCCCATAGATGATTGGCAAATGCAATACGGTCGATTGTTTGATATGATTAGTACCGCGCTGGATATGGACTGTGACCTGACTTTTGAGCTAATTTCCCACCGCTTTACACCAGGGTCAAAAGAAGTGTTGCAGACTTGGTATCCACAGTCCAAACTCGACATGGATGAGGAGAAACGCACCATCAAGCGCAACAAGTTCGGTGGGGTGAAATATGTTTACGATGCTGACACAATGAAGACAATGAAGCGCTTTTTTGAAAGTGAGATTCAACAGCGCTTTCCCAAGGCGAAGATTTTGTATTGGACTTAAATCAGTTGACAGTTGACAGTTGACAGTTGACAGTTAAATTAACTGACATCTTGCACCTTCTCAATAAGCACATGGCTTCCTGCACTCCCCACCCTACGAAATCATAAGGGTTTTGAAGCTCAGATTTTCGAGTGGAAGATAATGGTGCAAGATATAAATTAACGTGAGTTCGATGAACCTCTCCCTCCCAACCTCCCTCTTCTACAAGGAGAGGGAAGAGAAACGAAAAAATCACCCTCTTACTCCCCTCTCCTCGAAGGAGAGGGGTTGGGGGAGAGGTCAAAACAACGCTTGTCGAACTCAGGTTAAATTAATGAGTGGACAGTGCAAAATTCCCGCACAACCTGACTAAATTGCTGATTTTGTTCCATCAACGCCATGTGTCCACCTGGTTTGATGGAGACCCTTTGAGAGTTGGGTAATTCTGCGTTCATGCGATCGCTTGCTTGGGGTAAAGTGGCGATATCAGCAGCACCAGAAACCACCAACACAGGTAGATTAATCGTTTCTAGGGTTCTGGTTTCGTCGTAGTGAAACATTCCAATTGTGCCACGAGCCAGAACACCAGGAGAACCAAATGCTGATAATAAGGCGGCGAAATCAAATAAAGTTAAGTAAAGGATAAATTTATATAAAAATAAAGCCATTCAATTGAATAAAATTTTTGTTTTATAGGCTTGTATCGGCGGTTAATTATTTTTATGGTGGGCAAAGCCCACCCTACGCAATTTTGAATTTATATTATGATTGATTTTGAACCTTGGGATAAGTTGCTGCGTCAATATGTTGATGCACAAGGGCGAGTAAACTATCGAGCATGGAAACAAGAACAACCCCATGCAATCAGTGAATGGTTACAGAATTATCAACATTGGCAACTTGCATCTGACAATAACTTAGAACAATTAGCATTATGGATTAATCTCTACAATGCTTTTACTATTTCCACAATTTTGGAACGGTATCCTCTAGAGTCAATTTTGCCTCGGTTCCTTGGCATTCCTAACTGGCTGGCTTTTTTGTGGTTCTTTCAAAGAAAAGCTTACTACATCTTTGGTGAGTATTACAGTTTAGGACAAATTGAACATCAAATTCTCAGAGAAAAATTGCCAGAACCCCGGATACATTTTGCCATTGTTTGTGCTTCTGTTGGTTGTCCTTTACTGCGTGCAGGGGCTTATTTTCCTGAGCAAGTTATGCAGCAATTAGAGGAAGATGCTAGCCGCTTCATTAATAATCCTGAGAAAGTGCGTTATGATTTTTCATCTCAAACACTCTACTGTAATAAAATCTTCAAGTGGTATCGTCAAGATTTTTTAAAAGTTGCACCTTCACTTCCAGAATATATTGCTTTATACTTAAAAATAGATGCCAATTTAACAGCCACAACACCAATATCCTATCTTGATTACGACTGGAACCTAAACCAACGTGAGTTCGACAAGCGTTGTTTTGACCTCTCCCCCAACCCCTCTCCTTCGAGGAGAGGGGAGTAAGACGTTGAACAGGGTGTAGGGTGTAGGGTGTAGGGGGTAGTGAAAACGGCGCTCTTAAGAGGATTCTGACCCCATAGGGCGCAGTCGCCCTGAAAGGGCGGGGTTTCTGACCCTCTGGTTGTTGGGGCTGTCTCGATCCTGCAACCCCACACCCTACACCCCACACCCCGCCCCAACGGGGCTTGGTGATTTTTTCGTTTCTCCTCCCTCTCCTGACGGAGACGCTACGCGAACGCCTTTTAGGAGAGGGAGGTTGGGAGGGAGAGGTTCATCGAACTCACGTTAAACCAAATTAGTCCATAGTCAACCCTTCTCTGCGTTCGCGATAGCGTGTCGTAGACAGACGCTCCGCGAACGGCTTCTCAAGAGCGGAGACGCTACGCGAACGCTCAGGGTAAACAGTTAACAGTCAACTTATCGAATATCTTGATAAAACTTCTTGAGGTAATTGGCATCAACACCAATTCCCCATAAAATACCGATGTAGAGGTAGATGGCGGTGGCTTTCCAACTACCCCAACGTGCTACTCGGCGATCGCTACTTTGGACAATGCGGTTTACTAAAGTAATGCGTCCTTTTTTTACCAATTTCAGACATAAATCACCGTCTTCCATGATGGGTAATTCTTCGTTGAAGCCGCCACATTCCCAGAAGTCAGTGCGACGACAGAACATTACCTGATCCCCAAATAGAAGGCGTAACCCTCGGAAAAATAAATGGGGTCTAAATAATAAAGGTGCGTAGTAGGTTTTGAGGTAATTGTGTAAGGAAATACCCCAGCGAGTGGTTTGAGGGCCGCTCATGAGGGAAATAAATCCGCCACAGGTAACTTTTGGTTCTGCTAGAGTGTTTTCGATGACAGCAACTAAGTCATCGGGAACCCAAGTATCTGCATGAAGAAAGCAAAGAATCTCTCCAGTAGCAAATGATGCTCCGTAGTTCATCTGTATGGAACGTCCACGACGCACAGAGAAGATAACTTGTACATCTGTGACTGGTGGAAATAACTCAAAGTGTTGTTTAGCGATCGCTATTGTCTCATCTTCACTACCACCATCTACTACTATCACTTCCTTTGCAGGCGGGTTAAGCAAAGTTAGCTGGCGCATTGTCCGCCCTAAACTCACTGCTTCATTTAAAGTAGGAATGACAATCGACACTTGAGGCATACAGTTTATTGACTACAAAAATTTCCCTATCCGAACTTGATATTACTCCCATTCCTGAAACTGATTACTAGTATTACGCAGTATAGAATTTAGTTGAGCGCGACGGGTTTCAAAGTTGGCGGCGATGGAAATCAACGCAATACCCACCAGTAAACCGACTACCCATTTCAAAAACGGGTAACGTAAGCTAAAAATTACTAACTGGTATATGCTAGTGATGAAGAATGTCGCTGTACCAACATAAAGAAAAGCTCTGATTCGCAAGGCTAATCCGGCGAAAATGGCAATTAAAGCCAAACTTCCAGGTATAAGTGGCGCATTTTGATGAAATAGGATTGCCCAGCCACATATTACACCAATACCTAAGATGCGTAAGCTATGACGAGCTAGTTTATTATCCGCCTGTGTCAGTTGCGGATCTACTTGGGCAATATATAGCAGTGATAAACCAACCACTGTCACATACCATATATCGATGAGGCTTAACTGAACAAACCAGTTAAATAATGCCCAATCTATCAACAGTATACTGATATAAGTAAACCGGATGTTTGCGGCTACTCTGGCTAAGAAGATGTAGAAACTGGCGGCTATGAGTAAAGTGATGGGGTGAACGTCGAGTCTGGTTTCGCCTAAAATTATTAGTGGGATGATATAGGCGGCTTGTTTCCAAGGTTTTTGTGACCATCCCCAACTTTGCCAGGGTAAGATATATAAGAAATAGGCAAATACGCAGGCGATCGCACCATTCCAAGGAACTAAAACACCTGTGATTAATTGTCCTACGGCAGTTTCCCGCCAATAAACTCTCATCCCAGATGCTAATAAAAAGCCCAGGTAAACCCATAAATCTGCTGTGGTGATGCGTCCCAAGACACGCTCAACCGATGAATTTGCTGTATTCTTACCTTGCAAAATGGCGTAGACAATTAAAAATGCTCCCGTTCCTAACCCCACCAGGCGGTTAACTTGAATGGGAAAGCTAATTGCTGTCATCAGTAAGGCGCTACTCCAGAACCAATGGAGATGTGCAGTAACTTGCAGTTCTTGGGTGCTAAGTCCTGAGTAGTTTTTCAGCCAAGGGGTGAGGATGCGGTAGGCAGACATAATACTTGTACCAAGGGCCGCCATCGCAATCAAACCATCACCCAAGCCACCGCCAGAGGCTTGTAACATTTGATAGAACAAAATCTCATAAGCTGAGAGAGATATACCAATTATCCCCAGGTACACCAAGGGTTTGAAGTCTGGGCTACGTCGTCCTACACCAATAAAAACTAATGCTACACCTAAAGAACACAACCCAGACCAATCGCTAAAGGTGTCATACCGTAGCAGCACACTCAATACACCGTAAAATAGGGGTAAGATGTGGAAACTACTGGGGAGTTCGGTTAATTGGTAACGTCTTCGCCACCATTCTCCGAATAATTGACTGAATAAACCTAAGCCAATGTTGGCGATCGCTATATGAATAATTGCCGGTTCGCCAAATCCTAGTACCTGGGCTACCAATAACTCGACGCACCAACCAATGGCGTAAAATGCCCAATCTGTGGCTTCTCGCCAACTTCGATAAGTAATTGCCCCTAAAGTGATGGCTGTGGCAATTGGGTAGAAAATCCCCGGCTGGGCAAAATCTTGGTAAACACCCAAGGAATGATAGGTCAGTATAAATAATTCACCGCCACATAAAGCGATCGCCCATTTATCCGCCGCATCAGCATATATTCTTGCCAATTCCTGACTACGGCGTAATAAGACTGTGCGTCCTAACCATAAACTGAAGGTGGCGATCGCACCCACAAGATACCATCCCGCAATTGCCAAGCGCGGTAAACCCGGTACACCTTCCCACAGCAACGCTGCAATAAAACTTAAACCAAAACCAATGGTCACGCTTGCAACTTGTAGGCTGGGAAGGTAGCGGCTATTGGCATACATCACACCCGTACTCACAAACAAACTAATCAATCTAGTTGCGGGCAGAAAGAATGTTAGTAACTGTGTCACTCCTACTGCTAGAATACTGAAGAGACTGTTGGTGCTGCGTTTTTGGGCTGTTGTACGGCTAGCTAAACCTGTAAGACTTAGGGGTGTAGCTAGCCACATCAAGCCCCAATATCCTTGGTTATATTCGCTCGCCCAAGCTGTTTGTGAGTAATTCCACAGTAACATGAAACTGACAACGGCTAACCCCAAGCCGATATACCATGCACTGCTTCGCCATAATCCAGTTCCTAGACTATACGCCCACTCTACCAACATCAGCAAGATGAGAACACCTGCCCACAGAGGTAAAGTTAGGTTGGGGAAAAGCTGATCTATGATTGATAAAAGTGTGAATAATCCGCCGAAGTGGGTTAGGTACACCAAGGGAACCGTTACAGGAGAACGGCGTTGACTGACGAGGGCTAAGGTGATGGTGGACAACAATAAATTGAGCGATCGCAAGGTAGGATTAACAGTAGCGATCGTTGTGAGGCAAGTGCCAAATAGCAGTGCTAAAAACTCGCCACACTGGGCTAATTCTCGCTTGCGGTGATGATGAAAAATTTCTGTTATTACTACTAGGAAAACTAAGTAGGGAAATAAAGCAATACTCAGTAACGCCCAAGGTTCATTTTGTGCTTGGGTTAATTGCGTACCCACGGCGATCGCTAATTTCTGCATTCCCGAAGGAACTAACCGCCAACCTAACCAAATCGCCTGTAAGCCAACGACAAACAGTAAGACAAAATCTCCAGGGAAATTATACCTGTAGAGGCGCAATCCTGCAACCCATAAGATTAAACCACTAACTGCGATCGCTTGGGCTGGATGTTCTATGACTGCTACTAGCCAACCGATGAACAGGAGGATACCGCCGAGTTTTTCCCAGGGGAAGGGGGTTGAGGGAGTGGGGGGAGATGGGGGAGATGAGGGAGTGGGGGGAGATGTTTGTGTTTTTCTTTGTTGCTGTGCTAGCCAAGTTGTTAACCAACCACAAATACCAATGGCTAAACCTAGTTGGGTGATATCAACTCCCGCAACAAAAATTGCGCGAGATAGTAGGAGTAATAAACCATAGACAATAACAGCAGCATATATATTAATAATCTGTTTCTGGGATTGTTCGCCTTGATTGGCTATAGATTGGCGGCGACTGTGATAAATTGTGATGATGGTTGTGCTAATCATTGCCGCATAAACGGCAATCAAGGGAAATCCTGGTAATTTCCAGCCCCAATGCAGATAACTTAACCCCAGAATATTTATTAAGGGTAATCTCCCTCTAGGGAAGTTGTTGATAACTGTGCGATTTCTACACAATGATGTTGTGATTAATGTTAATATCGGGGCGGCGATCGCTACTGTTACCCAGTCTAAAGGATTGTGCCACAACCGAAAACTGTCCATCGCCCAGAAGTTAATCGGGACTAATAACAGAGTGACAATTAATAATGTTTGCGCTGTCAATCTCAAGTTATTTTGTTTACCAGCCCAGAAACTAAACCCCCAAAAACTCAAAGTATAAGCTAATAAAACTCCATACTGCCCAGAAGCCGGGAATCTTTCCCACTGACTCGCCGCTAATACACCCGACGAAACTACAACTAAAAATACTCCCAAAAACAACAGCCACCGTACACTTAATTCCTCTCCCAACGACTGCAACATTCTGGAGAGGATGTTGGGTTGTGCTGGTTGTTTTCTTGGTGGTGGTAATTGGGCTAATGGCTTTTCCGGTGTTGTGATAGTTGCGCCTACCCGTTCCTCTTCCGGGGAAAACTGGGGTTCTAACTCTACCCGACAAACCAGAAATTCTCTACATATTTGCCTAACTTGGGTATCGCTGATCAAACCCAAACGCAACCATATATCCAATCCTTCTAGTAGTTGGGGATGGGAGGAAGGTAGCTTAAGCTCAATTCTTAGGGGATAATTAGGGGGCGATGACATAAATCGCAGACATATCGGAATATACCTACATCATCATTGGCTAAGTTTGTAATTATGCGATCGCTGTGCCACTTGTTCTGCTGACTATTTAAATCAGTTATCAGTTATCAGTCGTGACGGTGGATGGTGGGGGATAAAGAAGCGCCTCCCTACGCCTTTCACCAATTGCTGTGGTGTTTCACTTTCGTATTTATATAAGTTTTATTTATAAAATATATAAGTTTTTCTGTGTCAATTATTGTTGACTAATTCGTAACAATTGCTTTACAATTATTGACATAAGGACAACAGTTGAGCTATCAAACTAGAAAACTGCAAAACTTCTCGTTAACCTTTCAGGCAGTTAAGTTAGCAGGATTTACTTGACGCGGTTGTGATACAACTACTTACCGCTTTCAGAAATACTTCTTGTGTAGTTAGTTCATCAAAATTAAATTAGGGTATCGGTATTTTTCATCGACATTTGGACTTCTCCTACTCACCTCGGTTGCATAGCCGGGGTTTTTTATTGAGCCTACTGCCAACTCAGCCCTCAGCACGGGCAGAACGCCCCGCTTCCGCGCTTCAGCACTTATCACGCCCAAATCATATAATTCACGTTGTCTTATCGCCAAAATTATAAAAGTTAGCTTGAAAACCCCTGAGAAACAGCAACGCAGTTGCGTTTTTCGTGCTAAGAGCGGGGATGAAAAGCAATTGGCAGGTTTTAAAGAGCCAGTGAGTTAATCT
>NZ_JACJSG010000001.1 GCF_014697625.1 Anabaena azotica FACHB-119 | reverse complement strand
ATAACTGATAACTGATAACTGATAACTGATAACTGATAACTGATAACTGATAACTGATAACTGATAACTGATAACTGATAACTGATAACTGATAACTGATAACTGATAACTGACCAATGACTAATAATTTACGCAAAACGGAAGTAATTAAGGCTTGGGAGGATTTTGTTTCCACTCCCTTAGCCTCTTTATTAGAGTCACATATTAGAACTGGTGATGAGGCGGCGGTTTTGAGTTTGTTTCGTGATGTGGCTGCTAATGTCCCTGCATATCGGGCTTTTTTGGCAGAAAGGGGAATTGATGCGAACGGTATTCAAAGTTTAGAAGATTTTCGACAATTACCTGCGATCGCCAAAGATAATTATATTGCCCGTTATCCTTTGAAAGATTTGTGTCGTCACGGCAACTTATCGGGTTGCGATATGATAGCGGCTTCTTCCGGTTCCACAGGTAAACCCACATTCTGGCCGCGTTTCTTCACCGATGAGTTGCAAATTGCTACAAGCTTTGAACAAATTTTTCACGATAGCTTTGCTGCTGACACCCGCCGCACTCTCGCTGTGATTTGTTTCACTCTTGGCACATGGGTAGGTGGTATGTTCACTACTAATTGCTGTCGCTATCTTGCCAGCAAAGGCTACCTCATCACCGTAATTACACCGGGTAATAATAAGGAAGAAATCTTGCGGGTAGTACAGGAATTAGGAGGCAATTTTGAGCAAGTGGTACTTTTAGGATATCCACCATTCCTGAAGGATGTAATTGATACAGGCTTGGCTCTTGGTGTGGAATGGCAACGCTACCAAATTAAACTGGTGATGGCGGGGGAAGTTTTCAGTGAGGAATGGCGTAGTTTAGTTGGGGAAAGAATTGGTTCCCAAAATCCTTGTTATGACTCAGCAGCGCTTTATGGTACAGCCGATGCTGGTGTGTTGGGTAATGAAACCCCTTTGAGTATTTGCATCCGCCGTTTCTTAGCAGAAAATCCCGCAGCTGCTAAAGCTTTATTTGGGGAATCTCGTTTACCTACATTGGTACAGTATGACCCAGTGAACCGCTTTTTTGAAGTGCAAGATGGGCAATTACTCTTCTCTGGTAATAACGGTGTTCCCCTCATCCGCTACAACATCTTAGATACTGGCGGCATCATTAGTTATGATACCATGCTTCAGTTCCTAGCAAACTGGGGATTCAACCCGCTAGCAACTCTCACCTCTGACAGAGGAGTTAATCAACTACCCTTCGTCTACGTTTTTGGACGTTCTAACTTTACAGTCTCCTATTTTGGAGCGAATATTTACCCGGAAAATGTGGCGGTGGGATTAGAACAACCAGTTATTCAAGAATGGGTTACAGGTAAATTCGTTTTACAGGTGAAAGAAGATGCTGATAAAAACCGCTTTTTATCTGTAGTGGTGGAGTTAGCGCCGGGTGTAGAAGACAGCGAAGACAAACGCGAAACTATCGCTAATTCAATTTTGACGCAACTTTTGCGCTTGAATAGCGAGTTTGCTAACTATGTCCCCCCAGAATACCAAATACCACAGGTGGCATTAGCAGCGATGGGCGATCGCGAATATTTCCCCATCGGTGTCAAACACCGTTACACAAGACAATAACAATTCAAAATTACAGGCTAACTGTTAGTAGTGAGGACTTTAGTCCTCATTTTTCTCAGCACTAAAGTGCTTACTACTAACATTAAAAACTGAGTAATTGTAAAACCAATACATCTTCACCAGGGGAAATTAATGTTTTACCTACTGGTATTAAGGCTAAAGCATTGGTTTGAGCTAAATTGATCAAATTACCAGAACTATGACTTCCACCAGCTTTGTGAAATTCATATCTTCCATCAATTAAATGTAAACTTCCCCAAATATAAGTTTCGCGCTTACCATCCGATCGCAACTCATCATGCGATCGCACTTTCACAAACTCTGGTTCCCAACCTTGGCTAAGTCCTGAAAGTTTCCTAATTACTGGCTGCACAAATCGCCAAAATGTTACCAACACCGCCGCCGGGTTTCCTGGTAAACCGAAGTAAATAGGAGACTGGGGGAAGGTGGCGACTGTTAAGGGTTTTCCCGGACGCATTTCTACAGAGCGGATGTGAATTGTTGCGCCTAGTGAAGCTAAAATTTTCTTAACGTAATCGTAATCACCGACGGAAACGCCACCGGAAGAAATCACTATATCGGCGTTGTTGACGGCTTGGGTAATAGTTTGTTCTAGGGCTTCTGGGTTATCTTTGACAATACCTAATAATATTGGTTCTGCGCCAATTTGACTTACTAAAGCGGCTAAAGCATACTTATTAGAATCGACAATTTGTCCTGGTTGTAAGGCTTGTTCGGGTGTGACTAGTTCATCACCTGTAGAGAAAATTGCCACGCGGGGACGGCGGTAAACTCTCACTTGGGGACATTGGGAAGCAGCTAAGACAGCAATTTCCGCCGCCGTTAATTTAATCCCGGCTGGTAATAGTTGTGTTCCCGCTTGGTAATAGGATGCTTTACGTCTGACAAATTCCCCTGGTTGTGGTGTAGTCAAGATAAATACTTGGTTATCTTCCTGGCGCGTCCTTTCCTGCATGACTACTGTATCCGCGCCATGAGGGATGACTGCGCCTGTAAAGATACGTGCCGCTTGTCCTGGTTGCAGTGTAAATTTGGGTTGATAGCCTGCGGGAATTTCGGCGATAATTTCTAAGTTAACTGGCTGTTCGGCGCTGGAATGCTGCACGTCTTGGTAACGTACCGCGTAGCCATCCATCGCTGAATTATCCCAATGGGGAAAATCTAAGGGACTATGTACAGGCTTGGCGAGAATGCGTCCATTGGCGGCGAGTAAATCGACAATTTCTGTATCTTGTTGGGGATTTAAGGGTTTGATTAAGTTAAAGATAATATCTGCTGCATTTGTGACAAGATTCATAAAATTAACCGCCGATAAACGCCGATAAACGCCGATGAGTAAGATTTTCGATTTTTAGCTAATGCACAAGTATTATGGTTTTGGTGGGCATTGCCCACCCTACTTACACTAACGAGGAAATCATTTTTTCATCCACAAGCCAGTTCGCTCAAGTCGGGAAACCCGCCCACGCTCCTCTGCTCCCGTATACCCCCATACCCTTACACCCCTACACCCTAAAACCAATGTTTTTGGAACACCAATAAAAAACCTACACCTGTCCCCTATCCCCTATCCCCAGTCCCCAGTCCCCTAACAAACTGACAATAGCTTGTGCTAGTTCCAAGGGATCAATTGGCTTAGATAGATGCTTTTGAAAGCCTGCGGTCAATGCTTTTTGTTGATCGCTTTCTCTAGTGTAAGCGGTTAGGGCGATCGCCGGAATTTTTCCTCCCTGTTGCGGTGGTAGCTGGCGAATCTGGCGTATTAAAGTATATCCATCCATCTTTGGCATCCCAATATCAGCTAGCAAAATATCCGCCTGGGATTGGATGATGATTCTTAATACTTCTTCGGCTGAAGTTGCAACTATCACCTCAGCACCAGCTTGTTCTAAGGCACAGGCGATATAATCACGGGTATCAGCTTCATCATCGACGGCCAGAACTCTTATACCCCCAAGAAAGGATTCTACAAAATTGCCTTCTCTGTCTCTCTGCGCTGCTGTATCTTGACTATCTATAAGCGGTAGTTGTACTGTAAATGTTGCCCCTTGCCCTTTTCCTTGACTTTCGGCGCGGATTGTGCCACCGTGCAGTTCTACAAGGTGACGCACGATCGCTAATCCTAACCCCAAGCCACCAAAATTTCTCGTAGTGCTGCTGTCTGCTTGGCGAAAATATTCAAAAATATACGGGATAAACTCAGGTTCAATGCCTATACCAGTATCGCTGACTTGGATTTGTGCTTGAAAATTGACTTTTTCTAACCTAATGGCAATTTCTCCGCCTGCTGGGGTGAATTTAACCGCATTAGAGAGGAGATTCCATACTACCTGCTGCAATCTTGCCCCATCTCCCCGTACCATCCCTACATCCTCAACAATAGTCCGAATTTGCAGAGATTTGGCTTCGGCTGCTAACTGGACTGTTTCCAAGGCTTCGGTAATAGTAGAAACTAGGTTGACTGGGATGATATTGAGAGTTAATTTACCTCTTAAAATTCGGGAAACATCAAGTAAATCGTCAATTAACTTAGTTTGTAATTTGGCATTACGTTCAATTGTTTCTAACGCATTCTTCACCGTGCTTTGGTTTAATTGACGGGTGCGTAACAATTTTGTCCAGCCTAAAATCGGGTTGAGAGGCGATCGCAACTCATGGGACAATACCGCCAAAAATTCATCTTTGATCCGGTTGGCTTCTTCCGCTTTAGCGCGTGCTGCTTGCTCCCTTTGCAACAGTTCTACTCGTTCCATCTCCGCAAGTTTGCGATCGCTAATATCAGCAGTAGAACCAACCACCCGCACTAACTGACCATTTTCATCACGGAGGACATATCCCCGATCCCAAACATAAACCCAGTGACCATCTTCATGACGGACTCGATATTCAAAACTATAGCGATCGCTTTCCCCAGTCAACATAGCATCCCACACATCGGGAATATTTGCCATATCATCTGGATGAATGCGTTCTGACCACCATTTTTGTGTTTGTGCTGCATCTTCAGGATGAACCCCAATCAACCGATACAACCCTTGAGAACGGAAAACAGCACCAGTTTGTACATCCCAATCGTACACAATTCCCGCTACAGCCCGCGCCGCCAGTCGGAATCTTTCTTCACTTTGTCGCAGTGCTGTTTCTGCTTGCTTACGTTCACTAATATCTAAAACAAAACATAACCAACAAGCCGGAGATTCTTCCAAAACACTTGCGCCAATCAAAATTGGTACTCGACTGCCATCTTTACGAAGGTATTCTTTTTCAAAAGGTGTACATTTGCCAGTAGTTTGCAGTTCTCTTAAACCCCTTTCATCTAAATACAAATATTCGGTCGGAGTTATATCCCGCCATCGCAAATTCCCTGCTGCCAAGTCTTGTTGATTGTAACCAAGCATTTCTAAGAAAGTATCATTGGCTTCAATGATATATTCGGAATTAGCGACAATCACACCAATAATATTAGCATCAACCAAACAGCGAAATCTTTTTTCACTAATTTTAAAAGCATTCTCTAGACGTTTGCGTTCAGTAATATCAAATGACATTCCCGCTAACAACCGTCGTCCAGCAGTATCAGTTAAGGGAAACTTAAAAGTTATCCAATAGTGGTCTTCATTTTCAAAGGGAACAGTTTCCTGCAATTCAACTAACTGATTTAAACTGAGAATTGATTGATCATTTTCATATAACTGTTGAGCAACTGAGGCTGGTACTAATTCAAAATCTGTCTTACCAATTACCTCAGATGGTTCTAAACCTACTAATCTAGCTCCTGTGGGATTGACAAAAATATATTTTCCTTGTTCATCTTTAATAAATGCACAGCCAGGTATATGCTGCATGAAGCAGCTAAATAAAGCCTGACTTTCTTGTAAAGCCAGTTCTGTTTGTTTGCGCTCGGTAATATCTTCAGCCACACCCACCAGACGATATGATTTGCCATTTTCGTCGAGAATGGGGAAAGTGCGATCGCGTATCCAGCGCATCGAACCATCAGGACGTACTATGCGATACTCTGTAACTAGGTTAGCATCGGGCGATCGCCTGTCGCGCTCTTCCCGCACTCGCTGCTGATCCTCCGGGTGTATAGCCTCTATCCAACCATAAGGATTTGCATACAAACTCTCGCAAGAACTACCCCAAATACTCTCATAAGCAGGACTAACATAGAGAATTTGATACTCTCCTTGAATATTACTACTAATCCAAAAAGCATCCTCTATCCTCTCCGCCATTTGGCGAAAGCGTTCCTCACTCTCACGCAATGCTTCCTGCGCCTGTTTGCGTTCACTGATATCATGTAAAGTCACTACCCCGGCTGTAATTTGTCCTTCCTGATCCCGAATGGGAGCAGAGTTCACTAACATCACTCCCCGCGTTCCATCCCCCCGCAGAAAACATATTTCCTCATTCACCACAACCTCGCCTGTAGTAATGGAACGAGCTAAAGGCCATTCATGGGGAGTATAAGCAGTGCCATCTGCGTGAAAACCCTGATATGCTCGATATTCTTCAATCTCCTCCGCAGGCATATACGGATGCCGCCAAATCTGCTCTACTTGGGAATTAGCAAGCAGCAACTTACCTGATGGAGCCTCGGCAATAACTAAACCCGCAGGCATTTGCTGTACTACAGTTGCCAGTTGTTTTTGTTTTGTTTCTAACTCTAGCAACAACTGGCTACGTTCTTGTTCTTGCTGGTGGAGAGTTTGTTGTATCCGCTTATACTCATGAATGTCCGTTGCACTGCCAAACCAACGTCGAGTTACACCATCAGCATCTAGTACAGGCAAAGCTCTTGTAATATGCCATCGGTAACTGCCATCTCTTCCCCGTAAACGTGACTCTAACTCTAAAATATTCTCACACTCTAAAGCACCATTCCATTGCTCTAGTACAAACGGTAAATCCTCTGGATGAACTACCTGTTGCCACTTCCAACCCAGAGATTCTACAGGGTTTAGTCCAGTGTATTCATACCAACGCTGATTTAAGTATTCCACAGAGCCATCCGCACCAGCAAACCAAATTAACTGCGGGATATTCTCAGTCAATACCCGGTATCTTGCTTCACTTTCCCCTAAAGCTTGCAGATTTTTTTCTAACTTTTGTTGAGAAGCTTTTAAGTTCGCATTTAATGAACCGATCAGCAGAGAAACCAGCACAAAAACTGCCAGACGGATAATTTCACCAAAGTCAGTTATTTTAAACGAATAAAGCGGGGGAATTAAAAAGTAGTGGAGTAATATATAACCTGATATAGTTGCGACAATTCCCGGACGGATACCACCATACCAAGCACTCAGGGCAACACCAGCATAGAAAAAAGTATATGTAGAGTTTTGCAAAAATGGAGTTAGAGCAGCAGTAAATAATGCTGCCAATACAGCCAGTAATATTGCCATCAAATCATATCGCACTGAATCCCACGTCGCCCTGAGTTTTAGCATTCTAGCCCCAGATTCATACCTTTATTTCTTCTAACTTAGGATAGAAAAGGGCAATTCTTGAACAATCCAAAGGCATAATTTAAGAGAGGGGACTGGGGACTGTGGATTGGGGACTGGGGACTGGGGACTGGGGACTGGGGACTGGGGACTGGGGACTGGGGACTGGCTTAAGAGGTTGTTTGAAAAGTCGAAAAGTATACTAAGACCCCTCTCCAAACCTCTCCCCTAAAAGGAGAGAGGCTTTAAAACCCCCCTTCCCTTATAGGGAAGCAGGGTGGTTTCATACAATCACCAGAAAAAAGACTAATGTGTTTCAAAGCCTCTCCCCCCGTGGGGGAGAGGTTTGGAGAGGGGTCAAAATCTCTGCTACAAAACGAGAAATCAGGACTTATAGATTTTTCTTTTTTCGTATGAAACCACCCTGCCCTGCCCTTATAGGGAAGGGGGGCAGGGGGGTTAGGTCTTTAAGATTTTTATGTTAGCAATAATACTTTTCAAACATCCTCTCAAGTCTTTTGCTATGAATATTTGATGTAAATAGCATCTACTTTGTATATTTAAGAAAAAAGTAATACTGCATCCCAATCCCCAATCCCCAGTACCCAATCCCCAATCCCATGACCATAGAACGCATTCCCAAAAAATATTACCCCAAAGCGGATCTCTGGCGACGCGGTTTCGCTTTAGGGTTAGATTTCCTTGGTGTTTGGTTGGTTAGTTCTTTGTTAGGTAGCAGTGGACTTGGTATTCAATTTGTCCAGATTTTCGTTTTTATTCTTGCTTGGCTAATTTTGCGGGTATTGGTTGTTTATAACAACCAAGGACAAAGTTTAGGACGTTGGGCGTTTGATTTGAAGGTTTTAGAAGTGGAAGATGGGGAAGTTGTCCCCAGGATTCCGCAATTACTGGCACTGTGGAAACGAGAAGTTATAATTGGCTTTGGCGCTCTTTTGGTGTCCATTGCTTTGGACAACATTAGACTTAACCCTACTGCTATACTGCTAGTGATTCCCCTAGCGATCGATTGTGGGGCTGCTTTCTCTGATACCCAGATGCGGCAAGCTTGGCATGACCGCTATGCTGGGACTTTCATAGTTTCGTCGCGTCGTGGCTATTCGCTCGATTTAAAAATTAAGCGATTAGTTGAAAGTTTGCAACGAAATGTGAGAAGATAGTCATTTGTGTTTAATTCTCTTCAGGCTTTAGCGTTTGTAAGATTATGGCAAAGAGTAAAGGTGTCCGTATCATAGTGACACTCGAATGTACCGAATGTAGAACAAATCCAGACAAGCGATCGCCTGGTGTTTCACGATATACATCAACCAAGAATCGTCGTAACACTACAAACCGCTTGGAACTCAAGAAGTTCTGCACCCACTGTAATAAACATACCGTTCACAAGGAAATTAAATAGAAATGAGTTACTATCGCCGTCGTCTGTCTCCAATTAAGCCTGGAGAACCGATTGATTATAAAGATGTTGACTTGCTGCGTAAATTTGTTACCGAACGTGGTAAAATACTCCCCCGCCGCATCACCGGCTTGACAGCTAAACAGCAGCGAGACTTGACATTGGCAATTAAACGTGCGCGTCTTGTAGCTTTGCTGCCATTTATCAATGCGGAAGGTTAATTCCATTCAGGGGCGAGACTTTTAGATTTTGGACTTACTCAAGAAGCTACATAATAGAGTTATGTAGCTTTCGATTGTCTCTTGTCCACAATCTAAAATCTCAATAATATTCAGTTCGCTAATTACTTATAATATGGTTGATTTGAGTGGTAATGGGTAATAGGTAATAGGTAATTGTTTTGTCCTATGACCAATTACCAATTACCAGCCCTCACGGAAATTATAAGTGTCCAAACGAACATGATATTGTGTAGGATATTGTTCTAGAGTTAAAATCATCAGATTGAGGATTTAGTAGCCAATATTTAAATCCGAAATCTAAAATCTATTTGTTCACCAATTATTTAAAGTTGCGAGAGTTGTGGAGAAGGGGACGCTAGTTGAATTTAGGGTTCAAGGCGATCGCCGTTTGGGCGTGATAGACCGTCCAGACGGAAAGACCCGTTGGTTTGTGGTAGATGAACGCGGTCAATCCCACAGCCTCGCGCCTAGACAATTTACCTATACCGTAAACGGGAAAACATACAAGCCATCGGATATTGAAAGCTTCCTAGAAGAGGTCAAGCCTTACCTCGACCCCTCAAGCTTGGAAGTGGCTTGGGAACTACTGGTGGAAGATGGAGAAACAGTCACGCCATCCCAAATGGCTAACCTGTTATTCTCGGTATCAGACTCAGCCCCCAGTTATGCGGCTCATTGCTTGCTATCAGAAGACAAGTTATATTTTAAACAAAAAGGTGACGCTTACGAACCGAGAACGGCGGCGCAAGTAGCAGAACGTAAGCACCAAATAGAAGTAGAAGCCCTCAAAGCTAGGGGACAGCAGGAATTTCTCACCCGTGTAGAACAAGCACTCCAAGGTGAAACTGTCGATTGGCAACGTCACGACCGCCAGCGCCTCGAAGCATTGGAAAAATACGCCACACTCCTGGCGGACATTGTGAAGGTGGGGCTAAACTATGAATCTCTCCCCCGTGCCTATCCGCCTCCAGCCCCAGTGATCGAAACGATGAATATGCTGGGGCGACCAGCGACCCCCCAAGGAGCTTTTCAATTATTGGTAGACTTGGGATGGTGGAGTGCTACCGAGAACTTGTTTCTGCGTCGTTCGGCAATTCCAGTCCAGTTTCCTAGTAAGGTATTAGAAGTGGCGCAACAGCGTTTGGATTTCCCGCCGACAGATTTAGATACAAATCGCCTTGATTTGACTCACCTGAAGGTCTACACAGTTGACGATGAAAGCACCACGGAAATAGATGACGGTCTGAGTTGGGAATTACTCAGCGATGGTCGAGAAAGGTTGTGGGTGCATATCGCCGACCCGACACGCTACTTAGCACCAGAAGACGATTTAGACTTAGAAGCAAGGAAACGCGGCAGTACAGTATATTTACCAACGGGGATGATCCCCATGTTCCCCGAAGTCTTGGCGACTGGCCCCATGAGTTTGGTACAGGGCAAGATTTGCGGTGCTTTAAGTTTTGGCGTAGTCTTAGATGAGACAGGGGCAGTAGCAGATTTTACCATTCATCCCAGCTCAATTAAACCTACCTATCGTCTCACCTACGAAGATGTAGATGAGATGTTGGAGTTAGGCGTACAAGCGGAACCAGAAATTGCCGCGATCGCCACCTGGGCAACTAAGCGCAAAGCTTGGCGGTATAATCAAGGCGCAATCAGCATCACTATGCCGGAGGCGATGATTAAAGTCAAAAATGACGACATCAGCATCGACATTTTAGACGATTCTCGCTCACGCCAGCTAGTAGCGGAAATGATGATTCTCGCCGGAGAAGTCGCCGCCCGTTACGGTCAAGTACACAACATCCCCTTGCCCTTTCGTGGTCAACCACAGCCGGAACTACCCCCAGAAGACGAACTCCTCAGCCTTCCCGCCGGCTTTGTCCGCGCCTGCGCCATGCGGCGTTGTATGCCCAAGAGTGAGATGAGTATTACACCTGTGCGTCACGCTGGGTTAGGTTTGGATACATATACTCAAGCTACATCACCCATTCGCCGCTACAGCGACTTATTGACTCATTTCCAACTCAAAGCCCATCTGCGGGGTGAAGTTCCGCCTTTCACAGCCGAAGAACTCAAAGAAGTGATGATGACCGTCACCAGCACCACCCAAGAGGTGACAATGGTAGAACGGCAAACCAATAGATACTGGGCGTTAGAATATTTGCGTCGTCATCCCGAAGAGATTTGGCAGGTGACGGTGTTGATGTGGTTGCGAGAAGATAGTAATTTGGCGCTGATATTGTTGGAAGATTTGGGTTTACAATTACCGATGGTGTTCAAGCGATCGGTCAGATTAGGTGAACAGGTGTTAGTTAAAGTGAGTATTTCTGACCCGCAAAAGGATGTAATTCAGTTCCAAGAAATTATTTATCAAGAAGCAGCAGCGAATTAACTATCATCATTTGATTGCTGCATTTTTCAATCATAATTATGGTGGGCATTGCCCACCCTACTTATTATTTCGTAGCAGGGTGGTTTCATACAGAAAAAGAAAAATTTATAAGTTCTGATTTCTGTTGTTGTAGCAGAGATTTTGACCCCTCTCCAAACCTCTCCCCCCGTGGGGGAGAGGCTTTGAAACAGATGAGTTTTTTTCTCTGATTGTATGAAACCACCCTGCCCTACTTATAGCGATTTTCAAGTCAGTGAGATACAGAAAAAATAATTGAACGCAGATGAACGCAGATGTTGGCGCAGCCAATGCTTGGCAACGCTACCGCGTTCGCGCAAGCGTTCTCGCAGAGTACCCGCAGGGTACGCAGATGAATTTGTATTCTATCCGGTTACAATCCGCTATATTATACCAATTCAAAATTCAAAATTCAAAATGAAGAAAGCTATACATAACAAAGGGTTGAAACTCTGTATCTGTCGCATTCTTTTTTCAAATTGGTATTATTTCGTAGGGTGGGCATTGCCCACCATTTGCTTCCACAAGGGAGGTGCAAGATTTCAGAGAGGGGTTTTCCAGCCCGTGAAAAGTCAGGGGCAATTAAGCTTACCTTGGAATCAGTGCTAGGTATCGAAAAGTCGGCAAGTGAAAGATGTTGCAGAAAATTTATTTGTGTGAAAGGACTAAAGTCCTTACTACAAACTTATATTTAATTAAGTGTCTCCACTTAGTAGGGTGTGCTACTTATGAATATTTTCTTGGTATTAGGATTCATCCTTGATTTTTGAAATATACTAGGACTTACGCAACTGGCATATTTTTTCTGTAGGGTGTGTGACGCGGAGAAAATATTTGAACGTAGTCATGAGACTTGTAGCGTCACGCACCAACCACCAATTGTGACACTTGCGTAAGTCCTGTATACGTAAGGTGGTGAGTGCATCGCCAAAACCATTATATGCCGATGCACTGCCCACCCTACAGGTACTGAAATTTTTTCACAAATCAAATAATTCCCATAGCTAGTGTTTTTCCTACTGACGCACCCTACATTTTGCTATGAGGCATGGTGTGAATCATTGATTTTTCCTATGTTTACCAGTGATTTTCCATATTTATCTGAGAATTTTCAGCAAATTTTGTATTCTTTAATCCTCATTCAATAAAAAATTCCGAGTGACTATCAGTCTTACCTCTACACTTTTATACCTGACGACATTACTAATTGGCTCATTTCACCCATTTAGGTGAAGGCACATAAATTTACTCAAAGCTAAAATTACATTTGTTTAATATATTACTTATTATTGTGTATTTAGCGAATTTTTCTCAATATTTACTTCCAGAGTGGTCAAATTCCTGATTTTTGGCTGATGTTTCTGACAATTAGACCAATTCCCCAAGCAAAGTTAATAGGCTACTACTCATGATTGCGTACATAGAAGTTCCGATTATTGGTAAACTCAAACATCCGACTCGTTGGCTAGCGGGATTGGTGGCTGCTGGTGTTGTGGTAGTTGGTACAACCACAGCCTATAAAATTGTCCAGCAGGGAAATAGTAAACAAGATGTGACACAGCTGACGGTTCCGGTAGAAACCAAGAACGTCACTATCAGAATTACGGCTAGTGGTAAGGTTGTGCCGGTTCAGAGTGTGAATATCAGCCCGAAAAATCCTGGTGTGCTGACGCAATTATATGTAGAACAAGGCGATCGCGTCCAGCAAGGGCAAATTATCGCCCGCATGGATGTGGGGGAGATTGAAGCGCAAATCGCTCAATATACGGCTAATATAGCCCAAGCCCAAGCCCAATTAGATGAAGCTAAAGCGGGGAATCGTCCTCAAGAAATTGCTCAATCTAAGGCGCGTTTAGCCCAAGCCCAAGCCCAGTTAGCCGAATCTGTAGCGGGTAATCGTCCTCAAGAAATTGCACAATCCCAAGCTAGAGTCGATGCAGCCCAGGCTAAATTAAATTATACCACTGAGCAAGTAAAGCGTTATCAATACCTTTACGAACAGGGCGCTGAGAAGAAACAATTATATGATCAAGCCGTAAGTGACGATAAAAGTGCTAGAGCGAATTTAGCAGAAGCGCAAAAACAATTATCACTGTTGCAGAGTGGCACTCGCAACGAAGTTATATCTGCGAGGGAAGCGGCTGTCACCGAAGCACGCGCCGCTTTAGTGTTGGCGCAAGAAGGTAGCCGTCCAGAGGAAATCGCCCAGCGTCAAGCAGCCGTCAAAGCAGCACAAGCACAGTTAGCAGCAGCTAGAGTTAGATTGGCAGATACGGTGATTCGCGCCCCCTTTTCTGGCATAGTTACGCAAAAGTACGCCAATATCGGCTCTTTCGTGACTCCGACAACCTCAGCTTCCACCAGCGCCTCAGCAACTTCTAGTTCGATTGTAGCTGTCGCCAGGGGTGTAGAAGTATTGGCGCAAGTCCCAGAGGCTGATATCGGTCGGATTAAACAGGGACAGCAAGTGGAAATTGTCGCTGATGCTTATCCTGACCAAGTTTTTCGCGGGCGTGTGCGTTTAATTGCGCCGGAAGCGGTGATTGAACAAGGTGTCACATCCTTCCAGGTGCGGGTAGCTATCGAGACGGGTATGGATAAACTACGGTCTGGGTTAAATGTGGATTTAACTTTCTTGGGCGATCGCGTCAATGATGCCCTAGTGTTACCTACCGTTTCCATTGTCACCGAAAACGGGAAAACAGGTGTTCTCGTCCCAGATGCCAAAAATCAACCCAAGTTCCGCGAAGTGACAGTAGGCGCACAAATTCAGGATCAGACTCAAGTTTTATCAGGGTTACAACCAGGCGATCGCGTGTTTGTAGACTTACCCCAAGACTACAGAATTCAAAAGGCTCAACAACAAAGACTTCCATGAACTTCCTAGAAAGTATGCAAATGGCGGGGAAAACCCTGCTATCCAATAAACTGCGTAGCGCCCTGACGATGTTGGGTATTGTCATCGGTAACGCCTCGGTGATCGCTATGATTGGGATCGGGGAAGGGGGACAGAGATATGTGAAGCAACAGCTAGAGTCTTTAGGGCCGAATGTGCTGTTCGTCATTCCAGGGAACCAAGCCACACAGCGTATCTCTAACTCGTTACCCAAAACTCTGGTACTAGCAGACGCAGAAGCGATCGCCACACAAGTACCAACTGTAGCCGCCGTGACGGTAGAATTGAATAGTCGGCAAGTTGTCACTTATAGTAATCGCAATACTAACATCAATATTATTGGCACAAATCCCAACTTCTTAATAGTGCGGGATTTTGATGTGGAGAAGGGGCGATTTTTTTCTGAGGTAGATATGAAACGCAGCAATCAAGTTGCGGTACTGGGTGCAAAGTTAGCCGAAAGACTCTTTGGTAATAGTAACCCGGTAGGGCAACAGTTACGCATCAAGAATACCAGCTTTCAAGTCATTGGTGTTTTGGAAGCTAAAGGTTCAAACTTGGGTGTAGATTATGATGATGCAGCGATGGTTCCTGTCATTACCGCCGCTAACCGGGTTGTGGGACGGACTTCCCCTTATGGGTTAGAGGTAACTTACGTTGTCGCCTCTGCGAAAAATGCCCAGAGTGTGGATGCAGCAGTGTTTCAAATTACTAACTTACTGCGACAAAGGCACAAAATTACAGATGAGGATGATTTTACCATCCGTACTCAAAAGGATGCTTTGCAGACAGTGGGACAAATCACTGGTGCATTAACAATTATGTTAGCAGCGATCGCTGGCATATCCTTGTTTGTGGGTGGCATCGGCATTATGAATATTATGCTTGTCTCTGTCACCGAACGCACGCAAGAAATTGGACTCCGCAAAGCCATTGGTGCGACAGAACAGGATATTTTATTGCAGTTTCTGATTGAATCTGTAATTGTGTCTGCGATCGGTGGCTTAGTTGGGACTGGCGTTGGTGTTAGTGGCATTATGTTAGTAGCAGCCCTCACACCCCTAGAAGCTGCCATTTCTCCTGTAGCCATTGGTACAGCCGTAGGTATATCTGGTGCGATCGGCTTATTTTTCGGCGTAGTTCCCGCCCGCCGTGCTGCTAAACTTGATCCCATCGTCGCCTTAAGAAGCGCCTAATAACAATTCAAAATTTTTCTCTCTATCTGTTTGCGTCCCTCTGTCTAGAAAAATTTCCTGCGGTTGTCTCGTATAGAGGAATCTCCTACAGAACCAGGGCGATCGCACTGTAAAATGAAACCTGAAAAAGCGATCGCCCTCCATACCCCACACAAAAGCGATCGCCTGATTTCAATCAAAAAACGGCACACCACTAGATCGCATCTTTGTCAACCTCAATCTAAAATTAATGGTGAGTTAGCGATCGCTTAACCCACCTTATTTGAATTTAAGAATAGTGGTGTGTCTTTTGGTGAATGCAGATCACAAGATCGGCGATCTTAATCTAATTTAGGACTTACGCAAGTGTCATAATCAAACTAACTGTAGGATGCGTCAGCCCCAATGTTTTCGTAAACATCACAGGATTTTCTACATCTGACCCACCCTACCCCAAGTGCCAGTTGCGTAAGTCCTAGAATTACTAAAAGGGCGAAAGGGAGAGACTGCCATTAGCCGTTTCTGCTTTCCCCCTCTTGAGCGAGAATAATTATCGAATTTACGCTTTTACGTTGAAACGACTACCTGATTTTTAGCCCCTGACAGAGCAGTACATGCCGCCCAATACACATTGATGATTTTGCCAGGTTTGGTAAAAGGTGTGATACGCGACCAGAGATCCTGAAGGCTGGTTTCGTTCTCTACCGTTATTAGGTGAGGAAGACCCGGCTTGAGCCAACTTCCATCAATTGGGTAAAGAGAGTAATTTGGGCATGAACTCCCGGCTTCATAAGTAACTGGTTGGGTTGGGCTGTAATCTCCAGTCGTTGGACTCAATATTTTAAGACCCGGTATCGCATTCCCACTCTCCACACCTTGGCAAAGGTCATTGGAAACTGAAGCTGCTGGGGGAGCCAGGACGACCAACCTCACGCCATCTGGCACTCTTATTTCTTTTCCTATATTCTTTTGTGGCATTGCACCATGTCCACTGCAAACGAAATCATCTTTGGTCGCTTTGATAAGAGGTAGAGCAGTAGACAAGCGGCTACTCCGTACAAAAGATTTTGCAAACTTTACTTGGTTTGTTTGCCTAATTATCAGTCCCGCCTGGTAATCTATCTCGAAGTACAAGTCTGTATCATTATTATTAAACGCAAAACTAAACATCTTTGAGAAGGTCTGAAGATTGTAAGTTTCTTCACTATCGTAGGTGGCTAGTGTTGCGTAAAGGGTTTGTTTGAGTTGGAATGTGGATGTATCATTTACTAATAGCTTAGTATCATCGGTATTATTGGTTTCTACTACCTTGTTCTTGTTGACATACCATATAACAGACAAAGACATCTCTTGTGTATCTGTGCAAGCATTATAAACCCCTACTATCTCTGGTGAAATAGAGGTAACATCTCCCGAAAAATGGGGATCAGAGCCGTGTGTGTTTATAACTTTTCTTGCTTTCCCTAAGTCTAAACCAATAGGATCGGTAAATTCATGGAAACTACTTGTTGGATAAATAGCAACACCAGCCGAGTAAACGGTTTGCAATGTAATAGTATTATGGCTGTATTGGGAAGGTTGAAAGTGCTGCCAAGAAGAATACTGGTAATTTTTAGCCTTGTCTGAATCGCTATCTACTGGTTGCAAGAATAGCAAACACCTTCTATCACCAATTTGATCAGTTAGGCAATGAAAATGAAAGTTAACTGTTGTGGCCATGGTTAATCTCCTTTCATATCTGATTGATTTGACTTTTAGGATTTGAGCTTTGGCTCGCTGATGACTCAATAATGCGGATTTCCTGCTGTCAACACCACCAAAGTTTGCAACTTTAAGAAAAAAAGTTAAAGATTTAGCATCAGCAATTAGCTAAAGTCTCTTGCTGACTCGATTTTACTTATTAATAAATTAATTTAATTGCAACTATTAATTAACTTCGTTCTTAACTTTGGAAAAAATACAAAGTTAAGAAAAAACTTCTATTTTATTGAATAGTTTTCAAGTTTAAAATCCTTCTATAATGGGATTTACAGGATTTAATGCGTGATTTTTTAAAGATATTGCATAAAATTTTTAATTACATCAGTCATCTATTTAGTGCGATTTAGTAAGCTGATTACTAAACACTTTCTTATAATTTATTCAGAGAAAAATATGCAATTGCTATCGAAAAATTATCTGCGGCGACGGGGTGCAATTTTGACCGAGCAAGGTTTCAGAAAACTCAATCAGGCAAAGACTGAGTTAGAAATTCAGCAAAACTTTAAACGATGCACTCTTGAAGACCTCAGTGAGAAAACAGGCTTAACTCCTAATACCCTGAGCAAAGTCTTTACTGGCTTAATAGGAGTTGATCAGCGAACCTTGAAGTCCTGTTTCAATGCCTTTAATCTGACCTTGGTAAAAGAGGATTATGTCTATTTGTTACCTGAACAAGACAATTTTGTTGAGATTGGCTCAATGTCCCCTACTGAAATCTGCTCGACCATCAAACCAATCTGCGATTCTCCGTTGGAAACGCTCCGCGTAGGCGTAGCCAGCAGTAGGCATCGCCACAATACCCTTGAAACCCAGAAAATGGAACGATCGCCAGATTATCTGCAACCTCATCCTCTCACCCCACCAGGAGGACAGATGCCTCTAGATTCAGTCTTCTATATTGATCGTCCCATCCTCGAATCGCTCTGTTACGAAGCTATCCAGCAACCTGGTGCGTTGATCAACATCCGCGCCCCCAAGCAAATGGGCAAAACCTCTCTAATGACCCGTATTCTGGCTTACTCTAAAACTCTGGGATATAAAACTGTTTGTGTGAACTTGCAACTTGCCAACGACGAGATTTTACAAAGTCTAGAACGCTTCCTACAATGGTTCTGTGCTAGAGTCAGCAAACAGTTAAGCTTACCGAACGCGGCCAATTTATGGGATAACTCCTTGGGTAGCAAATCGAACGCTACAGACTACTTTGAGGATGTTATCTTAGCTAACCTTGATCAGCCCCTCGTGATTGCCATTGATGAACTTAGCCAGCTTTCTGCCTACCCCGACATTATCCGTGAATTTCTCCTACTTTTGCGAACCTGGTCTGAGCAAGCTAAAGCAAGGGTTAAAGACAGCAATCCTTGGCACAACCTGCGACTGGTGACGGTTTATTCCACGGAAATTTTGATGAGCGTTGCGAGCAATCAATCCTTCTTGAATACTGGGCTAGTTATTGAGTTACCTGAGTTTACGCCAAATCAGGTACAGGAATTAGCAAATCGGTGGGGAGAGGAAATGACGCGACAACAGATTCAAAACGCGATCGCTCTGTTGGGAGGACATCCCTATCGGTTGCAACTGGCATTTTACTATCTACATCAGCAGACAATCACCCTAGAACAACTCTTAGAAAATTCTGCGATCGCCACCGCCATCTATGCAGACCACTTAGAACAGCAATGGTCAAACCTGCAACGTTATCCCAATTTATTGCCATGCTTGACAGAAATTGTCCGGCAATCAAGTCCTGTAGATTGTGACGCTGTGCAAGCATCCCAGCTACACAAGATGGGGTTGGTACATGTGCATGGTTTTCAGGCAAGTCTGGGCTGCGAGTTATTTCGTCCGTTTTTGGGTGATCGTCTGCGGCAAATCAACAATTCTATCGATTAGTTTAATTTTTCTTAACAAAAGCATAGAAAACTAGAAAGTAGTTGGCATCTTGCTCTGAGTCATCAATTCGATAATCAACCACCAAAAATTTGCCCGTTTTATAATTGACATATAAGCATTTGACTAACGAAATACCTTGAATTACAATCATCGCCACTATATTTTCGATACAAAGCTTTTAAAATAAATGATTATCAATATTAATGTACTACTGGGTAGCGATCGCCTCCTTGCCAGTTGCGTCAGTCCTGTACTAATAAAAACTAAGAAAGATTTCAAAACTCCTCCCCACCAATGAAAGTTGAAGTCGTCCCCCATGATGCAGCATGGCGTAGCAAATTTGCCGATGAATCAAATCTAATTACACCTGCACTTGGTAATAACTTAGTGAGGATTCATCACATTGGCAGCACATCAATTCCTGGGATCTATGCTAAACCCATCATTGATATCTTAGTTGAAGTCAAAGACATCACCAAAGTCGATGAGCAAAATGCAGCGATGATAACATTAGGGTACGAAGCAATGGGGGAATTTGGTATTCCTGGCCGTCGCTACTTCCGCAAACACACCGAATCTCAAAGAAGCCATCATGTTCATATTTTTACAGCTAATTCGCCAGAAGTAGAACGACATTTGGCATTTCGAGATTATATGATCGCTCATCCTGAAGATGCACAAAAGTATAGCCAATTGAAGCGTGAATTAGCCAAACTATATCCTGAAGATATCTATGCCTATATGGATGGAAAAGACGGCTTTATCAAAGAAATGGAATGTAAAGCATTAGCATGGCAAGCGGCAAAAAACTCATTTACTTGCAAACTGCTGTAACTGATAACTGATTTAACAATTCCCAATACTTATACATGGTTAGGGGCGTACAAATGTACGCCCCTATGGCATCTGCAACAAACATTCTTGGTAATGGTAAAATACGGGATGTCAATGGTGGGGATCAACTATTAGTAAGTATTTCTGATGGCAAATTGGATCATGGTGAATTCACAAAAACCACAGCCTTATCTGAGTCCCGCTAATTACGAATTGATACAAGTATCTACAAACTATTTAGGTTTCAGCACCCACTGTTTAGGCACAGTGCAAGGATTAGCTAATTAATTACCTAATGGTAATTGTTAATAGCTAATAATTGCTAACTAAGCCTTAATTATCCATCTTTGGGTGAGATTCAATAAAAGTCAGCGTACAGAGAAATTTAACCCCGTTTTACCAACGCCTTGTTCGCTGAAGTAACTGGCGTGGGTTGCTTAACAAGATTTGCTAGTTCTTGTAATTGGTTAATCGCTTCTGCACCTTCTAATTTCATTAATTCGCGATCGTCGCGCATCTCTGTCCAGGTGATTCCATAGTCGGATACTAGGAACCGAATCAAATGATTGTTACCTAAACTCACCATGAATGAAGCACTGTTCATTTGGTCGCCACAGGTATAACAGGACGCAGGATATCCCCGCCGTTCTAGTACAATTGCCAAAGCTTGGAGGTTCATTACCAAGTCTTGAACGAATTGCCGATGTTGATGCGCTAGTCTTAGAAACACTTTTGTCCTCCAGACACCACAGTCATTTTAATCTCTTTTATATTTTTTTTAGATTTTCTCACCAATTGGTATTGTAAACTATTCATTACAATTACCAAAAATTTATTGCAGTCATTAATTGACTAACCTTATCCAGAGTAAGAGAAAACAGCAGAGTCTGCCGTATCAAACAATTCACTTTGCACAATCGCCTTTTCAGACAAGTTAATAAAATTCACAAAAATTTATAAAATTTTGTCTGACTTTGTGAATAATAGTAGCGATCGCATCAAGATTAACTCAGGTTTAGCCTTTGTCAACCATAGGAAAATCACCGATTGTATTTCTGTGGTATTAGCACTACACATTAGTGATATTCACAGTTTTGCCATTTAGTCCTGATTCTCTACAAGCTTGCTTGACCGTATAAATACAGGTTGACTGCTGAGGATTTTGACATAATTTTGCTTTACTCAGGTCGAACCCTTCTGGTTATATAGCCTTGAATCAATTGAACTATAAGCTTGAGAGTGCCAAGTTGGACGTAATCGCCGAGTATAGTGGGGAATTAATTACACTTAGGAAAAATATAACTATAGCCCGAATACTTATAGGCATAAAATCGAGCATAACTAAACTTAAGATAAGTATGTTGCCATTTCGCCAGTATTTTTTTTGGCTTTAGACGTTACATAATGTTAAGTACGTCATCAACTCCCCCTTGAATCAGCATTTGATGAGAAATGCTGCTCATACTATCTAGCTAATCATATTTAAGACTAACAGTAAGTCAATCTAGCAAGAGTTATAGATACAGAACTTAAATAGTCATCAGCAGGTGACAGGTGACAGGTGACAGGTGACAGGTGAGTCCAGTCCTGTAGGCGGGTTTCCCGCCGTAGGGAACTGGCGAACCCGGAGGGTGACAGGTGGTTTACTGGCTTTGTGTGTTTAGGACTTACGCATAAAGCTTGGCTGTTGAGGCTGGGTTAATGGTGGTTATAGTGCAGGGGTGTGAGGATTTTGACACCTACACCCCTATGTTGGAGAGAGAAATTTTAGCCTACTATTTGCCACCAACCAAAAGCCGGGCCGATAAAACGGATAGTAACCCAAATTACCACCATAGCACCAATGCCTACCCAAGCACCGCGAGTAGTCCAGGTAACAAATTGTTCAGATTGAGATTTAGTAATGGGAACCCAAGGTAAGATACGGGTTTCTTGTCCGTATTGTTCTCCCATTGTAGTTTTACGACGCTTTGCTTCACCCATAGTTATCATTCCCCATTCAGTCTAGGCGATAAATTCACTAATGATTATCCATTTTCCGATGGTAGCGTTGTTTTTGCCTTTGAGATAGTGGGGTGCGATCGCTCTCGTTCGTAGTCAGGACTTTAGTCCTTGTTTAACAGTGAACAGTTATCAGTTATCAGTTACAGCAGTTTTCTTTTGCATGAAGTACAAGGCTATCGGTTTTGAGGCAGGAGGCAGGGGTGATAAACTCTTGATACCTAAGATTAAATCTGGTTTTTTTGTACCTCATTTACTTGCAAACTGTTGTCAATACGAAAATGAAACACCACACCAATTGGTAGAAGGATTTAAGGACAAATTTAGCCTTACCACGCCAATACTTACAGCATATTTTGGGTACATGAGGTGTGAGCGTAAAACCCACAACCATGTAGAGACGTTACATATAACATCTCTACAGTATTTCACGAATAACAAAACTGCTGTAATCTATATTTAGTTGCCTATTTTATTTATTATTATTGTTTTTTATTAACTTTTATAATTAAACTGCCAATATTCAAAGCTTTTTCAGGATTTTTCACATATTTATTCCTTCTAACGGTACATGACAAATAATTAGAAATCGTGCAAGTTAAGAATAGAGTAAGAAAGATAAATTAAGCTGTTGTTATTAACTGCATCGGCTCTAGGTTTAAATCTCATATTTAATACAGGAGAGGCTATCATGGCTCAACAAAATGCTGCCCAACTTTTGAAGGCTGTGAAGGAAAATCAAGCATTAAAACAAAGGCTGAAAGCAACGGAGAACCCAGAAGCTTTTATTAAGATTGCTAAAGAAAGCGGCTATGAGTTTACCAAGGAAGAACTAGAGACGGAAATTAGCAAATTATCTGAGGAAGATTTAGCTGCTATTATCAATCCAGGCTGGGGGCCAAGACAACACATTCATCCTAGATAGATGTAGGGAACAGGTGACAGGTGATAGGGGACAGGGAATAGCAAATAGTTTTGAAAGAGTCTTAGTCTCCTAATGTATCTGGCAACAGCTATAAATAACATTTTTTATAAAAGATATGTTGAAAACCCTGTGACTTCAGTCCAGGGATGAAAACTATTTGGTAGGTTTTAACCTACCAGTTCTGGTAAAATGGCTTTAGTTTCAACGTGAGTAGGAATAACCAAGAGCGCATTGAACAATCCTAGTAGGGGTGGAACTCCCGCACAGTAAGTCAGCCGTGTAATCGTCGCCTATACCACTGGCAAATAATAGCAGGATTGGGAGCGTCTTAATTTGTGAAATATGTGGACTTCCGAAGAGTGGAAACTAGAAAAAACTAGGTAACGTCACAGCTAAACCATGCTAGTTTAGCCAAGTACGGTAGGGGACTTTTGACTGTCCCACAAGGTTATCCCTTGAAAGATGACTGTGGAGATTGATGGCTTTAGCCTCAATCAAAACAACAGTTTGAATCACCGTGACTTCAGTCCGGTGAGAGTCAATTACTTAAAATACAGGGTAGAAAATAAACTTTGTATTTCTACCCTGATATTGTATTTTCAAGATGAGTGAAAAGAGAATTTGGGGGAGCGATCGCAATTTCCTCAGCGTTTGGCTAATTCTGGTGTTCTTCCCTTCAAACCAATCATCAACTTGAGCATAAATACTTTTAGCGCGGGAACAGCACGCAAAAACCATAAACCCAAGCGACGCACAAACACCACTGGCGGGAATTGGTTAGAAAACATCCGGTCTAACATATCAGTGAAGCCTAAAATTGTGAGGTTCTCTATTTGTCGCCAGCGTTCATAACGTTTCAACACGCGGATTTTACCGATATCTTCACCAGCTTGATGGGCTTTTTGGATGACCTGCGCCAAAGCAGCGACATCTCGAATACCCAAATTTAAGCCTTGTCCACCTACAGGATGACAGTTATGTGCTGCATCACCAACTAATGCTAAACGGGGGAGGACATAGCGATCGCTTTGCATGAGTTGCACTTGAAAAACGAAGCGATCGCCGAGTAATTCCAACTTACCCATTTGATTACCAAAGCGTTGGCTGAGTTCTTGCAAAAATTGCTCGTCATTCAAGGCACACAAAGCTTTTGCTTCTTCGTGGGGAGCTGTCCAAACGATGCGGCAACGGTTCCCAGGTAATGGTAAAATCGCAAAGGGGCCGCTCGGCCAAAATCTTTCGTAGGCGGTGTTATTGTGGGGTTTTTCTGGCTTGACGAAGGCGACGATACAAGATTGCCAATATTTCCAGCCATGTGTTTTAATACCCGCAGCTTGACGAATTGGCGATCGCGAACCATCGGCGGCTACAAGTAATTTACTGCGGACTGTGCTTAATTGGTCGGCAATTTTGATTTCGATAGTTACTACGTCTTGGTGGTAGCTAGTACTTACCACCTCAGCCGGACAAAGATAAGTGACATTTGGGCAATTCTGGACAAATTCCTGCAAAGGTTCCAGTAAGGCTTGATGTTCGGCTACATAACCTAATTCTGGTGTGCCTATATCGTTGGGTTCAAACTCCACCACACCAGGATAATCAGCGTCAGAAAGGCGAATTTGGCGATACTTGGCAATCTGCGGCAGAATTTTATCCCAAATACCGATTCCTTTGTAGATTCGCGCTGACAGCATATGGACTGCATAGGCTTGTCCTTTAGCTACGGCTGCTGATGCGACTTTCGCCTCAATCAACAGTATATTTAAGCCAGAATCCTTTAATGCTGAGGCTAAAGTTAACCCAACAATTCCACCGCCGACGATGACCAAATCATAGTCGTATCCTCGCTGGTCTGGCGGTGTCGGTTGAGGAGAAATAGTTTGATTAAGCTGCGTTAGCGCCATTGTTAAGAGAAATTAAGCAATCTTAATTCTTATTCTTACGCGATCGGCTGTGTTTGGGCAAGGGGAAGGGGGAAGGGGGAAAGGGGAAGGGGGAAAGGGGAAGGGGGAAAGGGAAAAGACTATCTCCCCTGCTCCCCTGCTCCTCTGCTCCTCTGCTCCCCTGCTCCTCTGCTCCTCTGCTCCCCCACTCCTCTGCTCCTCTGCTCCTCTGCTCCTCTGCTCCTCTGCTCCTCTGCTCCCCTGCTCCTCTGCTCCTCTGCTCCCCCACTCCCCCAGTCCCCAGTCCCCAGTCCCCAGTCCCCAGTCCCTCACCCTAATCCCAATTCTCGCTTGAGTAGATTAATCGAATTTGTCCCTATGTAATTTTCTACCTTGATTAGTTTTGGTGGACGGATGATGTCTTCTGAGGCGGCTTGGACGGCGACTTGTACTGTGGTGTAACAGGCTTGGTCACAGATAATGACTTCGGCTCGCTTGACGATCGCCTGCATTTTGTAATTATCTTTTGGTTGGGCGGTCATGACTAATAATTCGTCACCGCGTAAGCCGTGGAGGATGACTTCGGCTTGGCGACCAATTCCTGAACTTAAGCTGACTATCCCAACACAGTTATCTTTGGGTAGGGTTTTCAGCAGGTTGATTTCTTTGTTGTAGTCGTAGATATCTAAGGGGATGACGCGGATGGCTTTAGGGGCGGCGATCGCTTCTACATCGTTGATAAAATAGCGACTGGTGACAACCGTTGCTGAGGTAGTCTTATCTAGTACAGAGGCTAATTCACCTATCGCTACTATCTGCACTGGGATTTTTAATTCTTCTTCTAACTCATAAGCCATTAATTCCCCGACACCCATATCTTGAGATGGTGATGCTACTAACACTCTGGCACTACAACGTAAGCGCCAGTCAATTTCCGCCAAGAAGATTTCCCTGGCTTGGCTGAGTGAATAGCCTTGATTTAGCAGTTCATCCAAGGCTTGCTGTAAAACTTTTGAGGCTTCGGGATGTTGTGTCAGAATTGGCGATTGTAGCCTGCTACCGCCTTCATGACCTTGAGCGCGGACATAAATCCCTGAGCCTGCTAAACTCTCAACAAAACCGTCTTCTTCTAGCTGACGGTAGACCTTACTAATGGTATTACGGTGTAGCCCCGTTTGCATCGCTAGCGCCCTGGTGCTGGGCAACTTGTATCCGGGTGGGTATTGGCGAGAAGCGATCGCAAACCGGATTTGGTTGAACAGTTGGGTTGATGCAGGAATCTCACTATCTGGCTGAATACGGAATTGAATCATCACCCAACCTCCTCAAAAATTCAAAATTCAAAATAAAAATACAACGTCTAATTGGGTATTTTCTGGTTTAAATTTTTTATGTGCTGACTATTAGTACTTGATTATCTGATAGAAGTAGCCTAGTTATATCAAATAATCAGAGAAATTAACCACAAAGCAAGGGTAAAAATTATTATGACTGAGCAAGCAGTAGTTACGGAGACAGTTCAACTTTCCCAAGATAATCTGCAAATAGCTGCTTACTTAGCACAACCACAAGCACCAGGTTCCTATCCCGGAGTTGTGGTATTACAGGAGATTTTTGGCGTTAATCAGCATATTCGGGAAGTAACAGAACGAATTGCTAAGTTGGGGTATGTGGCGATCGCACCAGCGCTATACCAACGCCAAGCACCAGGCTTTGAAACCGGCTACACACCCCAAGATATTGAGATTGGCAGAGATTATGCCATGCAAACCACAGCATCAGAGTTATTGGGCGATATTCAATCAGCCATTGATTATCTCAAAACTCTGCCCCAAGTCAAAAAAGACGGCTTTGGTTGTATTGGCTTCTGCTTTGGTGGTCATGTAACTTATCTTGCCGCCACCTTACCAGATATCAAAGCTGCTGCATCCTTTTACGGTGCAGGAATTACGACTCGCACCTTTGGCGGTGGAAATCCTACCGTTACCCGTACACCAGAAATTCAAGGTACAATTTACGCCTTTTTTGGTACAGAAGATGCCAGTATCCCTTTAGAACAAGTTGATCAAATCGAAAACGAGTTAGAAAAATACAACATTTCTCATCGTGTGTTCCGCTACGATGGAGCTGAACACGGATTTTTCTGTGACCATCGAGCCAACTATAATCCTCAAGCAGCAGCTGATGCTTGGGAACAAGTAAAGCAGCTATTTGGGACTGTGCTAGCAGGCTAAATCAGTGGACAGTGGACAGTGGACAGTGAACAGTGAACAGTGGACAGTGAACAGTGGACAGTGAACAGTGGACAGTGGACAGTGAACAGTGAACAGTGAACAGTGAACAGTGGACAGTTAACAGTGAACAGTGGACAGTGGACAGTGAACATAACCTGATAACTGATAACTGATAACTGATAACTGATAACTGATAACTGATAACTGATAACTGATAACTGATAACTGATAACTGATAACTGATAACTGATAACTGATAACTGATAACTGACAACTGACAACTGACACAAGAAGCGTAAATAAAAACAATTTAATTTCAATAGTCATGAATTCCGAATCGAAACTATCTCAAAAAGCCAGTTCGTCTTTCACGATGGACGACTTCGCTAAAGCACTAGAAAATCACGATTATCAGTTTCAAAAGGGACAAGTTGTTTACGGCAAAGTCTTTCAACTTGACCCTGATGGAGCTTACGTTGATATTGGTGGTAAGTCGTCGGCTTATATACCCCGCGATGAGGCTTCTTTGAGAGCAGTTACCGATTTAGCGGAAGTACTGCCGTTGAATGAGGAGCTTGAATTTTTGATTATCCGTGAACAGAATGAAGAAGGTCAAGTAACTCTCTCTCGACGGCAGTTAGAAATTCAGCACATCTGGGAAAAATTGGCGCAATTGCAGGAAAATTCCCAGACGGTGGAAGTGCGGGTGACAGGTGTGAATAAGGGTGGTGTCACCGTCGATTTCCAAACTTTGCGGGGTTTTATTCCGCGATCGCATCTCACAGAGCGTGATAATTTAGAAGCGCTCAAAGGTAAAACTTTAACGGCTGGTTTTTTAGAAGTAGACCGCAATAATAAAAAACTTGTTCTTTCTCAACGTTTGGTAGCTCGTTCTAGTAACTTCAGTCAGTTAGAAATTGGTCAGTTAGTAGAAGGTAAAGTTACTGGAATCAAACCTTTTGGTGTGTTTGTCGATTTAGATGGTCTGAGCGCCTTGCTACATATCAAACAAGTCAGCCAAAAATTTATTGAGTCTTTAGAAAAAGTCTTTCAAATTGGTCAAACAGTCAAAGCAGTTATTATTGATTTGGATGAAGGTAAAAATCGCGTTGCTATCTCTACCAGAGCTTTAGAAAACTTCCCTGGTGAAGTGTTAGAAAACTTTGAGGAAGTCATGGCTTCCGCCGAAGCACGCGCTCATCGAGCTGCTAATAAACTCAACGAGTAAGCATTTCTCTGTGTCTCTGTGGTTAACTTTCACCACAGAGACACAGAGGTATTAATTGAACGTGAGTTCGATGAACCTCACCCTCCCAACCTCCCTCTCCTAAAAGGCGTTCGCGTAGCGTCTCCGTCAGGAGAGGGAGGAGAAACGAAAAACCTCACCCCCGTCCCCTCTCCTCGTAGGAGAGGGGTTGGGGGTGAGGTCAAAACAACGCTTGTCGAACTCACGTTAATTGAGATTCTCTAAGCGATAGTTGCGACGGAGTTCTGCTAAAGCATCTTCACTAAAAGCAAATTTAATGCTCCCGACTAGTTCACCCCAACTGTGTAATACAGACTCACAAGGAGCTTGCCAAAATTCACTGAGAAAATATTCTTTCCACCATTGTGGCGCTTGCTTGCGGTGTGTCTGTTGCTTACGCCACCGTCTGCGCCATTTAATAAAATCTGCTCTGGTTGGTGGTTGTACTCCCACTGTTGGGGGAAAATCGGCATAGCTGACAAATGAACTCACTCCCTTGGCGTGGACGTAAACCACATAACGCCAACATTCTACAGTATAGATATCATCAAACCCAATCCGAAACATCAAACAAATTGCTTCTTCTGTGACAAATCTGGCTAGGGGATGAGGAGTTAAAGATTTATGAACAATTTTTGATGAGCGGATGACAATTGCTTTTGGATTAAGTGATGATACCATAAAAGATAATCCTGGTAAGAAAAAAGATAATCCTCGTAAGAAAAAATAATTCTTGCGAAAATAGATGATTCTCGCTTTTTACGGGATGGTATTTTACTACGATCGCTCTCTCAGTTTCCTAGGCCGGGGGGCGATCGTTTTATATGATACAATTATTAGGCGACTCATACAAGTCAGTTATGTAGTAATTATGGGAATGATTCGCCTGAAGATTCGCGAGTATGCGTCTGTGAGGGGTTGGACTTTGAAGGAAGTATCTGACCGTTCTGGTGTGGTTTATAGCACTCTGAGAACCTATGCGCGATCGCCTGGACTAGCGACTGTAGATTTTACCGCGATTCAAAAGTTAGCTCGCACTTTTGATGTAATGATTGAGGAGTTGGTTGAGGTGGTGCAAGAGTAGTTTATAGTTGCATTGCAGTAGGCGATCGTGATGTTATATGTCTTTTATTGATGAAATTAATGATGCCAACGTCTTGATTGTAGGAGCTAGCCAAGGCATTGGCTTAGGTTTTGTCAAAAAATTACTCCCAGATGGCAGATTCGCCAAAATTTACGCCACCTATCGCCGTATAGACTCAGCATCTGAGTTAATAGCATTGCAAGACAAAAATTCACCACAATTAACTTGTCTAGCACTAGATATTACTGATGAGTTACAGATAGCTGAAGTCTTACAAAATATCAGTAATGAAATTAATAAATTACATTTAGTAATTAACTGTGTAGGACTGCTACACGCAGGAAACTTACAACCTGAAAAGAGTTTGCGACAACTTAATTCAGAAAATTTATTGCATTATTTTCAAGTCAACAGTGTAGGTGCTGTTCTACTCGCTAAACATCTTTTGCCTTTGTTTAAGCATAATGAACAGAGTGTTTTTGCCACTATTTCTGCTAAATTGGGCAGCATAGGCGATAATCAACTCGGTGGCTGGTATGGCTATCGCGCTTCAAAAGCGGCGCTGAATATGTTTATGCGGACTGTAGCTATTGAGTATGCTAGAAGTTGTCCTAAAACTACAGTAATAACTTTACATCCAGGTACAACGGATACACGCCTTTCTCGTCCCTTTCAGAGAAATGTAGCGGCGGAGAAATTATTTACAGTTGAACGCACTGTTAATCAATTATTAGCTGTGATTGAGCAACTTCAACAAGGCGATAGTGGTCAGTTTTTTTCCTGGGATGGAACTAGATTACCTTGGTAACTGAAACTGAGGTTGAAAGAAAATTGGGACTTATTTGCAAATCACGATTAGCTATTTAGTGACATACTCCTACACTGATGCTTCGCATACAGTGTAGGCTTCCAAGACAATCCGGCTACTGCTTAGGAGACTCTTGGCTTTAAGAACGGAATGCCCTACCGCTCTATTTTTTATATTTATAGCTGCATTATGGTCACGGTCAAGACTGCACCCACAATTAGGGCAATCGTGCCAACGTTCATGCAGCTTTTTAGGAACTTTTACACCACAACTAGAGCAGTCTTGGCTAGTACCAGACGCTTTAACTGGAATAACCAACAAACCAGCTTTTTCGGCTTTGTTCGTCAGTATTGACAGAAAGCTTGACCATCCGGCATCAAGTACAGACTTTGCTAGTTTAGAGCGTGAAAGTCCTTTAACATTTAAATCTTCAACAGCTATAACGTCATACTTTTTAAGCAGATTATTAGCGGTTTTGAAATGAAAATCTTTGCGTTTGTCAGCAACTTTTTTGTGTTGTTTACCTAGTTGTTTAATGGTTTTCTGTCTACGCTTACTACCTTTCTTGCGACGTGAAACACGTTTTTGGATAACTCGTAAACGTTTCTGAGCTTTACGATAATGCTGTGGTATAGAAACAGTTTCACCATCAGCAGTAGTCAAAAACTCTTTTAACCCAACATCAACCCCTGTTATAGATTCGGAATTGAAATCAGGCTTAATTGTTGGAACTGTTGCATCTTCTAGGCTGAGAGTTAAATAATAACCACTTGACTCTTTTTTGGTTACAGACGCGGTTTTAATCTTGAAACCATCAGGGATAGCGCGGTGCAAAACAACCTTAATTTTGCCAAGCATTGGTAGACTAATTAAATTGCCTTGCAAACACCCATCTTTCATCTGAGGATAAGTAAAAGTTCTATAACGGTCACGAGATTTAAACCTCGGTCTACCGCTACGTTTACCATTACTATCCCCTTTCAAGAATCTGTCAAAAGTTACCTTAACCCGTTTGACTATATCCTGCAAAACTTGTGAATAAATCTCGCCGTAATGTGGATGAGTTTTTTTGAGGTTGGGTAAAGTTTTCTTTTGAGAATAATAGTCTGGATTGTCTCTTAATTCTGGTAAGTGGCAAACAAGGGGACAAGCGTTAATAGAGCAACGATTTTGCTCATACCAGTTGAACCTATCAGCCAGCAAATAATTATATTGAGCGCAAAGCATAGACAACCATTTATCTATGTTTTCAGCTTGTTGTTTTGTTGGACGCAGTTTGTATTGGTAAGCCGCCCTCACTTGTTTATTACCGCTTTGTTAAATCAGTGTTACTATTTTAGTATACACCAATTAATGTAAATATTCCGAAATTACTATGAAAAATGATTTTGTTTCAAAAGGCAGGTCTGTCAGCGACCTTAAGGCGCATTTGCTTTTGACAACAAAATATAGGCGAAAAGCCTTTACAGGTGAAATACTGGAACGATTACATTTCATCTTTGAGGAATTGTTAATCAAATGGGATTGCAAGCTTGTTGAATTTAACGGTGAAGACAATCACATCCACCTACTTTTTCAGTACCATCCTGACTTAGAACTTAGCAAATTAGTAAATAACTTGAAGTCTGTTTCTTCTAGGAAGTTACGTCAAGAATTTTCTGATCATCTAGAAAGGTTTTACAGTAAAGATGTTTTTTGGAATGGTTCTTACTTTATTGCTAGTTGCGGTGGTGTTACAGTATCAACTTTGAGAAAATACATTGAAAATCAAAATACTCCAGAAAGTGGCGATTCCTCATCGACCCCCTGCCCTGTTAATCCTGCGGATTAATTTGGTTGTGGGTCAATTCGTCATCGCCCAAAAATTCATCTCGTCACTCGTCCTTCGGACTGAGTGAGAGGCTTCTTTTTGTTCAAGCTAATAGTTAACACCAGGACTTATTATAATCACCACCGTAGCTGGAAAAAGAACCGTAGGAACCACTATGGCTAGAAAAGCTGTTACCGGACAATGAATTATAGCCAAAAGTTATACCGTACCAACCTCCCTCAATAAGTCCTATTTCCTCCTGAAATAGTTCATTGATGAAGTTTTCAGAGTTAGAAAACAAATCATAACCAGTAAGATGCAAAGTATCAATTATGATGTTAGCCATTAATATTTCTCCTTAATTTTTATTGACATTATATCTGAGAGTTGGTTTTGTGTCATCCTCAATCATCAACTTAGAGAAACTCTACAATTTTTCAGTCATCATAAAAAAATTACAGTTGATCAATTACAATATGTAGAACCAATTGTAATTAGACCGGGAATAATCTATTGTGTGAATCTTATTATCATGAAAGTTCCACGAATAATCACCTCTATATGTATTTTCCACTGTGTTTATACCATCACTAACATTCATGACTGAAAAATAAATAGACCCCCCCGCTACCGCCTCAGCTTGATATGGAGATAAGATATGCTCAAATAACCCTAAACTAGTAAATCTTGGTAGGGAAATTACTATCTGATTCATTGTTTTAAACTACGTGGTTAGGTTTTTTAGTCGATGGAACTTATGACATAATTATCGATGTCGTCATTCCCAATTGACTACAATAATTATGTAAATAAGTCTTGGGATTTAAGTGAAAAAATTATCAAAAACTAGTAGAATCTGTTGATAATAGACCTTGAGTAGTCTATGGTATGAATCTTATTATCATGATAGCTGACTGAATTTGTACCAGCTTCAACTGTATTCTCGTCTCCGACAGTATTGATTGATACGCTATCAGTAATATTAACTATATGAAATCCATAAGGATAAGTACCTCCTAATATATTCTCTGCTTCTTCTGGAGTTAGCTTTTGGATAAATCTCTGTCTCCAAGTAGGATGTAAGTTAAATATGATAATTTTAGACATGATTTAATTTTTATCAGGTAAATATAATAGAGTTATAATTGAATGAATTACAACTCTTTATTCCACCATTATTATACGTAAAAAATTTTAGAAAAACTACATTTTGGCATTTTTTATTAGACATAAATGAAAGTTTTTAGTCTTAGATAATCAGCTTTCATTATTAGCAAAGTATTGATAATTTTATTTACATAAAGACAATTTATGTTTGATGAATACTGAGGGTATTAAACATAAATAATGCTTATATAGCTGATGTAAGAACATTAAGATATACAGCATATTTTGGGTAAATGAGGTACAAGCGTAAAACCCAAAACCATGTAGAGATGTTCTGACTTTTCACGGGATCTGAAAGACCTCTCTCCAAACCTTTCTCCTACAAGTCCAGAGGCTTTGATTTCTCCCCCTTCCCTTGAAGGGAAGGGGGCTGGGGGGTTAGGTCTGCTGTTAACTTTTCACGAATAGCGAGACTGCTGTAATAATGTGAAACTTACCAAAAATTACAGCTTTCGGAAATGACTTCTCAACAGCTATTGCCTACAATGAACCGTAAGCAAAAAATTTGCAGTAGTTGGATAAAGTGAATCATGACAGAATTATTTGAGCTTTAAATTTGAGAGAGTAAAACAATGTCTAAAAAAATCATTTTTAACTTATATCCCATTGATGTAAGTGATTTTTTCCATGAAATACTTTCCGCAGAAGCTGAGACTGTAGTGGGAGGTGACACCATTGTTGATTTAAGTACTATTCATGATGGTGTAAATAATCTCTCAAATACATTTCCCAGCCTTGTAGGAGTAGAGAATAACAAACTTTTGACTGTTGACTTTTCCCGATTAACTATTAATTGGATAATTATGTTTCCTAACGAAGAATCATTAGTTTTTCGCTGGCTAATATAAGGAATAAAAATTGGATAACTTAATTTTTTAAGTTGATTAACTGGAAATAATTATGGTATATAAACAGAGACAGTCACCGACAAAACCTTTAGTTTGGTGGTCGATTATGTTGACGGCTACGATCGCTGTCATTACAAGTACTGTATCTTTATATAGCTTATGGCGATCGCAACTGCAATCCAAGTTAGACAAGCCAACACCCATTAGTTCACCTGTAATGACGACTGTGACTGCTTTAGGATATTTACAACCCGAAGGAGAAGTTATTCGTCTATCTGCGCCTAATTCCCAAGGGGGGGTGAGAGTAGCAAAACTCTTTGTCAAACAGGGTAGCTGGGTACGTGAAGGAGAAACAATTGCGATTGTTGATAGTTATTATCCCCGTCTTGCTAGCTTAGAGATGGCGCAAAAACAGGTATTAGTTGCTCAAGCTAGTCTCAATCAAGTGAAAGCTGGTGCAAAAGCTGGAGATATTTCTGCACAGAAAGCAACTATAGCTCGTTTAGAAGCTGATTTAGAGGGAGCGATCTCTGTAAAGGAAGCAGCGATAGTGCGCCTAGCAGCTGAGTTAGATAATGTGAAGAGCGAAAATCAGCGATATCAGCAGCTATACAAATTAGGAGCAATTTCTGCTTCACAAGCAGAAGCGAAGTATTTACGAGTTAAAGTTGCTCAACAGCAGTATCAGGAAGCAAAAGCTGCTCACGATCGCATTCTCAAAACTCTTCAACAGCAGTTAATCGAGGCGAAAGCTAAGTTGAGGAGTATCACCGAGGTTCGCTTGACTGATGTACAAGCAGGACAAGCTATGGTGGAGAATGCAAAAGCTGCGGTTAAACAGGCTCAAGCTGAGTTGGAATTAAGTTCAGTGCGATCGCCTATTAACGGTCAAATCCTCAAAATTAATACTCGTTCTGGAGAAATTATCAGCAATACAGGAATAGCGGATATAGGACGGACACAGCAGATGTATGCAGTAGCAGAAATTTATGAAACCGATATTAAAAAACTACGTCTAGGTCAGTCGGCTGTGATTACGAGTGATGCGTTACCACAAGAACTGCATGGAACAATTACAGATATTGGTTTACAACTCGGTAAACAAAATATTTTTAATAATTTACAAGCTGATACTGATAACAAAGTAGTTGAGGTAAAAATTCGCATCAATAATATGAAAGCTCACAAAGAAATTACTGCTTTGACTAACTTACAAGTGCAGGTAAGTATCAGTATATCTGAGTTTTCACGGGATCTGAAAGACCTCTCTCCAAACCTCTCTCCTACAAGTCCAGAGGCTTTGATTTCTCCCCCTTCCCTTGAAGGGAAGGGGGCTGGGGGGTTAGGTCTGCTGTTAACTTTTCCACATAACGTGAAAAGTCAGATCAGTATATAAGTTTATATATATACTTTTTATCAGATTTAATTGTTATTTTTTCAAAAAAAACTTGATTACTTATAACGATTATTAGTTAAGTGAGGTACATAGTTACTGTTTTTAAATACAGAGGAACGCAGAGGTTTTTTCCAGCGTAAATCCTGACTTTAATTTCATCTTGATAACCTGGAATTAAGAGCATGATTTTTACTATACCTATAGGTTGGCTGCAATTGGTTCGACAAAAAGTTCGCTTTTGTGTGGCGTTGACTGGAATCACTTTTATTGCCGTGTTGATGTTTATCCAACTTGGGTTTCAAGATGCTCTATATACTAGTGCTACACAGTTACATGATAATTTACAGGGCGATTTGTTTATCATCAGTAATCAATATCAATCCTTGACTTTACATCAAAGCTTTTCCCGTTGGTATTTATATCAAATATTAGGTGTTGATGATGTAGAATCAGTTAGCCCTTTATATATGCAGTTCGCTAAACTGAAAAATTCAGAAACTGGGCTGAAATCACCAATTTATGTGCTTGGTATTGACCCATGCGACGACAGTTTAAAATTATCAATTGCCCAGGAAGCATTGAGTTTATTACAATTACCAAACATGGTTTTATTTGACAGAATATCTAGACCTGGATTTGGCCCTATTGCTGAGGATTTTGATCAAGGTAAAAGCGTCATTGTTGAACTATTTAACTATGCTTCATCAGTTGGCTATAAGGTAAAAGTTGCTGGTTTATTTAGCCTGGGGCCATCCTTTGGAGTTGATGGAAATTTGATTGTGAGTGCTTCTACTTTTTTTCAAATATTCACAGACCGTTCAGGACAAAATGTAGATATCGGCTTAATTAAGCTCAAACCTGATGCTAATCCTCAAAAAGTTTTGACTAATATAACAGTGAAATTGCCTAAAGATGTAATAGTGATTACGCACCAAGATTTTATCAATTTGGAGAAAAAATATTGGCAGTTAAGAGCGCCTGTGGGATTTGTGTTTCAAGTAATGGTGATTATGGTATTTATTGTTGGTGTAGTGGTTGTCCATCAAATTCTTTATAGTAATATTGCTAGTCATTTGACAGAGTATGCAACTTTAAAAGCTATGGGTTTTAAAAACCAATATCTGTTAATTGCCGTTTTTCACCAATCTTTAATATTAGCTTTTTTTGGTTATATACCTGGGTTTGCTATATCTCTCGGTTTGTATGATGTGGCAAAAGGTGCTACTAATTTACCAATTAATATGAGTATAGATAAAGCGAGTTTGGTACTAACTTTTATCACCCTCATGTGCTTTGCATCTGGTTTTATATGTACAAATAAGTTGCGTAATGTAGACCCGGCAGATGTATTTTAGGATTTTAACTTGTGACTACTCCTATAAGAGACTTTCAAGCCTGTTCACTACTAAGTAAATGAAATTTTTGACTCAGAATAATACATACAGTTGCTACTATAAACACAACTTCAGCTAACAAAAATGCAGCTGCACCTATAGATGTGCTTCCTAGTTGTTTGACTAGCAAAGATACTATGGCGGTAGCGCCAGCACTACCGCCAAAATACAATCCTGTACCTAAACCTGCGCGACTAGGATGGATTTTACTCAATACCAGGGGAATAATACTAATAACAACTAGGCTGAAGCTGATACCAAAACCTAGTATGAAGGCGATCGCTAATTTATCGCTATCATTTAATAAGGCTAGTCCCATCAAGGCTGTCATTGTACCCAAACCCAACAGCACTGATTTATTTGCACCTAGTTGTGCTGTCCAGTCTCCCAAAGGAACTGAGACTATTGCCGATACTAATAACATTGCCGAAGTGATAAAGTCTACTGTTAGGTTGGGTAGTTGTGTCTGTAATTGTTGGGGAAATATTGATAACAGCAGATTAATTTCTACTCCTGTGGCTAAACCCATGATAAAAATCAACACGAACATTTCTACAGGAGTTTTGGCTATTTGTTGTTGATGGGCGTGAGAAAAATGCTGCGAATGTTTGGGGGTAAATAATTGTAAGATATATGCTGCCACAATTAAAGCGATCGCACCCACTAAAAAAGTAATCGATGCGCCCATGCTGTTGAGTAAAGTATTTAAAATCGGCCCAAAAGCGCCTATTCCCCCTAAGACAAACACCAACACTGCATTAGCTTGGGGTAATTCGCTTTTAGGTGCAAACTGTGTTAAAAGTGCGATCGCACTGCTGCGAAAAATCATCATGGCGATTACCCAGACGGTCATCAACATGGGTATAATCCAACGTACACCAAGGGGTAGGTTCTGCTGAATTAACAGCGACACCGCCACAAAAATTAAACCCGCCAATACTACCCCAACACTAATCATAGGTAAGCGACTACCCAAACGCTGCTGGATGCGATCGCTAAGTTCACCAATTATCGGTTCTATCACCGCTACTAATAAACTTTGCCAAATTCCTAACCAACCAACCAGTTCGGCAAAATTCAATTCTGCTAAAATTATCGGCTGATAAAATCCGTAAGCCATCCAACTAAAGATGATAGCTGCTAGTAAAGTGGCTAATCCCCAAACTTGTCGCCATAAAATTTCGGGGCGGGTATTGACCGAGTTAAGCATGATTTTGCCGAAATTTTCTAGATTGGTGGTGGAATTGTATAACAAAGTTTCTGGAAAAATCGCATTAAAAAATGCAGAATTTGTCTCTACTTCTACAATTATTTATTACGTCCTATCACATACAAGACTTACACAACTGGCACTTGGGTTAGGGTGCGTCAGATGTGAAAAATCCACAGAATGTGTACGACATTATTGGGGCTGATGCAGCCTACAGTTAATTTGATGATGACACTTGCGTAAGTCCTAACATATTCACCTTAACAATACTAGTAAAAAAGTAGTCACTCATTTATTCAATTATTTATACAAACGCCCCGGATTTCTCAATGATAGCTAATGGAAGCTTGACCGATTGTCGTCTCACTATTTTTCTAATTAGTATTAAACAATACGGTTTCTAGTACAGCCAAGATGGCTGATAGCATCATTCTAGCAAGAGAATCATATTTTCTATAAGGCATTTTTTTATATATATTTTTCTAAAAAAAGTATATTTTTCATGCTTTGTTTGTATGAAAAATAACTATTTCTTCTGTAGATAGAGCAGTCCCCCGATAGGTGAGGACAGAGATAAATCATAAAATCCTGATACCAAGCAGATTTTAAAGCTGTCACCTGTCACCTGTCACCTGGTATAACACCACTATTATCATAATTCTGTTGGAAAAGCATTTTTTTAGTAACTGTAGGGTGCTGAACTGCCGACCCTACCTATCTTTCCCAAATTAAGTATGAATCCGATAATTATAATTCTGCTTAAACAGCATTTTTTTAGATCATATTCTCAGATAGTGATGTTTATGTAGAGACTTAAGTACTAATCTGCAAATAGTAAATTATGTCTGATAGATAAAATACTAAAAACTCATATTAAATTAAGTATTTAAAACTATTAATTCATACAACAAGCAGCAAGTTGCTGGCTGAAAACAGTTAGGAATCAAGTAAAAAACTCAGTACCAGAAAAATTCTAGTATTATAAATTTCCGGACAGTTTTAGTATCGTGTTACACTTACGCCTAAATCTGACCACATCAATCTTAAAGGTATAATTTAACATCAATGGTCAATGAAAAACCGTCTAAAAAACGGTTGCATCAAAAAATGAGGCAAATTAGGGTCTTCGTTGTTGTAGTACTAGTAAGTGCGATCGCCTGGTTGCTGTTTCATCCGCGACCTCATTCAGTTACCATCAAACAAAGCAATTACGCCATTCACAAACTTCAGGATTTCCATCAATCACAGTCTTACCCTCTCCAGCAAACCATCAACCCCAACCTTTATCAACCCGTAGGCAGGTGGGTAGGTAGATTAATACTACCAAATCAGCAGCAAATACAACCGACATCAGATTGGGTATGGATGGAAGTCCAACAAGCGCCACCCGAAGCCCAAAATCTGGTCGGTAAAACTGTCCGCTTGGAATGGCAAAAGCCGATGTTACAGTCTTATGTGCCAGCAGTACAACGAAATATCAGTTTTACTGATGGCGCAAAGCAAAGTCAAGCCCAAGGGATTATCCACCCATACCGCTTAGATGGTCGTCTGCAAGTCGGGCCTTTACAATCCTTGGCGGGCGCTAGACCAAACGATGATGTGATTGTTACTCTAGATGATGCCCAGTTAGTCGCAGACAGTAATCAGCCAAGCCTGCAAATTGCCCATGAACCGATGATGACAAGCGGAAGGTTCTACGGTTTGGTAAAAATCCTCCATCCAGAACCCACCAGCAGCCAATATCCTGCACCAGCGACTTGTCCAGGTACTCCCCCCTGTCCCAGTGATTTCTTTGTTGTACGTCATTATAATCCCGCCTCTGGGGACTTTGATGGTGTGGCGGAAACCATCAGAATTCCCCAACAGGTGGTTGATACTAGAAATATTCCCCCCTCCACCCCCAGACAGATAGAGAAATCCCCAGCCGGAAAAGCAGGTTGGTATATTTATGGTGCTAAAAATACTCAAGGAATGTTTATTGTCCAGGCAATAGTACCGCGATCGCTATTACAACTGCAACCGCAATACGTAGTTTTAGGGGAACAAGCAGGGCTAACTTATATTAAATCTGAGAATTGGCAGATTAAACCCCAAGACAAAGGCACAATTCGTACTGTTTTACTTGATCCCCGCCCCAGTCCAACCCCAGTTACCACATCTACTTGGCAAGAAGGCGATCGCGCTATAGTCTTACATAACTTTGGTGGCATCGGTGGTAAAAAGAGTGAAGGTAGCACTGCATATACCATCACCGGACATTTTGCCTTTGGGCTGGCGCAAGTAGTTCATGACCCCATCACCAAGGAACTACAATTTGCCATCGAGTATCAACAAATTTATGCCAATAACCCCGACGGGATCATTTCTGGTAGACATTCCTGGGCAGAATATATGGGTAACTTACAGAGGGGATGGGCAGCTACAAGACCCATTTCTGATGTATTGATGAAGTTTCCCCCAGTCACTCAAGACTATGACTTTGACGGGATCAAGCTTTCCCCGGTGACAGAATTTCAGCGACAATTGCAAGTAATGATGGCGCGTTATCGCACAGGTGACGGTACTGGTAGCGCCACAGTTTCCCCGGCGACTTCCTGCGTCCAAGATGCTAGTCAAGCACTTTACACCGCCATACAAATAATCACTGAACAAGTCGCCGCCAACCCAGCAATTCAACAGTGGTTGAGTCAACATCCTGATGATCCCCAAACTTTGCGCTTTCAACAGTTGGTGAGTCTGACTGCATCCTTGAAACGTCAACTAACACCCTTGGGGATCGTGCGTGCAGACTGGCAAAGTAACGCAGATTATCTCATGGGGATCGGGGATGAGCAAGCACCTTTCCGCGATGGCACCCTTTGGGCAGGCTTAACAAGTTGGCGTACAATGGTTCCTAGACAAGCACAAGACGAACTCGCCTCCTTATTTTTGCGACATGGTGCTAAACTCTGGTTTTTGCGTACCAATCAAATTGGCGGAGATAACCCAGATATCGCCCCCGTAGCGCCCACACTGGGATTAGGTCTGATCACGATCCCCTTCACCAACATTGCACCCATACCCACTTTATTAAACCGACTACTAGCATCTTTGGTCATGCCAAATCTGCGAGATTGGCTGATCGTCGGGGTAATAGTCTTAATATATAGTGCGATCGCTTTACCTATAGGCTTACGTTCCGGCTTTTTGTCTTGGAGTTTCACCCCTAGCAAACCCTTGTACCAACTAGCGATAATATTACGCACCCTCATATTTCCCGCCCTAACTGAAGAAATAGCCTTCCGCGTATTACCGCTTCCCCATCCCCTAGAAGTAATTAACTGGTATGGATGGACATTATGGGCTGGTTTAATAGTCCTCCTCTTCCTCCTTTACCATCCCCTCAACGCCAAAACCTTCTACAAGGAAGGATTTCCCACATTTTTCCATCCCATATTTCTCACCTTAACCGGACTTTTAGGTTTGTCATGTACAATAGCCTATGGTTTAACAGGTTCCTTGTGGGCGATCGCCCTCATCCATTGGATTGTAGTATTAGTCTGGCTACTTGCCTTGGGAGGCAGACAAAAGTTGAGCATTGGAATTAGATAAAAGACATTTTTTAAGGTAAATATGTCAATTTTTTCAAGTTTTGATAAAGCATCAGCATAAGTAGATTAATTTGTGCTTATCAAAGGATGTAAAAATAGTATTTAATCTGAGGAAAAATCAGTACACTCCACTATTCTTCTATACCCTTCCCTGTTAAGAGTCCCCTGTCCCCTGTCCCCTCTCTACACCAGTAGATTCACTCTTTTCAAACCAAATTACCATCACTGGGAACTTATTAAATAAACATCATGTCTACTTATGTAATCTACATAACATTTTATTTGATACTGCATACTCTAAAATCAGTTGTCCGTAGAGTTTAGCTCTGAGGAAATATTGCTACAGCCTCAGCAAAAATGGTTTTTTCTGGAGAAAACTGTCTCTTAGGGTACTGTGTTGTTTATGTAAAGGAGATTTAAATTTAATATATGCGATCGCTATCTCCAGTATCAGCAATATATAAGTTAAAGAAATACCACTTTTATATTTTCTTTGTTATTTTGTATTTAACGGGACAGTTCTTACTCATCCCGTAGGATTAAATAATAATAAGATAATCCTATTTACCTACAAAATCCCTGGAATTAAACGTTTTGTGTCAGGTTTATCAATTCTCACAAATTCCTCCAAATTCAGGCTTTAAATTGTATGGTAAATATCCAAATGCTCATTAGCTAATTACCTCAAAGGAGACTAAATATTATGACTGCGCTCAAGACCAAAAACGAACATTTTGTCCTATCTGCTGTTATTAACCCCATCGCCAATCAGCAACAAAATACTCAATCTAGAATAGATTTATGGCAACCTTTACGTCAATGGATTGATGCCGTAGAAATTCAAAATCGTAAACTAGCTCACTTTATAGCTAAATTAATTCCTGCTCAGTGTCCTTTTGAGCGTGACATTACACTATTTGGTCGCAGAATTGCCCATATTCCTCCTATGTGCAAGCTTAATCCTCTATATGAGGAATTTGTGAGTTTGCGTTTTCGCGCCTTATGTTATTTAGTAGATCAATGTGGAGAAGACATCCAGTCCTACTGCTAAATAGAAAGCCGGAACAGACAACATGGAAATCAAAATTGAGCATCAACCCAGTCCAGAAATACTCCAAAAGTTAGGTGTTTACCAATGGGGGATTTGGCAAAAAGAAGCCTCCAAATTTCCTTGGACTTATGATACTCAAGAAACTTGTTATTTTTTGGCAGGTGATGTCATTGTTACGCCTGATGGCGGACAACCAGTAACAATGGGTAAAGGAGATTTAGTCACTTTTCCGGCTGGAATGTCCTGTACATGGGAAATTAAAAGCGACGTGAAGAAACATTATACTTTTGATTAGCCAAGATTTTGGCATCAGGTTGCTTCTGTTGGATTCTCATCTTCTCTGCTGTAGAATAATTTCAGTATCTCATCAATCAATTGAGAGATTTTATGGAGTTGCAGCGAGTGTTATAAGCTAAGATGGCACAATAGATAATTCGCTTATATCAGGTTTTCTCAGAACTCGTAGCGACTCCATAGCCTAAGCAATATTCTTAAAAGTAAATATCAAGCCTCTGTGGTGAATTTCTGCGTATATGGAGTTCGTATTCAGGACTTTAGTCCTGATGACAAACCTTGTCGCTAAAATTAAGAGATATAAGTCTATTTTTTAGCCTCTAGCAGAATGTTATTACAGGGATCGCCCAAACAAAAAATTAATGATGATCCTGGTCATCTATCCAATGGCTACTCTTTAATTCGAGCAGTACATACTGCTGTTAAGGGTAGAGTCAGATTTAAGGTAAATGGACTCTATCGTTGTGAAGCGCTGAAAAAATATCTCGAAATACGCCTATCAAAGTCGGAAATCATTACTCAAGCAAATGCAAATCCTTTAACGGGTAATGTCTTGGTGGTTTTTCACCCCAATTTTACCTGGGATGCGATCGCCTCCCTCCTGCAAGGTATTATCTTAGATTACAGAAAAGTTTCCCTGAATCTCCCCCTCACAAAGCCTGTAGTCCAGCCACAAGACAAATTTGATTCTCAAGTTATTCTCTGTAGCGCAACAGCCACTACCTTTGCAGCTAGCGCCGGACTATTGTTTACATACGGTCTAGACGAGAGTATTTTACTAGCAATTCAGAAAATACACAGTCCCCTGCTTGACCGGATAATGCAGTCCATCACCTTTTTAGGTGAACCACTACCCTTTGTATTAATTTCTTCAGCGTTTGGTTGGCAACTGTGGTATAATAATCGTCGTCGGGAAGCAGTCGGCTTGAGTATAACGACAGTCGGCGCAGTAGGGTTAAATTATCTGTTGAAAGAATTGTTTGCTAGAGCGCGTCCAGCATTGTGGGATTATCTAGTCCATGCGGTTCACTACAGTTTTCCTAGCGGTCATGCAATGGTTTCTACCGCCGTTTATGGTTATATCGGCTATGCTTTAGCTAAAGAATTTCCCCAATGGCGCGAACCAATTTTAGCCTCTACCGTTGCTTTAATTTTAGCAATAGGTTTTAGTCGCCTTTATCTAGGCGTACACTGGCCTACTGATGTGTTGGTTGGCTATGCAGCCGGGTTATTATGGTTAATTGTCTGCATTGCTGTTCTACAAGACGCGCTTAGGAAGGACTCAGGGGTGATGAGGATGCAGATAGGATAAAAAACCGCCGATAAACGCCGATAAACGCCGATAATGGAAATTTAGAAATTATGTGCGATGCGTTTAATTTCGACTTTGGGATTGCCAAAATTGATTAGCTTAAACCGACAGAAGCCTCTCACCTACCCGTTCGCGTAGCGTCTCGTAGGGAAGGGAGGTGATGAGATGAATGGCGGGGCGGCGACGAGTTGACCCCCGACTGTACATGGTAATATATAAATGGTCATTGACCCACCCACACGGCTGTAAACAAAACGTGTAGAGACGCGATTAATCTCGTCTGTACTAGCGGTACGACGCTTGCGGAGGTAACTAGCGTGAGCAAGGGGGAAGGGAATTTGCCACTGGGACGCATAGGCACACTCCATGTAAATTCTCGGATTAACAATTAAACTGCCTTGGGAAGCAGGGCGGCTGCCTGGGTTCTAGCATTGACTAGATAAAGGGGGTTTCCCCAGAGATGCTGCATAAGACTCGGAGCGTTTTTGGTAACGCACATTGTTTTTACAATGTTCCTAACAGAGCAGTGGCAAATGAGACAGGAAGCCTACACTTACTGCGTTCGCGGAGCGTTCCGAAGGAAAGCAGAAGTGTAGGTACTTCACATTAGTGGCTTTGAGGTAATTGTGGCATTGGGCAAAATGGTTTGTTTCCAGAGTTCTCACTGCCTTTAATTCTACTAATACAGATGACTCAACCAGTAAGTCGGCGAAAAATTGTCCAACTACAACCCCATCATATTTGACTTCTATTTCATACTGTTGCTGTACAAACAATCCAGCCTTCCGTAACTCATGAACCAAGGCATTTTCATAAACCTTTTCTAAAAACCCAGATCCCAAACTATTACCTACTATAAACGCACAACCAATTACCCTTTCCGTGATCCGCTCCAACTCCCATCGGTGTTTATCGGCGTGCATCGGCGGTTTTTTATCCTTAAAATCCATTGGGAAAGCTATTAATAAAGTAAAAATCTTACTTTATTAATATTCCCCATAAAAACACTGAAATTAAAACTTAAGCCAAAAATGTCGCCTTCCCGCTAGCTAAATCATAACGACAACCAACAATTTTCAGTTTATTTTCTTTCATCAAACCTCTTAAAATGGTCGAACTTTCTCCCAATCTTTCCGCCTGATATTGGACATTAGCAATAATAGAATTTTCTTCTAAATTGCCAGTCTTATTTCTCACTCTTTCTACAGCAGGTTTGATTTCTTCCACAAAAACGCCAATTCTCCCTGGAAGAGGATCACCTTTAGCGGCTGCTATCACTGCACCACATCTTGCATGACCGACAACGACAATTAATTGTGCGCCTAACACAGCTGTAGCAAATTCTAGACTACCTATAGCAGTTTGACTGGCAACATTACCAGCCACCCGAACAACAAATAAATCTCCTAATCCCTGATCGAAAACTATTTCCGAAGGTACTCTAGAATCTGCACAGCCCAGTATAGCTGCAAATGGATATTGCGCTTCAGCAGTTTCTTGTAAACGTAATCTTGATTGGTGAGGGTATAAGCGCTTACCCTCAACAAAGCGCTTATTTCCTTCAAGTAACCTAGCTAAAGCAGTTTGTGGATTCACTGGTTGAGGTTTTTCTGGAGGATTTGATGGTTTTTGTGCAACAGCAGTTTCTCCTTGCCAAAGTAAACTACCTACAGCACTAGCACCAATACCAATACCACCCACACCAGCTAATCTTAAGAAATTCCGTCTGCCAACAAATCCATTAATTCGGCTCATGATCCCCTCATCTTTACCAGCAAACTTTGACTAGGTTACTGTTAATAAAACTCATAAAATTTCTACCCTAAGACACCATCCAATTGAGAGAAAAGCACCTTTGGGGCAATAAAAAAGTTACGAATTATTGCAACCTAGTATTATCAAGCTTTGTTATTCTCTGGACTATACCAAAATTTTGTCTAACAATTGTACTAATTTGTTATTTAAGAAAATTATGGTAACACGAAGTATATATCATTTCCTTTTAAGTACCAGTACTATCTATGGGTTAGTAATTCATAATTGTTAAAAAATATTACTTTTTGCAGATATTTGAATTTTTCTAGTAATATGAGTGTAATTAAGAATAATAAGTTGAACTTTCTCAATTAGCCCAATTAAATACAGGACTTACGCAACTGGCACTTGGGGTAGGGTGCGTCAGATGTGGAAAATCCACAGAATATGTACGAAATTATTGTGGCTGACGCACCCTACAGTTAGTTTGATGATGACACTTGCGTAAGTCCTATAGATATTATATTGGTGAGCAAGTTTTTACTTACCCACATATCCTATTAGGAAATAACAGATATTTGTCCTGTGTTGATGTTGTAAGCAGCTCCAACAATTGTGAGTTTGCCTTGATTAATTAATTGCTCTATGACCGTTGATTTTTCTTTGAGCTTTTCTGCTTGGTATTGAATATTAGCTTGAATTGCGGCTTGAGCAAAATTTTTGCTGGTAGATTTTACCATTGTCAGGGCGGGTTTGATATCTTCCACAAAGTCCCCAATTTTGCCGGGAAGTGGTTCATTTTTGATAGCAGCTGCCACAGCACCACAGTTTTCATGACCCAACACCACAATTAACCTTGTACCTAATACAGATGTAGCGTATTCTAAGCTAGCGATCGCCATATCACTAGCAATATTACCCGCAACTCGCACCACAAATAAATCCCCAAGTCCCTGGTCGAAAACAATTTCCGCAGGGACTCTAGAATCTGCACATCCTAATATTGCTGCAAAAGGATACTGTGCTTTGGCGATCGCTTGCAACCGTCGCCGTGATTGGTTAGGATATTTTGGTGTACCTTTAACAAACCTTCGATTACCATCCAGTAAAAGTTTTAAAGCTTGTTGTGAATTTACTGGATTAAGATTGATTGATTTAGCATCAGCACTAGCTGGTTGTTTACCGATAAGCTGATTACAACCGCCAACAGCAACAGCCAAGCTAGCCGTACCTGTCAAGCTTAAAAAATGACGACGACCAATAAATCCATTAATGCGACTCATTCAACTACCCAACAACAGTTTTCCCGTTGCCAGAAAGATACCAAACTTAACAAAGGCGGGAGAGTACCTTCGTATACGGTTTAGTTGACAGTTGACAGTTATCAGTTATCAGTTATCAGTTATCAGTTGTGCCTTTCCCCCTTTCCCCCTTCCCCCTTTCCCCCTTCCCCAGTCCCCAATTAATGCCCTTTCCCTGCACCCAAATACAATTCGGCTACCTTGGGATCATTCAACAACTCTTGTCCGGGGCCGGATATTGCATCGCGTCCTGACTCTAGTACATAACCACGGTTTGCCATTTCTAGGGCTTTGCGGGCATTTTGTTCTACTAGAATAATCGCTGTTCCCCCTTGGTTGATTTGTTTAATCTGTTCAAATACTTGTGTTACGAGAATTGGGGATAGGGCGGCTGAAGGTTCATCTAAAACTAGTAAACTGGGTTCTAACATTAGGGCTTTACCCATCGCTAGCATCTGACGTTCTCCACCGGAGAGAGTACCGGCGCGTTGACGACGGCGATCGCTTAATCTAGGAAACATGGTAAATATTCTGTCTTTCAATGGTTGCAAGCTATCATTGCGAATAAAAGCCCCCATCTCTAAGTTTTCTTCCACACTCAAGGAAGGAAAGACATTAGCAATTTGTGGCACATAGCACATTCCCAGGCGCACAATTTGATTTGATTTGAGTCCAGCAATATTCTTACCTTTAAAATTAATTGTGCCTGTGTGGGGAGTCAAAAGTCCAAAAATGGTTTTTGCTAAGGTAGACTTACCAGCACCATTAGGGCCAATTACTGTGACTAATTCCCCTGCTTCAACCCGGAAATTAACACCTTGCAAGATATCCACATCCTTGATGTATCCTGCATGAACGTTCTCAACTTCTAGCAGAGGAGGGAAATTTGGTGCTGAACCTGACATAAAATCCTTTATTTTTAAAATGATAAAACATAGGTGATCAACCTATGTTTGCGAAAAAACTTAATTATAATTTATCAACTCTGCTGCTAAACGATTTTCTTTTTTTCTTGATACCTGTTGTTAAGTAGAGTCCCAGCAAAGACAAAGCACCCAAGCCACTAGGTTCTGGAACCCTCCTTTTTCTGCCAGTCGCAGTTACCCGGCCTCTTAGTCTTTCATTATCACCCACTTCGGCAGCGTAAAAATATAATGGTTGCTGTTCATAGGTCGAGACTGTTTGGGTAAGGTTCAATATAAGTTGTCCACCGTCGCCAAAACTCATAAATCCTCTAGCGGTGTTATCAGTTATGGCATTGGCATCGAAATTACCTAGTGTGGCAATATCGTTATCAACACAATATTGATTATCACCACATTTTTTAGTCCCGAATAAATGGTCGCCCTTAAACAAGTCCCTGAACTTTGAGTTGCCAGGATCACGCTGAGTTCCTGCTACAAATTTAGTATGCTCTGAGTTGAAATCAAATACACTTAATCCAGTAAGATTCTTGATATCTTCGGCATTTGTAATTAACTTATCACTGATTTTAACTGCATCTAAATCCAAACCAGTAAATCGGCCTGGAGAACCTCCTATGCCTATGATGTCGCTAATTTGAATTGCAGTAATATCATAGCCAGTTGGCAAACTAGCTCTATAAATCGCGGTTCCGGCTCCATTTCTGATATTTTTATTGATTATTCCTTCTAACCGTGTAAAGGTAAGCTCAAATGTTGCTGCTGTGGCTTTTGGCAATCCTAGCAAGTTAATTGCTGCAAAAGATAGACTCAAGACGCAGAACTGAACAAGAGGTAAGATACTTAGCCTTTTCATGATTTCTTATGATTATTTATTATGTACGTATTTTTACTACTTTGGATGAAGTAGTCTAGTTAATAAGCTGTTACGATTTTAATTCACATCCATCAATAATCAAGTTAGTTGTTGGTTAACTTTTAACAGCTGATAGTTAACAGGCAATACATGATGTACAAGTTAAACTCATGACAGTATAGTCACTGTTAAATTACTAGATAGCTTTCTATTTTTTACAATAAATTGAGTAATCTTTGATATTTATTTGATAATTTAGTAATAATTTCGTACATTCATATAAAAAACAGGCACTCTCCAAGTTGAGGAGATGCCTGTTAATATAAGTAAGTTCCCTGAGTACCTAATCTGTCAAGAAACACAGGGGTGTAGGTTACAGGTTACAGGTTACAGGGAATAGCAGGGGAGCAACCCACCCCTAGCCCCTCCCTGGAGGGGAATGGAGCAGGGGAGCAGAGGAGAATAAAAACTATCACCTATCACCTGTCACCTGTCACCTGTCACCTGTCACCTGTCACCTGTGTTTCTTAAAAGTAATTGTAATTACGGAGTTTTTTGCAAATCAGGTCTTTCTTCTGGGACGATCGCATTTTCTACGGGACATACTTGCAAGCAAATACCACAATCAATACAAGTAGAAAAATCAATCCAATACCAATCTGTTCCCTTAACATTTTTACCAGGGCCTTCATGAATACAAGCCACTGGGCAAGCATCTACGCAGTCGGCAACACCTTCACAGACATCAGTAACAATAGTGTGTGGCATATTCCCTCTCTTTAGTCAATAGTCAATAGTCAATAGTCATTAGTCAACAGTTACAAGATTTTTAAACTGTGGACTATGGACTATGGACTCACCTTTTCAATTATTGGTGATCCATCGGCTTTAATCCAAGCGATCTGGGCAATACCGCGATCGCGGGCGTATTCTTGAATAGCTGGCTGATCTTTTCCACCCAGGTCTATTTCTACTCTTACCAAATCAGCAGATTCACGTAGTTTTTGGGCGTAGGCAAAGGCTGCACCTTGGGCTGTGGGTGTTTCTGGGACAACTAACCAATCACTCGCCGGGGTTTCTTGTGGTAATTGCTGAGTAGATAACAGAACTTGATATAAATCTTCAATGTTGAGGACAAATCCAATCCCCGGAATGTTTTCCCCTTGGGGATGATATAGCCCTAAAAGCTGGTCGTAGCGTCCACCACGTCCTAAAGTTCTGGCTTGTGCATCAATGCTGCTGACAATCTCAAAGACAATACCAGTGTAGTAGTCTATGGTTTGAATCAGGCTCAGGTCGAGAATTATGGGAAATTTGCCCCCAGATTCTAATAACTCTACCAAAGATTTGAGGTTATTGACCGCCTCTTGTTGTTCTGCATCTAAATTGAGGCTACTGACTTTTTGCAACACATCAGCGCTGTTTCCGCGCAAGTCTAGCATGATTCTGGCACGATCGCGCAGTTCGTCAGTTAGGGGGAGAGTATCTATAGTAATGCGGTCAAGATGGGCGATCGCACTCCGCACTTTGGCGCGTAAATTCACCGGGAAAGCATTGAGGAGCGATCGCGTGATTCCCGCTTCGCCTAAAATTAAATGCCAATCCTGTAAACCTAGTGCTGTCAAGCAATTACCTACCAACAGCAAAACTTCTGCATTTGCCAAAAGTCCGCCACCACCCAACAATTCCACACCAGCTTGATAAAACTCTTGCTGACGATTATGGCGATTTTCCCAGATGCGGCGAAAGACATTGGCATTGTAGTACAGGCGCTGCGGATAAGTAACGCTTGCCATGCGCGTAACAACAGCACGAGCAATAGAAGCCGTCAACTCTGGACGCAGCCCTAATTCTTCATCTTCCGAACTTTGCAGTTGAATCACCATCTGACGTTGAATTGCTTCACCCGCCATCAAGGTGTCCATGCGTTCCAACGTTGAGGTGATGATTCTGTGATAACCCCAACGGTGAAACACTTGTTGTAACTTATCTTCAATCCAGCGTTTTTGAGCCACATCTAGGGGTAGTAAATCCCTCGCTCCCGCTGCTGGTTGATACACCATTAATCCTCCGTTATGTGATTCCCCACGCTGATTTACTATATTTGTCTCAAACACCTTGTGGTTGGTAGTAATTTGCTAGTGGCGTGGTCAGCTGGTGTATCATAACATTTTGAAGGTTAGAGTCCTCCGCTAATGTGCAACAGCACTTAGCATCAGTCACCGACTATTTTTTCTTCCCACCAAACAAACCACCGAACAAACCACCGCCAGATTTTTCCGGCTGTTTATCGCCAGTATTGGCAGGTGTCTTGACATTAGAACTACTAGACTGTTGACCTAGAACTTTATCTATTTTAGGTTTCCATGCCAATGCTGTTGCATCTTTGGGGTCTAATTTTAGTGCATTATCAAAATGAATTTTAGCCATTTTCAATTTATTTTGTCGCATATAAACAAAAGCCAACAAACTATGACAACGGCTACTTTTAGGTGAGATTTTCAGTGCGTCTTTTAACTCTATTTCGGCTGGGGGAAATTGGTTTTTTTCAATTAAAGTTTGAGCGCGGCGCAGATACTGTTCAACAGATGAATCTTCTTTAGGGGGTTCTGGTGGAGGTGGTGCAGGTGTTTGTTTTGGTTGGGGAGGAGCGGAGTTAACAGGAGGTTTAGCGGCTGGTGGAGCAAAATTTTTCCCAGCCGTCCGCATCAAGTAAACTAAATTCAACTCGCTGATTTGGGAAATGATGGTTATCGCCTCTTTAAGCGAGTTATATTGAGTCTCCGCGATTTTGGCGATCGCACTTTTATAAACTAGATCGATATTGGGCGCTGATGCTAGCTGTTTGGCTAAATCAGTAGTCAATTCTATCGAAGCAGATTCCTGTAATAAACGCTTACCCATTTGAGATAACACTATGATGTACTCCGAACGAGTTCGTTCTGCTGATAGTGTCTCGTAGGCTGGGTTAACCAACTTAGATAATAGTTCGCTGGCTAATTTTTTTTCTGCCTGAGTAGTGATAGAACTGCTATCGGGGTGCAAGTGACGAGCAATTTTCAGATATCTTTTGCGGATTTCTTTGACATCCGCATCAACAGACACACACAAGATTGCGTGATGGTCTATGAAATCATATTTAAATAAACCACGATCTATTCTGAGAGACATATAGCGGTTTTGCACCAAGAGAGCCGTAAGATTTTTTCTAGTTTACTGTGCTTGTGTGGCTAAACGTCAGTAGTATACAGCAATTATTTGTTACTCTTTGGCGAATCTTTAATTTATGGTTGGGGACTGGGGATCAAAGACTGGGGATTGGAGGCTGATAACAGGCTGAAGAGGTTGTTTTTATTGGGTTTTGATAATTTTCCTCTGTCCTAATTTAGTTAGCCACTGCTAAATCAAGAAGGTCAGCAAGATCCATCTCATTTCTCAGTAATTCCTCGTATACTTAAGTAAAGTAAACCATAGCCGTAAGCTATAAGGAATTACCAATTACAAGTTCGGGAGCAGAAAGCCCATCGGCTTTTAGCCGTGGGAGTGTCAACATTTTGCTCTGCCGTAACACACCCTACTTAATATTTACTTAAGATTTACTGTATATTTACTTTATAAATAGGCTCTAAGGTGTTTGGTTTTTATTTACTTAAATTATTCATGAGGTTGTTATGTTTCCTCAGATTGAAACTATATTTTTGCGTCAAATGGCTTCGGGCGATCGCCTACATTTACAAGTCTACAAGTTCATCGGCGCTCAACCTGGAAAAAAGGTCTATATTCAATCAAATCTCCACGGCGCAGAAGTCGTTGGGAATGCTGTTATTCATCAGTTAATTGAATATTTTGTATCCATTAAAGACACTGATTTAATTGGAGAAATTTGGCTGGTTCCTGTATGTAATCCTATGGGAACTAATGAACGCGCTCAACATTTTTCCCCAGGGCGATATTGTCCTTATGAATCTAAAGATTGGAATCGCATATTTTGGGATTACGAAAAGGAAGCTGATGATTTACTCAGTTTTTCTAAGTTGCAACTTGATTTGAGTTTAGAAGAAATTCGCCAAAATTATCTGCATCTAATTCAGGAAAAGTTTACTAAAAATCTCACACAAATTAACTCTGCCGCTAGTGTACCCTATACAGAAAGATTCCGCTATCAATTACAATCTCTCAGCTTAGACGCAGATTATTTAATTGATATCCATAGTTCCAATAATCAAGGTTTAGACTATGTTTATTACTTCCGCCATCGGGAAGACAGCGCCAAGTATTTCTTACTAGATTTTGGCATTTTGCTAAATAAATATGATGGTGATGCTTTCGATGAAGCGTTTATTAAACCTTGGTTAGCTTTAGAAGATTGTTTTCAGCAATTGGGTCAGGAAATTCAATTTGATATAGAAGCTTGGACTTTAGAATTGGGTGCGGGAATGCAAATGAATCCTGATTCTGTTGTTAAAGGTATTCAAGGTATCAAAAACTATCTAGCTGAGAAGGGGATTTTACAAACTGATGGCTTACCTTTACCCGCCAGCAAATCTCATGAAATGTATTTTGCCGAAAGTCGGAATCGGAAAAAATATTATGCGATCGCCGGCGGGATGATTCAATCCAGAGTACAATTAGGTACGCAAGTCAAGGCGGGGGACAAACTATATCAAATTCTCAGTTTTAATAAGGAAAATCAGCTACCCAAGCTGATCGACGTATATGCGGCTGATGATGGGTTAGTGTATGATATTTCCACTAATCAAGCTGTTAATCAAGGTGAATTTGTTTTGGGGATTGTTTACTAAAAACCTGCTTTATCTATTCATGGTCATGTATAATCACAAAATTAAATCAGGTAGCGCAGCAATAACTTAAACATACAGCACTCACGCAACTGACACTTGGGGTAGGGTGAGTCAGATGTGGAAAATCCTTGAATCTGTACAAAATTATTGGGGCTGACGCACCCTACATTTAGTTTGATTATGACACTTGCGTAAGTCCTAACATAATAAGAAGTTTTATCATCTATCGAAAAAAGTTAGTAATTGAATCTGCTCAGAAGAAAAGCATAGCATCTACATTAGATCAACCCCCTTAAGGAAAGATAATTTTTATATGTTTATGTATTCATATCTCATTTTTTTGAGAATATATCAAAATGTATTAAGTAGTAGATTAAACTGAAACAAGACAGTTCCCCCGAAAATCCCAGGGTGAATTTGTGCGGGTTATGTGTCTGAAGAAAAAACTAACTTATCCCAGCTAGAAAATATGACGGCGGAACTAACAGTGGCTAGTATTGATAATTACATTTCTCCCTTCTCAGGCGAAGTATCAATCCCCCAAGCTCCACCTGAATTTAAATCGGGTTTTATCGGCATTATCGGTCGTCCTAATGTCGGTAAATCTACTTTGATGAATCAATTAGTTGGACAAAAAATTGCCATTACCTCGCCAGTAGCCCAAACAACACGCAATCGTTTAAGGGGAATTGTCACTACACCAGAGGCGCAGTTAATTTTCGTGGATACACCAGGAATTCACAAACCCCATCATCAATTAGGTGAAGTGCTGGTGCAAAATGCCAAAATCGCCATCGAATCTGTAGATGTAGTGTTGTTTGTAGTTGATGGTAGCGTAGCTTGTGGAGCAGGCGATCGCTTCATCGCTGATTTACTCACCCGCAGCCAAACCCCAGTCGTATTAGGTATCAACAAAGTAGACCAACAACCCGCAGATTTCCAATATATAGATGATAGCTACCAACTCTTAGCAGGTGCATATCAATGGCCGATTGTCAAATTTTCCGCTAAGACTGGTGCAGATTTACCCCAGTTACAAAAATTATTGATAGAACATTTAGATCATGGGCCGTTCTACTATCCCCCAGACTTGGTAACAGACCAGCCAGAACGGTTTATTATGGGAGAATTGATTCGTGAGCAGATTTTGCTATTGACCCGTGAAGAAGTACCTCATTCAGTAGCGATCGCTATCGACTTAGTAGAAGAAACACCAACTATCACCCGCGTCTTGGCGACAATTCACGTCGAGCGTGATTCCCAAAAAGGTATCCTTATTGGTAAAGGCGGCTCAATGCTCAAATCAATTGGTAGCGCCGCCCGCGAACAAATTCAAAAGCTAATTGCTGGTAAAGTCTATTTAGAACTATTCGTCAAAGTCCAACCAAAATGGCGACACTCCCGCATCAGATTAGCCGAGTTAGGCTATCGCGTGGAAGAGTAAAAAAGGGACTGGGGACTGGGGACTGGGGAGATGAGGGAGAACTGTTGACTATGGACTATGGACTATGGACTATGGACTGTTGACTAATGACTATGGACTATGGACTATTGACTATTGACTCTTGACTAAATAAATGTCACTAAATACTGGCTATCGTTTAAATTTACCTAATAATGCTTCCCAGTTGCGAGTGTTGATTGTAGAAGATGATCCAATGATGCAACTGGGGTTAGAACAGTCGTTGATGGCGCATCCGCAAATAGAAATTGTCGGACAAGCAGAAGACGGCTACTTGGGTGTGCAAGCAGCACTGAAACTTAAACCAGATTTGGTGGTGATGGATATTGGCTTACCAAGACTTGATGGTATTGCAGCGACACAGCAAATCAAAGCTGCATTACCAGAAACTCATGTGGTGATGTTGACATCACACAAAACAGAGACAGAAATCATTGCGGCACTTTCTAGTGGTGCTGATGCCTATTGTATCAAAGGTGCAAGTGTAGAGCGATTGTTAAATGCGATCGCCTCCGCCGTTGATGGTGCAACTTACCTCGATCCGCAAATTGCGCGTCAAGTGATTGAAAATCTCAAACCCCCCTCACCCAAGGGAAACAGCGCGAATTTATCCGCACGCGAGTTAGAAGTATTAAAACTCATGGTAGAAGGATTGAGTAACCCAGAAATAGCCGAGAAATTATATCTCAGTCCCAATACAGTTAAAACCCACGTCCGGGGGATTATGAATAAATTAGCAGTTGACGATCGCGTACAAGCCGCCGTTGTCGCCTTACGTTCCGGTTTAGTTTGAATTTGTCATTGCTTATTAATCCATAGTTATTTGTGTAGAATTGTAAAAGTTTTGAATCGTTACATTTCTATACCTTTGTGCAAACCCTTGATTTTTCGTTTTTAGGACTTACGCAAGTGTCATCATCAAACTAACTGTAGGGTGCGTCAGCCCCCATAATTTCGTACACATTTAAGTATTTTCCACAAGTGACGCACCCTACCCCATTTGCCAGTTGCGTAAGTCCTGGTTTTCATACGTAAGTAATAAAGCGACAGATATATAGGTAGAAATAGGTAGGGGCGCACAGATGTCATTAGTGTCAACTTAACGTGAAATGGGCGGTTAGAAACCGCATCTACACAAACAAAACCTGCCTACGCAGGTTGAAAAACCCTAATTTCTCGTTAAGTCCGCGCAGGCGGACTTTGCTTGTATAGCCGCGAATTACATTCGCCTGGGCTTAAGTTGACACCTATGCACAGCTGTGCGCCCCTACAGATAATCGATTTGTTGCAAATATTTTTTGAATGGGTATAATTAACCCTGAAAAATTTTACAAAAATAAATTGATTCCCTAAGAAAAATACATATATTTTGGTAATTATAAGGATACTATTTGATTTCTGAAACAATCTACGTATATACGTATTCTTTAAAAATCAAGTATGAATCTTATATACCCTTAATTGTTCACTAATAACTCTTTATGCTCCAACTAATACCTGTAATCATTACCTTAGCAATTGTAATTCTAGGTTTCGTATCTCCCGCTCAAGCGGCGACACCTCGTCCAAGTTGGGTAGAAAATCAAATCTATCAATATAATCATCAATTTGCTGCTCAATTACCTCAAGAACTCGCCACAAAAATGCAAAAGATGACAGCTAACCCTTTTGCTTTTTATCGGGGGACTGCACATATCTTTTACGATGATATGCAAACCTTACCAACTTCAGCATTTGTCAATTCTGCAACCTCAGCTATTTGGTTAGAAGGTGATATGCACATACAGAATCTTGGGGGAATGAGAGATAGTCAGGGTAACAATGTATTTGATACCACCGACTTTGATGAAGGCTATCTCGGCCCCTACATTTGGGACTTGCGCCGAATGGCAGTTTCAATTCTTTTAGCAGCTAAAGAAAATGGTATTAGCGCAAATGATGCTCAAGATGTTGTGCGGAATTTTCTCGATACTTACCTCAACAAAATGAGCGATTTCAAGGGAACTAATGATGAATTATCTTATCGTTTAGAATCTGGTAATACAAACGGTATCGTTAATGATTTAATTCAAAAAGCTGCTAGTAAAACTCGTTCCAGTTTATTAAATCAGTATACTTCTGTTGGTAACAGTGGCAATCGCACCTTCCAAACAACCTCTGAACTTAAAGCCATATCTAGCAGTGACTATTCCAATATTACTGCTGCTATGAATGATTATATAGCTTCAATTCCCAGCAGTAAGCGCTACAGCAATAGTTACTACAATCTCAAAGATATTCATCAAAAACTAGGTTCAGGGACTGGTAATCTCGGCAAGTATCGCTATTATCTCCTAATTGAAGGCCCTACTTCTGCAAACGATGACGATCGCATTTTAGAAATGAAGCAAGAAATAGACAGTGCTGTGGCGATCGCATCTCCCGGTTTGTTACCCAGTTCTTTCTACGATAACAATCAAGGTGCAAGAGTGACAATAGCCACAAAGGCGATGCTATCCAATACTGACCCTTTAGTAGGCTACACCAAAATCAACAATCTTTTCTTCTTGCTTCATGAAAAATCACCTTACCAAGTAGACTTTGATTATCCAAAGCTCACAAGCAAAACAAAATTCCTGGATGCAATGGGATATGCAGGTAAAGTCGTAGCTAAAAACCATGCTATCTCAGACAAAGATTACAATGAGGCGATCGTTCCTTCTAGTGTAGATAAAGAAGTAACCGATATTACAAGCGGTAACAAATCTGCATTTAAAAATGAGATAGTCAACTTCGCCTTAGATTATGCCACTCAAGTTGAGCATGACTATGGCAGTTTTGTCAATGCGTATAAACAAGGTGTGCCACTATATTAGGGAATAGGTAATAGGTGAGGGTGACAAACTGCAAATATTTTCATAAAAGTTGCCTAATACAAATTTTCGATAAAGTTTCGGCAAATAAATGATGTAGAAATCAGTATATTAATTTCTCTATTCAATGAAGAATAAAGTGCATCTTTACAGTTTCTTTGTAAAGGTGAAAAATTAGGCGATCGCCTACAGGGGCGCACATCTTTGCGTCCCTGTAGATCATCCATGTGTTGCCAATCTTGTTGGGATTGGTATTAAAACATTGATGAATTAGAAAATCCTTATAGGAAGCAGCTTTCCTTGCCTTTCTCCTGCTATCACTGACGCTTCTCTTTAGGAAAAATATTATATTTAACCACATTTTATTTCTAAAAACAAAATTTAAGTACATAAATTAATTAAAGAATTAAACCTCATTAAATCTTCAAAAAACACATCAAAAGTTTATCTAATAAAAACTATTTCTTTAAAGAAAATTCGAGGAAAATATCTAATCATAAATGATAAATAAGTAAATCCATGTAAACGCGCAGTATAAAGATTTAATAGATAATGAGTCATTCACCTATATTTCAAAGATTAGTCCGCACAGTGGGAATTGTTCGCTATTGCCAAAAACATCATGTTTCTACGAGCGAAGGATTTGAACTTATTCATCAACTGGAAGAATCGATATCATTGCGTAAGACTAAGCGTCGAAAATTTCTGACTGATTTAGGTAAATTAACAATAGCGGGTGGAACAATTGGTGTAGGGTCTGGTTACTTGCATCGCACCTTTGCAGCACCTTCTTTGATAGATGCAAAGATAGCTATTGTCGGGGCTGGTTTAGCAGGACTCGCTTGTGGTTACGAACTCCAACGTCGAGGAATTAGAGCTACTATATATGAAGCTAGCGATCGCGCAGGAGGACGCTGCTACTCACTTAGTCATATCTTCCCTGGACAAGTAGCCGAAAGAGGCGGAGAATTTATAGACAGTCTCCATAAAACGATGCTGGGATATGCAAAGGAATTTAACTTAGAGTTAGAAGACCTATCCAAAGAACCTGGAGAAGTATCTTATTACTTCAATGGTCAACGTTATCCTGAATCAGCAGTGGTAGAGGAATATCGAGATTTTGTCAGCGCCATACAGGCTGATTTACGTACCATTAAACAACCTACTGCCGATAACTTCACTGTAACAGAGCAGCAATTAGACTGGATTAACCTCCAAGAATATCTTGATAGTCGTGGGGCTGGGACATTGCTGAAAAATATCATCAAAGCTGCATATATTAGTGAGTATGGTCGAGAAATTGACCAACAAAGTTGTTTGAGTTTTCTGCTATTTGCTCATGCAGATAGACGTTCAAATTTTCGCCCTTTTGGTGTATTCAGTGATGAACGATATCATGTAATTGGTGGAAATCAACAGATTGTCGAAGGGCTGAAAAATCGTTTAACAGGGCAGATTCAGTATGGAAGAAAGCTCATTGCTGCTAGAAAAGATAGTGCAGGCCGAATTGAATTAATATTTAACAATGGTTTGATTGCTAAGTTTGATGCTGTTGTATTTTGCCTGCCTTTCTCAACTCTGCGAGAAGTCGATGTAAAAGGGCTGCAACTACCACAATGGAAACTAGATGCTATCAATAATTTAGTTTATGGAACTAACTCCAAACTGATGGTAGGTTTTAATGGTCGTCCTTGGACTACCCTGAATAGTAAGGGTACTGCTTATGCTAAACTCTCCAATATTCAAGGTACTTGGGAAACTAACCCCAGCAAAGCCACATATAACCGAGCAGTATTGACAAATTACACAGGTGGAAATTTGGGTGCAGGACTTGACCCAAAAAATCTTCAAAGGGAAACAGCTAAGTTTATTAATGATCTGAAATTTATCTTTCCTGGTGCAGACATCGCGGCGACAAAAGTCAAAAATAGCGAATATTTAGCTTATTTAGAGAACTGGTCATTAAATGGACTAACAAAAGGCAGCTATACCTGCAACCAACCAGGGTACTTTACAACAATAGCTGGGAATGAAGGCAAATCTATAGATAATATTTACTTTGCAGGAGAACATACTAATTCATTTTATGAATGGCAAGGCTTTATGGAAGGTGCTGCACTCTCAGGGGTGAATGCGGCAAAGCAAATTCTCAAACTCTTTCACAAATAAAACCACAGTATCCAACCAAAAATCTTTCCTTCCCAGTCCTCCATCCTACCGATTATGACTACGCTCTAGTTCCAAATCATCCCAAGATGCTGGGTCTTCTAAAGGTTCAAGATGAGTAATAACATTGCTCCCAGGCAAGGCTTCAATGATTCTCAACTCAATAGTTTCACATAAATCATGCCCTTGTCGCACCGTCCAAGCACCTGGGACTAGAACATGAAACGAAATAAAACGTCTTGTTCCCGCCATCCGAGTCCGCATAGCATGAAACTGAATCCCTTGGTCAGCGTAATCATCCAGTATCCGCCTGATTAACTCCATTTCTTCATGTGGTAAAGTAGTATCAAGTAAACCAAAAAAAGTTTCCTTCAATAACTTAAACCCCGTCCAAACAATATTCACCGCCACCAAAAAAGCAATAACAGGGTCAAGCACCAACCAACCCGTTACTTTCACCAAAAAAATCCCCACTATCACACCACCAGAAGTCCAGACATCAGTTAATAGATGGTGAGCATCTGCCCGTAAAGTAATAGAACGTAAGCGTCTTCCCGCTTTGAGTAGCACAAAAGCCACCCCCCCATTAACTGCTGTCGCCAATAATGACAACATCAGACCTAAACCCAGTTGAGTGAGTGGTTCTGGATGCTGCAACCGTTCCCAAGCTTCCATTGCAATACTCACAGCCGCCACCACAATTAAAGCCCCTTCCGCCCCGCTAGAAAAATACTCTGCTTTAGTATGGCCGAAAGTATGTTCTGCATCGGCTGGTTTAGCAGCATAAGTTAACGCCCACAGCGCCACAAGCGCCGCCACAAGATTGACAAATGATTCAATAGCATCAGACAGCAACCCTACCGACCCCGTGAGTAGGTAAGCCCCCAGCTTTAAACCAATAGTTACAACTGCTGCGGCGATGGACAGATAAGCATAGGAACGTGCTTTTGCACTACTCATCAAAACTACTCAAATGTGATTTATCAATAACCGTATCCAATCTATCTTGTTTCTTAATCTACCCTGAGATTTTTAGTTTTTTTTAAACAATATAAAGTGAGTTCAATTTCTAGACTTTAAGATACAGCAAAATCCGTATATTGACGCAGTTCTATAGGATGGAAACCTAATACTATATCTTCATGTGGAACACCAGCTTCCAGCAACGCCTCCGCTACAGGCTCAGAAGTACCATCATATTGAATCCAGACCTTATTATTAATAATATCTATATGCACCACCGAACCATGTACCCGACGCACCCCATCCCAACCGACGTGTACAACCTCGTAATGGTCGCGTTCTGAGTCAATCACCGCTTCTGTTTCGATTTGCCCGTTAGCAGGTTTATGAGTAGCGTATGTAAATATCAACTGACGAATAATTTCCCGATAGCGAGTTAATTTATCCATCTGATAATCCTCTGAAGTTGTTCGTCAAAGACAATTATATTTATTCCTATGCTACTGATAATTAACTGACCAAAGCGTTCAGAAAATATTCCTTCGTAAACACGCTTGGGAACTGCTAAATAAATTTGCCGTTGTGGTTCTAATTCTTTCAGCACAGTCCGGTAAATTTCATACTGTCCCACAGCTTCTTGCAGGTCACTTACGGGAGAAGGTTTCAAAAAACTTTTGATTTCCACAGCTATTTTTTCATGACCTCTTTCAGCAGCAATAGTAACTTTCTCAGCCCCAATATCAATGTAAAGTTCTCTACCACCATAGGCGATATAAAAAGGGTCATCTGTAATTGTCCAACCATCTGCTATTAGTGCTTGGATGACTGTAGCATGATAGATATCCTTGGCAGGCATGAGTCAAAGAGATATAGAATAACACAGCTTTAATTTAGCAGGTGCGATCGCCCCCACAACCGCCTGACTAAATCCAAATATAAAACGCCAAAATCACCCACTTTTTCTTAATAACTTTGCGCCTCTGCGCCTTTGCGTGACACATAGTAGGGTGGGCATTGCCCACCACCACCCGCTTATCACAAAAGTGCAAAATTCCCCACAACCTCAAAAACCCCCATCACCTCACAAAACCAAATCACAAACTTGACCACTACTCCCCTAGTTCCACAGCCCCCAACGCCTTCAAACTTAATATCTCCGCCTGGGTTAACCCCTTCACCCCCTTAATCTTCAACCCCGCATATAACTGATGGCTGAAAGTAGCAATACATTCACCAGTCAGCACATCCCACAGCTTAACTGTACTATCACTACTGCCACTAGCCAAAGTCAGACCATCCCCACTCCAGACTACTGACCAAACCGAACCCTTATGACCAGTCAAAGTCAGGCGACAATCCCCAGTCAGCACATCCCACAGTTTCACTGTATTATCAAGACTCCCACTAGCCAGAGTCAGACCATCTCCAGTCCAGGCTACTGACCTAACCCAATCGTTATGACCAGTCAGAGTCAGGCAACAATACCCTGTCAGCACATCCCACAGTTTCACTGTATTATCAAGACTCCCACTAGCCAGAGTCAGACCATCCCCACTCCAAGCTACTGACCAAACCGAATTGTTATGACCAGCCAGAGTCAGGCGACAATACCCTGTCTGCACATCCCACAGTTTCACTGTTCCATCACTACTACCACTAGCTAGAGTCAGACCATCCCCACTCCAGGCTACTGACCAAACCGAATTGTTATGACCAGCCAGAGTCAGGCGACAATACCCTGTCTGCACATCCCACAGTTTCACTGTTCCATCACGACTCCCAGTAGCAATAGTCAGACCATCTCCACTCCAAGCTACTGATTGAACCCAATCATTATGACCAGCCAAAGTCAGACGATAATACCCTGTCTGCACATCCCACAGTTTTACTGTCTGATCATAACTACCACTAACCAAAGTCAGACCATCCCCACTCCAAGCTACTGAATGAACCCAATCATTATGACCAGCTAGAGTCAGGCGACAATACCCTGTCTGTACATCCCACAGTTTCACTATATTATCAGCACTACCACTAGCAATAGTCAGACCATCCTCACTCCAGGCTACTGAGTTAACCGAACCGTTATGACCAGCCAGAGTCAGGCGGCAATCCCCTGTCTGCACATCCCACAGTTTCACTATCCCATCACGACTCCCACTAGCCACAGTCAGACCATCTCCACTCCAGGCTACTGAGTTAACTGAACCGTTATGATCAGCCAGAGTCAGGCGACAATACCCTGTCTGCACATCCCACAGTTTCACTGTCTGATCATAACTACCACTAGCCAAAGTCAGACCATCCCTACTCCAGGCTAGTGACCTAACCCAATCATTATGACCAGCCAGAGTCAGGAGACAATCCCCTGTCTGCACATCCCACAGTTTTACTGTTTTATCACCACTACCACTAGCAATAGTCAGACCATCCCCACTCCAGGCTACTGAGTGAACCCAATCATTATGACCAGCCAGAGTCAGGCGACAATACCTGGTCTGCACATCCCACAGTTTCACTATCCCATCACGACTTCCAGTAGCAATAGTCAGACCATCCCCACTCCAAGCTACTGAGTTAACTGAACCATTATGACCAGCCAGAGTCAGACGACAATACCCTGTCTGCACATCCCACAGTTTCACTATCCCATCACGACTCCCAGTAGCAATAGTCAAACCATCCCCACTCCAGGCTACTGAGTTAACTGAACCGTTATGACCAGCTAGAGTCAGGCGACAATCTCCAGTCTGCACATCCCACAGTTTCACTGTATTATCACGACTACCACTAGCCAAAGTCAGACCATCTCTACTCCAGGCTACTGAGTTAACCGAACTTTTATGACCTATTAAGGTTAGCAACTCCTTACCACTATTAACATTCCACAGCATCACCCTGCCATTTTCCTCTCCTGTTGCCAACAGTTTCCCATCAGGACTAAAAGCAACTGTATAAAGACTGCTCAACACCTTAGCAAAGACAGACTCCTGTAAATCTGCCCCAGTCAAATCAACACTATGCAGACTCGCTCTGCTAAAATCTACACCTGGAAGCACAGTCTGACTCAAATCCTGTCTTTCTAATGCAAAACGATTACCTTTAATTAGTAACTGCACCGCATTACTACCACAGTAACCAGCCTCTACCTCAGTCTTACCTTTCGTTCCTTTAACTACCTCCAACAAACGTTCATTAGCTGACTTTGACAACATCGGACACATCAAATCCAACACAGCTTTTGCTAACAGAGTTTTACCAAAAGTCTGAGTTAAATCAACATCACTAATCCCCTGGTCATAGGGCATAACATCAACAATTTCCCGAAAATCATCAGCTAAAATCCCCAATTCCCTAGCAAATTTATAAGCAACAAAAAACTCTAACAAAGACCGATGAGCCGGATAATAATCACCATCCGCATTACGAATTAACATGGTTTGCCCCATCATGTCATAATGCCAATGGTCTAAATCTTTTTGTTCCTGCACTTCCTGACCGAAACAACGCCGAATGCGGTCAGGAAACTCCTTATAATTGAGAGTCATCGTCTCAGTAGACAGCATTTCCCAAGATAACTCACACAGAAAATATAACTTCTGTGCCATTGAAGTAAAAGTGCGTACAGATTTAATATCCCGTTCCATCTTGTGACGCACAGCATAAAGATAAACACGGGAAATATCTACAGGTTTTCCCGCTTCAATCTCCGGTAAAGCCTCAATAATTAAATCAATCATCACCGGACGACGCGCCAAATCTAATAATTGTTGATTGTGCGTAATATATTCGACAGTTTCCGGTTTAGTTTTAAAGCTGATAACTTGCCTAATTTGTTCATCGTCCAATTTTTCTAATTCCAAAACCTCAAACTGCGGTGGTTCTCCCGTTAAATTTGCAGTCGAAGCCTTTAACTCAGCATTTAATAACCTACGTCCCTCCAAAGCTTCAGGAAAATGTTCTGTGCGACAAGTTAAAATCGCCTTTGCGCCAGGAACAACCACCTTAGCTAGTTCCCAAAAATTATTAATCATAGCTTGACGATCTACCCTTGCAGCCATTTCGTCAAAGCCATCAAAAATTAATAATAATTTACCCATGCGGTTTAGCTGTTCAAAAACAGAATAGTTTGCTAGACGAACTTGATGTTTGCGGAAAAAGAACTCAGAAAATAGAGATTGAATAGTCACCGCTTTTGCATAATCCCGCAAAGGAACGACCACAGGAATACGCGGTAAAGGCGAACCCTCTTGTTTAGCCTGACGATATTTTTTCAAAGCCTCCCAGGCGTAATGAAAAGCAAACCAAGTTTTACCAGTACCAAATTCTCCTAAAATTGATAAATGTTCCTTCACTGGATCAGCCAACCAGATATTAACATAGCGGTCAATCCAACCATCTTCTCTGCCATAGTGACTAATACCAATGCGCCGCTTCGTGGCTAAATCAACCTCTTCCTTAACACAAGCCAACGGCACATAATATTTATCAATGCCCTTTTCTATTACCTGTTGTTCCAACCATTCAAAATAACCAGTAAAATCAGCATCAGCCTCTATTAATTCATCCAAAGTATAACAATAAACACCTGAGTCCTGAAATTTTTCACATTCCTGTCTAGCCAACTTACTGACTCTCCGAGGTGCAACCACCCACCCTTCATCAGTGTTATGTTTTTCTACCCCTTGCTTAACAGCATTCACATCATTAATATTTGCTTCTCCCTCAACCCCCCGAATCAAAATCCGGTCATAACCACGGCGTTTAGGGATATTAATAATCCATTGAAAATATTCAGCTTCTAAAACTTCAGGCTGTTCAAATTTATAACCAAGTGCATTAAACCAATCCCGCAAACTTCGAGCCAATTCCGTCTCCCTCGCTGCTGGTGACGTTGGTAATAATTGCTGATAACTTTGGGCTAATTTATTAATTTGCTCTTGAAGTGCTACTAAATTAAGATTATTAAACTGTTTGCGAATTTGATTTAACGTACCTTGTAAATTATCAATTTTATGGTCTTGTAGAATTTCTGTAGGTGTTCTAGCTCGTTGAGCAACTTCAATAAATAAACGAATAAATTCAGCCAATTCTTGATTATAATCAATATTTTGTCGTTTAATTTCATCACCAATAGCAAAACTGTCAATATAATTATCTAATTTCTGAAAATCAAAATTTTTATTTCCACTAAATGCTTTTTCAAACTCAGTCTGAATCTCATTTTGTCTAAATAACTCTAAAATAACCTTGGGTTTTCCCAAGCCATATTCAATTAAAGTATAAACATAAACACCCTCAAAATCATTTGGTGGTGCATCAGGCTTAAGTCCAAATCTCGGCAAAAGCTGTAACACTTTTTCGCTGTGCCAAAGCTTATCTTGCACATTCTCAACACCCTGACCCACTAACGCACTAATAATGTCATCAATGATAAACATACATCTTATCAATATTTATTAATACAACCCCGACCATAAAATTCGTTATAGGATTCATACTTGATTTTTGAAACATACTTAGGGTGGGCAGTGCAGCGCCAAAACCATGATAAGGTGGGCAATGCCCACCCTACATGTACTGAGATTTTCTCAAAATTCAAATAGGATTCCTACATAACCTAGTATTACTTAGAAAATACATAATAACTAATAATTTATACAAATTCAAAGCCTCTCCCCCCGTGGGGGAGAGGTTTGGAGAGGGGTCAAAATCTCTGCCGCAAAACGATAAATCAGAACTTATATTTTTCTTTCTTTGGACGAAACAACCCTACTGCTTTTTAAGGAGGGTTTAAGGGTATTTAAAATATTTGATACATCATCAAATATTTTAAAACATTCAATAACAAACACTGCAAGGATTTTTTATATTTAATTTTTATTTAGTCATGTAAATAAATGTTTACTGGTCATTCTTGATGATTAAAAAAAGTAAACGCACCTTGCCAATAAGAACAAAGTGCGATATCTGCAATAATTTTCTATCGAGACTCAACTAAACAGAGAAAACTAGACAAAAAGCAGATTGTAATTTACACATCCTGTTCGCTTAACTCACGGGTGATGTGGTCAAATGGCTCATCAACAAAAGTGGTGTTGGTAATACCAGCACCCACAACTTGAGCCTTAACCAAATCCTTGAGAATTTGCACACCACGCACTGTAGGGCCAATGGGTACACCTAAAGAATTGTAAGTTTCCCGCAAGCCTTGCAGCACTCGCTCATCTAAAACATTGGTGTTACCAGCAACTAGCGCATAAGTAGCGTAGCGCAAGTAATAGTCCATATCTCGTAAACAAGCAGCCAGACGACGAGTAGTATAGGCATTACCACCGGGACGTATCAACTCTGGTAGTTCTTCAAACAACTTAGAGCCTGCTTGCTTAACAAGTGCTGCTGCATTCGAGTTAATTGCTGCTGCTGCTTGTACACGAGCAGTACCACTATCAAAATACTCTTTGAGGGTATCGATCGCATTCCGGTCAAAATACCGACCAGCAACGTCATAATTCTTAATTAAGCTTGTTACCGCATCGCGCATTCCATCTTCTCCCAATCGTTGCTATCTATGGTTTGATATTAATTTGGTGGCACTACGCACCAGTAATATATTTTTGTGCTATTAAAAATAGATTCGGCACAAAAACCATCTATCTGTTACTTATGGATTCTATGCCAAAGTTGACCCCTATGAGATTAACTTTCCCCATTTGTGTAGATATCGAAAGAAAGGTTAATATTACCTGTAATCGAGACGTTCTGTAACAAAGGCTACAAAAAAGACCAATGTTTAGAATCTAGGATATTTCAGGTGTGTCATCAACTTTGTTCCGCTCAGTAGGGTTTAGATGCTTTGGCGATTCTGGTTTGACTTTAAGAAATTGGCAGAGAAGGAGTAAAAATGACAACTGCACAAGAAATCTTGAAAAAAATTCAAGATGAAAAAATTGAGCTGATTGACCTCAAATTCATCGATACAGTAGGGACTTGGCAGCATCTCACCGTCTACCAAAACCAAATCGATGAAAGCTCCTTCACCGACGGCGTACCCTTCGATGGTTCCAGCATCCGGGGTTGGAAAGCAATCAACGAATCTGACATGACAATGGTTCTCGATCCTAACACTGCTTGGATCGACCCATTCATGGCAGTACCCACCCTCAGCATAACTTGTAGCATCAAAGAACCCCGTACAGGCGAATGGTACAACCGTTGCCCAAGGGTTATTGCCCAAAAAGCAATTGACTACTTAGTTTCCACTGGCATTGGTGATACAGCCTTCTTTGGCCCTGAAGCTGAATTTTTCATCTTTGATAGCGCCCGCTTTGCCCAAAGCGCTAACGAAGGCTACTACTTCCTCGACTCGGAAGAAGGTACTTGGAACGCTGGTAAAGAAGGTACACCAGATAAACCCAACCTGGCTTACAAACCCCGGTTTAAAGAGGGTTATTTCCCCGTTGCACCAACAGACTCTTTCCAAGATATTCGGACAGAAATGCTGTTGACGATGGCGAAATTAGGCGTACCCATCGAAAAACATCACCATGAAGTAGCCACTGGTGGTCAGTGTGAGCTAGGCTTCCGCTTTGGTAAATTAATCGAAGCTGCCGACTGGTTGATGATTTACAAATACGTCATCAAGAACGTAGCGAAAAAATACGGCAAAACCGTTACCTTCATGCCCAAACCATTGTTTGGTGATAACGGTTCCGGTATGCACACCCACCAGTCTATCTGGAAAGATGGCAAGCCCTTATTCGCGGGTGATAAGTATGCAGGTTTGAGCGAAATGGCGTTGCATTACATTGGTGGTCTGCTCAAGCACGCACCAGCGCTGTTGGCTCTGACCAACCCCAGCACTAATTCCTACAAGCGTCTCGTTCCTGGTTATGAAGCACCTGTTAACTTGGCTTACTCCCAAGGAAACCGTTCCGCCTCTATCCGTATTCCTCTGTCTGGGACTAACCCCAAAGCCAAACGCCTAGAGTTCCGTTGTCCTGATGCTACCTCTAACCCCTACTTGGCATTTGCTGCCATGTTATGCGCCGGTCTTGATGGCATCAAAAACAAAATTGACCCAGGCCAGCCCTTAGATAAGAATATCTATGAACTATCTCCAGAAGAACTGGCGAAAGTTCCTTCCACACCTGGTTCTTTAGAATTAGCTTTGGAAGCACTAGAAAACGACCACGCTTTCTTAACAGAAACAGGCGTATTCACTGAAGACTTTATCCAAAACTGGATTGATTACAAACTGGCTAACGAAGTTAAACAGTTGCAATTACGTCCTCATCCTTACGAATTCCATCTCTACTATGACGTTTAATTAATAAGCGTATCTAAGAGTATAAATTGCCACCCGCAGGGGTGGCTTTTTTTTGACTCTCATGAAAATTCACAAATTGTAATTTTCCTAGCTCATAGAGGCATTGCTGCTGCCATAAATAGCGCGTGTAGTAGGGTCGATTTTTCCTTGCGTGGGATTCCAGTAATGGGATAGTTCTTCAGCAGGAAGACCGAGTTCTTGTGCTGCACGCATCAGCATTGATTGTTGACGATTCTTCACTTGCTGATATTGGCGCATCATAATTGCACGAGATTTTTCTTGAATAGACATACCACAGTCCTCCAGTGATATTAATTTGATTTAACTCCAGACATAATCAATATATCAAAAATTCTGTAGCTTATGCTACGGAATTGAGTTTTTATTACAAATCTTAATATTTGTGTAATTGCAGGGGACTGGGGCGAGATGAGAAAGATCGGAAAGATGGGGTTGTTTTTTTGACTTCAACAACGATTGGTAAAAATACCTTTCTCAAGAGCGATAATTTATTTGTTACATTAATTTACACTGTCTCATACTAGGCGATAACCGCTAATGCAGCGTAAGTGCCGGTGTTGAGACAAGCTCAATGACTACTCAAGCCATCAAACTTTAACAAACTCACTGAAACTTATGACAGTTGTTTATCCAAAGAAATTCCAGAATAGTTTGAGTGCGAGGGATGTTCTCAAACAGGTAGTGGGGAATCGCGAGATGCACCTGATCACCCTCAACCGTTATCGTTATAGTGAGCAACGCAGTTGTAAAGACCTGACAGATATCATTGAACGGCTAAATGGAAAACCACCGGAACTGATTAGAGATTTATCGCACCACATTTCCGATGAAGCGCGTCATGCCATGTGGTTAACTGATTTGTTGGTGGACTTGGGGGTAAATGTGGGAACTCCCCCTGGAAATTCCTACATTGATGAATTTGAAAGGTTGCTTGATGACGAACAACAAGATCCCACTCAAGCGCTAGAAGAATTTGTAATTTCTGCCCTAGCTGCAATTAACGTTACAGAAAAACGCGGTTGTGAGTATTTCTCTGCTCATATTTACGCCCTTAAACAAGCACCCCAAACAGAGGAAAATATGAGAATCCGCGAAACCATTGAAAAAATTCTGCCAGAGGAAGCTGGACACGTGCGTTGGGGTAATCGTTGGTTAGCACAGATAGCAGATAAAAGTCCAGAACATCGCCAAAAAGTTGAGCAAGCCAAGCGTAAGTATGCTGCTATTGAACAAGCAGCTTTTGAATCAGGAATGGATATAACGCTAGGTGCAGAACTGCGACGAGTTGCTAACTTGATGGAAGTAGCCAATACTATGCCAATGTGGCAACGGCCCCAGTATCTGATGGAACGCTTACCACAAACTTTGTTAGCGCCCCAGTTGCAGTTTACCAGACTTCAGATTGCACAAAAAGCTTGGCAACGCGACCCGCAAGCTTTTATGGAAAAATTTGTCCCAATGTTTATCAATGGGCTGAAAAAGCCAGAAAATAACTTGAACAACTAGGGATTAGGTAGCAATTGTTTTTCAATTCTACTAGGTTGGGTTAGCTGCGGGTTTATATTCCTCAACCCAGGTTGCTTCTAAGTGAAAAGTCTTTTAGTTGATGATGGGGTAAGCATTATGTCTGCCCCATCTTTGTTATTAAATCAGTTATCAGTCAGCCAGGGCGTATGGTGGGGGATAAAGAAGCGCCTCCCTACGCCTTACACCAATTGCTGTGGTGTTTCACCAAGGTATTTAAGTACGGGCGGGTTTAACGAACATATCTGTTTTTAACATGAATTACTCAATGAACCCGCCCCTACAACTGATAACATTGTGTTTTTGACATACTCCCCACCCTAAAAGGGCAGAGATTCTGGGTTCAAACAACAGCTGCGGGCATACCCGTCTTAATACTATCTCGCCCAACAGACAATGCCCTGCCTGTTTGCATTATTGTATCAAAAAGCCGTCCTTAAAGGACGGGGCTTTAAACCCAATTTTTCGGTAACAGCAGCGTTTAAAGTGGCTGGTGGCTGCCAAAAAGGCTATTAAATGTTGGGAAAATGGGGATTTGCTGGTTAGACAACGCTGATTGCCTATGAAAGATATACCAAGTTGTGTTTAAAGATGTTTGTTTGAGCAGGAAAGGAAGCAACCCACCCCTAGCCCCTCCCATGAGGGGAAGCAACCCACCCCTAGCCCCTCCCATGAGGGGAACGGGAAGTAGCACAGAGTAAGATACTATCTTTGACTGCAACTTAGTATCAGGCGATCGCCATCACGCATTCTGGATATTTTCAATCATAGTTTTACGTCCTGTACCCCGATGAGGTATGGGAGTTTCTGGTTGATTATGCTTGTGTTTGGAGTTTAATGAGAGCATATATTCTGAATTAGAAGGAGAAAAGGTTAAATTGCGATTAGCCATTCCCTGGTCATCAAAAATGAGGGAACCAAATACCAGACTCGAAACTAACATCGGAACAGCAGCACGCATTTTTAAAGCCTCTTTGTAAATTCTCTTATCTATTGCTACTGAGTTTATGTGACGAATCCGGAAAATATTAAAAAAAGTAGTGCTTTTTACTGAAAACTAATAAAAATGTGCTTCTATCTCAGGTCATCTACCAATAACCAGTGACCAGAATGATTTAGACGACCCCAAACCCTGATATGTTGCTGATTTGATAAAGCTTGTAATTGCTCATCTATGTGCGATCGCCAGCTTACAAGCTGCCAAACCTGTCCCAGGGTAGCAGGTGGTGTAGCAATCTCGAATCTGTAATCTTGCGGATTTAGAATATGAACAACTCCTGTAAAACAATCAGATCTACGTGGAAATACTAGATTGTGTTTTTGGCGATAATATGTATTGACAGAATCTGGGCAATTGCCACTATCTGGATATAGTTGAGGCTCCTTGATGTAAGACAATTGCCAATGCAACCATTCTGGATGGTCGGGTGGTAGATTAAACAGAGGTGCGATCGCCGCAGGAGCGCGATGGTCTTGTAGTAATGCTTCCTGTAATCCTTGTACAGGTAAATCTCGCGGCTGACAGTCCAACTCGACACACATAGCCGCCGCCATTCCCGCAGCTTGACCGATACCCAACACCACAGGTTGTAATCTAGTCGCCCCGTTGGCTATGTGAGAAACAGAAATATTCTTTTCACAAACCAAAAAACCATCTATAGTAACTGGAACTAGACAACGATAAGGAATTGTGAAAGGTGTCCCCGTCCAACGTCCGCCCCAACGGATAGATTTAGGTTGTAGGGGTAAGTCAAACCCCGGATAATGATGGTCATTGGCATAGTTACCAATAGCAATGGTATCGGGAAATAAAGATGCTACCCTACCGCCTGGAACTGGCAAAATATCCTGTTCTGTAATAGTAGTTAGTCCTACCAAACGGCGACTTTCTCTGTAGTATGGGTGCAGTGCAAAAGCTGGTGAGTTGTGAGGAAAAACTTGCTCTGCCAAACCGTAACGCTTACCTAGCTGAGTTTGGATAAAATGAGCAAAATTTTGGCTATGCCAACGAGATTCTTGCAGAAAATCACTCTTAGCTGCTGCTGATTCTATCAGTCGCCCTACTCCTTCACCGTAGTCATTACCACAAATTGGCCAGTTAATCATAAATAGATTACCAGGCAAACGTCCATAATTCAAGAACTGCTCCGCACCGTAGTTTTTCCAAGCATCAGCAAACAGCGCCGCATCATAATTAGGTGCAGGAGGAATATCAGGTGCGACTGGTTCGCCAAAATCCTGCATCACTACCACCCAAGTAGGGGACTGTACAGGATATTCTTGGGTGATATGATTAAAGCTAGTTGGGGAGCTGGGTTCTCCCCAGTGCGATCGCAATTCCCAACCCCAACGGTGAGGGATATCTGCTAAAGCGAGTAAATCCCCTAACTCTGTACCATCAATTGTTATATTGGCTTGTACGGTAAAGTCTGCAAACCTGACACCAGTAATACAATTCCCTTGACGCAGAACCTCTAAGGGTACTTGTCCAGAAATCCAGTGCAGATTAGATAATTCCTTCACCCAATTAGCAAAAATTTCCGCTCCAATACGCGGATCATAACTGAAAAAGCTCACCCAACTATTATCTAAACCCCCCGGCTGTCGCTGTTGCAACTCTTGTAAAAACGCACCCCATAACCCCGTTTGAAACGCAATCAATTCATTTCCATCGGGTGCAGATACCCCAGCCGCAGTTAACATTCCCCCTAACCAAGAAAACTCACTCACCAAAATAGTTTTTGCACCCCTTCGCGCCGCTTGAATAGCCGCAGCCGTTCCGCCAGTTCCACCACCAACGACTAACACATCAGTTATATAAGTTTGATGAACCATAAATTTAAATTCACGTATTTTTAACCAGGATACATACAAATTCATCCTGTTTTATAGCAGGGGACAGGTAACAGGTGACAGGGTTAAAACTATTTCGCTGTCTAAGTTTTATTTCTTAATGTCCTAACTATAAAGTTAACTATCACTATCTGATGGCGCAAGTGATGCGATCGCTTGACTATGGCATATAACAACCAGGACTCTGACCGGAAAACTGATCACATCTTACCAAGGAAGAGGAAAGATTTCTCAGTTCTATAAATCGATAAGCACTAAATAAAATTGCTATTAGAGAAAGCATCATCATTATTAATAAAAATAATCTAAATACTTTTCCTGAATTACTTTTACGAACAGCCCTATATGAAATACCAGCAGATAAGGAGCTACATAAAAAACATATAATAGAAAATCCTATTCTTACACCTAGTGCATCTAAATCTACAACATATGGATATAGAGAACCACCTATATCAGTATAAGGATACAATAAAGGATTCATCTTAATTAAAAACAATAATAAGAAGAAATAAGTAATTGAATTCAAAATAGTAACTAGCACAATTGTAAATAACTTACAAATGAGTGATTCATTAAAATGAAAATTCATAATCAAAGGTTAACTATCACTATCTGATGGTGCAAGTGATGCGATCGCTACACTATGGAATATAACAACCAGGACTCTGACCGGAAAACTGATCACATATTACTAAGGAAGAAGAAAGATTGTTCAATTCTATAAATCGATAAACACTAAATAAAATTGCTATTAGAGAAAGCATTATCATTATTATTAAAAATAATTTAAATACTTTTCCTGAATTACTTTTACGAACAGTCCTATATGAAATACCAGCAGATACAGAGCCACATAAAAAACATATAATAGAAAATAATCTTATTGCAAGTAGTGCATCTAAATCTACAACATATGGATATAGAGAACCACCTATATCAGTATAAGGATATAAGAAAAAATTGTTGAAAAACAATAGTAAGAAGAAATAAGTAATTAAATTCAAAATAGTGATCAGCACAATTGTTAAAAATTTACAAATGAGGTCTTAATTAAAATTAAAACTCATAATCAAAGTTGATATTTGATAGAAATAAAAATTTACACAAAGCTTATAAGAACACCCACGACTCAGTTTGTTCGATTTCTACTTTTCATCCTAATTAATTGCTCGTTACTCATGCTCATCAACTGACATCTTCCACCTTCTCAATAAGGAGGTTGTGGGCATGAAGATAAAACTAGACATTAATAATATATGAAAGCAAATTAGACATTTTTCTGATTTTTCAACAGCAACACTAACACTGCTCCTGAAAAAATTCCCCCAAGCCAACCGAACAAAGTATTGATTAAAATCCACCAGCCAGCTTGCTTGATAACTGGGCGCATAATCCAAGACTGAATTGTTCCTACTATAGGGCCAATCCATAATAAAGTATAGTCGGCATTATTTCCTGACAAGAGCAGGGAGATACAAGCACCAGCAGTAGTCCCCCACATCCATTGTTTTTCAGATATGGGAATTTGCCGCCGCAATATTAATGCCTGCATATACCCAATTGTTAAACCCATCGTTGCGGCTAAAACTTGATCACTAATTATTGTACCAAGCGGTCGTAGCAGAGTTTGGGCGATCGCTCCAATAATACATCCTGCAATCAAGCCTGCAACATTAACTAATACCCACTGCAAATAAAAACCCAGCCCTATTGTTGCAGTTTTGGCAGGTATAGGCGGAGGAGATACAGACTGTTGAGGGATTTCTTGACGATACTGGGCGGGAACTGTTGGTGGCGGAGAATGTAAAGGCGGTTCACCTACCTGTGGAATATCACCATCTTGCCTCATCGGTAGTGTTGGCGGTATGTTTGCTGGTGATGTTGATGTTTGCGTTGGTGCGTAGCTATTTTTGGATACTTGATTTATCTATATTTCGGATATTGCGTTTATGTAATTTGGAGTATATCATTGATGTAAATAGAGTTATACCATTGGTATATCATCAATTAGAGTTCACAAACATGACTACCAAATTTAGGCATAACCAGCCTTTAGAGTCAGTTATGGCTCAGGAAAGAGAAGCTCCAGATATTAGAGAAATTGATCGCTTACTGAAAATTAAAGATTTTCAAGCAAGACTAGTAGGAGCTAACGGAGAAGTAATTACTATTCCTGATTCCGTTTATCAAGTGCTGTGCCAAGTAGTTCATGCAATGGCCTTGGGTCAAGCTATATCTATAGTTCCTCAAGAACAAGAATTGAGTACACAACAAGCCGCAGATTTTCTTAATGTATCGCGCCCCTATCTAATAAAGCTATTAGAACAAGGCGAAATTCCTTACATCACAGTAGGAACACATCGGCGTGTTCGTTTTAAAGATTTGAAAAAATACAAGGAACACAGGGATAACAAGCGTAGCCAATCTTTACAGGAATTAATTGAGATAAGTGAAGAAGCTGGTTTGTATGAGTATGATGAGTAAATACTCAGAAAAAACGTTATGGTCGGTGTAGTCTTAGATGCCTGTGTTCTATTTCCAATGTACCTACGAGATACCTTGCTATCCATAGCTGAGGCTGGTTGGTATATGCCCTATTGGTCACAGAAAATCTTGGATGAAGCTATAAGTAACCTTGTTATTAACAAAAAAATCTCTTCTGATGTGGCTAAACGTTTAGAAGGTGAACAGTATCGTATTTCTCACAATAGAGGAGTTTTAACAATTAGTGCTAAAGATGGTCGGGGGAAGATTCTACAATTTGAGTATGGGAAAGTAGAAGGTAAGCTCACCTCAGCAGATATTGAGGCATTCCAAATCTTTGAACAAACTTTAGAGCAAGAATTAGCACTGGTACAAAAACAGAAATCTAAAACCTTATAGCTTAACGTAGACGAATAATGTTAAATCTAGTATCGTTGAGCGGTGAAAAATTAGCGTGAAAGCACAGGTATTTAGAGGTGTAAATCAGCTATCTTACGAAGAAATCCCCGTACCGACTCTGGAACCGGATGAAGTGCTGGTACAGGTGCGAGTAGTCGGTTTGTGTCAGTCAGATATTAAAAAAATTCGTTATCCTCTGTATGAACCACCGCGCATTTTCGGGCATGAAACAGCCGGGACTATTGCCGCAGTTGGTTCTCAAGTACAGGGTTGGCAGGTAGGACAACGGGTAGCAGTCATGCACCACATACCTTGTATGCGTTGTGCCTACTGCTTGAATGATAACTTTTCCATGTGCAGTGTTTACAAAAACATTTCCACCACTGCCGGTTTTAACCCCAGTGGCGGCGGTTTTGCTGAATACGTCAAAGTTCCGGGTCATATTGTCCAAAATGGCGGGTTAATAGCGATCCCCGACAATATCAGTTTTGAAGAAGCAAGTTTTGTTGAACCAACCAACTGTTGTTTAAAGGCAGTGAAAAAAGCCCAAATTGCCCCTGGACAAACTGTGCTGGTAACTGGTGCGGGGCCAATTGGGTTAATGTTTGTCATGTTGGTGAAATATTTCGGGGCAAAAGCGATCGCCACCGATTTGCTACCCTCAAGAATAGACAAAGCCTTGAATGTCGGTGCAGAAGCAGCATTTGATGCCCGTGATCCCGACATAAGCGCCAAAATTCACGCCCTCACCGATGGCTTAGGTGTTGATGTCACACTCTTAGCTGTTCCTAGTGAGAAAGCTTTCTTCCAAGCTCTGGATTGTACCAGAAAAGGGGGAAAAATCTTATTCTTTGCCGAATTTCCTGATGAATTAGAAATCCCCATCAACCCCAACATTCTCTACCGCCGAGAAATCGACTTAATGGGCAGTTACAGTTCATCCTATCGCCTGCAAAATCTCTCGGCCGATATCGTCTTTAACCGCCGTATTGATGTGCAAGCATTAATCAGCGATCGCTATCCCCTCAAAGATTTATCAGCAGCCGTAGATCAAGCGATCGCACCAACACCAGAAACATACAAAATCCTCATTTATCCTTAGATTGGGGACTGGGGACTGGGGACTGGGGATTGGGGATTGGGTAATTTTCTTCTCCCCTACACCCCCACACCCCTACACCCCTACACCCTGAAACTAACATGGAAATATCAATCATCCTCGTAATAGTCGCCTTACTAGCCTTCTACGTAGCCTGGAACTTGGGGGCTAACGATGTTGCGAATGCAATGGGAACTTCTGTCGGTTCCAAAGCTATTACTTTAAGACAAGCATTAATTATTGCTGGATTGTTGGAGTTTACTGGCGCTGTCTTATTTGGGCATGAAGTGACACAAACCCTAGCAACAAAAGTTGCTAACCCTGAATTATTTGCAGCTACACCCCAAATTTTAGTTACTGGCATGATGACAGTGCTGATTTCTTGTGGTATGTGGTTGCAAATTGCTACATCCCTTGGCTTACCAGTATCTTCTTCTCACGCAGTTGTAGGTGCGATCGCCGGGTTTAGTTGGGTAGCCTTGGGAGTAGGTGCGATCGATTGGTCATCAATTGGATTAATAACTATTGGTTGGATATTAACCCCAGTGATCAGTGGTGCGATCGCCGCATTATTTTACAGTCAAATCAAGCACTGGATATTAGAACAACCAAATCCAGTTGCACAATTAAGAGAGTGGATTCCCTGGTTGAGTACAATTCTCTTAGGTGTATTTGGCGTAATCGTCCTCCCCTCCCTCACTCAACCCTTAACCAAGTTCTTAATTGAAAAACTCGGTGTCAACATCCCCCCCCACGATATCCCCCTCGTAACAGGCACATTAGCCGCCGTAGGACTAACCCTAATCAATTGGCGACAGCTTGACAAGAGGCAGGAGTTAATAATTTCTTCCTCATCTCCCTCATCTCCCTCATCCCCCTCATCTCCCTCATTCCCCAACCCCATCGAAACTCTCTTCGCCCGCTTCCAAGTCCTTAGTGCTTGCTTTGTCGCCTTTGCACATGGTTCTAATGATGTGGGGAATGCGATCGCACCTTTAGCGGCGATCGTGTATATTAATCAAACTGGGCAAGTTCCTAGCGATGGGATCACTGTCCCACTGTGGATTTTAATTCTCGGTGGTGCTGGAATTGTTGGTGGTTTAGCCGTTTGGGGTGAAAAAGTTATCGCCACAATTGGCGAAAATATTATTGCTTTACAACCCAGTAGTGGATTTTGTGCAGAACTAGCCACCGCCACCACTATTTTATTAGCCTCCCGTCTTGGTTTACCAGTCTCCACCTCACACGCTCTGGTAGGTGGCGTAGTTGGTGTAGGATTGGTACAAAGCCTGAGTTCGGTAAAATTTACAACTCTCCAAGGTATTGCCACTGCATGGTTAGTAACAGTGCCTATCAGTGCCGTCCTCAGCGCTGCCATCTTTAGCATTGCTCGGATTTTATTGTTTTAGCAAATAAACTCTAGGATATACATATTGGTTTGAACTAGAAGCTAGAGGCGTATATCTGTACATCCCCACAAGGATTTTGATCCACCTTGGCAGGGCTATTTCCTACATCTACATAATAGCCAGAAGTATAGCAGTAGCCACATAGGTTAGGACATAGGTAAATATCATAAAATCCTTATATTAACAAGCTTTTAAGGCTGTCACCCTTTGGGTATGCCTCCGGCACGCCAAGGGCGAACGCAGTCGCCTACGGAGGGAAACCCTCCTACAGCGCTGTCTCACCTGTCCCCTATCCCCTATCCCCTGCTATTTTTTGGCAAAATGGCAGTTAATTAATTAGGATATGTGCAGGAGATAATTTCAATTTCCGCAAAAAGATGGCGATGAAGCCCATCTCAAAGAGATAAACTGTTATTAAAGCTGGATTCTGCATAAATTCTCTCCTAGAGATTACATCAACGTATTAATTACTGTTGCCACAAAAATTACAAGTATTTATAGTTAGTGAGTGATTCTCTTGGGAATGAATCTCACTAGGGTATCAAAGATTGAAGTCAGGCTGATGGATGCAGCCTCTGAGCTTGAAGACAACCCACTTGATTATGGGACTTACACAAAAAAGCGAAAAGTCAAGGGTTTGTCCAAGGGGTGTAAGTTCTCAGAACTCCTACGCCCGCTCACAGCAAAGAGTCTCGTTGCGTAAATCCCTAGTAGGTTGTCAGTCAAATTATATGCTTTGCCAACTTTGGGTGAGTCATGACAAAATGACTTTGAGATCCGTAAGTCCTGTTAAGATTTTCAAGTTTATCTGACAAAATACAGAAAATTAGAATTAGCGCCACGCAAATTTACAGGCAGTAGCTGTATCGTCAAGGTGTATAGAGGTTATAAGCTAATGGGGCGATTTGAGAAGCGACCAGACAACGACCCGCGAGTCCGAGGTGAGTTATCCAGGGCAGCAGAAACAGCTCTATGGGCTGTTGTAGAGGATTTAGACAGTCTAAAGCAGAATGTCCTCAGATCATTTCAGGAAGAAATCAAAAAATTAGAAACAGAAAAAGACCGTCTCAAGGATGAAATTCAACAGTTAATCGAAGAGAAAGAGCATTTACAAGAAGTACGACGGATTACTGAGCAACAAGTTCTCATCCGTCAATTATCGGAAGCTTTAGCCAAACACATCTGTTCTCAACTACAATCATCGCTAGCAAAAATAGCTAACCAAACAGAGAGCCAAATCGCTGCTCTCAAGTCAGCCCAAAGCATTGCACCCGCAGGGAACAATGAAGAAGTGGAAAAAATGCTTGGGAGTCTAGATGATAACCTGACGATCGCTTTTAATTCCCTCCAACAAGAACTCAAAAACTACCAAAGTAATCTCTCCCAGCAGTTGTCTAGGATGTATAGTCAACAGCAGGAAGGAGAGACGATTGTCGAAGAACTAATCACTCGTCTACGTGGGGAACTAACTAAAGCCATCCAAGAAACATCACAAGCCGCCAAGTTATCCCCACCCACAGTACTGCAACCGTCAGAAATACAACCCCCAAGTCCGCCGAATGTGGTATTTTCACCACCTACGGTTTTGCAACTTGAGCAACAATCCCCAACACCTTTACAAACGCCTGCGCCTGTGGAGGAAGCCAGCGTTACCAAGCAAGCCATTATTATTACTCCTGAAAAATCTCCACCTCCACCAGTAGTTGCACCACCCCCTGTGGCTCCTCCAGAGCCGCAGTCTGTGATCCCCAGAGTCTTTCCTGAAAGCGAGACAAAATTACAACCATCTCCAGAGAAGCCTACGGAACCACTTTCTGTAATTAGTAGGGAATTATCTGCAACTGCGCCTAAATCTCCACCCATCACGGAAAAACCGCCAGAGTCAATTTCTACAGCTAAGACTCAATCTCCACCCACCACAGAAAAACCGCCAGAGTCAGTTTCCACAGCTAAGACTCAATCTCCACCCATCACAGAAAAACCGCCAGAGTCAGTTTCCACAGCCAAGACTCAATCTCCACCCATCACAGAAAAACCACCAGAGTCAATTTCTACAGCCAAGACTCAATCCCCACCCACCACAACAAAACCACCAGAACCAGTTTCCACAGCTAAAACTCAATCCCCACCCACCACAACAAAGCCGCCAGAACCAGTTTCCACAGCCAAGACTCAATCCCCACCCACCACAACAAAACCACCAGAACCAGTTTCCACAGCTAAGACTCAATCTCCACCCATCACAACAAAACCGCCAGAACCAGTTTCTGTAATCAATCGAGATTCATCCGGGGCTAAAACTCCATCTCCTCCACCCGCATCTGTAGTCAGACGGGGATCAACAAATTCCTCACCAAGATCACGTAGATCATCAAATTTATCTCCTGTGCAGGTGGGTTTTCTGTTGGTTGTGATGTCTACGGTGTTGTCATCGTTGTACAACGTAGTCCTGAAGGGAATGTTCTATAAAACTTCTCAACTGTCCTCAGCCTTGGAAGTAGCGGGTTTAATCTCGCCGACGTTGGGAAATATTTTGTACATTCTCACTTTGCGGTTGATGGTGACTGTACCACTGATGATACTGTTGGCTCCGATAATGTATCCGCAAGTGTGGCAAGATTTGCAAAATCTCAAGCAATCTTTAGGTAATAATCAGTCTGCGACTCTTCCTAAGCCACGAAGAGTTGTCCTGTTGATGTTTGCTAGTGGCGGCTTTTTGTTTTTATCGCAGGTGCTGATTTATTTTGCCCTTGGTCAAGTCCCTGCTGGTGTGGCGATCGCTCTTTTCTTCGCCTACCCACTCATTAACGGGCTGTTGTCTTGGTTACTATTTCGCGATCGCCCTGGTGTGTTTCGTGCAAGTGCGATCGGTGCTATTTTCTGCGGTGAATTACTAGTCCTTTCTGGCGTAACCAACACAGGTATTGTTAATAATCCCTTTGGGACAATCACCGCCATTCTTGCTGGTGCAGCTTTTGCTTGTTACCTGATCCTCAGTCGCATCTGTGCTACTAAAGTTCATCCCGTATCTTTGTCTTTGATTAACTTTGTCACTATGCTGGGTTTGAGTTTTATCTTTTTGATGTCACCCCTATCCGGAGATTTGGCAACTAATCTTAATCGATTAGAAATTGTTTTAAGTGCCTTTATTTTGGGTGTTTTAACCCTGTTGAGCTACGTATTCAGTCATATCGGAGTCGGCAAATTAGGGGGATTGCGATCGGCAATCATTAGTGCAGGTGTACCTATTTTGACGGTGATTTTTGCTGGTTTGGTACTTCAAGAAACTTTAAATATTGTGCAAGTATTTGGAGTTTTATTTGTAACTTTTGGTGCAGCAGCTTTCAGCGTCGGCAAAAACCTAAATCCCAATAACTCTTCCAGTACAGAAAGTTAGGGCATAAAACAGGGAACAGGGGAAAGTGAATATGTCAAAAAGCCTTTTGTGACAAGGTTTTATTATTTCATGTCATAAATCCTTGACTTTTCTATTGAAAAAGTCTTGACCATCCATAGATTGTGCAAATGTTTAAGAAAAAAAAGTTAAGAATAGATTAATTCATGGGATTTTACTAATATGACAGATAAATATAGAATATTATGTTATGAGCAAATAAAAGCTATCGCAAAATTGGAATAATCTGCCCAAAGTGCTAGAAAGCGATTTGTTAGTAGCCATTATGCGCCGTATACGCTAAGACAGATGAGAAAAGGAAGAGAAAGGGCTAAGGATCAGGAACTGAGCTTTCAGCACTTTTTCTAGTCATCTCGGTAGTTAAAAGCACTCTATTGCTGCGATAGGCGTGACTAAGGCTGGCGTAGCGGCTATGTGGTCATCTCAACAATCAGTACCTCCTATTTCTGAACAGATTTATCAGCATCTGGGCGAAATTATTCAGAAATAGTATAGTCACTACCAGGAGAGATTTTCCGCTCATGGTTTTCCATAGCTTTTTTTGCGCTGCTAGTTCCTAAATTCGGTCAGCAGCCAAGAGTGCTAAAAATAGCTTTGCTATTGAGGCAATGAAAGCGCAAAGAAGATCCGGATAATGGAGAAAGTCCTTGTAGGTTACTTATTAGAAGCCTAAATTTTGCCAGTAGTTGACTAAATTATAAAAGAGGAAATTCTGGCAGTTATTTTGTGATTTTTCGGTAAGATACAAGCACGTATATTAGCAGTACAGTTACTAATAATACGTTATAAATTACGGAGGAATGAGCATCTTGACTAATAATCAACACTTAGCCCAAACATCATAAACATTCTAGAGCGACAATATCACCCCCCTGTGGGTGTACATCAACTACTTTTTTAGACTAATTAAGTGTGCCATTCAACTATTTTGTAATATGAGCAACGACATCGATCTGATCAAGCGTCTTGGCCCCAGTGCAATGGATCAGATCATGCTATATCTGGCTTTTAGTGCCATGAGGACAAGTGGGCATAGGCATGGAGCATTTCTAGATGCAGCAGCAACGGCGGCTAAGTGTGCAATTTACATGACTTATCTAGAGCAGGGGCAAAATCTCCGGATGACTGGACATTTGCACCACCTAGAGCCAAAGCGGGTCAAAATTATAGTTGAGGAAGTCAGACAAGCCCTAATGGAGGGCAAACTGCTCAAGACTTTGGGTTCTCAAGAACCCCGATACTTGATTCAGTTTCCCTATGTCTGGTTAGAAAAGTACCCTTGGATGCCTGGGCGATCCCGTATTCCTGGTACAAGTCTAACAAGCGAAGAGAAGAAACAAATTGAGCAGAAGCTACCTAGTAATCTTCCCGATGCTCAGTTGGTGACATCCTTTGAGTTTTTAGAGTTAATTGAATTTCTCCATAAGCGATCGCAAGAAGAATTGCCACCAGAACACCGTATGGAGTTAAGTGAAGCCTTAGCAGAACACATCAAGCGTCGTCTGCTCTACTCTGGCACGGTGACAAGAATAGATTCGCCTTGGGGAATGCCCTTTTATGCCTTGACTCGTCCCTTCTATGCCCCAGCAGACGACCAAGAGCGCACTTATATCATGGTAGAAGATACCGCCCGGTATTTCCGCATGATGAAAGATTGGGCAGAAAAAAGACCAAATGCTATGCGTGCCTTGGAAGAATTAGATGTGCCGCCAGAACGTTGGGATGAAGCCATGCAGGAACTAGATGAAATCATTCGTGCTTGGGCTGATAAATATCACCAAGTAGGTGGTATCCCGATGATTTTGCAAATGGTGTTCGGCAGGAAAGAAGATTAATTACCCAGGTAATGAGGATTACTAGTGATTTTTCCCGCCAGAAATTTCTCTAGTGATGACCAACTACTCAGCTAGAAGCAAATATCTACAGAGCAGCTGACACAGCAGCGATGGGCCGTTTTTACTGTTCGCATTCAGGATTTAACACCTGATGTAGCAACGATTCAGCCAAAGCTACAGGCGTATTTTCCGGGAAGTTAAAAGCAGCCTATCGCGTGCAGATGTCTCCTGTCTAGTTTGTTTAATTGTTGAGTATAGTGAAGATTTTTAAATTTAATTTATCATAAAAGTTTTGTGTGATTAAAGAAATTAATCATAGATACTGATAATGGGTAGAGTCTGTTGATCAAACATGAGATGAGATAGGCAACAGGCTAAAAATGATTGCCAACAGATCAGTTTATACAATCTAGCAGCCGATCAATCCGGAAAGATTTCCATGAATTTGGCTAAATTTATAGCAGGGGACAGGGGACAGGTGACAGGTGACAGCTTCAAAAGCTGCTTAATATAAGGGTTTTATAATTTACGCCTGATGTGAATTAGAAAAACCTTTATTATCCAAACAATAGCCTATGCCGGGAGCTAATGAGACTCGGTAGGGGCGGGTTCACCGGGATCATCGTTAATTGTTGATGATATTTGATTAACGTGAGTTCGACAAGCGTTGTTTTGACCTCACCCCCAACCCCTCTCCTCGTAGGAGAGGGGTTGGGGGTGAGGTTTTTCGTTTCTTGAAATTTTTAGCTAATGCACAAGTTTAGCCTTACCACGCCACTAGAGAAAACTGCTAATTCGCTCAACGGCAGTTTCTAATATCCGTGGCTCATGTACTAGGGCAAAGCGGACATATCCTTCACCGGACTTGCCAAAGCCAGCACCAGGGGAAGCCGCTACACCTGTTTGTTTAACTAACTCTGTACAAAATTCTATGGAATTTTGACTCCAAGGCGATGGTAATTTTGCCCAAATATACATCGTGGCTTTGGGAGTGGGAACATACCAGCCGATGCGGTGTAGAGCATCAATAAAGGCATCACGACGTTGACGAAAGGTAGTAACAGCAGCTTTCACGCCTGCTTGGGGGCCAGAAAGAGCTGCGATCGCCCCATTTAAAATTCCCCGATACTGATTAAAATCGACTGCTGCTTTGATTTGGCGTAAAGCTTGAATTAACTGGGCATTACCAATCGCATAACCAATGCGAAAGCCACCCATATTATAAGACTTAGAAAGCGTGAAAAATTCGATAGAAATGCTCTTTTCTGGGTCAGCTTGGAGGATGGAAGGGACTGGGGATCGGGGGCTGGGGATCGGGGACTGGGGAAGATTTTGATCCCAGTTGCCAGGTTCTGCAAATACTAAATCTACGTAAGGGAAATCATGGACGAGAACAATGTTATGTTCTTGACAAAAGGCGACAGCTTCCTTAAAGAAAGATAGGGGTGCGATCGCTGCTGTAGGATTGTGAGGATAGCTTAACACCATCATCCGCGACTGAGCTAAGACAGCAGTCGGGATATCGGTAAACACAGGTAAAAAATCGTTTTCTGCCTTTAATGGCATCGGGTAGATTTGCCCACTAGCTAAGTAGACTCCCCCAGCGTGGGAAGGGTAGCCGGGATCAAGGAGTAGAGCAAAATCCCCAGGATTGAGCAAGGCTAAGGGTAAATGAGCCGTGCCTTCCTGGGAACCAATTAAAGGTAGGACTTCGGTTTCGGGATCGACTTTGATCCCAAATTTTTGTTCGTACCAGTTAGCCGCAGCTTGCCGAAAATCTCGCGTACCATTGAATAACAAATAGCCGTGAGTACTGGGATCATGTAAAGATTTAGCGATCGCTGCAATTACATGAGCCTCGGCTGGCAAATCAGATGATCCCAGTGATAAATCAATCAACTCTTTCCCTGCTGCTATAGCCAAGGCCTTAGCCTTGTCCATGTCCGCAAATACATTAGATTGCAGGGGTTTTAAACGTTGTGAGAATTGCATATTAGTCATTAGTCAACAGTCAACAGTCAACAGTCAACAGTCAACAGCCACAAATTTTTCGACTATGGACTATGGACTATGGACTACTGACTATAAACTAATTATTGTTCAAATGCGTATCTAGAAGATTAAGTAACTTGTCTTTGCTGATTACCCCTTCGGTAGATACTAATAACTCTTCCCCTTTGATTAGTCTCAGGGCTGGTACGCCTTCTACCTGATATTGTTTGACCGTAACGGGGTTGGGATCGACTTCTAGTTTAACGACTTTCAGGCGATCGCTGTAGGTATTAGCAGCTAAATTAATCAGTGGTGACATCAATTGGCAAGGCCCACACCAAGAAGCCCAGAAGTAAACTAACACAGGCTGCTCGGCTTTCAATACTTCGCTCTCAAACTCAGCATCAGTGATGGTGATTACACCGTTACTCATTGCAGTCTCCATTAGTTGGCATCGATACAAAGTTGGCACACAAATTACTGTATCTCAAACTGGTTGACAGTTGACAGTTGACAGTTGACAGTTGACAGTTGAATTAAAAATCCCACAACTAACAGCTGTGGGACTAGTTGAAATTGCGTAGCAAGATAGCGTCGGGTATTGCGAATTAGGAGTTGGGATTACAACTGATCCAATTGCTTGCGTAGGGATTCTAACTCGGAATCGACTGCTTCGTTAGATTTTTGAGATGTGGGTTGTTGTTCTTGTTCTGCGGGAAGTAGAGGTTGGTTGACTGGGGTTGCGGGAGCTAAGGAGGCTTTTAAGGCTGCTAATTCATCATCAACATCACTGCTTGATTCTAAGCGGGCAAATTGGCTTTCTAAATCTGCTCCGGCTAGTTCTGCGGCTGATTGGGCGCGGGCTTCCTGCATCAGGACTTTCTCTTCCATGCGCTCAAAGGCTGCCATTGCACTGTTGGTATTCATCCCACGTACCATCCCTTCGAGTTGCTCTTGGGCTTTGGCTGTGGTAATCCGTGCTTTGAGCATTTCTTTCTTGGTTTTGGCTTCAGAAATTTTGCTTTCTAGCTGGATTAAGTTACGTTTGATGGCTTCAACTTGAGTGCTTTGTTGGTCTAGACTAGCTTTTAGGGCTGTGCTGGTGTCGTTATAGGTTTTTTTACGCTCTAGAGCTTGTCTAGCTAGGTTCTCATCACCTTTTTGTAATGCTAATTGGGCATTGCGTTGCCACTTATTGATTTCATTTTGAGCATCAGTATATTGTTTCTCTGTACGTTTTTGAGCGGCGATCGCTTGTGCTACACCCTGACGTAACTGTACCAAGTCTTCCTGCATTTCCAGAATAGCTTGCTCTAGCATTTTTTCTGGATCTTCGGCTTTATTGACTAAATCGTTGAGGTTGGCACTAACTACTCGCTTAATCCGATCAAATAATCCCATAACTTTTTTTCCTTTTGGAGTTTACGCGCTTTGTTGATTAGTTGACTTTTTTACTATTTAGTAGCTTCCATTTTCAATGTAATCTTTCCGGTTGTATTCAGTGTGTCGTAATAACCGCTAATTGATAAGATATATCCTAGTGTTGATAATTGACTATTGTTTAAAAGTTATCACCTTGGGGTAGTTGTTGCGCTTGGGGATCTGTTGTATTTGGTAATGTTTGAGCTTTCATCGCCTCTAGCTGTTTATCAACATCACTACCAGCTTCTAAAGCGTCAAATTGTTTTTGTAAGTCATCGCTACCGAGTTGATTCATGAGTTCTGATTTTGCTTCTACTTGCAAAACTTTTTCTTCCATGCGTTCAAAAGCATTCAAGCTACTAGTAGCTGAACCACCCTTTAACATTTCTTGCAGTTTATAAGATGCTTCTGCTGAACGAGCGCGAGCGATGTACATATCTTTTTTCATCTTCGCCTCGGCAATTTTTAACTCCAGTGTCCGCATATCCTGTTTTAGTCTACTTATAACCTCAACTTGTTCGCCAATTTGGCTAGAAAAGGTTTCGGCTGCATTAACATAAGACTGTCGTTTTGTCAAGGCTTCTCTGGCTAGAGGTTCATTACCTTGTTGTAGTGCTAATTGGGCGCGACGATACCATTCTGCGGCGGTTGACTGGGCTGAGGCGGCTTGACGTTCAGTGCGTTTTTGGGTGGCGATCGCTTGTGCTATTCCCTGTCGCAATTGCAGTAAATGTTGCTGCATTTCCATCACAGTTTGTTCCAGAATCTTCTCTGGATCTTCCTTACTAGCCAGCGAACTGTTCAAGTTAGCCCTAATCACCCTTTGGATACGCTTAATCAATTCCATCTCAGCCCTCCATTCATTGTCTCGCCAGTCAACCCTTTAGGGAAAATTCAAAAAATTTATTTTGCAGAAAACGTTAGGTAAGGTTAATAGGTAACTTATCTGAAAAATCCGCTACATTTGGTTATTCTTTCTTCCCAATCCCCAATCCCCAATCCCCCTATTCCCTAATCCTATCGCAAATTTCTACTATCTATGGCTGCTGTACCGTTACCTTCAGCCCTTGGGCTTGTAGCTTTTTGAGCCTTTGTTGGGCTTGTTGTTTCGTCTTGACTGTAGCCAGATAGATTAATTTGCTGTTGCGTGACAGGTAAGCGTCTGGAACTACTCGCCTTGCTTCATTCAGGGTGTTAGAGTTTTGATTCTCTATAACGATACTGTACCGTCCATCTGCTGAGGGTTTGATTTCGGCGCTCGGTGGAGTTGGAGTTGCAGTTGCTGTGGGTATGGGTTGTAGACTGGGGCTGGGAGAAGGATTGAGGGTGGCTGTGGGTATGGGTTGTAGACTGGGGCTAGGAGAAGGATTGAGGGTTGGTAAAGGTTGTGTCTCTGGTAAGGTGTTGGTAACTGGAGGCACAACAGGGGTTTGAATAGCGATAGGATTGGCTGGGGTAGTGGGGGTTGGTTGCACCTTGGGTTGTAAGCCAACTACATCAATAGGATCTCTGACTTCTGAAAACTCTTTGGCTGCTAAATTGGGGTACTTGGGTATGGGGGTAAGTTCTGGTTGTAATTGGGTTTGGGGATTACTAGCAACTGGCTGGGGATTTTCGGTGCTGGGAGATGAGTTACCATTGAATAATCTACTGAAATTCAACTGAGGTAGGGTTTTAGGATTGAAGACTACATAACCCAAAGTCAGACTTGCTACTAATAAAAGCAACATGGAGCCGATACCCAAAGGGGATAGTAGACTATCGTTAGCATTTCTGGCTTGATTTTCTTCTGGCTGTTCGTCTGTGAGACTCCGCAACAGTGCTTCACTCGATTCTAAATAGTCATCTGGTTGGGGAGGAGTATCATCAGCTAAAAGTTTGTCGCTTTGATTAGGTTGAGCGATCGCCGGGACGATACTACCATTGTCCTTAGACTTGGCTGGCGGGAGAGGAATTTGTGTATTGGCTTCTGGTTGAGAGTTATCTGGTATTTTGGGGACTGGGGTCTGGGGTCTGGGGTCTGGGGTCTGGGGTCTGGGGTCTGGGGTCTGGGTACTAGGGACTGGGGGAGAAATATTTTCAATTTCTGGTTGTGGTTTTTTGTCTTGAGTAGATGACTTGATAGTGACTGGTGCTGGTTTTTCCTGGGGAGTTGGGGATAAAGGTAGAGGTTTGGAAAGGGGTTTAATTTCTAATAGCGATGGCTGAGTGTTTGCCATTGTGGCATTTTTATCTGCCGATTCTTGTGCATAATTATGAGCGTAACTATGCACACTAGATTGACTGGTAGCCCTTATTCCCATGCGCTTGCGTCGGTAACGGGCTAACTCTTGTTCTAACTGCACTTCTAAACTCGCTAACGCAGCCGCTAATGCTGGTTTCAGTCCATTACCATCCATCAGGGGTTTTTGACTCATCGCCTTTGTGCCTCAAACTTAGACTAGTTGTTTGCGAATGCTGTGAAAAATTGTTTATTACTATAGATCCGGGAACTAAGCTCAATTGTGGCTGTAATTTGGCAAGATGTCTTTTAAATCGGTTAATGATATTTTAGGTGTTATAGAAAAGCAGGCGAAATGGCAAGAACAACCGTTTCAGCAAGTGTGCCAATTTTGGGCAGAAGTTGTAGGTAGTGTTATTGCTGCCCAAACTCAACCTTTATCGATACAGCGTGATGTTTTACGTGTGGCTACTTCTAGTGCTGCTTGGGCGCAAAACTTGACCTTTAGCCGTCAAACCTTAGTTGTCAAGTTAAATCAAAAACTAACCAATCCTTTAGTAGATATACGTTTTTCTACTGCTGGTTGGCAACGTCATCCACAAAAGGAACAACCACAGACAACTATTTTACCTAGCGAACATCCAAGTTATTTGGGTGAAGTTGATGCAGTGCATCAGGTGAGAGTTGTGAGTGAAGACGTGAATCAGGTTTTTAGCAATTGGGCGAAGACAAAACAAGAGCGATCGCAACGTTTACCCCTTTGTCCTCAATGCGAATGTCCCACACCACCCGGTGAACTTCAGCGTTGGGGGGTTTGTGGGTTCTGTAGTGTTAAGCAGTTATAGCGGGGGACAGGCTCTTAAGCGCCTGTATCCTGCCACACCTAAAAATATTTGATATTTTATGTATAAATCAACAGTTTTTTGCCCGTTATCTTGGTTGTTAAATTTACATTTTTAATGATGTATCCGTTAAAAAAGCTCATTTAAACTCAAAAGATATAACTTAATTAAAAATTCATCATATATCAAAAGTATGACTTTTACCTTTGATCCCCAATAAGTTAAAGGCAATAATTTATATGTATCCACTATAAGTAACATTGAAAAATATAACATAAATCTAAAAACATAATAAAGTTAATTTTAGTGTAAAAACGGTTCTAACCTAGCTGTAATCACGGGTTACGGGATCGGTACGTATTTCTATCTAGAAGGAAAATATAAAGACGAAATCAGCCATAAACGGCATAAAAGATGAACCCAAATGAAATCTATTAATTCTTTGACATCTGCCTGTCGATATTGCCGCCACTACAAACCAGAGGGTCGTCGAGGCGGGATGTGCCAACAGTTGGGAGCGCCTGTACAAGCCTGTTGGAAAGCTTGCGCTTTAGCGCTACCACCTTTTGCCCCATCTTGGGAAACTTTAGAAGATGCGTGGAGTTTACCTGATGCTACACCAGTTTTAGTAGAATCGGAGCCTCTGGTGTCTAATGTAGAAAATGCTATTTTTGCTGTAAATCAGGAGAAAACTGCCTCTACTTCTGACCAAGCAAAAGCTGAGACAGTACTTATTTAACCATTTATATATTACCTGACTTTGAGCCACTCCACGAACCAGAAGTTCTGGATTCAGGCAAAGGTTACGCTAACTTTTCGTGACAGCTGACTTTTCACGTCATGTGGAAAAGCTAACGCCAGACCTAACCCCCCAGCCACCTTCCCTACTAGGGAAGGTGGAGAAAATCAAAGCCTCTCCCCTCGTGGGTGAGAGGAATGGAAGTGAGGTTTTTCAAATACCGTGAAAAGTCAGATTGACAGGACGGACAGCGCCATTCTCGCTTCTGAAGATATAGGCTTTCTAGAACTTGTCCAACCAATTACCAATCACCAATTAGCAATTACGAGGCGTGATGCGTAAAGCCCCTGGTTTCTAACCAGGGGATATAAGCGAAGAAGCCGAATTTATTCGGCTATAAAATGGTATAATAATGTGTATGAAAACACTGAGATTTAAGTTATATCAGCACAAGCGGAATAGACACCTTAAACGCATGATCAATGCGAGTGGGGTAATTTACAATCATTGTATTGCTCTGCACAAACGCTACTACCAAATGTGGGGCAAACATTTAAGCTGTGTCAAACTTCAATCTCATATTGCTAAACTGCGAAAACGTAATCCATTTTGGCAATCAGTAGGCTCTCAAGCAGTGCAAGACATCTGCCAACGTATTGAGAAAGCCTACCAATTATTCTTTAAACACAACAAGAAGGGGGTTAGACCACCAGGATTTAAAAAGGTTAAAAAATACAAATCATTTACCCTTAAACAAGCAGGTTATAAGTTTTTGGGTGGCAACAGAGTAAAAATTGGAAGTAAGATTTATCAATTCTGGAAGTCGAGAGAGATTGAGGGAACAATCAAAACCTTAACTATCAAACGTACACCATTAGGTGAGTTGTTTATGGTTGTAGTGGTTGATAGAGATGCGATTAATCGCGTCTGTACAGAAGTTGAAGTCAAGACGGGTAAAATCGCTGGCTTTGACTTCGGGTTAAAGACATTCCTCACTTGCTCAGACGGTACAACAATTGAGTCTCCTCAATTTTTCAAGCTGTCTCTAAACGCAATCAAAAAAGCCAGCATACGGCATTCTAAAAAGCTAAAAGGTTCATCTAATAGGGAACGAGCGAGGAAGAATCTAGTACGCAAGTATGAGGATATTTCCAATTGTCGGTGTGACTGGTTCTGGAAACTAGCCCATGAGTTAACCGACAAGTTTGATGTTCTCTGTTTTGAGACTTTAAACCTTAAAGGAATGCAGCGACTTTGGGGGAGAAAAATATCAGACGCTTGCTTTGGTGAGTTTATACAAATACTAGAATGGGTTGCTAAAAAGAAGAATAAACTGGTTGTCTATATTGACCCGTGGTATCCCAGTAGCAAGACTTGCTCAAGTTGTGGCCATATTTTGGAGAAATTGGATCTCTCGGTCAGAGAGTGGCGTTGTCCTTCATGTCAGTCAATTAATGGCAGAGACGACAACGCCGCACGTAATATTCAAACAGTCGGGGCATCGACTGTTGGGTTAGGTGATGTCAGACTGGCTCTGCCTGCAATCGCTGTTAGCAGCCCAGAATCCCCCGAATTGTATTCGGGGGAGTATGTCAACAATTAACTATATCCATCCCAAGCGTTAGGGAAGCTATAATCAGAGAAGAGGGGAAAATGTTGAGTGTTGACGCGGGTTTCGTCATCAAGAACTTTGACAACTTTGTTATAAATATCTTCTGCTTGTTGAGGTGAATCACCAATGCTAGTTAGCCCCAATTTACCGAACTGGGAAAGACAACCCATCAAATGAAAAACTGTTCCTGTTTCGGTGCAACTATCAAAATGTAATCGATGATGGGCGATGATATCCATTAAATCATTAGGCAATAGTCCCCGATAACGGTCTTTTTGTAAGTTGTCTGTAGCAATGTAGTATTTGGGACGACCTTGTTGACTGTAAAATAACCCGGTAGATAATTCATAACGACCGTTGGTTAATAATTTTAAGGTCATGAAGGGATGGGTTGTCCCACCTTTGCGGAGGTTGATTTCAATTGCTTGAATGTCCCATTCACCATTGCCTTTGTCAACGGTGATAAAGTCTACACCAAATCTTTCCAACGCGCCTTTTTCTGCCAACTTTCTCCCGACTTGTAAGCCTAATTGTTGTAATTGCAGGCGATAGCTTTCATCTGCGGGAAACCGACAACCTAAGTAAATTTGTCCGTCTGGGCCGCCCAGAATTTGGTCATGAGTTGAGAGAATTTCTACTTCGCCTGTGGGTATGATGTGTCCTTGGACACTAGGCGATCGCTTAATTTCTCCTTCGACAAATGCCTCGACAATCGCTCCTAATTCTGTAATTCTACCGGAAAAGTTCTGCCAATTTTCCTGCTTGGCTTGAAAACGCAGTGAAGAAAAGCGATCGCTAATTGCGGCTACCCTCTCGGCTGGAGTAGCTTTTGATGGTGCAACATCCATGATTGGTTGCAAATCTAACAGTGCGTTTCCTTCCCCAGAAATCCCTTCATTTAACTTCACTACCATCTTTTTCAGTGATGGTTGGCGTTCCCACAATTCACTAGCCGCCACTGCTAAGTCTTGGTAAGTCCAAACTAGTCCACTCCCATCGGGATGGGGTACGCCACTTTCTGCAAAGATTTGTCGGCTACCACTTTTTGTCCCCCAAATCTGCAATTCTGGTGCAGCAGCATACAAGGGGATATTTAATTTTACTGATAATTCTGCTTCTAATTCTGTTGAATTATAGCAAACTATAAATGATTTTTCTGCCCTTAAAGCTTGCTTAATTCTTTCCACTAACCGAGGACGTTCTAAGATTTTTTGACTTAGGGGTTTAGGAGAAGAATCATAGGTCGAAAGTAGTAGCAAGCGATTACGCGCATGAGAAAAGGGGATACCGGGTAGCAGTTGTAAATAATAATCAATAATGCTAGGATGTAAGGGAATTGATGTTACATAAATCAATCTAGTCCGGGGATTGCGTAAGCGCATCAAGGTGAACAGTAATCTTTCTTCATAATGTTCACAACCCTCAACTTTTTGAATTTCGCGCTGGTCGATACTTAAGGAAGGAATAACGACAATATCTGCTTCACCAGTGTCAAATTGCTCGATAGTTTTCCAGCGATCGCGCAAGGTACATTGCAGGCTGCGAAACTGATCGACTGATGCCAATTCTGTATGATTTAGAGTTACCATAGTCCCTTCCTCATTTGCTCCCCAATACTGGCTTATTACTCTTATATAACCCAAAGCACTTTATATATTGCTTTTATGCAATAGTTCTTGACTCTATTCACTTCTGTCATAGTATGTATTTTTGTATTTATTGGCTATTCCCCCAAAGTAGGAAAAATTTGTACTATGCGTTAATTTACATAGTTAAAATCTAAATGTCAGGATTGAGAATCCTGTGATGATATGAAGTTATAAATTTTGTTTAACTAAAAACCTTCTAATATCATGTCCGCTTAAATACTTATCATATATTGGGGGCTGGTAATAGGTAATCGGTAATCGGTAATGGCTCACAACAATTACCTATTAGCTATTACCAATTACCGACCAAAACAACCATATTATAAGTAATTAGCCGAACTTGATATAACTTTTGAATTATGAGTGTTGAAGTATGACCATAGGAATATCAACATCTTCTCAGTAATCATTGGTAGATGTTAAATGCTGGGCGTTTACTTTACATATATAGATAAACTCCCTAAATCCTACTGGAATACAGATGTCATTTTTTCACAAATCAAGTAGAGATTATTTCTAAATGTATAGAGATGTTGCACAAAATGTCTTCAATTAAATGACTTGATACAATCCCTTCTAAAATAAGAAAACATTCTCTGCAAAATTTATTACTCACGTTGCTAATATCCGGGAGGGGAGTATGATGAGCCGTCCAATAATTCTTGGTATAGTTGGTGATAGTGCTGCTGGTAAAACGACCTTGACTAAGGGGATTGCACAAATACTAGGGACGGATAACGTCACCCTCATCTGTACAGACGATTACCATCGGTATGACCGTCAGCAACGCGCAGAGATAGGAATCACAGCTCTCCACCCTGATTGTAACCATTTAGATATCATGCAGCAGCATCTATCGCTGCTACGTACAGGACAACCAATTCTCAAACCCGTATATAGTCACAAAACCGGAACTTTTGAACCGCCACAGTATATCAAACCAAATAAATTTGTGATTATCGAGGGATTGCTGGGTTATTCTACCCGTGCAGCCCGTGAATGCTACGATGTGAGGGTTTACCTCGCCCCACCAGAAGACCTGCGTGCTAAATGGAAAGTCAAACGCGACACTCAAAAACGCGGTTACACACCCGAACAAGTGTTAGCAGAATTAGAGAAACGTGAACCAGACTCGGAACAATTTATTCGTCCTCAGAGACAATGGTCTGATATTGTTGTGAGTTTTTATCCGCCTTGTGATGATCATGATGAAGCTAACGGACACCTGAATGTGCGTTTAGTATTGCGTCCCACCATTCCCCACCCAGATTTTACGCCAATTATTAAATTAACTAATGATGACTCTGGTTCAGCAATTCGCCTGGGATTAGATAGGGATATGGGTAAACCAGTGGATGTGTTAGAAGTTGATGGTCATGCGACTTTAGAACAGGTGAATAAATTAGAGCATATTCTTTGTTCTGATATGCCGTACTTGACCAATGTATGCGATCGCGAAAGTAACCCCGAACTAGGTAAGGTAGCAGGTACAACAGGGGAAACACTGCAAAGTTACCCCCTCGCCCTTACTCAGTTAATCATTACTTACCATATGTTGAAGGCGACGCAAATTTATCAGTAATATCAAGTCCGGCTAATTACTGACGATATGCTTGGTTTGGTCGGTAATAGGTAATTATTTTCTACCATTACCAATTACCAATTACCAATAGATGAAGAAAAAAGCAAAAATTAAAGATTTGCTCAAGCTTGGGTGAAACTGAGCGCAAACAAGGGATAACTGAAGATAACTGTATCTATGAGTTTTTCTTTAGTTGTTATATGACCTATTGCCTGAGAATTGCTGATATACCCACCAATGAACGCCCCCGTGAACGGTTAATGACTCACGGGCCGAAAGTTTTAGCCACAGCCGAGTTGATAGCAATTCTTTTAGGTACTGGTCAAGGGCCTGGGAAACTCTCAGCCGTCGGTTTAGGACAATATATATTACAGGAGTTGAGCAAACATCAGCGCGACCCACTCGACGTTTTGCGAGAAGTTACCCCGGCTGAGTTAATGCAAATTCCCGGTATTGGCCCAGCAAAAGCCACAACTATATTAGCAGCGATTGAATTGGGTAAACGCGCTTTTCAATCCCGTCCTTTAGACAGGACACCAATTGATAGTCCAGTGACGGCGGCGGCGGCGCTGAGTCAAGACTTGATGTGGCAAAATCAAGAACGTTTCGCGGTGTTATTACTAGATGTGAAAAATCGCCTACTGGGGACGCAAGTAATTACTATCGGTACAGCTACGGAAACTTTGGCTTCTCCACGGGAAATTTTTCGGGAAGTCATTCGCCAAGGTGCAACACGCACAATTGTTGCCCATAATCACCCTTCCGGTAACGTGGAACCCAGTCAAGAGGATATAGAATTAACACGCCAACTATTAGCAGGAGCGCAACTTTTAGGGATTCCCTTGTTAGATCATTTAATTTTAGGTAATGGGAATCACCAGAGTTTGCGTGAAATCACCACTTTGTGGAATGATTACCCGCAGGGTGATTAATGGGGGGAAAGGGGAAAGGGGAAAGGGAAATACTGCTTCCTCTGCTCATCTGCTTTTTCCCAGTCCCCAGTCCCTAGTCCCCATATTTACTTACCCCAAATGATAACTTTACCGTCATAGCCGCCACTGGCGAGTATTTGTCCATCTGGACTGAAAGCGATCGCACTCACCCAGTCGCTATGACCTACTAGTGTATTTAGTAACTCACCTGTAGATAAATCCCACAGCTTAATGCCATCTCTACCCGCACTAGCTAAAGTTTTACCATCGCGGTTAAGAGCGATCGCATTTACCCAATTATTATGTCCTGTGAGGGTGCGGGTGAGTTGTTCAGTTGGCAGATTCCAAACTTTAATGGTGCGATCGCTACTAGAACTAATTAAATTTTGTCCATCGGTTGTAAAAACTATATCTGTAACTGCACCAGAATGGGCGTTAAATGCGCGAATTAATTTACCTGTACTTAAATCCCACAGTTTAATCACACCTTTTATATCACCACTAGCTAGAGTTTGACCATCAGCACTCATCGCCACGGTGTCAATTCTATTATCAAAGCGTACTAGAGTACCTAATGGGCGTTGCTGGAGCAAATCCCAAACCCGTATTCCATCTAAAGCACCGCTAACGAGAACCTTACCATCAGAAGATATAGCTAAAGACGTAACGCTGGTACTATGTCCCACAAACGAGCGGGTAAATTGATTACTTTTCAGATTCCACAGATTAATCGTATTATCACCACCGGAACTGGCCAGGGTTCGTCCATCTGGGGAAATTACCAAAGACTCCACCGTTGTTTTTTGGGCTTTGTTGATGGTTCCTACTTTTTTACCAGTTGTCGGATTCCACAAACGAATTATACCATCGTTGTAAGCACCACCACTAGCGAGAACTTGACCATTTGGACTAAAAGTTAAAGATTTTACCCTCCCCGGATGAGCATTGAGGCTGTACAAGATGCGAGGGCTAGTAAATTCTCCTGTAGGTTGCGTATTAGGTAGCACTTGAACCTGATCCGCCGCACTTACCTTGAACCCTTGCCCAACATTTACAGACAAAGCCAGCGCCGCCATGAATAGCAATAGAAAATACGGGCGTACCATTAAGTACTCCTTTCCTGTTTCCTCACTCCTCACTGTTTTCCGTTCATAATTTACTAACGTTTGCGCTCCAAACCGAAATTTTCTTGCTTCATCTCGGAGAAGTCGGCTTCACCCGATCCACAAGCTAACACGGTCGAACTGACCGCCATAGACAAATTAATTGCGGCATTCAAATCTCTATTGCATTCAAATGAGCAATGTTCACATTTAAAAACACGCTCTTGAAGTGATAAAGACTTTTTCTTAGTTCCACAATTCGAGCAAGTTTTACTACTGGGGTAAAACCTATTTACAATCACCAATTCACTACCGTAGAGTTCAGTTTTGTACTCTAGCTGGCGACGAAATTCATAAAAGCCCATGTCAGCTATAGATGCGGCTAACTTTCTGTTCGCCAGCATCCCCGACACATTTAGATCCTCAATCACTATCACGCCGTGGTTCTTGGCCAGATAAGTCGTGAGTTTATGCAATGTGTCTTTACGGATGTTGGCTATAAGCTGGTGTAGCCTAGCAATTTTGATTTGCGCTTTCTTCCAATTAGCTGAACCAATTTGTTTATGTCGGTTTAGCCATTGGACTCTAGATAGTTTCGCCTCTAGTTTGCGGTAAGATTTAGCGCCCTCAAACACTTCTCCTGTTGAGAGTGTCGCCAGGGATTTAACGCCGAGGTCAACACCTACAACATCAACCATCTTGGTTGTATTGGTTGGCTCTACCTCAATCCGAAACGAGATATACCAACGGTCAGCAACACGGCTAATAGTGACTGATTTGGGCTGAACTTGCGGCAAGCTCTCATAGGTTTTGAGTAAGCCTAGTCGGGGAAGTTGAATCTTGCGAGTTCCGCAAATTTTGATAGTCCCGTCCAACTCAAATGAGTCAGACTTCCCTTTCTTTTTGAACTTGGGAACGCCTGACACTTTTTTAAAGCACCTATCCCAAGCTGTTCGCAGATTACGCAACGCATATTGCGGAGCGCATTTTGACACTTCAAAATACCAAGGATTCTCAGGCTTCACCAGTGCCACCAACCACTTATGTAAGTCAATTGCTGAGGGGAATTTAATTTTTTCCCCTGGATTGGCTTTATTGTGGCCGAGTATCTGTTTAGTTAAAGCTAATCCCCAGTTCCAAGCATGACGAGCAACACCACAATGTTTTAACAACTGAGTGCGCTGTTTATTGTTAAGTTTGAGTTCTGTCTTAAATGCTAGTAACATATATACATTGTACAGCATAACGCCAGACAATGAAAGCCGAGAGAAAGTTAACAATAAGGATTCCGCAGGAAGAGTTAGACTTGCTAGAGTCATACTGTGAACAGGTGTCAAGGACTAAGACAGATGTAATGCGTGAGTTTATTCGGGGATTGTCACGCGAAAGTCAGCAAAAGTGAGTAATTGTTAGCTTATTGAGTGCTACTGATTAACCCTCACCCAATTAAATAATTGCCTCAACCATCTCCAAAATTACCAGAAAGCTTATTCCTTTAGCTCTTTTAATTTTGCGGAAAGTTCTGTAAGCGGGTTTCCCGCGCCCTGGAAACTTTCCAAGACGAATGCGCGAATTGTTTAGTATGGTGGTTTTTTCTTCTGCACAGTCAACATCGGTAGAGTCGAGCTAGATGAGCGAGGGGGCAAGTAATGCTGTACTACAGGCTCCTCGACCACAGGGGGACGCTGCTGACTCATACGCCATAACTTAAAAGCCAGGCTTACGCCTGCTGTTCCTAAACCAACAGCAAACAGTGACCAGCTATCGTCCAACCCACCAATTAGTGCATCTACCACGCCCATCGTGATCAATACACTAACTACTGGCTCTCTTCTATAGGCTGACTTTAAAAAACGAGGTAATACAACATTCATCACAGCTTGGTTTTTTCCAGATAACCTTTTGTGTAAATTTAACAAAAATACCTCACTTACGAATTACCTATCTGAACAACAGGTATCTTTAAAAAAGATTATAATTTTTTCAGTAGGGTTTAAGTGTAGTAATTGACTCCCTTACATAAAGACTTTGCAAGTTGAGGATATTACTAACACTCTCTTGTGTGCTTTATCTTTATAGAAAGCAAGTTGTGTGAGGTAGTTCACTATATACGAATAAAGTCAAAACCAGCTAGATAATCCAGCTGGTTCCTACTCTGCTAATTACTAGCTTACAACTTTAACACTGGTTTCAGTCAGGCAGGAGCCAGGAGTCAGTGGTTTAACTGCCCTCACCAACCAAAGGCAGCAGGTAGAAGTTGATTTTTTGATTACCTAGCCCCTAGTCCTTTCTACTTCAGCCCAAGCCAAGATAAAACACCTTGATTGGTGGCATATTCGATAACTACCACCAACAGAAAACCAATCATGGCAGCTCGACCATTCAAGCGTTCTGCATATTCGTTAAAACCAAATTTTGGCTCTTCTAGTCTGGGTGTAACTGTTGGCTGTGTTTGGGACATAGTGATAAACCTCTTTTCGGCAAACGGAAGTTGATAATGAGTTTTGAGCTAATTGCAGGCGGACAGGCCAAATTTAAGTCGAAAAATCTAGTAGCTTCTCTATTAGAAGCCATACAAAGACTTTTTAACAAATTGTAATTAATCTTTATATATTTTAAGGGTAGTAGAGGAATAGTCAAGAGCAAGAGTAGGAATGAGCCTGAGATTTTACGATTGGGCAAACTAATGTTGTAGATAGCTATCCATAATACGGAAGTGTTGGTCTAAGACTGGCAGGCTAAATTAAACAAAAAATTTATGAGAGAGGCGTTACATGGAAATTGGTGTTCCTAAAGAAACTAAAGACCAAGAATTTCGAGTAGGCTTAAGTCCTGCTAGCGTGCGTGTACTACGGGAAAATGGTCATAGTATTTTTGTACAGACTCAAGCCGGGAGTGGTGCTGGGTTTACAGATGATGATTATCGCAGCGCCGGGGCGGAAATTGTGCCGACAGTGGAGGCGGCTTGGAACCGAGAGTTAGTAGTTAAAGTTAAAGAGCCACTGACAAGTGAGTATCAATTTTTACAGAAAGAGCAAATATTGTTTACTTATCTGCATTTAGCAGCCGATCGCCAGTTAACAGAACATTTAATTGATAGTGGCATTTGTGCGATCGCTTACGAAACCGTAGAAGTTCCAGGTGCTAACAGGCTACCACTACTCACCCCCATGAGTATTATTGCAGGTCGGTTAGCGGTACAATTTGGCGCACGTTACCTAGAACGTCAACAAGGTGGTAGAGGTGTACTTTTAGGCGGTGTCCCTGGAGTTAAACCTGGGAAAGTAGTAATTCTCGGTGGTGGTGTGGTTGGTACAGAAGCTGCTAGAATTGCCGTAGGTATGGGTGCAAGCGTACAAATTTTAGATGTCAATGTTGAACGTTTATCTTATTTAGAAACTCTGTTTGGTTCTAGAGTGGAGTTACTTTACAGCAGTTCAGCCCACATCGAAGCCGCCGTCAAAGAAGCAGATTTAGTTGTTGGTGCTGTTTTGGTACTGGGACGCAGAGCGCCAATTTTAGTATCTCGTGAATTGGTCAAACAAATGCACCCAGGTTCGGTAATAGTTGATGTGGCTGTTGACCAAGGTGGTTGTGTGGAAACCTTACACCCCACATCTCACACCAACCCAGTATATATTGAAGAGGGCGTAGTGCATTATGGCGTTCCGAATATGCCTGGTGCAGTACCTTGGACAGCAACCCAAGCACTCAACAATAGTACATTGCCTTATGTTGTGCAGTTGGCAAACAAAGGGCTTAAGGCGTTAGAAGTTAACCAAGCACTTGCTAAAGGTGTTAATGTGCAGAATCATCGGTTGGTACATCCGGCTGTGCAAGAGGTATTTCCTGATTTGGTAAGTTAGTTTTAATCAAGGTTTGTAGTAAGGACTTTAGTCCTCAACAAAAGGCTAAAGCCTTTACTACGAACTTTCGAGGCGGCGGCGTAACTGGCTGCTGAAGCCATCAATTACTGTGACAACTACCAATAGTACCAACATCATAGTTGTGGCTTTGTTGTATTCAAACCCATCAATGTAACTCTTCAACTGAAAGCCAATACCACCTGCACCCACCACACCCAACACGGAAGCAGCACGGATGTTATACTCAAACATCCATAAGGTATAACCCAAACTTAGGGGTAAAACTTGAGGCATAATTCCATACTGGGCAATTTGGAATCGAGATGCGCCTATAACTTGCAGAGATTCTAAAGACCGAGGCTCAACTGCTTCAATAGCTTGTTGATAAAATTTGGCAAGGTAGCCGATAGTATATATACTTAAAGCTAAAGTACCTGCGGGTGCGCCTAAGCCTGTGGCGGCGACAAAGATTAGCCCCAGGATAATAGAAGGAACGGAACGCACAGCATTTTGCAGCAAATTAGCCAGCCATTGCAACCAACTAGGCGCAACATTACTGGCGCTAGCAACGGCAATTGGCACTGACATAATAGCACCAATGGTTGTTCCCCACAAAGACATCTGTACAGTTTCAATTAGCGCCTTAATGGCGATATCAATAACTGTGAAATCGGGGGGAAATAAGCGTGAGATGAAATCAGTAATGTAAGGGGCGCTAGATGTCAGCAGGGCAAAATCAAGCTGAAGTCCTTGTAAAGCCCAAGTGTAAACTAGAACAGCAATTAATATGATGGCTAGGGTACTCACCCAAGAGTAGCGATGGAGGAATTTGGAAATCATAGATGAGGGAGTGGGGGGAGATGAGGGAGTGGGGGGAGAACTGTGGACTGTGGACTATGGACTATGGACTATGGACTAATGACTAATGACTAATGACTATTTCTTGCAAATTATCACAAGCGCCTTGGTAGACGATGCGTCCAGCATCTAGAACTATGGCACTCTGGGCATACTTAGCAGCAATTCCCAAGTCGTGCAGAACTGTGACAATTGTTATACCTTGTTGGCTGTGTAATTGGGCTAAGGTATCCATCACTTGTTGGGCGGCGATGACATCTAATCCCGTTGTGGGTTCATCAGCTAGAAGTATTTGCGGTGATTGAATTAAGGCACGAGCGATCGCTACTCTTTGTTGCTGTCCGCCACTGAGTCTGCTAGTCTTTTGATAGGCTAGTTCTCTTAAACCCAATTGTTCTAGTAATTCTAATGCCAATAGGCGATCGCGTTTGGGAAAGCCAAATATGGTCTGCCAAGTTGTTCTTGCGCCGAGTTTACCGCACAATACATTTTCTATTGCTGATAACTGGGGAATTAAACCACCGCCTTGAAACAACATTCCTACATCACGACGGGTTTGGGAGATTGTGCGGGTATTTGTAGCCACGCCATTGATGCGAACTTCTCCCCTAATTAATGGTACTAACCCAACAAGCGATCGCAATAATGTAGACTTACCAGCGCCATTCAATCCTAACAGAACAACAAATTCACCCTGTTTAATCTGACAGTTAATCTTGTTGAGGATAGGACGATTCAAAGAGGCAACATAAGCTGTCTCTAAGTTGTGACATTCGATTATATAATCACTCATCCTCTGCCTCGGTCAATTTCATCAATATTAAAGGTTGTTTGTTGACAGTCAACTGTCAACTGTCAACTGTCAACTGTCTTACATTACGGCTCGATACCTACACGTTGGAGAGCTTGACGCACTGGTGCGAGGTGACGATTGTGGTCAACTCTCACCAATTCGGTAGAGTTATATAAGTTACGTAGCAGTTGGTTATTTTGTGGTTGATTTAACTTAAGTAGAGAGTTAATCAGTTTTTCTCTAAAAGGTGCGGGAACATCATCATCTATAGCGATACCGTGAGCGGGTACGCCAGAGATTTTATACAGTACTCGCAACTGACTTTTTTCCTCTGGTGTAATATAAGGCGGGAGTAGTGCATATTCTGATACTGCTGCTACTTCTGCTTGACCGCGCAATACTGCTTGTAAGGCTTTGCTGTAGTTACCACCATAAGATACTTGACCAAAGAACCCATCCAGGCGATCGCGGTTGGGGACAAATCCCTGTTTGACTAACTCACTCACAGGGAAAATAAACCCTGAGCCTGATGTGGGCGAGGTAAAGGCGATTTTTTTGCCCCGTAGTTGTTCTAGAGTGGCTTTAGCACCATTTCTCGTTTTCAGGGGGCTATTGTTACGGACAACAAATATCGAGTTATATGTAAATCTACCAGAGTAGTTATCGCGTACTTCTGCTAGGTACAAACGAGCATTTGCCAATTGTTCAGCTTTCAACGCCGGACGACTGCTTAAAAAAGCCACATCCGCCCGGTTGGCTCTCAACGCTTCCACCGCAGCTGTATCATCACCTACCACTGCTTTGACAGGAATTCCCAAATCTTTGGACAAAAAAGCTGCTACAGCATCTGCTTTGGCTTGCAAATCTGTCGAATCAGCACGGCTAGGAAACACTACCGTTAAACTCTTTACATTTTGGGCAAGTAAGCGCGGCGCTTGTTGACTAAAAATTGAATTAGCATTTGTCGCCTGCATCCCGCTAACAGTAGTAACTGCTACACCCATCAACGCCATCAATGCCGCGCCAGCACCTAACAAGCCTTTTTGGCTTACACTCATTTGCTCCTCTCCATCAAGAACTATTCGCAGTATTTTTGCAAATTACTTTCAACTATTCCAATCAAATAATCTAGTGCTTTTAGGAACAAAAGTCAATATTGAGATGTATTATGGGGTAACAATTTTTAATCAAGTTATTGACATGGTAGATAAAACTATATCAGCTGGAGGTACAACAATTGCTAGATAGATTCACCCAGAAAACTAATAATAAAAGCCATAAATTAACGCTTTTGAGCCTTTTGTCTGCTATATATTTATTTAGCTACAATAGATGAGTTAGCTAGAAGTTAACTTGTGTATTAATTGTTCAATGACCTTAATAGTATTCTCTAAATGTATAATCAATAACAGGTTGGTAAATTTATTACACTTCTATTTTTGGAATCTCAAGATTAAATATTGCTGCTTTAAGTAGATAAAATACATATTGCGTTAATGTAATTATGACCATAGTCATATAAAAAAACCGTTACAGTTGTCTAAAATAAAGGTAGGTACATCTATGAGACATCTGTAACGGCAATCAGTGCAATTATGCTCTAGTTGTGGATGTTTGGAAGGGAAAAATATGAAACTAACTTTAAAACGCACATTTCTACCCAGCCTTGTGGCTGCAAGTTTAGTCGGTGTCTCCTTCGCTCCTTTACAGCCTGCTGCTGCTGATGACCGAGTGGTAGAAGATGCACTTGTTGGAGCTGGTGCTGGTGTAATTACGGGAGCCATAACCGGATGTCGTTCTGTATTAGGTAATGCCATTAACGGTGCGGTATCTGGTGCGGCTGTCAATGGTGCAAATGGCTTGAGAAGGAATCCCAGAAGACGGAGTATCGGTCAAGACTTGGGTGTAGGTACTGGTGCTGGGGTAGTGACTGGCGCAATTACTGGTAATTGCAGAAACAGAACCCTCAACAATGCTATCAATGGTGCTGGTGCTGGCGCAGCCGTCCATATCTGGCGGAATAATCGAAGAAGATAGAACACAGACCTTGATAGTTAGCAGTTTACTTGTCAAGTTTGATTGTGATTGAGTTAGAAAATTCTCTTGACTTGGCAAGATGATTTAACATTGACGTTAATTCTTGTCGGGACGCACAAATAGCTGTGCGTCCCTAAATTTTTTCATTCTATAGCAGGGGACAGGTGACAGGTGACAGGGCTGAAAGCCTTTGAAATTAAAGGGTTTAAAATTGTATGATGTCCTAACCTATGCTTCAACAGCTATACATACAAAATAAGCGATCGCGCCGGTGATCCCAATTTGAACAGGACTTACGCAAGTGTCACAATTGGTGGTAGGTGTGTGACGCTACAAGTCTCATGACTACGTTCAAATATTATCGCTCCTCACACACCCTACAGAAAAAATCTGCCAGTTGCGTAAGTCCTATTGAAAATAGAATGCGACAGATATATGGGTAGGGACTCACAGATGTGCGTCCCTACAGATCATCGATCTGTTGCAAATATTTTTTGAATTGGTATGAACTAGTAGGGTGCGTTTAAGTAGCAAGTAACCGCCAATTAATCTCTATCCCTTCAAAGCCCGGCGAAAATTCCGACGATAGGAAGGATTAGCAATAAACAAGGCTGGCCAAAGTAAAGATAATCTGATCCGGTTTGGTAAAGACTTGGTAAAATTGGTTCTTGAGAAACCATTCCAGAATTTCCATACACCACCTATATAAATCACAATTAAGCCGAAAATAATTAATTTACTCATTATCATCAACTCCGTTAATGCCTGACTAAATTCGGTATAAATTGGACAAAATGTGCAAAGGATTAATCATCGACATTAGTTTTCAGTATGACTTAAATTTTTGCATCTGTGTTGTGTGAGTTTATCTACCTTACCATTGGGAAAATTGTTGCATAACATGATACCTCTGGAAAAATTCCTCTTACAAAGAAATAGGCATTCAGTAATAGATAGTTTATGAGAGTAGGTATTACCCATTATCTATTCACCTACATTTTTATATTACTTTTTCCTTCTGCCTAGTTGCCTGTGTAGCCTTTGGTAGTTAGCATAAATAAACTGATTCAGTGCAGATCCCCCTAACTGATAAGCATTTTTTGAGTTTGCTGTTCTGGCGTTGGACTGCGCCCCGCCGTAGAAGAAAGCCAAAATAGCGTCATAAGTACTTTTACTTATTTGTCAGATGCTTCTTGCGGGGGTGTTTCCAGTATCGACATCCGTAGGAAACTAAATACAAACCTAATATACTCTTATGGGTTTAAAAGCAGAATCAGCTGCAAAAAGTTTAAGGAGGATATATGCGTGCAGTGCTAATGGCAGGTGGTTCGGGAACGCGACTTCGCCCTTTAACTTGCGATCTCCCCAAACCGATGGTTCCGATTCTTAATCGTCCAATTGCCGAACATATTATTAATCTTCTCAGAAGACATCAAATTACGGAAGTAATTGCGACTTTGCATTATCTACCTGATGTGTTGCGAGACTATTTTCAAGACGGTAGTGATTTTGGTGTGCAAATGACTTACGCCGTCGAAGAAGACCAGCCTCTGGGAACAGCAGGCTGTGTGAAAAATATTGCTGAACTTCTGGATGAAACTTTTTTAGTAATTAGCGGTGATAGCATTACAGATTTTGACCTGACAGAAGCGATCGCTTTTCATAAACAAAAACAATCAAAAGCAACTTTAATTTTAACGAGAGTTCCTAACCCGATAGAGTTTGGTGTCGTTATCACCGATGAAGCAGGGAAAATTAACCGCTTTTTAGAAAAACCTTCAACCAGCGAAATTTTTTCTGATACCGTCAATACCGGGACTTATATTTTAGAACCAGAAGTTTTAGAATATCTCCCACATAATACAGAATGCGACTTTTCTAAAGATTTATTTCCCCTACTCTTAGACAAAGATGAGCCAATGTATGGTTACATCGCTGACGGTTACTGGTGCGATGTGGGACATTTAGATGCTTATCGGGAAGCTCAGTATGATGCTTTAGAACGTAAAGTAAAACTAGACTTTGCTTATAAAGAAAATTCTCCTGGTTTGTGGGTAGGGCAAAATACTTATATTGACTCTTCTGCTAATATCGAACCTCCAGTTGTCATTGGTAACAATTGCCGCATCGGTGCAAGGGTACAAATAGAAGCGGGAACGGTGATTGGTGATAATGTGACTATTGGCGCAGATGCTAATCTCAAGCGTCCAATTGTCTGGAATGGGGCAATTATTGGGGAAGAAGCCCAGTTGAGTGCTTGTGTAATTTCGCGCGGAACCCGTGTTGACCGTCGCGCCCATGTATTAGAAGCTTCGGTTGTCGGTTCTTTGTCTACTGTAGGGGAAGAAGCACAAATTAGCCCAGGGGTCAGGGTTTGGCCGAGTAAGAAGATTGAATCAGGGGCAATTTTAAATATTAACCTGATTTGGGGTAACACCGCCCAGAGAAACTTATTTGGACAACGCGGTGTGCAAGGGTTAGCAAATATCGACATCAGCGCCGAGTTTGCGGTGAAGTTAGGCGCGGCTTATGGTTCAACATTGAAACCTGGGGCGAAAGTAGCGGTGTCCCGTGACCAAAGAAATGTTTCTCGCATGGTGACGCGATCGCTCATTGCTGGTTTAATGTCTGTAGGTGTAGATATTCAAAACCTCGACGCGACAGCCATCCCCATCGCCCGCACAGTTATCCCCACAATGGGCGTATCTGGGGGAATTCATGTGAGGGTACACCCCGACCGCGCCGACTACATCCTCATAGAGTTCATGGATAGTAAGGGGATTAATATTTCCAAAGCCCAGGAAAAGAAAATTGAAGGGGCTTATTACAAGGAAGATATGCGTCGCGCCTTAAGCCATGAAATTGGTGATGTGGCTTACCCCAGCCAAGTAATTGACCTTTACTGCACCGCCTTTGAGAAGCTGTTAAATGTTTCCACCCTGCACAACAGCCGGGCAAAAGTCGTTATTGATTATGTTTATGCTGTATCTGGGGCGGTGCTACCCCAAATGTTAGATAAATTTGGCGCTGATGCAGTGGTACTCAACGCCAGTTTGAATAAAAATGCTGTCACCACCACCGACCGGGAAGCATTGTTGACTCAACTGGGTCATGTGGTGGAAGCGTTGAAAGCTAACTTTGGTGTCCAGGTATCAGCTAACGGCGAACAGCTAATTTTAGTTGATGAGTCAGGCTACCCCATTCGCGGCGAACTGTTAACCGCCCTGATGGTAGATATGATTTTGACTTCCAACCCCAGAGGGACGGTAGTTGTCCCCGTTCATGCTTCTAGTGCAGTGGAACAAGTCGCCCGTCGCCACGATGGGAGAGTAATTCGTACCAAAGCCAATGCGACAGCTTTAATGGAAGCTTGTCAGAAAAATTCTAATGTAGTGCTAGGTGGTAGCGGCGAGACTGGCTTTATCTTCCCCCAACTGCATCCGGGGTTTGACTCCATGTTCTGCATTGCCAAAATCATCGAAATGCTGACCATACAGGAGCGATCGCTAGCTACTGTCAGATCAGAATTACCCCGTGTCATTCACCGCACCCACACCATACGTTGTCCTTGGTCGGCTAAAGGTGCGTTGATGCGCTACCTAGTGGAAACCCACCCCGCCCAAAACCTCGAACTCATCGATGGCGTAAAAATTCGTCAACCCTTTGATGACAGTTGGCTGTTAGTTTTACCAGATGCTAGTGAGCCGTTAGTACATTTGTATGCTAATAGCAACGATCGCGACTGGGTAGATGAGACGATGCGAGATTATCGTTCCCGCGTCCAGAAATTCGTGGAAAGACAGCAAGAGTACCACCCAGCAGAAGTGTAATTCTTTCTGAACGCAGAGGAACGCAAAGTATTCTCCGCGCTTCTGTGCGGTTCACGATTTTGGAGGAGCGATCGCTCTAACATAAGTAGGGGACAAAAAGCGGTGTGGACTTTCCTACCGCTTTATTGCTGTTGTGTGACGGCTGTGCAGGAATTTGGGGGTTTCAGATCATCATTATTACTTACTATGCAATGTATTTTTTTAAACTTTAAGCTGATTATAATGCAGCCGAAAATTTAAGCTTTATTTCATAAATCATTTCTAAGTATTGCAAAAAGTAATTTTTGGGGAATTTTAATAAAAAGAACATCAAAAGCAAAAGTTCTAGCAGCACAGCTTCTGATAGTTCAATTTCGATGTTTTCTTTTAATTCCGTCGCCAATTAATGACTATGTTTCCTGAATCTGAGTATCAACAGTTGCAAGCCTGTTTGCAACAGCGAAATCAGCTGATAGTTGATTTACAGAAGACACAACAAGCACTTCAAGAAATGCAGCATCAATGGCTGTTCTTGATGGAACGTAATCCTTTAGGAGTAATTCATTGGAATACAGCGTTCCAGGTGTCCGACTGGAATCCTGCGGCAGAAGGTATCTTTGGTTACAGGAAACAAGAAACAGTAAATCGTCATGCAGTGGAACTTATAGTACCTAGTAGTGCTAGGGAGGATGTCAAGCAATTAATGGCTGCATTACTCAAGCAAAAAGGCGTAACTCACTGCACCAATGAGAATTTAAGGAAAGATGGCAAAATTATTACTTGTGAATGGTATCACAGTCCTCTGATTGATGTTCAAGGAAATGTTATTGGGATTTTGTCATTTGTTGAAGACATTACAAATCGCCAAAATACCTGTAGTACTGAGAGCAAACAAGTAGAAATAACTCTGAGAAAATCTCTCAAAGAATTAGCAGATATCAAATTTGCGTTAGATCAGTCGTCTATTGTGGCTGTGACAAATCATCTAGGTATCATTGAATATGTTAACGATAAGTTTTGCCAAATATCACAGTATCAAGTAGAAGAACTAATTGGTCAAACTCATAGAATCGTTAATTCTCATTATCACTCCCCAGCATTTTTTCAAGATATGTGGCTGACTATTAAGCAAGGAAAAGTATGGAAAGGAGAAATTAAAAATCTGGCGAAAGATGGTACATATTATTGGGTAGACACAACTATTGTCCCTTTGTTAGATGCTGAAAATAAACCCCAACAATATGTAGCAATTCGTAATGATATTACTGCTCGTAAAAAAGCAGAAGCACAACTGAGTAAGCAAGCAAAAGAACTTGAAGAAGCTCTGCAAGAATTGCAAATTACCCAAATGCAGCTTGTTCAAAGCGAAAAAATGTCTTCTCTCGGTCAACTAGTAGCAGGAGTAGCCCACGAAATAAATAACCCAGTTAACTTTATTTTTGGTAATCTCAAACACGCCTACCAATATACTCAAGACTTGTTAAAAATAATTGAACTTTATCAAACCCATTATCCAGAACCAGCCGCAGAAATTCAAGCAGAAGCAGAAAATATTGACCTAGAATTTTTACTCAAAGACTTGCCAAAACTTTACTCTTCAATGACAGTTGGCGCAAACCGCATCAGCCAGATTGTTGCGTCTCTACGTACCTTTTCCCGTTTGGATGAATCTGATTTAAAAGCTGCTAATATACATGAGGGTATTGATAGCACTTTAATGATTGTAGAACATCGGCTGAAAACCCAAGTAAATCGACCCGAAATTTTAGTCATCAAAGAATATGGTAATTTGCCTTTAGTTGAATGCTATGCTGGGCAACTTAACCAAGTTATTATGAATATTTTGCTTAATGCTATTGATGCTTTGGAAGAGAAATTTTCCCAAAAAAATCATGAGCAGGTAAAGCCCACAATACATATAATTACAGAAGTGTCAACCCCTAAACAAGTAACCATCCGTATTAGAGATAATGGGGTGGGGATGTCAGATGAAGTGCGCCAAAAAATATTTGACCCCTTCTATACAAGTAAACCTGTAGGGAAAGGGACTGGTATGGGTTTATCTATCAGTTACCAAATTATTACTGATATGCACGCTGGGTCTTTAGAATGTATTTCCTCTTTGGGCGTAGGTGCTGAATTTATTATTAAAATTCCCATTCATCTGGAGAACAACACCTAATATCAATTCTTTATTAATCAGGACTTACGCACCAAGGTTATCTGTTGAGACAGGGTGTAGGGGGGTAAGGGTGTAAGGGTGTAAGGGTTTTAAAGATTTACACCCCTATACCCCTCTCTTACAAAGTTCTGATCGCCGGAAACCGGCGCTCAGACTTTGCGCTATACCCCTACACCCTTGCCCAAACCCTTGATTTTTCGTTTTTATGCGTAAGTCCTATTAATGTAGAGACGTTATGTATAACGTCTCTACAGGCGTTGGTAAGGTTAAAATTGTGCCTAATTGATTTTCGGTCAATTAAGCTTGCGTTACCTTCTCCTTCGCTAAGAACTTCTCTAGTTCCGTCAGTGCATCAGCATCAACCTTGGTTTGCATAGGACAGAACTTAGGCCCACACATAGAACAGAACTCAGCAGTTTTGTAAATATCTGCTGGTAAAGTTTCATCGTGATATTCCTTAGCCCTCTCTGGGTCGAGTGATAATTCAAACTGACGGTTCCAGTCAAAGTTATAACGGGCGCGGGAGAGTTCATCGTCTCTATCTCTCGCACCTGGGCGATGTCTAGCAATATCCGCAGCATGGGCGGCTATCTTATAAGCAATTAAGCCGTTGCGGACATCTTCAGCGTTGGGTAAACCCAAGTGTTCTTTTGGTGTGACATAGCACAACATAGCTGTACCGTACCACCCAGCCATCGCCGCACCAATGGCGGAGGTGATATGGTCATAACCGGGAGCGATGTCTGTCACCAATGGCCCCAACACGTAGAAGGGTGCTTCTGAACACTCTTCCATCTGTTTTTTAACGTTGAACTCAATTTGATCCATTGGGACGTGTCCAGGCCCTTCTACCATCACCTGTACATCATGTTCCCAAGCTTTGCGGGTGAGTTGTCCCAAGGTTTTGAGTTCGGCTAATTGGGCTTCATCAGAAGCATCATGAGTACAGCCAGGGCGCAGGGAATCACCTAAACTGAAGGATACATCGTACTTCTTGAAAATCTCGATGATGTCGCGGAAGTGGGTGTAAAGTGGGTTTTGTTTGTGGTGATGCAGCATCCACCGAGCTAAAATACCACCACCACGGGAAACAATACCAGTGATGCGGCTTCTGGTTAGGGGTAAATGTTCCATCAAAATCCCGGCGTGGATAGTTTGATAGTCTACCCCTTGCTGGGCGTGTTTTTCGATGATGTGGAGGAAGTCTTCGGGGGTGAGGTTTTCAATTTTGCCGTGGACGCTTTCTAAAGCTTGGTAAACGGGTACTGTACCAATGGGAACGGGGGAAGCGTTGATGATGGCGGTACGAATTTCGTCTAAGTTACCGCCGCCTGTGGACAAGTCCATCACGGTATCAGCGCCGTATTTTACGGCTAGCTTCAGTTTATCAACTTCTTCTTGCAGGTTGGAAGAGTTGGGGGAAGCACCGATATTAGCATTTACTTTACACTTAGAGGCGATGCCGATCGCCATTGGCTCCAAGTTAGTGTGATTAATATTAGCTGGGATAATCATTCTACCCCGTGCCACTTCTTCACGAATCAGGTCAGCAGGTAGATTTTCCCTTTGGGCGACGTAGTGCATTTCTTCGGTGATGACACCCTGACGGGCGTAGTGCATTTGAGTTACGTTACTTTGCCCAAGTCTTTTAGCAACCCATTCTTTCCGCATATTTAATTCCTCAATAAACAGCTTCCCTTCGCTGGTATTACCCAGACTCAGGTGTTAAGGGTGTGATCTCAGCCTGTCGGTGCAAGCACCCCTAGCATGGATGTAGTTTAGCACCTTGTTTAGGCACGGGGGCAAGGGGGTTAACAATTTATGAGATATCAGGCGGTTGAGGGTTGCTTTTGTGTACTTAAATATTTTTTGCCTCACGCAAAGGCGCAAAGGCGCGAAGAGAAAGCAAGAAATGCGGATATTTACAGCCTTGGGAAAATAAATATATGATTTATGCTGAAGGAGATCGCTTCTACACTTGATCAGGGTCAATACCTAACTGGCGCAGCTTTTGTGCCAAGCGATCGCTTCGTTGTTGTTCTTGTTCTAACTGTAGTGTGAGTAAATGCGTTTGCGTAGCTTGCCGCAGGCATCGCTCTTCACTACTGAGTAATAAATTTCCTTGTGCATCCCACCAGCGTAACCAAGGGGCTGTCATATTTTGATATTGTCCTTGCCAAATGCCTAATTCAACACCCATCGCAGGAATAGCATAATGTCCCTGTTCATTGGCTGGTAATAGTTCGTAGCGACCATCTACTAAGTGATACAATTCTACAGAGGCTTTGTTTACTTCATAGATGCCATAAAACGGGACTCTAATCGCCTGCTCATACACCCAAAATTTTCCAGTTAAAGGGGTTGTGTCTCGTTCCTCTGAGCCATCACCGGAGGCAAATTCTAAGATAATTAATGGTGCAACGTACTCTTGCCATAACACATAAGAACGCCGAAACTTACCGTTTAACATAGGTGCTACATTCGGCACATAAAACCAATCTGGTGCTTCAGCGCCTCTTTCTGGGGGTTCGGTTAAACGCCAATAAATACCGCAATCTTGACCGATAGCATATTGACCATCGGGATGTAGTTGTTGCAATACACTGGTAATGGAGTTAGTTAGCAGGATACTTTGAGGATGTTCTTGAAAATTTTTTACAAAACTGCCATTTGACTCTGGTAACTCAGTGTGGTCGGGAAGATGAGTAATGCCTAGTTCAGAAAGTTTAGCAAGGGTCATAGAACTTGGGCGCACTTAAAGCCTTAGTTATATTTTAGGCTAAGACTGGGGATTGGGGACTGGGGGGAGCAGAGGTGCAGGGGAGCAGGGGAGCAGAGGAGAAAAACTAATGACTATGGACTGTGGACTGTTGACTAATGACTAATGACTAATGACTAATGACTAACGACTAATGACCAATGACTAATGACTATCGATACATTATTTTTCACAAGCCCTATGGTGTCTTGAGTCAGTTTACTCAAGAATCCCCTAAACATATCACTCTCAAAGAGTATATCAATGTCCCGGATGTGTATCCTGTGGGGCGGTTGGATTGGGATAGTGAGGGGTTACTGTTATTAACTAATAATGGCAGATTGCAGCATCGCCTCTCTGACCCGCGTTTTGGACATGAGAGGACTTATTGGGTGCAAGTAGAACGTATTCCCGATGAGGAGGCGATCCACAAGTTACAAACAGGGGTGACAATTCAAGATTATCGCACGAAACCAGCAAAGGTGAGGTTATTATCAGAACAACCGAATGTGAGCGATCGCGATCCGCCAATTAGATTTCGCAAAAATGTTCCCACTGCTTGGTTAGAAATGACTTTGACTGAAGGTAAAAACCGTCAAGTCCGGCGGATGACTGCGGCTGTAGGGTTTCCCACTTTGCGCTTGATTAGGGTGAGTATAGGACATTTACGCTTGGATGGTCTGTCTTTGGGTGAGTGGCGAAATCTTACCGCCCTGGAACTTAAATCGCTGCAAGATGCGTCTGTTAGGTAGGGGACAGTTGACAGTTGTTTTTCCCAGTTCCCCTCCTCTTAGGGGCTAGGGGTGGGTTACTCCCTCATCTTCCCCCACTTACCAATCCCCAAAAACTCCTTGCCGATATCTGCAATCTTTGGCTAATATGCGTCAGAATTAATACTGCCACCAAAATTCACTGGTGAAACCACAATTTTTATATGTCTACTGTAGGCAGAGGCGGCCAATTGTGGCACTTTGGATATTAGTGGCTAGAAGCACCTCGGAACGGGAATTAAGGAACTTCCACTATGCTGATTTGCCCCCAGTGTGAATTTGAAAACCCTCATGCTAACAAGTTTTGTCAAAACTGTGGTGCTTCTTTGTCCCACAAGGTTTGTCCTGAATGCGGTACTGAAGTACCTGTGAATGCTCAACATTGTCACAATTGTGGGGCGGAAACTGGTACAGTATGGCGGGCAATTATTGGAACTCTTGAGGCGCAACCAGAGAAGATGGAACTGTCTACATCTTTTGTCTTGAGTGGTTCTTATCTGGATAAGGAACAGCGCTATCAAGTCTTGGAAGTGCTATCCACCGCCAAGGATGAAGTTAGCGCCAGGGTTTTGGACTGTCAACCTTATCAAGTCTCACCAATTGAAGCAATATTAGCTCATCAGCAAGGGGGGCTGGTGTCTCCCGCAGTGGAAGCGGATAGTATTCCTAGTTTGGCTAAGGCTTACATGGTCTTACAAGCCCAAAAACACCCAGAATTTCCCCAAATTCACGATGCTTGGCAGGATGGCAATGTTCAGGTCATACTGATTGAAGACCGTTCTGGCTGGCAGTCTCTGGTGAGTTTTTGGCGCAAGGAAACGACTAATTCGTTAGAAATTATCCATTGGTTTTATCAAATGACCCAACTTTGGGTGTTACTTGAGCCAGTTAGTTGTCAATACAGTTTGTTAGAACTAGAAAATTTGTGCTTAGATGAAGACCAGACGATCGCCTTACGAAGATTGTATCTGACAAGCCCTAGCTTGGACTCAACACTGGGAGTTAAGGCGACAACAGCATCGGCAGAAGATGTCACTTTACCTTTATCAGGTCAACTCTCAAGTATACAAGCTCTGGGGCAAGTTTGGCAAGAATTATTTAGGGAATCTCAACGCACTCAATTTGGTTCGATAATCGAGATTTTCAGAGATTTAGCACAGGGTAAGATGCAAACGATCGCCGAGTTGCGATCGCGTTTGCAAGCAGTCGCCACAGAACTAGAAGCAACCACAACCCCAAATTCTCAGCCAATGGAAGAACAACAAACAAATGCACCAACTTTCCTGCAAGTAGATGATGTAGATGAGTCATCAAGCAAGGGTGATGATGCACCAACGATAGTGTTATCCGTACAGTTAAGCAGCTTGGAAGATGCTGGACGTACTGATGTTGGTCTTCAACGTAATCACAATGAAGACTACTTTGGTATGGAAACGAAAATTGAAAAGGTAGAATTACCGAGAAACCGCAGTTTACAAGCTCGTGGTTTATATATTCTTTGTGATGGTATGGGGGGACACGCTGGCGGTGAGGTGGCTAGCGAGTTAGCAGTGTCTACTTTGCGCCAATACTTTCAGCAAAAATGGAATAATACACAATTGCCAACGGAAGATACAATTCGTGAGGCAGTCTACTTAGCTAATCAAGCAATTTACGACCAAAACCAACAAGATTCCCGTTCTGGGGTAGGACGGATGGGTACTACCTTGGTGATGTTATTAATTCAAGGTAATCAAGCCGCCGTCGCCCATGTGGGAGATAGCCGCCTCTACCGAGTGACTCGCAAACGGGGATTAGAACAAGTGACAGTAGATCATGAAGTTGGTCAAAGAGAAATCAACCGAGGGGTAGAAGCTAGTATTGCTTATGCCCGTCCAGATGCTTACCAACTCACCCAAGCATTAGGGCCGCGTGATGAAACTGCAATTAATCCAGATGTGGAGTTTTTTGAAATTAACGAAGACAGTTTGCTAGTTCTCGCTTCCGATGGGCTAACTGATAATGATTTATTAGAAACTAACTGGCAGACTCACCTACTACCGTTATTAAGTTCTAGCGCTAACTTAGAGCAGGGCGTAGCAGAATTAATTGATTTAGCTAACCAATATAATGGTCATGACAACATTACTGCTATAGTCGTCCGGGCAAAAGTACGCCCAAATCTTGAGGGGGCTGGGTATTAGGGACTAGGGACTGGGGACTAGGGACTGGGAAAAAGCAGAGAAGTTGAGGAAAACTCATGTCCCAATCCCCAGTACCCAATCCCCAGTACCCAATCCCCAATCCCCAGTACCCAATCCCCAGTCCCCGTTTCCTAACTCTTACACAGGTCGTATTGTGGTCACTCTGACGCTGCTAGAACCGCAACAAAAAACACCCCTGAAGCAGTGGTGCTTTGAAAATTCCCCCGTGATTCGGATTGGTCGCGCGGCGGATAATCATGTAATTTTGACTGATAGTTTGGTGTCTCGCCATCATCTGGAAATTCGGCAAATTAGTTCTGCTGGCGGTGGTTCCTGGCAGGTGATTAGTAAGGGGACAAATGGCACTTTTCTTAATGGCATTTTGGTAATTCAGGATTCGTTGCCAAATAATGCCATCCTGCAACTAGCCCAGGGTGGGCCGATTCTACAATTCCAAACTCAGGAGGAAGTACCATTGGGATGGGAATCAGTTGCGCCGGGAGATAGTCCTGGGGTTGGTGGTTTGGGGGGAAAAAGTTCTTCAGAATTGTCTCACAATGGTAGTAGTTTGACTGTAACTTGTACCCATGAGGGGAATTCGCCACAAAATTTATTTTGTATCCATTGTGGACAACCGCTTACGGTAATTCAAACTATCCGCCATTACCAAGTGTTACGCACTTTGGGACAGGGAGGTATGGGGACTACTTATTTGGCTTGGGATGCGGCTGGTGTGATTGCTGGACAACCAAAATTGTTGGTGTTAAAGCAAATGAATGCGGATATGGCGAGAATTGCCAAGGCGCAAGAGTTATTTGAACGGGAAGCCTACACTCTCAAATCTCTCAATCATCCAGGGATTCCCAAGTATTATGATTTTTTTGTGGAGGGTGGGAAGAAATATTTGGCGATGGAATTGGTGCATGGGCAAGATTTGGAAAAGCGCATCTATACCACTGGCCCAGTAATACCTAGCCAAGCGATCGCCTGGATGATCCAAACCTGTGATATTCTCGATTATCTCCACAGTCAAGAACCGCCACTCATTCACCGTGATATTAAGCCGGCGAACCTGATGGTACGGACGGCGAATAATCAAATAGCTGTGTTAGATTTTGGCGCGGTGAAGGAAATCGGCACTACACCAGGGACACGCATCGGTGCAGAGGGTTATTGCGCCCCAGAACAAGAACGGGGACAGCCTTTAACCCAATCTGATTTATATGCGATCGGCCCAACGCTAATTTTTCTCATCACTGGCGAGAGTCCTTTCAAATTTTACCGCCAGAAAGGACGTGCTTTTCGCTTTGATGTGAGTAATATTCCTACGGTCACACCCAAGTTAAAGGATGTAATTGAGCGGGTGACGGAACCTTTACCGCGCGATCGCTTTCAGTCGGCAAAGGAATTAGCGGTGGCGTTAGCGGCTTGTAAGTGAAAGGATTACAATAGACGGTTAGAAACCGCTTCTACACCTACGAGGAGAGGGGTTGGGGGTGAGGTCAAAACAACGCTGGTCGAACTCAGGTTAATTTATTTAATTTTATTTTGTTTCCACGCACTTAAGCTATTAGCCCACAATTGATTGCAGGGCGGGAAGGCAACGCTAAACCAAGGTTTTAAGGGTGAGGGGTTTAACTCATCATTAATTGACCAACAGTCTCATTACGCCTTGGCTTAAGTTGACACTATTCCCTACGTTCCTCGTAATCTTCAGAAGACTTAGGATCTAATTCCCAGCGCCTATCATCACGCTGTTCTAGAATGTCGTTGGTGCGGAGGAAGGCTTTATCGTTCATTTCCAAGCCTACAGCCGCTTCTATCTCCTCGGTGACATCCTGTTCAGGCATTGCCACAGTACCGCCAACAGCCTCGTCACCTACTGTATCTGCCCAATAATTATCTTCATTCGCATTACCCAAGCTAAACTCCGGGCTATTTTCTGTATACTCATGCCCTGTACCGAGGTTGTATCCGGGTAAATCTTTGACACCAGTACCATAGGATTCGGTAACTTCCTGTGGCAAATCATTTAAGTTAATTTCTTGATTATCAGTTTCTTTTGTCATAATATTTGCCATTTTCTATATTCTCACAATAGCCTTTTATTTTCCTTAAGTTGTCTGACATAAGGTGTACAACTTTAGAAGTAAAAGAATCTATTTCCTGGGAACGAAGTAAAACTAGCTATTCCCGCCTAATCTGAGAAATGTGAAATCAAGGTCAAGCCACTTGTAGTTGAATCTGTTAGTTATGAGTTAGGAGTTTTTCACCCACAATACTTTTATTTAAAGTCTTTTAACTCATAACTATTTTTGCTAGGAATTAAAAATGTATTTATACTTATTTGTTTTTATTGGAAAAATCTATTTTTTTAGTATTGATTTTTATCAGTGGAGGTAGAAAGTGCAATACGACGAATTTATCACCCATGTCCAAAGCCTCGCTCAATCAAACTCCCGTGACGAGGCACAAAGAGCTACCTGTGCCACTTTAGAAACTATTAAAGAACGGATTTCTGGTGAAGAAGCTCAAGAGTTAGCTAGTGAACTGCCCCAAGAACTGAGCAAGTGTTTACAAGGTAGAGAAGGCGAACCAGATCAGAGTTTTAACCTACAAGATTTTATCATGCGGGTGAGTCAGAAGGAAAGTATAGAACCGACAACCACAGCAATTCATGTGCGTGCTGTTTTTGCAGTGTTACAAAATGCAATTAAACCAGAAGCATTTGCTAAACTGCACCAACATTTTTCCCATGATTATGAGGAAATGTTTGGGACATAGCCTAGTAGCGAAATTTCAGCATAATTACAAGTTTTCATATTCAGAAGCATCAACCATTAAACAGGGAAAATATGACTATAAATCATAATCATTCAAGCAAGAAAAAAGTAGCTATTCTAATTGAACAAGCAGTAGAGGATGCAGAGTTTACCGTTCCTTGCAACGGTTTAAAACAAGCAGGGTTTGAGGTGGTTGTTCTCGGTTCGCGGATAAACGAAAAATATAAGGGAAAACGCGGCCGACTTTCGGTTCAAGCTGATGGTACTACGACTGAAGCGATCGCTTCTGAATTTGATGCCGTTGTTATCCCTGGGGGGATGGCTCCCGATAAGATGCGGCGTAATGTGAATACAGTCCGCTTCATCCAAGAAGCAATGCAGCAAGGTAAATTAGTAGCAGCTGTATGTCACGGGCCACAAGTGTTAATCGAAGGCGACTTACTCAAAGGTAAACGTGCTACTGGCTTTATTGCCATCAGCAAAGATATGATTAATGCTGGCGCACATTATCTAGATGAGGCGCTGGTAGTTGATGGGAACTTGATTACATCCCGCGAACCTGGAGATTTAGCCATTTTCACCACAGCTATTTTGAGTCGTCTGGGTTACGGTGGTAAAGACGTTGCACTACCAGATGAACAAGACAATAGCGCCGAATGGTGGAAGTTGGCTGATGCTTGGGGCGGTTCTACCAAAGGTGATATTGTCAGAGGTGTCAATACTGCTTTGGGTGGAGAACGCTACTCTCTAGAAGCGCTACAGAAGTATTTTGATAAAGAGTCAGATACAGAAGCAAAAGCGCTGTTCCAAGAGATGATTACTAATAAACAGCGTCATATCGAGTATCTGGAAAGCTATCTCACTAGACTTGGTGATAAACCTTCTTTAGGTGCAAACATCGCTAACCAATATGCCAAAGTCAAAACCGCTATGACTGGTAGCGATGATATATTCCAAATACGCAGCGCCTTGGGAGACTTACAAACAGGTATTGGTGATATTGGTAATCTCTGCGCCATGTACACTGACCCCGTAGCAACGGCTATTTTCAAAGAGATTTACAAAGATTTGGTCAAATACGAGCAGCGATTAATAGCACTATACCGCACACGCACAAGTGCTACAGTCCAGTCTCCTCAGCCCACAACAGGGTCGGCTGTATCTATGTAGAAGATATGGGGGAGAAACCACCCCTAACCCCTCCCAAGAGGGGAACAGGGAGATGAGGGAGTATTTCTTGAATTTTGAAATTATTCCTTTCTACTGCTCCGAAAAACTTATCTAAACTTATTCAAAAAAAGTTGATGAGTTTAGTGTTTTCTTCTTGCTTCGCTCCGCGACGCTAGCGCGAACAACCAAGGTAGACAACTACTGCTTGTCCACAGACGTTGAGTTAAGGTTAAGCCAACATTATTTTAGTAAGTATAAGATTACTCTGCCAAAAAATCAACAGGTTCTAGAAAACAAAACTTTCTGACATTGATGAACTATGAGTAAGTTTGAATAGGGACTTTACTATTTAGTCAAGCTCCCTACTTCCCACATTTATTAGGAGGTAAAGAGAGTGACTTTGACATCGGGAGATAAACAGGGAAATAGCCAAGCTAGTGAAACTGAACGTTGGGCTTCGCTTATTGGCGGTGGGGCGATGGTGTTGCTGGGTTTAAGACAAGCCTCTTTGCGGGGTGTGCTGACGGCTTTGGCTGGTGGCGGTTTGATTTACCAAGGTGCAACTAAACAAAGCACAATTCAGCAAGCGCAAGATGCAATAGGGATGAATAAACCCCTCAAAGTTGAAAAGACGGTGACAATTAATAAGCCAGCCGATGAACTCTACCGTTATTGGCACAACTTTGAGAATTTGCCGACCTTTATGAAGCATCTCAAGTCTGTGAAGGTGTATGACCAAAAACGTTCTCATTGGATAGCTAATGCACCTTTAGGTAATAACGTAGAGTGGGATGCTGAGATTTTGGAAGACCGAGAAAATGAGTTTATTTCTTGGGTTTCTGTAGAAGGTGCAGATGTGGAGAACTCCGGCTTTGTCCGCTTTCAAAAAGCCCCAGGCGATCGCGGTACGGAAGTGAAGGTAGTTTTAGAATACAATCTCCCAGGCGGTGGCTTAACTGCTGCTATAGCCAAACTCTTCGGCGAAGAACCAGAACAGCAAATAGGTGATGAACTACGCCGCTTCAAAATGCTGATGGAAGCAGGGGAAATTGCTACGACCGAGGGACAGCCTTCGGGGAGGAGATAGGGAGATGAGGGAGATGAGGGAGTGGGGGGAGATGAGGGAGATGAGGGAGTGGGGAGGAGATGAGGGAGATGAGGGAGTGGGGGGAGATGAGGGAGATGAGGGAGTGGGGGGAGATGAGGAAGAAATTATTAACTTTCCCTTTCCCCTTTCCCCTTTCCCCTTCCCCTTCCCCTTCCCCCTTCCTATGGACTATTGACTATTGACTATGGACTAAATAATTATGAAAGCTGTCTGCTGGCAAAGTGCTAATGAGGTGCGGGTGGAGTCGGTTCCAGACCCGACAATTCTTAATCCGCGTGATGCGATTATTAAAATTACTTCCACAGCAATTTGTGGTTCTGATTTACATATTTACGGCGGCTATATTCCCACTGTGCAGAAAGGTGATATAATCGGTCACGAATTTATGGGGGAAGTGGTCGAAGTTGGACGCGGGGTCGATAATTTAAAAATAGGCGATCGCGTCGTTGTTCCTTCTACAATTGGCTGTGGTAGATGCAGCTATTGTCAGCGTGATCTGTGGTCATTGTGCGACAACTCTAACCCCAACACCTATTTAGAAGAAAAACTCTATGGTAATATCACCTCAGCCATTTATGGCTACTCTCATCTATTAGGTGGTTACGCTGGCGCACAAGCTGAATATATCCGCGTTCCCTTTGCTGATGTGGGTGTGGTGAAAGTTCCAGCAGATATCCCCGATGAGAAGCTGCTATTCATCTCCGATGCTATCCCTACCGGATATATGGGTGCTGAAATGTGCGACATTCAGCCAGGTGATACTGTGGCTGTATGGGGTTGCGGCGCTGTGGGACAGTTTGCCATGATTAGTGCTTATATGATGGGTGCAGAAAAAGTCATCGCTATAGACCGTTTTCCCGAACGTTTAGAGATGGCGAGAAAGTACGCCAAAGCCGAAGTTATCAATTACGAAGAAGTGAATGCAGGCGAAGCGTTAAAAGAAATGACTGGCGGACGCGGCCCTGATGCTTGTATTGATGCTGTGGGTTTGGAAGCACATGGTGTGGGTATAGAAGACTTTTACGACCAAACCAAGCAAAAGCTGAGGTTAGAAACCGACCGTCCCCACGTATTGCGGGAGATGATGGTGGCTTGTCGTAAAGGTGGAACACTTTCAATTATGGGTGTCTATGGTGGGTTTGTAGACAAAATACCCTTGGGTGCAGCCTTTAATAAAGGTTTAACCTTCAGGATGGGACAAATGCACGGTCAGAAATACATGAATTTGTTACTGCAACTCATCCTAGAAGGCAAACTTGACCCATCGTTTATAGTGACCCATCAATTACCTCTAGAACAAGCACCCCAAGGTTATCACATTTTTCAACAGAAGCAAGATAACTGTGTGAAAGTTGTACTCAAACCGTGAGGATAAGGACTAGGTACTAGTGGCGTGGCAAAACTAAAATAACGTGAGTTCGACAAGCGTTGTTTTGACCTCTCCCCCAACCCCTCTCCTTTGAGGAGAGGGGAGTAAGAGGGTGATTTTTTCGTTTCTCCTCCCTCTCCTAAAAGGAGAGGGAGGTTGGGAGGGAGAGGTTCATCGAACTCACGTTAAAATAGTGCATTAGCGAAAAATGACTCATCTTAATAGCACTTACGCAACTGGCATATTTTTTCTGTAGGGTGTGTGACTGGCGATAATATTTGAACGTATTAATGAGACTTGTAGCGTCACGCACCAACTACCAATTGTGACACTTGCGTAAGTCCTGCTTAATCATCTGCGTTTATCTGCACGGCAGTTGCTTTAAGTCGGCAAAGCCGCCCAACGCACTGCCTCGTTTATCTGCGTTCAAATTTTTCTAAATCTATTGCCACGCTACTAGATTCTCAGCGCTATTTTCTAACTAGGTAATTAGTAATATACCATCAAAAACTACTACTAATTAGCGATTTTTAAATATGGTTTTATCGCAGTTGGCTGATAGATGATGACATTAGCTAATGCTTAAACCTTTACTTTAAAAGTTTTTCAACCCTATTCCCTGTTACCTGTCACCTGTCCCCTGCTATAGATAGATGCTAAAGCGCATTTATTCAAGCAAAAATATACACATCGTCTCATTTAATTGAGGATTTTTATGAATCGAGTAATTTCCTGGGTACAAAATATTCTGCTTCGTCAAATTTTGGTTGTTTTCTTAGTAGCAGCAACCTTTTTTGTAGGTCAATCTTTCACCTACGGCACTGCTATGATTGCTCAAGCTGATACCGTCAAAACTCCAGAAGGTATTTACTACAAAGGTACTCCTGATAATGAAGGCATCGGCAACGATAATCAAGTAAGAAATGCTCAAAACCGCCTTAAAGGTGCTGCTGATAATGTGCGAGAAAAGCTAAACTTAGACGAACAGACACCCAGAGCTACTAAAGAGTTCGGTAAAAACGTACAAAGAAAAGTTGGCGAAACCATTAACTCAAATACTCAAAATGAAGGTGGCTATTATCAACAGCCTGAGCGTGTAAGAGAAGCTAGAAGCCGCAGTTAATAACTAATATCTAGTTTGAGTATGTTACTCATAAATCACTAGATTTTGCCACTAAGAGAATTAGCAATAGAGGCGCGATAATTGCGCCTCTTAATAACTAATGACTAATGACCAATGACAAATGACTAAGGACTAATAATTATGAAAGCAGTTTGCTGGCATGGAGCAAATGATGTTAGGGTAGAAACTGTACCTGACCCAAAAATTCTGAACCCGCGTGATGCAATTATTAAAATTACTTCAACAGCTATTTGTGGGTCAGATTTACATATATATGATGGCTATATTCCTTCCATGCAAAGTGGCGATATCCTTGGTCATGAGTTCATGGGGGAAGTGGTAGAATTAGGCAGTGCTGTGAAAAATGTGAAAGTAGGCGATCGCGTGGTTGTTCCCTTCACTATCTCATGCGGTTCCTGCTTCTTCTGCCAACGGGACTTATGGTCTTTGTGTGATAATTCTAACCCTAACGCCTGGATGGTAGAACTGCAAATGGGTCACTCTCCAGCAGGTCTATTTGGCTACTCTCACCTCTTCGGCGGTTACGCTGGCGGTCAAGCAGAATACGCCCGTGTGCCTTTTGCCGATGTGGGCTTGCTGAAAATCCCCGATAATCTACCAGATGAAAAAGTATTATTTTTAACTGACATCTTCCCGACTGGCTACATGGCGGCGGAAAACTGCAACATCAAACCCGGCGATATTGTGGCTGTGTGGGGTTGCGGCCCAGTGGGACAATTTGCGATTAAAAGTGCCTATATGTTGGGTGCGGAAAGAGTTATCGCTTTTGACCGTGTTCCTGAACGGTTGCAGATGGCTAAGGAACAATGTCATGCGGAAGTCCTCAATTATGAGGAAGTAAATATTGGGGAAGCCCTGAAAGAGATGACTGGTGGACGCGGCCCCGATGCTTGTATTGATGCAGTGGGAATGGAAGCCCACGGTACAGATGCGATGGCTTTTTACGACAAAGTAAAACAAGCTGTCAGACTAGAAACAGACAGACCAACCGCATTAAGACAAGTGCTGGTGTCTGCTGCTAAAGGTGGTCATGTTTCCATAGCTGGTGTATATGGTGGCTTCCTCGATAAGATTCCGATGGGTGCGGCTATGAATAAGGGTTTAACTTGGAAAATGGGACAAACCCACGTTCATAGATACTTAAGACCCTTATTAGAACGTATTCAAAACGGTGAGATTGACCCATCATTCGTCATCACCCACACCCTACCGTTAGAACAAGCAGCCCACGGTTACGAAATTTTCAAACACAAGAAAGATAACTGCATCAAAGTTGTATTGAAACCGCAAGGTAACTAAATATGAGTGATACCAGCGTTAAAAAAATCGACTCTCACCATTCCCCTAAAGGAAAACTCGGTCAGAAATATCTAGCATCGGGTAAATCTCTTTCCATGCGCCTTTGGGAAGATGAACAACCGGGTGAAGATAAACAACCAACTAGTCGCGAATACGAAACTGTTGGTTATGTAATTAATGGTCGCGCCGAGTTACACATCGAAGGACAAATGATCCTTCTAGAACCGGGAAGTTCTTGGACTGTACCCAAAGGTGCAAGTCATACCTATAAAATTTTAGAACCATTCACGGCTGTGGAAGCAACCAGCCCACCGGCTGAAGTTCATGGGCGGGATGAGAATTGAGATAGGTTATAGGTAACAGGTTATAGGTTACAGATGAGAGGTTACGGGTTGTAGAGACGTTGTATGCAATGTAGAGACGTTGCATGCAACGTCTCTACAGGATTTATATATAGTACGTAGGGTGGGCAGTGCATCGGCATATCATGGTTTTGGTGGGCAGTGCATCGGCCTACAAAGTGGTGATATTTTTTCAAAATTCAAATAGGATTTCTATAACTAGTATTAGTGGGGAGATAAAAGGAAAATTCTTTAATTTTGAATTGATTTGTCCCCAATGCCCAATCCCTTTTAATATAAAGTGTAGATTTTTCCATCAAAGCTTGTGAATTTCTTGATCGGTTGTGCTGTTTGGGCTTACAAGGGCTGGGTAGGTGAATTTTATCCCCAAGGGAGTCGTGCTTCGGAATTTCTCCACCTTTACAGTCGTCGCTTCACTACGGTAGAGGGTAATACTACTTTCTATGCAATACCAAACCTAGAAACTGTCAGCCGTTGGGCGAAGGAAACACCACCGGGTTTTGAGTTTTGTTTGAAATTACCACGAGATATTACTCATCAAGGTTTATTAAAACCCTATATTCCCGCCGCTTTAACTTTTCTAGAAGGGATGCGTCCTTTGGGTAAACGCCTCGGCCCTATATTTGCCCAGCTACCACCGAGTTATGCACCTACATTAATAGATGATTTGACTAGTTTTTTAGCAGCTTGGCCGCGCACAACAGCACCATTAGCACTGGAAGTCAGACATCCTGACTGGTATCAAGAACCTTATAAGAGTAATTTAACACAGCTTTTAGAAACTTTGGGCGTGGGAAGGGTATTACTAGATTCACGCCCTATTTATAGTGGAGAGGATGACCCCCAGTTAGAATCAGAACGACGTAAACCGAAATTACCCGTACAGTTCAGCCTTACTACAAGTTTTAGCCTGATTAGGTTTATTTCCCATCCCAATTTGGCGGTAAATCAACCGTTTATGGAAGAGTGGGTGCAGCAAATTCAACAATGGTTACAAGTTGGGACAAGAATTTACTTCTTTGTTCATTGTCCTACAGAAGAGCGATCGCCTGACAATGCCCGTTACTTCCAACAGCTACTAGAACAAAATGGCGTACCCGTTCCCCCTCTACCTTGGAACCAACTTCAACATCCACCCCAACAACTTAACCTCTGGTAGCAAAAAATCATCTCAATTTCCCCTCAGTTCGTAGTAAGGACTTTACCCGCATTTCTCACAAAACGGTAGGGTGCGTCAGATGTAGAAAATCCTTGAATGTGTACGAAATTATTGCGTCTGACGCACCCTACAGTTAGTTTAATTATGACACTTGCGTAAGTTCTAATAATTGTTTAATTTTTCTCACATATACCGTTTTGAGTCCTTAAAAAAAGAGTAATAATGAATTTTGTAATTCTTTTCTGATAAGACCTAACAAGCCATCATTACCCAAAATGAGGGGTCATGCCCCTCTTGACCAAATTGCCCACAAGATATCAACAACGCCAAGCATTAATTAGCAGAAATGCGTTAATTGTTATTGCGTTTTTGTTGAGGCGCTTTTTGTTTAAGCCGTTATATCAAAGGAGGTTCAGATGAGTCGTCTTCTTTATGAAAATTCGGTTTCATATCAGGGATATCTCATCATTCCATTTGTTTTTGGCAAAGCAGATAGGTATGAAATCTATTCCTATAAACTCTTGTCAGAAATTGGTCGAGAAAGTAAACTACACAAAGCCGAAAATCCAGCTAAAATCTACGGTAATAGCATTAGCAATATCATTGAAATAGCTAAAGAGCATATTGACCAAAACGCAGATTTTGCTAGTCAGAAAGATTGCTTTCAATCACGCTACATTTACCGCAACAATTTAATTGTTGTCTTCCACGAGAATGATAGATACTTTTACGACCATTACCCACCGGATTTATTAAATAATATTGCTGCACCTAAATTATTTAAATCTGAGTACGAATGTCTCAGTTGGATTAAGCAGGGGTTGGATGGGCGATATATGCGACAACAGGCGAGGTAGCTGGGGGAGGTGGGGGAGATGAGGGAGATGAGGGAGATGAGGGAGTAACCCACCCCTAACCCCTCCCAGGAGGGGAAAAGGGAGGGTGGTTTCATACAGAAAAAGAAAAATTTATAAGTCTTGATTTCTCGTTTTGTCGCAGCGATTTTGACCCCTCTCCAAACCTCTCCCCCACGGGGGGAGAGGCTTTGAAACACATTAGTCTTTTTTCTCTGATTGTATGAAACCACCTTGCGGGAGATGAGGGAGATGAGTGAGCAGTATTTTTCCTTTCCCCTTTCCCCCTTCCCCCTTCCCCAGTCCCCAGTCCCTAATTCACTTTTTCAATAGCAGGTAATATATAGAACCAGCAGTCACAGTAATACCAGCGCGATCGCCTGCTAAGTCGCCATAGCCGAGAAAATAATCGACTCTGCCGGGGCCTTTGATGGCGCTACCTGTATCTTGGTCGAGGACAAAACGGCTGACGTGGCGCTGAATCAGTTGGTTACGTCGCCCTGGATAGGGGAATGTAGCGTTAATTACAGCTAATGCGCCTGGTGGCATGAGAGATTTATCGGTGGCAATGGAACGTTCTGGTACGAGTGGTACGCTGATACTGCCTGTGGCTGGTTCGCCTTTGGTTTCTTGGAAGAATATAAATCGTTCCCAGCGTGGGAGATAATTATTCATAGACTGGGGATTTTTGCGAAAATAGCGAATAATCCCAGGCATATTTAATTCTTCTTTGGTTAGTTTGCCATCTTGAAATAGCAGTCGCCCTACAGCTGTCCAAGGGTAGTCTGTTCCAGCTGCAAAACCGACGCTGGTTTGAGTGCCATCTGTTAATTTGAGTTTAGCAGAACCTTGGATATGGATCATGTAGGCTTGAAAGCGATCGCGTAACCAAAACATCTCCAAACCGCTTAGTCGGCTTTTGTTTCCCAATAAACCATCTACCCCTTCTAAATCAACTCGCTTGGGGTGGGGTTTACTCCATTGGTCAAAATCTGGGGGAAGTCGATAAATGGGATATTTATATTGTGCAGTGCGTACACGACTGGCTGAGTAAATCGGTGCATAGTAGGCGGTAAACTTGACTCTACCTTGTCCATCATCACCAACTGACTTGTAAAAAGCAAACTCTCGCCGCACCGCAGCTTGTAACTGTGCTGGTGATTTTGCTGTAGCTACCAACTGACGAAAACGCCGCAAACTCCGCCGCACTCTATCGAGGGTAATTCCTTTGATGGGGTAATTGTTGTAAGCGGCTGCTGCTTTTGGGGTTTCTAGGTAACGTAAACTATTATCTATTGAGCGTAACAGACCGGCGCGATCGCTTTTCAGTTTGCCATGACCTATAAATAGTTGTTCGTCCCAACCCAAGCAAGTACGCGCTGGTGTGCAGTTAGTACCAATATCAACAAGTTTTAAAGGTGGTGCTGTGGGTGATACCTGACTCACAGCAATTTGTGCGGGGTTAAAAAAGGTGATGCCTAAACTGAGGGAAAATAAAGCCAGCTTGTTTCTCATTTCTACATCTCAAGCTTTTCATATATCAGACATTAGGACAGTAACCCACAGCTTTAGTTTCCGCAATATACTGTAGCGATCGCACTTGATTAGGGCATTAAGTAAAAATCAGGAGATATTCATCTCCTAGAGATTTTTTATTAGTGAATATACGCAAATCGTATTTCAGCAAGAAATTTTTTTACCTGGAGTGATAGATCACGATTGTAAGTGGGTAAGTTGTTTGTAGAGAAAAGCGATCGCCTACTACTTACCCCAAACTTCAGGAGAAATCAATGCTCAAGCCAGAATTACAAGCTAAATTCCTCAGCCACCTCAACAACCGTAAGAACAAAAAAGATGAAGGTTTTACCTTAATTGAACTGCTAGTAGTTGTAATCATCATCGGTGTACTTGCTGCGATCGCGTTACCTTCGCTACTAGGTCAGGTAAACAAGGCAAAACAGTCAGAAGCAAGAAACTACGTAGGTACTGTTAACCGTTCTCAGCAAGCCTACTACTTGGAATACCAAAAGTTTGCTACTAACCTTGACGAGTTGCAAGTAGGTATCAGAACTCAGTCTGAGAACTATAACTATTCTATTGCTGGTGGTGGAACAGCTGCTGCTCAGTTTAAAGGTGTAGCTTATAAAACAGCCCTTAAATCATACTACGGTTTAGTAGGTACAACCCAAGGAAATAGTGCAACTTCAGAAGCTTTAACATTAGCAATAGCTTGTGAAACAGCTGGCCCTAGCACAACAGTAGATGACTTTACCACATTTGGTACAACCTGCGCGACTAACTTTGTGTCTTTAGCTAGATAAGAAAGTTAAAACCATTAACTAATCGTTGTTACAAGTAATTTTGCATATTTCTTGTTTTGGGTAATGTCAAAAAAACATTACCCAATTTGTGCAATTTACTAACTAATTCTTTTTCTTTCTCATAAGTTGGTCATAATTACTATGGTTTTAATAACTACTCCAACTCAACATCATCAACTGGCAGAAAAATATTTCGTTTCAGGTAATTACATTCAAGCAGCCAGTCTTTACGAAGAAGCAATTGCTATAGAGCCTGATGTTAAATCATATTATTGGAGTTTGGGCTTAATATTACTATTACAGGGACAAGAAGTAGAAGCTCAAACAACTTGGTTTATGGCTATGATGGATGGAGAGCCAGAACAAGTTGATGCTTGGAATCAAGAATTAGTTACAATTTTAAACACGGAAGCTGAACGCCAGGAAGAACGAGAAGAATATTCTGTTGCTGCAAAAATTCGCTGCAATATCAAGGAAATTGCTCCTCAAGATATTCATAACCTCTTACATCTTGTTTTACTGTCTATTAAATTAGGAAATTATACTGGTAATGAATTAGAAGAACTGAAAGTAATCGATATTCTGAAAGGTGAATCCGGTCTAGAAGTCAGATTAGATTTATTGATGCAGGTTTTAAAAGCTACGTTAGATTATGCTCCTGCACATCCTTCTACCCTAGAATTATTAAACGCTTGTTTACCTTATTGTCATCATCATATCCCAGTTTTATTAACTACTTTACTGCCATCTGCGATAGAAATTGCCTACTCAAAGCAGCTACCAGCAATAGCAGCACAAATATGTGAAAGTTATTTAACTTTGAGTCCCAACAATACAGAAGTTATAGGTCAATTAGCTAGTTTTTATCAAAACGCGAATCAATTTGTTAAAGGTATAGAAACAGCCAAACTATACTATTCCTTAGTCGAAGAATTTGCGGATAAAGTCTTTGCAAATCGTCAAGTGCTACGAGGATTAATGAGTGCAGGCGGGCATTGGGAAGAATCTTTATCTATCAATAGCAAACAAAAATCTTTGATACTATCACTGGTAGAAAATCAACCAAAAAACCTTGATAACGTAAGAACAACAAGACTATTTAATGCTAGTTTTTTCAGCCCTTACATTGAAGATAATCCTATAAAAAATAGAACTCTTCAAAATGGATTGTCGCAAGTTTGTCAAGCGAATATAGCCAATTATGCAAAAGAAAAAGTGGAAAAATATTTTTATGGACATTTAGAAAGGAAAAAAGGGAAACCATCTAACGAAAAAATTAAATTAGGATATTTATCTTATTGCCTTAAAAGTCATTCTGTGGGTTGGTTAGCACGGTGGTTGTTTGAGTATCATGATAGGGATAAATTTGAAGTTTATGCTTATTTTATTAATACTAATCCAGATTTAGATCCTTTACATGAATGGTATCTAAGTAAAGTAGATAAAGCATATAAATCAACAAATACGAACGAACTGGCTGAACAAATTTATCAAGATGAAATTGATGTTCTAATAGATTTAGATAGCATTACTCTTGATATTAGTTGTGAAGTTATGGGAATGAAACCAGCACCAGTTCAAGTGACTTGGTTGGGTTGGGATGCTTCCGGGATTCCGGCTGTTGATTATTTTGTTGCAGACCCTTATGTCTTACCAGAATCAGCTCAGGAATACTACAGCGAAGAAATTTGGCGTTTACCTCACACCTACGTAGCTGTAGATGGCTTTGAAGTTAGTGTACCTACTATAACTCGTGAAGAATTAGATATCCCTAATGATGCAGTTGTGTATCTTTGTGGACAAAGAGGTTTTAAGCGACATCCAGATATTACAAGATTGCAATTGAAAATCATTAAAGAAGTTCCTAATAGCTACTTTCTAATTAAAGGTATCTCTGAGGAAAATTCTATCAAAATATTCTTTGATGGGTTAGCTGATGAAGAAGGCGTAGATACATCTAGGCTGCGTTTTCTTCCGATTGTTATGTCAGAATCAGTTCACCGAGCTAATTTAGGTATTGCCGACATAGTTTTAGATACATACCCCTACAATGGCGCTACTACAACGTTAGAAACCCTGTGGATGTGTATTCCTATGGTCACAAAAGTAGGTGAACAATTTGCCGCACGCAACAGCTATACCATGATGATGAATGCTGGAATTACAGAAGGTATCGCCTGGACTGATGAAGAATATGTAGAGTGGGGTGTACGCTTGGGTAAGGATGAAGCTTTAAGACAACAAATCGCTTGGAAGCTGAGACAATCAAGAAAAACATCACCTCTATGGAACGGTAAGCAATTTACCCGTGAGATGGAGAATGCTTACACCCAAATGTGGCAAAAATATCTAGAAAGTTAAGTTAGTAGTGAGGGCTTCAGCCCTCCCAATATACAACTAAGGGCTGAAGCCCTTACTACAAACTAACTCCAAATAAACTGCAAATTTAAAGTAAAACCAATTAATACATCTTCTCCTGATAAACTTGCGGGAGACACCAATATTTCTTTTCCTTGCCCTTGTCGATAAATTTCCACACGGCGTGTTTTTCTATCTATCAACCAAGCTAGCTTTACTCCCGCATCCATATATTCTTGCATTTTAGCTTGTGCTTCACTCAAATTATCAGATGGGGACATGAGTTCTAACACAAAATCGGGAGCGATAGGAGGAAACTTTTCTCGTTGTTCTGGTGAGAGAGAGTTCCATCTGCTGAGTTCTATCCAAGAAACGTCAGGAGAACGGTCTGGCCCATTGGGAAGTCTAAAACAAGTAGAAGAATCGAAAACCTCGCCTAGTTGTGTTTGTTCATTCCACACAACAAATCTTGTAGTGAGTTTAGCATTAAATTTTCCCGTCTCTCCCCCTGTAGGTGGCATTACTATCAATTCTCCCTTAGAATTGCGCTCAAATTTTATATCAGGATTATCTCGGCATAGCTGATAAAATTGGTCATCACTCAGCCTGACGATATTATTCAAATTAATTGTAATAGCAGTCACGGCAATATTTTACTATCAGGGTATATTCTTGAACTATAGCAGGGAAAGTTCGTAGTGAGGGCTTTAGCCCTCCCAATATACAACTAAGGGCTGAAGCCCTTACTACAAACATTAAGAAGGTTCGTAGAGAGGGCTTCAGCCCTCCCAATATAGATAACTAAGGGCTTCAGCCCTTACTACAAACTTTAAAAATCATCCCAATCTTTGCCATAATCTTTGACTGGATATTTAACCCAACAATCACGTAACCATTCTCGCCCGTAAACTTGTAAATACCAGTTAACACTACTTTCAACCCAGTCATAAGGAGATGTAACTAAACCATGTTTGACAGGGTTGTAGTGAATATAGTTAAGAGTTGTATAATAATGTCTTTGTGAGCGAATAGCGCGATCGCTCCAAGAATACCAAACTTTTCGCTTAGTCACATTATCTTCAAGATTCCATCGACGTGAAGTAAAACCATGTATCTTACGAAATAACTCACCCAAGACCTCAAAATTTTCCACCTGAACCAATAAATGATAATGATTAGGTAAAACAACCCAAGCACTAATCATTATGTTCGTAGTAAGTGCTTTAGCACTCTCTTCCCCATCATCCTCATCACCAAACTTATCAAAAATCATATTTAGCAACTGCTGACGACGAGATTGACAGTGCATATAAGACTTATGTTCATAACAAGCCGCAGTTAACAAATAAAATTTTGCATCTTGTATAGGATGAGGTGGCGCGTGAGGAGGATAACCACGACTCAAACGTTGTTCAACTAATTCAGCTTTTTGTTTTAGCGTAAGTTTGCGATATTCATACATATATTTAAAAAACGCTCGTAGTGAGGACTTCAGTCCTCATCATCCTGAAAAAAGCACTAAAGTGCTTACTACAAACTTAATGACTACAAACGCTCGTAGTGAGGACTTCAGTCCTCATCATCCTGAAAAAAGCACTAAAGTGCTTACTACAAACTTAATGACTACAAACGCTCGTAGTGAGGACTTCAGTCCTCATCCTGAAAAAAGCACTAAAGTGCTTACTACGAACTTAATCCCACAACCTGTTGATAAAAAGCTTCCAAACCCGCCACACAAACCCGATCATCAAATAATCGCTCATGAAGTTGACTCATTCGCTCTGAAATCTCACCCCGCCAATTGGGATCTAATCCTAACCTAACAGCGATTTCAATATATTCCGCTTCATTTTTAGCAATTGTATCTGTCACCCCCAACATTTTCAAAAAACTATCAGAGTGACGACCCCGCATAAATTCACTAGGACAGGTAACAATGGGCAGATTACAAGCGATCGCTTCTAAGGTAGTATTACCACCAGACCAAGTAAATGTATCTAAGTAAACCTCTGACAATAAGTTAATCATCAGATAATCAAGTCGTTCTGGGATATTTAAAAATACACAATAATCTCTATATTCTAGCCCTAAAGCAGCAAAAGCTCGTTGTAGGCGTTCTTGTAGTAAAGTACCCCGCAGAAATATAAATTTAGCTTGCGGTACACGATAGGCTATTTCCGCCAAAATAAAATCATATTGTGGTAAATATTTAAACGGTGCTTGACAGCATAAATAGAGAACATCATCATCAGACAAGCCAAAATCAGCACGAGTTTTACACACTGGAGGAATATACGGTTTCGGGTAAGAAACACCAATATTTGGTAAAAGAATTAATTTTTCCGAATAATGTTCTTGAGCATTTTCTGCTTCCATTAATTCGCTAGATAAAAAGTAATCAATTGTTGGTAAACCAGTTGTTACTGGATGTCCCCAAGCAACACATTGCACTGGTGCAAGTCGTAAAGCAGCCATGCACATAGTTTGCGGGTTCATGCCGATTTCGGGATACACTAAAATGTGTAATTTATCAGCTATTATTTGTTCACAAACAGCAGGTAAATTGTAAGGAATATGATGGAAAACATCACTATATTCCTGAAATTTTTCGGTAACAGCATCTGGGTCGTTACCCGTGTAATAACAGTAGATTTCAAAATTTTGGCGATCGCAGTATTTTAACCAGCCAGTTAACCATAGTGTACCACTGTAAGAATGCAGATAATGGGAAACATAACCAACACGAATTTTTTGGTTAGGTTGTAATTTAGGCATAGATACAGGAACAACCCATTGGGGAAAGTTAGCCGCCATGATTTGATGTACTAAATTTCCGTATTGGCGTTGCAAATCTATATCATTCTGTGCCTGATAAGATAGATAAAAATTAGTCAGCCGATTAATACCAGCTAAAGCACTCTGTTTTTCTTCAACAGTGTTAAGAGAAGTTTCTGCAATTAAAGTTTGCAAACCTTGAGTGTAGCGCTGACGATAAAATGCTATTTCCTCTGGGTTATTGTAAACAGAGGGAACAGTTAAATGTTTGAGAAGTTGAAAAGTGTAATCATCAGGTAGACATTGACAAGCCTTGTCCGCGTACTCAATTGCTTCTTCAGTACGCCCATTACGCCGCAAATCAATAATCAAGGTAAAATGCAGTCTACCATCTTTAGGGTAATGTTCAATGCCTTGTTTAAGAGTCTGGAAATAGTCATCTTGTAAGTTTAAATTTCTATAGCACTGACTTAAGTTCCAGTAAATATCGGCACTGTCTTGTTGTAATTCTATCAATTTTTGATATGAGGCGATCGCATCTTGCCATCGCCCTTGGCTGAATAATCTGTTACTCAAGCAAAAAAAAACTCTTTATCTTGTTCTTGACTAAAGCTGGTTAATTGATATGATGCCAGAGTATCGGCTTTTGCTTGTATGAGTGCTTGTTGATTTTCATTCTCTAAAATAATTCTGCCGTGAACACGAGGTAATAAAACCTTCCACTGAATCTCAGCCAAATCTATTACCAAAGAAATTTCCAACCCATCAGTTAAATCTAAATCTTCTTCCATAAGAAGATTCATTGTCACGCTAGATAGAAATAATTCTGCATCTTCACCAGAAATACCAGTAGTATCAACTAGTAAAGTAGTCTTATAACTATCAGTATGAGTGGCTAGGGTTCTAATTACCTGTGCTAGTTCTAAACTGACTGACTCTTCCGACGCTGACCAATCAGGAAAGATAATTAAATTAATCTCTCTTAGATTTATTGATAAAAGAGTAGCATCAATCAAAACAGAACTAACAATATCTGCCATTTTAGTCCAAGAAAACTTTTGTGCTTGCGCTAAACCCGCAGTAATTAATGATTGGCGCACAGCAGGTTTTTGTACTTCACATAGCGCATTTGCTAGTCCATCTACATCATCATCATTTATATATATTGCAGCTTCTCCCGCCACCTCTGGAATTGAAGCATTAGGACAAGTAATCACAGGACAACCACAAGCCATTGCTTCAGCTACAGGCATTCCAAAACCTTCATATTTGGAAGGATAAACTAACGCAACTGCACCAGAATAAGCTACTGCTAATTCCTCATCACTGAGTTGTAAAGTATGAACAACACTACCAGATGTACAGGATCTAAATTCAGGTGTTAAAGCGTTACCTACTCCCGTACAAACTATATCAAAGCCGTAACTACTAGTAAGTTTTGCAAAAGCCCGGAAGAACAAAATACCATTTTTATAACCGCTACCTGTACCAACTAAAAGAAAATAAGGCTTGCTAATACCGTATTTAGTCTTAAAACTGTTAATTGCTTCAGATTTGGCAGGTGTAAAAGTAGCTGGAACACCACAATGAGCTACAGTAACAGCTTCATTTGATATATCAGGAAAACACCTTATAAGGTCACGCGCTGTATGTTCAGAAATTGTTACATATGCGGACGCTTGCTGAATAGCTTGATGCTTTTCTCTCCACATGGGATTATTCATATCCCACCCCATAACCTCTGGAATCATGTCATAAGCCATGAATACAGAAGGTGTTGTTATAGGTGTGGTGTAGTAAGAGGAGATAAATAAATCTGCTCCTTCAGCATCACAGATTTGTTGGAGCATTTGTTTATCAGCATCAGTGTTCTCGTAGTCATAAGCTGGAATATTTCTATATTCAATCCCAGGAATTGTTGGTGCAGTAGCAGCACGACTAAGAACAATGATATTTTGAGCAAAACCACTTTCTACCCAAGTGGTTAGTAGTGATTCCCACACGCGAGCTATACCAGTTTTAAAAAGTTGAAAAAAGATAGCATCAACAATAATAACTGGTGATTTTTTTACTGATTTGACAGGCGTTTCTTTTAAAATTATAGACAAACTAGCTAGCCCAGCTTTTCCTATGTCATTACCACCATGTTGGTCAACATATTCAGTCATTTTCTCTAAGTAATGCTCTGCATCTACTAAATTTATTAAAGATGCTAGAGATTCAATTACTTGAGAAGAATTACTACATTGTATACATTCCCAACTTTGAGCGATCGCTGCATCAAAATCCCCAACTGCCAACATTTTTTTTGCTATATTCAAAGCAGCAAAAGCATAATTTTCTCTAGCTTTAGCAGATATTTCAGAAGATATGTCACTAGGTAAGTAAGCTTGAGAAACTTCAATTGCTAAACGAATATTAGCAATATTAGCGCCAGTTCTGATTAGTTGAGATGTGTGTGAGCCTGCATGTATACGATAATAGGCTAGAGGTTGCGGCTCATACCAAACTGGATAATATACTGCTATACGCTTCCACATTTCCCAGTCAGCAGCATGAAATAATTCTAAATGAAATCCCCCTAAATGTTCATAAACACTGCGTCTAACTACAATCGCAGGTGTTTCAATCTGTTGCTGTACGCCAATACGTTCTACCCAATTAGAAAGAATACCAGCTGTTTGACTTTGTAGCGATGACAAGGATTGTCTTTTACCATCATCATCTATATAAATAGAACGGCAAAAAGCAGCACCAATTGTTAGCTGTTGTTCTATAGATTGACGTAAGCGACTATAAAACCCTGGTACAACTAAATCATCACCATGTAATATATGTACCCACTTACCTTTAGCTCTTTGAATACAAGTGTTGAAAGTAGATATTGCGCCTCGGTTTTCTGGGTGACGATAGTAAGTAACTCTTCCTTGACCAAGTTCTCTAACTACTGCTTGTGGGTCATCTTTAGTAGAGTAATCATCTATCACCTCAATTTGCATATTTTCTGCACCTGGATCTTGTGCTAAAACGCTGTTGAGCGTTTCTACGAGATAATTAGCACAGTTATAGGCAGGAATCATAACAGACCAAAACGGTCTGTTAACTTCCTGTGGAATAGGCTCTATTAAGGGTATAGCATCATCATTAATCTTTAACATAAAAAATTCTAATTTTCCATCTAATAATATTGTTGATATTTAATATCATCTAAGTTGAACTTATTCTTAATGCTCTATCTCCACAGTAGGATATTTGTGATTATTATCTACATCTTCTTGTATTTGTGTCGTTAATATATTTCTACTTATGATTAATTTGGAATAAAACTTACTTCAGCGATGGCTGAAACTAGCACCAACAAAAAAACCATCTTTGATAGAGTCTGCAATTCCTTGAAATATCCAACGCCCGTATCGACCTATTTGGTAAATATCATGCTTTTCTAACAACTGTAGTGCTTGCTGCTTCCATTGCGAACCAGACCAAGACCAAGTGTAAGCTACGTCAACCCAAGTAGGATCTACTACTTCTGCTTCTTGAATAAAACCCCAAGCTTTTAATTCTTCAACAACTTCTTGGCAGTAATTTTTAATTTCTTCTTCAGAAGGTTTAGCACCATCACGGTAAGCTTTTTCTACGTAAATACTTACACGGTTATTATCTTCTCTGGAAGAAATGGGTAAAAAAGATGAATCTACGTTGCTATAAAAACCTACACGATGAAATCCTGATTTGCTATGGGGTATATAAAGCCAGTGTTCATTAGGACACTTATAACCTTTTGTAGCTCCAATATTCAAAACGAGTACTGATGTATAAGGATCTGGCTCGGCTTCCGTTTGCATACCTGTGATTTCTACCATCTTATTAAGCGGTAAGGTAGATATCAGATTTTCGTATTGGACAACAGTATTATCTTCAAACCAAACTTCTTTGCTTTTTGGCTCAATATATTTAACTTTCTTGCCATATCTTACATCAGATAAAGCAGACATTTTCTGCACTAAAGTATTTAACCCTTCAGTAGGATAAATATAAGTAGTGTTATAGCCTACAGGATGAGTATTATCAAAAGCACCTTGAATTACAGTTAATAAATTTACAGGTGATTTATAAGCATCTTGGGGAATAATAGCTCTCCAAAGTCCTGCTGTATATAGTTCGTGAAATGGTGCAAAAAATAAATCTGTTAATGTTTTGCCAAAATTTTGATATATCCAATCTTCTAGAGTACGAGGATAATTTGCCGCACTAGAAGTAATTTCAGAGATAACTTTAGCTGCTAAATCTTTACCTAAATAACTAAGATGGTTCTGTATTGGGTAAGGAACATATAGTTCTTGTGTTGGAAAATAGACAGCAGAACTGCGTTGATATGACTTGAAAGGAGTTAGCGATCGCATAAATTTTAATACCACTGGATCTCCACCAAAAATCCAATGTCCACCACCATATTCAAATCGGTAAGCTTCTCCATCTGTTGGGGAATTAGTCAGTCGGTTACTATCTAGTGGTTTCATGTAATAAGAACCACAGATACCTCCGGGATGGTGAAGTGCTTCAAATACAGGACATTTAGAAGATAACCCCGCAGCTAGTCCGGTAACTCCTGCACCTAAAATTATGTTTGTGTATTTTTCCACTTGATTTTTACCTGATAAATAAATTAAAAATACAAAATAAGAGAAATAAAATACCTCAGCCTATGTTTTAATTAGAGCGATCGCTTTTTCCTTGCCGCTTCTTCATATCCTCCAAAACAACCTTATACTCCTGTTTATCAGGATACTGCTTTACCAGCTTTTCTAAAATTTCAGCAGCGCCCTTAAAATCTTGCATCTGCACGCGCAACAAAGACAATTTCTCTAACGCCACTTGGTTATTTGGTTCTCGCTGTAAAACTAATTCGTAACCCTTGGCTTGTTCTTGTAACAAAGACTCAGGAGATTTAGTTGCAGTTACTGGCGGCGGACTGTGAGTAGATCGTTGAACTAATTGCACAACTCCAAACACTGTTGAGCCAAAGAAAGATACAACAGAAACTATTGTTAATATTCTTTTTTTTCGTTCAATCTGTCTTTGACGGACAACTAAATAGTCTTCACCTGAACTAGCCATATTTAAATCTAAATTGTGGTAAATACTTAGCTACAGCAATCTCCTAAATAAGAGATTACCCATTACTTCACACAAACTAACATCTCAACTAAAATTTTTTATCCTAGAACTCGGTTGAACATGAAGTTATGTTAACTGCTGACCTTCGTGGCTAAAATAATTCGCTGCTACTAAGTTGGTAGGGATAAAGCAAACTATCCTAACTAATGTAAAAAATATGATGAAGTTTGTAGTGTTCGCGTAGCGTCTCGCAGAGAGGACTTTAGTCCTCAAAAAAGGACTGAAGTCCTTACTACAAACCTGAACCTGGAGTTATTTACGCCGTTATACTTAATTGGTATCAGGACTTACGCACCAAGGTTATCTGTTGAGACAGGGTGTAGGGGGGTAAGGGTGTAAGGGTGTAAGGGTTTTAAAGATTTACACCCCTATACCCCTATACCCCTACACCCTTGCCCAAACCCTTGATTTTTCATTTTTATGCGTAAGTACTAGGTATAAATCAGAGCTAGCAACTATTGCCTAAGTATTTGCGTAAGTATATCTTGACTTGTAGTATTTGATTTAACTTTTGCTGTCTGAAAGATAAACATTCTGTCATATCTGCTTAATCTCTAGTGAAAGATTAAAGCTTTATTAAATTTTTCCGGCAACTGATATAAAGTCCGGCTAATTACTTACGATATGGTTGCTAGGGTCGGTAATAGGTAATAGCGAATAGGTGAGTCCAGTCCTGTAGGAGGGTTTCCCGCGCCCTCTTAACTGGCGTTCGCCGCAGGCGTTCTCGTCAGAGTACCCGGAGGGTAATTGCTTTATCGAAAATTTGGGTTGAAAACCCCGTCCTTATAGGACGGCTTTTGGTAGAATATGGTTGTGGAAGGGTAATCAACCACTGAAAAAACCCTATTGCTGCCTAATACGCAGAAGCTGAACCTTGACAAATGAATCTTGCTGGTTCTACTTCGTAGTTCTAGTATCACCTGGAAGTAGGTAAAAGATTTACAGGTACTAGACGAACAGCATTGTACAGAAGCGATTAATCGCGTCTCTACCAAACAAATATTGCACACTGTGCAACTATGGTCGGGCAGACCAAAAGTTAACGCTTGGGGAGAGAACCACCTCTGGCACAAGATACCGCAAGGAATCGGGCGCTAAGTGGACTCATTGAACCAAGAATCCCCTGCCTTTTTAAGCAAGTGAGCGAAAGCGAAACTTGGTTAGGCAGGGGAGTGTCAAACCATTACCAATTACCAATTACCAATTACCAGCCCCCAAGATATGATAAGTATTTAAGCGGACATGACATGATTTACCATTGGATGTTTGCGTTATACTATATAAAATTTGCAACCAACAACCGAAAAACTATTTAGGTCATGCTGGAAACAACCTGTGTCAGCCAGTATTCTTGAGCTTTTCGCGATCGCACAGATTTTAGCTAATAGAAAAATAACATCCCACAGTTCTGACTTGTTTATGCTGTTTCTGCATTTTCAAGACTGCTAACTTTTCGCCCAGCCACCGCCTATATCTTTAGGCAGAGATTTAGGTAAAGTGGCGTAATTACCGTACAAAGCCGAAGTTTGCCACAACATTATAGAGTTTGTTATGGTATAGTAAGAAAGTTAAGACTAGCTTTGCCAATTACAGAACTCTACGAATTGGTGACCCTTACAAAACGGAAAGCAGTTTTGATTAAGTATTTACCCAATAAAATTTTCAATTGAATCGAGGTTATGACTCAGCAAGTACTTCACCCAATGGTGAAATTGCAGCGTAACGTGCAATCACTCGTGGAATCGAATATCATCAAGCCGACTGATAGCATTTGGAAAATTGCGCTGCTTTATGGGAACGACTGGCCGCACTGGAAACAGGAGCTACTAGATTTTGGTTTTACTATGCAAGATCCCATTGGCGACTTACTCGCCGTGGAAGCTTGGGATGAGGAATAGGGTTTTGTCTTAAGGCGAATATAATGAGACTGTTGGTCAATTAATGACGGGTTAGACCCCTTACCCTAAAACCTTGGTTTAGCGTTGCTTTTCCGCCCTGCAATCAATTGTAGGCTAATAGCTTAAGTGCGTTGGAACGAAATAAAATTAAATAAATCAACAGGGATTGAGGCTGAGGGGTTAGACCCCCTATCAATTCGCCAACAGTCTCATGGAATTCGCGGCTACACAAGCCAAGTCCCTCCGGGTACTCTGACGAGAACGCCTGCGGCGAACGCCAGTTAAGAGGGCGCGGGAAACCCGCCTACAGGACTGGTCTCACCGCCTACGCGGACTCAGACAAAATCAAATGTTTAAAACCCGCGCAGCGTAGGTGGGTTTTGCTTGTGTAGATGCGGTTTCTAACCGCCCATTTGATTGTGCGTCCCCACAGATAAGGGATGTGTTACAAAAATTTTTTGAGTTGGTATTAACAATATTAGGACTTACGCAGAAAAACGAAAAATCAAGGGTTTGGGCAAGGGTGTAGGGGTATAGGGGTATAGGGGTGTAAATCTTTAAAACCCTTACACCCTTACACCCTTACCCCCCTACACCCTGTCTCAACAGATAACCTTGGTGCGTAAGTCCTGAATATAAGCCCCCGCCTTTGGTAAATAGAAGCGGGGGTTATTTTGTCATATTTTTTCCTTTAACTCTTGACTAAGCTGGCTTATCTTGCGAAGCTAATATTTAGATAAGCTAAATAAAGGATTGCGTCTAACTTGTGGCTATACTTACAAGGACAACAGAGCATTCAGAACCGCCTGCTAGCGACCCTAAGCCCGTGATTTTAGAAACACAGGGACTTACCCGCCGTTTTGGTAAGGTAACGGCGGTAAATGATTTAAGTATTTCTGTCAAACAGGGTGAAGTATTTGGTCTGCTTGGGCCTAATGGTGCGGGTAAAAGTACCGTAATTAAAATGCTGACAACCTTACTCCCTGTGAGTGCGGGGAAAGCAATTTTGGCGGGATATGATGTCACTCGTCAAGCAACAGCAGTGAGAAGGGTGCTTGGTTATGTACCTCAAGCTCTCTCGGCTGATGGTAGCTTGACAGGGTACGAAAACTTGTTAATTTTTGCCAAACTATATGAGATTCCCTACAGAGGACGCGATCGCCGCATTCGTGAGATTCTAGAGTTCATGGGTTTATACGATGCCGCCCATCGTTTAGTACGAACATACTCTGGCGGGATGATTCGCAAGCTAGAAATTGCCCAGTCGATTTTACATCAACCCAAAATTTTATTTCTCGATGAGCCAACTGTAGGGCTAGATCCCATTGCACGTACACAAGTCTGGAATCTTGTCAAACAAATCTGTGTGGAACATGACACAACTATCTTTTTAACAACTCACTTTTTAGAAGAAGCCGATAGTCTATGTCACCGGGTAACGATTATGCAGCAGGGTACTGTTGTTACTACCGGAACGCCAAGTGACTTAAAAGCTTCCCTGGGTAAGCCCAACGCCACCTTAGATGATGTGTTTATTCACTACACAGGTAATCAATTAACATCAGGAGTGAACTACCGTGACACAGCCAGAACCAGACGCGCTGCTCAGAGGTTGGGTTGAGCAACCACAACGCCGCCGCAATTTAACCTCTGCAATTAAAGAGTTAATTACTAAATCTTTAATAATTGCTGAGTTAGAAGTGCGTAAACTACGCCACGACCCCACAGATTTAATAGTTAGGTCAGTACAACCCTCATTATGGTTGTTGATTTTTGGACAGGTTTTCGCCCGCATTCGGGAAATTCCTACAGGTAATTTAGCCTATTTAGAATTTATGTCGGCGGGGATTCTGGCGCAAAGCGTTCTATATGTAGCCATTTTTACTGGAGGAATGGCGCTAATTTGGGAACGAGATTTAGGAATTGTGCATAAATTCCTGGCTAGTCCCACACCGCGTATAGCAATGGTTTTGGGCAAGTCTATTGCTTGTGGGGTGAGGTGTTTATCACAGGTGTTTGTGATTTATGTACTGACATTTTTATTAGGTGTGCAACTGAATTTTCACCCTTTAGCGATTTTGGGAGTGTTATTACTTGTTTTTATGGGGGCGGCTTGCTTTTGTACTTTTTCCTTAATTATCGGCTGTCTAGCCAAAACTAGAGAGCGGATGACGGGAATTGGGCAATTGTTAACTATGCCGTTATTTTTCGCTAGTAATGCCATTTACCCAGTATCGATGATGCCTGACTGGTTAAAATTTCTCTCTCATATCAATCCCTTAACCTATCAGGTTGATGCTTTACGCGGCACAATGTTACTGCATGGTTCGAGTGTGTATGGCTTTGGTCTGGATTGTACAATTCTCTTAGTAACATTAATAGTTTTAACGCTGATCTGTGGCAAACTTTATCCACGGGTAGCCATGTAATTAGGAGAATCACGATACTCATGAAGCTCGATAAACCCTCTCAAGATGGTGCAACTTCCGCAGAATGTGCCGCTAAAGTCATGGAAACTGTACCGTTAGTGATGCGGTTTATTCGAGCCGAGATGCGAGCGCACAAAGCCGCTTTTTTATCGATACCACAATTGCGATCGCTAGCATTTCTCAATCGTAAGCCCGGCGCTTCATTATCTGACCTAGCCGACCATTTAGGTGTCACCTCAGCCACCGCATCCGCCACCGTCGAACGGCTAGTGCAAAGGGACTTAGTACAACGTATTCACCATCCACAAGAGCGCAGACGCATCGTGTTAACGCTCACAGAAGAGGGAAAATCTGTGCTGCAACAATCCTTAGACCAAACACGCACGCAAATTGCTGACCTTTTGGAAGGTTTGACAGCCGAGGAAATATCCCACGTTGAAAAAGGATTGGCTTTACTAAAAAATGTCTTTGAACAAAAAGAATCACAACCACCAAAGCGCTAAGGCTACCCAACATGACCCCTTCGCCGCTTTAAGGTTTCGAGATTATCGCCTATTCACTTTAGGGCGTTTACTGCTGTCTGTAGGTTCACAAATGCAGACTGTAGCCATTGGTTGGGAACTTTATGAACGCACTAACTCAGCTTTGGTGTTGGGTGGTGTAGGGTTAGCCCAAGTCGTCCCGATGATCGCCCTCACCCTCATTGCTGGGGATGTAGCCGATCGCCGCTCCCGCAAACTGACTATATTATTGTCAGTGATGCTCTTAACTCTCTGTTCCCTGGCTTTAGCTGTACTTTCCTATACCAGAGGGTCATTATTTTTAATTTATAGCTGCTTGGCCTTAATTGGTATTGGTAGGGCATTTCTCAAACCTGCCAGTGATGCGATTATGTGGCAGTTAATACCCGTGAGTGCCTTTACTAACGCGGCAACTTGGAATAGTAGCAGCTTTCAATTAGCATCTGTGGCTGGCCCCGCCTTGGGTGGCTTGGGTATTGCTGTGTTGGGAAACGCGACAGGGGTGTATGTATTAGCTGCGATCGCTTCCTTGATCTGTTTTATATTTATCGCAGTCATCAAAGAGAAAAAAGTTGAGCGTGTCACAGAACCCATATCCTTACAAGCACTAGCAGCCGGTGCTAAATTCATCTGGGATAATCAGTTAATTTTGGCAGCAATTACCCTAGATATGTTTGCCGTTTTGTTAGGTGGTGCGGTTGCACTGCTACCAGTCTTTGCCAAAGATATCTTGAAAGTGGGGCCTGTGGAATTAGGCTACCTACAAGCAGCGCCTTCCATCGGCGCTTTTATTATGGCAATCACCTTAGCCTATCTCCCACCTCTACGTAAAGCTGGCCCGGCTTTGTTATGGTCTGTCGTTGGCTTTGGTGTAGTGACAATTATCTTTGGTCTTTCGCGTTCGTTTTGGCTATCCCTAGTCATGCTCACCTTGAGTGGCGCACTCGATAGTATTAGCGTTGTTATACGTCATACTTTAGTACAAATTAGAACACCTAACCAATTACGCGGTCGAGTGGCTGCAATTAATAGTGTATTTATTAGTGCTTCTAATGAATTGGGGGGATTTGAATCTGGTTTAGCGGCGGCTTTATTCGGCCCTGTCGTTTCTGTTGTCGGTGGTGGTATCGGCACAATCTTAGTTGTAATTGCTACCGCTACAATTTGGCCGGGAATTGCTAAGTTAGGTTCCCTGCAAGAGTACGAGTAGGGGACAGCAGAGAAGAACGCGGAAGTGTTTCTTAACGAAGGCAGGAGGCAGGAGGCAGGAGGCAGGAGGCCGTTTTTGTAACGAGAATTTATACCCCGTTCCAAAAACTTTTCGCCTTAAAAGGCGTTCGCGCAGCGTGTCGTAGACAGGTTTTAAACCCGATTGTTTTGATAAATAAATGAAAATTGTTGTAATGAGTCTTTTTTACTCGCGGACGAGTCTTTTTTACTCGCGGACGAGTCTTTGATACTCGCGCGAGAGTGTTTGATACTCGCGGACGAGTGTTTGATACTCGCGCGAGAGTTTTTTATACTCGCGGACGAGTGTTTAATACTCGTGGACGAGTCTTTTTTACTCGTGGACGAGTCTTTGATACTCGCGCGAGAGTTTTTTATACTCGTGAATGAGTATCAGAACTTCATGTGAGAGAATCAGGATCTATGCCGAGCGATCGCAACCGTTCTCGTAATAATTGAGCTTCCTGTTTAGCTTGCTGTGCTTCTTGTTGAGCAAGTTTTTTGCCTTCTTCTGGTGTTAAAAAGCGTTGTCCTTGTTGGTTATACCAATACATCCACTCGCGGGGAATACCTAGATAAGTTCCCTGTTCTATACCAATTCCTAAACCAACCTCTGGTAGCCAAACAGGATTACCCTCATGTAATTTATATTAATATCTTCGTACTTTTTTTGAAACAGGTATGATTCAAGAGTAACGAATTTGTAAAATTAATCGTGAGTTCGCTGTTGGTGGCTTAATCCGGTGCCAACATAAAGGATTTTCAATAAATCCATATCCAGTAGAACCAAATACCGATAATTTTGGTTGTTGAGGAAAATATTTCTCTAAAGTTGCTTCGTCAAGCGTACTAGATTTGAAGAGGAGTTGCCAAGGTTTATTTTTATGACTACAAGGGATAAATTGATGACAACCTTCCCGCTCATTATTAACATCAGTGAGATAGAAATTAAAAGTGATTGATTCTTCGCCCACAACATCATAGTGCCATTTAGAAGCAGGATAGTTTTGTTGGATCAGTTGTTCGCTTTCAGGTACAACAAGACTCCAGGTTAGATGTTGGGTAATATTAGTTGGTTCATATCCTAGAAAGTTGGTAGCAATCTCAATTACTTTGTAGTTAAATTTAACTTCGTTTATTGCTTGGCATTTGTGAGTATTCGTTACTAATCCTCGATATATGTAATTTGATTTCGGCAAGTTTTTACACGAGAGAGCATAGAATAATTTGTTAGTATTTGGTTCTATAGATTCGTTAATAATGGCAAAATTCAATATCTCATCTACTAGGTCTTGCTGGAGATAAAAATCTTGATACAAAGCAGTATCATTGATTTGTTCAATGCAAGATTGCACATCAATACTTTTACTGAAAATATTGTTAAATATTACATCGTATGATTTAGTACTTTTTTTGATTTTGCTACGGATGCCACGAAACCAAGAGAATCTACCTAGTTTAGTGATTAGAGTATTAGTTACTCGTTTGGAATAGTCAGTTGAATTGATACTGATCATTATTTGATATTTGCACTAATTAAACCTTTCTGCATAATCTTTCAATCCTCTATCTTATGCAACTGCTAATTATATTGAATTATTATTAATTTTTGATGAATTTTTAGTCAACTTAACCAGGACTTACGCAAGTGTCACAATTGGTGGTTGGTGCGTAACGCTACAAGTCTCATGACTACGTTCAAATATTATCGCTCCTCACACACCCTACAGAAAAAATCTGCCAGTTGCGTAAGTCCTAAAACAATCTTGGTGCGTAAGTCCTGAATAAATTAGGATGAGTTTTTTGCTGTCTTCTGTTACTTATAATATATGTCTTTATACTTATAAGTAAACTGTCGAAAATAAATCAAACTATGTTAAGTAGTGTAAAGTTATCATGATTGAGTTCGTAGTAAGGACTAAAGTCCTTACTACAAACCTTGATTTATTTAGTCCGTTCTACTTAAATGTGAAGTAAATTTTGCTTTTTATAACGGTAATTCTGCAAGACAAATAAGTTATGTATGATATCCTGGGAATTTTAAATTATGCCAATAAATATCAATATTTAAAACGTGATACGCTAAATATAGTTAGATTTTTCGGATATTTATTGAGTTAAAAAAGCATCTCGAAAATAGCAATAATTGCTACAACTAGATTTTTGGTAAATATCGTTTTTATTACAACTTAAAATGGCAATTCGTCGCACAATGGGGGCAGAGAAATAATTACTGTTTATTGCGCTCGGAGACGAATAATGGTAGCGATGTCTACGACCGGCAACGCCAACGCAGAAAATGTCCAGCATCGGCTAACTGTAGAAACTGTAGAAATTGCCCCTAATACTACAGCGATTCGTTGTCTTGATTGGGATCGCGATCGCTTCGATATCGAATTCGGACTGCAAAACGGTACGACTTATAATTCATATCTAATTAGAGGCGAACAAACAGTTTTAATCGATACTTCTCACCAGAAGTTTCGACAACTGTATTTAGAAACACTCAAAAGTCTGATCAACCCGAAGGCTATTGATTACATTATTGTCAGTCATACAGAACCAGACCATAGCGGTTTAGTTGAGGATGTGCTGCAATTAGCACCAAGAGCAACAGTTTTGGCTTCAAAAATTGCCTTGCAATTTTTGGAAGGTTTAGTACATGATCCTTTTTCTAAGAGAATTGTTAAAAGTGGCGATCGCATAGATATTGGTAAAGGTCATGAAATCGAATTTGTCAGTGCGCCTAACCTGCACTGGCCTGATACCATCTTTAGTTACGATCGCCAAACCGAAGTCATCTATACTTGCGATGCTTTTGGGATGCACTTCTGCGACAATCGCACCTTTGATGAAGACTTAGAAGCAATAGAAGCTGACTTTAGATTTTACTACGATTGCCTCATGGGGCCGAATGCGCGATCGCTGTTGAACGCGATGAAGCGCATGGGCGAACTAGGCAAAATTAAGATTATCGCCAACGGTCACGGGCCTCTGTTATACCATCATTTGGATGTGTTGACCGAGTGTTACCAAAGCTGGAGCCAGAGACAAGCCAAAGCAGAAACCACCGTCGGCTTATTTTACGTCGGCGACTATGGCTATAGCAACTTACTTGTGCAAGCGATCGGCGAAGGTATCCAAAAAACTGGTGTTGCGGTAGAAATGATCGACCTCAGCACCGCCGAAATTCAAGAAATTCAAGAATTAGCAGGTAGAGCATCTGGTTTAATTATTGGTATGCCTCCCACAACCTCCGTAGCAGCTCAAGCTGGGATTAGTTCCCTGCTATCAGTAGTCAAAGACAAGCAAGTAGTCGGCTTGTTTGAGTGCTTCGGGGGAGACGACGAACCCATCGACACCATCCGCCGCAAATTTATCGACTTGGGGGTGAAAGAAGCCTTCCCCGCCATTCGCATTAAAGAAGCGCCAAGCGCACCCACCTACCAATTGTGTACAGAAGCGGGTACAGACTTGGGACAAATGCTGACAAGGGAACGCAACATTAAACAAATCAAGTCCCTTGATGTCAACATGGAAAAGGCATTGGGACGCATTAGCAACGGCTTGTATATTGTCACAACCAAAAAAGGTGATGTCAGCAGCGCCATGTTAGCTTCCTGGGTAGCACAAGCCAGTTTGCAACCATTAGGCTTTACCATTGCTGTAGCCAAAGACCGGGCTATTGATACTTTAATGCAAGTGGGCGATCGCTTCGTCCTCAATGTCCTAGAAGAAGGCAATTACCAAGAACTGAAAAAACAGTTCCTCAAGCGCCTACACCCCGGTGCAGACCGCTTTGCAGGAGTGCGAACCCAAACCGCCAAAAACGGCTCACCCATCCTGACAGACGCTCTAGCATACATGGAATGCGAAATTCAAAGCAGCATGGAATGCAGCGACCACTACATTTTATACTGCACCGTCGAAGACGGTCGTGTTTCCAAACCCGACGGACTGACCGCAGTGCGTCACCGGAAGGTAGGGAATTACTACTAATCAGTTATCAGTTATCAGTTATCAGTTATCAGGTTCTGTTCACTGTTCACTGATAACTGTTCACTGACATACCCAATCCCCAATACCTATGGACTTGATCCAATCAATTAAAAACTGGGCAAAATCTACCCGGTTTTTCCAATTTTTTGACAAAATTAAACCAAAATCTATGCCAGATTCCAAGCCCCGTGACGTACAGATTCTTCCTATTGCTACAAATACTAAAGTTCTCAGAGCGCGTAGTTGGTCACGTTTGCGGTTTGAAATTGAATATGCTTTAGAAAGAGGGACTACCTCTAATGGTTATGTAATTGAAGGTGATAAAACGGCAATTATTGACCCGCCTGTAGAAAGCTTCATGGCGATATACCTGGAAGCCTTGCAGCAGACAATCAATTTGAAAAAATTGGATTACGTTATCCTGGGACATTTTAGCCCTAACCGCGTACCCACATTTAAAGCTTTGCTGGAATTAGCTCCGCAAATTACCTTTGTCTGTTCCCTTCCGGGTGCGGCTGATTTACGTGCGGCTTTCCCAGATACCAACTTGAATATTTTGGCGATGCGGGGGAAAGAAACCTTAGATTTAGGTAAGGGTCATGTGTTGAAGTTCCTCCCAATTCCCAGCCCTCGCTGGCCTGCGGGACTTTGTACCTACGATGTGCAAACCCAAATCCTCTACACAGATAAGATATTTGGCGCACATATCTGCGGTGATGATGTCTTTGATGATAACTGGGAATCCTTCAAGGAAGACCAGCGCTACTATTACAACTGTCTCATGGCTCCCCATGCTATCCATGTGGAAGCCGCATTAGAAAAAATCTCTGACTTACAGGTGCGGATGTATGCTGTAGGTCACGGGCCTTTGGTGCGTAGTAGTTTAATGGCGCTAACTCAAGCTTATGCAGATTGGAGCCGCGCCCAAAAAGATAGAGAGATTTCTGTCGCTCTACTCTATGCTTCAGCTTACGGTAATACGGCAACATTAGCGCAGGCGATCGCTCTCGGACTCACCAAAGGCGGTGTCGCAGTTCAATCTATTAACTGTGAGTTTGCTACCCCAGAAGAAATCCAAACTACCATAGCACAAGCTGATGGTTTCCTCATCGGTTCCCCCACCATCGGCGGTCACGCGCCAACCCCCATCCACACCGCATTAGGTATCGTCCTGAAAGTGGGTGATAACAACAAACTAGCCGGGGTGTTTGGTTCCTACGGCTGGAGTGGTGAAGCTGTGGAAATGATTGAAGGTAAACTCCGGGACGCAGGATATCGCTTTGGGATAGAAACCCTGAAGGTGAAGTTTAAACCCGACGATGTTACCCTCAAATATTGCGAAGAAGTTGGTACAGACTTCGCCCAAACCTTGAAGAAAGCTAAGAAAGTCCGCGTACCCCAACAAGCTGCTACTCCTGTGGAACAAGCGGTGGGTCGTATTGTTGGTTCAGTTTGTGTCATTACCGCCAAGCAAGGCGATGTCTCCACAGGAATGCTTGGTTCTTGGGTATCTCAAGCCACCTTCAACCCCCCAGGTTTGACTGTGGCGATCGCTAAAGAACGGGCGATAGAATCGCTCATGTATCCAGGCGGTAAGTTTGCCTTAAATATTCTACCCGAAGGCAATCACCTGGAATACATGAAACACTTCCGCAAAAACTTCGCCCCAGGGGAAGACCGTTTCGCCAACTTCACCACCACAGAAGCAGACAACGGTTGTACCGTCCTCACTGATGCTTTAGCCTATGTCGAATGTTCAGTTGAACAACGGCTAGAATGTGGCGACCATTGGGTAGTGTACGCCACCGTTGATAATGGTAAGTTACTCAAGCCGGATGATGTAACTGCTGTTAATCATCGGAAAACAGGTACTCATTATTAAAAGTTCGTAGTCAGGACTAAAGTCCTTACTACAGACCAAACTCCAGAATTAGACAAACCAAGCCTGCTAAAGCAGGTTTTTTTATCGACAAAATCTGATCCCTATTTTCCCAAACTCGCCAACAAATCTAAAATCAGGAACCCTTGTCAAATCTGGCTTTGTTAATTTTGAATTTTTTAGCTTTAGCTTCTCTTTCAGAGACGCTACCGCGAACCCGTAGAGTATTTTGAACTAGTATCACTAGCCGTTTACTCAATGAATGTGTAAAGTTTATACAGTACATAGCTATAAATATTTTTCATCAGGGCAAAATCTAAGACTGTAGGAACTGTTATTAACACTATGGAGCAAAGCGAAAAACAACAGCGCCTGGAGGCTGAACAAAAGTTTCAAGCCGCCCTCGAACAGTTAGAGGGTATTTTACAGGAAACTGCAACCGAAGATGACCAAACACCAAATACACCTATTGAGGATGAGAGTGAAGCTGTTGACGATGAAGCTGATATTGATTTAGCCGCCTTAGAAGATGCAGTTGCAGATATTGAAAATTACTTAGAACAGAAAAGAAAACCCAAATAATAGCTTGTTCGTATTCCTTGCTAGCCTCTAGTCTCTAGCCCCTTTTCCAGCAATTGTCTTTGGGCTTCATACAACATTAAAGCAGCTGCGATCGCCACATTCAAAGATTCTACACCCGGACTCAGGGGAATTTTTACTTGTTGGTCTGCCATTGCTGCTAAATCTGCCGACAAGCCAGCACCCTCATTACCCAATAAAATTAAACTGGGTTTACGCCAGTCTACTTGCCAATAAGTTAACTTGGCGGTGGGTAAAGTGGCTATAATTTGCATCCCCGCTTGTTGACAAGCCTCCACTGTCGCTTTTAAATCTTCACTAACGGCGGTGGCTAAACGAAACCACTGTCCAGCCGAAGCACGCAAAACTTTGGGATTATCTAAATCTACACTATTTTGACTCAGCCATAAACCCGCCGCCCCAGCCGCCGCCGCCGTGCGTATGATTGTGCCTAAATTACCAGGGTCTTGGATGGTTTCTAAAGCTAGAACTACACCAGTAAAAGGTACTTGGCTTTGCTGTTCGCCACGTTTTGCTGTTGCCACTACCCCATCTGGTTGTACAGTAGTAGCGATCGCCTGTAATACTTCTTCACTGACCACCTCGGCGCGATCGCATCGACTACAAGCATCTTCCCACAATGTTGGATGATTTGCCTGCCACTCTGGAGTACAACACACCACCTCTAGGGGATAATTCACCGCACAAGCTTCTTCTAACAGGTGCGTCCCTTCCAACAAAAACAACCCCTGCTTATGCCGTTCTTTGGTAGAGTGCAACTTGCGAATCTGCTTAACTAAATTATTTTGTAAACTCGTTAACATTTCTCTTGCTGAGTTCTAAATTTTGAAAAACTCAGCACTAAGAACTCACGACTCAGCACTGATATATGCGGAACCCGGGACTTGAACCCGGAAGCCTTGCGGCACTAGAACCTGAATCTAGCGCGTCTGCCAATTCCGCCAGTTCCGCTTGCGGTTTGCATATCGACAATTTCTAATTATTGCTTAACTGTTCAATTTTGTCAACTAGGTGACAGGTGACAGGTGACAGTTGATAGGTGACACTTGTTATTCTTGCCTTTTCCCCTGCTCCCCTGCTCCCCTGCTCCCCCATCTCCCCCCTGACAGGTGTAGGTTTTTTATTGGTGTTCCAAAAACCTTGGTTTGGGGTGTGAGGGTGTGAGGGTGTAGGGGTGTAGGGGTGGATGAAACAATGATTTTCTCGTTAGTTTTATAGTCCTTACTCACTGCTATATTAAAAACCTACACTTGTGAGCCATCTCCCCCCCCTCCCTCATCTCCCCCCACTCCCTCATCTCCCCCATCTCCCCCACTCCCCACTCCCCACTCTCAATTTATTGAGTGATGATGAATTAGCGATCGAAAATTGGGCATTATTCATGAGTGGATAAATTGCTGATGACTGAACCGGAAGAAGTGAGGGAAAATAACATGATTTCTCTTGAGTATTTATTCTTACATCAAAATAATACTTGGCGTTAAGTCATTGCTAATATTAGTTAAACTCTATAAACCTGACTATCATTAGTTTTCAGCCATCATTACCAACCATAAAAACTCCACCCATAAAAGGATGGAGTTTTGTCAGTAGTCATTGGTTAGTGGTCAGTAGCACTCGACACCTAAAAACCACCCACGAGGAGATGAGGTATTAAACCAGTTCCTTTCAACCACTGACAAATAAAGACTGACAACTGACAAGCGCAGCGTCATAAAAATGATCCAGCAGTACAAGATATAACTACAAAAATGTAGACAAATGAAATCTTTACTGTAGAATCAAAACCAACTTCAAACCTAAAAAATTACGTGTTTATTTTGGAGGTAGGCTTATCAATCCTTCTAGCAGCTTACCAGATGTCAAACTGGTATCAGAAGCAGACTCCTCAGTCTTGCAAATTTGGGGTGGGCATTCTTTGCGGGGTCATGTAAAAATTAGCGGGGCAAAAAATTCAGCACTGGTCATCATGGCTGGAGCCTTGCTATGTTCGGGAGATTGTCGCATTCGCAACGTTCCCTTATTGGCGGACGTAGAGCGCATGGCTGAAGTAATTTCCGCATTAGGTGTACGCCTGCAAAGACAAGGCGACATTTTAGATATCAACGCCAGTGAATTTAAGACATCAAAAGCTCCTTACGAATTAGTAACCCAATTACGGGCAAGCTTTTTCGCCATAGGAGCCATTTTAGCCCGTTTAGGCGTGGCACAGATGCCATTACCAGGGGGTTGTGCAATTGGAGCCAGACCTGTTGACTTGCACGTCCGAGGACTGCAAGCAATGGGAGCCGAAGTGCAAATTGAACATGGTATTTGTAATGCCTATGTTCCTGGTAGCAGTGGCAGATTAAAAGGAGCCAAGATATACCTAGATACCCCTAGTGTAGGGGCGACAGAAACTCTCATGATGGCTGCTACCCTCGCAGATGGGGAAACCATCATCGAAAATGCAGCCAGGGAGCCGGAAGTAGTTGATTTAGCTAACTTCTGTAAGGCAATGGGAGCCAACATTCAAGGTGCTGGTACTAGTACCATCACCATTGTCGGTGTTCCCAAATTACACTCGGTTGACTACAGTATTATTCCTGACCGCATTGAGGCGGGAACGTTCTTGGTAGCAGGAGCCGTCACCCGCTCAGAACTGTTGCTATCACCAGTAGTACCAGAGCATCTAATTCCTGTACTGGCCAAACTACGTGATATTGGTGTGCCAATTATTGAGGAAGCGCCAGATTGCTTACGTATACTGCCAGCAGAAACCCTCAGAGCCACAGACATTGATACTTTGCCCCATCCAGGGTTTCCTACGGATATGCAAGCGCCATTCATGGCTTTGCTGACTTTGGCAGAAGGTGACAGTATTATCAACGAATCAGTGTTTGAAAATCGCTTGCGTCACGCCTCTGAGTTAAACCGCTTAGGGGCAGATATTCGCGTCAAAGGCAACACCGCCTTCGTGCGTGGAGTCCCGGTGTTATCCGGTGCGCCAGTCATCGGTACAGACTTACGCGCTTCAGCAGCCTTAGTCATTGCTGGACTAGCAGCTACAGGAAAAACTACCATCAAAGGCTTACATCATCTTGATCGGGGCTACGATCAACTTGATGTAAAACTACAGCAATTGGGAGCCAAAATTTCCCGCGTAGGCGAAGTTTCAGCAGATACCGAAGTAGCCGCAACTAACAATACTGCATCAGCGTCGATATAGAAGGCAGTTGACAGTTGACAGTTGACAGTTGACAGTTGACAGTTGACAGTTGACAGTTGTCAGTTGTCAGTTGTCAGTTATCAGTTCTCATTCTCCTCTGCTCCTCTGCTCCTCTGCTCCCCTGCTCCCCTGCTCCCCTGCTCTTCTGCTTCCCCCAATCCCCAATCGCTATACTAACTGTGGGAGGCTGTTGATATTTGTTTTTCCAGCTGGCTAAATCATGTCCTTGTTCAAATCTCCGCTCATCGGTTTAAAAGCTGACTCGTTTCGTCATCCATTAGACCTGGAAGCTACTACATCTCTGAAGCAGATACCAGGCTTGGATATGTTGGTACGAAATTTACTAGGGCCAATGGCCGAGCAGGTTTTTTATGTAGAAAATATTGCTTCTAGTGTTTTGGTTGGGGAAAAACAACTGCCTGATTTACACAAGTTGTTGTTGGAAGCTTGCACAACTTTAGACATAGAGCCTCCCCAGTTATACGTAAGACAACATCCCGCTCCTAATGCTTACACTTTTGCTATGCGGGGTAAGCAGCCTTTTGTGGTGCTGCATACTTCCCTAATTGATCTGCTCACACCGGAGGAAGTTCAAGCAGTAATTGCACACGAGTTGGGACATCTTAAGTGTGACCATAGTGTTTATTTGACACCTGTAAATTTGCTTGTATTAGCAGCATCAGCCGTGCCAAATATTGGTGCTGTTGTTGCCCAAGCTATCCAGGCACAACTTTTAGAATGGGTACGCTGTGCTGAGTTTACCTGCGATCGCGCCGCTTTGTTAGCTACCCAAAACCCCAGAGTTGTCATGTCAGTTTTGATGAAGTTGGCTGGCGGTTCACCTACCCTAGCACCACAACTCAATCTCGATGCTTTTATTGCCCAGGCTCGCGCCTACGATGATATTAGTAAAACTGAAATAGGGGAAATGGTCAAAGCTGCCCGCACAGCCCAATTAACCCACCCTGTCCCAGTCCTACGCGCCAAGGAAATAGACCTTTGGGCAAGTAGCCAAGAATACCAATTATTGTTACAAAATCCTGGGCAGAAGCACATCAGTGAGGCTACTGCTAAAGGCGGTTGGCGCAATTGGTAATGGAGGGAAGAGGGGTAAAGGTTAAAGGGGAAAGGGTAAAGGTAATAACTTGAATCCTTTCCCCGTTACCCTTGTTCCTTTTCCCTTTCTAGGTTTTGGGGATTGGGTATAAGTTTTACTTACCTGTTCCCTTGGCTGGATTTTTTTGTGAACTGCTTGAGGTTTGATATGGGTAGTTGTAAGCGATCGCGTAACCGCAAGAGCGTAGCTGAACGCACCATGAGATTCTAACCAAGACACTTAGCTAACTGAAAGTGAAGAATTTAACTACATCTACTGACAAAATATCAAATATCCTGCAATGGAGTAGTAGTGTTTGTGCGATCGCTGGAGGAGTTATTTTAGCTTCCAACACACAAATTAGTAGTTATGGATTTATCTTTTTGGCGATGAGTTCTAGTCAAATGCTCATCTCTAGTATCCGCAACAGAAATACAGTGATGATAGTCTATGCCGGTTCTCTATTTATATTTGTAGATTGCTTTGGCATTTATCGATGGATTTTGCAGTAAATTCTTTTTTCAGGGGCTTAAGTGAGAATATTCCCCTAAGATGATTAACAGGAATGTCAAGTATCTTGAGTAATAAATATTATGATAATTGATATTAAAGTAACCAGTAAAAAGTAGCCCAAGCAAGTCACTGTAAACATTTTATTGATTCAGGTTGTTATTGACTCTAAATTAAGCAAGCTGTTCTTTATCTTCTAAGTAACAATAAATATCAGATTTTGAAGGATTGTTGAGAAATATTAACTTTACAGCTTGCTGTCAGTATAAAAGTATTAAGTTTAAATGCTGAAAATGTCTTTAAATATATTGGTTGATTTCCATGTTTTGTTTTTTGTGAGCGTTAAAACTTGATACAATGAGACTGAGTTCAACAAGCGTAGATACTTGAGAAGTGGTGCAAGTCCCGACCTGAGACTGCGGAGAGTCAGAATTAACCTGAACATAGCTTCTGTGTGACAGAAAATCCTAGAAATCAGACAAATAAAAACATTCTCAAGACTAGCTAATCAAATGAGAACTGAAAAGCACCCTGACAAACGTAAAAGTAGTACAGAACTCTATTTGTGATAGAAACCGAATATTGTGGCTTGTAGTGAGCCTCTGTAAGATGCAAACCTTACCAAGCTAGAAATATTTGACGATATTTTTAGTAACTATGTGACCTGAAATAATCCTGAAAAATGAGGTAGTAAACCGATGTATGAGATTGGTTCTGTAATTGGTTCCTATGTAGGCTCTTTAAGTGGAGCAATTGTTGGTTCAATTGTTGGCTCAGTAGTTGGTGTGTTAAGCGGTTCAGCAGGAGCTACTTTTCTACTTTCTCTGGGTGGCTCCCTTATTGGCTCAGTAGTTGGTTCATTGGGTGGTTCATTGATTGGCGCATACTTTGATGACTTCTGGCATCAGGAGTTGTCATATAACTATAATTATGCTTATCCAAACAATGGTCGTCCCATGAAATCAGCTGCTCCTGTCGATTAGTCAGTTTTCAGGATAGCTGATTGTTAATATATGTATTCTCTGGGTTAACTTTTTCACGCCCTTGCTAAGGCATTGCTCTGGTGATACTACTTGTGATCATCTATGAATCTATCTAAAAAAGTGCGATCGCAGCTATGCGTTGTTGGCAATAGATGCGATCGCTTAATCTTTGCAGTCTTATAATCCGACCACGCTCATCTGTTAACTATTAAGTATTGAAGGTTTAGATTGTGTTTACTGCAAACTCCCCATTTATTCAACGTTAGAGTTAGCTGATGGACTAATGACATATTCGGGGTAAGCTGGTATACCATGCTCGTGTAAATCCAAACCTTCCAGTTCGCCTTCCTTCGACACACGTAGGGTTGTGGTCAGATTCACCAAATACATTAATCCCAGTGCCACAACAAATGTAGACAATGTAATAATCAGGTTGCCGATAATTTGTGCGCTTAACACCTGTATTCCTCCACCATAAAATAAACCTCTTAATGGTGCAGAAACATCAGGTGAAATAGGGCCTGTAGTACCAAATTCACCAGTGGCAAACAAGCCTAGCGACCAAGTTCCCCAGATACCGCAAAAACCATGTACAGGAACTGCACCGATGGGGTCGTCAATCCTCAGCCATTCTAAGAGGTCTATGCCCAGAACTACAACTACCCCAGCTACCGCCCCAATCATGATCGAACCTGTCGGATTTACCCAATAGCAGGGGCAAGTAATCGCCACTAAACCCGCCAAGAACCCATTAACTGTGAAACTCAAATCCCACTTTTTGGTTTTTGGATAAGCGAAAAACAGTGCGGACAGACCGCCTGCACAAGCAGCCAAGGTTGTATTAGCAGCAACCCGTCCAGTTCCCTGAAAGTCCATCGCTGAGAGTGTTGAACCAGGGTTGAAACCGTACCAACCAAACCACAGAATCAGACCACCGGAAGCAGCAATTACCAAATCATGGGGCAACATTGGCGCACCACCGTCACGCTTAAACCTCCGACCTAAACGCGGCCCCAGAATAATCGCACCGGCAAAGGCAATGAATCCCCCAATGGTATGAACAACTGTAGAACCGGCAAAGTCATGGAAACCAATTCCTAAATCCCGATAACCGCTTACTACCCGCACAATCACAACATTATCTTCAAAAACTCGATAAAAAATAATGTAGCCATTTAGTGGTATTCCTCTCAGCCTGGGGTCAAACTTGGCGTAACTTCGTCCTAGATTGGGGAATTGAGCTATGTTTTGGCATTTTTTATTAAATTCATGAATAAATCTTTCGCCAGCCTTGACATTGCTTACTAAAAAATAATCCAAAATCTCATCTAAATCTTGGCTTGCTTCTTTGGCAATATAATATTCCATTATCCTTGAGTCTCACGGGCTAGGCGTAATTTCTCCTCTAATCTTGCCATCACCACTTCACCATCTAGTACCTCTCCGCGTTCGATGGAAGCCAACCCAGTAGCTAGTTTTTTCTGAGTTTCTTCTTCCCATTCCTGATAACCTTGCTCCCATTCCTCCAGCAGTTTCAATGCTTTGACGATTACATCTTCAGCATTTTCATATCTACCTGTAGCAATTCGGGTTTGTATAAATTGCTCGTACTCAGCTTTCAGTCTGTATTGACCGTCTCCCTGATAGTATCTATTGGGTTGGCTGCAAAAGACCCTGCCTATATAACCCTAGTGGTAAGCGTTAGTGGAGGTATAGTGGCTATCAGTACGCTTATTAACTGACATCTTGCACCTTCTAAATAAGCAGGTGGTGAGCAATCCCCACCCTACGAAATCATAAAGGTTTCAAGCTCAGGCTTTCGCAATAAGGCAATAGTGCAAGATATAAGCCTCCAACTAGCGGTGATCGCCACTAGCAAAATATGAAAGAAACACATTTGGCGTAATTCTCTCAAAGCCTTTGTGGGTAAGCGTTTTCAAATGTGTTTCTTGAAAGTTAAGGCTGACTACGTTTAATTATCAGAACATAGGGAGGACAGCCAAGAATAACTTTTAAGTTGTGGTTGTAATTTTCTACAACCGCAACTTAAATATAGAGTTTTTTTAGAAAAATGATTTTTTCTAAAAAGTAGAGAGTCCAGTACAAACCTGATATCTTTTTTGCAGTGTCTTTTCTACTAAGTAAAATGGCTAATCATTCTAAGTTAAGTGAAACAGAAAAAGCAGAAGCAATTGAACTTTTGAAAAATGCAGGATGTAATTCTCACCTTAATCCCTCTGTAGGTTATGAAGAGTATATGTATGCTGCTGTTCTACGGTCTGATAGAACAACAGCCGAAATACAAAAAATTTATGATCAGTATCAGAAACAGTCTCAGGAGAAATGGGATGATAACAGGGATGATAGAGAAGTTAGTATACAAGTGCAAAAAGCTTTAGGGCTTTGGGAAGATTAAAACTTTTGTAGCCTTTTGTCTATCCTTGATGCAGATGTAATTGCACCCAACCCGTTATTCCTGACAGGTACGATTATCTACCGTGGGTGGAACGCCATCTCACTTAATCTTTTGGGCTTGCTCCCTCTTTAACAGAGATATCAGGATAGAGCAATATAAAAGTTAAAACATCCTCAAAGCTAAAAATAGCTAATTGCTAGGCTTTAAATCAATCAGCAATTAGCTATTTATTATAGTTAACAATAGAGTTCTAACTCAACGCTTCCGCACCGCCGACAACCTCAAGCAGTTCTTGAATAATAGCGGCTTGGCGGGCTTGTTGTAAAACAAGGAAGGATTTACACATCTGTCCGTCTGATACATAAGAATTGTTAGCCAACTGGTTGCATAGAACTGATTTGCCCTAGCTCAACACTGACAGCATCAAAGCGATCATCCCCTGGACGGTAGGATAAAATTTCTATACCAATTGGCTCGCCACTTACCCCATCTTTAATCAAAATCACCCCGTCTCCAAGCTCAGTGGCAATTTGGTTTTTTCTGGGAAATTGCCAAAATACACTTAATAGCTCCATTTCAGGTTCGTAAAACACCTTTATTTGCGCCACACTATTTCGCCCTCCTTAATAGCATCGGTTTGGTAGGCTGTAATCAAAAATCTATTTAACTTTTCACGTTATGTGGAAAAGTTAACGCCAGACCTAACCCCCCAGCCCCCTTCCCTTGTAGGGAAGGGGGAGCAATTAAAGCCTCTCTCCTTTTAGGGGAGAGGTTTGGAGAGGGGTTTTCCAGATACTGTGAAAAGTCTGGTATCACATTTGTTTGTCGCATATGCCCAAAAGCAAAATAGCTAATTGCTAGGCTTTAAATCAACCAGCAATTAGCTATTTGTTATAGTTAACAATTGAGTTCTAAGTCAAAGCTTCCGCACCGCCGACGACCTCAAGCAGTTCTTGGGTAATGGCGGCTTGACGGGCTTTGTTGTAGGACAGCGATAGAGTCTTGATTAACTCACCGGCGTTATCGCTGGCGTTACTCATTGCTGTCATCCGCGCAGCTAGTTCACTAGCGGCTGACTCTTGCAACGCCCGTAGTAACTGGTTGCTCAAGTACAAGGGCAACAAGGAATCGAGAATTTGTACGGGGTCTTGCTCGAAAATCATGTCGCGGGGCAAAGGACGGACTTGGCTGGTCACGGTTTGCCGTTCAACTTCAAATTGACCACCACGAGTTGTCAGACGGAAGATTTCGTCATCGGCTGCTTCTAAACCTTGGGGGTCAAGAGGTAGCAGAGTTTGAATTACAGGACGAGAACTTACCAAGGAGACGAAGCGGGTGTAAACTAACTCGATGCGGTCTACTTTTTCTGAAAGGAACAAGGACAGCAACTCGTCAGCAATTTTATTAGCTTCATCGGCAGTGGGGATTTGCTCTAAGCCAGTATAAAAAGCGGAAATTGGTTGCTCACGCCGTCTAAAGTATTGTTCAGCTTTCCGCCCAACAATGACAAAAGTATAATCTACACCTTCGGCTTTGAGTTCTTTGGCGCGGTTTTCAGCACGACGGATGACGTTGGTATTGTAACCGCCGCACAAACCACGATCGCCTGAAATTACCAACAACCCTACTGATTTCACATCACGTTTTTTCAGTAGTGGTAAATCTACATCTTCAAACCGCAGACGAGTTTGCAAGCCATACAATACTTGTGCCAAACGGTCAGCAAAGGGACGGGTAGCAATTACCTGTTCTTGGGCGCGACGTACACGCGCCGCCGCTACCAGCCGCATGGCTTCTGTAATTTTTTTGGTGTTTTTGACCGACTGAATGCGATCGCGTATTGCTTTGAGATTAGGCATGATTTGTGTTCAAGAATTTGGGAGGCGACCGATGATGAATTACATCATGACTTTTGTTGATTCACCACTTCGCTAGTTCAGCACTCAGTAGTATCTCTCCTTAGATTCTACCAGCAACGCCACCCAAGCTTATCTTAGTTTCTGATGATTTAGGATTTCACAGGCAATTCTCTCAAATCGATTGACAGTAAAACTAAATCATCGTTATTACTTATAAATTATCTGGGTCTATACCGAGCGATCGCAATCTTTGCGCCAATATTTCCGCCCGTTGACGTTCTTGTTCCGCCCGTTGACGTTCTTGTTCCGCCCGTTGACGTTCTTGTTCTGCCCGTTGACGTTCTTGTTCTGCTCGTTCTTCTGGTGTAGGAATCCAGTTACCTGCTGCATCATACCAACGCAGCCATAAACCTGCTGTTTGTTGATATTCACCTTGCCACACCCCTAAACCTAATTGTAATTCCTCGAACCAAAACCTCTGGTCTTGTAGTGTCACGGCTTGATATTTTGTTGCTGTTAATTGAAACACACGCAACTGATTTTCATAGCGGTCAAAAACGATGTAATAAGGAATACGTAAATATTGTTCATATACTTGCCATTTGGTCGGCGGCTTGTTGGCACTTCTGGAGGTTTGTCCCAAATCTTCTGCTTCTGTGCCTGGTGAAAGTAATTCTACAATTAAAAATGGGGCAATTCCCTCTTGCCAAACAACGTAACTGAGGCGCATTTGTTGTTGTTGTTGAGCGCGAGTTACACCTAAGACCAAAAACCAGTCTGGTCTTTTTTGCCACAGCCGATTCCGCGCATCGTAGTATAAGTTTAAGTCTGTGCCAATGAACATTTCCCCCTGTGGATAATTTGGGGGTTGACAGGTTTCTCTTAATAGTTGGGGTTGGAAGTCGTGAAATTCGTCTGGCAAACCCGGCTCCTCTGGGTCTTCACTAGGAAGATCATACATTGTCGGCATGGTTTCCGACGGTGGCAGGGGATGAATTTGCTCAGGTGTGTCTAGATCCTGCGGATCTTCACTCTTGCAATCATACATTGTCGGCATGACTTCGCTGGGCGGACGCGGTGGGTCAATCTGGTACATGGCAGTTTTTCTTGCCGGGACTATCTATTTTATTTTAGGGTGTAGATTGGCGATCGCGTCTTTCTTTGAAGTTAGCCATGACTTATCCTCTCATGATGGAGGATTTTAGAGGCGATCGATGATGAATTACACCATGAATTTTGTTGATTCACCACTTCGCTAGTTCAGCACTCAGTAGTATCTCTCCTTAGATTCTACCAGCAAGGAACCCCAAGCTCATCTTAGTTTCTGATGATTTAGGATTTAAGATGATTACTAATTCTTATTTTTGCTTTTCTTTTTCTTCACGCAGATATTTTTTGTAACTTTCTGTTCTTTAATAAAGGCTTTTCTGGCAACTTCTGGTAAAAGTGTAGCAGTAACTTCAACTAGATGTGCTAGTCCATGCGCTGGAATCTTGTACTCAGCAGTAATTTGAACTGGCTTTGCCAAAACTGGAATAACATCATTGACTGGTAAATCTCGTTTTTTAATAAATTCCAGTAACTTACTATTTTGAGGATCAAGTGTTTGGGTAAGAACAATAATAACTGGTACTTCTTGTTTAACTATGTCTTTAATCCATTTTTCCTCAGCATCCTCAAATCTTCTTAACTGCTCATTAATACAGAACCAGACAAAATGAATATGATTTTGAATAGGTAGCTTGCGTTGCTCGTTAATTAGTTTAGTAACTTCGTCTTTTAGACGTTGAATTACTCGCCCAGTTAATTCTAGTCCTGGAGAATCATAGACTGTAATAGGACAATTTGGTTGGCTATACTCCTGAATATCTTGAGTTATTGGTTTGCCTATTCCAGTTATTGCTAATTGTTTTGTAAAAACAGCATTTAAGAGAGTACTTTTACCTACCCCAGTTTTACCGAGTAATAAGATATTACATTGACCAATGTCTTTGGCAAAGGATTCGTATTCTTTATTAAAAGTATCACGCAGCTGCTCATTACTATAACTAGTATTGTTATCAGCCATTGATGGAAGTACCTTAATCAAGGTTTTTAACAAATTATAGCACTAATCATAATTGAATTTGCTATTTTTATAAATTTTAATGAAATATAAGCAAATTTTTCCTGAAAATGAACTTCATTTCTAAGGGTAGAAACTTTATTTATAAAGTTTCTACCGAACTCATTTGGTACAATCTCATTGATACTGGGTCTTATCGCAGTACTTCTTATATTCTTCTGTAAAAATCTCTATAAATTGTCTGATTTCTTCCTCAGTTAGTATCTTTTCATCTATTAGTCTTAAAGAATTACGCTTTAGAGTATCAATCCAAGCTAAACAAAGCAATGATGTTGATGTTCCCGCAACCAAAGCATCGTTTATTGAACCTACCACTGGTACTAAACTAGTTAGAATTGTAGATGCACCAGTTGTTAATATAGCTCCAGCAAATGCTTGGAACTCTGGTGATAACAATAATTCCTGTTCTTCTTGCTTCAATCCAAAGATTGAACTTATTTTTTTTAAAATAAGCAGTTGTGTCGGAGGAAGAATAGTTGGACTAACAGGAAGCACAGGATTTAATGCAATAAGACTAGTTACAGAGGTATACACAGCAGTCAATTTCTGTGCTTCTTGTATTTTGAGGTCGATACTAGCAACCTGTTCGCTAATAAACGCTTGTTTTGCTTGTTTTTCCAGAAGACTAGCAGTTTGTCTAACTAAAAGGTCTAGGTTCTTTTCTGGGGATGTGTATTTATCGCTAATTTTCTCTTCTACAGCCAGAACTGGGATAAGTGGAACTCTATTTTTGTCTATAATTATTTCCTCTTCCTCTGTAATGCAATGTATTAGAGATTTAAGTTTTTCTTCTTTTATAGCTGTTCCATTCTTGATTGCTATGAAAAGCTCATGTAATTCCGGTTGCTTTATTGTTCTTGTTAAGACAATAATAATCGGAATCTTATTTTGTTTTTCTCTTAAATCAGTAATCCATTTTTCTTCTATATCCTCAAATCTTTCAGAGTTGGAGTTAATACAGTAGTAAATTACATCAATTGTTACACCTGGAAATTTTGTGTGCCTGCCTTCTATTAATGCCTCAACATCTCTCTTATTGCTTTCAGTATTATCTCTATTTAATTCCCCATCCGCTAACTCTAATCCTCTTGAATCAAAAGCTACGATGAGACATTCTTTTTGCTCATATCTGGTTAGTTCACCAGTTACAGGTTTACCTGCACCAGATGGAGCTAGAGTTGTTCGCAAGATAGAGTTAATTAATGTACTTTTACCAACACCTGTTTTGCCTATTAATAAAATATTACATTTAGGTAACTCATTATAATCTTCAAGGTCTTTAGTCTGACCTTGTAATTTATCAGCAATTTGCTGTTGCCATTTCCGAAAATCAGGCAAAAAATTGTCAATATCCATGATTTTTACTAATATTTTTAGTAAATTATTCTACTATGTTTGACAATCCACACCATACATTAATTCTAAATTTTTATTAAAATCTATACGTTTCTACTTGGAATGGTGAGAAATATTTTTCTTGCATACAAAAAAGAAAACCGAGTTTATTAATAAGCGTTTATCTATAAAATAATAGATTTGCTTTAAAACTCGGTTTATACAAAATATAAAAAATTTACGCTGCTGCTTTGAAGGTCTTTTTGTATTCGTCTAAAGCAGCCTTCAATGCTTTTTCTTCGTCATCACCTAATACTTTCTTGGACTGTACGTCTTGATAGTAGGGGTTAACACCAGACTTCAAGTAATCTCTAAAGCCCTTGGTGAAGGTGGTGACTTTATCAACTGGGATATCATCTAAATATCCGTTGATACCAGCGTAAAGAATCGCTACTTGTTCAGCTACAGACAGAGGTTGGTTTTGGGGCTGCTTGAGGAGTTCGCGCAGACGTTGACCCCGTGCTAACTGGTCTTGGGTAGCTTTATCTAAGTCAGAAGCAAATTGCGCGAAGGCTTGTAAGTCGTCAAACTGTGCGAGTTCCAGTTTAATCTTACCAGCAACTTTTTTCATCGCCTTGGTTTGTGCCGCAGAACCTACACGGGATACCGAGATACCAGGGTTTACCGCCGGACGCACACCAGCGTTGAACAAGTCAGAAGATAGGAAAATCTGACCGTCAGTAATAGAAATTACGTTGGTAGGAATGTAAGCGGAAACGTCACCAGCTTGGGTTTCGATGATGGGTAACGCGGTCATGCTACCTTTACCCAATTCGTCGCTGAGTTTAGCAGCACGTTCCAACAAGCGGGAGTGGATGTAGAATACGTCTCCGGGGTAAGCTTCCCGTCCGGGTGGACGACGCAGTAGCAAGGACATTTGGCGATAAGCTTGTGCTTGCTTGGACAAGTCGTCGTAAACTACGAGGGTAGCTTTGCCTTTGTACATGAAGTACTCAGCAATGGTAGCGCCGGTGTAAGGAGCCAAGAATTGTAGGGTAGCGGGTTCACTGGCACTAGCAGCAACTACTACTGTATAGTCCATTGCACCTTTTTCTTGTAAGGTTTGGACTACGTTAGCGACGGTGGAAGCTTTTTGACCAACGGCTACGTATACACAAACTACGTCTTCGCCTTTTTGGTTGATGATGGTGTCAATAGCGATCGCAGTTTTACCTGTTTGACGGTCGCCAATGATTAATTCCCGTTGACCACGACCGATGGGAATCATCGAGTCGATAGCGGTGATACCGGTTTGCATGGGTTCGTGTACAGAACGACGTGCAATAATACCGGGTGCGGGAGATTCAATCAAACGGCTTTCGGTGGTTTTGATATCACCTTTACCATCGATAGCGCGACCCAAAGCATCGACAACGCGACCAATGAGGGCTTCGCCTACACCAATCTGAGCAATTCTTCCAGTAGCGGTAACGGTGCTACCTTCTTGAATTTCGCGGCCTTCACCCATCAGTACCGCACCCACGTTATCTTCTTCTAAGTTTTGAGCGATACCAACTGTACCGTCTTCAAACTCTAGAAGTTCGCCAGCCATAGCCTTTTCTAGACCATAGATCCGAGCGATACCGTCTCCAACTTGTAATACAGTACCAACGTTAGCAACTTTAACCTCTTGGTCGTATTGCTCGATTTGCTGTTGAATAATACTGCTGATTTCGTCAGGTCTAATTGAAATGCTCATGTGAGTATCTTTTTTTTCTTGCGAGACGGAACATATTTAATAGACGCGATGTTACTTTTCGCGTCTGCATTTAGTTGGAGGTGTTAAAACAGTTATCAGTTATCAGTTATCAGTGCTAACAGCGTATGGTGGGTGATTTAAAACAGTTATCAGTTATTTGATCACTGTTCACTGTTAAACGCCTTCCACCAATTAGTGTGGTGTTTCGTCAAGGATTTAATTGATAACTGTTTACTGTTCACTGTTAACTGTTAAAGCTAATGTGATACTAGCTTAATCCTCTGAACTTTTTAGCTATTGCTGAGGCGCAAGGAAAGGCGACGTAGTTGACCCCGGATACTAGAGTCAATTACTTGAGAGCCTACTTTGATGATCACACCACCAATCAGTTCACTGTCTACCTTAGTTTCCAGTTCTACTTGACGAGCCTTGGTGATTGCCAGTACCTTTTCTTTAACTGCTTGTAGTTGCTCTTCGGTTAATTCCACAGCAGAAGTGACTTCCGCCAATACGGTTTGATTCAATTGCCGTAATAGCGCCAAATACTGCTTGAGAATCTGGTCTAAGAAAAATATGCGTCGCTTGTCTACCAACAACAGCAAGAAGTTACGCAGGTAAGGGTTAGCACCTTCACCCAATATTTGTGTGATGAGACCTTTTTTGTTCTCAGCTGAAATAAAGGGGTTGTCAATAAAGTTTCGTAGCTGTTGATTTTCCGCAAGCAATTTCAGCAAAGTACGCGCATCTTCGCCGAACTCTTCCGTCAAGTTTTTGGATTGGGCGATTGACAGCAGTGCTTGGGCGTAAGGTTGGGCTACCTCAGTGTTTGCTACATTACTTGTCATACTCCGCCTCCCAGTTGTGCGATGCTACGGTCAATTAAAGTTTTTTGTGCATCACCACTAATACCGCCTTGCAGTTCCGCCTCGACCTTTTGCAGAGCCAAAGTAACTACACGCTGACGCAACCCGGCGATCGCTTTATCTAGGTCTGCATTCAAGTCTGCTGCGCCTGCTGCTTTCAAGCGTTCAATATCTACAGCCGCTTGATCAAGGATAGCTTTGCTAGCAGCTTGAGCATTTTCTTGGGCTGCTGCTTTAATTCTTTCAGCTTCCGCTTGTGCTTGCTCTAGCTTTTGTTGCGCCTCTTTCAGTTGCTTGGCTGCATCTGCGGCGCGTTGTTCTGCATTCTTAATTGCTGATTCAATGTTTTCGCGGCGAGTTTTCAGGGTAGTACCCAGCACTTTCCGACCAAAAACAAACAGCACAGTAATAATAATGGCCAGGTTGATCAGGTTGGTTTCTAGAACATTGGTATTAAAACCAAAACCACCTTCAGCCGCACCTTCTGCCAATTCACCCCCAACGGCGCTGGCTTGGGCCATCAACAGTAAAAAAGTCCCCATGATTTTTCATCCACAACTGCGCTGTCGGTTTATGTCATTTATCCTTCGTCATTCTTGCCAATGACTAATGACCAATGACTAATAACTAAATGTATTGAGTTAGCGCTGGTTTACTAGATCGGCTCCTAAAAGCTTTTCTAGGATTTGGCGACTTAGCGCATCCACCTGTTGCTCTAAAGAAGCTAGAGCTTGCTGTTTTTGCTCCTCAATTTCACGAGCAGCCTGTTCTTTTTGTGCTATTGCTTCTTGTTGAACTGCTGCAATTTTTTGAGCAGCGATTTTTTGGGCTTCAGCTTGAGCATCAGCAATAATTGTTTGTGCTTGTCGTCTAGCTCCTGCTAACTCTTGCTCATAAGCCTCTGCTAATTTCTGAGCTTTGGACAAACGCTCTTGGGCTTCTAATTGATTGTTACGGACATACTCATTGCGTCCATCAATCGCATTACCCAGGGGTTTGTAGAGAGTAGCATTTAGTATCAGAGCTAACAATAGAAACTGGATTGCCATCAAAGGTAAGGTAGCATCTAAATCAAATAGCCCGCCTTCCTTGGCAACCTCTTCCACCGCCAATAAGGTGATCCAATGTGTCATGTTTGCTTGTTCCTATCTACTATGTTAGCCCTGAGTCTGAGTTGTAAGTTATGAGTTAGAGTTAAACGCTTAACTCTTAACTCCTAACTACATTTACTCAGCACTCAGCACTCAGCACTCTGTACTGAATTATGCGAAGGGGTTAGCAAACAACAATACTAGAGCAACTACTAGACCGTAGATGGTTAGCGCTTCCATGAACGCCAAGCTGAGTAGTAATGTACCGCGAATTTTACCTTCTGCTTCGGGCTGACGAGCAATACCTTCTACAGCTTGTCCTGCTGCATTACCTTGACCAATACCAGGGCCGATCGCAGCCAAACCAACAGCTAGAGCAGCAGCTAAAACGGAAGCAGCAGAAACTAATGGATCCATGATATTCTTTCCTTACTTTAATGAAACGAATGGTTTTGTCTGTTGTGAGCCAGTGCGGTCTTGAGGGTTTCCCCCATGAGCAACTGGCGAATCAGAAGGGTTAGTTGTCAGTTGTCATTTACTTAATGACTAATGACAAATGCTAATGATGTCCCTCATGCTCTTCGCCATGATGATCTTCCATCGCTTCACCGATGTAAGCAGCAGCCAAAGTAGCAAAAATTAGTGCTTGGATAGCGCTAGTAAATAGTCCCAACGCCATTACTGGCAGAGGTACAAATAAAGGCACTAGTAATACCAGAACGCCGACTACAAGTTCATCAGCTAAAATGTTACCGAATAAACGGAAACTTAGGGACAGGGGCTTGGTGAAATCTTCAATAATTTTGAAGGGCAACATGAACGATACGGGCTGAACGTAGTTGCCAAAATACCCCAATCCTTTCTTGCTGAATCCCGCGTAAAAATACGCCAAAGATGTCAACAATGCTAATGCAACAGTTGTGTTGATGTCGCTTGTTGGTGCTGCTAGTTCTCCCTCTGGCAAATGAATTAGCTTGAAGGGAACTAACGCCCCAGACCAATTTGACACAAAAATGAACAAAAACAAAGTGCCAACGAAAGGCACCCAGGGGCGATATTCTTTTTCGCCAATCTGGTTTTTTGCCAAATCCCGAATAAATTCCAGTGCATACTCCATCAGGTTCTGTATGCCACCAGGAATCCGTTTAACGTTACTGCTTGCAGCCAAAGAAGCTAGCACTAGCACGCCAATAACAAACCAGGACGTGAGGAAAACCTGACCGTGCAATTTTAAGTTTCCTATTTGCCAGTACAGATGTTTTCCCACTTCCAATTCGGCAAGTGGAACAGAGTAAAAGTTCAGAAAATTCAACATTTTCCTTCCATTTCGATTGCTTCTCCTAGTTAATATTAACCGGAGAATAGGAGCCTTTTAAGGTTGCCGGAGCTTTGGCGGGTCAGAAATAAACGCCACCCTAACTACATAAATGATGAGCGTTGCTTTATAAGTGAGAAATCCCAAAAATATGGGCATTATTTGCAGTTGATTCCACCGCGATGCTAGCAAAATCAGCGCTATTAATAACGCCAACCGAGTTTTACTCAGTGACTGTTTTTCTCTACCTAAACGCTCAACATCTTTTGCCAACATCCTCAAGTAAACCACACCTGTACACGCCCCTAATAGATAATTCAGGGCAATGTTCAAGGAGTAAAAAATCCACACAGAGACAAAGATAACCCCTGTTAAGACAAGCGTGATTAACAACAACTCTTGATAGAGTTGATAAAACTCCTGCATAGAAGAGTTTGCTGGTTCTGTATCCTCAAAACCAGGTTGAGTCTCTTGTCGTGTTGTCGGAGTGGGTGCAATTGGTTCTTCTGACAAGCTCACGGGACTTGAAACCAGTACAGCTAACTTATTATGACTGCACATTCAGTCAGCTGAATCATATCACGATCCGGTAACAATACTTTAGAAAAAAACAATTAACTTCTGGTCAAGGTCATATGGACAGCATAAAGCTCACTCTAGGGAAAGGCTAGATTGATACTCTACCCTAGTCTCTATGCTGTAACCCAGGCTGAAAAATTGCGAATTTTAGCTAATTTTGGTGATTGACTATCCTCCAATCTTTCTTTCACGAGGTCTAGCGATCGCTGTTGTGATGGAGTCAGATTTTATCAAATCAGCTAGTGTTTGAGGCGAAATCACACCACTGCTAAATTTTTATAAACTCCGACTTGTAGAGTTTACATCCCCAGTTGGCTATGGCAACTGCTAGACACACTTCTACTTTACATGAGATTTCCGAAAACGGGTTGTGGGCGATCTTTTTGGGAGAGTGTAGGGGTATGGGGATGTAGGGATGTGGGGGTTTTAGTTTCTACACACCTTTTATGCTGCTTGGGTATAGCGCAGTAGACCTCTTGCATAAATACTTTGGCGTTGCTGACAATATTATTTTCAGGCTCACGCAAAGACGCTAAGACGCAAATAAGAACGCAAAATAATAAGTCTTAAAGTTATATATTTTGCGTGTTTAATTATTCGTGCAAGAGGTCTAATTAAGCAGGTGTTAGTATTATGAGTTGCTGTTTAATCAGGTTTCTAACCTCATACAAGCTTATTTGCACAGTTGATAATATATCCGTCACTGTGGAATTACCATCACATTTCTGTAAAAATTCAAATTCTGCTGGTGACAGGTTCACAACTTGGTAATCGTAATTAAATAACACTTGACTGGGAAATCCATCAGTACAAGGATTCAGTTCAGGAATTGCTTGGAGTAAGCTATTATCCTCTGACCAGTCGGTTTTGGTGATGGGTGGACGACCGAGGAAAAATTCGTAGTGGGTAACTTCTGGGTCGAGTAATTCTATTAAACGATAACGTTGGCGATCGCTCAACTCTCCCGCCCGTTCTATCAATTCTGGTGCTTTCCCCAAAAGCCTGTCTAAATTCCAAAAACCGGGATTGGAAAAACCAATAAACTCTAATCCTGAAGCGTTAATTAATTCAAATAAAGTATCAACGTTGTAGTCAATCTCTTGGGGATGAACGTACATATCCGCAAAGCATTCATCCCTTTGGTTTTCCATCGCCCAACGTTCTTTTTCTCGCTTGACAAGACGGTTATTTTCTGGTAGGGAAGCGAATATTTGCCGACCGACTTGTACACCATCGCGGTAGTCGCCTCGCTTCTCATTTTGCAGGAGTGCGATCGCTTTTTGCATCAGTTGAATTTCCCAGCGTCCCAACTCCCCATACACAAAAATGTGCATCAAGCCACCGGGAGCTAATTTTTTCGCCAAAGCCTGAATACCCCGAATTGGGTCAGGTAGGTGATGTAACACACCCACGCAGTTAATTAAATCAAACTCACCCGGTAACTGTTCCACATCGTACAAACTCAGGTGATGAAACTCAACGCGGTTAGCACCGGAACGCTGACACCGTTCTTTGGCGACAGCTAGAGTACCTGCACTTAAATCAATTCCCACTACCTGCGCTTGCGGGTTGAGATGTACTAGATATTCTGTCCCCACACCTGAACCACAACCAGCATCCAAAATGCGGATGTCTTGCTTTGCTGGTTTGCGTCCTGTACAAAAACTATAAGCCGCTAACCAATTCCAGCGCCAGTTGTAACCAGGTGGTGGTTCATCGAGGATGGGTTCTGGGGGAAATGGGTATGTATCGTAGAGTTTGGCTACAGCACTACTTACAGCTTGAGAGTCAGACATGATCAGGCACAACGCAGCATTTCTGAGTTTAGCGGATAGGGGCAATTAGGGCAAAGGTTGATATTCTCAGAAAGTAGGAAATTTAAAGCTACAAAGGGATAGAGACATTACTAAAAATCACTCTCAGCTACTTGTGGGCGAAGGAAGAGTAGGTACTTATGGAGACTTACTCAAACTCGGACGCAGGGGTGACAACCTCACCCCGCATCATATACCCTCTAATGCTTTTATGAAAGCCAAAGTTCCAGGTTATACAACAGACCAAGGGTTTGCCATGATGATGGAACATTTATCACCAGGAAAAGGAGGTCGTCATCGGCAAACTATTTCTTATGGAAAATCGCCTAATTTAAGTTTATCTGCTAGAGAAGTATTAGCAATAGAAATCTGGGATGTCCGTTCTATTTACCTTGGTCAGGGTTTGTACAATAAATATATCCGTGAAAGCTTACAAACATTAATTAGATTGAATAAATTAAAATGGAGAGGTATTTTTGATAAAGGAAATACAAGGTTATGAATCAAACTGAGTTAATAGCAGTTTTAAAAGATAATCGCTTGATGCGAACAGAAGAAGAAACTGCTAGGTTTGAAAATGCTTTAAATGAAATATTGGAAAATGCCGATGAGCAATATTTATCTGAATATCATTTAATTTTAGATGATAAATGCCAACAGCCAGAGGTGATGTTCGGCTTAGTTCACTTTTTGGAATCTTTTGATGTTGAAAAACAAATTACAGCCTTTATCAAGGTTGTCCCTCAATTAATGATTAATGCTTCTGAATGGGCAAGAATCATACATGAGCGAATTTTAAATGATGAATTAGCTTGTCATGTTTATAACCAGCTTTTACATTCAGCTAATTTAGAAACGCCTCATTTTATTTATTGTTTATTAGAAGCAAGTGTGATTAATCGTCAAAAGGAGCAAGATGAGAGTTTAGGTGAATTGCACATTAGCTAGTTTTTTAATATATTTGATTGAGCTATAAAAGCGATCGCAAATGCTATGTTTATATTGCGATGATTAAAGCGATCGCACACTTAGTAAAATTTTAGGTGACTTATTCTTGAATCAAATAAAGTCCAAATACCCTAGCTGGTGGATTATTATATGTGAAATCCCCCCGAAAGTAGCCATCAATTGGTGACGGTGTTGGTTTGGCAATTACTCCCCATGTTTTATTAAGACGTGGTGATGTGACCTTCTGGATATCTGGATTAATTGACATGGGGATATCCATATAAGCATCACAACTGTTGAATGTTTCAGGATAAACCCTCAATAAGTTAGTTCTTATAGTTTGTCTCAAACCAATAGAGTTTTCTACTTCAACCTCTTCTCGCCAGTAATCTTCCTCTTGTGGATGATGATATGATGGCATCTGATAGTCTTCTGCTCGCAATATTTTTATTAAGTCATTTCTATCTTCATTATTGCCTATTTTGCCAAGCATTTCTGCCGTAGTAATAGACTTATTCTCCTTTTCTTTTAGTAATTCTTGTTCAATTTCTTGAATATTTTCTAATACCTTGTTATCAACTTTTGTCTTTAATAGTTCACCAGATTTATAAAGGAACTGGGAAAAAGTATACATCCAAATTTCCATACCAGTAAAATCATACATTTCTCTAATCAAGTCTTCACGAGGTTTTTCAATTCTTTTCTGCTCGTTTTTATAACACCAGTCCTCTTTGATATCATTAATTATTAAAATTATGGGTTTTTTGACTGTCTTAGCATGATCTATAATTTGTTTCCAAAGAATTAAATCTCCATAGATACTTAGCCCTTTTTTATCATCTTCTTTACCTTTTTTATCATCTTCTTTATCTGCATTTCCAGGTTTATCTGCATATCCGGGAGGAATTTTTGAGCGATAACGTAATTCACCCTCTTTAACAATTTCCATAAGTTTGTCAAAACTGTATCCTTCACCTACTTCAAAATATTTATTAAATATTTCAAATACTGGATCATTTTGAGCAATTTCTTCTATCTTTATTTCTTTGTTGGCTATTTCCTTTTTTATTCTTTCCTCGAACTCTGCCAATTCATCTTTAAAAATATTTAAATGATTGTGCAATGATTCCTTTAAATCTTTGATTACACTTTCAAAATCTTCGATGAATGTTTTATCTTCAAAATAGGGATGTTTATCCTCTTTGGCTATTTTTTCTTTTAAACTTTTGAATTGTCCTGATATTTTATTTATTTCTTTGGTACTTAAATTATTTATCTCTTCTACGCCTTGACTTATTTTATTTATATATCCGCTATCATTATTTGATTTTGTTTGTTCTAAATTTTTGTTATTGCCATTATTAATTTTTTCACACTCTATCAAAAATTTGTAAGCTTTAATGGGCTTTCTACTGGTTTTTTCTTTATTTTTTAAATATTCATATTCTACTTGTTGAGGAATCCACAAACGACCAATAAGTTTTGTAAAAATATTTTCAGATATAGAGCGCCACTCGTTATCTGAATAAGAATAAAATTCCAGTAAAGCAGATGAATCAAAAACAAAAATGCAGTCTTGCCATAATCTCTTTTCTCTATCGTCCGATAGGTTATATATTTCTATACTTTTCTTATTTATCATATTGTATTACTTTCTGTTTAATTAGAACTAAATACCTATAAACTATTTTTGAGTTTACCATACACCAATATAAGTTTACAGTAACTTCTTATGAATCCATTGTATAAAAATTTATACAGAACTTAAATATTTTTAATTATAGCAACAATAATTCTTAGCTTATTTAGAAATTAACAAGCCTTTTATGCCTATTTTTTGACGCTAAGTCAACGGTTATCAACGGGTAGGACGTTTATCTACGTTTAAATTTTTCCACATTTATGGCAACATTTTCGCCTTGCCACGCCACTACATTTTAAGGTTTACTATAAAAAATAAATAATAATTAACATTGATAACCACTAATTGAGAATAACATAATTAATAAAGTAAAGTCAGTCGATTTGAAAGTTATGCAAGTAACAATTGATTTACCAGATAAATTAACAGAGAAACTTATCAATAAATGGGGTAATTTACCGCAAACAATTATCAATAATCTTGTGGTAGAAGCATTTCGAGAAGGATTAATCAATTTTGATGAACTAAACGAGTTACTAAATTTTGCTTCTGATACTGAACTTAAGGATTTCTTGAAACAGAAAAATATTCTGCATTCGGCGGGTTTGCTTAATTTGTATGGTACTTGTGCTGATATTGATTTTGCAACGGATGAATTAGGGATTTCTCCTGAAACAGATGGTGATTTAATTGGTGTCTTTGATGAATAGTTCTTTAATCTATTTACTAGATACTAATGTATGTATCATGTATCTCAAGGGAAAGTCTCTTAGTATTAATCATCATCTTGATAATTTAGAACCTGAAAAAGTTGCGGTTTGTTCAGTAGTCAAGGCTGAGTTATTTTATGGTTCTATGCGTAGTAATAATCCTCAAAAAGCTATAACTCTGCAAAAGATGTTTGTAGAACAGTTTGTTTCTTTACCTTTTGATGATGGCTGTGCTGAAATTTATGGCAACATTCGGGATGATTTAGCAAATATCGGAACTCCTATAAGTTCAAATGATATACAAATTGCTTCTATTGCTTTAGTTAACAAGTTAATTTTAGTTACTCACAATGTTAGAGAGTTTAGTCGAGTTAAAGGGTTACAAATTGAAGATTGGGAAGGGGAATAATGAAAATTGTTATCAGTATTTATAGCTCTAGTTAAATTATACCTTGATATTAGTTCGTAGTAAGGGCTTTAGCCCTTGCAGTAACAGTTTACTGCTTACTATAAACTTGAATATTGTTTTGGGCGATCGCACTTATGATTACTTATGATTTACGATCAGTCTGAGTTTGATTTGCGCTGTGAGTGGGGTTCACAAGGTATTACTCAACTTGCGTCTATTAGTGATGTAGTTGTCATAGTTGATGTTCTCTCTTTTTCTACTTGTGTAGAGGTTGCTACTAATAATGGTGCAATCATTTTTCCCTACCCAATGAAAGATGAATCAGTTGTTGATTATGCCAAGTCAATACAAGCAGAATTAGCTAGTCATAGACAACGTTGGAAAACAACTGGTTATTCTTTATCGCCTCAATCTTTACTTAAGATTCCGGCGGAAACTCGGTTAGTTTTACCTTCGCCTAATGGTTCTTTTCTCACTTTACAAACTGGAACTACACCAACTTTCGCTGGCTGTTTACGTAACTGCGAGGCTGTAGCCAGGGTTGCTCAAAGTTATGGTAAAAAAATTACTGTAATTCCGGCTGGGGAAAGGTGGAAAGATGACAACAGCTTACGTCCTGCTTTTGAGGATTTGCTAGGTGCTGGCGCGATTCTTAGTTATTTACAGGGTAGTTTATCACCAGAGGCGGAAGTTGCTGTAACAACATTCCAGGCTTTCCACAAGGATTTACTTGGTTATTTGCGGCGATGCAGTTCTGGTAAGGAGTTGATTGCAAAAGGGTATGAGTCAGACGTAGAAATCGCCGCAGCTTACAATATCAGCGATTGTGTCCCTCTGTTTACTGAGAATGCTTATGTAAGAAAGGGATGAGGGATATAAGGGAGATGAGGTAGTGGAGGGAGACAAGGGAGATTTTTAACTCTGAAGTCTCTACTCCCCACTCCCTGATTTTTTATGCTCAAATAAAAGTTAGAGAACGTCAGCAAATTAAACGGTGGTGGGTTTTTGTTAAGGAATGTAACAGAAATCAGATTTTGTTTTAACCAAGAAAGAGTGTGTACTACTTGAAATACATGGATCTAGGCAACAAAATCTACATAGTTCTTAATAATTCACCAGCGTAAACGCAAAACGTTCTAATCTAAAAGCTGACTGGGTTAAATTTACTGGCAGTTTTGAAGGCGTTACTCATAGAGCATAGGTATACCGATGTGTCAAGCCTCAAAGCGACCCAGACTTAACACATAAATAATTATGATGGGAGTTTTACAAATCCGATGAGTGTTAAGGCGAGTGGTGGAAGCTCGGTTGCGCGCCCGCAACTATATCAAACTCTAGCTGTGGCAACAATTACCCAAGCGGAGCAGCAAGACCGCTTTTTGGGTAGGGGTGAACTAGATGAACTAGCAAGCTATTTTGCATCTGGTGCAAAACGTCTAGAAATTGCCCAAATTCTCACAGAAAATTCAGAAATTATTGTTTCTCGCGCAGCTAACCGCATATTTGTGGGTGGTTCGCCGATGGCTTTCTTAGAAAAGCCCAGAGAACAAGAACTAGCAATGGCTGGTGCTACTGCTGGTGGAAATGTCACAGAAGGGATGAAGTTAGGAACAGTCACCTATGTAGAAACTCGTGGTGGCTTTTTAGAAAACTTACGTTCCATCTTTAATTCATCTCCCAGTGGCCCAACCCCTCCAGGGTTTAGACCAATTAACATTGCGCGTTACGGCCCCAGCAACATGGCTAAGAGCTTGCGGGACTTGTCCTGGTTCTTACGCTATGCTACTTATGCGATCGTCGCTGGCGACCCCAACATCATTGTTGTGAATACTAGGGGTTTGCGGGAAATTATTGAAAATGCTTGCTCTGGTGAAGCTACAATCGTCGCTTTGCAAGAAATCAAAGCAGCCTCACTTTCCTATTTCCGCAAAGACCCCCAAGCAGCAGAGATTGTTAACCAGTACATGGATGTTTTGATCACTGAGTTCAAAGCACCCACACCTTCTAATAAAGTACGTCAACGTCCCTCTGGCGACCAACAAGGGTTACAACTACCCCAAATTTACTTCAATGCGGCTGAAAGAAGACCCAAGTTTGTGATGAAGCCTGGGTTGTCAGCTACAGAAAAGAATGAGGTAGTCAAAGCAGCTTATCGGCAAATATTTGAGCGCGATATTACCCGTGCTTATAGCTTGTCGATTTCTGATTTGGAATCCAAAGTTAAGAACGGCGACATCTCCATGAAAGAGTTCGTCCGTCGTTTGGCTAAATCTCCCCTTTACCAAAAACAGTTTTACCAACCTTTTATTAACAGCCGTGTTATTGAACTTGCTTTCCGTCACATTTTGGGACGGGGGCCAAGTAGCCGGGAAGAAGTACAAAAATATTTCTCGATTATTTCTAACGGTGGTCTACCAGCTTTAGTTGATGCTTTGGTAGATTCAGCAGAATACGGCGATTACTTTGGGGAAGAGACAGTACCTTACTTGCGCGGTTTGGGTCAAGAAGCTCAAGAATGTCGCAACTGGGGGCCACAGCAAGACCTGTTTAACTACAGTGCGCCTTTCCGCAAAGTACCTCAGTTTATTACCACATTTGCGGCTTACGATCGCCCATTACCAGACCAGCACCCCTACGGTTCCGGTAATGACCCATTAGAAATCCAATTTGGGGCGATTTTCCCGAAAGAAACTCGCAACCCCAGCACCAGCCCTGCACCATTTGGTAAAGACACCAGACGGATCTTGATTCACCAAGGCCCCGGTATTAACAACCAAGTGAGTAACCCCGGTGCTAGAGGTGTGGCTCCTGGTACACTTGGGCCGAAAGTGTTCAAACTGGATCAACTACCAGGTACTATCGGCAAAAAAGCAGCTAAGGGTGCAAGTGTCAAGTTCTCTGAAAGCTCAACACAAGCTGTCATTAGAGCGATTTACTTGCAAGTTATCGGTCGGGATGTGTACGAAGGTCAACGGCTGAGAGTACAAGAAATTAAGCTGGAAAACGGCGAAATTTCTGTACGGGAGTTTGTCAGAGCCTTGGCGAAGTCGGATCTATTCCGTAACCTTTACTGGACAAAGTTGTATGTTTGTAAAGCGATTGAATATATCCACCGTCGCTTGTTAGGTCGTCCTACCTACGGTCGTCAAGAAAACAATAAATACTTCGACATCGCTTCCAAGAAGGGCTTTTACGCTGTTGTTGATGCGATTATTGACAGCTTAGAGTACACCGAAGCCTTTGGTGAGGATACAGTTCCTTACGAACGTTATCTGACTCCTGCGGGTGTCGCCCTGAGACAGTTACGGGTTGGTAGTATCCGCGAAGATGTGGGCGCGAAAATTGAAAAAGAAGAAACGCCTCGCTTTGTCGAACTGGGTACTGTTAAGGAAAATCGGACTCAGCCAGATATCGATTTCCGTATTAACCAAGGTGTTACTAAGCAGCGTGAACAAACTAAGGTGTTCAAGCTGGTGGCTGGTAACAACGATAAAGCATCTGTCCAAACTGTAATTAGTGCGGCTTATCGGCAAATTTTCGAGCGCGATATTGCACCATACATTGCTCAGAATGAATTTTCTTCATGGGAGAGCAAACTGGGTAACGGTGAAATTACCGTGAAGGAATTTATCGAAGGTTTGGGTTACTCTAACCTCTACCTGAAGGAGTTCTACACCCCATATCCCAACACCAAGGTAATTGAGTTAGGTACTAAGCACTTCCTGGGACGCGCACCAATTGATCAAGCTGAAATCCGTAAGTATAACCAAATTTTGGCTACTCAAGGGATTCGCGCTTTCATCAATGCTTTGGTAAATAGCCAAGAGTACCGTGAGGTGTTTGGTGAAGATACTGTTCCTTACAGACGCTTCCCAACTCTACCTGCGGCGAACTTCCCCAATACCCAAAAGCTGTATAACCAACTGACTAAGCAAAATAACGATGTGGTTATCCCCAGCTTTAAGCCTGTACAAGCGCGGATACCTTCTGATAAGACACCAATTTTAGCGAAGGCGATCGCAGATTTAGCCGCCCAAGCTAGACAAATCGACAAGTCTAAACCCTTGTTTATTGAATTGGGTCGTTCTTACAACGATGGTCGCGGACAGTCTGTGGAGGTGGGTGTCGGTACAAGTCGCCGTAAACCTGCGCGTATTTACCGACTGACTGATGGGACTAGCCAAGCAGAAAGACAGTTGGTAATCAATGCGATTTACCGTCAAGTTTTGGATGTATTTAGCGGACAAGTACCCGACTACTACCGCCGCACAGAACTAGATAGCAAACTGCGGAATGGGGAAATTTCTGTCCGCGAGTTCGTGCGGGAATTGGCTAGTTCGGAAATCTACCGCAAACGCTTCTACACACCATATCCCAACACCAAGGTAATTGAGTTTCTATTCCGTCACCTGTTGGGACGTGCGCCAGCTACCCAAGGCGAAATTCGTCAATACAACAAGCTGTTAGCTGATAGCGGTTTACGTGCTGCGGTGGAAGCAATTGTTGATAGCGCTGAATACAGCCGCTACTTTGGCGAAGATGTGGTTCCTTACCCCCGCTACCCATCACTACCCGCAGGTAACTACCTGGGTAGTGTGCAAGCCGCAGCCGACTTGGTGAAACAATCTTGGTCTAGCTTGTCGCCATCCACACTCACTGGTAGAAGTGGCGATCGCTAATTCTGGGGACTGGGGACTGGGGACTGGGAAGAATCCCAAAACCAATCGCTAGTACCCAATACCTGAGCATAGGGACTGGGAAATAAGGGGCTAGGGACTAGGGACTGGGGTAGCATTTCCCCAATCCCCAATCCCCAGTACCCAATCCCCAATCCCTGGCTTTGCTGTGTCTATTTTCGCAAAGCGGCAAATCTGAAACAAATATTACAAAGTATTAAGAGCAGTCATAAATGCTCAACATAATGCCGGAGAATATTTTGCGTAAGGTAGCTGAGTTTTAAAGCTTGTGTAGTTGTATTAACTCAAGCAAACTTGTAATCTAATCACTAGAGCAGTCACTTCTTTTACTGCCTTGTGTACAAGACGAGAGCAAATCTCAGTCACCCAAATTTAAAATCGCACCAGTTTAATCAAATTCTGGTTTCATTTCGTACTGGAGGAATCCATTAATGAGTATCGTCACGAAGTCCATCGTGAATGCTGATGCAGAAGCCCGCTACCTCAGCCCTGGCGAATTAGATCGGATCAAGAGCTTTGTTGCTGGTGGTCAACAACGTCTCCGCATCGCGCAAACTTTGACCGACAACCGCGAACGTTTGGTTAAGCAAGCTGGCGATCAATTGTTCCAAAAGCGCCCTGATGTTGTTTCTCCTGGTGGTAACGCTTACGGTCAAGAAATGACAGCTACCTGTCTGCGTGACCTAGACTACTACTTGCGTCTTGTTACCTACGGAATCGTTGCTGGCGACGTAACCCCCATCGAAGAAATCGGTGTAATCGGTGTTCGTGAGATGTACAAGTCCCTCGGTACTCCTATCGAGGCAGTTGGTGAAGGTGTACGTGCATTGAAAAATGCTGCAGCCACCCTTCTTTCTGCTGAAGATGCAGCAGAAGCAAGCTCTTACTTTGACTACGTAGTAGGCGCGTTGTCATAGGCGTTAGTTTCTAGGCAAGAAACTGGAATATTGCAATAAGGTTGGAAATAAGGAATTAACAACAATGGCTCAAGATGCAATCACCGCCGTCATTAACTCTGCTGACGTGCAAGGTAAGTACCTCGATACCGCAGCTTTAGAAAAACTAAAAGCTTACTTCTCTACAGGCGAACTGCGTGTACGTGCTGCTACAACCATCAGCGCTAACGCTGCTGCGATCGTTAAAGAAGCTGTAGCTAAATCTTTGTTGTACTCTGACATCACCCGTCCCGGTGGTAATATGTACACCACCCGTCGTTACGCTGCTTGTATCCGTGACTTGGATTACTACTTGCGTTACGCTACCTACGCTATGCTAGCTGGCGATCCTTCCATCCTCGACGAGCGTGTATTGAACGGTTTGAAAGAAACCTACAACTCCTTGGGTGTACCCGTTGGTGCTACCGTACAAGCTATCCAAGCTATCAAAGAAGTAACCGCTAGCTTGGTTGGTTCTGATGCTGGTAAAGAAATGGGTATTTACCTAGACTACATCTCCTCTGGCTTGAGCTAAGAGCAGTTTGGCACTTAATCCTTTAGGTGCGACTTGTGAGGTCTGGAAATCAATCGTGAGTGCTAGGACGTTCTATTGCTTAGATTGATGAGTATTGGCGGTCTGGTATTGATGCTTGATTTCCAGCCTTGGAATAAATAATTAATAAATAATGCTCAAAAGTTTTGAGATAAAGAATTTTTCCCAAAATACTGATTAGGAGATTTCCCAATGTCCCGTTTGTTTAAAATTACAGCTCTTGTTCCTAGCCAAAGCCGTATTCGTACCCAACGCGAACTACAAAACACCTACTTCACCAAGTTGGTTCCTTATGAAAACTGGTTCCGTGAACAACAGCGCATTCAAAAAGCAGGCGGTAAAATTATCAAGGTGGAATTGGCAACTGGTAAGCAAGGTGCTAATACTGGGTTGGCTTAATTCTTATAGGTCAAAAATTATTATATTTAAGTTATGAGAGGGGTCTATTAGACCTCTTTTTTATGTTTATTGGGGTATAGGGGTATAGGGGTGTAGGGGGAAGATTTTCTCTTGACACCCCTGCACCCCTACACCCTTACACCCCTTTGCATAATGAGGCTTGGTTTATGAATTTCTCCTCAGCAAGACAGTATTTTTATCAAGAGGTTCAGAAATCTGAGGAGGATATTGACCTAGCTAGGGCGGCTTTGTATATTGCACAGGAAGAATATCCTAGATTAGATACGGAGGAGTATCTAAACGCTCTGGATACTATGGCTATGGAGGTTGAGGAGCGTTTACCTTCTTCCCGCTATCCGTTACGGGTGATTCAGGGTATTAATCAATATCTCTACGATGATTTGGGTTTTGCTGGGAATCAAGAAGATTATTATGACCCACGCAACAGTTTTTTGAATGATGTAATTGACCGTAGAGTGGGTATTCCGATTACTTTGGCTTTGGTTTACCTAGAAATTGCCCAGAGGATTGATTTTCCCATGGAGGGGGTAGGTTTACCTGGACATTTCCTCATTCGTCCGGCTATCTCTGATATGGAAATTTTTGTTGATGCGTTCAATCGGGGTGAGGTGTTGTTCGCGCAGGATTGCCAAGATAAGCTAAATCAAATGTTTCAGCAGTCGGTGACTTTACGACCGGAATTTTTGGCTACTGTCAGTAAGCGGCAATTTTTGGCAAGAATGCTGACTAACCTGAAATATATCTACTTGAGAAAGCAAGAAGTAGAAAAAAGCTTAAGTGTAGTTGAGAGAATTTTGCTGCTGTTTCCTGAAGCAACTTCAGAATTGCGCGATCGCGGTTTACTCTACTACCAGCTAGGTCATTACCCACAGGCTACTAATGACCTAGAAACCTATCTAGCAAATGTACCCAACGCTGAAGATGCAGCGACTATCCGGCGGTTGTTGGGGGAAATTAAGTGAGGGGGGAACCCACCCCTAGCCCCCTGAAAGGTGTAGGTTTTTTATTGGTGTTCCAAAAACCTTGGTTTGGGGTGTAAGGGTGTAAGGGTGTAGGGGTGTAGGGGTGGATGAAACAATGATTTTCTCGTTAGTTTTATAGTCCTTACTCACTGCTATATTAAAAACCTGCACCTGTCAGCCCCTAACCCCTCCCTGGAGGGGAACAGGAAGCAGGAAAGGATAACAACTGTCAATTGTCAATAGTCAATTGTCAACTGTCAACTGACTATTGACTTTCTTCTGCAACTCGTTTTAGTCGTCTGAGTTGTGCTTCCATGTCTTGTTTTGTCCAGGTGGCGGCGAAGGTGTTGAAGCCCCAGTTAACTATGGGGTTGGGGATGTCAAATTCAAAGCGGTTGAGTAGACGGGTTCCTTTTTCTAGGGGTTGACATTCCCAGCGATCGCGCCCTTGAAAAAATCCTTGAAATTCCCATACTATTAAACCGGGTTGGCGTTCCACAACCACGCTGTTTAGCGTTGGCTGAATGAAGGGAATTTGGATAATGAAACGGCTTTTACCACCTACATCTGTACTCCATGTTTCACCTACTGGTTCGCAGCGCAATACAGGGTTAAGCCAACGGTGCATTAGCGTTAAATCTGTGAGACAGCGTTCTACGGCGCTGGCTGTGGCGTTAATTTGAATGGATTGTTCTAAAACCTGGGACATGGTAGTAATTCGTAATTATTGAGGTGTAAATTTAACTTCAAAACTCGTAAATCATGACACATTAATTTTTTTATACCTAAACTAATAAATTCTGGCTTTTAAATATTTCTACAGATATATGAATACAAGTTAATATTTCTGGTTATTTATTCAATATTAAATTATTTTTTTGTCTTTTTAATCCAGCGTGCATCACCACCGATAAATTATATTCAGGTAGGTGAATCAAGTGTTTTTAAACCCTAGTTATCAGCCCAATAATTTTAAAAAACTATTTAGCTTTGTACAAACTATTGTAGAAACAGAAAAATGTTTATCAATACCATTATCACTAAAACAATTTTTAGAAGAATATTATCATTCTATCAAAATAGTATTAATTGGTGAATATATTAAACATAGAACATTTAATGGTGCAAATAAAGCTTTACCTGTACTAGCATCTAGTTTAGCCAATGCTGGATTTAGTAGAGTTGTGCAGTTAGACTTAGAACGCGATGATTTGTCCATTGCTGATGTTCTCTATGAAGTGAAAAATGCTGATTTAGTCATTTTTGCAGGTTGTTTAACTACTCAATGGCAAGAAATAGACGAACATAGCCAAAAAATTTTCACCACACTTATGGAATCTGGTAGACAAAATGTGCCAATTTTAGTTGGTGGTTATGCTAGCAAAAGTGTTGAAGATATTGCCCAGATTACCCCTTGGATAACAGCATTTTGTAACGGTGAAGGTGAGAATTCAATTGTAGAAATTGCTTATGCAGTTGCTAAGGGTAATTTTCATCATAATATGAAAAACATACCTGGATTGTGTTTCATCAATAGTTCTCAAGCATTCTATCTTCCAGAGCCTGATACTCACAAGCTTGCTAACTTTCATCGTTCAACTGCGCCGAGAGTTACTAATTTTGATGATATAGACCAGAACTTTGGCATGAAACACATTTCCAAAGTTCATAATATGGATATATTTAAAACTAAAGATGGTAGACAATTAAAAACAGCCCAAATTTTTACCCAAAGAAGTTGTACTTGGGAATGTGGTTGCTGTAATAAAAGTCAGGACAGTAATCACGTTGTCAGATTAAGTGAAGCTTCATTGCGTCGGCAGTTGCGGCAATTGAAACAGCATGGTTATGAAGCAATTTACCTTGATGTTGATACTTTTACCGCCCACCCGACAGCAGCTAAAAGAGAGGCGGAAATGCTCAAGCGAGAGGGTTTTGTTTGGGGGTCAAATACAAGAATAGATAAAATTGATTATGAACAGATGTGCTATTTAGTCCAGCATAACTGTGTCTATATGTTTTTTGACGTTGAACATACCTTACCAGAAGTTTCCTTAGCTAATCATCAATTTAATGGCTCTGTATCCAGCCAAATTAAGCAGGCATTTGATTATCCGGTAAAAGTTAAACAGGTATTCCAAGATATGAATAAAGCTGGATTACTCAGCAGTTATTCTTTGATTTTAGGATTACCGAAAGCTAAATTAAATGCAAACAAAACTGAAATTCTAGGTTTTGAACCGACAACATTAGAAGATGACCTCAGTGCTATTCACTTTGCTTTAGAAGAATGCAATCCTGACTTTTTCAACTGCAATATTCTCCGATTTATGCCTGGGAGTTTGGCGGCGGATACACCCGGTAATTGCAGTTATACTTGTGTGCGTCCTTCAGGAGAAAAACCAATTACGGCTGGATACTTTCTGGAACGTGCTGTCAAACAATACGGTTATCCCCAGTCGCCAACACATGGCGTATATCGGCTGTGTGAGTCTGTAGGTAGGTATCAGCCTATAACCACAGCAATAAATCCTCAACGGATTTATGATACTATTTGCTACGCCATACAATTAATCAACGCCAAAATTGACGCAGGTGGTAAAGCTACTAAGCTGTTTATTGATAGGGATTTACTAGCTTTAGGCTTGGTGAGTAGGGATGAAACAGGGAGATATGCGATCGCACCCCTAGAAGATTTTGCCAAAATTTAATTATTCTTATGCTCAAGTCACGAAATCCTGAATAGATATTTCCTAAATCAAGGTTTTGAGCAGAAATTTGTGGATAACATTCCCTTAGTCGCTTGTCAATGAGTACATATTTCATGTACCCATTAGTATAGTAGACATAAAGTTTTGTGAAGCGAGGGCTAGGAATGTACATTGTACAGATTGCCTCGGAATGCGCTCCTGTAATCAAAGCAGGAGGTTTAGGGGATGTCGTTTACGGGCTAAGTCGAGAATTAGAGATTCGGGGTAACTGCGTAGAGTTAATTCTGCCCAAGTATGATTGTATGCGCTACGACCATATTTGGGGGCTGCATGAGGCTTACTTAAACCTGTGGGTTCCCTGGTATGGTGCAGCAATTCACTGTTCTGTGTACTGTGGCTGGGTACATGGAAGGGTGTGTTTCTTCATCGAACCTCATTCTGAGGACAATTTCTTTAATCGGGGCTGCTATTACGGTTGTGATGATGATGATATGCGCTTTGCCTTCTTCAGCAAAGCCGCTTTAGAATTTCTCCATCAAAGTAATAAGCGCCCTGACATTATCCATTGTCATGATTGGCAAACGGGCTTAGTTCCTGTCATGCTGTATGAGATTTACAAATATCATGGCATGAGTACGCAACGGGTTTGCTACACCATCCACAATTTTAAACATCAAGGAATTGGTGGTGTCAAAACTCTCTGGGCGACAGGCTTAAATCGAGCAGAATACTACTTCCAAGAAGATAAACTCAAGGATAACTTTAACCCCTTTGCCATTAACTACATGAAAGGGGGAATTGTTTATTCTAATGCGGTGACGACAGTTTCACCCAACCACGCCGCAGAAGCACAATATACAGATGTTGGTTGTGGTTTAGGTCATACTTTGTATCTGCATCGGGATAAATTTAAAGGGGTTCTCAACGGTATCGATTACGATTTTTGGAATCCAGAAATTGACCGTTACATCCCCCATAACTACAGCCAAGAAGATTTTGAACAGAAACAATATAACAAAAAAGCTTTACGCGATCGCTTATCACTGCAAGCGACTGACAAACCAATCATTGCTTACATCGGGCGTTTAGATGCTCAAAAAGGCGTGCATCTTGTCCATCACGCCATTTATCATGCTTTGAATAAAGGCGCACAGTTTGTATTACTAGGTTCGGCAACAGAACCAGGAATTAACGCCCATTTCCAACATGAAAAAGGATTTTTACATACCAACCCAGATGTACATTTAGAATTGGGATTTAATGAAGAATTATCTCACCTAATTTATGCCGGGGCAGATATGATTGTTGTTCCTAGCAATTATGAACCCTGTGGTTTAACACAAATGATTGGTTTGAAATACGGTACTGTTCCCATTGTGCGCGGTGTTGGTGGGCTAGTAAACACAGTATTTGATCGAGATTACGACCAAAATTTACCACCAGAAGAACGCAATGGTTACGTATTTTATCAATCTGATAAACCAGCTTTAGAGTCCGCAATGGATCGGGCAATTGATTTGTGGTACAAGTCACCTGAAGAGTTCCAACAATTGGCGCTTCAGGGAATGAACTATGACTACTCATGGAATCATCCAGGGGCGGAATATTTGGAGATTTACGACTGGATTAAATATCAGTGGTAGCATTTTCTCTGTGTCTTCGTGTCTCTGTGTTTTTTCACCACAGAGACACAGTGAACCAGCGCTGTAGGAGGGTTTCCCTCCGTAGGCGACTGGTGAACCCGGAGGGAGACACAGAGTTTATACTAATGCTTTGAGTAGGGCTTGGAGTTTGAGTTGCACTTCGGCAAATTCTCGATCAGGATCGGAACCGGCGACTATACCTGCGCCTGCGTAAAGTCTAGCGCGATCGCCATCTAATAGCGCTGAACGAATCCCGACAATAAATTCACAGTTACCTTGAGAGTCTATCCAACCTAGAGGCGCAGCATATAAACCTCTTTCAAAGGTTTCATGGCGGCGAATTTCCTCATAAGCGATATCTCTGGCTGCACCAGCAACGGCTGGTGTTGGGTGCAGTTGGGCGACAATTTTTAATGGGTGGACATTGGCTGGTACGATCGCATTAATTGGTGTCCACAGATGTTGAATGTTAGACAATTGGCGCAGACGTGGCGGTAATACCTGGGGTAACAAACCTAACTGGGTGAGGCGTTGAGTAATGAAATCCATAACTAATAGATGTTCATGTCTTTCTTTCTCACTTTTGAGTAAGCGATCAGCATTAGCCGCATCTTCAGCAGGTGTTTTTCCTCTTGGTGCAGAACCCGCCAACGCATCAGTAATTAGCTGTTGATTATGAATAGTAATTAACCTTTCTGGACTAGCACCAATAAAGTTTTGTCCCTTGCCGTTGCTGGTGGCGAATATGTAACAGTTAGGATGAGTTTTTCGCAAATTGTTTAATGAATGAAATAAGTTAAAGTGCTGATTTGACCTCACATCTAATATATCTGCCAGCACCACTTTATTTAATTCACTAGACTGGATTTTTTCTAATGCAGATGCTACCGAGCGTTTATATCTTTCTCCATGAGCTACAAATTTTCTACTCAGGTTAGCAGGCAAATAATCAACATTAGAAGAATAAGGCTCTAAAGAACTGATAAATTCTAATTTGTTACGCAGATTTTGTAATAAAATTTCGATGTTAACACTAGAGTTAATGACTGTATTCATCACTAATGTACAGCACTGATTCTTCAGAGATATTTGCCAACGTGGTAAGAAAACAGTAGCTGAAGGAAATGGATAGTCTATTTGGTTATTTTCTGAGAAGAAACTAAAGTAACAAAAAAAATGCGGCCCCGCAAAAGCTTGGTTATTGTTCCCAAAACTAATTATATTTCTTAAATTTGACTTAATAAAATACTCTGCTTGAATAAAACGTTCTTCTCCATTGATTTGTAATTTTGTGACGGCATCAATCCCGGCGATCGCTTCCCCTTTGTCTCTGTTCTCAAAGTAAAAATTTATTGCATTTGCTTGCGCTAATTTATCTAATGCGACTAAAGGATCAACCCAATCAATTTTTAGGGAGATACTCACAATCTGCCTCAAACCATTTTTTAGGCAATTTTTTTGAACATTTAACAAAAATTTATATAGGTCTTTGTCTTCAACAAAGGAATTACGACGACATGGTGAAACTGTCATGGTCTAAGAATAGTAAATTTTTTTTAAGTTATCTTCCAAAGTGTAATTAATCATGGTCGTATTTCTACAGGTAACATATTCAGTCACGATTTCACCAGAGTATACTTTTTGTTGTTGACGGTGTTTTAAAATTCTCACAAGTCGCAGCTAGTTGTGTGCAACCAACAGAAAGTGTAAAAATAGCTAGAAGGGGGTTCGGTATTGAAACAGCAATAAAAACCACATTTGCCTTAAATCTAAATAGTTAAAATCTGATTAAAGTCTTTTATTTAATTGCCATTTTAAATCTTTACCAAGACTAATGACTACAAAGCAAATTTCCCGTCCCAAAAGTAAATTATGGATGGCAGCAATTAAGCCGCCCATGTATAGTGTTGCCATCATGCCCATTTGGGTAGGAAGTGCAGTTGCTTTCACCGAGAAAAGAGTATTTAATTTAACAATATTTGCTACTTTTCTAGCAGCAGCAATTTTAATTTTGGCTTGGGAAAATATCAGTAATGATGTATTCGATGCGGAAACAGGAATTGATATCAATAAACATCATTCTCTGGTGAATTTAACAGGCAAGAAGACCCTGGTATTTTGGCTAGGAAACTTTTGTTTAATTGCTGGGCTGCTGGGAATTTTAGCGATCGCCACTTGGCAAAATGACCCGACAGTTATCATCATCATCTTGCTGTCTTGTGCTTTGGGCTATATGTACCAAGGCCCTCCCTTTCGGCTAGGATATCAAGGTTTGGGGGAAATTATTTGCTTCTTTGCCTTCGGCCCTTTAGCCGTATCAGCAGGATATTACAGCCAGACCCCAACCTGGTCAATATCGAGTTTAGCAGCCTCAGTCATTGTCGGAATCGTCACCAGCCTAATTTTATTTTGCTCACACTTCCACCAAGTTAAAGATGATATTGCAGCCGGGAAGCGATCGCCCATCGTTCGCTTAGGTACAGCCAAAGGAGCAAAACTGCTCACTTGGTTTACAGCCAGCATTTACCCCTTAACCCTACTATTTGTGCTATTGGGATTTTTCCCCATATGGACATTGTTGAGTTGGCTAAGTCTCCCCTACGCCTTCAAACTATGTCGTCACGTCCAGCACAACCACAACCAACCAGAAAAAGTCAGCAACTGTAAATTCATCGCCGTAGCCATACATTTCTGGAGTTGCTTACTGCTAGGTTTGGGGTTTGTCATTGCGGGAGTTTAACAGTTATCAGTTATCAGTTATCAGTTATCAGTGCTGACGGCGGATGGAAGCGCCAAAAAACGTCTTCCACCAATTGGTGTGGTGTTTCACTAACGTATTTAACTGTTCACTGATAACTGACAACTGATTTAAAAGTGTTGAGTTTAGATACAGGGTAAAGGGGAAATTTTATATCTCTTCTTCCCCAGTCCCCAATACCCAGTCCCCAACCCATGCGTTATCAACTTGAATTTCGTCCTATAGCTAGAAAATTCAGGCGATCGCTAGTTACTAGTCATGGTATCTGGGAAGTACGCGAAGCGATTATTCTCCGTCTGACAGATATCAACGGTAAAGTTGGTTGGGGAGAAATTGCGCCTATTAGCTGGTTTGGTTCTGAGACTTTAGAACAAGCCTTAGATTTTTGTCGCCAACTACCAAAAGAAATAACCCAGGAAATCATTTACTCAATTCCCGCTCATCTACCAGCTTGTCAATTTGGTTTTGAGTCGGCGTTGGAGGGGTTGGGGACTGGGGACTGGGGACTGGGGACTGGGGACTGGGAAGTAATGAAAGCTAAAACTTCTCCCTCATCCCCCTCATCTCCCTCATCTCCCCCACCTTCCCCCCTTACCTACAGCGCCTTACTACCAGCAGGGGAAGCAGCATTGCATCAATGGCGCAGCTTGTGGGAAGAGGGATATCGCACGTTTAAATGGAAAATTGGCGTGGGTGAGATAGCCGAAGAACTGAAATTATTTGACTCATTGATCCAAAGCCTACCTGCATCAGCAAAACTGCGCTTAGACGCAAACGGGGGACTTAACTATCAACAAGCTCATACATGGCTACAGGCTTGTGATAATTTAGCCATAGAAATCGAATTTATCGAACAGCCATTGCCCGTGGATCAATTTTCGCAAATGTTGGCATTGAGTCAAGCTTATGGTACAGCGATCGCTTTAGATGAATCTGTCGCTACCCTCAAGCAACTTGCTGATTGTTATGAGAAAGGTTGGCGGGATGTATTTGTCATTAAACCAGCCATTATCGGTTCACCCTCTCGCCTGCGACAATTTTTTCAACAGCATGAAATTGACGCGGTATTTTCCTCTGTATTTGAAACTGCGATCGCCAGACAAACAGCCTTAAAACTAGCAGCAGAATTATCTCTTCACAATAGGGCTGTTGGTTTTGGCGTTAATCACTTTTTTGCACAAGAGCTTTGAAAATGGGGGAGATGAGGGAGAAATTTTCACAACACAGTCAATAGTCAACAGTCAATAGTCAACAGTCAACAGTCAATAGTCAATAGTCAACAGTCAACAGTCAATAGTCCATAGTCAACAGTCAACAGTCAATAGTCCATAGTCAACAGTCAACAGTCAATAGTCCATAGTCAACAGTCAATAGTCCATAGTCAATAGTCAATAGTCAACAATTTTTTCTTCTCCACACTCACAAAACATAGCGCCAATACCAGAAAGCTGGTACTGTGGATTCTCAAGCATACTACTGAGCGTAAAAAAGTAGCTGATGAGTCCATGACAATCACCATCGCCATCAACACCGACACTGTTAATACCCTCGATTTGTCACCCGCCCATAAGGTGATTAACCCACTGCTGGAACAAGGAACCATTGCTACCCACGAACAGCAGTTAAACTTTACTATTGATTACCCTTTAGAACCTGGCGATCCCCGCGAATTGTCAGAAATTCCTGAATTAAGGCTGTGGTTTATCCGTCTAGATGCCAAGTATCCCTGGTTGCCATTTTTACTAGACTGGAAAGCAGGCGAACTAGGGCGTTATGCCGCTATGCTTGTACCGCATCAATTTAGCGCCAAAGAAGGTATTCAGTATAATCCCGAAGCCTTAGAAATCTTTTTGATGCACAAAATTTTTGTTTTAAGCGATTGGTTAAAACAACAAAATATACCCTGGCAATCGCGCCTCAAATCTATGGCGCAAATGCTAGGTTACGAATTAGAAGATGCGTTTTTTGAAATGTTTTGAATTGGGGATTGGGGATTGGGAAGAAGCAGGGGCGCAGAGGAGCAGGGGCGCAGGGGCGCAGAGGAGCAGGGGCGCAGTATTTTTCCTTTCCCCTTTCCCCTTTCCCCTCATCTCCTCATCACCCTCCCCAAACTTTTTCTAGTACAGTTTTGGGTGTAATATCGGCAACCTTACCTGTAGGAGATTTAATTCCTAAAAACTTATCGCTGTTTGGTAATAATCTTGCGGGTTCTGTAGAGCCAAACAGAGCGATAGTATAGGTTTGTACTGCTACACTTAAGTGTAATGGCGCACTATCGGTAGTTAGCATTAAGTTGGCTCCAGCAATCATCGCTGTTAGTTTACCGATGTTATCAGGGGATGTTACCTTGATGTCTAAAGATGAATCTCGCAGCGATCGCACAAATTGCTCATCATCCGGGCCTTGAATCACAACTACAGGTAAATCGGGCTGCTTTTGGCGAAAATCTTCGATGATTTCTTGCCAGTTTTCCACAGGGTAAACTGTATCCAAAGCTTTTGGCTGAGATTTCCAGCTAGAACCGCCATGAATCAAAACGTAACCTGTATCGTTGATTCCCAGGCGCTTTTGCTCATTATTTGCCCAATCAATATCCGGTTTCGGCACATTTACCGCTAACTCTGGAGTAGGGGTATTAATCCCGAATGGTTGAAGCAACTCGTGGTAAACTGTCGCCGCGTATTGAGCAGGTTTCAACGGTACAGTTTTGGTAAGAAATGACGCACCTTTGCCTTGGTAGCCGATACGTGTGGGAATTCCTGTCAGCCACAGCATTAAACCCACCAACCAGCTAGACCCAACAGCGATCGCCACATCATACTCGCGATCGCGAATCGTGCCGACAAGATTTCCCCAATCTGCTAGGCTATTACGGTCTTTGTAATCGAAGGTCAGTATATCATTCACTGACTTGCTCACCCGGTAGGCAGCCTTTGACCGGGGTTCCACAACCACATCCAACTGCGCGTTAGGGTAATAGCGCTTCAGATCGTCTAGAGTCGGAAAAAACAGAATTTGATCGCCAATTCCGCCAGGTACAAGGGCTACTACTCGCATAATATTTATTGACGCTTATCGCTCCTTATTTTAGGGGAATATAGGTATCAGGGATTAGGTATTAAGACTTTATAGAAAGGGAAAAGGGAAAAGGGGAAAGGGAAAAGGGGAAAGGGGAAAGGGAAAAGGGGAAAGGAAAAATACTGCTCCTCTGCTCCGTTCCCCTCCTGGGAGGGGCTAGGGGTGGGTTGCTCCCCTGCTCCCCTGCTCCGTTCCCCTCCTGGGAGGGGTTAGGGGTGGGTTGCTCCCCTGCTCCCCTGCTCCTGTACTTCCCCAGTTCCTAATACCCAATCCCCAATCCCCAGTCCCCTAGTTTGACATTAAAACACAGTGTATTTACTCATCCCCGCCGCCGGAGTTGGTAAACGAATGGGAAGTGACCGCAATAAACTTTTGTTGGAAGTGCGATCGCAAACCATTCTCGCTTGGACTCTCTTAGCTGCACAAGCAGCCGACCAAATCAGTTGGATTGGCATTATCTCCCAACCAATCGACTGGCCAGATTTTAAATCTATTCTTGCTAACTTACCGCTAACTAAACCAGTAGAATTAATTATTGGCGGTTCCACTAGGCAAGAATCGGTTTACAACGGCTTACAGGCGCTACCAACCGCCGCAGAACAAGTTTTAATTCACGATGGCGCTAGATGTCTGGTAACACCGGATTTGCTTAACTCCTGCGCCCAAGCAATTCGTCAATGTTCTGGTTTAATTGCGGCTGTCCCCGTGAAAGACACGATTAAAGTTGTAGACGAAAGTGGCATAATTCAAAGTACACCAGACCGCAGCCATCTTTGGGCAGCCCAAACCCCCCAAGGATTTAACGTTGAATTGCTAAAACAGTGCCATGCTGAAGGTGTTCGCCAAGGTTGGGAAGTGACAGACGATGCGGCTTTATTTGAAAAGTGCGGTATCGAAGTGCGAATTGTGCAAGGTGAGGAAACAAATTTAAAAATTACCACTCCTCAAGATTTAGCGATCGCCGAATTTATCCTTACCAGTCGGAGTAGTAGCAAGTAAGTTATGTCTTTCCCCACTTTGCCGCATAAATACTTGACTTAGTTCAATAAAGTGCGTATAATCCCACACATTTATCGAAGGAGAAATTCAAGAGCGAAATTTAAATTTTGAATTTTGAATTTTGAATTTTGAATTTTGAATTATGACCAAAAGAATGGGTACAAGCCCCGCGCTTCTAGCGCGGCTTTCTCAAAAGCCTATATCCGCATCTAGGAATTTGAATAAACGGATAATCGTTTATTCAGGCAGGTGGTACAATAGTTGTATGCTAAACCTCACCTACGAATACAAGCTCATTCCTACCAAAGCGCAGCGCCGAACCTTCGATCACTGGCTAGAAATTTGCCGGAAGGTCTACAACTATGCGCTGCGGGAACGGAAGGATTGGGTCAATTCTCGTAAGTGCGATATTAATTCGTGCAGCATTAAGCAGGAATACATTATCCCTGCCGACGCACCACGCCCAACTTTTGCTCGTCAATGTAAGACATTGGCAGAGGCGAAAAAGTCAATTCCCGAACTGAAATTACCTCACACTCATGTTTTGCAGCAGACATTACGTCAATTAGAAGCGGCGTTTGTGGCAATGTGGGAACGAGGACAAGGATTTCCTAGATTTAAAAAGCGGATGCGCTCATTCGTGTTTCCTCAATTAAATCTAGAATCAGTTAAACGATTTGATGGCGCTCTTTGGGTTAATCTGCCCAAGATTGGTTTAGCTAAAATACGCCTGTCTCGCCCAATTCCCGAAGGGTTTGAGGTCAAGCAAATTCGTGTGGTAAAACGAGATTCTGGCTATTACGTCATGCTCAGTTTGCAATGCGATGTTGAAATACCATCCCCTTCAATCTCAGGACATGGAATAGGAATTGATTTAGGCTTGCAACACTTTTTAGCAACTTCAGATGGAGAGTTGATAGATAGACCTCGCTTTTTCGTGGATGGACAACGCAAGCTGAAATTGCTGCAACGTCAACTCAAGCGCAAGAAGAAAGGCTCTAGAAAGTCTCGTCAACTACACCAAAGAATTGCTAAAGACCATGAGTACATCTCGAATAGTCGAAAAGATTTTCACTTTAAGACTGCTCATCATTTATGCGACCAAGGACAAAGTATTTTTGCTGAGGATTTGAACCTTAAGGCTATGTCAGCAGGTATGTTGTGTAAACATACGCTAGACGCAGGCTTTGGGCAGTTTCTTAATATCCTGAGTCACGTTTGCTTTAAGCGTGGTGCGTATTTCGCCAAAGTAGACGCAAGCGGAACTAGCCAAATTTGTCCTAGATGTCAGTCCCATACAGGGAAGAAATTGTTATCTGAGCGGGTTCATAAATGCCCTGAGTGCGGATACCAAACCGATCGAGATGTAGCGGCGGCGCAAGTCGTCTTACAACGTGGTTATTCAGTGGTGGGACACATCACGGTGAATTTTGGGGAGGGCAAGTAGCATGAGCTATCCCAATGAACCAAGAATCCCCTCGCCTTCAGGCAGGGGAGTTGTCAATACAGCCACAGCGACTAAGATAGAAGCGATTCTCTATTTGAAGGGTAAGCCCTTGTCCATCGGGGAAATTGCCGAATATGCCGCTTGCGATCGCGCTACCGTAGAAGAAGGCATTATTGAACTCATGGACAGCTACGCCCGTCGAGATAGCGCCTTAGAAGTTGTAGAAACCCCCAATGGTTATAGCCTGCAACTGCGAACAGACTTCCAAGACTTAGTGCAGACGCTAATTCCCGTAGAATTAGGATTAGGAGCATTGCGGACACTAGCTGCGATCGCCCTCAATAGTCCCATCCTGCAAAGCGATTTGATTAACCTGCGCGGTTCCGGCGTATATCAACACGTCCCCGAACTAGTCGAACTCGGTTTTGTCCGCAAGCGCCGAGATAATGAATCTCGTTCCTATTCACTACAAGTAACACCAAAATTTCATCAATATTTCCAAATAGAACAACTTCCCCAACTCTTAGACAGTCAACAACAGGAACAGCAATTAGAGCTAGATTTAGCCGTAGGGACAGTGAACAGTGAACAGTGAACAGTTATCAGTGGACAGTGAACATTAGAAATAACCTGATAACTGATAACTGCCAACTGATTAAAGCACTACCCACGTACTATGGTTTAAAGTAGAATTAGCAACCAAGCTAAAAAAAATTGCCAATGGTGTTTGATCCTGACTTCTTAAATAACAACTCCGAAGAACACCCCAACCAACTTCTTTCTGATCACTTTGGGGAAAATCCAAACCAGTTACTCAAGTATCTGCAACATCAGTCTCCAGAAGTTCTAGCCCGCGTCGCTCAGTCTGTCAGCCCGGAAATTAAACAAATTATTTCCCAGAACGTGCAAGGGTTAGTGGGAATGCTCCCCGCAGAAAATTTCAATGTCCAGATTACCACAGACAAAGAAAATCTAGCAGGGCTATTAGCATCAGCAATGATGACTGGTTACTTCCTCCGTCAAATGGAACAAAGAATGCAGTTAGATCATTTATCCAACGGTTAACAGTTAACAGTTATCAGTTATCAGTCACCAGCCCACTAACTATGGACTAATGACTAATGACCAATGACTAATGACTACCGTTTGGGATAAACCCCTGACTGCACCTTCAAAGTGAGAATTTCGCCACTGCGGTTAACCTCGACGGCGAGAACATCGCCGACTGTGCTGGATTCCACTAATTTTTGTACTTGGGCGGAAGTTTTGACGGTTTTACCATTAATTTTCTGAATTACATCACCAGGGAGCAACCCTGCTTTTTGAGCTGGGGAATCGTCCAAGACACTTTTGATCACAACGCCAGTGTCTTGTTGAATATTCAACTTGTTTTCAGTATTAATCTGCTGCTTTTTGGTGGGAGATAAATCCGTCATCTCTATCCCTAAAAAAGGATGTTCTACACGCCCTTTAGTAAAAAGCTCATTAGCAACACGGGCGGCGGTTTCTATGGGTATGGCGAAACCAAGACCTTGAGCATCAGCACGGATAGCAGTGTTAACTCCAATTACTTCCCCTTGAGCATTTAATAACGGCCCGCCAGAATTACCAGGGTTAATTGCTGCATCGGTTTGAATAAAGCTGACTCGCTTATCAGGAACACCAACTTGGGCGCTGGTGCGGTCTGTGGCGCTGATAATGCCGATAGTGACAGTATTATCTAGACCCAAAGGATTACCAATTGCGATCGCCCACTGTCCCGGAATCAAATTTTGTGAATTTCCCAACTTCACCGTTGGCAAATTGTTCCCAGGGATTTTCACCACAGCCACATCTGTAATCGGATCAACCCCTACAACCCTCCCCTCATAAGTCCGACCATCTTTGAGAGTTACTTGTACAGTATCTGTATCAGCCACCACATGAGCATTGGTGAGTAACTGCCCATTGGCGCTTAAAATAAATCCTGAACCTGTACCTCGTTCAATGCGTTCTTGCGGAAGTGGTTGTTCATCTTCACCGAAAAATCGGCGCAAAAGCGGATTTTTTAACGCATCAGAAATAGGATTGGCGACTTTACGAGTGGCATTAATCCGCACCACAGCCGGCCCAACTTTTTGTACCGCACTAGCAATAAAATTTACATTATCTCCCCCAGGATTTGCCACAGAGCCAGTTACCGGATTAGGCGCAACAGATTCTGAAGGCAAAGCCGTCGTCACATTTCTCAGTTGTAGAAACGAGCGATTCTGGGGAAGTAGATAGCGACTGCCTAATATACCTGCACTACCACCAACCACTAGTAGAGACAGATAAATTGCCAGTTGCTTTAGAGATAAATTCATAATGACTACACTCAAGGACAGCAATGCAGTTGCTAATTTCTAAGTGTAGTCAAGCAACCTGCAACTGGACAGATAAATTTAACATTAGTCATTAGTCAATAGTCATTAGTCAATAGTCATTAGTCAATAGTCATTAGTCAGTTGTTCCTTTTCCCCTTTCCCCTTTCCCCTTTCCCCCTTTCCCAGTCCCCAGTCCCCTTTCCCCTTTTCCCCTTTCCCCTTTCCCCCTTTCCCAGTCCCCAATCCCCAATTCCCAAACTAAAATCTAAAGTTAAGGTTTTCAGAAATTCTTAACATGACTGTTTCCTACCGTCTGCTTTTACTCTGTAGCTTAGTCAGCACTATTGGACTGACAACCATACTGCCCAACTTGAACAGAGTTAATGCGGCTGTGGCGGGTTGTCCAGTTCCGGCTTTATCTCGGTTCAAGCGTCACAAAGTGGTTCCAGGCGATACATTGGTGAATATAGCCCAGCGCTACAACCTCAGCGCTGAAACGTTGATTGGTATGAATCCATCTCTTCGTGTTGGTTCTTCCCCAACTGTCGGCAGTGAATTACAAATTCCTCCCTACAATGGGGTGGTTGTGGAAGTGCCACAGGGTCAAACTTGGCGACAAGTGGCGACAAAATATAAGGTGCGCCCTGATACTCTATTTGAGGTCAATGGCTGTCAAGCAAATCCTAGAATCGTATTTGTTCCTGGGGTGAATTGGTCGCCTGTTAATGGTTCCTTTACTCAGTCTCCTAGACCCTCGATGGCGACTGCTACTGTTCAGTTAGCAGGCTATCCTTTTTCGCAAGTGGTGCAAGTGGGTTTACCTTATGGATGGCAGATTAACCCGAATACAGGTGAAGTATTCTTCCACAGTGGGGTGGATTTGTTGGCTGCTGTGGGAACTCCGGTTGAGGCGATCGCACCCGGTACGGTAGTCTTTGCCAAGGAACAAGGTACTTACGGTAATTTGGTCATTATCAATCACAATGGCGGTCTACAAAGCCGCTACGCCCATCTTGACACCATGAATGTCAAGGTTGGTCAACAAGTTAACAAAGGTCAATTACTGGGGACTGTAGGCACTACTGGACAGCCAATTACGAAGCAACCCCATCTCCATTTTGAAGTGCGTGCTAGTTCATCTTTAGGATGGGTGGCAGAAAATCCTAAAGATTATTTGAAACCGTAACAAAGTTAGGCGATCGCTTTGATAATTAGAGGACAGGGGACAGGTAAAAAGTTTTATGAGTCAAAGCATCAATTCAGCAGTTGAACTTATTTTTAATCAGGGATTACAGCATCATCAAGCTGGGGAATATGAAAAAGCGATCGCCTGCTTTGATCAAGTTCTAGAAATACAACCAAATTCCTCAGCCGCCTGGAATGAAAGAGGCTGGAATTTATTTTTGTTAGACAATGAGTCAGCAACAGCCGCCGCAATTGCTAGCTTTGACAAAGTTATAGAAATTGAACCTGATAATTTCTCAGCTTGGCATCGTCGAGGACAAGTTCATTTAGAACGTCTTAGTGATTATGCTGAGTCTTTGGTAAATTTTCAACAAGCTTTAAAAATCCAACCTGATAATTATGATGTTTGGTGGGATAGAAGTTTTGCTTTATCTCAACTAGGTGATTATGATGAAGCTCTTGCTAGTTACAACAAAACTTTAGAACTTGAGCCTAATAGTTGTGCAGTATGGCACGAACGTAGCGGTATGTTGTTTGAGATGGGTTGTTATGATGAATCTCTGGCAAGTTATGAAAAATTGCTAGAAATTAACCCTGATGATTATCTGGGTTGGCGCGAACGAGGTAAGGTATTAGAAAGTTTAAATCGCTACCCTGAAGCAATTAATAGTTATGAACAAGCTTTAAAAATTAAACCAGATGCTTGGGAAATTTGGTCATATAAAGGAGATGTTTTCGAGAAAATAGGCGATGTTACAGCAGCAATAGCTAGTCATAAAAATGTGCTTCAAGGTAACGAAAAAAGTGAAATTGCTTGGTATGAATGGGCTAGAATATTAATAGATTTTGGGCAAATAGAAGAAGCGATCGCTGCTTGCGACCAAGCCATTCCAGTTTTAGATGACAAATTTGCAGCATGGCAAAATCGCAGCATTATTTTACATGAATTAGGTCGTTATGAAGAAGCGATCGCCAGTTATCACCAAGCTTTAGAATTTAACCCAAATGATGCTGATACTTTTTACAATATAGCCTGCTGCTATGCTTTACAAGGTCATCTAGAGCAGGCTATACAAAGTTTACAACAAGCCATAAATCTGGGTGATAATACATTCCTTGCAGCAGCAGAAAATGACCCTGATTTTGATACCATCCGTCAGACAAATGAGTTTCAAGCCTTGATACAGCAAGCAGTTTCAGGCTAGCCACTTATCTATCGGTTCAGTAGATTTCACAATGTGCATTCCTGCTGCTTTAAACCTAGCAAAAGCCTCATCTGCTTGTTCTGTATAATCCACAATCCCCGGAACTACAACAGGAGAAGTACAATCTTCTAACAAATAAACTTTTTGAGCCAGTTCAGCATCAACTTGTTTGATTTCTGTTAATAAATCGTCAATTGTCCAAGCTACACAATGGCTTTTAGCTTGACCACCAATAATTACAGCATCATATCCTAAAAGTTGCTGAATTAATTTTTGATTTTTATGAGCTAAAGGATGTTCATCAAAACTAATCAAAACTTCTGGACGTAAAACAGAATAGTTTTCAGTAAAAGGATTATCTCCCTTAATTTCAAATTGTGTTTGACTTTGACGCGCAATACAATGGAAAAATATCGCTTCTTCCACTGAAGAAACCAACGCATGACCGATACCACCTAACATTGAGTGGTAAGGCCAAATAATCAGAGGGTATTTACCATCTTGACTCAGTTGTTTGACATAATAGTAAGCGTGTTTTTCTAATAATTCATAATTCCCCTTAGTCAAACTATTCGCCACAACTGGATTAACTTTCCAAACCCCTTTTTCTATATCTGCTAAGGTAATAGTAGTAGCAGAGGGCGTAGGATGTTCACCTAAATCATTCACCCAAAATATTGGATGAAAAATTTGCATAGTGGTGTGAGTATCAAGAGTAGGTATAATTTCAGTAATTCTGTTTAAATTACGATAAATAAACTCACATATTCTGCGATTATCATCTACAGCACCATTCCCTGATTGACCACCCACAAATAATTCAAAACCAGGAATACAAAAGGTATTCTGTACATCTATTAACAATAGACAAATGCGCTTTTCATCAAAAGCTGCTGGGGTAATATTATATTGTTTCGCCCATGTTTCCGCCTCTGCTGCAAGTTCTTGATAAGGTACGCGCCAAACTTCACTAACTTTGGCTGGGTTGAAATGAGGTGGTATAGTAGATGTTGGATTATTCATATCACGTATGTTTAATTAGAATTAGTAGAGGAATCAAGTTATCAAATTCCCGTTCTAATGTAACCAAAAATACTGGCGATCGCCAACCCAGTTACATATAGTATTTTTGTCATATATAAAAATATAACTTAAAATTTAAAAGATACGTAGGGTAGGCATCGCCCACCAAAACCATAATAATTTTTATTAATACAAAGTAAATTAGTATTAGGAATAATCCCTATTCTTTAGCCTCTTATATCAAATTAACATGAAGCTACATAGAATAATATGTCGAGAATAATTGAACGCAGATGGACGTAGATAAACGCGGATAGATTAATGGATTTTATATTATGTGCAACCTTATATAAAATTAGTATAAAATCCTGACTAATTGGATAATCGCCGAGTACAAAATTAATTAAAGCTTTACCTTCAGGAAATGAATTACAGGAATGTGAGGTTGGCACATAAAACCATTGGCTTTGCTGATGGTATTGATAGTGTATACATTGTTGACCTGAAGATTATTTTTGCTGGAGAAAGCAGTATATTACCACTTCCTGTCTTGATTCATCTTCCTTTTTGCTATTTTATTGTTCAAAAATGCCCTGACTGTGGCAATCTGAGAAACAGAGTCTTTTCCATCTGATAACTTAACTACAGAAAATTCACCTATTAAGGTTATGCAAACTCTGCCGAATCCCTCAACATCGAGTAACACAGCAAATCAACCCACCTTTGACACTACAATCAAACGCCGCAAAACCCGTCCGGTAAAAGTAGGAAATGTCACCATTGGCGGTGGTTATCCTGTGGTAGTGCAGTCCATGATTAACGAAGACACCCTCGACATTGATGGCTCTGTAGCTGCTATTCGGCGTTTGCACGAAATTGGCTGTGAAATCGTCCGTGTGACAGTACCTAGTATCGCTCATGCCGTAGCATTGGCAGAAATTAAACAAAAACTCATCAAAACTTACCAAGATGTGCCAATTGTTGCCGACGTACATCACAATGGCATGAAAATCGCCTTGGAAGTAGCCAAGCACATCGAAAAAGTCAGAATTAATCCGGGTTTATACGTATTTGAAAAACCAAACGCCAACAGAACCGAATATACCCAAGCCGAATTTGAGGAAATTGGCGAAAAAATCCGCGAAACTCTAGCACCCTTGGTAATTTCCCTCCGCGACCAAGGTAAAGCCATGCGTATCGGTGTCAATCACGGTTCTCTAGCTGAGAGAATGTTATTTACCTACGGCGATACCCCAGAGGGAATGGTAGAGTCCGCCTTAGAATTTATTCGCATTTGTGAATCTCTAGACTTCCGTAATATCGTCATCTCCATGAAAGCCTCACGAGTTCCTGTGATGGTAGCAGCCTATCGCCTCATGGCCAAACGCATGGATGATTTGGGTATGGACTACCCCTTACATTTAGGCGTTACAGAAGCAGGCGATGGCGAATATGGCAGAATTAAATCCACAGCAGGTATTGCCACATTATTAGCAGATGGTATCGGCGATACAATTCGCGTTTCTTTAACAGAAGCACCAGAAAAAGAAATCCCAGTCTGTTACAGCATTCTGCAAGCATTAGGTTTGCGGAAAACAATGGTGGAATATGTAGCTTGTCCTTCCTGTGGACGCACCTTATTTAACCTAGAGGAAGTATTACACAAAGTCCGAGAAGCCACCAAACACTTAACTGGACTGGATATTGCCGTGATGGGTTGTATTGTCAATGGCCCTGGAGAAATGGCTGATGCTGATTATGGCTATGTAGGTAAAACTCCTGGCTACATATCTTTATACCGTGGCAGAGAAGAAATTAAAAAAATACCAGAAGACAAAGGTGTTGAAGAATTAATTAACTTAATCAAGGCAGATGGCCGTTGGGTAGACCCTTAATTCAGTTGACAGTTGACAGTTGACAGTTGTCAGTTATCAGTTGTCAGTTATCAGTTATCAGTTGTCATTAGTTTTTCTCCCTCATCTCCCCCCACTCCCTCATCTCCCTCATCTCCCTATTCCCCTCCTGGGAGGGGTTAGGGGTGGGTTACTCCCTCATCTCCCTCATCTCCCCCCACTCCCTCATCTCCCTCATCTCCCCAGTCCCCAGTCCCTTAATAAACTTTGTGTAAACTACAATCCTCTACCTGACCGGATTACAAGGTATTTTGATGAAGTTAGTACTACATACTCAGTCTTTACAGTTTACCCTGTGTTAGATTGAGCATACTGACTATAAATTTTTCCCTCTGACGAATTGTCAATATATGGTGATTACAAAAAGTAGGCTTGTTTTGGGTGCTACGGCAGTAACACTCTCTACGATCGCAGTTACTAGCCTTGGCATTCACTCTCGCGGTCAGGCTTTATTTAAAGCAAGTCCCAAGGAATTGGTAGATGAAGTTTGGCAAATCGTTCAGCGCCAATACGTAGACGGCACTTTTAACCAAGTGGATTGGCAGGCTGTTCGTAAGGAATACTTAAATAAGTCCTACAGTAATCAGCAGGAAGCTTATAAGTCCATACGGGAAATGCTGAAGCGCCTCAATGATCCATACACCCGATTTATGGATCCAGAGGAGTTCAAGAATATGCAGGTAGATACCTCTGGTGAACTCACAGGTATAGGTATCACCATCAGCCAGGATGAAAAAACTAAGCAATTAGTGGTAATTGCCCCAATTGAAGATACACCCGCTTTTAAAGCCGGGATCTTAGCTAAAGATGTCATCCTCAGAATTGATGGCAAAAGTACCAAAGGTATGGACACAAACCAAGCTGTATCCTTAATCCGAGGTGCAGCAGGTACACCAGTTACTTTGACAATTCAGCGTAACAATCAACAAAAACAGTTTAAAATCACCAGAGCGCGGATTGAAATTCATCCGGTGCGTTATTCCCAAAAACAAACTCCTGTCGGTAAAGTTGGTTACATCCGTCTGAACCAGTTCAGCGCCAATGCTAGCAAAGAAATGCAGGAAGCCATCAGGAATTTAGAAAAGCAGCAAGTTGCTGGTTATATCCTAGATTTGCGGGGAAATCCTGGCGGTTTACTCTTCTCCAGCGTAGAAATTGCGCGGATGTGGATTGATAAAGGTACTATCGTTTCTACTGTTGATCGTCAAGGAACAAGAGAACGGGAAGTTGCGAATGGACGCGCCTTGACTGACAAACCTTTAGTTATCTTGGTGGATAAGGGTTCAGCCAGTGCTAGTGAAATACTCTCCGGCGCACTACAAGACAACAAGCGTGCTGTTCTGGTGGGTACTCAAACCTTTGGTAAAGGCTTGGTACAATCAGTTCGTCCTCTAGATGATGGTTCAGGTTTGGCAGTGACAATTGCTAAATACCTGACTCCCAACAACAGAGACATTAACAAGCATGGGATTGACCCTGATATCAAACTAGAATTGAGCGATGCCCAGCGTCAAGACCTATGGTTACGTGAACGCGATAAACTCGGTACTCTACAAGACCCCCAATTTGCTAAAGCCGTAGAAATCTTGGGTAAACAGATTGCAGGTAAAGGTACACCAACGGCTGAAAGGTAGTGAGGAAGATTAGGGGATGGGGGAAGTGTGAGGAGAAATACAGGCAAATTATTACCCAGTCCCCCATATCACTGCGGCTGACACTTACCGGATCTAATTAGACCGATGCGACGAGCGATCGCATCTTCTCGTGATTCAAAAGGCCCCCACTGTTCGATAATCTCTGAATTACTTTCCCCAACTTGTTCGCTGGGGATAATTTCGCAATTACCAAGATTGTGCTTGACAATATACCAAGTTTGTGTATTGCTCATAATAGAATAAAAATATAGCCGTCGGCAGATAGATTAGGACAAACCAATCATAAAACATCAAGAATAAAAGACCTTTAAGCCTGTTCCCTGTCACCTGTTACCTAGTATGTAAGACATAGCAGATTGCTAGGATTAGGAGTAAGCACTCTATCATTTTCATCCTATGCCCTCACCGTTTCCAGGGATGAATCCCTACCTCGAAAATCCTGAACTGTGGGCTGAAGTTCACAGTAGACTCATTGTAGCGATCGCAGATAATATCGCTCCCCAACTGCGACCAAAATACCGAGTAGCCGTAGAGAAACGAGTCTATCAAATGACAGATGAAAATTCTGTCTTAGTTGGCATACCTGATGTAACGATAGGGCGTTCTTTAACTAATACACAACCAGATGCTTCCAATATTGCTGTCGCTTCACCACCAGCAAAACCCGTAACAGTTGACATTCCCATTCCAGAGGAAGTGCGCGAGGGATATCTTGAAGTGCGAGAAGTGGGAACTGGGGAAGTTGTCACAGCCATTGAACTGCTTTCACCAAAAAATAAGCGTCCTGGTGAGGGAAGACAAGCTTATGAAAAAAAGCGTCAGCAAGTATTAGGTAGCTTAACTCATTTAGTAGAGATTGACTTGCTACGTGCTGGTGAACCTATGCCCATTTTGGGTAAACAAATTCAGTCTGATTATCGCATTTTAGTCAGTCGTAGTGGTTTGCGCCCCAAAGCAGAATTATATCCTTTTCAATTATCAGAACCGATACCAGCTTTTTCATTACCCTTACGCCGTGGTGATACAGAACCAATTGTAGACTTGCAAACATTGATACATGGAGTCTACGATCGCGCCGGCTTTGATTTAGCCATAGACTATACTCGTGAACCAATCCCACCCCTTGGGGAAAGTGATACTATCTGGGCAAAAGAGTTATTAAAACAGCAAGGTTTGCTTTAATAACAACTGCACAGAGCGTTATTATGTAAGTACTTAATGTACATACGCCTGATATGAGCAATTCTTACAGCATTCGTAGTACTAAAATTGGAAATAGTGCTGGGTTTCGGCTACCAGCAGAGTTTTATCGAGAGCATCCTCAGTTTGCTAACGCAGATGGTTGGATAGAAGTACTTTCACAGGATACGGCAATACTGCGGATTGTGCCGCAACAAAATGATGAAGAATCGGAAGACTCATTATTAATGAGGCTGTTTCTCGATTTTGCTTTGAAAGAAGCCCTGAAAAACAACAATCTGCAACCTTATACAACCGAAATGTCTGAGGTAGCCCATAAACTAATTGCAGGCGTAGAATTAGATGATGAGTTGTAAAAGATGGCGAAATTTGTCAGCAATGGCTGGGAAATTTATTTCCATCCACAACTGTTTGGTACTCAATACCAAGAATTGCTTGAGCGTGTTTCTCGTTTGCGAGGACAATTACCAGAAACTGAATATAAAACCCATGCTACGGTAAAGTTATTTGCAGCAATTAATACTGCAATTGAAAGCAAGATTCCTTTAGACCCGTTTGCTAGTCATTTTGCCTTAACAGGAGCGTTAAAACGCTATGGAAGGGTAAAAAAGATGGGTTTACCAGAACGGTATCGACTGTTTTTTAGAGCGTTGGAGACGGAAAAGTTAAAAGTAATCGTCATTTTATGGTTGGGGTTTCCCCGTAAAGAGGGAGCGAAAGATGACTGCTACCAAGTTTTTACAAAAATGATTGAACGCGGAACATTTCCCGATAGCATGGATGAATTATTGGCAGACGTTCAAGCAGCAGAGAATGAAGCAGATTAAGGTAAAATTCAATATACGAATGCTGAAGCCATATGAATAAACCAAAGATTTTTATTGATGGGGAATCGGGAACCACAGGCTTACAGATTTATTCCCGCCTCAGCCAAAGGGATGATATTGAGTTAGTTAGTATCGAAGCATCGAAGCGTAAGGATGCTGACGAAAGGGCAAAATTATTAAATTCTGTGGATGTAGCTATTCTCTGTCTACCCGATGATGCAGCAAGGGAAGCTGTTAGCCTAGTTAACAGTGATGGGGTAAAAATTCTCGATGCTAGTACAGCTTATCGCACTGCTGAAGGTTGGATATATGGCTTTCCTGAATTGAACCCTGGACAGCGTGAGAAAATAGCTAAGGCTCAATTTGTGAGTAATCCAGGCTGTTATCCTACCGGATTTTTAGCTTGTATCCGTCCGTTAATCGCTCAAGGTGTTATTCCGGGTAACTTTCCTGTAACGATTAATGCGGTGTCTGGTTACTCTGGCGGTGGTAAGAATCTGATTCAGAAGTATGATAGCTTCCACGAACAGCAAAAAGGCGTAACTTCAGATTATCCTTTCGGTATCTATGGTTTACAGTTTGGGCATAAGCACGTTAAAGAGATGCACCAGCATTCGGGATTAGCATCACCACCATTGTTTGTCCCAGCTGTGGGTGATTTTGAGCAGGGAATGTTGGTACAAATACCGTTACCGCTATGGATATTAGATGATCCGCCATCGGGTGAGGAGATTTATCAAGCGATCGCCCAATACTACCAAGCGGAAAAATTCGTCCAGGTAACTCCATTTAAGGATACTACCCTGTTACGTGACGGGACATTTTTAGATGCCACAGCAGTTAATGGCACAAATATACTGCAAATTTTCGTCTTCGCTAACGATAGCACCAAAGAAGCGCTATTAGTTGCCCGCCTGGATAACTTAGGCAAAGGCGCATCAGGCGCAGCAGTCCAGAACCTTAACATTATGCTAGGTTTTCCCGAAGGCTTAGGACTGTAACGTTATCAGTCATTAGTTATGATACTAACCAATGACTAATGACTAATGACTAATGACTAACAAAAGAGTTTGCATCATCTTAGGAACACGCCCGGAAGCAATTAAACTAGCTCCGGTAATACAAGCCTTCCAGAAATCTCCCGATTTTGACCTGGAAGTAATTTTAACTGGACAGCACCGCGAGATGGTTGAGCAGGTGATGCAGTTATTTAACCTCAAAGCAGATTATAACTTAGAGATTATGCAGCCTCAACAGTCTCTTAGCGATATTACCTGTCGCAGCTTACGAGGTTTGGAAGAATTATTTATTAAGAGTAAGCCTGATATAGTTCTGGTACAAGGAGATACAACAACCGCCTTTGCAGCAAGTTTAGCAGCCTTTTACCAAAAAATTCCTGTCGGTCATGTGGAAGCCGGGTTAAGAACCGATGATTTATTTAACCCTTACCCAGAAGAAGCTAATCGAAGGTTAATTTCCCAAATCACCCAGTTACATTTTGCACCAACAACCTTGGCGGTAGAAAACTTGCAGCGTTCCGGTGTGCTGGGGGAAATTCACTTAACTGGGAATACCGTAATTGATGCTTTGTTATACGTAGCAGCAAATGCACCAGCTTGTAATATTGCTGGTTTAAACTGGAATGAATATCGTGTGCTATTAGCTACAGTGCATCGCCGGGAAAATTGGGGTGAACCACTACAAGCGATCGCTCAAGGCTTCCTACAAATATTAGATAAATTCCCTGACACAGCCTTGCTATTACCGCTACACCGTAACCCCACAGTCCGCCAACCACTGCAAGCATTATTAGGTAATCATCCAAGAATATTCTTGACAGAACCGCTAGATTATGCTGAATTAGTGGGAGCAATTGGGCGATCGCACTTTTTACTAACCGACTCCGGCGGCTTGCAAGAAGAAGCCCCCAGCCTGGGTAAACCAGTATTAGTATTAAGAGAAACCACAGAAAGACCAGAAGCCGTCACTGCGGGGACAGCCAAACTAGTTGGTACTGACAGCCAAACCATCACCTCCGCCGCCAGCGAACTACTTAGCAACCCCGCAGCCTATGAAGCAATGGCTAACGCCATCAACCCCTTCGGCGATGGACAAGCAGCCGAACGTATATTAAACATTGTTGACAATTATTTTAGGTGACAGGTGACAGGGGACAGCCTTAAAAGCTGTTCTCTGCGCCCCTTTGCGCTAACCCATCTCACGGCTGAGACAATTGCGATCGCAAAAAACTAGTAAACTCCACCAGTTCCGAATCAGAAAGCTGTTGACGCGATTTCTTACCATATTTCTGCAATAAAAATTCCCTCCCCTGTTCTGGACTCCAATTTAACTGAGACAAATAAGTATCAGTTTGAGCAATAAAAACATCCCTATTTTCAGATACTTGATTGACATGAATCCCGTTAATTTTTAAACTAACCTTCTGTCCCAAACCTTGCCAATCGATTTCCTTATGTCCATCCCAACTAATATCTACAGAACGGTAAGTAACAGGATTATAAATCGTACAAAAAACAATAGTTTTCTCCCCAGGACTCACCGCAATAGTCAAAGGATGACGTAACTGTTCCCAAGTGATGACATCCAGCGCCAACAATAAACTTTTAGAAAAATAAGACTCACTACCTGAACGGATAATATAAGGTTTATCTGCTAATATATGTAAATCAGTTTTTATAGCTTTCCCATAAGAAGTTTCTACTTCCTTATTCACCTCAATGCCAGTAATTACGCCTGTTAAAGCACGGTCATAAATAGGAATTGGTTTGGCATCATCTGAGAGCATATACCAACAGTGGTCACTTTCTCTGCTGACAAAGACATATTGAGGCTTGGGGATAGAACCGAATCCTAATTTTATCGAAAATTTGGGTTGAAAACCCCGTCCTTATAGGACGGCTTTTGGTAGAATATGGTTGTGGAAGGGTAATCAACCACTGAAAAAACCCTATTGCTGCCTAATACGCAGAAGCTGAACCTTGACAAATGAATCTTGCTGGTTCTACTTCGTAGTTCTAGTATCACCTGGAAGTAGGTAAAAGATTTACAGGTACTAGACGAACAGCATTGTACAGAAGCGATTAATCGCGTCTCTACCAAACAAATATTGCACACTGTGCAACTATGGTCGGGCAGACCAAAAGTTAACGCTTGGGGAGAGAACCACCTCTGGCACAAGATACCGCAAGGAATCGGGCGCTAAGTGGACTCATTGAACCAAGAATCCCCTGCCTTTTTAAGCAAGTGAGCGAAAGCGAAACTTGGTTAGGCAGGGGAGTGTCAAATCCATGCTTGATTTGAAGATAGAAAATTTAGAGAACTCACCCTTTTATAGAGAAAACATAATTCTCTGTGCCTCTGTGTTTAAGAGTTTTTCACCACAGAGACACAAAGACACAGAGAATGCACTATGAAAGGGTTAGTTTATTTCTATAATTCCCCCATTATCAAATCAATTAACATTTGCCAGCACATATTGGCAGTTTTCACACCATAGCTTCAGGTTCATAACCCAAAGATTTTAACCTTTCCCTCAAGACTTGCACCTTTGCTTCCGCTTCTAAACGACGTTGTGCTTCCAGCGTGAGACGTTGTTCTGCTTCTAAAATCCTTTCTTCTGGGGTAAGTAACCTTTGCCCCTCCTCGTTATACCAATACAACCACTCCCGCGCTATACCTTGATAAATTCCGCGTTCTCTTCCAATTCCCAAGCCAATTTCTGGTAGCCAAATCGGATTTCCTGACATGAGGATATATTCGCCATCTTCTAAACGATACACTTCCAGAGGCGGTTTCTTGCGTCGAAAAGGATTGTACACAACGTAGTACAAAATCCCTAATTGTTTCGCGTATAATTCTTTTTTGCTGCTATATTCACCTAAATGTTTTGGCGAAGCAACTTCCAGAACTAAAACAGGCGGCTTTTTCTCTTCCCAGAGTACGTAACTCAGGCGTAAATTCCCATCAATAAAGCGGTTAACTTCTACGCTGAGAAACCCATCTGGTACAATAGCTGGCTTATTTGGGTCATAGTAGATGCCCATATCTACACCAAAGTACCAATCCCAACGCTCTGACCAATCCAAAGCCAGCGTAGCTTTCAGCAAACCGGGAATTAAATCTTGTATTTCATTATCCACAGGCGTATCATCAGAATCGGGTAGTTCTTCGGAGGATGGTAAACAGTGTAACGGGTTGTAGTTTAACATAATTTGCATCCCTGGGTATAATTTTCGCTAGTTTTAACTTTAATAAGTGAATTAATTTGCACTACTTTGGTCAGTTGTTGTAAATAAAAGTTTAATAATCTATCCCCTTATTAAGTGGTTTTAAAATGTTGAAAGCTACTGACTACTTAAAAAAGTTTATCTGCTTATGGGTAAAGTTATCATTTTTGTGTCTGCGATCGCGAATTTAGAGTCAATGCACATAATATAAAATCCATTGATTTATCCGCGTTTATCCGCGTGCATCTGCGTTCAATTATTATCGACATATTATTCTATGTATAGAAGTCGAAGCATAGGTTAGGACATCATACAATTTCAAAATCTTTAATTTCAAAGGCTTTCAGCCCTGTCACCTATCACCTGTCCCCTGCTATAGCTTCATATTAATTTAGTATCAGTCAAAAAAAGAGCAGGTACAAAACCCACTCTTACAACAATATAGATAAAAATGATGCTGCACCAGTTAATTGCCGATCGCTGGCGTATTTAACGAAACTTCTGCTGCTGCTGGTTTTTGCTGTGCCAAAGTTGGTACAGAATCACGCAATCTTGCTGTTAGTTGTACTGTTGTAGAGTCATACACCTGAGTCAGCAGTTTGGGATAGAAACCGATACCAATAATGGGTACTAACAGACAAGCGATAATGAAGACTTCGCGGGGTTCGGCATCGATTAGTTTTTGATGAGAAACTAATTCTTCATTTTCTTGTCCGTAGAAAATCTCCCGCAACATTGACAGTAGATAAATGGGAGTTAAAATCACCCCAACTGCCATTAAAAATACCACGATGACCTTGAATGTAGGGGTATAAGCATCGCTGGTAGCAAAGCCGACAAATACCATTAATTCTGCTACGAAACCACTCATTCCAGGCAATGCTAAGGAAGCCATAGAACAAGCGGTGAACATAGCGAATATCTTCTGCATCCGCTTACCGACACCACCCATTTCATCTAACATCAAGGTGTGTGTGCGGTCATAGGTTGCACCGACCAGGAAGAACAAACTCGCCCCGATTAAACCGTGGGATACCATTTGTAATACTGCCCCACTTAAACCTAAATCGGTGAAGGAGGCAAAGCCAACGACCACAAAACCCATGTGGGAAATTGAGGAATAGGCAATCTTCCGCTTCAGGTTACGCTGGGCAAAGGATGTTAAGGCGGCGTAGATGATATTTACTACACCTAAAATCACCAGCACAGGTGCAAAATAAGCATGAGCATCTGGTAAAATTCCGGCATTCATGCGAACTAAGGCATAACCACCCATTTTCAGCAGAATCCCAGCCAGCAACATATGCACGGGGGCTGTGGCTTCACCGTGGGCATCGGGTAGCCAAGTGTGTAGGGGAATGATGGGTAACTTGACGGCGTAGGCAACGAGTAAGCCGGCGTATATTAACAATTGGAAGTTCAGGGCGTAATCTTTGAGTGCGAGCGATCGCATATCAAAGGTGACTGTATCGCCATAAAATGCCATTGTCAAAGCGGCGACTAAAATAAACAGCGAACCGCCAGCCGTGTACAAAATGAATTTGGTGGCTGCATATTGCCGCTTTTTACCGCCCCAAATTGCCAGCAGCAGGTAAACCGGAATCAATTCCAATTCCCACACCAGGAAAAACAGCAGCATATCCTGCACGGCAAACACTGCTATTTGACCGCCATACATAGCCAGCAGTAAAAAGTAAAATAGCCTGGGCTTTAAGGTCACAGGCCAAGCGGCTAAGGTGGCTAGGGTAGTAATGAACCCAGTCAAAATAATTAGGGGCATAGACAAGCCATCTGCCCCCACAGACCAATTCAAATCCAACTGTGGAACCCAAGGGTAACTTTCTACCAGTTGCAAGTTTGGATTGTTGAAGTCGTATTGGGTATAAAATGCGTAAACAATCAGAGCGAAATCAATTAACCCAACGATAAGGGCGTACCAACGGATGGTTTTACCGTCCTTATCGGGAATGATGGGAGTCAGTAGCGACGCGGCTATTGGTAATAAAATAATCGTCGTCAGCCACGGGAAATTAGCTGTATTCATCACAATTCGTCTGCTATTAAATTCATGTTTGCCAAAAAGCCACTAGCTTATTAACTAGCAGCTTTTTGACGATTTGGCATTTATTGTTAGGTTGATTTAATCAAATTGGTATTTTCGAGCGAGGGTTTTCAGCCCCTATTTCTATAAACGGCGGGTTCTGTGGCGAGGTCAAATACCTGTTACAAAATGTAATTTAAAATTGCAAATTAATTTAATATTGGTGTTAAGGAAAGTTAAAAATCTGAACTGAAAAAGCTGTTGCAGGAAAATTGTACTGATGCGATCGCTCACTAAAACCCAAGCATTGAAAAATACACTATGCTATTAGATAGTTGTCAAACAAGCCATTTCGTGCAACAACCATGACACAAATTGAAAGTCAGATTCGTTACGTCACCAACGCACAAGGAGAGACAACAGATGTATTGATACCTATAGAACTTTGGCAACAGCTTGTGAGTTCTGTAAATTCTGATAGCATCAGTGGTTTAGCTTGGATTGATGAACAAGAGCCTAAAGCACAAATATTAGCCGATTTGCAAGAGTCAGTGCGACAAGCAGCAGCAGGAGAAACTTTCCCAGTGTCAGAACTTTGGGATGATATCGCAGGCTAATATTTATGCCACTCTAATTTTTCAAGTAGACGATTTAAGGCTTTAGCTAATTAAGAAATTAAAACTAAGAGTTACTATCACCTGAGTTTGAATCTACATTTTGAGTCAAATTTGTTAAGTCTTCTTCTTCAAGAATTGTCCCCTGAACATCCGCTCCTTGGAGATTTGCTCCTTGAAGATTTGCTCCTTGAAGATTTGCTCCTTGAAGATTTGACCTTTGAAGATACGCCCCTTGAAGATACGCTCCTTGGAGATTTGCTCCTTGAAGATTTGCCCCTTGAAGATTCGCCTCCTTAAGAGTAGCCCCCTCAAGATTGGCTCCCTCAAGGTTAGCTCTCTCAAGATTAGCTGATACAAGCCATGCTTCTTGAAAATTTATGTTTTTCACGTTAGCAAGATGAAAATTTGCAAAAGCAAGACGTGTATGGGAACAATTTGCTTTTTTAAGATTCGCCCCATAAAAGTCTCTATTATGCAAAATACATTCTGACAAATTTAAAAAGCTAAGACAACTCAAGATAAGTGCATTCTCAGCACCAATTCTTTGTCCTTGAATTTTTGAAATCCATGTTCCAAAAGTATCGGTAAAATCCCATTCAATTGTTGACACTTTTTCTGTTACTCTTGCACAAGCATTCAAAACTACTAACAATGCTTCTTCTGCATTTCTAGCCTGTTGGTTTTCTTCCTGAAAATCTGGTCTAGGATTCAACCGTTCCATTGGCATTCCATGACGCAACATAATACCCATCAAGTGAGATAACTTCTCTTGCCAACTCTCCACATCAGATAAATTTTGTAAACGTACTTCATCAACTACAAACTTAAAAACGTACTCATCCATAGGAGACGCGCCACAGAGAATTGCCCAGCGCGTTAAAGCATCTTTCTCATCCCATCCTTCATCGGGATCATTTTTGCGGTCTTCTAGTTTTTTATGAATGAGCTTAACTTCCCTAACAATACGTTTTGCTGTCAAATATTCACCAAAACTCTTGTGAGTAAATTCAAAAGTTTTATCTCCTTGAATATTAGTGCCACTTTGACGGAAATAAAAAGCAGCTAAAAGACGAGTTACACCTAATTTTGCTCCTTCTTGAAAATTTTCTAACAGATTTTTTAAGCCACCATTGTTACAATGAGCTTCAATTTCCCTCACGGTAGTAGTACGTCCATTTCCATGCCAGGAAGCAAGAGCAATTTCTTCCAAAATTCGGATGAAATCTTTCTCTTCAATACCTTGTAGTGTTCTATGCTTATGGCGTTCCCAACCACGCTCATATACTGCTTTCAACAAATCGTCATAAATAAGATTGAGGTTACTATCTTCTTGAGAAAAATCGACTTTCCCTCTTACATAACTCAAAGCCACTAAATAATTTAGCAAAGGTTGTGTAGTAATTTCTGTAAGATTTTCTTTATTTAACTCTTCTGGTAAACCAGAATATTGCCGACCACTAGCCATGCCATATTTTTGCCACCAATCCTGCCTTTGATCTTGCCCTAATAAGTTTTGCTTATCAATATAATTATTTCTCTCTTGCTCATTCAAAAAATAGGGGAGAATATGTAATATTTGTTGCGGTTTACGAAAGTCGCTGCTATTGGTTTGGATGACCAATTCTCTACCACTAATTAATACCTTTAAGCGAGTTTCACCACGATCATTAAATCGCTCTACTTTCCTCTGTACTTCCCGAATAAATTGTTGAGCAGTTTCACTTGCAATTTTACCTTGAATGGCTAGTTCATCTAAACCATCAAAGATAATTAACAACTTTGTTTCTGATTTATCCTTTTCTAAAGGGTTATAGCGAAGAAACCCATCATCACGAACAAATTTACCCACAGCATCAACTAAATCATCAGATAGTTCAAATTGATGTAAGGGTATGAATATTACTGGTTGTCCTTTTTCAGCTTGATTAGCAGCAAAGATTTTAGCAAAGGAAGATTTACCGCTACCAGGCCCACCACTAATCACTCGAATAGCATCATCATAATCAGTTTTTTCTAACCAAGTCGTTAATTCATGTTCTAAATCAATAACTATTCGTTCATAGTGATGTTCATCTCTTCCCCTCGAAGCTAAATCATCATCTCTTTTAGCTTCAACTCGTTGTTGATAGTAGGCGCGTAGGGGAACATAAACTTGTTTTAAACCAAATGCTTCATCAAATATGGGTTCTTCTACCTGCTTTTGTAACCATGCTAAATAAAGCTGCCATGCTTGTTCTTTTTCAGCAGCTTTAGTAAATGGTGTGTTGATTTCCTCTTTTAAACAAGCATATTTGTCTGGATGCTTTGACCATTCTTTATGTAGAGAGAAAACAAAATACGTAGGTAAACGATAACTTATCGTTTTTGCTTGATTTTCGTTAACAATAAAGTATTTTAGCCAATCAATTAAAGCTGTTTGTATATATTGAATGATAGATAAATTTTTCGGATTACTAAAAAATTGTTTATCAATACGTACTTCTTTAGATTCTAAAGTTTCGTTGAGGGTGTTACATAATAATTCAAAGTCACTTGGATTTGGTTGTTCAATTAATAATTCTTTGTTACCTTCTACTAAATCAAATAGCGCCTGTGTTAAAGAACGATAAATCAATAACCAAGCAATTTCTTCAGGTTTATTTGCTAGTCCAAGTGCTGCTGTAGCTTCTAAAAAGCCTTTAGCTACCTCTCCCCAGTTCCCTAAAACGCCATCTATCCCAGCTTTACCTAAAGACTTAAATAATTCTTTAAAATCAGCATTAATACTCTTGTTCCAAAACTTAACAGGCTTACTAACTGAAAATCCAGATTCCTCATTCATATTTTTGATTCTTATAAAATAAATATTTATACCAATTCTATGCGAAAATGCACCCAGTAAATCCAGTAGAGACGTTGTATACAACGTCTCTACAATAATCTATAAGTTGTACCTTATACTACTTATTGATCGATAATTCGTAGAGTGGCTTGAGTTTTTGGGCGATCGCCCACTACAACCCAAGCATTGCTAAAAATGTATGATGCTGCTCAGTTATCCTAAAAAATAAGCATCATATATCCATCAAAGGAAACTGCAAATGCAAATTACCATTGAAATACCCGATGACATTGCTCATCAACTCGCTAATACCCCTGACCAACTTTCTCGCCGCGCTTTAGAATCGTTGGTGGTTGAAGCTTATCGCCATCGGCAAATTTCTACTGCTCAAGTTCAACGTCTGTTAAATCTTTCTTCTCGACTGGCTTCCGATGCTTTTCTTAAAGGCTATGAATCTTACATCCCTTACACCTTAGCTGACTTAGAGCAAGACTTGCAAGCTATTGACCAAGCCATTACTCAGCAATGATATATCTGTTAAAAAAAGAGTCTAATTTAGACCATCAAAAATGAAAAACTTAAGGGTGGACAGTCGCCCACCCCTATAAAAATCAAGTCACACCGAAAAAGATAACTAAGCCCAAAACCGCCCCAAACACTATCAAGGCGTAGAATTGAACCCGACCGTTTTCGAGATATTTCAGACCTTCACCACTGACGAGGGTGAAAAAGCCTGTCAAGTTAACAGCGCCATCGACCACCCGGAAGTCAACTTCCATCACTTGTCTAGCGACACGACGCAAACCAAGCACAAAGACACGGTGGTAAATGTCATCGAAATACCACTTGTTGAGTGATAGTTCGTAGAGTGGCTTGAGTTTTTGGGCTATCGCATCTGGGTCAATCTTCCGCAGGAGATACATCAAGGAAGCCAAGGTAATCCCAATTAAGGAAACACCCACTGAACTACCCGCCATGATGTAAAACTCATGGGGGTCAAATTCAGCCGCCTTTTCTATCACTTCCGCCAGGCTTTCGGTAGGCGAATAGATGAACCTTTCAAAATAATTGTTGTAGGGTGTACCCACCAAACCAATAAAAATTGAAGGTATCGCCAAAACTACCAAGGGCAAAGCCATAGTCCAAGGCGACTCATGGGGAGTGCTGCTGTGATGACCGTGACCATCATGATGATCAGCAGTAGCAGCTAATTCGCCTTTCTTCATTGCCCCAGGGCCAAAAGTAGGCGCTAGTTCTGGCGCATCTAGTTCTAGAAGGGTTGATTTAGCTTTTAGCAGCTTGTCCTTGATTTTCTCGTCTGTACCCCGGAATTTGCCTTCAAATGTTGAGAAATACATTCTAAACATATAAAAAGCAGTGATTCCGGCAGTTACCCAACCAATGAACCACAGAAATGGATTAGAGGCATAGGCTGCACCGAGAATTTCATCCTTTGACCAGAAACCAGCAAAGGGAGGAACCCCGGAAATTGCCAAGCAACCAATCAAGAATGTCAATCCAGTTACAGGCATATACTTCCGTAAGCCGCCCATCAAGCGCATATCCTGCGCCAAAGCTGGGTCGTGACCGACAACGGCTTCCATACCATGAATTACAGAACCGGAACCCAAGAACAGCATCGCCTTGAAATAGGCGTGTGTCATCAGGTGGAATAAACCAGCACTGTAAGCGCCCACTCCCATCGCCATCACCATGTAACCTAATTGGGAGATGGTGGAGTAAGCCAAGCCTTTCTTGATGTCGTTTTGGGTAATCGCAATGGTAGCGCCCAAAAATGCCGTAAATGCCCCGGTAAAGGCAATCACGTTCATGGCGGCGGGAACGTGTTCAAATACTGGGTACATCCGGGCGACGAGGAACACCCCAGCCGCCACCATTGTAGCGGCGTGAATTAAGGCAGAAATGGGGGTAGGGCCTTCCATCGCGTCTGGTAGCCAGACATGGAGGGGGAATTGGGCAGATTTAGCAACTGGGCCGAGGAAGACCAAAATCGCAAACAGCACAGCCAGGAAATTGCTGATAGAACCTGTTTGCACGAGTTCGGCTAGGCGATCGCCCATTAAGTTAAACTCGAAGCTGCCTGTAGCCCAATATAGCCCCAACATCCCCAGCAGCAGACCAAAGTCACCCACGCGGTTAGTAACGAAGGCTTTTTGGGCTGCATCGGCTGCGGATTTGCGATCGTACCAGAAGCCCACCAGCAGGTAGGAACACATCCCCACCAATTCCCAGAAAATATAAATCTGGACTAGGTTAGGGCTGACTACCAAACCCAACATTGAGGAGCCAAACAAGCTCAGATAGGCGTAAAATCTCACGTAGCCTGGATCATGAGCCATGTAGCCATCGGTGTAAACCATGACAAGGAATGCTACCGATGTCACAATCACCAGCATTAAAGCTGTGAGATTGTCGATGGTATAGCCCATACTCAGATGAAAATTCCCTGCTGCGGCCCATTCTAGATTGCGGAGATAAGTAGGGTGTCCTTGGAGTTGACTCCACAGCAAGGCCGACGACAAACCCAAGGCTGCACCCATGAGGGAAATGATCACAGCAGCGTTTAGCTGTCGCAGGCCGTTTGTCGTCTGATTGAACGAAATTAAGCCGACACCAACCAACATTGCCCCTAAGAGTGGCAATACTGGAATTAGCCAGGCATATTCATAGATTACTTCCATCACTGACGGGTACTTTTAGGATTCTTGACTAACTTGTCGGAACTGTTAATAATTGTGACACACACCCTTGAGGATAAAATACCCCACCCGATAACAATTGGGTGGGGTATTAAGCATGGTTTTAGATTTGGGGAATAGGGACTGGGGAATAGGGACTCTTAAGAGGTAGGGGAGCAGGGGAGCAGGGGAGCAGGGGAGTAGGGGAGGAATGAATAAAGTTCAATACCCAATCCCCAATCCCCAATCCCCAATCCCCAGTACCCAATCCCCCATCACACAGTCTGACATTCCAAATCTGCTTTAGAACTGCTGTAAGCTTTAGGACGGTTGGTGTAGCTGAGTTTGATTTCTTCTAAAGCCAATCTTAAGTCGTCTCTGCCACGGAAACCTTCTAAACGATGGCGAACTATGCCATTCTCAATCAAAAGTAGCGTGGGCAGGGACTTTAGGCGATAGGTATTAGAAAGTTTAAAATTATCGTCAGCGTTTACCCTAACTAATTTAATTTGTTCGCCGCATTGAGATTGAAATTGAAATAGTAGAGGGTGGATAATGCGACACAACCCACACCAGGGCGCTTCAAAATTTACTAAAACTGGAACTGGAGATTCTAAAACTTCTTGAGTAAATGTCCGCTCACTAACCGACAACACCATGACGCTTCTAGACCTATAGGGTTTTACTATCAAACTAGCTATCAGCAAAAGAAGTTAGCAGGCTAGTTAAAGGTTTTATAGCCGCTATATTTCAACATTGCTTTTGACTCTGAAAAAAGGTAGCAGACTGTAAAAATTGATTTTAGGCGGTTGTCCAGGCAATTTTATTCTACTGGAGAGAGTATTTTGACTGCTTGGGTGAGTACTCCCCGGTCGATTTTATTGTTTGGTAACGCGCCACTATAAAAATTTGCAAACGGATCAGCGCACCCCCACTAACAGCTGTTTCCATTTATCCTACATTGATTTGTAGCAATTGATAAGTAGAAATTTTCACTGAGTTAGTATTTGCTTTTGATAGTGGGGATCATGTCAAACTACCAGTTTAGCCTACTGGTTGCGACAAGTAACAGAGGGTGCGCCCACCAAAATAAACCCACAAAGATAGCCACACCTAAGTAGGCAGGACGAATAAATTCCTGCCACTTGATGGATTGACGACCATCAAGAATGGCGGCAAAGGGAATGATAGATGTGCGTTGTTTAACAATTTCAAAAGCTGCGCCGTAACGGTTACTTAGACGGCGATCGCCATGCCAAACACCAAATAAATGGTGCAAAATCAACCCTAATGAAGTCACAAGGGTAAAGCTTGTACCTAGCCACAGAGTATGTGCAACACACCAAATTATCTGCCCGACCATTTGGGGGTGACGGGTAATGCGGATAATTCCCGTTTCATACAAGTGTACTTGGGGCTTTTGAATGGCAGCAATTTCTAGTAGATTGAAGGTGGCAGGGTACAAAAACAAAAAGGAAATCGCTGAGAGTAACCAAACTACCTCTTTTACACTTGGTAGTTCCTGTACCTGCCATAGTCGTAAGCCATCATAACGATGATTAAAAAAGTAAACAATCAAGATGACAGCCAACGGTAAACTAACTAATGCAAAAAATATGCGATAAAGCCTTGGCCCAATGTACTTTTCTGCCCAAGGGCGCAGTGCTGCGCCGCCACTATGGGCGATCGCAAAAGTTAATTGTAACCCCAGCATGACAAAATGGCTCGGAGTCAACCAAGGATTCAGCATCATATACACAGGTGAAGTAATTTAAAGAAAAGTTAATTCCATACAACCAATACCACAAAGTATTCAACAGGAGACTTTTAGGGTTGACGCATGACTAATGAAAATTTCAGGGTATGGGGAAGGGTATAGGGGTGAATCAAAACCTTACCCCCTTACACCCTTACCCCCCTATACCCTTACACCATTGCTTGAGTTTAGACTTTCCCCTATGTTGTGGTACTGTCTTTTTCGATTCAAGCCTCCCAGTTTAAGATGCAATAAATCATTCTCAGTGTCAAAGCTATGGCACATGATTTATTGCTAACGTTGCTCCTTTCATTTGTGGGTTGAGCCATTATGTCTGACCTTCCTTTCACTTTAGATCAGTTACGTATTCTCAAAGCGATCGCTGTAGAAGGGAGCTTCAAGCGCGCTGCTGATAGTCTTTACGTCTCCCAACCTGCCGTGAGTTTGCAAGTGCAGAACCTGGAACGGCAGTTAGATGTCCCATTATTTGACCGTGGCGGTCGTCGCGCACAACTAACTGAAGCTGGACATCTACTACTTAGTTACGGTGAAAAAATCCTCAGTTTGTGTCAAGAAACTTGCCGCGCGATCGAGGACTTACAAAATCTCCAAGGAGGTACTTTAATTGTCGGTGCTTCTCAAACTACTGGCACATACTTACTGCCAAGAATGATTGGGATGTTCCGCCAAAAATACCCCGATGTGGCAGTACAACTGCACGTCCATTCCACCCGGCGCACAGCCTGGAGTGTCGCTAACGGACAGGTAGACTTGGCAATTATCGGTGGGGAAATTCCCGGTGAACTCACAGAATCTCTAGAAATTATTCCCTACGCCGAAGATGAACTAGCCTTGATTCTGCCCGTATTTCATCCTTTCGCTAAACAGGAAACAATTCAAAAAGAAGATTTATACAAACTGCAATTCATTGCTTTAGATTCTCAATCCACCATCCGCAAGGTTATCGATCAAGTCTTATCTCGCAGCGAGATTGATACTAGGCGCTTTAAGGTAGAAATGGAATTAAACTCCATTGAAGCGATTAAAAATGCTGTGCAGTCAGGCTTAGGAGCAGCTTTTGTTTCCACAAGTGCGATCGCCAAAGAATTACAAATGGGTGTCCTGCACTGTACTCCCATCGAAGGCGTAATCGTCAAACGGACGCTGTGGCTGATATTCAATCCTAACCGTTACCGTTCCAAAGCAGCAGAAGCTTTTAGTCAAGAAATTCTGCCTCAGTTTGCCACCCCTGAATGGAATGAGGATGTGTTAAAATTGGCACAAAAGAAACTGCTGGTGAACGTACTGGATGCAGCAATACCAGACGCTGCCGACGACATCTAATTTTTGGTCATTAGTCATTAGTGAGCGTAGAAGCTTGCGGCTTGTTGTTAGACATCGCCCTCTTCTGTAGAAAGAAGCTAATAGCAAAGGGTTTTTCCCTAGATTGCCATTAGCCTGACATAGAGTGCAATTGGTGCTAGCGACATGAGGAACATCACCCATAAGGGTCATTAGTTAAAGACCAGGCACTACTGAACTATCGGCTATTGACTAATGACTATGAACTAAAAACTAAAATGGAAGTCTACTGTACTCGTCCACGCTGTGCGCGTCCAAAAAACCATTGTCCTGATTTGGATGATACGACAACGCTGAAGACAACGCCGCAAAAATACTGCACTAACTGCGGTATGCCACTACTGCTGGATGGTCGCTATGTGCCAATCGAGGCACTCAAAAGGGGTGGTTTTGGTGCGACCTTTTTGGCACGCGATCGCCGGATTCCAGGGATGCCTGTTTGCGTGGTTAAACAGTTACAACCAGCTGGCAATTTAACACCGGATCTGCTAAAAACAGCAGAAAGAAAATTTGAAACAGAAGCAGAAGTTCAAGCTGATATAGGCAGAAAACACGAACAAATACCAGAATTGTTCGCTTATTTTCCTATACTAGTTTCTAGCCAGCAATCAGGACAAACAGACCAGTTTTTTTACTTAGTACAAGAATACATTGAGGGGCAAAATTTAGAGGATGAACTAGTCCAAAAGGGTAAATTCTCTGAACAAGAAGCGCTTGAGGTAATGCAGGAAATTCTCAAAATTCTCAAGTTTATCCATGAACAGGGAATTATTCATAGGGACATCAAACCTTCTAATATTATGCGCCGTCGAGATGGCAAACTCTTTCTCCTAGATTTCGGTGCAGTCAAGCAAATTGCCGCCACCTCAGCATCTACTAGTTCTTCTACAGGTATTTACACAGTTGGGTATGCTGCACCTGAACAAATATCAGGAAATCGAGTCTTTCCAGCTACCGATATCTACGCTTTAGCCGCAACTATTCTCAACTTGTTGTCAGGTGAAGATCCCAGCCAACTGTTTGACCCCTACATGAATAAATGGAATTGGTGGAAAAAAGTCAACATTAATCCAGATTTGCGTTACATTTTAGACAAGATGCTGCTACCTGCTGTGAATGATCGTTTTCAGTCAGCTAATCAAGTTTTAGATGCCCTTGGTCAGTATTTAACATCGCCTACAGTTTTCCCAACCTCATTTTCCAGTCCGGGTGCAAGTAATTACAAAACTCAAGCTGCATTTGCCATTGGGGAATTATTGGCTGGTGCTGCGTTTAGTGGTTTTGAGGGAGCATTAATTGCGATCGCTCTCTTGAGGTTAATTCAATCACCAATAGTCGCTTTCATCCTTGCCTCCCTCATTTTAAGTTCATTGATATTCGCGCAAACAAAGCGCTGGATTAGCAAATCAAATTTATTAATTATTGCCGCAGTTAGTGTTGCTGTTATTTTGTTGATTCCCGGAATCGTCAGAACGCAAGATATATTTATATCCGTCATTGCCGCCTTAATAGCGATCGCTGCTACAGCCTTATTTCGTCTGATTTATCAATTCCTGTCTCGGATTATGTAGGAAATTCACGAATTAATAGACAACTATGTCTCAAAAAAACGAAACACTTATCCTTTTTTTCGCAAGTGTTCTGCCGATTGGCCTAATCGTTGCTGGTTTATGGCTTTTTAAAGATATATGGCAACCTAATTTAACTGATCATATTGGTAATAATCCATTAGTAAGCAAATGTAAAATATCATTGGCAGGAACATTTAATTATGGTGGTAGTACCAGTTGGGCCCCTATTCGTAAAGATGTAGACTCTGTATTGCAACAAAATTGCCCTAAGTTTATCTTACGCTATATCCAGCCCCCCACAGAAAACCCAGGAACAGGAACTGGGATTGAGATGTTAATTGCTAATCAGCTAGCTTTTGCCCAATCTTCTCGCTCACTAGAAGGCAAAGAGAATTTAGAAGCTAAAAACAAAGGTTTTAGTTTACAAGAAATTCCTGTGGCAATTGATGCAATTGTAATTGCAGTGAACCCCAAACTTAATATTCCTGGTTTAACTGTTAACCAAATCCAAGATATCTACACAGGTAAAATTACTAATTGGCAAGCAGTTGGCGGCCCCAATTTACCAATCACACCTATCACTCGCCCCAAACAAGCAGGCGGGACTGTAGAGTTTTTTGTGGAAAATGTATTAAAAAAAGCCAGTTTCGGTGAAAATATTAGCTATGTAGGCACAACTACAGAAGCATTAAGAAAAGTAACTAACACTGATGGGGCTATTTACTATGCTTCTGCGCCAGAGGTAGTTCCTCAATGTACTATTAAAACGTTACCCATAGGTCGCAATAGTCAGCAATTTATTGTGCCATATAAGGAACCTTATGTACCTCTATCCCAATGTCCTAATCAACGTAATCAACTAAATACTGCGGTTTTTCGTAATGGCGACTATCCCATTACCCGTAATCTATTTGTGATTGTCAAGAAAAACGGTGAAATAGATGAGCAAGCAGGAACAGCTTATGCTAATTGGCTATTAACCAACCAGGGACAAGAATTGCTAGAAAAAGCAGGATTTATCAGAATTAAGTAATTATAGAGTTTTTCGCTGAGATGCAGTCAAGATTTGCAGATAAAAGAGCTTAACTAAATAGGAAAATTCTCACCTAATCCTTATATCAACCTAACACCAAGATATATAGCAGTCGCCTTATAGATTAGGACATAATTCAATCTTCAAACTTTTACTTTCAAAGGCTTTTAACCCTGTCCCCTGTTCCCTGTCCCCTGCTATAAATTTAATTTCTGATATTTGGGATTAATAAATAACTATGTCTCAAAAAAACGAAACACTTATCCTTTTTTTAGCAAGTGTGATCCCGATTTGCTTAATCTTCAGTGGTTTATGGATTTTTAGAGATATATGGCAAACTAATTCAAATAATAATAACGCTAATATTACTGATAATAAAGTCCTAGCAAGCAGATGTGAAATCACAGTGGAAGGAACATTTAATTATGGTGGTAGTACTACCTGGGCCCCTATTCGTAAAGATGTAGACTCTGTATTGCAACAAAATTGCCCTAAGTTTAACTTACGCTATGTCCAGCCCCCAACGGGAAACCCAGGCTCAGGCACTGGGATTAAAATGTTAATTGATAATCAGCTTACCTTTTCCCAATCTTCTCGCTCAGTTAAAGCCGAAGAAAATGCACAAGCACAAGCAAAAGGTTTTAGTTTACAAGAAATTCCTGCGGCAATTGATGCAATTGTAGTCGCAGTTAACCCTAAACTTAATATTCCTGGTTTAACTGTTAATCAAATCCAAGGTATCTACACAGGTAAAATTACTAATTGGCAAGCAGTTGGTGGCCCCAATTTACCAATTACACCTATCACTCGCCCTAAAGAAGCAGGCGGTACTGTAGAGTTTTTTGTGGAAAATATCCTAGAAAAAGCTAGTTTCGGTGAAAATATTAGCTATATTGGCACAACTACAGAAGCACTGAGAAAAGTAGCTCGGATTGATGGGGCTATTTATTATGCTTCTGCGCCAGAGGTAGTACCTCAATGCACTGTTAAAACGTTACCCATAGGTCGTAATAGCCAGAATTTTATTGTGCCATATAAGGAACCCTACATACCTCTATCCCAATGTCCTAATCAGCGTAATCAACTGAATACTGTGGTTTTTCGTAATGGCGACTATCCCATTACCCGTAATCTGTTTGTGATTGTCAAGAAAAACGGTCAAATAGATGAGCAAGCAGGAACAGCTTATGCTAATTGGATATTAACAAATCAGGGACAACAATTGATAGAGAAGGCAGGATTTATCAGACTTAAATAATTAACAAATAATACTGACATAAAAAGTTACATATTTTTTTTGCTCAGGACTTACGCAACTGGCACTTGGGGTAGGGTGCGTCAGATGTGTAAAATCCACAGAATCTGTACAAAATTATTGTGGCTGACGCAGCCTACAGTTAGTTTAATTATGACTTACATAAAAAGTTACATATTTTTTATATAAAATTACCTAAAAATAATTAAAATTAGTTCATGTCGCAAAAGAATGAAACTACTGTTTTAGTAATATCTCTGCTGCTGACAGTGGGAATAGTAGGCGGTATTGCTTGGTGGTTTTTTGGCCAGGCTGGGAGAATTAAGGATGATATTTTCCCCCCACCATCAGCACCTGCTAATCAGCAGGAAATAAAAGCACGTCTGAGTTTTGGAGAAAAAACCCTAATTCCAGGTGAGATTACACCTGAGAAAAAAGCTGGGATTCAGGCTTTAGCTCAGGGAAATTATCAGCAAGCGATCGCCAACTTAGAAGCATCTCTAAAACGCAATCGGAACGACCCAGAAGCCCTGATATACTTAAATAATGCTCGGATTGCCAGTAGTAAAAGCTATACCATTTTTGTCTCCGTTCCAGCCAGCACTACCCCAAGCATCGCTTTAGAAATTTTACGTGGAGTTGCACAAGCCCAAAATGAGGTGAATCTGGGGAGCAAAATTCAAGGAGTCGCTTTAAAAGTAGGTATTGCTGATGATGAGAACCAACCAGAAACAGCTAAACAAATAGCCACTAGTTTAGTTAATAATTCTGAAGTCTTAGGTGTAGTCGGTCATTATGCTAGTGATGCTACCTTGGCAGCAGGTGATGTGTACAATTCAGGACAACTTGTAGCTATTTCTCCTACTAGCACATCTGTAAGAATTTCTAAACTTAGTCCTTATGTTTTTCGCACTGTTCCCAGTGATTTTGTTGCAGCAAGAACTTTAGCTAACTACATGACGAACAATTTAAAAAAACAAAATGTGGCTGTTTTTTTCAATTCTCAAAGTCAATATAGCCTGTCTTTAAAGAATGAATTTATTTCTTCTGTCGGTTTAGAAGGTGGACAAGTATCTAATGAATTTGATTTAGCTAATCCAGATTTTAGCGCCGCTAGAAGTTTGAACCAAGCGATGCAGCAAGGAGCGGAAGTCATCATGTTAGCGGCTGATGCTCAAACTTTAGATAAAGCTTTACAAGTAGTTCCAGTTAATCAAAAAAAATCTATTCTTTTAGGTGGAGATAGTCTTTACAACTTTAAAACTTTAGAAGTTGGTAGAGAGCAAGCTGTGGGAATGGTAGTAACTGTTCCTTGGCATATTACTAGCGATCGCAACGCCAGTTTTCCCCAAAAGTCGGGGCAGTTATGGGGGGCTGATGTCAACTGGCGGACAGCAATGGCTTATGATGCTACTGAAGCGCTCATTGCTGCTTTAAAACTTAACCCTACACGTGCTGGAGTACAGCAAGCTCTTTCCTCACCTGGCTTTTCTACCCCTGGTGCTGCTGGTGTAGTGCGGTTTTCTAGTTCAGGCGATCGCAATGCTCCAGTGCAATTGGTGAGAATAGTTACTGGTGGTCGCTCTGGTACTGGGTTTGACTTTGAGCAAATAAGCTCATCAGTATTGAAATGATACATTCCTCAGAGATAATTTGCCCGATGGCACAATCTGTTTGTGGTGGTCAAACAGATTGATGGGACTGAGCAGTAAGCGGGTGTTGCTGGCGACGACTTACTGCTGACTGATCGGGGGTAGGAACAAATTTGCGGAGCTTGACCACCAAACTGTACCGAAATCTGCTATTGCTGGTAGACAGAGCGGTAGTTCCTCACCGTAGATGCTCTATAAACAGTCAATTAAGCTTTAGCTAGCTCTGTTGATTGACTCTGCTGGCAAACAAATCAAATTATCCCCTTGAGTGAGGATTAAACCACGTTGACGCAATTTGCCCATCAAGCGGGTAACGGTGACACGAGTTGAACCGATAGCGCTGCCAATTTGGGCATGAGTCAGGGGGAACGGTAGACAGTAACCACGAATCACATCAGGATCAGTTTCGCTCATGGCTGGTTCTCCATATTCCTCAATCAACAAGGTGAGGAATCCTAAGAGTCTGTCAATTGTGCGCCGTTGACCCAAGGCACTGAGCCATAGCAATTTACGCTGATGTTGGTATCTGAAGGCATCCATGACTTCACGACGGAAGTGAGGCCAGTTGTCTAAATCGTGCCAGTACATCCACAGTACGGCGGTTTGATCAACGTGAGCGTAGGCTTGGAGCGTAAATGGAGACTGTGCAACAATTTCAAATGGCTGTCCCGCACCTACAAATCCCAAGAATGCTTCTTCTGGGGTTCTGTTGATCCGTCGAGATGTCAACTGACTGGCAGTAGCGCTGACCTGAGCGGTTCCTACCATGCGAATCGCGCCTCTTTGCACTAAATAGAGCAAACCCGGTCTGGCTGGAATGCGCTCATCTTTGCTAAAGGTGCGGCAGCGATAGTGTTCTTGGGCCCAGTCAAGAATGCGTTGCCAAGTCAAAAAAGGGCGTGATGCCTCAGAAAAGGAGGATGGAGATTGCATAGGTAACAAAGAGCGTTCGGCTGAAGACAAAGACGACATAAAAAGCTGCAAGGAGTGTCTTTGTGTTGTTTGAAGTAGGCATAACGCCTAACAGCGTCAGCCATCCAAAAAGTAGAGAGCTATTTGCGCCCTACTATTTTGTTATACTTCCTACTGTACAATGATGGTAGTAAAGTTTACATATTATTCATCGAATATTTATCAAATTTTATGGTATTCTCATTTTTCTCCGATCAAAATAATATTCTACCGCAAGGCAGATGACAAGCCCTCTGGTGTTTTATGAAACTTATTCTCCCATAAAAAACAAGTGTGTTGCAATCTGGCAGTAAGTAAATATACAGCTATCAAAGAGCTGATATATGGTTATTTACTAACATCCTGGGATAGATTTAACCATCATCAGCAACAGCAAAGCATAATAATAGAAGAATATCCTCTATATAAAGGTAGAGATGCTAAACGAGTTTTATATATTTCTGGGGTAGCTCTGCGGCTGTCAAAATCTCATAATTCAAATCCAATGGAGATAGCCGATATTATTACTTCTCACATAGCAGCTATCTGTCAAGAAAACTTGTTTGTGCGAATTGTTGCACCTGGATGGATTCATTTAGAGTTAACAGATGGTTTGTTAGCAACTTGGTTACAACATTTGACATCTATCGGTTTAGCGGAAATTGGGGAAAGCCAGGGCGTTGAAATTGTTAACCCTGCTCGATTATTTGCTATACAGTATGCTCATGCACGTTGCTGCTCGCTAATATTGTTAGCTCAACGTGAGGGATTAATTCAATTTAACGAACCGTTACCAGAGGATTGGCGATCGCGATCGCTGTTAAGTTTAGTTTCAGCGATGGAAATACCCTGGTTGAACAGTGAAAAACAACTGATTGTCAATCACCCAGCCGAAAGAAATTTAATTTCTCAGTTAATAGGAGCAGTAGATACCTTGATATTTCCCAATGATCATCAGGGGATGAATTGGGAAAAACTAGGGCTAGATATAAGTCAGGCTTTTGAAGAGTTTTGGAGTCAGTGTCAGATTTGGGGTGAAGTCAAAACTAACTTTCCCGAACTAACCCAAGCCAGACTGAGATTATTGCTGGCTACCCAGATAGTCTTAAGGTCTTTATTGGTAACAAAACTGGGGAGCGTTGCGCCTTTTGAGCTTTAGGGAAGGGGGAAGGGGGAAAGGGGAAGGGGGAAAGGGGAAAGGGGAAAGGGGGACTAATGACTGATGACTATTGACTAATGACTAATGACTAATGACTAATGACTAATGACTAATGACTAATGACTAATGACTAATGACTAATGACAATGAAAACTTTTATAACTAGGTATTGACGGATTACCTAATGTCGTATATATTTTCAAGTGTGTGAGGAGCGAACCAGCAAGGACACCGAGACGAAACACGGCCAGTCGTCGGTGTCTTTCTGATTTTTAGGTGTTTTTGTTGGGTAAATTTGTTGACATCCCTTTCTCTACAAAAGAATTTACTCTACAAAAAGTAAAAAATTGGCTCGTAGGAATTATTAATTTTGTAGTTAATAAAAATTAACAAATAAGATTTAGGAAAGTAGGAATTTTTCCATCGCGACAGCTGCGCCATCTTCTTCAACGGTGGGGGCTACCCATTGGGCGATCGCTTGCACGCCATCAGGGGCGTTTCCCATAGCCACACCAATACCAGCATATTCCAACATTTCCACATCGTTGAAGTTGTCCCCAATGGTCATGACATCGGTGTTTTGGATTCCTAATAATTCTTCGGCTAGATAACGCACTGCATTACCTTTGTTGACGAAGGGATTTGTGGCTTCAAAAAAGGTAGCAACGGATGTTGTCAGATACAGTTCAGCAGGTGTGTATTGACTGCGTAATGTGCCTAAGAGGTTGGTGATGGCTTCTGTGTCGTCGCACAAGGCTAAAATTTTTGTGGGTTCGTTATCTAAAGTTTGGCGTAAATCACCGACGGCGATGGGTGTAATACCGGAACGTTGGGCGTAAATTGCTGTTTCTCTGGTGACTTCCCGCACATAGAGTTGATCATTTATATAGAAGTGGATGGAAAGAAGCGATCGCCACTGTGGTTGTTCAAAGTAATCTAATAATTGCTGGGCAGTTTTTCTAGCTAAAGGTAGATGCTGGTAAATCTTTTGGTTAGCTGGGTCTTGAATCCAAGCACCTTGATAAGCGGCTAAGGGTAAGGTAGAGTTAATTTCCTGATGAAAGCGCAGCGCTGAACGATACATTCGCCCAGTGGCGATCGCCACTTGAATACCTTTAGCTTGGACGGCGGCGATCGCTTCTTTGACACGCTGGCTAATTGTGTTAGACTCCCCAGAAATGGTTCCGTCTATATCTAGTACGAGTAATTTAGTCATTAGTCATTGGTAATTGGTAATTGGTAATTGGTAATTGGTGACTAGTTCATAGTCAACAGTCAACAGTCAACAGTCAACAATTTACCAATCTATTGGCAAACCCAACTGGTTTAGTGTGTCTCCATTTTGTAATAGGGGCTGAATATTGCTGTCTATTTGAATGCGTCCACTTGATAACACTAAAGCACGTTGAGTAACTTTTCCCAACCAGTTTAATTCATGGGATGCTATTAACATCACTTCTACTGGTAAATTTAGTAAAACTTGAGCTAAGTGTCGCCGCCATGCTGGATCAAGACCAGTGGTAGGTTCATCTAAAATGAGAATTGTCGGCTCTAATGCCAAGATAGCGGCTAAAGCAGCCAGTCTTCTTTGTCCTCCAGAAAGTTCGTGTGCTGAACGGTTGGCGTAGGCTTCTAGACCGAAATCAGCGAGTAACTGTCTTGCTTTGTCTGTAGCGATCGCGGGTGGTACGCCGTAATTCCTTGGCCCAAAGGTGATATCCTCTAGGATTGTCGGCATAAATAACTGGTCATTGGCATCTTGAAAAGCAAAGCCAATGTAGCGCCGGACTTGAGGAAGGGTTTGAGGCTCTAATGGGATACCATTAACCCAGATTTTTCCTGACTGTGGTTGTTTTAAGCCAATGAGGTTTTCTAATAAAGTACTTTTACCAGAACCAGTTGCACCCATCAACGCCACGCGATCGCCTGAATTTAAAGTAAATGAAAGATGGTGCAGGACTGGTTCTTGGCGAGGATAGGCGAAGACTAAATTTTGTACCTCAATCACACCCGTATGCGGATTACAGTTAGAGGGTTGGGGTTGGGAAGTTAAGGATGTCAAGGTAAATACTCTGTGTTGATAGTTGACAGTTGACTGGGGGAGATGGGGAGATGAATTATGGACTATGGACTGTTGATTAATTACCAATTACCCATTACCAATTACCAATTACTCATAGGTAAGAAGTTAGGGTGAAAGAAGTTGCGATCGCCCAGGCGAATATGAGTAGGAAGCGTTCTTTGAGTCTGAAGGTGGAATCGATGGGTAATGTTCCGTTGTAGCCGCGAATGATCATGGCGGCGTTAACTCGTTCTGCTCTTTCTAGGGTACGGATGTACAAAGCGCCGATCATGGCTGCACTGGCGTAGCGTAGCCAGCCAGCAGCACCGTTGATTCCTCTTAATTGGGCGCTGCGCTGCATCCTTGTGACTTCGGCTAGTAAAATTTCTAAATATTGTCCAGCTAGCAGTAGGTTTTCTTTTAAGGCGGCGGGTACTGGTAAGCTTTTGAGGGCGATGCCGAAACTGTGGGGTGGTAAGGTCAATAAAAAGCTATTCATGACGACTAAACACACCAGAGAACGAACGAGTAAAAAACTCGCTTTTTCCCATCCCAAGGGTAAGGCTACGAGGGAGAGGAAGATTAACTCTGTACCTATCAATCCTCCTAATTTGGGTAAGGATACGCGCAATAATGCTACCCAAATTAAGGCGATCGCACCATACCCAGCCAACCAATACCAAGAGTTGTGCTTTAATAAAGCTGCCCCGACAACAATTACTAGGGATAGATGCAAACGTAAGGGCAAAGCCATTTTAAGCATTCTTTGTTCTCACTACTTGGGCAATTCCAAAGGCGACAGCGAAGCACACCGCCGATCCTACGAGTCCAGCAATACTTGTACCAATTGGCCCTAAACCTGGAATTTCGTAGTCTGCTAAGGGTGTGGGTACAGCTATTCTCACTTGTTCACCAAGTTTGATAAAACCTGCGTTTTCTGCCACTTTTTCTAAGCCGTCTGGCCAGGCTGAGGCGACAAGTGATAGCACACCAGCCACTAACACAATGCTAACTACTGGTACTAACCAACCGCGAAATTTTTGTTGTTCTCCAGGGAGTAAATCTGGTCTTGCTGTGGCTAGGTAAGTCAGGACACCGCCTGTAATTAAGCCTTCACCTACACCAATCAAGATATGAATACCTGTCATAGCTGGTAAAACTATGCCTATGGGTGCAGTTCCTGAAAGGGCTAACTCGATAGCGCAAGCTATGGCTGCGACTACTACACTTACGCCAGCCGCGATCCCCGCAGCCAAGGGTAAGCGTCCTTTGGAACCGCCAAATAAACGTTGCAAGGTTTGGGTTAACATCCAACCTACCCAAACTCCCACAAATGCCATATTGAAAATATTGGCTCCTAACGCGGTGATCCCTCCGTCGGCAAATAATACGGCTTGGATAATTAAAACTGTGGCGATGCACAACATCCCTGCCCAAGGGCTACCTAACATGATCGCGGCTAAGGTTCCGCCTAGCAAGTGTCCACTGGTTCCCCCTGCTACTGGGAAGTTAATCATTTGAGCAGCAAAAATAAATGCAGTGGTTAATCCGAGTATGGGGGCGCGACGTACACCAAATGCTGCTTGCGATCGCGCACTTGCAAATAATAGTCCTGCCAAACTTACCAAACCCGTTGCGCCTGCCACTGGCACAGACACAAATCCATCAGGAATGTGCATGATTTTCCCCGTAACTAACTTTTTATTTTACTCAACTAAAAATAATTTAATTTAGGCATCAAACTACTAAAAAACACTATTTTTCTTTCGTTTTCAATGCCCCTCTAGGGGATTTTAAACCCTGATTTAGAAAGAAAGATAATAAAAAAATATGCAAATATTTTACTTATTTAGCAAGATATTAATTTTTATTTAGTTGATTTTTAAACAGAGCTTCTATGGTGAACAAAACAGTTCTTTGCTGGACACAACAATGTCATCTCTCTCAGGACTTATATCTAATTGAGATTAAGTTTATATCTTTAGGTTATGGGGAATATAAAGGGTCAATAATTTATAATTCGTCTTAACAGAATATATTAAGTATTTTTTGCCGGAACCTTTCTAAACTTGTCCCTTCTGTTGCTAATCCTTCATTTATCAGGATTTCATATATTAGCGGTAAGCCCAACTGTAAATTTTTCAGAATATCTCTTTGCGAAAAGACATCTTGGGGCGTTCCTTCTAAAATGAGTCTTCCTTCATCCATAACAAAAATCCAGTCTGCCCAACAATAAACTAAATCTAGGTCATGACTAGCCATAACTATTGTTGTCCCAGAGTCATGGATTTTTTTCAGAAGTGCCATTAAGTTACGGCTTTGGGGTCTATCTAAATAGGCTGTTGGTTCATCTAATAATAGTAATTCTGGTCTTAAAACCATGACATCAGCTAAAGAAACGCGCTTTTTTTGTCCTAAACTTAAGTGATGTACTGGTCTTTCGGCTAATTCAGTTAGTTCAAACTCTACTAAGGCTTGGGAAACTCGTTGTTGAATCTCTGCTATTGGTAATCCGAAATTACACAACCCATAGGAAATATCTTCTTCAACGGTAGAGGCTACTAACTGCTGTTCTGGATCTTGGAAAACTAAACCAACTTTTTGGCGTAGCTTCATCAAGGATTTCCGGTCATATTGCAGAGGTTTATCTTGCCAAGATACTATCCCTCTTTGGGGTTTATATAACCCATTAGCTAGGGAAAATAAAGTAGTTTTACCACAACCATTTTTCCCGATTAAGGCACATCTTTTATTTTGGGGAATGCGTAGGGTTATTCCATTTAAGGCAGATTTTTTTGCGCCTGGGTATGTATAGTATATTTGTTCAAATGTGAGTAATGATTGCTGCATTTTATATAAAATAGAGGGAAAATAAAATTATTGTTTCTCCTTTTCTGTGTCTCCGTGGTTTATTTTTTACCACAGATTCACAGAGGCACAGAGTTAAAAGGTTATTGATTGATTTTTCACTTTGATATTAGTAAGAAATTTTTATCTTATATCAGTTATCAGTTCTGACTGCGGATGGTGGGTGATAAAGAAGCGCCATCCTAAGCTTTCCAGCAATTGTTATGGTATTTCACTTTCATATTTAACTGATAACTGATAACTGTTAACTGATAACTGTTAACTGTTAAAAATATATATTCCATTCTAATTCTATTAACATGAGACATCCAATAATAGCTTCTACAGCATAGCGTTTGGATACATGATAGCGGGCAGGATGCCAAACTTGAAATTCTCCGTTAAAGCCGCGTGATTCTAAACTTAAGGAAACTTGCCGATATTTTTGTAGAGTGCGTTGGAACAATTGACCTACTAATAATGATAAACTTTTCATGCTGAGGCTAAATGTAGAGTAGCCATTACGAGCTTGTTGGGCAGTCCATAATTCTGAGGCTGTATTTAGCAGGACGAAAATAAACCGATACATCAGCAATAACAAATCTGTGATGAGTGCAGGGAAGCCGAAGCGCCTGAAGGTTTGCAGTAAGTCGGTAAAGGGAATGGTTAACATGACAAAATATAAGCAAGAAATAGAGGCGATCGCTCGCGTAAAAATCTGCCATACTTGCACAATGCCATGATTGCTGATATATAAATAATAAGAGGCAATATTAATACCAAATATCGCATCATTTTGTACTAAACTTACATCAGAAGACGCTACAGCATTAATTACTAAAGCTGGGACGCTAGTTAACCAAAAAAGTCCGGCAATATAGATTAATTGCAGATAAATTTTTGTGGGAATACCTGCGTAAAAAATTGTCCAGATACTCACCCAAACGGCGATGAGGATTTGCACCACGGGATGGGCAAAAGCTGTGATAATTAAAAGAGCGATCGCAAACAACAATTTCTGCTCTGGTGCTAATCGTCGCAATTTATTTGTATAAGCAAGCGTATCAATCTGCATCTTCATGATGATTTCGCCGTTCTGTTCTACCTTTAGATAAACCAATTAAATAACCTAGCACCCCTGCACCTAAAGCCGCCTGGGAAGCAAACAAAAAGGTTTGGACTTCGCAGCTTGGTACTTGCATTAGTGGTTGAAACCAAGGTTTATATCCTGGTTGTACCTCAGTCACAGCTTTGGCTGCTTTGTCATCAGCACCAGCAAATTCAGCATTACGCGCAATTACCAATGGTAAAGCTGAGAGAATTACCACTCCTCCCAGCAACAGCCAGTTACTTATGCCTTTTTTAGATTTATTCATAGTTATCAGTTATCAGTTATCAGTTATCAGTTATCAGTTATCAGTTATCAGTTATCAGTTGACAGTTATCAGTTGACAGTTGACAGTTATCAGTTATCAGTTATCAGTTGACAGTTATCAGTTATCAGTTGACAGTTAACTTTGCACTGTTGCAAGAGTCTACTGTTCACTGTTTACTGATAACTGTTCACTTTTGAGTGGCTTAATTAGTTGTAATATTTCCAATTCTTGAGGAGTATAAGATTGTAACCAGTTCCATACCAGCACTGTCAATAATCCTTCACTGATTGCTAAGGGTATTTGGGTGATGGCGAAAATGCCGGCGAACTTGACAAATGATGCAATAAACCCACCTACAGGTGCAGGAAAAGCTAAAGCGAGTTGCACAGAGGTAATTATGTATGTAAGTAAATCTGCTAAAGCGGCGGCTAGAAAGATGGCGATTTTTTGCTTACCAGTGAGCTGCATTGTGAGATTATATATCCAGTAAGCGGCAATAGGCCCAGCGATCGCCATTGAAAAAGCATTAGCCCCTAGTGTTGTTAAGCCACCATGCGCCAATAGCAAAGCCTGGAATAGTAAGACTAAACTACCCAGCACCGACATTGCCAAAGGCCCAAACAACACAGCCCCTAACCCTGTACCTGTGGGGTGAGCGCAACTTCCTGTTACCGAAGGCATCTTTAAAGCGGATAATACGAAAGTGAAAGCCCCCGCCAATGCTAACAGTAATTTTAATTCGGGGTTGGCTTTGGTGATGCGAGTGAGCGATCGCAATCCTAAAACCATGAACGGTAACGCTACTATCCACCAAAAAATCGCCCAACCTACTGGAAGGTAGCCTTCCATAATGTGCATTCCATAAGCAGGAGCGGATGCGCTCACAACTGCGTAAAAGCTAAGAATTCCGATGAAAATGAGCGATAGGCGTTTAAATTTGAGAAATTTTCTCGACACCTTTGAGACTCCGCAAAATATATTTAACGTATCAGTGTAAATCGGTTAACGCCCTGACAAACAGTTAAAAATTAAAATTTAAAGATTCAGGCTATAGCTTACTAACTTTAGTAATTTTTGGCTACTGTTGCGGTGTCACTAATGGTTGATGTTTTTTTACGCTGAGGTTTTAGGAGAGCGTTTTATATAAAATTTGTCAAGAAGCATAGGGGAGGAGTTAAGATATAATACGCTTTGATAAATAAAAGTACTGAAAGTTACTCATTTTTCACAGCAGTATTCAGGAAATTTTTGCGGCTAAATTCCCTAAATTCAAGCTTCAGAGATATTTGAAAATTATTGACAATAATTATTGATTCCGATAATATACACAACTGTAGTTGCAAATTATTTGCAACTTTGCTTTATTGCTGGTTGAATGTCATGCCCCTGAATTTTTCGCTGGGTAAGAAAGAACTGTTGAGTCGTCGCCAATTGCTGAAACTGGGTGTAGGTGGTGCTGGCGTAGCAGGTGCGGCGGTGCTGTGGAAGACGTTGAACTCACAGAGTAAGTCTATTGTGAAAGTGCCGCAAATGGTGATGGATGCACCTAATGATGTGGCTCAACCCATGCGGATGTTGAGAGAGTTTGATTATGGGACGCTAAAAAGGGAAAATGGGCGAACTATTCGCGAGTTTCAACTAACTGCGGGTACTTCGGTTATTCAGCTGAATACTGCTGTATCTTACAACATCTGGGATCTTAATGGTCGCATACCGGGGCCGACGCTAAGAGCAAAACAAGGCGATCGCATCCGCGTATTGTTTCATAACCAAGCTGGACATTCCCACTCGCTGCATTTTCATGGTGTACATCCAGCTGAAATGGATGGAGTACGTCCTGTAAGTAACAGTAGCGCCACAATTTACGAATTCGACGCGGAACCCTACGGTGTTCATTTGTACCACTGCCATATTGAACCTGTGACTCGTCACATAGCCAAGGGTTTATATGGAATGTTTATCATCGATCCGCCGACACCCCGTCCCCCGGCTGATGAGATCGTGCTGGTGATGGCTGGCTATGATATTAACGATGATAACCGGAATGAGTTTTACGCTTTCAACGGATTACCCCATCACTACATGGATAATCCGATCCAAATTTATCAAAATCAGTTAGTGCGGTTGTATGTGCTTAACATCATCGAATTTGATCCGGCTGTAACATTTCACCTCCACGCCAACTTCTTTGATGTATATAGATATGGCATGAGTATGAAAGCCAGTGAGAAAACCGATGTCTTGACGATGGGAGTTGCGGAAAGACATATCCTAGAGTTTGCGTTTCGCTATCCGGGTAAGTATATGTTCCATCCTCATCAAGATGCGATCGCTGAAAATGGCTGCATGGGTCAATTTGAGGTTGTTGCCAATAATCCTCAAAACTCTTCTACTTGATAGCCTTTAATTATATCAATTAAATAATAAATAATCTCATTTATCTTTGAGAAGAGATTGTCATGAATACATAGTTATGAAATCTGCCGGATTGACAACTCTCAAGAAACACAACTATTCTCTATTTTCTGTCACCTGTCACCTGTAACCTGTCACCTGTGTTTTTTGAGAGACAAGGAGTTAAACCGATTTTAGTGAGAGATTTAGCAAGATAAATATCGTTAAGTTTCACTTAAAAACTTCCGCCATAGTTGATATTAACTGTCATTTATGGTAAAAATTCATATTATCTATTGCCAAAATATATCAAACTTTACTCTCAGCAATAGCTCAAACACCTAGTAATTTCTAACTTTCCCTTCCCTAGAGACAGAAAAATGCTTAAACCTCGATATATATGCTTGGCTGTGGCTGCTTGTTTTATAGTTTCCCTAAGTTCTTGTACCGGAGGAACCCCAACAGCAGACAATTCACAATCTGGTACTACTAACTCCAATACTCAGACGACGGAAACTGTCAGTCATAGTGGACATGGTAATCAAGCAAAAATCAATATCAACAGTGCTATATTGTCTCAATTGGATAAGTTTGAAGCTAAGTTAGGTGTCCCAGCGTTATCAAATAAAATTCAAGCTGGTCGTCCTTACGGTAGTCCAGAGGATTTAGTGACAAAGAAAGTAGTAACTCAGGAACAGTTCGACCAAATTAAAGACATGGTGACTGTGCAAGAGGTGGTGTTAACAGGTGAAGCCAAAGATGTTGATTACATGACAAAACTGGGCTTGATGGAAGGACATCTTTTAGTAGCACAAGAACTACTTGAGCAAAATCAGCCCAAACAAGCAGAACCCCACATCGGACACCCGGTGGAAGAGATTTATGTTGATGTGGAAGATCAGTTAAATGAGCGCAAGGTGAAGGAATTTAAAACAACTTTGGAGAGTTTGCAAGATTTGGTCAAATCTCAACCAAAAGATGCCAAAGTTAAAACTAATTTTACTGCTTCAGTACAATCAGTTGATAGTGCGATCGCCGCTTTACCAGAAGCCCAACGCAACAAACCCGCATTTGTCTTGCAAGTAGTCAACGGCTTGTTAGATGCAGCTAACTCCGAATACGGCGCTGCGATCGCCGATGGTAAAATTACTGCTGCTATTGAATATCAGGACTCTCGCGGCTTTGTTTTCTACGCCGACAAACTCTATCAAGGGATTTCTTCTCAATTAGCACAAACCAACCCCGAAACCCACAAAGCCATACAAACCAGTTTTACTGAACTCAAAAAAGTCTGGCCAGCCGTCATCCCTCCCGCCACACCAGTTAAAACCACCCAAGAAGTGACCAAACTCATCAAAGATATTGAAGCAAACTCTCAAAAAGTGATTGATAAATCAAGTACACAAGCGCAAAAATAGCTTATTCCTCGCTTGGAGACGGAAACTCACAAGTTTAAAATAAATGGGGAGTAAGGTTGTCATAGCAGTTGCCACATAGATGAGGACATAGAGTCATCATAAAACCCTCAAAGAAAAGGGTTTTCATCCTGTTCCCTATACCCTGTTGCCTATCCCCTGCCATAAAAGTTAAAAGTGAACATTATTTACTCATTTAACACCTGTAACCTTTTACGAGGCGTGATGCGTAAAGCAAGCGTACTTCAGTCGGGGGATATAAGCGAACAGGACAAATTTATTTGTCCTTAATACTTATAAAGCGCACATACGATTTATAATAGTAGAGGAGGTGATGACAACTGTTTAATCTGACATACGAATTTAAATTAAAGCCAACCCATGCACAGACTCAGACGTTTGAAGACTGGCTAGAAATTAATCGCCTTGTCTACAACTATGCCTTAGCTGAACGCAAGGATTGGTACTTATCGCGCAGTTGTCAGATTAACACTTGCTCACTCAAGCACGAATACATCATTCCTGCCGACACACCCCGCCCCACCTACGCCAGTCAGTGCAAAGCGTTAACTACCGCCAAAAAAGAGTTTCCCGAACTTAAAAAAGTACAGTCTCAAGTATTGCAGCAAACATTAAAGCGTCTAGAAGTCGCATTTGTGGCTATGTGGGAGAGAAATCACGGTTTCCCCCGATTCAAAAAATCGGGACGGATGCGGTCTTTTGTGTTCCCACAGATGCAAGGTGAAAGGCTGAAGCCAGGAATGGTTAATTTGCCCGTGATTGGATGGGTTAAATTCCGACAATCAAGGGAGATACCTAATGGTGGCGTAGTCAAGCAAGCCCGTGTGGTCAAGCGTGTTTCTGGATGGTACGTGATGCTAACAGTTCAATGGGATGTGTCTGTACCATCATCAACACCACATGGGGAAGGCGTGGGAATTGATGTAGGGTTAACAAGTTTTATTGCCACTTCTAATGGGCTAACCGTCAAGCGTCCAAGGTTTTTTGGAGATGCTGAACGCAAGCTTAAATTGCTGCAACAGCGTGTTTCCAGAAAGCGACTAGGTTCAAAAAATTGGCACAAAGCCCAGAAGAAGGTAGCTTCATTGCATGAGTACGTCGCTAATTGTCGTAAGGACTGGCATAGGAAACTGTCTTACCAAGTCTGCAACAATGCCGGAATGGTATTTGTTGAAGATTTAAACCTAGTCGGGCTATCCCGTGGGATGTTAGGCAAACATTGTTTAGATGCAGGATGGGGTCAATTCTTCAATATCTTAGAGCAAGCCTGCTTTAAGCGTGGTGTCTATTTCCAAAAAGTAGACAGCCGTAAAACCAGCCAGATTTGTCCTAACTGTGGTGTCGAGACAGGTAAAAAAGAGTTATCAGAACGTACTCATGCTTGTTCAAATTGCGGCTATACCACTGATAGAGATGTGGCGGCCGCACAGGTAGTTCTAATTAGGGGACTTGCAGCCGTAGGGCATACGGTCAAGATGCTTGCCGAGGGTAAATTCGTTGGAATCCCTGTGAAGCAAGAATCCCCGAATTTCTAATTCGGGGAGTGTCAATCATGACGCTCCATTCGTAATTGTAATCAACACTAATGCAAGAGCTTGACCACAATAAGACCATCGACATACTCAACGCCATCATGGAATTTGAATTGGCTGGGGTAGTACGCTACACTCATTATTCCTTGATGGTAACTGGACCTAATCGCCTTCCCATCGTCGCTTTCTTCAAAGCACAAGCTAGTGAGTCCCTACTTCACGCCCAACAAGTAGGCGAAATTCTCACAGGACTGGATGGACATCCCACTTTGAGAATTGCTCCAATGGAAGAAACTTACAAGCATTCAGTCAAGGATATCCTAGAAGAAAGCTTGAACCATGAAAGAAAGGCATTAGATATGTATAAATCTTTGTTAGATACTGTAACTAATGCCAGTATTTACTTAGAAGAATTTGCTCGTGGCATGATTGGACAAGAAGAGATGCACAATCTCGAATTGAAAAAAATGCTGAGAGATTTTAGTTAATTATTCAATAGTCCATAGTCAATAGTCCATAGTCTAAAACTGTTGACTGTTGACTATTGACTGTTGACTGTTGACTGTTGACTGTTGACTATTGACTAAACATCATGGACTTTAGTACTGCTCTACCTACTTTTTTTATTACACTCCGAGAAGGAGTAGAAGCCGCCTTAGTTGTTGGTATTGTGTTGGCTTTGCTCAAAAAAGCCAAGCAGTCCCGCCTTAATTCTTGGGTGTATGCTGGTGTCGGCGTTGGTATTGTCGTTAGTGCGCTGGTTGGGGTGCTGTTCAATTGGATAATTAGAGCAGTTACAGCCGCTAATCCTCAATACGCCTCTGTAGTCGAGCCGATGCTAGAAGGACTGTTTAGTGTTTTAGCGATCGCCATGTTGAGTTGGATGCTCATCTGGATGACGAAACAAGCCAAAGTCATGAAATCCCAAGTTGAAGGCGCAATTACAGAGGCGCTAACGCAAAATTCCTATGCAGGCTGGGGCGTTTTTAGTTTGATTTTAGTGGCGGTTGTCCGCGAAGGTTTTGAGACTGTATTGTTTGTTGTAGCCAACTTTCAACAGGGAATAGTACCAGCCTTGGGAGCGATCGCAGGTTTAGCTAGTGCAGCTGCGATCGGTGTACTTTTATTTAAGCTGGGCGTTAAAATTAATATCCGCCAATTCTTCCAAGTAATGGGCATTTTATTAGTTTTAATTGTTGCTGGCTTAGTAGTTTCCGCCCTCAAACATTTTGATGAAGCTACAGCGAATTTAGCTCTTAGCAGCCGCGCCTCAGAAAATCTTTGTTTCTATTACGAACACTTCACTAAAATTCACTCTTGCATTTTAGGGCCGCTTGTTTGGAATGCAGAACAAATATTACCTGATGAAAAATTTCCAGGGGTAGTTCTCAAATCCTTATTTGGTTACAGAGAACATCTTTATCTTGTAGAAGCAGTGGGATATGTCATATTTTTACTCACTGTAGGCGGTTTATATTTCCGCAGTTTAACAGGCAGTTCTGTTAAATCTACCAGAGATGTATCAGTTGCACAAAAATAAAATTCATTAAGTTAGTACTAAGAACTGAAATCCTTAGTACTAACCTTATGACTTTATAGCAGGACTTACGCAGCTGGCACTTGGGGTAGGGTGCGTCAGATGTGGAAAATCCTTGAATCTGTACGAAATTATTGGGGCTGACGCACCCTAAAGTTAGTTTGATTATGACAATTGCGTCAGTCCTATATAGATAATATTAAATATCAAATCCGGTTAATCAATAAAGCTTAAATTGTAGTAGCGTGGCAAGACTAAAATAGTGGATTAGCCTACAATCTAAAATCTTACCCCAATTCAAAAAATCTTAGCAACACATCCATTATCCGTAGGGACGCACATCTGTGCGTCCCTACTACTCATCTGCGTTTATCTGCGTTTATCTGCGTTCAATTTTTTCCCAATCTCATTTTAGCCTTGCCACGCCAATAGTAGGGTGCGTCAGATATAGACAATCCTTGAATATGTAAGAAATTATTGGGGCTGACGCACCCTACAGTAGTCCTAATCAAGAAACTAGGTAAAACGATGTCCAAGTCCTTCTCTATATGCGTTTGAAGCTATTTTCAGGCTACTTCTTGTCTAAGTCTAAGGCTTATGAGTTGAGACAAAGCGAGTAAGGGTGTAAATAACCAAAATGCCTGTACTCCTATATTTGTTCATTTGACCTTTATAAAATTGTTTCCTAGACGCTGTGATATTCGTATCTACATGAAGGGATAAGCCTTAAGCTGTCAATATTTCACTTTTGTGTGTAAGTCTTGACTATTTAGGGGTGTGAATCCACATCTATTTTTGGTAAAAACTACTATAATTAAGTCACCAGACAAAATTTGTAATAAAAAGTAACCTAACTGTGTTTACCACTGCTTTTGCTCAACGCGAACAGACTCAACCGGGTGGACTACCACTAGATTTATTTGCCGCTATTGAAAGTTTGAAAAAAGAACTCAACGCGGTTATTTTGGCGCATTATTATCAAGAACCGGATATTCAAGATATTGCAGACTTTATCGGCGACTCCTTACAGCTAGCTAGAGCCGCCCAGAAGACGAATGCAGATGTGATAGTCTTTGCTGGCGTTCACTTCATGGCGGAGACGGCGAAGATTCTCAATCCTCATAAATTAGTACTATTACCAGATTTAACAGCAGGTTGTTCCCTAGCTGATAGCTGTCCACCAGATGAATTTGCTGCATTTAAAGCCGCACATCCCCATCATTTAGTAGTGTCTTATATTAACTGCTCTGCCGAAATTAAGGCGATGAGCGATATTATCTGCACCAGTTCCAACGCCGTGAAGATTGTGCAGCAAATTCCTAAAGAACAGCCGATTATTTTTGCTCCCGACAGAAATTTGGGACGGTACGTCATGGAACAGACGGGACGGGATTTAGTGCTGTGGCAAGGTAGCTGCATGGTGCATGAAACCTTCTCCGAGAAGAAGATTGTACAACTAAAAGTTGCCCATCCGCAAGCAGAGGCGATCGCACACCCAGAATGTGAAACTAGCGTTCTGCGCCACGCCAGTTTTATCGGCTCCACAGCCGCCTTACTCAATTATTGCCAAACCAGCCCCAGCCAAGAATTTATCGTGGCTACCGAGCCAGGAATTATCCATCAAATGCAGAAACTAGCACCGCATAAGCATTTTATTCCTGCGCCACCGATAAATAACTGTGCTTGTAACGAATGTCCATTTATGCGGTTAAATACTTTAGAAAAACTCTACTGGGCGATGAAAAACCGTACTCCTGAAATTACCATGCCAGAACACATCCGCATCGCCGCTCTGCGACCAATTCAACGGATGTTAGAAATGAGTAATTAGTTGATAGTAGGGGACAAGGAACAGACTAACAATAAAACATCTAATTTGCATATTGAAAATAAATTAAACTCTTGTGGGGTGGGCATCTTGCCCGCCCTAGATATGCAAGTTAAATGAAAAACTGCTTATCTGAACTGTATTACTCAATGTTCTCATCGCTTTATTTTTTACAACTTAAATGGGGAAAGTTTATTTCCCCATTTTTCATATCAACGCTGCTTTCCCAACTGAGAAATTTAAACATTCTCTGCGCCTCTGCATGAGATAGCTTATACATTCTTGAATTACTCATTCATCATTGAGATTTAGCAGCTTCTTTTTGCGCCGCCTCACTATATTTCTTATATAGCTGAGTACGGATTTTAGCTTCCTGATAACGACTGTGATCAGGTGATACTGCATTCATTAAATCAGATGCACGTTGCCACATAGCAGCCAATTCCAACCATTGAGTTGAGTTTTTAGCCACTTTACCTGCGGCTGAGGCTTGATTAGCAAGTCGCACAGCTGCTGCAAAGGAATCATTAGTATCCTTAGCAGCGCCACTATTAAATGAATCGCTCACGACTTTTGGTTCTTTACCGTTGGTGTTAGCTGTAGCTAAAGAATTTTTATTGTCTTGTACTAAGTTTTTCAGTTCGCCAAACTGACTATAAAAAATCCAACCAAGCGATAGCAATAAGCATAAAGCAAATGCCGATCGCAATTTAAACTTAGAGACTTTCTTTTGTTTAACTTTGTTATTCAGTGGCGATAAGTCCGGTAAGTTTGCTTGTGCTATTTCAGCCTTTGCTTCTTGAATATCCTTGATTAGCCGCTTGAGGGCATTGGGTTGAGCCAGGGTAATTTCCTGTGTCCAGAGTAATTGGTCATCACGCTCAAGTTCTGTTAACCAAAGCAACTGCTGTTCTCGGACAATGCGGCTATTAATCTTGATGCGGCGAATATTACGCGGTGCAATTGATTCCAGAATCAAGTGGATTTGCTCCACTAGGCTAGACTGCTCAAGCTGTTCCTCGTTAGCCGCCTCACACAATAGTTGTAAGACACCATCAGCAAAAACTGCCCTGATTCTCACACCGGATTTGGTGAGTTTGTCGTTTAAGACTTGAATAATCGCGGCAACGCTCCCCTGATGGGCTTGCCAAGCGATATCGTTGATCCGATCTACCATTGGAGATTTAGTAATAATAGCTTTAAACCCTGTTTTTTTTAAAAGCATCATAAATAAATATTAGGCTGTTGTTCTACTGAACTTTACCTTGTCTTCGATTTTACGTGTAAAAAGATGTGGTTGCCACATGAAATCTTAAAAATCTAGACTCCTTATACTTATAACTAGGAATCTCTACGATTACCGCATTACAATCATACTTAACAAAAAATAAACAACATCCGGGTCAACACTTAAGGTGTTCAATTTTTCCTTAATTTGTCAGGGATTGGGGATTGGGGATTGGGGAAGAATAATTAATGACTAATGAGAATTCTTTGTATTTATACTTAGAAGTGTGGCGATCGCCCTAGTAACTCCATCATTTTACTTGTGAAGGCGAAACTTGAGATTTAGGCGATCGCTTTTATGGTTCTGCGGATAGGCGATGTCTCAGGCAGGCTTCGCTTAAACGCTTTTAGTTAGATTGCTGGTAGTTAAGAATAACTATCAATTTAATTGACAAGCTAGACATATATTAAAATTAAATAATACACATAAGTAATTTAGTATGGAAGATAATTTAGCTATTAATGAAAAACTAATAGAAGAGGCAATAAATGTAACGGGTCTTCAGAATAAACAAGAAGTAATTGAACTTGGACTGAAGACACTGATTAAATTAAAACAACAAGAAAAAATTAAGGCATATAGAGGTAAACTTCAATGGGACGACAACCTTGAGGAGTTACGAACAAATCCATGATTCTTGTCGATTCAAGTGTATGGATTATCTAAAATAAAATTTAAGTTCAATGGTAGAGCGATCGCGTTCACAAGTACAATGATGGAGTTGTGAACGCGAAACTGCAAGTAAAAAATTCGATCACTCACCTTCATAACTCCATCATTCCACTTTAGAACATGGAACGGCGAGTAAAAATGCCAAGAAATCGTGAAGCGATTTCATAATGCCTGATAACAAAACTTTACGACTTATTCATCTAATACATCCGTTACTCGCTTTAGAGAATTTTTATTGAAAGCCGGAAAAATCAAATAAGGAAATTGTTCTTTATATTGGCGCATTTCTTCAAAAATAGGAGATTCTAAGCCTGTAACTACGCACCATATTCTTGCACGGGTTATGGCTACAAATGCTTCATTTCGTTTATGCAATTCAGTTTCTTCTTTATAACTTAAAGGTTGTATTGCATAATGAACCCTACAAACGTAAACTTTATAAGCCTCATTTCCCTTTGCTCTGTAAATATTAGATATTGTTACGCAACCATCCTTTTGAAAAATGTCCCTACTGTCGTCTACTCCTGCAATGTAAGCATGAACATCATAATTAATCAAAGCTTGTTTCAATTTTTGAAAATATTTTTTTTCATCATTACCGCACAAAGCAGTAATTATAATATCTGATGGTTGCAATCCATGCTGTAAATCATTCGCTACCTTTTGAGCTATCCATTCTTGTTCTTCTTCCTCGTTGTCAAAAGCTTGTAACTCGAAAATATCTCCAATGGCATCTTGATAAGGAAAATCACTATTGTCTATTGGATGAATATTTTTTTCAGGCTGTCTTTCAACTTTAACTAGTTTCTTTTGTTTAACGCTTGAGTCGCTAAAATCTCCATCCAATACTGTATAACCTAAATTTTCCCATTGAGCTTTTTGGGTCACACCTTGTAGAACACCTTCATCTCTTAAAAGCCCCATATTAACAGCATGAGCTATCATTAATAATTGCTTGGGAGTTCGGTAGCATTTATTAAAATTTTTAGATTGACCCCGTATATCAACAATTAAAGAGCCATCATTATTTCTACCAAAAATTACGCTTGGTTCAGGTACTATTAATGAACCGATTCCCTGTGCTTCATCATAAGCCCAATAAAGTCGTTTTGGTTCATTAAGTATATTTCTGGCTAAACGATAAAAAGAAGGAGGTAAATCTTGCCCTTCATCAATTAAAATTATGTCATAAAGCTTAGGATAATCAGTAATCTGTGCTTCTAACTGATCACAAATATATTCAAAAGCAACTGCTGGTGAGACTTTATAACCAAATATATTTTCTACATCTCTAACTGATAGGGGTTTTAGAGAACATTTGTGAGCAAGATTACGATAAAAACCGTCTCTATCTTTTGCTCCCCAAGCGTGAAGTACATTTAGATTATTCCAATTAGGTTCTTGTCCACCGGATAATTCCTGATAATATGTGGAAATTCTCTCATAGATAATTTGATCATAGAGAGAACGAGTAAAGAAAATAAAAGCAATTTTCCAGTCTGGATGATCTTTGTGAATCATCGCCGCCCGTTTAGCAAATGTCACAGTCTTTCCGGTTCCAGCTAATCCTCTAATACGTTGTGGAGCATCGGGATACTGGAACGCAACTTGCTGCTGTTGCTCATCCAAGGAAACAAGCCTAGATTCAAGGTGATGAATAACATGGATTGGGCTATTTAAGGGAGTGCCTTCTGGAATGGTGCGAAGATGAGACATAAAATATTGGCAGTAGTATAATTTTTTGCTTAAAAAAATTATAACTTATACAAAGTCTTATCTTATACTTCGTTAATACCTTTGACGAGATAAACCATCTGAATACTTTTATACTTAAACTTTTATCTGTATTAAAAAACAATACCCCTCTCCGCCGCCGGAAAGGGGTTAAAGATGAGACAATTCAGCACTCAGCCTAATAAGCGTCCTGCAACTCGTAGAAATCAGGTGAGATGTAATCCTTCCGCAAAGGCCAACCTACCCAATCCTCTGGCATTAAAATACGCTTCAAGTTGGGGTGTCCTTCGTAGATGATGCCGAACATATCGTATGATTCACGTTCTTGCCAGTCTGCGGTTTTCCAAATCCAGTAGACTGAAGGGACTACAGGATTCTCCCTTGGTAAGAACACCTTCACCCGCACTTCTTCGGGCTTATCAGCATTATCACCGACTTTAACTAAGTGATACACGCTCACCAAATCCTGTCCGGGGCCGAGGTCGATACCGCCTTGAAACTGGAGATAATTAAACCCGTAAGCATACAAAGCTGTAGCGATGGGAAGCAAGAAATCTGGCTCGACTTTAATTATCTCTATGCCGTTTTTGTCGGCTTCTAAAGAATCATGAGCGAAACCATTTTCTGATAGCCACTGGGAAATAGGCCCAGATGGTACTATAGCCTGTTCTGCGGGGACTGGTTTTACTTCATCAGCCACGGTTCTGTTCCTCCTTCTGAGTTTGTGATGTCAGCAGTGCAGGGGGAACAGGCAGACCGATCGCTTCTGCCAATTCTTTTGGTGGGTTGAAGCGAGTTTCAGACTGCATATACTTGCCAGTTAATATTTCTGCTACTGGCTTCAAGTTATGAGTCGTGCTGTAGAAACGGTGGGTTTGTTTGATTTGGCTGCGTTCCTGCATCGAATCGTTAGCAATCTTCTTCCGCAATTTAATAATTGCGTCAATGATTGCTTCGGGACGGGGAGGACAGCCTGGTAAATATACATCAACAGGAATTAACTTGTCAACACCACGCACGGCTGTAGGTGAATCAACACTGAACATCCCGCCTGTAATTGTACAAGCACCCATCGCAATTACATACTTAGGTTCGGGCATTTGTTCATAAAGACGCACCAACTGAGGAGCCATCTTCATGGTAATAGTGCCGGCTGTGATAATCAAATCGGCTTGACGGGGACTAGAACGCGGGATGAGTCCGAAGCGATCGAAGTCGAAACGAGAACCAATTAGTGCTGCAAATTCAATAAAGCAGCAAGCTGTACCAAATAACAAAGGCCACAGACTCGAAAGCCTAGCCCAGTTGTAGAGGTCATCAACCGTGGTTAAAATGACGTTTTCCGATAGGTCTTGAGTGACTGTAGGACGTTCAACTGGGTTGATGATTCTCTCTTTGTCCTGAGTAGTTAAATCAGAATTCAAGACCATTCCAAAGCTCCTTTACGCCAGGCGTAAACTAGGGCGACTACAAGAATTGCAATAAAAATCAGCGCTTCAATGAATGCCAATAGCCCCAGACGGTGAAAAGCAACTGCCCAAGGATATAAGAACACAGTCTCCACGTCAAAGACGACAAAGACCAAGGCAAACATATAGTAACGGATATTGAACTGAATCCAGGCTCCCCCAATGGGTTCCATACCTGATTCGTAGGTGGTGCGGCGTTCCAGGCTGTTACCCTTTGGTCGTAGGAGCTTGGACGCAGAAAGCGCTAAGGCAGGAACTAGGCTACAGATAATGAGGAAGCCTAGTAGGTACTCGTAACCGCTAAGGACAAACACAATGAATATCTACCGCTTATAGTGTAAATTAGGCTGTTACTTTCTTTTACATTATATCTTCTTAGGTTTTCTGAACTCTGGGCAACAGACGCATTTCGGGTATTTGAATCATTTTTATAAGTGATAGAAAAGTCTAACAGTTATGTCATAATTTTTAACGTATATTTAATAATTCTTTTCTGCGAGACTTTAACCATGAGCGAACAAGCTGTTGAGAATACAGTGTTAGACCGCTTTGAGTGTCGCGCCTGCGGTTATGTTTACGAACCAGAGAAGGGTGACGATAAGCATGACATTGCTGCGGGGACACCCTTTGCTGAACTGCCAGTCAATTGGCGCTGTCCAGTTTGTACGGCGAAAAAGGTGGCTTTTACCAATATCGGCCCGGCGGGTACAGCTTCCGGTTTCAAGGAAAATCTCGGTTATGGTCTAGGTGTCAACAAGCTGACTCCAGGGCAAAAGAATATTCTCATTTTCGGCGCTTTGGCTTTGGCGTTCTTGTTCTTTATTAGTCTTTATGGCTTGCAGTAGGGCTGGGGAAAGGGGAAAGGGGAAAGGGGAAAGGGGAAAGTTAATCACTTCTCCCCCCACTCCCTCATCTCCCTCCACTCCCCAATCTCCCCCCACTCCCCCATCTCCCCCTACTCCTCACTTCCCTATTCTGCTTAAGGTAAACCTTCTAGAGAAACCTTACACAAATTTAGAAACAACTAAAAGTCGGTGGTTATTGTGAAAAGTTGGCAAAAAATATTTGCTTTGTTGATGGTAGTGTTCTTGTGTTTTGGCTGTAGTAAGGTTCCCTCTACCAGCTACAATCCTTGGGCAGTCGTTTCTGTGCCAACAGAAGCCAAATTATTTGATATTGGGTTTACGGAAAATCCTCAGCATGGTTTTTTGGTGGGTAGTAATTCTACTCTCTTGGAAACTAATGATGGCGGAAATACTTGGAAACCTCTAGAATTGGCTTTGGATGATGATAGATACCGTTTTGAATCGGTAAGTTTCGCTCTTCAGGAAGGCTGGATTGCTGGTGAACCTTCTCTACTACTGCATACCACTGATGAGGGTCGTTCTTGGTCACGTATTGCCCTCAGTGAAAAGCTTCCAGGTAATCCCATTGCTGTGCAAGCTTTGGGAGAAAACTCGGCGGAAATTGCAACTGATGTAGGCGCTATTTATAAAACTACTGATGGCGGCAAAAACTGGAAAGCGCAGGTAGAGGCGGCTGTCGGGGTGGTGCGGAATTTGGAACGTTCTGCTGATGGTAAGTATGTGGCTGTTTCCGCTAAGGGTAGTTTCTACTCTACTTGGGAACCTGGACAAAATGCTTGGGTTCCTCACAATCGCAATAGTTCCCGCCGTGTGGAAAATATGGGCTTTTCTCAGGATGGACAGTTGTGGTTACTGGCTAGGGGTGGTCAGGTTCAGTTTAGCGACCCAGCAAAGCCTGAAGAGTGGCTAGAAGCGACAAATCCTGAATTTTCCACTAGTTGGGGTTTGCTAGATATGGCTTACCGCACACCCAATGAGTTATGGGTGAGTGGCGGTAGTGGTAATTTGTTGGTGAGTACCGATGGCGGCAAAACCTGGGAAAAAGACCGAGATGTAGAGCAAGTAGCAGCGAATTTCTACAAGATTGTTTTTCTCAAGCCGGATCAAGGTTTTGTGATTGGCGATCGCGGTGTTCTCTTAAAATACCAACCAGATGTGGCTAAGGCTGCTAAAACCGAGCCAACTGCGTAGGTATTTGTTCTACTTTTATGAGAAGAAAGTTGCAACTTGTAACTCTTTCTTAACTTTGTAGGATAATAAACTCAATAACAATCATTCTGAAGGTAGGGGATCTCAATGTCAGGGACTACAGGAGAACGTCCGTTTTCCGATATCATCACCAGTATCCGTTACTGGGTAATTCACAGCATCACCATTCCAGCACTATTTATTGCTGGTTGGTTATTCGTCAGCACTGGGTTGGCTTATGATGTGTTTGGTACTCCACGTCCTAATGAGTATTTCACACAAACAAGGCAAGAACTGCCCATTGTGGACAATCGCTTTGAAGCTAAACAGAAAGTTGAAGAACTGATTGGAAAGTAGTTTGAAATCATGACTAGCGGCAATAACATCAATCAACCAGTAACCTATCCTATTTTTACAGTCAGATGGCTGGCAGTTCATACTCTAGCTGTACCTACTGTATTCTTCTTGGGCGCGATCGCCTCAATGCAGTTTATTCAACGCTAGTTATACACTAGGAGTAAATCATGGAAAGAACGCCCAATCCTAATAATCAGCCGGTAGAACTTAACCGGACTTCACTTTATCTAGGACTATTACTAGTTTTTGTTCTAGGTATTCTATTCTCCAGTTACTTCTTTAACTAACTGGAACTCTGTTTTGAATTTTTGTTTATTCAACCTGTGTTGATTCGTTGTTAAGGGAGGAAAAGCTGTGTCTGCTGGAAGCGGTGGGAGAATACCTTTGTGGGTCGTCGCTACGATCGCAGGTTTAGGTGTAATTACAGTTGTAGGCATTTTCTTTTACGGAGCCTACGCTGGACTCGGTTCTTCATTATAATTAGTCTGGATTTTCTAGCCCTTGTTTAGAAAACAGCATTAAAAAACCGCCTATCTTTAAAAGATGGGCGGTATTCTAATTTGTAACTTTCAAATCGCTTGTCTGAGGATTTGATAATAGGTAATAAGTAAAAAATTTAGCATTAAATTACATATTACCCGTTACCTTGGGTTGGACTATACAAGGTCTTCGCGCTCAATGTATAAAAACATAAATGCGAAGGCGACAGCAGGAAAAACCAGTCCAGTTAAAGGGACTAAAAGAGATGGTAAGAAGGTGCTATAAGCCAACAGAGAAGGAAAAAGTGTTGAGACCATAGTAAATTTTCCTCTTAAATCACACTACAATTCAAGACGAGCTTACTGCAAATTCAAGCATTTTTTTTAAATTCTCAAGATTTTTAACAGTTGACAGGTGATAGGTGACAGGTGACAGGTGACAGGTGACAGGTGACAGGTGATAGGTGATAGGTGATAGGTGACAGTTATTATTCTCCCCCTACTCCCTCATCTCCCCCATCTCCCCCTACTCCCTCATCTCCCCAGTCCCCAGTCCCCAATCCCCAATCACATCCCAAGTATGTCATTGAGGCTGACGTTAGGTAAATCAGGGGGGATGACGGTTTTGATGATTGTGACTTTGTGGCTTTCTTGTTTTGTCACGGTGTTGAGTGCGATCGCTTCCATGCGAATCTCCAAGCAGCCGAAGGGGATGCTGATTTGAGTCATCACTTCTAGATTACCTGAAGAGTTCGGTAGTAACTCTGTGAGTATATGGGGGCCATCTAGTAGCCAGCGAGTTTGGCAATCTTCCATCCATAATTTGACTACAACTTGCGGCGACACTTTGGGTAACTCTACTCTTACCCTAGTCAGCTTACCCGCAACCAGTTCGCCATCAGGTACATACAGTTGCGGTATCGGTAAGGGTTCGAGGATTTTTGCCGGAGAATCGATCGCCTGTTGTGCTTGTGGTAACTGGTGGTTATTTACCTCTAATTCCGCCTCATCATCACTATCATCTAGGACAATTTCTTCTGCTATCCGGGTTAATGGTGTTGGGATGGGTTCTGCTGGTGGTAATTCAGGTTCTAGCGGCGGTGGTTCTGGTGCTTTTTCCTCAATTTCCACAGATGGCTGATACTCTATTGCTTCTGGCGGTACTAATTCTATTTCTATTGGTTCTATTGCTACATCTGGGACTGGTGGTAAAGTATCCTCAATGTCTGGAGTTTCGGCAATTGGTGGGACGGGAGGCGATTCTTCGGATGTTACCTGGGTCTGGGGAACCTCATCGCTATCCGGGAAAATCTCCGGTAGGGTGTATCCTTGACTTTCCATCCACTTGCGAATTAGCGGCGATGAATAAGGACGCGGTGGGGTAATAGATATTATTTGTGTGACATTCTCATTTAATTGGGTTGGCGTTGTTGGTAATTCTGTGGTTGAGGTATCAACGATTTCCTCCGTTTCTAAGGCGGCAATTGTCTCCGGTGTTGGTTCAGCCTCTAATTGTGTGACAGTTTCATCTGGAATTGGCGTATCATTAAGCACTTCTTCTAGATGAGGTTCAGGCTCAGGAATTGCGACCTCAACCTGTGGTAATTCCTCTGTAACTTCGCTTGTTGTTACTTCGTTAAAACTAGGCGTGGCTGGCAAACGTTTTAAGTAAGGTAAGGTACTGCCAGAAAAACGCAGTCTCGGTTTAATTACTAACTTACCTAAATCGATAGGCGCGGGGGTTTGAGGAATGGTTGTCTCCTCTGGTTCTAAGGGAGGAATGTCTAAGCTTGGTTCTGTTATTAAATCATTTGTAACAGTTGCTTCAATGGGCGTTTCAGGTAATTTGGGTAATTGCGGTAGACGTAAATCAGTTTGTTTATTCAGCGATTCTGGATCAATTACTTCTGGTAAAGGCGTGCTTACAGATGGATAAGTCGGCGGTGATGAAATTGGCGGCGTTTTAACTAAATTGAACAGTTCCAAATCAATGGTAGCGCTGGGTTCAGCAGTGGATGTGGTGTGATTTTGTTCATCTACTAAGCTAGCTTGAACCGCATTTTTAACCGCCAACAAATCAGCGACATCTGCTGTAATTGTGAAGGAATGACTAGCTAATAGCGCCGCTTCTCCCTGATGAGCAACTGCCCCATATAAATTAATATCTGCCAAAATTAGCTTAGATTCGCAGTCAGCAGGAATATCAAATGTAGAACGAATTGTCAAAGGTAGGGACTTGTCGCCTAAAGATTGGCGTATTTGAGTCAATACTTCTGAACTTTGAGGCGATCGCAATTCTATTCGCAGTTCCAAACCGGAGAGATTTTTGAGATCACAGGCTTCATCTGCTGGCTGTAAATTTTTTTGTAACTCTACAATCCCGTGAATAGTTAATAAATGTCCCCAACGAGTAATATATGTTTCCTGATCCAAAGTCAGCAATAAGGGAAGCGATCGCTCCTCTTTTGGTGTATCCTCAACTTGGGGTTCTTCTAACAGCGATTCCGCAGGCAAAGCTAAATCAATCAGATTTTGTAAAATTTGCTCTGCTGTTTCCCCTTTTACCCATACTGGATTTACAGGCTGATCAATTGCTATGTCATCTTGGTCTAGGAAGTAACTCTCTTGAGTAATTACCAGTTCTACTTCCGGATTTGATGGCGGTTTTTCCTCAGATATGGGGTCTGAGATTGTTTCTAAATTATTTTCTGGTTCTAAAACTGGCTCTACCACCTCTGCTAACTGGGGTTTCACTTGCAGATGAACACCATATTGCCAGGATTTACCCAGGATATCTGATATCAAATCCCCAGAACAGCGTAATTCCCAAACACCTGCTTTGAGGTAGGTGAAAGGAATTACCGCCATCAAGCCTTCGGGACTAGTGCGGCGCGATCGCTTTTGAATCCGTCGCTTTGGCGGGACTTCTTGGGTGGAGAAGTAAGTTACGCGCACTTCCACATCTTGATTAGGAAGATTAGAACGAGCCAAAACCCGATATCGACCCTCTAGGATTTCCGTGTTTGGCGATTCCAAGGCGTGCCAAGAGCGATCGCCCTGCTTCTGAATCAGAAATTGCCAGTGTTCCATTTTAAGTGATGCCCAGACTCAAGAGCAGCTGAGTAGTTTTTTGCGTTATTTTTCTAGCAAGTTTACCTCAGCAATTTGTAATTGCATCACTGTAATATAATGTTTTAATTCAGACAATATGAAGAACTCAATGTAAATAATAATTTTTATAGCAGGTAACAGATTATGGGGAAATCTTAACAGATTTGCTGATAAATAGCTGTCTAGTAAGCATATCTTTTAACAATAATTTAAAACACAAAATTGAGAAATCTTAAGATATTCCCCCAGCCATGCACTGAGCTTGTCGTAGTGTCCCCTATCCTGTCAGGTGTAAGTTTTTTATTGCTGTTGCAAAAAGCTTGGTTTTAACGTGAGTTCGACAAGCGTTGTTTTGACCTCACCCCCAACCCCTCTCCTACGAGGAGAGGGGAGTAAGAGGGGGATTTTTTCGTTTCTCCTCCCTCTCCTCGTAGGAGAGGGAGGTTGGGAGGGTGAGGTTTTGGTTTCTCCTCCCTCTCCTCGTAGGAGAGGGAGGTTGGGAGGGTGAGGTTTTGGTTTCTCCTCCCTCTCCTCGTAGGAGAGGGAGGTTGGGAGGGTGAGGTTCATCGAACTCACGTTGGTTTCAGGATGTAGGGAAGTGTCCCCTATCCCCTATCAAAAAACTTCTCCACACAGCGCACAAATATTTCCACACCCATAGGTAAAGCGGTTTCATCAAAATCAAACCGGGGGTGATGATGGGGATAGGCTAAATCTTTTTCTGGGTTAGCGGAACCAAGGAAGAAATAGCAGCCTGGAACTTCTTGTAAGAAGAAAGACATATCTTCGCCGCCCATTGTTTGACATTCGGGGACGATACCAATGGGAGTTTCGATGACTTCCTCAGCTTGCGATCGCACCAACTCAGCGATAGTCGCATCGTTAATCACTGGCGGATACAGTTCTGTATATTTAAAGTCATACTTAGCACCATAACTCTGGCAGATACCTGCAATAATTTGTTCTATTCGTTGTGAAAAAAAGCCTTGATATGCAGGGTTAAAATACCTGATAGTTCCCTTCATAGTTGCTGTATCAGCAATGACATTGTGGGTAGTCCCAGCATGAAGTGCGCCCACTGTCACCACTGCTGAATCAATGGGGTTAACATTACGAGCGACGATAGTTTGTAAAGCGGTGACAATTTGAGCAGCAACCACCACAGAATCGACAGTTTGATGGGGGATAGCCCCATGTCCACCCTTACCCAATATTTTGCAGTCAAATAATTCCACAGCCGCCATTAACGCCCCACTGCGGACACCTACAGTCCCCAAGGGCAAATTATTCCACAGGTGTAAACCGATGATGGCATCAACATCAGGGTTTTTCAGTACCCCAGCCTCAATCATAGGTTTTGCGCCCCCTGGGCCTTCCTCCGCAGGCTGGAAGATGATTTTTACAGTCCCGGCGAAATCTTGACGATGCTGTTGTAAATAATAAGCCGTGCCGAGGGCGATCGCTGTATGTCCATCATGACCGCAAGCGTGCATCACCCCATCATGCTGTGAACAATAAGAGACTTCATTCAGTTCTTGAATTGGCAAAGCATCCATATCAGCCCGAATTGCCAAAACGCGGGGACTGGGGGATTTTTCGCCTGTGATGGTAGCCACTATTCCAGTTTGAGCAATACCTGTTTGATGCTCAATTCCCCATTCTTGCAACTTTTGTGAGACAAACTCAGCCGTGAGTTTTTCTTGAAAACCCAACTCTGGTTTTTGATGGAGTCGCCGCCGCCATTCTACCAACTGGGGTTGTATGGAGCGAATAGCTAATCGCACACGGGATAAATCAGCAGAAGCAGGATTAGGGAAGGTGGAAACCATTACGGCTTAGGTAGATAACATGGGTTATTTCCCCAGTTTATCGCCATCTCAGGGTGAAAGAAAAGATAAGAAGCTAGGATGATAACATAGGCGATCGCCTCTATCTCCAAACAATGACCGGAACAGGCAGGAGGCAGGAGGCAGGAGGAATGTCTCCTGTCCGTTGCGTAAGTCCTACTCAAGAATGAAGCGTAAACTAGATTAACCACACAATACCGAAAATTTGACTTATGCTGATCCAGAAAATTATCCAAGAATTGCAAGATATTCCCGAAGATAAATTAGCAGAAATTTATGAGCTAATTCATAGCTTTCGCATAAATTTAGAGAGAGAGTCATCGGCTGATGAAACACCCACTGAAATAGTAATTGAAGGCATTCATCAAGGCATACGAGAGGCATTAAGTGGACAAACTATACCCCTCTCTGAAATGTGGGAAAGTATTGATGCAGAGTGAACCACCATCAATTCAAATCGCGCTTACTCCTCGGTTTAAAAAAGATTTACGAGAACTTGCTAAACGTTACCGTTCAATTCGTAGTGATCTACAACCATTAATTGAGCAACTTCAAGTAGGGGAACTTCCGGGAGATAGAATTGCTGGAGTTAAATATCAAGTTTTCAAAGTTCGTCTCAAAAATAGCGATATTAAAAAAGGGAAAAGTGGTGGCTATCGAGTAATTTATTATTTGAAAACTGAACAAGGAATCATCCTCACTACAATTTATTCTAAATCAGATATTTCTGATGTTAGTAATGATCTGACTTTTCACGGGATCTGGAAGACCTCTCTCCAAACCTCTCTCCTACAAGGAGAGAGGCTTTGATTTCTCCCCCTTCCCTAGTAGGGAAGGGGGCTGGGGGGTTAGGTCTGTCGTTAGCTTTTCCACATGACGTGAAAAGTCAGATCGCCAAATATGAGGAAGAAATTCAACAAGCAGATAACTCATACTAACGCTACACTGGGCGATCGCTTTTCTCACACCATGATTGCCAATCACATCTTGGATGTTGAGCCTCTGAGGCTGAAAGTTGAGCCTCAAAGGCTGAAAGTTGAGCCTCAAAGGCTGAAAGTTGAGCCTCAAAGGCTGAAAGTTGAGCCTCTGAGGCTGAAAGTTGAGCCTCAAAGGCTGAAAGTTGAGCCTCAAAGGCTGAAAGTTGAGCCTCAAAGGCTGAAAGTTGAGCCTCTGAGGCTGACAGTTGAGCCTCCAAGGCTGACAGTTAAGCCTCCAAGGCTGACAGTTGAGCCTCCAAGGCTCAGTTTTGCAGATCAGAAGTCCATTTTTCCCGTTAATTTCTCCTTATACCGTTTCTTGATAAATATGCTCTTGATTCTGCGCTGTAGAGACGTTGCATGCAACGTCTCTACATTGTTTATTCGGCGCAACTTCATGGAGAATTGGTATTACTTGCTGCTTTTATCTGCTTGTTTACTCCAAACATATTTATTACAGACCTCACAAGCCGCTTTTGCCTCCTCATTGGGTAGATTTGTGAAGATGGGATGATAACGCAACCTGTCGCAACAGACCTGCAACCACCCACGCCAACCACCACGCCACAACCGCACCGTCCCGTCACGACCCCCACTGACAATCGTCTGCCCATTAGGACTAATGGCGACAGACCAGACCGCACCCTCATGACCAAGGATGGGTTCAGCTAATGGTTGACCTTGCAGATTCCACAACCCCACCGTGCCGTCATCACCCCCACTGACAATTGTCTGCCCATCAGCGCTAATGGCAACAGACCTGACCACGCCCTTGTTACCACGGATGGGTGCAGCTAAGGGCTGACCTTGCAGACTCCACAACCCCACCGTGCCGTCAAAATCTCCACTGACAATCGTCTGCCCATCAGCGCTAATGGCGATAGACAAGACCTCATCCTCATGACCAAGGATGGGTTCAGCTAATGGTTGACCTTGCAGATTCCACAACCCCACCGTGCCGTCACTACCCCCACTGACAATCGTCTGCCCATCAGCACTAATGGCGACAGACAGAACCTCATGCTCATGACCAAGGATAGGTTCAGCTAAAGGCTGACCTTGGTGATTCCACAACCGCACCGTACCGTCACCACTCCCACTGACAATCGTCTGCCCATCAGCGCTAATGGCGACAGAGTAGACCTCACGCTCATGACCAAGGATGGGTGCAGCTAAGGGCTGACCTTGCAGATTCCACAACCGCACCGTGCGGTCACGACCTCCACTGACAATCGTCTGCCCATCAGCGCTAATGGCGACAGACATAACCTCATCCTCATGACCAAGGATGGGCGCAGCTAAGGGCTGACCTTGCAGATTCCACAACCGCACCGTGCGGTCATAACCCCCACTGGCAATCGTCTGCCCATCCTGGCTGATGGCGACAGACATAACCCCACCCTTATGACTAGGGATGGGTTCAAATAAAAGCTGACCTCGGTGATTCCACAACCGCACCTTACCGTCACCACTCCCACTGACAATCGTCTGCCCATCAGCGCTAATAGCGACAGAGTAGACCGCATCCTCATGACCAAGGATGGGTTCAAATAAAAGCTGACCTCGGTGATTCCACAACCGCACCGTACCGTCACCACTCCCACTGACAATCGTCTGCCCATCAGCGCTAATGGCGACAGAGTAGATCGTCTCCTCATGACCAAGGATGGGTTCAGCTAAAAGTTGACCTTGGTGATTCCACAATCGCACCGTGCCATCACTACTCCCACTGACAATCGTTTGCTCATCTTGGCTGATGGCGACAGACATAACCTCATCCTCATGACCAAGGATGGGTTCAGCTAAGGGCTGACCTTGGTGATTCCACAACCGCACCCTGCCGTCAGCACCCCCACTGACAATCGTCTGCCCATCAGCGCTAATGGCGACAGACCAGACCCAAACCTCATGACCAAGGAGGGGTGCAGCTAAGGGCTGACCTTGGCGATTCCACAACCGCACCGTACCGTCACGACCCCCACTGACAATCGTCTGCCCATCAGCGCTAATGGCGACAGAGTAGACCGCACGCTTATGACCAAGGATGGGTTCAGCTAAGGGCTGACCTTGGTGATTCCACAACCGCACCGTGCCGTCACTACCCCCACTGATAATCGTCTGCCCATCCTGGCTGATGGCGACAGACATAACCTCATCCTCATGACCAGAAAAGGGTAAGGAAACTCTTGCTTTATTAGTTACTAAACTCAAACTGTGCTGAACTGGCGCAAGAATTTTGTGAGGTAATTTCTCTTGATTCTCACCCATAGCTTGAATCGCCAACACTAGACTATCTAAGGGTTGCACTGAGACTAAATTCTCTACCCTGGCCGCTTTCTCTCGCAATCTAGATTCGGTCAGTGCCATTTCCAGTTCAGCAATGCGGTCTTTTTCGTGGGTGTCGCTGCGTTGATAAAAATCCTCATCTTCTTGGGGCGACTGTAAATAAAGCTGCAATCCTTGCCAGCTATCCCTCACTTCTGCCAGCAGTCCGCCCTGCATTAAATATTGTTCACTCTTGCCTTTATTCCCCCATTCCCGCCGACTATCTGCTAACCTGTCACTCAACCGCCGCAAGTCGCGGTCTTGTTGTCGCCACTTCCTAAAAGTTTGCCAACCTTCAATTAAAGCTTCATGGGCTAAATCAATCCAAGCTTCCCCCTGTTCATCTTTGCCAGTAACTAACAACCGTCCTTTAACTAGCCCTGTTTCCCCATCTAGTAACTCACTCAATTGTTGCTGTTGGTTGGGGTCATTACCTGCAATATTTAACAGTGTGGCTTTTGCTTGGCGTTGTCTGGTGTCTTTTTCCCCATCTCCCGTCCGCAGCAACCGCAAAAAAATCAGTCTAATCCAATCTTTCTCTTCCTGGCTGCGTTCCTGGGTTGGCGACTCCTGCTCATAATCCCGATAGTGATAGACTTTTTCTGCATGGAGATTCAACGCCCCAGTTAGTCTGCCTAACTTCTGATATTGTTCCAGGGTTAATAAATGTTTGTCTTGGTCGCGTTTCTCCCAGATTTTGGTTAAGGCAAACTCTAACAAAGGTAAAAACCCTGGTTCTTTGCCTACATCTGCCAAAATCTCTATTAGTAAATCATCTTCCACCGTATGACCTTGCAGCTTGGCAGGTTCTACTATTGTCTCCTTTAAATCATTGCCAGATAAAGACCCCAATAAAACAGCCTGGGTTTGAATGAGCGTAGTTAAGGAGGGATATTGCAAACAGGGTTCGAGAAAATCTGCCCGCATGGTAATCACCACCGCTAACCGAGAATCAGGAATTTCTACCACCTGAGTCAGTAGGTCAATAAATCTCTCTTGTTCTTCGTTTCTGGCACAAAGTGTAAATACTTCCTCAAACTGATCTACCACCAGCAAAAATTTTGTGTCACCTGGGAGATGAGCGATAATGTTAGGTAAATTATCAGGATAATCCTGACTCAATGTTTGAAACTGGCTTTCTTGTTTAGCCTGCTTAAAACATTGTTTAAAAGCTGTTCTTAATTCATTTAAAGGTTCAAATCCCGGCTTGATTGGTTCTATCACTCGCCAGCGTTGATCAGCTAATAATTCCGGTATCAAACCCGCCCGGACTACAGAAGATTTCCCACTCCCCGAAGCACCGATGACAGGAACAAAGGGTTGTTTGTTGAGTTTTGCCAGAATATCTCTAACAACCTGCTTGCGTCCAAAGAAAAACTCTTTTTGTTCGGCTTCAAAAGCTTTTAATCCTTGGTAGGGACATTCATCTTTGACCTCAAACAGATACGCCGCAATTTTCTGTTGATGGGTGACTATGGTAATGGAACGTCCCCAGCCCATGCGGATAGGTTCTTGTCCACTACCTTTGAGTTTTGTGTAAATTTTATCGAAAAGGCGATCGCCACTTACCTGTCCATTATCATTTGTATTATCTGCTGATAATCCAGCCAGCATTGCAGTTGTAAAAATACTATGTTGTTCGCTTTTTAAGGCATAGGCTTGTTGAAAGCCTCGACAAGCAGCAATAAAGTAGTAGTCAGGCTGTGAATTAAAGGCAGTAAGAGTTCTTTCAATGAGATTACGTTCTAAAAAATTACCGCTATGACAACAATCTAACAAAACTACTAAACTACTCAGTCGTGAATCTCTAATTAAGTTATTCAAATTGAGCAGGCTAATACCACCCGTTTGTTCTACAATTTGCTTGCCTTGAGTGACAATGGTTAAATCAGAAGTTGCTAGATAAGCCTGTTGTGTCTCTAGCTCCAAATCCGCAACAGTAATTCCATGTCCTGTAAAGTAAATTAGGGCTTCATTTTTCTCTGCTTGTTCTCGCAGCAGTATTCTTAAAGCTTCACCCAGTGTTTGCTTACTAACTTTTCCTTTTAGTAGCTTGATATCCTGAAAATCACCATGCGCTTTGAGTAACTTCGCTACCGCCTCCGCATCTGTAGCTGGTTTACTGAGGATAGAAAGTGGTTGTTTATAATCTGTAATGCCAACAACAAGGGCGTAACGAGCCATTTATACAAGTTTGCTTGGTTGAATAGAAAATAATATAACGTATATATACTGAAAATTTGAGGTTTTTGTGTCCAATATAGAACGTTTGGTTTTTGAAGAAGACGGGGAACTCTACACCATCTTGTTTGAGTCCAAGGAGACACCGAACATCCCAGAAATTATTACCCCGGAAGTTGACAACGAAAGAGAATCTTATGGTTTTCGGGAAGAAGCCGTTATCAAAATGCAGGAAGTACACCAACAAATTCGGGCTTATACTAAGTATGCTATTGGTGCTTTTAAAAATTTAGGTGCTGCTGAGGTGGAAGAAGTTACACTCAAGTTTGGTTTAAAAATTGGGGGAAAAACTGGTATTCCTCTACTAACTGAAGGTTCGGCTGAGAGTAATTTTGAGATTGAGGTGAAATGTAAATTTCCTAACATCAAACAAAATCCCAGCACTTAACTGTTATTTGGAAAAGTTAACGCTAGACCTAACCCCCCAGCCCCCTTCCCTACTAGGGAAGGGGGAGAAATCAAAGCCTCATACCAAGTTGTGTTTAAAGATGTTTGTTTTCGCAGGTAAGGGAGCAACCCACCCCTAGCCCCCTTTCAAGGGCAGGTTTTTTACACTTCGACCCAAAAACACTGATTTTAGGGTGTAAGGGTATAAGGGTGTAGGGGTGTAGGGGTAGATGAAAGTCTGATAATTTCCTGAATCTTATAGTCCTCACTGATTACTTTATGAAAAACCTGCCCTTAAGAGCCCCTAGCCCCTCCCTGGAGGGGAACGGGAAGTAGCACAGAGTAAGATACTATCTTTGACTGCAACATAGTATCAACTATACATCTTGTGGGGTGGGCATCTTGCCCGCCCTGAAGCTGGGACAGGCAGAATGTTTTGCTACTTCTTCATTGTCTCTAAATCCAAATTAGAGGCAATTTGCGCCAACTTCTCAAAATCAGAAAAGTCATCGACATAAGGTAAACAACCCAACACCGGAATATTAGTCAGAGATTGAATTAACTCTTTCGGTGTTAAATCAGCGATTTCCTCATCAGAACGGGGTTGTGTGCAGTTCAACACGATACCTTTGAGATCCACCCGCGCTTGTCTAGCCAAGGCAACATTTGCTACCGCATGACCAAGGGAACCCAATTTTACAGGTACAACTAACACCGTAGGTAAACGCCATTCCCCGGCTAAATCTGCCACAGTTAACTCGTCCGTGATGGGGGAACCCAAGCCGCCGACACCTTCAACTAATACCAAATCAAGGCGCGATCGCAACTGCGTTAAAGTCTGCCAAACTATTCCTAAATCCACTGTGCGATTTTCCCTAGCGGCGGCGATAGGTGGCGCTAGAGGCGCGTTAAAGTACAGAGGTGTCATCTCTGCTGTGGATTGCTCTAGTGTAAAGTGGTTTTGATACCATTCGCGATCGCCAATTCCCGATTGAATTGGTTTCATAATTCCCCAACTACCTTTACGGTAGTATTTTTGACAGTAAGCCGCCAAAACTGTAGTTAAAGCAGTTTTGCCAGCTTCTGTATCAGTCCCTGTAATCAATAGTGATTTCAACAATTTGGTTTAAAAATCTCAATAAGAACGTAGTTAATGAAGTAAATAAAATTACTTCAAATTTTTAGAGCTAAAAACTCACAGATATTTTAGTACACAGTCTACGCTGATATTTACGATGGTGTACTTTCTGGTTCAGGAACGGAAGTAGGCGTTTCTGTAGGTGTAGGCGTTTCTGTAGGTGTAGGTGTTTCTGTAGGTGTAGGTGTGGGTGTAGGTGTAGGTGTAGGAGTTGGGGTTGGTGTCGGTGTGGGTGTAGGCGTGGCTGTTGGTGTCGGTGTTTCTTGAATGGGTTTTTCTAGAGTGACAGCCAAATTATAGTCACTTGCAGCAACACCTGGATTAAGAGTCAACCTAATTGTATATCTGCCAGTATTAGGTAATGTGCCTACATAGTTCGTCACTTGCTGGGCGCTAACATCAATTGGCTGTTGATTGCTACCTACAACAGTTAATAATACACCGTCGCCTTGGTCAACAAAGGTTGTTACTTTATCTCCTGCTTCCCCAAAGAAACTATATTGAATAATCTGATTTGCTTGGATGGTGTCGGGAACCGTAGCTGTATTAGTGTTTCCCAAATTCAGCCGCTTGTTGATAATTACTGGTTCTGGTGTGGGGGTGGCGAATGTAGTACCACCAGTAACTACTGGTGAAGGGAAAGTTTGCGGTGGTATTGTTTGGTCTGGACGTGATGACGACTGACTGCGAATAGAACTTACCAAAGCCCAAGAACCAACGCCAGCGAGAATGACCACAGCACTACCAATAGCCCCCAAAGCCAAAGGGTTATCTAAAATTGAACTACTGCGACTAGGGGGAATTACGGGGTCTGGTTGGTTAGGTGCAGGTGGTGGTGGTTGTACAGGTTCGGGAGGACGACCAACAGCAATTGTTTGCACAAGAGAAATATCAGGGAGAGTGGGGACAGGGACATTAGGTCGGTCTATAGATTGTAATGCTTGGGATACCTCCGCCGCCGATGGGAAGCGATCGCCTGGTGCATGGCTCAACATCCGATTGATAATCTGGGCAAAGACAGGATTTACCCTCACCCACCTTTGCCAAGTCCAACTCAGTTGGTTTTCATCAAATAATTCTGATGGTTTCTTCCCTGTCAATAAAACTATACCTGTCACAGCCAAAGCATACAAATCGCTACTAGCATAAGCCCGTCCCGTTTGCATTTGTTCAGTGGGGGAGTAACCCAACTTCCCCACAGTGGTGACTGGTGTTGTCATCTGTGGAGATTGTAAACGAGTCGCCAGTTCCTTAACCACACCAAAATCAATCAACACTGGCTGAGAATCACTATCACGCAAAATGATATTGTCTGGAGAAATATCTCGATGAATAATCCCGCGATCGTGGATATGTTCCAACACAGGTAATAACGAGCGGATCAATTGTAATACTTCTGTCTCCGTGAAAGTTTGACCGACAGCTTGCCGTTGGCTGAGTAGTTCCTGATAAGTCCTCCCAGCTACATAGTCCTGTACCAAAAATAAGCGCTGGTCTTGCTCAAATTTTTCGCGGAATTTCGGTATTTGCGGATTTTCTATCTGATATAAAATAGCAGCTTCCCGGTGGAAAAGCTCTTGTGCCTTTTCCCAAGCCGCCGCCCCTGTTGGTGTAGGAGGAATCAGTTCCTTAATCGCACACAGTTCGTTAAAGCGTCTCTGGTCTTCCGCCAAGTAGGTTCTACCAAATCCTCCTTGTCCGAGAATTTGCACAATGCGGTAACGATTTTGCAGGACAGTGCCAATTAAAATTGGTGGTTGCATGGTCATCAGTAGAGTATAAAAGCAACTCAGGAGGAAGTAAGTCACCCACCAGGATAAATCAAAGCGGCGACCGACACTACCTGCGGCGATATTTTACCCTACACCGCAGGTAGAAACACAAGCAATGTGTTCTATGCTTATTGTGCTACGCTCGGCAACTTTTGGCTCTGAAAATTGCCAGCAGGGAACAGCAGACGGGTAACAGCATTGCCCAGCCTACTGAGATTTTGTAGCCACGACACTAGAAAAATTCATTTTTTTGGTCAACTACTTACGAGCAAAACCCACTCTCCACTAACCTTTTCAACCTAGATGAATGATCGATAAAAAAATCATGTGATGATTAAAAACTAGATCTTGTGGTATTCAACTAAAATTTTTATCTAGTATAAGCCAGAAGACTCCCGCTACACCGTGCAAGCGGTTAGCGGGAGATGAATGGTGATTAAAAACGAGACACCCCTGAAACAAAATCGAGCGTAGCGAGATAAGTATCAGGGGTAGTTGAGTTTTTAATAGTAAATATGGTAGTCTACTTGATAGTAATTCGGTTAACAAATGATAGTCTACGAAGCAAAAGCAGAGGCAACAAAAAAGCAGTTAATCAAAGTGAATGAAGCTTTGAGAACTGCTCTTTTTGTTAGGAACTCTTGCTTGCGCTATTGGATGGATGGTCATGCAAAAACTGGTTACGACTTAAATAAATATACGAAAGTTCTGTCAGACAATCCTGAGTTTCCTTGGGTGTCAAAGCTCAATTCATCGGCAAGACAAGCAATGGCAGAACGTGCCTGGGCAGCAATTAGTAGGTTTTTTGATAACTGCAAAAAAAGTAGAGACGCGATTAATCGCGTCTCTACAGGCAAGAAGGGATTTCCTCGTTTTCGTAAACTCCAAACCAGAGCATCTGTTGAATACAAACAAAGTGGTTGGACAGTATCCGAGTGCCGCAACTACATAACATTCACAGACAGGTTTGGAATTGGGACGATGAAATTAAGGGGAACTCGTGACTTGAATTACTATCAAGTAAAACAGATAAAGCGAGTCAGAATTGTGCGTCGTTCAGATGGAATATACGTCCAGTTCTGTATCGACCACGAACGAAAAGAGCAATTAGAACCCACAGGTAAATCTCTTGCTCTTGACCTTGGACTCACTCATTTCTACACAGATAGTGATGGTAATAAAGTTGAGAATCCCAGATTTCTACGCAAATCCGAGAAAGCACTAAAAAAGGCACAACGCAGATTGTCTCGTTGTGCCAAAGGGTCTAAAAATCGTGCTAAAGCACGAAATAGATTAGGTAGAAAACACCTAAAATTACAACGCCAGCGTAAAGATTGGTGCGTCAAGAAAGCACTCTCGCTAATCAAGTCGGCAGACTTTGTGGCGTATGAAAATTTGCAGGTGCGGAATATGGTGAAAAACCACAAACTGGCGAAAAGTATCTCTGATGCCAGTTGGAGTATTTTCACTCAATGGCTGGAGTATTTCGGCAAGGTGTATGGACGAGTTGTTGTTGCTGTGTCACCTGCGTACACGAGTATTGATTGCTCGAATTGTGGACATCAAGTTGACAAAACCCTCAGTACTAGGACACACATTTGCCCTAACTGCTCATACACTGCTTGCCGTGACTTAAATGCCAGTATCAATATCCTCAACAAAGGATTAAAACTATTCAAAAATACCGATGGGCAGTCGGGAATTCAACACGCCTCTGGAGAGTCTGACCTCTGCTTGGAGAAGGTAACTTCTTTTAGTAAGTCATCTCAACGAAAGAGGAAAATCTCGCAGTGATGTGGGAATCTCCCGCTACACCGCTTTGCGGTTAGCGGGAGTGGATGTCAAAAGAAAAATTTGTCAACTCATAGAAATACGGTGTTGATAGTTTTAATTGCCGTGGTAGAATTTAAACTATTTTATGCGATACGCCTAAAATTGTATGTCACAGCATGAACTAGACTCAAAAAAACTATTTTTGAGAATAGCAATTAATCTTTTAAACATACTTCAGCAATCAAAATCAGCTGGTGAAATATAGCTAGAAATTTTGCAGTTAAACTCCGCTTCGTTCTCGACTGGACGGCGGGGTACAGCCCATCACCCTTTCTCTGCCTCTAACCAAGAACTTTGATAGGTACAAGTCTACCGCATCCTTACCCACCCAAAGGTCAAGGATATCTGATATCTGCTTGATTCATGGTTCATGGATTCCTAACTCACAAAAGTATTCATTTCACTTTTTGAGTCGGCGATTCATCAACTATAATCTAAGCAGGTGATAATAAAGCTGAATTTCTCAACTAAAAACTTTTTGGTGATCACCAATCAAAGATTTAGTTTGTCAGTTTATATTATAATTTTGAGGGCAATATCTTAGAATAGTGCATGAGCATTCGGATATCTTTAGATATTTGTTTGTTAATGATTCTAATTCTTGATTGCTATCGGGCGAAATCAACTAGCCCCTGAATAATCACTCCTGAGTTAGCAGCAATATAATTAATAGAAGATGCTGATGAGTTAATCAGAGTCCGAAAATTTTGTGATGCTGCTAATCAACTAAACTCACGCTAGCTTCTGGCATAGGCTGATCTGTATGAGATTTTTTTTGTCACTAGGAACGAGAAATAGGCAGATGATTATATTGAGAAATATTTAAAGTACTTATGAAAGCTTCAAAAAAACACACAGATGTTTTTTTTACCGTCTTCCAGTTAAACCTACTAAATATCTAATGCTAAGATTGCCATGAATGCACATCGAGGATCTGCTGTGCTCAGTTCTGCAACTTTTAAACTGCAGCCAACTGCATCAGGACTGACTGAAAATCATCGCCTGCGGCTGTTTTCTGGCTCTTCTAACGTACCACTTTCTCAAGAAGTCGCTCGTTACCTGGGGATGGACTTAGGCCCCATGATTCGCAAAAGATTTGCGGATGGGGAACTATATGTTCAAATTCAGGAATCGATCAGGGGTTGTGATGTTTACCTCATCCAACCATGCTGTCAACCAGTTAACGATCACTTGATGGAATTACTAATCATGGTTGATGCCTGTAGACGTGCTTCAGCGCGACAGGTAACAGCAGTAATTCCTTATTATGGTTATGCTCGTGCTGACCGCAAAACCGCAGGGAGAGAATCAATTACTGCCAAGTTGGTTGCTAACCTGATTACTCAATCAGGTGCTAACCGTGTCTTAGCAATGGATTTACACGCTGCTCAAATTCAGGGGTATTTCGATATTCCTTTTGATCATGTTTACGGTTCACCAGTGATCATAGACTATTTAGTTAGCAAACAACTGCATGATATTGTAGTTGTTTCTCCTGACGTTGGTGGTGTAGCTAGGGCGAGAGCATTTGCCAAAAAGCTCAATGATGCCCCACTAGCGATTATTGACAAACGCCGTCAGGCGCATAACGTCGCCGAAGTTTTAAATGTAATTGGTGATGTCAAAGGCAAAACCGCAGTTTTGGTTGATGACATGATTGATACTGGTGGTACAATTGCCGCCGGCGCTAAATTATTACGTGAAGAAGGGGCGCGACAAGTATATGCTTGTGCTACCCATGCAGTCTTCTCGCCTCCAGCCGTTGAACGTTTGTCCAGTGGCGTGTTTGAGGAAGTCATTGTCACCAATACAATACCCATACCAGAAAGCGATCGCTTTCCCCAACTAGTAGTGTTATCAGTAGCTAACTTACTAGGTGAAACCATCTGGCGGATTCATGAAGATACATCTGTAAGTAGTATGTTCCGCTAGTCAAAAAAAGACTGTCTTTTCTGCTACAGTCTGACATAAAAAAATATGAAGTATGAGGTGGGTGATTTTCCGCACTTCATGCTTCTTATTTTTAATGGCTAAAATGTGTCCATAGATTTAGGAAAAATTGAACGCAGATAAACGCAGATAAACGCAGATGAATAGGATGTGAGATTATTGGCTAATAATTTCATCTTGATAAGCTACTAATGGCTTGGTTGACTGTCAACAGTCAACAAAAAAACTAATTTGACGAAGAAATATCTATTTTTTGCTGAACATCTGGATATTTCTGCTCAAAACCCCTAACTTCCGATAATGTATAAAGTGGTCTTTGTTTAACCTCTTCATAAATTCGCCCGATATACTCACCCAAAATACCAATACTAACTAATTGCACTGCGCCTAAGAAGAATATAGCTATCAGAATAATGGTGATTCCCGTTAGGGGAGAATGGGGAGTAAAAATCCGCCAATACAAAACTAGCAAACACATCAGTAGTGAAACTACAGCCGCTAACAAACCTAAATAAGTTGACATTCTTAATGGCACTTTTGAGAAGGAAACTATGCCATTAATTGCTAAGGCGAAAGATTTACGGAAGGTATATTTAACATCACCTGCAAAACGCGGATCACGCTCAAATTTGACGGCTGTTTGATTAAAGCCAACCCAAGAACGTAATCCCCGAATGTAACGATTTCGTTCTGGCATGGCGTTGAGTACGTCTACAACTTGCCGATCTAATAAGCAAAAATCCCCGGTGTCTGTGGGAATATCTACGTCTGCCAGTCGTTTAAGAATCCGATAAAAGGCGTAAGCTGTGAAGCGTTTAAACCAGCCTTCTTGGCGGCGTTTGATTCGTTGGGCATAAACTATATGGTATCCTTGTTGCCACAGTTCCACCATTTCGATGATTAACTCTGGTGGGTCTTGTAAATCGGCATCGAGAATGACTACTACTTGTCCCCGGACATGATTTAAACCTGCGGTGACGGCGATTTGATGACCAAAATTTCTGGCGAGACTGAGGTAGACTACACGAGGATCTTGTTGATGTAATTCTCGCATCATTTTGAGAGAGCGATCGCGGCTACCATCATTTACCAAACACAACTCGACTGAACCATCCATTTGATTCATCACTTGGGAAATGCGGCGATACATTTCTTCAATGTTTTCTTCTTCGTTGTAAATCGGGACGATAAAAGAATATTTAGGTGGCATAGTTGAGTAATGTTAAGATTTTTTACGAGATGGAAAAGAGCGACGACGACGATACCAAGTAGAACCACCAACGAGGATGCCAATCAATGCCAAAGCACCTACTACTGGTAAAATTTCTCCAGAACGGATGGCTTTGAAGCCAGAACTCCCCAACATGACAAATGGCAAGATTCCCGGTACTGTGCCTAAAGCTGTGCCAATTAGGTAATCTTTAAAGCTGATTGATGTCAAACCTGCGGCAAAATTAACTAAGCCGTAGGGGAGGATGGGCATCAGGCGGATAGCAAACATATAAAATATTGCTCCCTGTCTGACTTCTGCATCTATGGCTTGCCAACGTCCCGCTAGTTTTTGGGCAACAATTTCCCGCCCTACTGTGCGTGCAAATATAAAGGCGGCGATCGCAGCTATAATTGCCGCTACACTTGTCCAAAATGTTCCCATCCAAACACCAAAAATGGCTCCACCTGTTAAATTCAGGGCTGTTGATGGCAAAATCAAGATGGTTGCTATCACATAAATAGCTACATAAGTGATAGGGGCCCAAATCCCCGCAGCTTTTAACCAGGACTGGATGAGTGCGGGATTAATTCCTCCCAGTAAATATCCCGTCACTGCGGTAGCTATTAGGCAGACAGTCATCAGTATGGCAAAACTAGTTTTAGCTTTCAGCATCAGTTAAAGCTCCCTGATGGGCGTTTTTGCAGAAAAGATGCCATCATCGACCGTAGGCGGTACGCGATCGCTAACACCATTTTCAATTTTTCACTAGCAACAACGTAAAATTTACTACTTTTTTATTAATAAACTGGGTAATTATAGATGATACTTATGTATAATCAATGCCTATATACTTATCGCTAAAATATTAACCTATTTTGGTAACTAAAAGTTGCTAGGTTATAGAAGAAACACTGGATCTTTATTTTTTGCTAAGATAAAACAGATGAAGTAATTTTTCTGTAAAACGGGAAGACTATGGTTATTCCCTCATGGGTGAATTTCCATGAAAGTCCCGAATAGGAAAATGCTTAAAAAATCTCGGCTTAACCTTTTAATTTTGCCTATTTCTTTTGTTTCCTGGCTGTGTGTGGGAATTTTGACTAACTCCCAGGCTGATGCGTTACCTGGACAAAGTACAGAGGAAGTCGGTACTTGGATTAAAGCACATCCCACTCTGCGCCCCAGGGCTGGGGAGAAATTGTTTGTCCAAAAAAGTGATACAGCCGCCCAGCGATTCACTTTTCAAGCCTCGGTGTTACCGCCTGGTAAAGTGGCTTTCACTAAAGACCGGAGTGTAATTCGTAGTGAACGCCTGACCATGTATGATGCAGTTAATGGCATGACCTTAGAGCGTCTACAAGAATCCTTGCGGGTAATTTACGGTTTAGATATTTATCAAGACTTTAAACGCGCCCAAGTGCTTTATGAATATCCTAATGAAAGTGCTATTAACTCAGCGCGGATGGCTAGAACTCCCATTAGAGAAGCATTGAAGGGAGAATTACGAGTAGGCGATCGCTACGCTTATTGGTTGGAAGTCGCCCAACCAAGAGACGGTAAAGCTTTTACAGGACAAATGACGGTTTTGCTCAAAAGTGACTTAGACAAGTTAGAAACAGAACTGCGAAATCGTTAGTGATTAGTCATTAGTCATTGGTCATTAGTCATTAGTTATTAGTTATAGCAGTTGCTGGATAGATGAGGACATAAGCCCTGTTCTCTGTCCCCTGCTATAACTGTTTTTTCGGCAAAAATTCAGCGATCGCCTGCTTATAATTCCAGTAGCGATCGCCTAAAGAGGGTTAATTAAAGTCACAATTCAATTTTGGTGCAACTTAAAAACGGGGAACATCCACCGTCAAGTTAGAATTTAAAGCCAGACGCAAATCTTGCTGTGGTCGAACCACAAATACTTCAACTTCTTTTTTACGCAGTAAAATGCTAGTTACAGCACCAGCTGCTGCACCACCAACAGGTTCTAAAATTTCAATTCTCCGATTACCTGTGAGCAAAGAAATCACAGTAGCAGCACCAGCACCAATTGCCGAGTCAGTTAATATTTTACCAGTGTCATTTTTTCTGATTTTTTCTGTTCTGGTGATGGTTTGAGAACTGGCATTAATTGATTGTCTTTCACCGGAAGGATAGACTAACTCTCTGGCAACAAACCTGACACCTCTAACATTATTTTGGTCGTTTCTGTCTTGAGGGAAATTACCGTTGTAATATACGGGTTCTAGTTGTCCAATAACTTCGCTACCAGCAGGAATCAAAACTCTCCTGTTGCTATCAACAATATTGTTAGCTATTCTCAAAGTTAAAGCTACAGTTTCGCCACGACTAACTACTACTTGCTCTTTCTCGTAGCTGACAGGAAAAGTCACTCCAGCAGGAATAGAAACTCTCCGATTTTGATTATTAAATTGGGCGTTAGCAGCCGGTGCAAAAGCAATCATCGGGGCAACAGTTCCTGTAGTAACTGTTAATGCCATGAGTGCGGCAGCACCAAATCTCCAGCGATTCAAGCGAGTCATAATCTTTTTTTGAGTTCTCTGCAATTATATATTTCTTGACGATGTTTTACGGGGATTGTTTCTTACATGATTGGGGACAGTTGACAGTTGACAGTTGACAGTTGACAGTTGATAGGTGACAGGTGACAGGTGACAGTTGACAGTTGACAGTTGACAGAAGTTAAAGGCTTCTTCCTTTCCCCTTTTCCCCTTTCCCCTTTCCCCCTTCTTTCAAGGGCAGGTTTTTTACACTTCGACCCAAAAACACTGATTTTAGGGTGTAGGGGTATAAGGGTGTAGGGGTGTAGGGGTAGATGAAAGTCTGATAATTTACTGAATCTTATAGTCCTCACTGATTACTTTATGAAAAACCTGCCCTTAAGAGACTCCCCCTACTCCCCCTCTCACAAGTTTAGGTTTTTAATCTAGAAGTGAGTAAGGACTCTAAAACTAACGAGAAAATCATTGTTTTATTCACCCCTACACCCCTACACCCTTACACCCTTACACCCCAAACCAAGGTTTTTGGAACACCAATAAAAAACCTACACCTGTCAGCTTTCCCCCTTCCCCCTTCCCCTTTCCCCCACTCCTCAAGAGATTCTCCCCGCCAGACTAGCAACAACCTTGAGTAACTGAATTGGCTCAATTGGTTTGGGGATGTGAATTTGGAAGCCGGCGGTGAGGGCTTGTTGGCGATCGCTTTGTCTGGCGTAAGCGGTGAGGGCGGCGGCGGGGACGTTTCCCCCTTGTTCTGATGGTAGCGCTCGAATTTTGCGAATGAGGGAGTAACCATCTTCTTCTGGCATCCCAATATCACTGAGTATCACGTCAGGTTTGACAACTGGCACTAATTGTAAGGCTTCACGGGCGGAGGAGGCTGTGGTGACAGTTGCGCCGTATTGTTCTAAGGCTGTTTGCAGAAATTCTCTGGTATCTGGCTCATCATCAACTATTAAAATTTTCAGTCCCGTGATTTGGATGTTGGTATCCCAAGCTGTTTGCCTTTGAATTAACAGTTGTTCTGCGGTGATGCTGAGGGGAGTTGGTAAAATTGGCAACTCAACTGTAAATGTGGCTCCTGTTCCTTCTCCAAGGCTAGTTACGGCTACTTGACCACTGTGGAGTTGCACTAAGTTCCGCACGATCGCTAAACCTAAACCCAGTCCTCCTTGGTTTCTGGTTGTGGTAGAGTCGGCTTGGCGGAAACGGTCAAATACATAAGGCAGAAACTCAAGGCTAATGCCTTTGCCTGTATCAATTACCTGAATCTGCACATTCGTCTCTACTTGTGCTAGGCGAATTTCTACCCTGCCACCTTCAGGTGTAAATTTGACAGCATTAGACAGTAGATTCCACACTACTTGTTGTAACCTTTCTGGGTCGCCGGCGACTACGACATCAGCATCAAGTCGGGAGTCAATTTGAATTGATTTGCTATTAGCAACAGGTCTGACTGTATCTAAGGCGGCGAGGATGACGGGAATCAAATTGGTGGGACGCAGATTTAGGCGGATGTTACCGCGAATAATCCGCGAAATATCGAGTAAGTCTTCAATTAATTGCGTCTGGGCTTGAGCATTGCGCTCAATTGATTCTAGGGCTTGTTGAATCTTATCTGGGGACAGTTTGCGGGTGCGGAGTAGGCGCGACCAACCTAAAATCCCGTTGAGGGGCGATCGCAATTCGTGGGAAACTATCGCCAAAAACTCGTCTTTCATGCGGCTGGCTTTCTCTAGTTCGATGCGTGCAGCCCGTTCTCTTTCCAAAGCTTGCGCCCGTTCTTCAATCAGCAATTTCTGGTCGTGAATATCGGTGCAGGAACCAAACCACTTGACAATTTGTCCGTTTTGCTCTTTCAACGGTAGAGCTTTGCCTAAATGCCAACGGTATTCGCCATCGCTCCCACGGCGTAAGCGGTACTCAATGTTATAGCTATTCCCTGTTTGCAGGCTATTTTGCCAGACGGCAAAGGTGGGTTCTACATCATCAGGATGTAAAATATATTGCCATCCTTCGCCTTGGGTTTGTTCTAGTGTCTTGCCTGTGTAGTCATACCAGCGTTGATTAAAGTATTCGTGATAGCCGTCTGGTTTGGTGATCCAGACCATTTGCGGCATAGTGTCGGCAAGGGTGCGGAATTTTAATTCGCTTTGGCGTATAGCCTTCTCTGCCTTGGTGCGTTCAGTTACATCTAAGACTAGTGAAAGTATGGAACTTACCCGACCAGTTTCATCAGTGGTGGTGGAGTTGTACCACTCACAATGAATTACTTTGCCATCTTTGGTATAGTTGCGATTGTAATTGATAATTTGCGATTCTTGACCACTCAGGAGGCGATCGCCTACTTGGGCGACTGCTGTCACATCCTCCTCATAAACCATGTGCAGGTCTTGAATATATCTTCCTAATACTTCCTCAGCCCGCCAACCAAAGATTTTTTCTGCCGCAGATGACCAACGGGTAACGCATAGGTGGTCATCCCACTGTACCAGTGCCAAGGGCGTAGTATCTATGTGTAAATTTAACAGTTGCAAGGCATTTTGTAGGGCTAGTTCAGATTGCTTACGCTTGGTAATATCTGTATGTGTACCCAGCATTCGCAGAGGATTACCTTGTTCATCCCAAGCAACTATTTTACCAATGGAGAGAATCCATAACCAATCGCCTGACTTGGTGCGTTGTCTGAACTCGACGCGATATTCGTCAGTCTTCCCGGCGATATATTCTTGGTAAACGCGATATACTAATTTTCTGTCATCGGGATGCAGGCGATCGCGCCAAGCCTGATTTGTTTCCTTGAACCCATCAGGGTCATATCCTAGCATTTGGGCGTATTCTGGAGTTACAACCGCTTCCCCAGTTTGAATATTCAGGTCATAAAGCCCTTGATTTGCGGCTTTCAGGGCTAAACGTAAGCGTTCTTCACTCTCAGCTAAAGCAGCTTGGGCGGCGCTTTGTTCTTGCAATGCTGCTTGCAGAACTGCTTCCCATTGGGGGGCTTGTGGTTCATTTGCCCAAACTTCCGAGAGGTTTTTACCAATTAAAGCCGCAGACTTTAAGCCAGTAATTTGTTCATGTATGGAGTTAGCATAGATGTAGCGTAACTGCGAATCAAAGCGCGTCACTATACCGGGAATATTTTCTACTAATGTGGCTAATTCTTGCTGCTGGCGAAGAACTGCTTGTTCTGCCCGATGGCGTTCAGTTATATCCTGCCAGTTTACCACAAAGCCGTCTTGGAATTTAGCAGCGCGAATATTAAACACTCGCGTCAAAGGTTGACCTTGGTCATTATCCTCGTAAATCAGTTCATCTTTTACCAGTGTTTGCCCAGTCTCCACCACTTGACAGTATTGTGCAAATAGCCCAGATTCTTTATGCTGGGGGAGAATTTCACCCAGTCTTCTACTAGTCTGTTCTTCACAGCCATTACTCACACAGGCGGCAGTATTAACATATTCAATGTGAAAGTCTACAATTTGCCCAGAGCGATCGCGGATGGCAGAGTAAATACCAAAGCCATCTAAAATATTCCCAATGGCGGCGCGAAGATTTGCCTCATTGTTATATACTTGCTGCTTAGTTGCTTGTATAGTTTTGATCAGTAAAACTATACCCGCGACAATGATAGCGATTAGTTCTAGCCCAAGGGTGAGAGCGATCGCCCCTCTAACGACTGGGAACCAAAAATTACAAGCTTTACCCTGGTATAATGCCATGACTTGAATCACAGCCAGCATTAGCCAAGCCAAAATAAACACAATCAGTTTTTTGTCAGGCAGCATAGACTTGCCAGGGTAGTAGTAAAAATCTAAGTTGGTAACAAGCTCAATTCATAATGTATCAGTCTCATAACAGTTCGGGATAGGGAATATGAAAAAATTGGGCTGTAGAGGTGTAGGGTAAAGATTTTTTGATGCTCGGTTGTAGGTTTTCTCATAAACCGGAGAATTTTTGTTTTTGTCTACAGGTAGTTTAAATGTTTTAGCTAATCCGAGAAAACTGATTTCTCATACTGTTAATTTTTGTAAATTTACTAACTTTTAGACTAGAAACCTGATTACTACATAGTTACACTAACAAGAGTGCATCTGTACTGCTAGTTAATAAAATCAAGATTTACCCATGAAAACGAAAAATCTATTGCTTTGGCAAAGATAAGGTATAGGAGTAGAGGTGTTCCAAACCCTTACACCCTTACACCCTCCCATAGCAGAGAGTCTCGTGGCGTAAGTCCTCTTAAAATGTAGATGCGGCGCTATAGCCTCAATGATTCCAGTACAACTTGTTCTCAAAAACTTTCTTAGTTACCGTGATGCAACTTTAGATTTTCGGGGTTTGCATACGGCTTGTATTTGTGGTTCCAATGGAGCTGGTAAGTCATCTCTCCTCGAAGCCATTACATGGGCGCTGTGGGGTGAAAGTCGCGCGGCGGCTGAAGATGATGTGATTAATGCTGGTGAAAAAGAGGTAAGAGTTGATTTTACTTTTCAAAATAATCAGCAAAAATATCGCGTAATTCGCTCTAGGGTGCGGGGTGCGGCTGGGGTTCTGGAATTTCAAATCGAAACACCTTCTGGGTTTCGAGCAATTACGGGTAAAGGTGTGCGGGCGACTCAGGACTTGATATTAGAACATATCAAGCTTGATTACGATACTTTTATTAACTCGGCTTACCTGCGTCAAGGGCGGGCGGATGAATTTATGCTCAAACGCCCCAGCGAACGCAAGGAAATTTTGGCGGAGTTGTTGAAGCTTAATCAGTATGATGAATTAGAGGAACGAGCTAAGGAATCATCACGCCAATTTAAGATTCGCTCGGAAGAACTAGAGCGTTCTTTGGAGTCGATGAAAACGCAACTCAAACAACAGGAAAATACTCAAGCCCAACGGCAAGAATTAGAGTCGCAAATTAATCAACTGCAACAGGTACAAGCTTTTGAGACGATTAAGTTGCAGAGTTTGCAGGTGATTCAACATCAAAGGCAAACTACAGAACAACAACTCAACTTTGTTAGACAACAATACCAAAATCTCAGCCAAGATGGCGATCGCCTCCAACAAGAACAGTCAACTGTGAAAACGCAGTTGGCTGAGTTAGCAGCTATCTTACAACGAGAAGCAGAGATTACCGATGGCTACAACCAATACCAAAGTCTGCAAGCGCAAGAAGAAGCTTATACCGTCAAATTTGAGGAATATACCCGCGCTACAGCCCTCCGCCAACAAAAGCAACAACAGTTAACTCAGCAAATTCACGAACTAGAAAGACAACTCCAACAAGTCCAAGGACAACTAGAAGCCTTACAGCAGCAAGAAGAAGAAATTCAACATACCTTGAGTAAGTCAGGGGAAATAGAAGCCGCCCTATCCCAACTCGCCGCCGCCCGTCGCCATTTAGCGCATCTAGATGAGTTGCAAATGCAGGTGTCACCCTTGTTACAACAGCGCCAAAGTTTGCAAAGCCATTTAGATCGGGTTCATGCGGGGTTAGTCGCTAGGCTAGAACAACTGCAAGCCACAGAAAATCAACTGCAAAGGGCTTCCCAACGCCAACCCCAACTGCAACAAGCGGTGATGGAAGTGGCGATGCAGATAGATAAGATGGAGAAGGATAAGGTTTATTTGCAACGTGTGCAGGAAAAAGGGCATGAGAGAAGGCACTTTATGGAGCGTTTGCAAGCCCAGCAACGAGAATATGAGCGATTATTGGGAGAATTAGAGCAGAAATTGCAGATGCTCCGCAACCCTGATGCTATCTGTCCCTTGTGCGAACGTCCTTTAGATGAGCATCACTGGAACCGGGTGGTAGATAAAACTAAGGATGAGTATAAGGAAACTGAGGGGCAATTATGGGTATTTCGGGAGCAAATGGCGGTTTCTGATCGGGAAATTCAGTTATTACGGCAGGAATACCGGGAAATACACCAGAAATTAAACGCCTACGATGCTTTACGGGAGCAAAGAGGACAACTCGCTGCACAATTACAATCAACTAGCGATGCTGAACAACAGTTACAACAGTTGGCAGCAGAAAAGGAACATTTGGAGCGATCGCTACAAGCTGGTGATTATGCCCTGGATCAACAAGCCGAACTGCGACAATTGGAACAGTATCTGCAAAAATTAAATTATAATGAGCAAGACCATGCCCTGGCGCGGAGTGAGGTGGAACGGTGGCGCTGGGCAGAAATTAAGCAAGGGCAAATCAAGGATGCTACAAAACGCCTAGCTGCACTCACAGCCCGTAAACCAGAACTACAAGCCCAAATTGCCGAATTACAAACCAGAGGTCAGCAAGAACAAACCCATTCAGAATCTGCTCAACAAATCGCAGCTCTAGAGCAGCAAATTACTGAAATTGGCTATAGTTCAGAACAGCATAATAACCTGCGCGTAGCCCTTCGTCAAGCTCAATCTTGGCAGTTGCGTTACCAGCAGCTATTATCAGCCCAACAACAGTATCCCCAACTCCAGGGAAGGCTGCAAGAATTAGAAGCGGCGAAACTGGCGAGATTACAAGAACGGCAACAACTCGCCACCCAAATCGACAGCCTTGTGGAACAATTAGCCCAAGCCGCTAACCCCATTGAGCAAATTCAAGCGTTAGAACAGCAGTTAGTCAGCAGACGACGACAGCTAGACGAACAAATCGCCCAGTTAGGACGTTTGGAACAGTTGACACATCAACTAGAAACGATGCAAATTCAGTATGAGGAGCAACAAAAACAATACCAAACTTGCAAACAGCAATATCGTGTATATCAGGAATTAGCACAGGCGTTTGGTAAAAATGGTATCCAAGCACTGATGATTGAGAATGTGTTACCGCAACTGGAAGCCGAGACAAATCAACTCTTGGCAAGGTTGACTGCAAATCAGTTGCACGTACAATTTATTACACAAAGAGCGGGGAAAGGCAGTAAATCTACTAAGAAGAACGCCAAACTCATCGATACCTTAGATATTCTCATCGCCGATGCCAGAGGTACAAGAGCATACGAAACTTATTCTGGTGGGGAAGCCTTTAGAATTAACTTTGCGATTCGTTTAGCCTTGGCGAAACTCCTAGCCCAAAGAGCCGGAGCCGCATTACAATTGTTAATTGTCGATGAAGGTTTTGGTACACAGGATGCCGAAGGATGCGATCGCCTGATTGCCGCTATAAATGCGATCGCCAACGATTTCGCCTGCATCCTCACCGTCACCCATATGCCCCACCTCAAAGAAGCCTTCCAAGCCAGAATTGAAGTAAATAAGACTCAACAAGGGTCACATATCAGGTTGTTAACTTGATTGGGGACTTACAGTTACCATTGTTGTTTAGTTTAGAGGAGCTTCATTGGATGAATTTACAAGAAATTATTAATTCCATTAACAATTTGCCCACAGAAGAACAGGACTATTTATTTGAGTTTCTGCGTCAAAAAAAGGAGGAATTTAGAGGGGATAATTTTTGGCAAGGATTACAAAAATTTAGGCAGGTAATCCAAAGCGAGGGGATTATTTTTACTGATGAAGATTTTGCTGATTTACGAGACCCGAGCGTGGGCAGAGAAGTAGAGTTATAGCAGGTGACAGGTGATAGGGGACAGGTGACAGAGTTAAAAGACTTTTGCTGTCTTAGTTTTTTCATTTCCTCATGTTCTAGCTATAAGTATCAAGAGTTTATATAGCTGTGGTCATACCAATTCTCCATGAAGTTGCGCCGAATAAACAATGTAGAGACGTTGCATGCAACGTCTCTACAGCGCAGAATAAAGTGCATCTTCATCAAGAAACGGTATCACACCCTTTATGACATTTTCAAAGCTTGAATGGTAGAAATAGTAAGACTTTACCTCCTGCCTCCTGCCTCCTGCCTCCTGCCTCCTGCTATAACTCCTGCCTCCTCCAACATCGTTAAATGCTGAGTGACAGGAGCGAGGGTATTAGCAACAATCATGCCACTGGCGGCGACGGCTGGTAAACCGATGCCGGGGAAGGTGGAGTCACCGCAGCACAGCAACCCGCTTAAGGGTGTGGTGTGGCTAGGGAATAAACCAGAGGCGGCGGAAATTGCTGGGCCGTAGGAACCACGATGACGGCGTAAATAACGTTCGTGGGTGAGGGGTGTACCGACTAGGGTGATTTCGCAACGCTTGCGGATATCGGGGATGATTCTTTCTAAAGCTTGCCACATGACTTCCGCACGCGATCGCTTTTGTTGCTCATATTCCTGACTTCTCCTATCCAGTCCTTGCCAAAGTGCGTAAGGTTCATTTCCAGGGGTATATACATGAATTGTGTGCTTACTTGGGGGTGCAAGGGAAGGGTCGAGAATTGAAGGAATGGATACCAGCACAACATTCTGCGGTGCAGTAATACCCAATTGCCAGTCATTCACCACAATATAATGACAAGCTAAATCTGCGGGTAAACCTTGGGCATCAATACCTAAGTGCAGGTGCATGAAACTATCACATTCTGGTGTTGCTTGGCGTTGGTTACGGAATTTTTTGGATATAGTCCCATCTGGCAGTAACTTCAGTGTATCCCACACCGAAGCATTAGAAACAACCGCCCGCCGCGCCCGAATTTCTCGACCACCACGCAATTTGACACCAACCGCCCTATTACCTTCTACCAATATTTGCTCAACATGACTACCTAAAAGCAATTGTCCGCCATGTTTTTCTAACCCTTTGACAAGAGCATCGACTAAAGCACCGCTACCACCGACAGGGTAATCTAGAACTACCCCTGGTTTGTACCAGTCAGCAAACATAAAAGCGACTTCTGCGGCGTTAGTACCAGATGCGGGGAGTCCAGAGAGGAGAAAACACAACAAATTCAGCCAATTATTAATAAACGGGTCACGGACAACATCATCCATGATGCGAGAGAAAGGCCCTGTTAACTTAATAAAATTGGTAGCGTGTTTAGCTAGAGATGGGGCAAATTTGCCGACTGTGAAAGCTGCGCCTAAATCCCAGCGTAACGCAGCTGGAGGAAGTGCGATCGCCGCTTCGGCTAATGGTGTCATCACTCTTTGCAACTGTCGCCATTGTAACACCGCATCGTCGCCCCGCAGCCTCGCCAACAAGTCGCAAAACTGTTCTGCACCGACCGAGGCATCAAAATCACCTTCTGGCAGACGACAGCCCCAAGTATCATAAGTGACCAAAGGCAAATCAACACCAATCACATCTAGCACTTGTCGCAGAGGGTTAACGGAAGGACTGTAAGACAACCCAGAGTAGAGAGAAGGCCCTGAGTCAAACTTAAATCCTTGATGTGTGAAACTGTGCGCTGCGCCACCTGCAATGGTATGACTTTCACAAACAATCACATCAAAGCCATAGCGTGCTAACACAGCAGCACAACTCAAACCCCCAATACCACTACCAATTACAATTACATCAGTCATTAGTCATTAGTCATTAGTCAATTTCTTTCCATTACCCATTACCGATGACCCATTACCCATTACCCATTACCCATTACCCTAAAAATACTGCACTCTTGCATCTAACCCATTAGAGCGTAACATTTTAGAGGTTCTTTCGGCGGAGGCGCGATCGCTAAAACTGCCGGCGTTGATGTAAGTTCCTAAATTGGAGTTGGCTGTGAACGCATTGGGTACATAACGGCGTACTTGATTGAGGGTACTACCATTGCGAACTGGTACTACAACTACATAACGATTATTTCCAAAATTCCCAGGATTGTTAAAATCCTCTGATGTGGAAGTACCATTGTTGATGTTGAGTGCATTCCAAGTTTGCCAATCTACGTTACCTGTGGGATTAAGTTGATTGTATTGTTGGAATGCGACTACGGAGGCTCTGGTGTAGTCATCATAGTAGCCATCGAAACTACCGTTAAAAAAGCCTAGTTCTGATAAACGCTGTTGCACGGCTCTGACATTGTTACCGCGATCGCCTACAGTGAGAAAATCTCTAGTTGGCTGCTGATTAGCATATCTATCTTCCCAAGCTTGGTTGACTGCCTGTAAGATTTGTACATCAGCAATACCATCGGCACTCAATCCATATTCCCGTTGAAATCGGATAATGGCATCCCTAGTCATCGCCCCGACAGTGCCTGTCGGATTGGTGTTAAAATAACCCAAGTCCCGTAGCCTTTGCTGCAAATCTCTCACCTGTTGAGTTGATAAATTCGGTCTACCTGGAAGACCAACATTATCTAAAGCATTCCAAGTCTGGGCGTTAACAACTCCAGTAATGGGTAAACCTGCGTTGCGTTGAAAGGCCATGACCGCCTCTCTAGTGATACCTCGAAAACTTCCTGTGGGATTAGCATTGAAATAACCCAACTCGCGTAAACGCTGCTGTAGTCTAGTAACAGCCGGGCCTGTGCTACCTTCCGAAAGTACAGGATATTCCCCACCAACACCAACAGCATTTCTGATAGCTTGTGCAGTTTGGCTACCGACAATACCAGTAGTAGATATACTATTAGCACGTTGAAATCTAATGACTGCTTGCTGAGTTTCTGAGCCAAAATAGCCAGTGTTGGGGCCGTTAAAGTAGCCTAACCGCCGCAAATTCTGTTGTAATTGGGTAACTGCTGCGCCTCTACTACCTAAGCGCAATTCACCGCCAATATTACCCCCAGGTGTTGCAGTACGGCAAGCTCTTTGTAAAGCTCTTTGTGTACCAGCACCAACAACACCATCCGCAGTAAGTCTGTTATTTCTCTGAAAATTAATGACGGCGCTACGGGTGATGCTAGCAAACCTACCGTTAACAGGGCCGTTAAAAAAGCCTAATTGTTTGAGACATCTCTGAATATTGGCTACTTCTGGGCTATTGCTGCCTACTTGCTGCACGGCTAAGGCTTGTCCAGCTACGCCCAAGATGCTGATAGTTAGTGCTACAGATAACAGCCTGATTGCTGCATTACTAGATAGTTTCTGTGATAGCCAAAATTTCAGATTAATTTTTATTGGGATAAAATTCACTTCTTCAGTTGATTCATAAACTGAAGCTAGATGAGAATAACTAATCGTGTCCATGTCTGTTCTGCTTTTTCGAGGTAGAGAAATCCCCTGATCGGGGTTGTCGTCAAGATTAAAATCACAACGGCTAGATTATTTTCCGGTAATTGCGTAAAAATACTTAATAAACTGCTATTGCTGGAAATCTAAATATATTTACTATATATTCAGGTATTGTTTAAAACAAAAATGCCACTTCCTCCTTATATAGGACTTACGCAACTGGCATATTTTTTCTGTAGGGTGTGTGACGCTCTGAAAATATTTGAACGTAGTAATCAGACTTGTAGCGTCACGCACCAACCACCAATTGTGACACTTGCGTAAGTCCTGTTATATTTAATTAAGTGTCTCTACTTATAAGTTGGAGGAGTTGAAGTTTGAGTCTCCTATTTACACTAAGTCACGATAATTAAGAATTTTTATTCATCGACGCGCTCAATATTCCCTACTTTTGTCCAACCTTCTATTTTGCTGCTTTCAACACGCACCTTTTTCCAAACTTTATCGGAGTTCTCTTCCAAGACAATAATTTTTTCGTTAAAAGCAGCACCGCCGACACGTTCTGATTCTGAAGTAGGTTCAGCCCGCAAGCTTACGCCTTGAGGCCAAGTAATCTTTCCTTTATAAGCACCTTTGGGTAATGCTTCTTCTGTTTCTGTGGGAGTTGGGGAGGGAGTAGGAGAAGTTTCAGGTGTGGCTTCAGATTTAGGAGTTGGTTGTGTCTTGTTTTTCTTATCTGGGTCTTTGAGGGCGGGACTATCATTAGCGTAAATCGGCTTGCTAGGGGGTATGGAGGTTCTGTTGAGAAAATACAGTCCGACTGCAACGCCGCTACCTAATAAAACTGCGATCGCCAACAATATCCCTAGTATAAATTTAAGTAAAGCAGAAAACATAATCTAAAACCTCATTAGTCATTAGTCATTAGTTAACAGTTAACCGTCAACCGTCAACCGTCAACTGTCAACTATCAACTGTCAACTGTCAACTGTTAACGTAATTTACCGAAGGTGTCACTTAAAGGACTTTGTTTTGATGCTAGACGCGCTCTCCCTGCTGCGGCCCATTCCTGTAGTTCTTGAATCTGTTCTACAGCTGTGCGTGCTAGGGGTATAATCTGACTAGCCGCTTCTAAAATATCATCGGTGGTGAAATCACGGTTTTGACTGAAGCCGATGTGCATCGCCTCAATTAATGTTTGCTCAATTTCTGCGCCAGAAAAATCTGGTGTTTCGTATGCTAACCGATCAATGTCATAATTTTTCAAATTGTGGGGGCGTAGTCGGGATAAATGGACGTTAAAAATGGCTTTTCTTTCTTCTTGGCTGGGTAAACCAACAAAGAAGATTTCATCAAATCGCCCTTTACGGAGCATTTCTGGTGGTAAGGCTTGGATGTTGTTGGCGGTGGCGACAACAAACACTGGGGAAGTTTTTTCTGCTAACCAAGTGATAAATGTACCGAAGACGCGACTGGTAGTACCTGCATCACCTTTACTTCCCAGTCCTGAAAACGCTTTGTCGATTTCATCAATCCACAGAACGCAGGGAGCGAGGGCTTCGGCGACTTGAATCATTTGTCGGGTGCGGGATTCTGATTCACCCACTAAACCGCCAAATAATCGTCCCACATCTAGGCGCAGTAAGGGTAAATGCCAATGATGGGCGATCGCTTTTGCTGTTAAGGATTTACCAGTACCTTGAATACCTACTAATAATAAACCCCTGGGATGGGGTAGTCCATACTGGCGGGCGCGTTCGCTGAAAGAACCACCCCGGCGCAATAGCCAATCTTTGAGGTTATCGAGTCCGCCGATGTCAGAAATCTGCTCGGTGGCTGGGTAAAAGTCGAGGATTTGGGTTTGGCGGATGGTTTGGCGCTTTTCCTGTAATACTAAATCTACATCTTCTGGTTGCAATTCGCCATGAGATGCGATCGCTCTGGCTAAAACCCGCCTGATCCTTTCCATAGATAGCCCTTGACAAGAACGCACTAAGTCATCTGTGAGCTTGTTAGAGAGAGTATTACCGGTGGCTTGTAGTAAACGTTCAACTTCGGTTTTAATTTCTGGGGCGTTGGGTAAGGGAAACTCAACCACGGTTAAAATTTCGGTTAAATCGTCAGGAATGGCGATGCGTGGGGATAATAGGACGATATTTTTGGGTTGGGACTTGAGGAGTCTGGCTAAGTTGCGGAGTTTGCGGGCGATCGCCACATCATCTAAAAAGCGATGATAATCGCGTAAAATTAAGACGACTGGCGCTGAGGCTGGTAATTTTTCCAAAAATTCCAAAGCTTGCAGGGGATTACGCCGCCCAAATCCCGCATCATTGGGATTACCTTGGTAGCCATCGACAAAATCCCAAGTATAAACCGGGCGATTACCTTGATTAGCTGCTTCTTCGCGGATAGCAGTTTCCACCCGTTCCTCCTCGTAGGTAGGAATGTAAATTAAAGGGTAACGCGCCCTCAACAGCAGTTTAAACTCTTCACGAAAATTCATATATAGGGGTTAGTTGTTAATTGCTCTTGATGGCAATGTACAACTTTCTTTCACCAAAATCCCATTTGAATTACGTGGGATTGGGGATTGGGGACTAGTGAGTGGCGATGCACTACCCACCCTACGAAATCATAAGGGTTTTGAAGCTCAGATTTTCGAGTGGAAGATAATGGTGCAAGATATAAGCTCAACTACCGCGCAGTCGTACCACTCCGTGGAAGCGGTAGCTAGCGGAGCGTCTGTCTACGACACGCTATCGCGTTCGCGTAGCGTCCCGTAGGGAACGCAGAGAACCACATCTCCCCCATCTCCCCCCGCTCCCCTAACACCTACCAGAAGTTACTTTTTCGTTTGACGTTGTAATTGTCTGAACGTTTGATAGATGTCTGGTAAGCGGCTATAAATAGCAGAGATTCTCAGATAGAGTTTGTGAGGTATGGCTGGAGAACCGGAAACAATTTCTCCGGGCGCAACATCACTAGCGATACCAGTTTGTGCTGATGCGATCGCTCCATCACCGATTTTTACTTTGTTGGCGATTCCTACTTGTCCTGCTAAGATGACGCGATTACCTATGTTTACACCTCCCGCTATACCTGCTTGACCAGCGATCGCGCAACCAGAACCAATGTGACAGCCGTGACCGATTTGTACTAAGTTATCAATGATAGTATTGCGTCCGATGCGGGTTTCTCCCACTGCTGGGCGGTCAATAGCTGTGTTACACCCGACTTCTACACCATCCTCTAATACTGTGTAGCCGGATTGTTCTACTTTGTACCAACCACTGCGGGTAGGGACAAAACCAAAACCTTCCGCACCAATGACAGCACCACTATGAATGACGCAATCTGCACCGATTTGGCTGCGTTCGTGGATGGTGCTGTTTGCGTGTAAGGTGGTGCGATCGCCTATTTTTACATCAGGATAAATGACGACATTGGGATGGATAACTGCATTATTGCCAATTTCTACCCCTTGCTGAATTACTGCATGGGGGCCGATGTAAACATCATTGCCGATTTTGGCTGTGGGGTGAATAACGGCTGTGGGATGAATTTCTGGGTTGGGGCGGTAGGGTTGGTAGAATAAGGCGATCGCTTGAGCAAATAGTAATTTTGGATCTGGTGATGTCATCCAAGCCAGCCCTCTTGCTTGGGCTTGAGCTTGAATTGCATCATTTATCGGCAAAATCACAGCAGTAGCATTTGTTTCTCTGATCAGAGAGGCAAATTTCTCATTTTCCACATAGCACAGAGTACCACTTATAGCTTCATCAATAGCTGCCATCCCCATGATTTCCGGGTCTTGGTTGGGATTTTGAGTTAGGCTATGGTCAGCGATGTTAGCATTTAATCGATTGAGTATTTCGCTAAACTTCATCAGAAAAATGGGTGGGAAACCCCGTCCTTCTTGGACGGCTTGACAAATTAATTAGTTACAGTTTAAGTGTATTCCGATATTGAGTAGATTAGGGCTTACGCAAGTGTCATAATCACAATAACTGTACGGTGCGTCAGCCCCAATAATTTCGTACACAATCAAGGATTTTCCACATCTGACGCACCCTACCCCAAGTGCCAGTTGTGTAACTTCTGATTTAAATATTATCCTCATATAAATAAAATTTTAAATAAGAGTAATTGTTAGTCTTGCAAATATAACCTTAATTCTGATAAATATGTGTAATAGAAATTTGTTTATTAATTGAAAAAAATTGACTAATTATAGTTATTCAAGGAGAGATTGGTTTTTCTTGGACATGAATTCACTAATGTTTTAGGTAAATTCATCTTGTCAGGCTGATTGAATCAGCAAAAATTATTTCCACCAAACTTTATAAGCCAGACTACAGCTTTCTCAGGCAAGTATATGGTAAGTGTAAATAGTTAAAATAATACCAGTATTTAGCTTGATGAGGTTAATGCTGTGATTGTTTGTTAGCATCATAGCATATCACATTTTTTTTAATAATTAATAATGTCTTTACCCGACCGTGAAAGCCAACGTTTAGAGGCACTTTATCAATACTACATTTTAGATACACCTCCAGATGAAGTGTTTGATGATCTGGTTAATTTAACTGCTGACATCTGTAATACACCGATCGCCCTAATAAGTCTGTTAGATGCCGAAAGGGAGTGGTTGAAAGCCAAAGTAGGAATTAGTGCCACAGAAATACCACGTCATCTTGGTTTTGGTAACTATACAACCCAGCAAAATGACATCTTAATTATTCCTGATACTTGGCAAGATGAACGATTTGCAGAAAATCCCCTGGTGCGGCCAATAGCAGGCGGAACGCCATCTGTAAGTTCCCTACCGGAAACTGCGGAAATTTATAGCGTTTCACAGACAGAATCTGCGCCAGAGATAGCTAAATCACAACCATATTATCGTTTCTACGCCGGAGTTCCCTTAATTAACGCCGATGGTTTTGCCTTGGGTTGTTTATCTGTCATAGATTTTGCGCCCCGTAACTTAAGTACAAAGGAGCAAGAAATACTAAAACGTCTAGCAGGTCAAGTAGTTAGACAATTGGAGTTACACCGACAGCAAAATAGCAATGAAAGCCGCTTAAATGCTCATCTTTTGTTTACGAGAAATTCTCGTCCCATGTGGATATGCGAGCGGGAAGTTTTACAGATTTTAGACGTAAATCAAGCTGCTGTTGAGCAATACGGCTACTCACATCAAGAGTTCTTACAAATGCAACTGACTCAAGTTTTTATGCCTGAGTTTTTGTTAATCGAAGAGATACAGCAAAAAAGCTGGGATTTGCCATTACTTTTAGAATGTCAACATCGCCTGAAAAATGGCACATTTATAGATGTAGAAGTGGCGATAAATGAAATAGAATATGCTGGTAACACAGCTTATTTAGTTGATGCTGTAAATATTACAGAACATATTCACATAGAAAGAAATCTGCAAAAAAGCGAAACTAGATTTAGAACAATTCTCGAATCAATTCCTGTCCCCTTGATAATTTCTCGCGTTGATGATGGATTAATTTTATATACTAATTCAGATTTTTGGCAAACATTCCAGGTATCTGCACAGGATTTAGTGAATCGCAATGTTGTGGAGTTGTACCAAAATCCAGAAGATCAACAGCGAGTATTAGCCGCCCTTAGTCAGAATGGGTCGCTGCAAAATTATGATATTCAATTTAAAAAAAATGATGGGACTTCATTTTGGGCGATCGCTTCAATTCAATACTTAAATTTTAACAATGAATTTGCCATCTTAACCCTCCTCTATGACATTACAGAACGCAAGAATGCCGAAACTAGGCTACAAGAACAGAATGCTCTGTTAGAGAGTATTTTCACTGGCATACCCTTGATGATGGCTTTGATTAGTCCTAAAGGTCAGATGCAATGGATAAATCAAGAATTAGAGCGTGTTTTAGGTTGGAGTTTGAGAGATTATCAAACTCTTGATATTTTTGCTCAGTTATATCCTCAGCCTGAATCTCGTCAACTTGTCCTCAATTTTATTCAAAATGCAGCAGGTGTTTGGGGCGATTTTAGAACTCACACCAGAGATGGGCGGGTATTAGATACTGCTTGGACGAACACCAAACTTCCCAATGGGCAAATAATTAGTATTGGGAAAGAAATCACACCGCGTAAGCAAACTGAGCGCATTTTGAAGGGACAGTTGGAGCGAGAACAGTTAATGCGTGCTGTTGCTCAAAGAATTCGGCAGTCGCTGAATCTGCAAGATATTCTTGATGCCACAGTTATAGAAGTCAAAGACTTGCTCAGGGTTGATCGGGTTTTAGTTTATCAGTTTGCTCCAGATATGAGCGGTAAAATTGTCGCCGAATCAGTAAATCCAGGGTGGAGAGTTGCTCTTGGTGCAGAAGTCGAGGATACTTGTTTTCAACAAGGATATGGAGCTGATTATCGTCAAGGGCGTAAAAGGGCAATTCCTAATATTTACACAGCCGGACTGAGTGAGTGTCATCAGATTTTATTAGAACAGTTTCAAGTTAAAGCTAACTTGATTGTCCCCATTCTCTTAGAAGTTATTGAAGGCAAAACTGTACCTCAGCTTTGGGGGTTGTTAGTAGCGCATCAATGTTCTGCGCCCAGGGAATGGGAAGACCACGAATTAGACTTGCTCGATCAACTATCCGTTCCCATTGCGATCGCCATTCAACAATCGAGCATCCTTCAACAAGCCCAGAGTGATTTAGCCCAACGACAAAAAGCAGAAGTGAAGTTAAGGAGTGCGTTGGCGGAGAAAGAAGTTTTACTCAAGGAAGTACATCATCGCGTGAAAAATAACTTGCAGATTGTTTCTGGACTATTACTTCTCCACTCGCAAACGCTCAAAGACCCAGAACTAATTAGAACTCTGCGAGAAAGCCAAAATCGCGTTGAGTCAATCTCTTTGATTCACAAAAATTTATATACTTCGCCTAATATTGGACAACTTGATGTTGTTGAGTATATCAATAATCTAGCCACTAACATTTTGATGTCTTATCAAGTGGAACCGGGCAAAATCAAGTTGGAAACTAATATTAGTCAAATTACTTTGAATGTTGACCAAGCCATTGCCTGTGGCTTAATTATCAATGAACTACTTACCAATTCTCTTAAGCACGCTTTTCCTCAGCAAACAGGCGAGATCAAGATTGACTTACAGCAGGTAGGTACAAATATTGATCTGACGATTCACGATAATGGTATCGGTTTACCAGATAATTTAGATTGGCGTTACACAGATTCTTTAGGTCTTTCGCTAGTTTACGACCTAGTAACAGAACAACTAGAAGGCACTGTTAGCGTCGCCAGTCAACCAGGAACTACATTTAAAATTCAATTTTCGCATTAATTGGGCAATCGTAAATTAACAATGGAGCAAGTCAAAATTTTAGTTGTTGAAGATGAAGTGATTGTAGCTAGAACTATTGCTAGTCAACTGAATCAATTGGGATACAGTGTTATAGGTACAGCTTCCTCTGGGAGAGTGGCGATCGCTAAAGCATTAGAGGCTAAACCAGAATTAGTCTTTATGGATATTATCCTCAAAGGTGAAATGGATGGGATCACAACTGCCAGTTATATCCGGGAGCATTTAGATATTCCTGTCATCTTTTTAACAGCTTATGGTGATGACAATACCCTACAACGGGCGAAATTAACGCAACCTTTTGGGTATATTATTAAACCGTTTACTTCCAAAGATTTACGTATTGCCGTAGAAATGGGTTTGCTCAAGCATCGCCTAGAACGTGATATCAAAGAAAATCGCGATCGCCTAGCAACGCTATTAAATTCGATTAGTGATGCAGTTATTGCTACTGATGATACTGGCAATGTGACATTTATGAATCCCGCCGCCGAGACGCTGACAGGCTGGCATCAAGCAGATGCTTTAGGACGTGACATATCCCAAATTTTTTATCTAGTCGATGAAGTCACAGAAACCACTATAGAAAACCCAGTCATCAAAGTTCTGAGAGAACAGAAAGTTGTCTATTTACAAGAATACACATCTTTAATTACTAGAGATGGTAGAAGAGTACCAATTGGGGATAGTGCTTCTCCTATTATGGCAGTACCTAACCAAATAAACGGGGTAGTAATCGTTTTTTGGGATCTGAGCGAACGGCGACAAACAGAACTATTAGAACAAGCACTGCAAAAAGAACGTGAACTAAACAATTTAAAATCTTTATTTATCTCCACTGTTTCCCACGAATTTCGTAATCCCCTAAGTGTAATTCAAACAGCCATAGAACTGATAGAACTGCACGGGGGAAATTTAACAGAAGCTAAGAGAAATACATATATTAAAAGAATTAAAGGTGCTGTGCAATCCATGAAGTTACTCATGGAAGACGTGCTGTTTATAGGTAAATCAGAAGCAGGAAAAGTTGAATGCCATCCAGCACCCTTAAATTTGCAAGAATTTTGTCAAGAGTTAATAGAAGGCTTCACCATTGGAGAAATTAGCGGACATGAAATCATTTTTACTTGTCACAGCGAGAACACAGATGCCTTGATGGATGAGCGACTATTACATTACATACTTGTAAATTTACTTTCTAACTCTATCAAGTATTCTCCCTGCAAAGAAACTATTAGGTTTGAATTAACTTGTGATCAAATTCAAGGCGTAGCAATTTTTCAGATTCAAGATGAAGGCATTGGTATTCCTGAAGCAGACCAATCCCATTTATTTAAGTCATTTTATCGAGCTTCCAATTCCCAATCGATTCAAGGTACAGGCTTAGGTTTGGTAATAGTCAAAAGATGCGTTGAAGCCCACAATGGACAAATTTCTTTTACCTCTCAAGAAGGCGTTGGGACTACATTTACTATCACTTTACCTTTAAATTTTTAGGGACTGGGGATTGGGGATTGGGGATTGGGGATTGGGGATTGGGGACTGGGGACTGGGGATTGGGGATTGGGGACTGGGGGGATGAGGGAGATGAGGGAGTAAAAACTGTCACCTGTCACCTGTCACCTGTCAACTGAGTAATGACTAAATTGATAGAATTAAGTTACTAGGAAATTTGCACAATCTAGCCGTCTAAAGTCATGCCTTCTGAAATTGCTGTTGAGAAAAAAAAGTTAAAAAATCCGCCTTTGCAACTCCACTATTTAGGCGATCGCGCGTTGCGTCAACCAGCAAAGCGGATCACGAAAGTAGACGATGAGATTCGGCAATTAATCCGCGATATGCTGCAAACCATGTACAGCAGTGATGGTATTGGTTTGGCTGCACCCCAAGTAGGCGTTAATAAACAACTAATTGTGATTGATTGCGAACCGGATAACCCAGCGAAGCCGCCACTGGTATTAATCAACCCCACCATTAAACAGGTAAGCAGGGAAATATGTACGGAGCAAGAAGGCTGTTTGAGCATTCCAGGGGTTTATATGGATGTCAAACGCCCCGAATTTGTAGAAATTGCCTATAAAGATGAAAATGGTCGTCCTCAAACATTAAAAGCTGGCGACTTGCTGGGACGCTGTATTCAACACGAGATGGATCACCTCAACGGTGTAGTCTTTGTAGACCGTGTAGATAATTCCTTGACTTTGGCACAGGAGTTATCTAAAAATGGCTTCTCGTATCAAGCTGTGAAACCAGTAGCATAGGTGGACTAGTAGTGTATTTAACTCCAAAAAGCGGATTATTTCTAGCTGGCTCTTGTATAACAGCGATCGCAGCTGTTGGTTCAGTTTTTGAACTCAGTTACGGAGACCCAAATTTAGGCTTCCAAACAACGGCGATTATCCTTGGTTTGAGTATTCCTCTGACTGGATTATTTTTTCTTGCCGCAGTGAGGGACGCAAAGGCTAACATAAAATAAGCATCAGGTACATAAAAAGGTGAAAGAGTGGATCACAAGGCAAGATTCATTCCTTTCACCTTTTATTTGTCAACAGTCAATAGTCAATAGTCAATAGTCAACAGTCAATAGTCAACAGTCAACAGTTATTATTTACTCCTTACACCCCTATACCCTTAAACCCCTATACCCAATCTCAACAGATAATCTTGGTGCGTGAGTCCTATAGGCGATCGCTCGTAAAATAAAAGAATGCTGACAACTCACACTCAATTATTGCGACTGTCCCAAGGACATTTGAATTTACTCGAAACCTGTCCGCGTAAATTTCAACAAGCCTACCTAGAACAACTCAACTCCCCTGCAAATCCTGAACATGAGGAACGACAAACTTTAGGTAGTCGTTTCCACCTGCTGATGCAGCAAAGGGAAATGGGTTTGCCAATTAATAGTTTTTTACAGACTGATCCGCAACTGCAAAGTTGGATGTCTGCTTTTGCGAATGCAGCACCAGAAATTCTCACACTTGCAACTGATAGGGAAACTTTCCGTGAAAGTGAACACTATCGCACCCTGCAAGTTCAAGACTATTTGCTCACAGTTATCTATGATTTATTAATTGCCGATAACCACAAAGCCCAAATTTTAGACTGGAAAACATATCCCAAGCCACCAGACAAACGCCAGCTATCGAAAAACTGGCAAACACGCTTATATATGTATGTGTTAGCTGAAACTAGCGAATACTTACCGGAAAATATTTCTATGAATTATTGGTTTGTTCAATCCCAAGGCAAACCACAAAATATTCAGTTTACTTATAGCGATAGCTTACACAAGCAAACAGAAAAAAAACTTAATGAACTCTTAAATCAATTAACAATTTGGCTAAATAACTATCAACTTGGAGAGTTATTCCCCCAAGTACCAGAAAATAGTAAAGCCTGTGATTATTGCCAATTTGCTCAAAAGTGCGATCGCACCCCAACAACAGAAGAATCAACTAGCAACACCCTCCCCAGCCTTGAAGCAATTCAAGAAATATCATTGTAACAATTGAGGAATATAAATTAAATGCTCAACTCATGGTTTCGTTTCTGGTGGTACTGGCTAATTATTGTCACCTGTGCCGGAATTCTCTTCAGCCTCAGCTTAATTATCACACCAGATTTCATGCAGCAGTATTTTGATGCAATGTTTGCTTCAACCATTCCCACACATAATACCTTTGGTGAAGCGGAATATTCATATATTAAATTTTTGTATGGACTTCTTGGCGCTATCATGGTTGGTTGGACTGTGGCTTTACTTTACATCCTTTTAAAACCATTTCGTCGTGGAGAAATTGAAGGATGGTTCGCCATGACAGCATCAATACTTGTTTGGTTCACCATAGATAGTTCTTTTTCTGTATCATCTGGCTTTTGGCAAAATGCCGTCTTCAATGTAGCATTTTTGGTATTTTATGCAATTCCTTTAGCAGCTACATACCAAAACTTTCAAAAATAAATGTATAAAAAATTAAAAATTTAACTTTTAAAATATATGACAGACTTTGATGAAATTAACCCTATCTATGTGCGAGAATTAAGAATAGATGATATTGCCCCTGTGTATCATTTAGGAGAAGAATTATTTACCAGTGATTTATATCCTTATCTTTACCGTACTTGGGATGAATGGGAAGTAATTGGACTCTATAACACAGACCCCGAATACTGTTTAGTTGCTGAGACAGATGGAGAACTAGCAGGATTCATTTTAGGGACTATTATTACTAAAGCATCTTGGACTTATGGCTATATTTTATGGCTGGGAGTTAATCCTAAATTCCAACGTCAGGGAGTTGCTGATAAATTGGTTGATAAAGTAGTCGCCCGCATGATTGAAGATGGGGCGCGATTTATGCTAGTAGATACTGACCCCACCAACATACCAGCAGTTAAATTTTTTAACCGCAAAGGTTTTGGCAATATCCGCCAGCATATTTTCTTATCGATGAATTTAAGTAAACATCCATATTATGGCAGACTAATTGACTACGAACATCAAAAGGCAGAAAGAGCAGGATATAAACGTTCTCGCCCAGCTATTCGGGCGCGTAAAGCTGATGGAGGTGCTAACGAGATAGTGATTAATCCTTTAATTAATGATGAATCAAGTCCAATTTAGCCAAGTTAATCAGTAGAAGGACTAAATTAAAGCTAAATCGTATAATGTAAAGGCGTTAGCTACTTCTTTTTGTATGGGCAGTGAGACGGGAGCAAAACTCAGTGGCGATCGCAGTTTTATATCATGACGTTGGTTCCTGTAGCGTATTAAGAATTATTTTCCGATACTAACATCTGAACAAAAGCCCCATGTTCAGGAGACTGCAAACCTGTTTGTAAAACATTAACCACAGCCTGCTTATTTCCTGCTAATAACTCGTCAACTGCTAACCACAAGCCAGGAAAAACGCGACTTCGCATAATTCCATCAACGTCAGGCTCTAACTTTAAATACTCACCTTGTTCAAGATAAAACCAAGTGAATTTCTGATCAAGAACCTGCCAAACGATATATTCTTTAACTCCATTACGGCGGTAAGCTTGTTTTTTAGCGTGAAGGTCAATCGCTACACTACTAGCAGCAATTTCTACAACTAACTCCGGCGCACCTTCGATGTAATCATCGTCACTTACTCTTGCTTGTCCGCCTGCTACTTGGTCAATGAGTAAAATAACATCTGGTTGAAGTTCGTTATCCAAGTCTAGGCGTACAGTTGTTTTCACTCCTGAAGATACAGAAGGTGTAGCTGCGGCGTAAGTACCTACCCAGCCAGCCATCCAACCATGTGGTTGACTATGACTTTTAAAACGCACAGTAGCAGATGCGACATAAACAATTCCTTCGATTAATTCAGCTTTTCTGACATTAGGCGTAGCATTGTAGCGACGCTCAAATTCATAGCGGGTGAGTTTGTCGCCGTTTTCCAGTTGAGGAATTGTGGGATTTTGTGGGGGTGTTTTCACCATAGCGATCGCCTGAAGCTCTAACCTAAGCATATCTTCAGGACTTACGCACTGAAGTTATCTGTCGAGACAGGGTGTAAGGGTGTAAGGGTATAGGGGTATAGGTTTAGCGCTTTTACACCCCTACACCCCTATACCCCTGTACCCTTGCCAAAACCCTTGATTTTTCGTTTTCATGCGTAAGTCCTAATCTTACCGAATTAAGGCATTGGCTTATTTTCATAATGTCCCTCAAAGGTAGGACGGAATATCTAACAAATCGGCTCATTATATAAAGTGAAAGCTTTTGTACTGTTGTCAAGCACAGGCAGATTTATTTGCCTATAAAACGACAATGTTTTTACTACTTTGAGATTTGATATTAAAACACCGCAAGCAGGAGATTGATTATGGTAGATAACTTTTTCCGCAAAGCTAAAGATTTTATTGGTGGTTCCAGAAACGAAGAACGTGAGGAAGACTCTCGTTACCGGGAACGTCAGGGACGCGATCGCCGTTCTCGTGATAATGATGAAGAAGATGAGGAATATTCTGACAATTACCGCAGTTCCCGCGATGATGACGAGGACGAGGAAGAAGATGACGAAGAATATTCTCGTAATGTCCGCCGTTCCCGCAGAGACCGTGATGATGACGAGGATGAGGACGAGGACGAAGACTAATAAAATTATTTTAGGTAATAGGTAATTGTTTTTAGGTGTTGTATAATTCACCAATTACCCATTACCAATTACCCATTACCAATCCCCATAGTTAGCTATTTTAATTCACCCGTTTCTAGTAATGTACCGACGCAACAAGCTTTATCCAAGTTAATACCTTGCAAATTTGCACCTTCTAACTCTGCACAAAGTAGGTTAGCCCCTGTCAAATTTGCCCCGGCTAAATTCGCCCCCCGAAAGTCGGCTTCTTCCAAATTCGCCTCACTTAACAACGCGCCTTGTAAATCAGCACGGCTTAAGTCTGCACCTTTCAAGTTAGCCCCAGTCAGGTTAACGCCTCGCAAGTCAGCACCGCGTAAGTCAACGCCTTGGAGATTGACGTTCATCAAATTAGCGCCACTCAAAAAAGCACCAGCCAAGGAAACATCGCTCAGTCTAGCTCCCATTAAGTTAGCACCACGCAGATTACTACCGCGTAAATCTGCACCTGTTAAATCTGCCTGCATCAAATTGGCTCCCATCAGGTTCGCCCTCAAGTCGGTTTGTTGCAGGGTTGCACCCATCAAATTCGCCCCTTCTAAATGCCCGCCTTCGAGCTTAGAACGAGAGAAATTAGTACCGACAAGGTTAGCGCCAGCCAAATTGATGCGGCTTAAATCTAGTTGGGAGAGTTCTTCATCTTCTAGATTAGCTCCAGGCAGTTGTTTGAGTTTTCCTAGTTTAATTGCGTCAATATTCATTGTGGGTAACTACTCATCTGCTCACTAGTCTGACTATGGCTGTCCCATCGGGAATCAAGTAACCACATACCTGTACTAAATTTTGGTGTCATTAGGGGTAAGTCGAGTCCCTGCTGTAAACCCATGACTAATAAAGATAGGGCATCTATCAGTTTAGGGTCAAAGCGGTTTGATTGCTGACGACATTCTTCTAAGGCTTGGACAAATATTTCTTGGCGATTTTGATTTGTGGCTTTTTTTTGATTAACTTGCCATTGAAAGTCTGCCACTAAAGCCAAAATTCTCGATTCTAGGGGAATTTCATCACCAGCTAAACCCGCAGGTTCACCTGTACCATCCCACCACTCGGTTTGATGAGTAATAATTTGCGCCACAGCCCGCAATCTTGACATCTTGCGTAATACTTGCGCTCCTGGTACTAAAGCACAAGTCAAGGGACAACTAGGGGCTGATTCTTGATATTGTGGGTAACTTCCAGCTGTGAAAATACTTTCGGCTTTTTGTAGTGGATCTATGCGGTGTAACAATCCTGCGAGTTTTAATCTTTTAATTTGCCATGCAGGTAAATCTAAAAGTTGTCCCAAAGTTTCAGCTAAAGTTGCTACTTCGGCGGCTGCACTGGGATTTTTGATATCGGCTAAATCCATCAGTTGCGCCATCCGCAAAAATGCTTGAATTTCGTTAGAAACCAAGTTGCTATCCAAGGCTTGGTGACGGGCTGCGGGGATTGATAATTGTTCTTGTCCTGTTTGCAGGTAATCTATTACACGAGAGACAACTGCACTCAAATCTGCTGATGCGATCGCTCCCTTAGCAATTCCCCTGTCATGAGTCAGTAGTTTGTCGGCTAACTCTGGATTGTACTTTTGAATATGTGCGATCGCTAACTCTGCCGTCTCCCTCACCAACTCCGGCTCAAAAGTCCACAACCCGTAAAACTTCCGCTCTAAATCAGAAGCCGGTCGTCCACCTACGCCATAATCAGTATCAGACAGCTCTTGACAAAGTACCATCGCTGTGTATTTTGATGACAAGATAATCAAATGCCATTCTTGTGCTACTGGGTCAGATGGCTTTAGCGCCAATAAATCCACATTTGGTAGTTGGCTGGTAGGATGTTCTGCAAAACCTGCATCTGGCGCTGCCATAATCGCAATTTGGCGGCTACACTTGGCAATATCTGCATATCTTTGGGCTTCCTGTAAATACCACTTACCCCGTTGGAAGGCAGTAATAACCAAGGGTTGACTGTCATCCGCCAATATATGGTCTTCTAAAGCATGACAAAGAGCAACCAGAGTATTTTTGTAATACACCCCGAATCTAATCGGTCTGGTGCTGTGACGATGAGACACTTCTAGCTGTTGTAGAATGGAACCTTCTAACATGGGGTTTGGTTATATAAGCCGCAGAGGCACAGAGGACAATGGAACTTGAGCTAAAGGCATTATGCTTCTGAATCTTTAGTTTACAAGTATTAGAGCAGAAAGCCCACCAACAACATCCTGAAAATCCCAAAAATTTTCAGGATTTTGTGTCCTTTAGGGGTGGGATGAATGCGTAGCACCTTTAGGTGCAGTCTTTCTTTTCTAGCGAACGTATCCATTCACGAACTAAGTCAGTCTTGGTTCGTTTTGTTTTTTCTGCATATTTTTCCAAAATTCTCATTTCATGTTCAGGAACTCTAATACTTAATCTAATATCCCTCATACCTGTGTTGCTTATATGAACACAACTATGATATCCTATATTTATCGTCAATAGGTCGAAACGATGCTAGTTTTAGAAGCTAAGTTGAAGGGTAAACAAAATCAGTATAATTCAATAGATGAAGCTATTAGAACTGCTTTGTTTATCCGTAACAAAGCTTTAAGACATTGGATAGACCATAAAGACGTTGGTAAAAACGACCTGCAAAAGCTTTGTGCTGTTTTAGCCAAAGAGTTTGATTTTGCAGATAAGCTTAACTCTATGGCTCGTCAAGCTTCTGCTGATAGGGCATGGCTGGCAATCAAACGTTTCTACGATAATTGTAAAGCCAAGAAACCTCTTAAGAAAGGATTTCCACGATTTAAAAAACGTGGTCATTCTGTAGAGTACAAAACCAGTGGTTGGCAGCTTTCTAATGATAGAAAATACATCTCATTTAGTGATGGTTTTAATATTGGTAGGCTGAAATTAGTTGGTACTCGTAACTTAAGTTTCTACTCTATCCAACAGATTAAGCGAGTAAGAATACTTAAACGTGCTGACGGTTATTATTGCCAATTTTGTGTTGATGTAGAACGCACGCTTACTCATCAACATAATGGTAAGCAAGTAGGAATTGATTTAGGGCTTGAATTTTTCTACACTGATTCTGATGGTAAAATAGTCGAAAACCCTAGACTTCTGCGTAAATCCGAGAAGTCTTTGAAACGTAAACAACGCCTGGCTTCTAAATGTAAAAAAAGTTCTTCTAATCGCGCCCATGCTGTTAAAAAACTAGCTAAAAAGCACCTCAAGGTAAGTAGACAGAGGAAAGATTTTGCTGTGAAGACAGCAAGAACTCTAGTCCAGTCAAACGACTTGGTAGTTTATGAGGACTTGCAGGTAAAAAATCTGGTTAAAAACCATCATTTAGCTAAATCTATTAGCGATGCCTCGTGGTCATTGTTCACTGATTGGGTGGACTACTACGCCAAAGTTTTTGACACTTGGGTAATAGCAGTTGCACCACACTACACATCTCAAGATTGTTCTGTTTGTGGGACACGAGTTAAAAAATCTTTGTCCACTCGCACCCATAAATGTCATTCTTGTGGGACAGTTATGCACCGTGACCACAATGCAGCAATTATGATTTTGAATAAAGGACTAAAAAGTACCGTCGGGCGGACGGAATCTAAAGCTTGTGGACAGAACGACCTCTGCTTAAGTGGGGAAACTCCTTTAAGTAAGTCGGCTGAATGAAGCAAGAATCCCACGACTTCAAGTTGTGGGAGCGTCAATGCGCTTTGTGTGTCAGTTTTTATTTGTCAGTGGTCAGTTGTCAGTGGTTTTCCAATCTAGGTTACAGTCTTATATGCTTATAACGAGTTAAAACTAAGGTAATGGGTGGGGTGGACTGTGGACTGTACAGACGCGATTAATCGCGTCTCTACTTACTAATAACTAATGACCAATGACCAACGACTATTTACAATTTGCTAAACAAGGCGATATAAATGCGATCGCCTGGTTGATGAATCTCTATTTTCAACCACAGGGCATTATTGCCAAAGCTAGTCTTGAGGATGGTTGTTTACAATTAATCTTAGAATCTGAGCAGATTCCTGATCAAGCCTCATCTATGGCATTTATTCGTCAGGAACTTTCGACTTGGCAACCAAGATTAATTAATACTGTACGGGTTTATGGCCGTAGACCTAATGAACCCTTCCCCGACTGGGAAGAAATGTTCATTCTGGTAAAGCAGCAGGCGAAAACAGCCACCTTTATAGCCACCCTACGGACGTTTAAACTTGCTTCACTCATTCCTTATCAAGATGTGTTTAGTGCCGAACTGTATAGCAGTAATACGGTAAAACTATTGTTATTTTTTGGACTATTTCCGCTAGTTATCGGCTTAATTGCCAACCCCGCCAATTTAGAACAAACAGCTTGGATATTAGGGATCTACTACGCCAGTATTTGGGGCGTAGTTTTATACAACTTAATCAAACCCACTTGGTTTTCTTGGCGCGAGACGCTAAAGTGTGTTTTCTTCACAGCAATTATTGGTATTCCTTTACTCCTGTCAATTCAGCAATTTCCCTTATTCCAGCTACTTTACGCGGCGACAGAATCGAATTTGGGGATTATTCCCCAGTTAATCGGCTTTGTTCTCGGCGTGGGAGTATTAGAAGAAACTTGTAAAGCCTTACCAGTGTATTTATTTTTGCTGCGTCCTAGAAAATTAACTGAACCATTGACAGGCGCATTTTATGGTGCTATGTCAGGATTAGGATTTGCGATCGCCGAAGGTGGTTCATACTCCATACTATATGCTTTCAACTTAGCCAGAGGTCAATCTGGTTTCGGTTCATATATTTTGGCAAACACCATTCGCTTCGTCTCACTCCCCTTGTTCCATGCCATCTTAGCCGGAATCGTCGGCTACTTTCTCGGACTAGCAGCAATTAACCCTTCTCGACAACGACAAATTATCTTTATTGGCGTGTCCTTAGCTGCGGTGTTACACGGTTCATACAACACCTTTAGCGATGGTGTCCTTGGTCTTGCCATCATCGGTTTTACAATTTTATTATTTGTCGCATATTTACGTCGTAGCCAACAGATGGTAGCCGAAATGCAGCAGGCGGAAGCAGAAAGATTAATATTACCACCAGATAATTCATCAAACACCCACTAATGATTATTATAAATTTGCAAAAAGCGGAAACAACAAAATGGATAAACTAAACTTTTACCGTCAAATAGTTAAGGAAGTAGTCACTCAATACTCAAAATTAAGACCATCTCATGGCAACATCAGGTTAGATACTATTTTTGATGAGTCTCAAGATAGGTATGCCCTGATGCAGACAGGATGGGACAGAGGTAAACGAGTTAGAGGTAATCTAATTTACCTAATTTTATCAGGAGAAAAAGTAATTATTGAATATGATGGAATAGAATCAGGAATTACTCAAGATTTAATTGCACAAGGTATTGCAGAAGAAGATATTATTTTAGCTTTTGTATCTCCACAAGAGAATAAAATAATAGCTTAAATAAAAACTATAGTAACCTGAGTTCGGTATAAATAAAGGAACAGGTAGCTATTAATTATATGGTGGTGAGTTAGGCTCTTAAATTATCTTTTTATGAGACATCATCTGTAATATTGCAACTGATAAAATTATTTTCGCTTTACACCCAAAATCATCAGCCGTAGCCACAGCCATCCTAAACCAACGTGAGTTCGACGGAGCTAAAAAATGGCAGGAGGTAGAGCAGGCAAGTCTTTTGGATAAATATCAATAGATGGTTTTTTAGGCAAATAAGTATAAGCAGCCAAGCCTGCCATCAAATTAACCAAAAAATTAGAAACAGCAATTCATTGTTTAGAAAATCTAACTTTGCATTCTATTGAATTATTATCCCCTGCCTGTGATGCGGTTTTTACCTTTGAACAGCAGGTGGTACTAAGAGTGTTTGCAATTTACTCTCAAGATTACGAGCATTGGTTACTCTATACCCCAGATGGTAATGTCCTTTCGATGGGGCTTGGGAATCATTACTCCTATGAGAGTAGTAGAGCAATTTCTGCTTGAGATTAATATTGCTAGAACAAACTTAGACTTTAGTCGATAGCGATCACTGTCTAACATATTATAAAATCATCTAAACAAAGATAAGCTCCGTCTGGGCTGTGAATGGAGGAAGAAATGAACGATCGTACCTTTGCCCGTAAGAAAGCAACCGCATCAGATTTTTCTCAGCCGTCGCTTGTCTCGCCGACAACTCCGACTCTGGCAAACCCAACACGGGGCTTTGGTTTATCAACAAATAATGTTGTTCAAACCGCAACCGAAAAGCAAGAAGTACAATCTGTTGATGAGGGTTCCTTAGAACAACTTACCATTCAAAAAAAACCTCTCCCCCATGACATCAGCCGCATATCTTTTCGTCGTCCCCAAGCAAAGCTAACGGTAGGAGAGCCAGGGGATAAGTATGAGCAGGAAGCCAATGAATTGACGGCGCATGAATTAACTCATGTGGTACAGCAAACAGGTAATATTCAGCGTCAAAATACACCCCTGCAATTGGCCAAAAGTAATCACTCTGAAAATATTGGTAATAAAGTAGCATTTGTTCGGGAAGAAGGTCTAAATTTACGCGAAAAACCTGAGCAACAATCAGCATCTCTAGCTCAATTAAAATTTGGTCAAAGAGTTTACACCTTAGATGATTCTACTCCTCAATCAGGTTGGCTGAAGATTGCTGTTTTGGGAAAAACTGGTTATGTTTTTGCGCCAAAAATACATCTGCCACCATCTAATCTTATTCAACAAGATCCGGCGCTGAGTCTGATCAAAGTAAAATCCGGTGAAAACTTTTGGCATCTAGTCAAAAGAATATATGGGATTCAAGGAAACGAAAGCACACCAGATCAAAATATTAATCATTTTATCAATGCAATTCGAGCTTTTAATAAACCAGAAGCGTTTAAAGTAAAGCCTGGTGGATTAGCTAATGCTGTTATTCCTGGGAGAGATGCCGCAAATACTGAACTAATTGCAGATGTAGATTTATGGATTCCTAGTTTTGGTGTAGCAGCAAGAATGGATGTGGGGAGTGGAACAGTTACAGGTGAAGTATCCCGAACCCTAAAGAAAATAGACCAAAAAATTGAAGATTTTAAGTTAGCTTGTCAACTTTCGAGTCAGTATATTCCTGATGCTATTGCCAGACACGTTGCTAACAGTGCAAAAGGACTGCTAGAGGGATTAATAAAGTTTGCGAAAGAGGCGGCAATCATCTTAGCAGGAAGCACTGCTGTTGGAGCTTTAATTGGTGCGTTTGCTGGTGGTGTAGGTGCAATACCTGGAGCAGAAATAGGATTTGAAGTTGGGCTTCTAATTCTGGAAATTTATGGTTTAAAGATGCTTGTAGAAGCCGTTTTTGGCATTGCTAGTAATCTATTATCACAGTTGGGTCAATTTATTACACTTGCCTGGACTGCTAATGGTGATCGGAAAAAACTTGAGGAGGCAGCTAAGAGTTTAGCAGAAGCTTTAGGAAGCTTAGTAGATGCAATTTTGCTGGCATTGGTAGCATATCTTGCTAAGAAAGGAGCAGATGCTTTTAGTAAAACTAAATTTGCTCAAACTGTTGGCGAAAAACCTTTAATGCAGTGGTTGAAAGAACGTCAACAGTTGAAGACAACGAGGCAGAAAATCAATAGTGGGAAAGCTAAATCTGCGGCTGAAACAAAAGCGTCTGAACTTCGTAGTTCGTTACCAAAGAAAAAAATACCTACTGCTACTTCTGCGGTAGTAGATGTATCAACTGGTAAGGTTTATTATGCCACGAGTGGAAGACCATATCCTCAAACAATCCATCCTTTACTTCAAGCTCGTATGCCAAACCCCAGTCTTGAAACTTGGCCAGTAAACAATTGTGCTGAATTTAAGGCAGTTAATCAGGCTTTACTTGACGGTGCTAAAATAACGAACCTGGAAGTTCATACTGTTAGAACTCAAACGGGTGAAGCCTTTTCTCGATGTGCAAATTGTCAAATCACAACTGAGGGGGCAACGATTACCAGTGACATACCCCAATCTAGCAAATAAGGATTGAAGTTAAATATGGCAGTTTTTTCTGAAGAAACAACGAGATTACTTGAGCAAGCCGAATGGCATGAATCACGAAACATAGATACAAGTGAATACAAGGAGATTTTAGAATCAGAAGGTTATTCAATCTATCCTAATGTTATGAAATTTTTGAGTTGTTTTGGAGGTCTTCATGTCAAATATCCTCATAAACGAGTTCCTCAATTAGAAGATGATTTTCACTTTAATGTTCCACAAGCAGTAGGAAATATTTATCCTGAGAGGGTACAAGATTATAGTGACCGTATTGGTGTTCCACTCTGTGTTATTGGTGAATCTAATCGAGGCTACATGATTTTGATGATGACTCCTGAAGGTCAAGTTTATGCAGGTTATGATGATTTTCTGGTCTTTGTTGGGGATTCAGGTATTGATGCAATTGAGGCTTTGTGTAGTGGAAGAGAATTAGCAGAAATCCCATTTCTTGAAAGTGATGAATAAAATGGCATGGGTGGTATATCTTGCTAAGAAAGGAGGAGATGCTCTAAATAAAACTAAATTTGCTGATAATGCTTCAGGACATTTTCAGCCTTTTAAGTCATCTCTTAACGGGACTTAAACAAAAATTAAGCCCAAATAAAGCCCAAACTAGCTTTGTAAGCAGCAAACACGTCACGGTTGAGAGTCAACCAATCAAAAAATCGATAAGACATAGCTGTTCT